>CAVQIH010000001.1:0-62689 GCA_963712585.1 uncultured Chloroflexia bacterium
GGGCGGCGGGAACGACGAGCGCGAGCAGACCCTCAACCAGCTGCTCGTCGAGATGGACGGCTTCGACGAGACGACCAACCTCATCGTGATCGCGGCCACCAACCGGCCCGACGTGCTCGATCCGGCGCTGCTGCGGCCCGGCCGGTTCGACCGCCAGGTCACCCTTGGCTACCCCGATCGCGTCGGTCGCGAGGCCATCCTGCGGATCCACACCCGCGGGCTGCCGCTCGCGCCCGAGGTCGAGCTCGCCGCGATCGCGCGGGCGACCCCGGGCTTCTCCGGGGCCGACCTCGCCAACCTCGCGAACGAGGCCGCGCTGCTCGCAGCCCGCGAGGGGCAGAGCACGGTCGGCTCCGCGCAGTTCGAGGAGGCGCTCGACAAGATCGTCCTCGGGACGAAGCAGGCCGGCCTGACCGACGCCGACGAGCGCCGCACGGTCGCCTACCACGAGGGCGGACACGCCCTGGTCGCGCTGCTCACCCCCGGCGCCGACCCGGTACAGAAGGTCACCATCGTGCCCCACGGCCGCGCGCTCGGCGCCACCGAGCAGCGGCCGAACGAGGACCGCCGCAACTACTCGCGCTCCTATCTCCTTGCGCGGCTCACGGTGATGCTCGGGGGACGCGCGGCCGAGGAGGTTGTCATGGGGCAGCCCACCACGGGTGCCGAGAGCGACCTCAAGGGCGCCACCGATCTGGCCCGCCGCATGGTCGGCCTGTGGGGCATGAGCGACGAGCTCGGACCCGTGTCGTACGGCGTCGGCGAGACGCACCCGTTCCTGGGACGCGAGCTGGGGACAGGGCGTGAGTACGCGGAGTCGACCGCGAGCCGGATCGACGCGGCCGTCGCGCTGCTGCTCGAGGAGGCGCGCGCCCGGGCAAGCGACGTGCTGCGCGGGCATCGGGCGACGCTCGACGCGCTCGCGAGCGAGCTCGTCGAGCACGAGATCGTGACCGGCGCCCGTCTTGGCGAGATCCTCGCCGGGACGGGAGGGTCAGTCGAGGGCCCGGGCGAGCTCGGGCACGAGGTCACCCAGCGTAGCGAGCAGCCCGTGCCGGCGCTGTCGCCACAATGAGGGAACAAGGGGATTCGATGCCGGGTCTCATCGCTCGCGACACGGCGGATGCCGTACCGGCTGGTGCAGGCAGGAACGTGATCCTCTCGGGCCGCGAGCAGGCGGCGCTGCGCTGGACCATCCTGCTCCTGCCCGTCATCGCCCTGGGCATCTCCACGTATCTCGTGGCGAGCGTCGTCAGCGCGTTCTCCAGCATCCTGATCATGTTCTTCCTGGCCTGGCTGCTGGCCTTCCTGATCGATCCGGTCGTCTCGCGTCTCGTCACCCGACTGCCGTTCCTGCCGCGCGGCGCGGCTACCGGCCTCGTCTTCGCGGCCACGGTCCTGGTCGCGATCGCCGTGCTGGCCGCGATTGCCTCGTCCGTCATCAGCTCGCTCTCCGAGATCACTGGGACTGCATCCACCTTCGACGACGCCATCGGCAGGCTGCTGGGCCCCATCCAGGCACAGATCGACGCGTGGGGCCTCCCGATCAGTCTCACCCGCACCGCGTCCGACGTCGCGGCGCAGCTCAACGGGAACGCCAGGGACCTGCTCGCGGCCGCCCTCAACGGTGGCCTGCAGCTCTTCAGCGCGGGCAGCGCGATCATCTTCATCGCCGTGGTCTTCGTCGCCAGCAAGGCAAGCTTCCTGGCGTACTTGCGGCGCCTGGTGCCCACGCACCACCGCGTCTACTACGACGAGTTCGTGGCCGCGGTGAGCCGTTCGTTCGGCGGCTTCATCCGGGGCCAGTTCATCGTGACAGCGCTGTACGGCCTCGTCGCGGGCTTGATCGGCTTCGCCTTCGGCGTGCCATTCGCCCCGCTGATCGTGGTCGTCACGACGGCGCTCCAGAGCGTGCCGTACTTCGGTCAGCTGGTGAGCTGGATACCGCTCGTGCTGATCACCGCGGTGTTCGAGCCCCAGGTGATCCTCCCGGTGACGGTCACCTTCGTGATCCTGCTGCTCATCGTCCAGAACGTCGTCTCGCCGCGCGTGATGGCGGACACTGTTGGCCTCAACCCGGTCCTCGTCCTGGCCGCCGTCTTCATCGGCAGCCAGGTTGCCGGAGTCTTCGGGGCCATGTTCGGTGTGCCGGTTCTCGCAGTCCTGGTCTCGCTCTTCGAGATCTGGCTCGACGAGGCTCGTCCTGAGACCGAGGAGACCCCGGCAACGGGCGATGGGGGTGGGCAGGCCCCCTCAGCGGAAGGCCGGAATGCCGAAGGGGGCCTTCCGCCCCCGGGAAGCTGATCGGCCTGCGACCAGTCCAGGGACCGGGTAGTGACGGGCTCGCCCAGCGACGCGCCCGGCAGCCGATCTGCGTCGCCAACGTGGCTTCTGCGGTGCGCGTGCCGGGCGCCCGGCGCTGGCGCGGCTCCAGCAGACCCGTAGCGGCAGCACCGGCGAACGGACCGCTCAGCCTCCGCCGGCCACCGCGATGATCCCCTCGTAGGGACGAAGCCGAAGGGTCGAGGTCTTGTCAAACGCCTCAGGCAGATCGAGGTGGGTGCCGACGACTGGCCGCCAGCGATTGCCGCGGGTGGGACGCGTGACATGGGCGACACCGGCCCTGGGCCCGAACGATACGAGGATCAGAGCCTCACCACCGGGCCCATGGCGGCGGAACCCCAGGATCGTCGGATCGCCGGTCCGGGTCAGCGTCAGCGCGCCGTCCTGGAGGGGACGGATGGATCGGCGGGCGCCGAGGATCCGCCGGTACGTCTGCAGCACCGACCTGGGATCTCCCGACTCGGAGCGCACGTTCCGAACCCTGGCGTCCGGTCCGAGTCGCAGCCAGGGCGAACCCGTGGTGAAGCCCCCGCCCGGACTGGGCTCCCACGGCATCGGAGTCCGTGCAGCCGACCGATCCCACCACCGGAAGTCCGGGCCGGCTCGGGTCGCCGGCGCGTCGGTGCTCTCCTCGGGCGGGATCGCGACGTCGCCCAATCCCAGCTCCTCCCCGTAGTAGAGGAACGGCGTTCCCCGGACGCTGAGCAGGATCAGGGCGGCACCCTTCGCCACGGCGTCCTGGATCTCGGCCGACGTCCCGAGCGGGGCGAGAGGCGCGACGCGTGGCGCGGCTGGTCATGGTTCGAGAGGACCGCGGTCGGCCACCGGCTCGGGCCGAAGGCCCGCTCGCGCCGGCGGATCGCGGCGCGGAAGGCATCGGCCGACCAGGGCCGGGTCAAGAGCTCCCAGTCGAACACGAGGTGACGATCCGTCGTCAGCGCGGCCGCCCCTTCGGTCGTGCCCACGAACATCTCGCCGACCGACATCCGGTCCGGGGTTCGTCGAGCATCGCCCGGAACCGCCCGATCAGGCCGGGAAGGTCGGGCTGGTCGAGGTCGAAGCGGTGGTCCTGGCGAGTCCATGCCGAGCTGCCTCGTCGGCGCGGGTTCGACGGAGTCGCCGAGTGTTTGAGGAACACGTTAAAGGTGTCGAGACGATACCCGTCTACGCCACGCTCGGTCCAGCGCCGGACCATCGCGAACTGGGCAGGTTCGACACCCGGGACGCGCCAGTCGAGCTCGGGTTGCTCGGGCAGGAAGGTGTGGTGGTAGAACTGCCCACGACCCGGGTCGTACGTCCAGGCAGGGCCGCCGAACCAGGACACCCAGTTGTTGGGCGGCAGCGGCCGGCCGTCGCGATCGACGCCCGCCGGATCGCGCCAGATGTACCAGTCGGCATGAGGGCCCTGACGCGAGGCGCGCGAGGCGATGAACCACGGGTGCCGGTCGCTGGTGTG
This sequence comes from uncultured Chloroflexia bacterium, assembly GCA_963712585.1. GTDB lineage: Bacteria > Chloroflexota > Limnocylindria > Limnocylindrales > CSP1-4 > CAVQIH01. The sequence goes on from CAVQIH010000001.1 coordinate 3,800, forward strand.
GTTCATCACCAGGTCCAGGATCACCCGGATGCCGAGGCGGTGGGCCTCGGCGACCAGGTGGTCGAAGTCGACCTCGCTCCCGAACCGTGGATCGACTGCGCCGTGGTCGCTGACGTCGTACCCGAGATCGACGCCCGGCGAGGGGTAGATCGGCGAGAGCCAGATGGCGTCGACGCCCAGCCCGTCTGGCCCGAGGTAGGGAAGATGCGCGATGATCCCCTGGAGATCTCCAGTCCCATCGCCGTCGCTGTCCGCGAAGCTGCGCGGGTAGACCTGGTACACGACCCCACGCTTCCACCAATCGAGCCCGTACCGGAACGGCGTCCGCCCGAGCGCGGGCGTCGCGTCCGCCGCCGACTGCGGATGGCCGACGACGTCCTGGCCGGAACGCCTCATCGAACGCGCACCGGTGCGGTGCTGCGACGGACGACGAGGCTGATCCGCTGGACCTCGCGGAGCGGGGTCATCGGCCCCTCGTCGATCCCAACGAAGAGTCGCTGGACGGCCCGCACCCCCGACTCGAAGAGCGGCTGCCGGATCGTGGTCGAGATTCAGGTGGTCGGCCAGCTCGAGGTCGTCGTAGCCGGTGACGGACAGGTCGTCGGGAATGACCATCCCGAGAGCGGACGCTGCCTCGATGACGCCCGCCGCCTGGGTGTCGCTTGCGCACACGATCGCTGTTGGTGGGCGCCGGCCGATCAGCATGCGATGGGCCAGCTCCGGACGCCCGATGGCGCGAGTGAGCGCCCAGGGCGATGAGTCCAGCCGGCGTCGCAAGGCCGGCCCGACCCATCGCGCGACGGTAGCCGCTGAGGCGCAGGCGACTCGAGGTGAAGGCCAAGGGCACCCGGGGCAAGTCGCCGATGAACCCGATCCGTTGGTGCCCGAGGTCGATGAGGTGCTCCGTCGCGAGCCGGCCGCCCAGGGCGTCGTCGGCGACCACGCGTGGCAGCTCGCGATGATGGGCGTCGACCAGCACAGTGGGCAGCCCCGAACGCTGAATGCGCTCGAGCTCGCTCGCGTGCGGGGGACAGCGACACGATGATCAGCCCGTCGACGCGCTCGGGGCGCGGGAGTTCGCGGAAGACGGCGTCACGCCGCTCCGCGGTCTCGACGTTGAACACGATCATGTCGTAGCCGGCCGAGACGATGGCGAACTCGATGCCGCGCAGACGCTCCACGGCCGAAGGGCGGGTGAGGAACGGCAGGATCACGGCGACCGTCTGAGTGCGCCGCAGGCTCAGGCGACGAGCGGTCGGGCTCGGGACGAAATCGAGCTCGCGGATCGCCGCCAGGACCCGGCCCCGCGTCGCGGCATCGACGTTGGCGCGCTCATTGAGGACCCGGCTGACGGTCCCGCGACCGACACCGGCCAGGCGGGCGACGTCGGAGATGGTCGCGCTCACCCTGGGTCGCCTCGGCCCACGTCCCCCTGCACCGTCATGTGGGGCGGCGACGACAGTGCCACCATCAGCCCGCGGGCAGCCCGTTCGATCGGGCCACGGACGAGTACCAAGCCGCGCTGGCCTCCGGAGACGACACGCCGCCTACCCCTTCACGGAACCGGCGAGCAGTCCTCGCACGAAGTAGCGCTGGAGCGAGAAGAAGACGATGAGCGGCAGCAGCATGGAGATAAAGGCGCCGGCCGTAAGCAGGTGCCAGGCGTCACCGCGAGAGCCGACGATCTCCACGAGACGCTGCGTAACCACCTGGGTGTCCGTGCGGGTACCGATGAAGATCAGGGCCACGAGGTAGTCGTTCCAGACCCACAGGAACTGGAAGATCGCGAACGCGGCGAGGGCCGGGACCGACAGCGGCATGATCAGCCGCCAGAACGTCTGGAAGTGCGAGGCACCGTCGATGAACGCCGATTCCATGATGTCTCGCGGCAGCTCGCTGATGTAGTTGTAGAGCAGGAAGATGGCCAAGGCGAGGCCGAACCCGGTATGCGCCAGCCAGACCGCAAGGTACGTCCCGTTGAGGCCCACGGCCACGTAGTCGCGAAGGATCGGCACGAGCGCGATCTGGAGCGGGACCACCAGCATCGCCACGACGAGCATGAACAGCACGCTGCGACCCGGGAACCGCATCCAGGCGAACCCGTAGGCCGCGAATGCGGCGATGAGGATCGGGATGAGTGTCGAGGGGACTGCCACGACTAGGCTGTTGATGAAGGCCCCGCTGATGTCGTCGCCGTGGACGGTCTGGGTCGAGCCGTCGGCCGAGGTGACCACGTAGTCCTTCCCGGTCAGCACCTTGTCGTAGTTGTCGAGCGTGAAATTCGTGTTCGCGGTGATCTGCTGCTGCTTGATCTCGATCCGGCCGGCCCGCTTGTTGCCGACCCAGGTGACCTGCCGGCCGTCGGGGGTCTTGATCCCGGCCCGGAACTGCTCGAAGGTGCCGGTGGCCCCTTCGATCGTCATCACGCCACTCGTGTCGAGCCCGGCGGGGATCGGGATCCTGGAGACCGTGACCTGGTCGGGGTGCGGGAAGACCGTCCACCAGCCGCTGTTCTGGAGGTCATCTGGCATGCGGAAGGACGAGACGAGCAATCCCACGGTCGGGATCAGCCAGATGAAGCAGATGAAGATGAGCGCGGTGTTGATGAAGACCTTGCCGCGATTGATCGAACGCCGGCGTCGGCGGGGCTTCGCGGCGGGCTTCACCGGAGGGAACTCCGAGGGGTGGTGAGCGAGCCGCTGCTCGTCGGAGACGGTCATCGGAAGCCCACCTGGCTGCGGAAGCGACGCAGGTTGTAGATCATCACCGGGATCACCGCGATCAGGAGGATGACCGCGAGCGCGGACCCGATCCCGAAGTTCCGGTTCGTGAAGTACTGCCGGTAGAACTCCGTCCCGATCACGCCGGTCCCGAACTGGCCGCCGGTCATCACGATCACGATGTCGAAGATCTTCAGGGTCAGGATGATGACCGTGGTCGAGACGGTGATGATCGTCCCCCGGATCATCGGCACGGTCACCCGCGCAAAGACTTGGCGTTCGGTGGCCCCGTCGACCCGGGCCGCCTCCGTCAGCTCGGCGGGGATGCCCTTGATCGCCGCCGAGAAGAGGACCATCGCGAAGCCGACCTGGAGCCAGACCATGATCACGATCAGGAACAGGTTGTTCCAGGGCTGCAGGAGCGTGGTCCAGGCCTGCGGCTGGCCACCCAGGCCCGTCACCGCCGCGTCGAGCAACCCGATCTGCGGCTCGCCGGCCTGGCGGTACACGTAGACGAAGTTCCAGATGATGCCGGCGCCGACGAAGGAGATCGCCATCGGCATGAAGATGATGGTCTTGGCCAGGGACTCGAACCGGCTCCGGTCAGCGAGGACCGAGATCAACAGGCCGATCACGACGACGAGCGTGGTCCCGACCACCAGCCACAGGAGGTTGTTCCGGAAGACCTCGAGCATCCCCGGGTCCCTGAAGATCGAGGTGTAGTTGCCGAGTCCGATGAACTTCGAGCTGTCGGCATTGAACAGGCTGATCCATAACGTCCGAAGCGCCGGCAGGGCCAGGAACCAGATAAGGATCGCGAGCGCCGGGCCGACGAACAGGTACGGCAGGATGCGCGAGCCGACCCGCTCCGGGAGGCGGGCGAGGACCCAGTTCATCACCCAATAGATGAGCGCGATGCCGCCCACGCCCCAGGCGATGGCGATCGCGCCCGTGACCACCTTCGGCGCGTCGTTCTGGCGCAGGAACAGGAAGCCCTGCCACAGGATCATGAAGGCGATGAGCGGTACGAGGATGGAGATCAGGAGACGCCCGGCGAACGTGAGCGCCCACAGCGCCCCTTTCGCCGGTCGGCTGGCATCCGCGGCGAGGCTTTCGGTCACGAGGTCCCTCCCAGATCGCCATCACCGACGCGGACGGTCGGTGTCACGGCCCTAAGGGGAAACGAGACCCTGGGTCGAGGACGTGGGTCCCCGACCCAGGGTCGGTGATCGGTCAGCTGGTCGCTAGGCGACGCCGGCCGCTACTGCGCCGGCCAGGCCGCGTCGATGTCCTTGAGGGCCGCGTCCAGACTCTTGTTGCCGGAGATCCAGCTGGTGAACTCCTTCCACTCAGCACCGGAACCGACGGCACCCGGCATCAAGTCGGAGGCGTCGAACCGCACGGAGGTCGCGTTCTGGATGGTCTTGCCGACAAAGGCGGAGATCACGTCGGTCCCGTACCAGGCGGGATCCGCGTCCTTCTGCGGGGCGATGGCGCCACCGGCGGCCATCCAGGCCTTGAGGTGCTCACCCTTGGTGAACTCCTCCATGACGGCCATGACCTCGGGGCGATCGCTGAAGGCCGCCCAGATGTCGCCGGCGACGAGGACCGGGCTGCCGTACTGCGGGTCGATACCCGGCAGGTAGAACACGTCGTAGTCCACGCCCGGCTTGACGTCCGCCGGGAAGAACGAGGTGATGAAGTTGCCCTGGCGTGGAGCCAGCACTTGGGCGGATCGGTGAACATCGCCTTGGGCGAGTCCCCGAAGTTGGTGGACACGATGCCGGCCGTGCCGCCGTTGACGAGCTTGGGGTCGAGGAACAGGTCGCCGACCTTCTCGGCCGCCGCCTTGACCTCGGGGGAGTCAAAGGGCAGCTTGTGGCTGACCCAGTCGTCGTAGTTCTCGAAGGCTGGTCGTGCGGAGCATGATACTCCTCGAGCCAGTCGGTGACCGGCCAGCCGGTCGCGGCGCCGGACTCGATGCCGATGCACCACGGCGTGTCGCCGTCGGCGACGATCTGGTTCTGGAGGGCCGTGAGCTCGTCCCAGGTGGTCGGGACCTTGTAGCCGGCCGCGTCGAATGCCTTCTTCGGATACCAGACGAAGCTCTTGCCGTTCACCCGCTCCCAGACGCCGGCCATGATGGATGCCGCTAGGACCGGGCATCGTCGCCATGTCGAGCCAGGACTGGACGTAGTTCGCCTTGAGGGCGGCCTGGTCCAGCTTGTTTGTGAGGTCGATGACCTTGCCGCCCTTGGCGAAGCTTGCCAGGAGGCCCGGCTGCGGGAAGTCGGCGATGTCGGGGGCGTTGTTGCCGTCGACCTCGGCCGAGATCACGGCCTCGAACTGCTTGCTCCCCGCGTAGTCGATGATGATGCCCGTCTTGTCCGTGAAGTCCTGCATGGTCGCGTTGAACTTGACGGCATCGGCATCGACGAACGGCCCGGTGGCCGTCACGTGCAGGCCCTTGAACTCGCCGGCTAGCGCCCGCTCGAGAAAGGAGCCGGTGGCGGCAGACGGGGTCGCAGACGGGGTCGCAGACGGGGTCGCAGACGGGGCGGGTGTGGCTGACGCTGCCGTCGTCGGAGCCGCGACGGACGCGGCCGGCGATGGTGTGGCGGAGCTCCCGCAGGCAGTCACCACGAGGGCGACGACGCCCAGGGCAGCGACGAATCGACTTCGCACGATGTCCTCCTCTCAGAGATCGATCATGGCTCCCGTGGAACCGGTACCAGCGAAACGTAGCACGCGTCACCACCGGTCGCAATACCGGGTCCGAACATCCTAGAGTCGGGATCGACATCGCCTTCGCGGACGACGTCACCGTCCCGCGATGCGTCGTCAGCGGCCGCGTCAGCCGACGCTCGGCGCGGCGCGCGTCTGGGGCGACAAGGTCGGCCAGCACATCGGTCAGCCAACCGCGACCTCGGCCGCCTCATCCTGTGGACGCCCCGGGCTAGTAGACGATCTCGTTGCCCTCAGGGACGTCGATGGTGTGGGCGCCTTGTGAGTCCCAGCCGATCTGAGCGGAGACGAGCCAGTGGCCCGCGCCTGTCCGTTGGCCCATCGGCAGGATCGGTCCGGTGACGATCAGCCGAGCGACTGACTCGTCGCCGCGCTCGTATCGCACCTGCGTCTCAGGGCCGTACCGATCGGTGCTCCGGACGGCCAGCTCGCTTCGCTCGCAGCCCATGAGGCCTGCCAGCCATTCCCGGGCGTCCCATGTCGCCATGTCGAAGCTCCTGCCTTCGGTCAGCGCGCGGCCGCGTGGTGGAGGTCCGACGGCCAGTCGCCGGCCAGTCGCGGACGCGGGCCCGGGCCTCGCTGAGTCGGGTGATAGCGAGTGAACGATAGTCTGCTCGCGCAGTTGGGTCCTCGACGCGCCGAGACGAACGCAGTCTGTTGGCCGGGCCTGGGCGGCCCGCCCGGCGGGCGGGCCGCCCAGGGGGCTAGGCGGACCGCACTTGCGTTGCGCGCGGGCCTTTGGGGCTCTGCTCGATCTCGAACTGGACGCGCTCGCCGCCGACGAGGCGGTCGAAGTCGATCGAGGAATCGAGGCCGCCACGATGGAAGAAGTACTCCTTCGCATCCTCGGCGGCGATGAAGCCGAAGCCGCGGTCAGAGATGACCTTCTTGATGGTACCGGTGGTCATGAAGACCTCCAACGCTTCCCGAACAGGGATGGCAGAACGCACGGTCCGTTCGAGAAGGGGGTCGACCACGCGGAGCATCGTCGCGGATTGCGGCGAGCCTTCATCATAGCACAAACGTTCGAGTCCGGGCTCGTTCCGGTTGGCGGGCTGCAGGTGCGTGATTGACGTTGTGCGCATGGTAGGCTCCGTCCTTCGCAATCGTCGCGACGTCCTCGGTCCCAAGGAGATGCGACATGACCAACGCTAGCCCACCCGCGCGCCTGCTCGTCCTCATCGCCGGTGCAGCAATTCTCGTAGCCGCGTGCGGGGGATCGTCCTCGCCGGGCGCCTCGAGCAACGACGGGGCCGCCACCCTTACGCCCGAACCGGGCGCGGCGACCGAACCGGGCGCGGCGACCGACGACAGCGGAGGCGGAGGCGGTGGTGGCGGTGGGGGCAGCGTCGACATCCCGGTGATCGCCGATGGTGCGTACGCCAGCGGCTCGGTGCATGTCGAGATCTCGGGCGACAAGAACGCGACGATCGATATCGCCAGCAATACCAGCGGCCTCTCGATCAGCGGGGTGACGAGCCTGGGCTGGGTCGACGCAGCCAGCACGACCACCGTGACCATCGCCCTCGCGACGACAGAGGGGGAAACGGGTGGGCTCGCCATTATCAGCACGTCCCTGACGACCGGCGGGAGCTGGGGTCAGGGCTGCGACGTGAAGGTCACCAAGAACGACGCATCCGGGCTCGCGGGTGAGTTCTCGTGCGCGGGCATCGACGGTATCGACGGGTTGGACTCGGTCAAGCTGAACGTCCGCGGCAACTTCTCCGCCAACCGCTGACCCAACCGGCCCATGAATCCCGAAGCGGCTCCCGAAGGAGCCGCTTCGATGCTGTCCCGGTGAAGGGTCGGCCCCGCGAACGGACCCGACTTCTGCCGCGCTACAAGGGCATCTATCACGCCGGCTGCACCGGCTACCCTGACCCTACCTACCCATGGCCTTGTAACTGGGGCAGCAGGCTGACGAGCAGCAACGAAATGATAACCTTTCCAGCCCGCGGAGCCAATGGTTTCTGCCCGAATCTTGGTTAATATTCCGCAACCTTTCTCGCCTCCCCTTGTTCGGCGCGGGGAGTGCGGTCAGTCCTCGGCGATGGTGACCGAGGTCATGGCCACGGGCTCGAGCGGCCGGTCCTGCGGCCCGGTCTTCCCCGCCGCGATCGCGTCGACGGCGGCGAGACCCTTCGTCACCTGGCCGAAGATCGTGTAGTTCTTGGGAAGCTTGCCCGAGAGATCGGCCAGGCAGATGAAGAACTGGCTCCCGTTCGTGTTTGGCCCGGCGTTGGCCATCGCCACGGCACCGCGGACGTAGTCGCCGCCGAACGGCTCGTCGGCGAAGCGGTAGCCGGGCCCCCCGGTCCCGACGCGCCCGTGGTCGACGTCCGGCGACCTGCCGAACTGGCCGTCGCCGCCCTGGATGACGAAGCCGGGCACGATCCGATGGAAGATCACTCCGTCGAAGAAACCCTTGCGGGCGAGGTCGAGGAAGTTCTGGGCGGCCTTGGGCGCGCCGTCCATGAAAAGCTCGACTTCGATGTCGCCCTTGGCCGTGGCGATGGTGGCCGTCGTCATCGGTGGTCCTCCTCTGCGCCGGGGTCGTCTGCCGACCATCCAACTCGGGTCGTCGCCGACCGCGCTGGCCGGCACTGAGGTCAAGGTCTGCTGACCGTGACCTTGCTCATGGCGACCGGCTCCAGGGCCGTGTTGCCCGAGGCCTCGCCGCTGTTGGGCATTGCCGCGATCGTGTCCACGACGTCCATCCCGGACATCACCTCGCCGAAGATGGCGTAGGTTCGGTAGTAGTCGAGCGTGGGCCCAGCCTGGTCGTCGAGGACGATGAAGAACTGCGAGCCCTGTGAGTCGGGGAGGGACGTCCGGGCCATTGCCACCGTGCCCCGCTTGTACTCGCCCCTCACCGCCTCGTCCTTGATGGTGTAGCCGGGACCGCCGCTGCCGTTGCCACTCGGATCGCCGCCCTGGATGACAAACCCGGGTACGAGGCGATGGAAGACGACGCCGTCGTAGAAGCGACACTCGGCCAGGGCCACGAAGTTGCCCGCCGCGTTCGGGCTCAGACCCCCATCGACTCTGATCGCGATCGTGCCTTTGGCAGTCTCGATCGTGACAGTCGCCGTCTGGCCGGCCTGCATCGGAGCCGGTGCGCTCGTGGGGCAGCTTGACCCCGCGCCCATGGGCACCGAGGCGCCCGGGCTCGCACCACCGCTTGAGCACGCGACAACGAGCACCGCGACCACCAGGAGCAGCACCGGCGGGGTCGCCTTGGCCGGGCCACGGCGGCGCGGCAGGGACGAGGAGCCAGAGATCATGCGGCGGCCTCCAGGGCGGCGCTGAAGTCGAGGGCGCCCGACAGAAGGGGCTCTCCGATGATGAGCCCGGCGGCGCCCGAGTCGCGGAGGCGGCGAAATCCCGTCGAGCTCGGTGATGCCACCGGCGACCAGGATCTCGGCGTCGCTGACGCTGGTGAGCGCGGCTAGAGTCGTCCGGTCAGGAACGCCTTCACCATGCGACAGCACGAACCGCCGGATGCCTGCCGCGACGAGCTCAGCCACGAGACTTGGAAGTGTCGGTCGCACGGCCCGACGCCAGGGGTACTCGGCGAGTCGCGCCGGGCGCGCATCGAGCCCGATGGCCAGCCAGTCGCCGGCGACGGCGAGGCAATCGGCGAGCCGCTGGGGCCAATCCGCGATCCCCATCCCGACCACGACGCGGGTGGCACCTGCGGCGAACACGAGCCGGATCTCGTCGGGCCCCTCGACACCGCCGGCAACCTGGAGCGGGGCAGCCACCCTCGACGCGATCCGTCCGATCGCCTCAAGGTTCCCGGGGCGGCCCGCGCGGGCTCCGTCGAAGTCGACCACGTGGATCAAGCGCGCCCCACGGGCGACGAAGCCCGCCGCGATCCGCTCGGGCCGGTCGGTCGGGGTGCCTTCCCCGGTGGCCGCGCCAGGCCATGAGACCAGGCGCGACCGACCCCCCTCCAGATCGATCGACGGGATGACCTGCACGCCTGCGATCCGCGACCCTAGGTGCGGCCGGTGGATCCCGCCGCGAGCGCCGGGCTCTCCGCCAGGCCCTCGCGCAGCAGCCGCCGATGGAAGCTGATGGGAATGCTCCCGTTGCGGAGCAGCGTGTCGTGGAAGTCCTTCAGCCGGAAAGAGGCGCCGAGGCGTGCTCGCTCGTCCTGGCGCAGCTGGAGGAGGAGCACCCGGCCGAGCAGGTAGGACAGTTGATAGGTCGGCGTGTAGGTGTAGCGGTTGACCTCCGCCCGGGCGTTCGATTCCTCGAAGGAGGTGTGGCCGATCATGAAGGCGACGGCCTCGTCGACGCCGATCTCGCCCCGGTGGAGGCGGATGTCAAGGATGATCCGGCAGGCCCGCCAGATCGCGTCCGTGTGGACGTTCAACCAGAAGTTGGGCGCGTCGTCGAAGCCCTCCTCGCGCATCATCAGCTCGGAGTACATTCCCCAGCCCTCCACGAACTCGGGCGCGTTCGTCATCAGCCGAGTCAGCGAGGGGTGCTGGCCCGCCACGGCCATCTGGAGGTGGTGGCCCGGATAGGCCTCGTGGACGCTGGTGTTGCTGATCGAGCTGTAGTTGTGCTCCCGCATGGCGCCCGGGTCGTCGTCCACTGAAGGCGTGACGACGTAGATCCCGTGCGGATTCGGGTCGAACTTCGGGGCATCGAAGTAGGCCGCGAAAGGGAGCACATTGCGCAAGTACTCCGGCGTCGGAATCACCACCAACCGTTCGTCGGCCGGGACGGTCACCAGGTCGCGGTCGATGAGGTGCTTGCGGGCGCGGGTCATCGCGTCGCGGTAGGCGCCCAGGGCCGCCTCGAACGTGGCCGGGTGATCCGACTTGATCCGATCGACCACGGTCGGCTCGTCCACGGTCGGATTGATCTGCCTGGCCACCGCGACCCGGGCGGCCTTGTTGGCCGCCAGCTGTTGCCGGCCGGTCTCGAGGATGGCGTCCGCATCGAGGCCGTCGAAGGCCCGCAGCTGGACCAGCTGGTCGTACGTTTCGCGTCCCAGGGGCCAGTCGTCGACGGCCGCCCCGAGGCCCTCGCGGACCCAGGACGCGTAGTCCGCCAGGGCCACCTTGGCCTGCCGCGCCGCCGCGCTGAGTCGTCGCTGATCGCTCTCGGCCAGGACTCGCTCGCCGGAGGCCACGATCTCGTCGAGGAACGCGGGCAAGCCGTCGCCGGAGTGGATTTCGAGCTGCTGCCAGAGCCGCACCGGCGGCCGCACGGCCCGCGTCCGGTGCTCGCTCAGGAACCGGGGGATCGCCTCGATCCGGCCGGCCAGCGAGACCAGCCGCTCGGCGAGCGGTGCGAAATCGCGGGCAAAGACCGAGAAGAGTCCGTCGCCGACGCCGTCCATGGCCGTCGAGCGTCGCTCCCAGACCCGGTGAACCTCGAGATCGAAGAGCTCGAGGCGGACGTTGTGGACCTCCAGGTCGCGCTCGAAGCGGACCTCGGCCGAGAGCTCCGCCGGATCGAGCGCCTCCACCGCGGCGAGGTGAGCGCGATCGCGCTCGATCTCCTCGAGGACGCGCTCGCGACTGGCATCTCCCAGGCGGTGATCCTCGGTGTGGATGCCGACATAGGTGGCCAGCTCGGGGTGATCCTTGATCAGCCGCCGGAACCGCGCCTCCACCAGGTCGTAGAACGGCTCGTCGAGACGTCCGGGGGTCGGAGCGGGCGCGGGCCGGGTCAGCGTGGGCTCTGTCACGGGTCCCTCTCGATGTTGGGCGGGTCTCGGGCGCCGCCCTGCCGCGCGGGAGGACGTTGGCAGTGGTCGCCTGGAGTTCGTGCCCAGTCTAGACGCGCGTGGCGGGAGACGCCGGTGCGGTCGCCGCCAGGGCGCCGGCGGTCGCCCGAACCGTCGCCTCCACGTCCGCTGCGGTGATCCCGTAATGAGTGACCGCCCGGACCGTCCCGTGCGGGTACTCCACCATGAGCACACCGCGGTCCCGAAGCGATGTCAGGAACGCCGCCCGGTCGCGCTGGACGCGGAAGACGACGAAGTTGGTCCGCACCCGCGACGGATCGAGGCGGCCCGGCTCGGGCTGGGCGACCCCGCCCGCGGAGACGATCGCGTCGAGCTCGGCCAGTCCCTCCGCGAGGTGGCGGGCGTTGGCGTGGTCCTCTGCGAGCCGCGCGATCATCCCGTCCGGGCCGTCTGACAGCGCCACGAGCCCGGGCCCTGCCAGCACGCCGACCTGGCGCATCCCACCGCCCAGGAGCTTGCGCGCGCGGCGGGCTCGCTCGATGTACGGCCGGCTGCCGACGAGGATTGACCCGATCGGGCAGGCCAGGCCCTTCGAGAGGCAGAAGGTCACCGAGTCGGCCGGCGCCGCCAGCTCCGCCGGGCTGACGCCGAGCGCCACGACCGCGTTGAAGAAGCGCGCCCCGTCTACGTGGAGCGGCACGCCGCGCGCATGGGCGATGGCGGCCACCTCGGCCTCGTAGGCGGGCGTGAGGGGCTGGCCCATCGAGTGGGCGTGGGTGTTCTCGAGCGCGACGAGACCCGTCAACGGCTCGTGCGGGTCGCTCGGGTCGCGGAAGCTCTCGGCGAGCTCCTCGAGGTCGAGCGTTCCGTCCGCTCGCGCTCGAAGCTGGCGGACCGAAGCGCCGACCACGACCGCGTGGCCGGCGGCCTCATCCATGACGACGTGGCTGTCGGCGGCGGCGATCGTCTCCTGGCCACGGGCGAGGTGGGCCATCTGGGCGACGAGGTTGCCCATCGTCCCGCTCGCCACGAAGAGGCCGGCCTCCTTGCCGAGCAGGGCGGCAGCGCGCTCCTCGAGCGCGTTGACCGTCGGGTCGTCGCCGAAGACGTCGTCCCCGAGCGGCGACTCGACCATCGCTCGACGCATCGCCGGGCTGGGCTGGGTGACGGTGTCGGAACGGAGGTCGATGGGGCGATCCGTCATGGTCCGCCGAGTATCGCACGGGGTCCGAGCCGCCCACCGGACGTGCTACACTCCCGAGTCGCCGCGACGGACCCGTGGTGTAGCGGCCAAACATGCCAGCCTGTCACGCTGGAGATCGCCGGTTCGAATCCGGTCGGGTCCGCCACTCCGCCCCCGGTCAGCGTCCGCTCGAGGGCACCCGCGCCAGCTCGACGGCGATGCCGTCGGCCCAGGCCTCGATCTCGGCCCAGTCGCGGAAGTCGCCCTCGGGAAAGGCCGCCCGGGCGGCCGGCATCATCATGACCAGGCGCTCGGTGAGCCCGACCGCCTTCATCCGCCGGTCGAACGCCCCGAAGAAGACCTGGTGATCCCGAGCGTGGATTGCCGCTCGGAGCTCGGGGATCTCCTTGGGCGCGCCAACGACGCGCGGGTCCTGACCCTTCTCATCGAGCGCGTCGGGGCCGAGCGGACCGACACTGAAGAGCCATGCCGGCCGGGTCGCGAGGAGAGCACGGTTGCGCCGGACGAAGGCCGTAGCCTCCTTCATCCAGTGGAACATGTAGGTGGCGCCGCCGATCACGAAGGCGTCGTACGGGGCGGGGTCGCGAACCTCCTTCACCGGCCGGGCTTCCGCCTCCAGTCCGGCCGCCCGCAGCCGCTCTGCGATCCGCTCCGCGATCCCCGCGGTGGCACCGTGCTTGCTGGCATACGCGACGAGTATGGACATGGTCGTAATTCCTCTCCTGAGTGGGTGGTCGGGCGGAAACGCCGGCGCGGAAGCCGCGAAGGCTTGCCTCAGCCCAAATCCGCACACCTGCCGCTCATGCGCCTACCGGAACCAGAGCTCTCCCTTCTCGTCGACGCCCTGCCCCGAGACGTACGTGCCCCAGCCCTCGTCGTAGTAATCCCTGGGCGTGCCGCCGGCAGCGGTCGGCGCGACCGGCGTGGCGGCAGGCCGGACGAGATCCGCGTTCGCGGGTTGGGCGATGACGGGCCGATTCGCCATCGAGGGGATCCTTTCGAGCGGCGACACCGACGGTGAGTCCGATGGCCGCCACAAGTCGATTGTCCCCGTCGTCGGGACCGAACCCCAAGTGCCAGAGGGCAGCATTCGGGTCACCTCGCCTCACACGATCGCTGCTGCACGGACGGACTGATCGCCGCAGCGGCGCCGCCCATCGAGGCAAGGGCATCCGGCTCTCGCCGCGCAGCGTCGCCTTCGATCGTGATCCGGGGCAGCCAGCGCAGGAACGGTGGCATCCACCAGCTGTCAGTCGGGGCAGGGATCGAATCATCGGAGTGCGTTCCCCGACTCTGTCGCGGGACCGGCTTCTGGGCCCAGATCGTGGGCTCGTCGCTCGCGCGATTCCCGCTGTCACCGAGTTTGGGAACGGAGAGCGCGATCGCCCAGCGGGTAGTCGGTGGAGCGCCTATCCACCATTCGGTCGGCGGTGGTCAGCCGTTCGGTGGGCGCCGCCCCTGGGGCTTCGCCCGCCTCAGCCGTCGAGGCCGGCGAAGAGGTCCGTCTCGGGGACCGCCGTCGAGACGCGCGACTCGCGGAGCACGAAGGTCTCCTCGCCGCCCAGGTCGCGCCAGGCGTCGGGTCCGAGCGCGAGGAGCGGCCCGTCGGCGGGGATCTGGGTCACGTGCTGGCGCATCGCCGCGAAGCGTTGCTCGATCCACTGGCCGACGTCGACCCGGGTGGTGATCGCGGACTCGTCAACGGCCATCCACTTGAGCCAGGCCTCCCACTCGGCGAGCTGCTCGGGCGTCGCGTCCTCCGGCGGGCTCCAGAAGTTGCGCATGCCGAGCTCGGTGAGCTTGTCGGCCATCCGCTTGCGCATCTCGGTCGACCAGGCCTGCTCGTAGAGCTTGCGGGGCGCCCAGGGCTCGACGCCGCCCTCGTCCGGAGCGGGGCCGGAGCCGCCCGACGCCGGGCTCAGCTGCTCGGGATACCAGGCCGGATCACCGGCCCGGGCGAAGGCCCCGACCGCAAGCTGATGGGCGCGGATGTGGTCGGGATGGCCGTAGCCGCCGATCTCGTTGTAGGTGGTCAGGACGTCCGGCCGGTAGTGGCGGACGAGCCAGACGAGCCGGCCGATCGCTTCGTCCAGGTTCGCCCGCCACAGCGAGCGGGGGTCGTGATTGCCCGGCGTGCCCATCATCCCGGAATCCCGGTAGCCGAGGTTCTCCCACTCGGTCACCCCGAGCTCCCTCATCGCTCCATCGAGCTCGGCCGCCCGGAGCTCGCCCAGCCGGCGATGGTTTGCCTCCGTGTCGAGCTCGGGCACGACGATCTCGCCGAGCTCGCCGCGGGTGCACGTCACGAGGATGACCCGCTTGCCCTCCGCGACGGCCCGGGCCATGACGCCCCCCGTCCCGATGGTCTCGTCGTCGGGGTGAGCGTGGACGGTCATGAGGGTGAGGCGGTGCGGCTGGTGCATTCGGCGATGCTACGCGCAATCGGGGACTCGACGGTCCCGGCCGTTCGCGGGTACCCTGCCCGTCTATCGCGCATGAGGCGGAGATGCTGGCCTGTCCGAGTTGCGGGGCGTCGAACGAGAGCGGACGGAAGTTCTGCGGCGAGTGCGGAACGCGCCTGGCCCAGGCGTGTCGGGCGTGCGGCACACCGAACCCGGCCACGGCCCGGTTCTGCGGCGAGTGCGGCTCGAGACTCGAGGAGGCCGCGGGGGCAGGTGGCCCGGTAGCCGTCCCGACGGGTCCGGCCGGCCCCCCGACCACCGAGCGGCGCCTCGTCTCGGTCCTGTTCGCCGATCTGGTCGGTTTCACCACGCGGTCCGACGGCCATGACCCGGAGGCCGTGCGCGAATTCCTGGCCCGCTACTTCGACGTCGCCCGCGAGATCGTGGAGCGATACGGCGGCCAGGTCGAGAAGTTCATCGGCGACGCGGTGATGGCGGTCTGGGGCACGCCGGTCGCCCAGGAGGACGACGCCGAGCGCGCCGTGCGGGCCGGTCTCGACCTCGTCGATGCCGTCCGCCAGCTGGGGCGACAGGTAGGAGACGACGCCCTCGAGTTGCGCGTCGCCGTGATGACCGGCGAAGCCGCCGTCTCGCTCGGGGCGGTCGGGCAGGGGATGGTTGCCGGGGATCTCGTGAATACCGCGTCGCGGCTCCAGGCCGTGGCGCCGCCCGGCGCAGTCCTGGTCGGAGAGGCCACCCACCGGGCAGCCAGCCGGGCGATCCTCTTCGAGCCCGCCGGTGAGCATCTCCTGCGCGGCAAGTCGGCCCCTGTCCAGGCCTGGCGAGCCCAACGCGTCGTGGCCGAGCGCGGCGGGCAGGGCAGGACGGAGGGCCCCGAGGCGCCCTTCGTCGGCCGCGACAACGAGCTCCGCCTCCTCAAGGACGTCTACCACGCGACGGCCCGTGAAGGCCGCGCCCGGCTCATCTCGGTGACCGGCCAGGCCGGCATCGGCAAGATCGCGCCTGGCCTGGGAGTTCCTCAAGTACATCGACGGCCTGCTCGAGTCCGTCAACTGGCACCAGGGCCGCTCCCCGGCCTACGGCGAAGGGGTCACCTTCTGGGCGCTCGGTGAGATGGTCCGGCGGCGCGCCAAGCTCGTCGAGGGCGATGACGAAGCGACCACTCGGGAGCGAATCGCCGCGGCGCTCGTCGAATACGTCCCCGACGCCGACGAGCGGCGCTGGATCGAGCCCGCGTTGCTCTCGCTGCTGGGGGTCGGCGACCCGCCGGCCGGCGGGCGCGACGCGCTCTTCGCCGCCTGGCGCACCTTCATCGAGCGCGTCTCCGCCGATGCTCCGGCGATCTTCGTCTTCGAGGACCTCCAGTGGGCCGACGGCGGGCTCCTCGACTTCATCGACCATCTCCTCGAATGGAGCCGCAACCACCCCATCCTCGTCGTGACCCTGGCCCGGCCCGAGCTCCTCGAGCGTCGGCCGGACTGGGGCGCCGGCCGACGCAACTTCGTGGCCCTCTCCCTCGAGCCGCTCCCGGAGCCGGCGATGCGCGACCTCCTGGCCGGCCTCGTGCCCGGTCTCCCGGAGCAGGCCGTCCGAGCCATCCTCGACCGCGCCGACGGCGTCCCGCTCTACGCCGTGGAGACGGTCCGCATGCTGGTGGCCGAGGGGAAGGTCGAGGCGACCGATGGGGGATACCGGCCGATCGGTGACGTCTCGCAGCTCGCCGTCCCGGATTCGCTCCACGCGCTCATCGCGGCCCGCCTCGACGCGCTGGAGTCGTCGGACCGGACGCTCCTCCAGGACGCCTCGGTCCTCGGTCAGAGCTTCTCGGTCGCCGCCCTCGCCGGTCTCATCGGAGAGCCGGCCGAGTCGCTCGAGCCGCGATTGCGAGGCCTCGTCCGTCGCGAGATGCTCACCCTCGACACCCACCCTCGGTCGCCCGAGCGCGGCCAGTACGGGTTCACCCAGGGGCTCATCCGCGAGGTCGCCTACTCGACCCTCGCCCGGCGAGACCGGCGCACTCGCCACCTCGCTGCGGCGCGCCACTACGAGGCGGTCGGCGACGAGGAGCTGGCCGCGATTCTCGCGAACCACTACTTCGCCGCCTGGGAGGCCAGTCCGGAGGGACCCGAGGGTGAGGCCGTGGCCGCCCAGGCCCGGGTGGCGCTCCGGGCCGCGGCCGATCGGGCCGGCGACCTCGGCTCGCACGCCCAGGCGACGGCGCTCCTGCGGATGGCGATCGCGGTGACGCCCGATCCGGTCGAGGCCGCCGAGCTGCTCGAGCGGACCGGGGTCGCGGCGAGGATGGCCGGCCGCTTCGACGAGGCGGAGACGCTCCTGCGCGACGCCGTCGAGCGTCACCGCGCCCGTCACGATCGGATCGGCGTGGCCCGCGCGACCGCCGAGCTCGGCTCGACGATCCTGAGCTCCTTCCGAACCGCCGAGGCGATGGCGATCCTCGAGCCGGCCGCCGTCGAGTTCGCAGACCTCGCGGACGAACCCGCCGGGGTAGCCCTGAGTGCCCAGGTCGCCCGGGCGTACTTCTTCCACGAGGAGATCGAGCGCGCCAACGCGCTGGTCGACCTGGTCCTCGCCCGGGCGGAGCGGCTCGACCTGGTCGACCTGGTGGCCGATCTGCTCGTCACCCGGGGGGTCGGTCTCGCTCAGGTGGGTCGCGCCTACGAAGGTCTCGGCACGCTGGAGGCGGGCCGCCGACTCTCCGAGGAGCGGGGGCTCGTCGCCACAGCGCGGCGGGCGGAGATCAACATCACCGGCGTCCTCGGCTTCCGGGATCCGCGGGCGGCGGTCGAGATGGGCCGCCGGGGTTTGGAGGAGGCTCGCCGGCTAGGCCTGCGTGCCCAGGCCGGCGTGCTGGCCGGCAACACGGTTGAGGCCTGTCGCCGGACCGGGGACTGGGAGGAGGCGGACGCCGTCCTGGCGACGATGCAGGGTGAGACCTCGGACGTGCTCCGGGGCGTCGAATTGACCCAGCTCATCCCGTTCGAGGCCTATCGGGGGCGGCCGACCGAGGAGCTGATGGCCGAGTTCACGCGGCTGACGCCAGACGACACCGATGCCGCCACCCGAGCCGACTTTCTGCGCGCGCAGGCGGCCGTCGCGTTCGCCGAGGGTCGGCTCGATGAGGCCCACCACGAGGCGTTCGAGGCCGCCGAGATCAGCCTGGTCAACGGCCCGCATCCGTACGCATTCGCTGCCCGGGCCGCGCTCTGGGCGCATGACCGAGACCGTGTCCGGCGTTGCCTCGAGCACCACGAGGCCAGCGGACACCACGGGCCGGCGATCGAGCTGGAGCGAATGACGATGCGGGCCGGACTGGCCGCCCTCGATGGGCGAACGGCCGATGCCCTCGCGCTCTACCGCGATGCCTGGCGCGGCTGGCGCGAGATCGGTTGCCGCTTCGATCTCGCCCTCGCCGAGCTGGACGCTGTCCTCCTGCTCGACGAGGGCGGCTCCGAGCTCGCCGAGGCGCACAGTGAGGCCCACGACATCCTCGAGCGACTGGAGGCGAACTCGCTGCTGCGCACGCTCGACGCGCCCCGGGAGCACGCGAACGACGGTCCCAAGCGGCGCGTCCCACGGGCGCCGGTAACCCCAGGCGAGCTTTCCCTCGAAAGCCGGTCCTGATCACCCATCCTGGAGGACTGACGCCATGTGCCGCAGCATCAAGACCTTGAGGCGGGCGGACGAGCCGGCGACGGAGGACGAGATCCGCGCCGCCGCCCTCCAGTTCGTCCGCAAGGTGAGCGGCTTCCGGGAGCCTTCCAGGCGGAATGCCGTCGCCTTCGACGCGGCCGTCGACGAGATCGCCTCAGCCTCCCGGCGGCTGCTGGTCGCGGTCGAGACGCGCTAGGCGGGCGGTTCGAGCCTCGCCTCACGCACGGCTCCGAGCATCGCGACATGCCCAACGCGGATGGCGGTGGCGTGCCGGATCCGGGGTCGCTCCCCGGCCCGCTCAGCGGGACCCTCGTCATCGACTGCTCAACCGTGTTGGCGGGGCCGTACTGCACGATGCTGCTCGGCGACCTCGGGGCGGACGTCGTCAAGGTCGAGCCGCCCGAGGGAGACGCTACCCGGGGCTGGGGCCCGCCGTGGGTCCGCGTTCCCCCGGTCGGCGGCCGCGGGCCGGCCGGCCAGAGCGGCCAGGTCGCGACCTACTACCTGGCAGTCAATCGCAACAAGCGGAGCCTTCGCCTCGACCTCAAGCAGGAGCACGGACGGGAGGTCCTGAGCCGCCTCCTCGGGCGGGCCGACATCCTCGTCGAGAACGGCCGCGTCGACGCGTTCACCAGGCTCGGGTTCGCGCAGGAGGACCTCGAGCGACTGAACCCGCGGCTGATCCATCTCGCCATCACCGGCTTCGGCCCCGACGGCCCGCAGGCCGGCGCGCCCGGCTACGACTTCGTGATCCAGGCCGTCGCCGGTCTCATGGCGATCACCGGGTTCGCCGATGCCGAGGGCGGCCACCCGACCAAGGTGGGCGTGGCGATCAGCGACCTCACGACCGGAATGCTCGGTGCGGTCGCCGTGCTGGCGGCCCTGGCCGCGCGAGATCGGGGGGCGAGTCCCACCGCGGGCCGAGGCCAGCGAATCGATCTCTCGCTCTTCGAGTCCACGCTCGCCTGGCTGGCGAACCAGGCCCAGAGCGCGCTGGTCACCGGGCGCTCGCCCGGGCGCCTCGGGAACGCCCATCCCAGCATCGTGCCGTACGAGACGTTCTCGACCGCCGACGGGGAGATCGCGATCGCCGTCGGCAGCGAGCGCCAGTGGCCGCGGTTCTGCTCCGCCCTCGGTCTGCCCGAGCTGGCCGATGACCCTCGGTTTGCCACCAACGGCGACCGCGTCCTGGCCAGGGCCGAGCTCAGGCCGATCCTGGCCGAGCGCCTGGCGGGCGCCAGCTCGGCCGCCTGGCTCACTGTCCTCGGCGAGGCTGACGTCCCGTGCGGTCGGGTCAACGACGTGCTCGAGGCCTTGGCCAGCCCCCAGGCGAAGGCCCGGGAGATGGTCGTGGAGCTCGAGCATCCGGTGCTGGGGACCATCCGCCAGGTGGGAGTCCCCTTCAAGCTCGCGGCCACGCCGGCGACCGTCCGGACGCCGCCGCCACTCCTCGGCGAGCAGACCGACGAGATCCTCGCCGAGCTCGGCTACGGCGTCGACGAGATCGGCCGGCTCCACCGCGAGGATGTCGTCTGAGGGAATGGCGCGGCCCGGTCCGCAGGGGCCCTGCTAGACTCGGCGCCGCCCGACGGGCGTGCGGAACGCGTTCGTCGGGCACGGCCCGGCCGCCGGCGCAGCCACGCCGGGATCACGGCCGGGCCACTTCGGAACTTGACGAGTCACCGGCACGCGGCGCGGGCGCCGGCCGCCCCGTCGTTGCACCAGGGAGGACGCTCGATGGCTGACGATCGGGAGCGCTGGGCGCTCATCCTGGGCGCCTCGAGCGGGATGGGCGAAGCCACCGCCGTGGCCCTCGCCGAAGCCGGCTATCGCATCTGCGGGATCCACCTCGACTTCCGCGCCGGCCTGGCCCACGTGGAGGAGGTCAAAGCGCGGATCGCGGCGGCCGGGAGTGAAGCGCTCTACCTCAACATGAACGCCGCCGACGACGAGAAGCGTGCCGCCGCCCTCGAGACACTCGCCGCCCGCTTCGCCGCTTCGCGCGCCGACGGTCGCCACCCGTATGTCCGGGTCCTCATGCACTCGCTGGCGTTCGGCTCGCTGGTCCCGTTCATCGCCGACGACCCCCGGGCCGCGGTCGACCGCAAGAAGATGGAGATGACCCAGGACGTGATGGCCAACAGCCTCGTCTACTGGGTGCAGGATCTGTATCGGAGCGGCTTCCTCGAGGCCGGCTCCAAGGTCTACGCCATGACCTCGGAAGGTTCGAGCCGGGTGGTGCCCTCGTACGGGGTCGTGTCCTCGGCCAAGACGGCCCTCGAGTCCCACGTCCGCCAGCTGGCGATGGAGCTGGCCCGGCGGGGCAGCGGGATCACCGTCAACGCGATCCGCGCCGGGGTGACGCTGACGCCGGCCCTGCTGAAGATCCCCGAGCACGAGATGATCATCGCCGCCGCCGAACGGCGGAACCCCTCCGGCCGCATGACGACGACGCGGGACGTGGCCGCGGCGATCGTCGCCCTGTCGGGCGAGGGCACGGGCTTCATCAGCGGCGACATCATCTCGGTCGACGGCGGCGAATTCATCACCGGCTCGTAGATGGCGCCGGGGGCGGTCGTCATGAGGCACCCCTCGGGGTTCGGGGCGTGGTCGTGACCGGTCGGGTCGTCGTCGTCGGCTCGGTCAACGTCGACCTCGTCGTTCGGATCGCTCGCCTCCCGGCCGCCGGCGAGACGGTTGGCGGCGGCACGTTCGGCCGCTTCCACGGTGGAAAGGGGGGCAACCAGGCGGTCGCCGCGGCGCGTCTGGGGACCCCGACGGTGTTCATCGGCGCACTCGGATCGGACGACTTCGGCGCTGAGGCCCGGGCTGCGCTGGAATCCGAAGGCATCGACACGAGCCATCTCGTCACGCTCGAGGGCGCCCAGACCGGAGTCGCCCTCATCCTCGTCGACGAACGTGGGGAGAACGCGATCGGAGTGGCCTCCGGCGCGAATCTGGCGCTCGATTCCGAGCGGGTCGCCGGCGCCCTCGCCGAGGTCGCGCCGCGGCCCGGCGACGTGCTGCTGACCGGCGCCGAGATCCCTCTGCCGGCCGTGATCGAGGCCCTCCGCATCGGCCAGGCCGCCGGTGCCACGACGGTCCTCAATCCGGCCCCGGCCGAGGGGATCGGGCGCTCCGTGCTCGAGCTCGTCGACGTGCTGACTCCGAACCAGACCGAGCTGAGCCAGATCCTCGCCCTCGACGACCGGCGGGCCGGGCGGACCGTCAAGCCGGGGGCAGCTCTGGCCCAACGGACCCGTTCGCTCCTGGAGTCCGGTCCGGAGGGATCGGGCGTGCGCTCGGCTGTGGTGGTGACGCTGGGAGCGGCCGGTGCGCTCATCGTCATGCGTGACTCGAGCCGGGCCGGAGCCAATTCGATCCGCATGATCGACGTCGCCGCCCAGCGCGTCGTGCCCGCCGACACGACCGGGGCGGGTGACACCTTGAGCGGCGCCCTCGCAGCGGGACTGGCCGAAGGTCGGCCGCTCCAGGTGGCTGTCGAGCGGGCGGTCGCCGCCGCTGCCCTGTCGACGACGGTGGCCGGGGCCCGCCAGGGAATGCCCTCCCGCGAGGCGCTCGAGCGGTTCTTGCGCACGACTGGCCAGAAGCCGAGCTAGGCGGGACGGACCCCGGAGCGCCCAGGCGCCGTGCGCCCCCGTGACGGATGGACGACGCCCCGAAGGCTCGGGTCGGCGAGGTTCAGCAGCTCGGGCACGGTCACGAAATCAAACCCACGCTGTCGGTAGGTCGCGATCACCGAGGGCAGGATCTCCGGGGCGACCGCCGGGCCACCGTGGGTGAGGAGCACCGAGCCGTTGCGGCCGCGCAACGCGGCCCGGAGGTGCTCGTCGGCGGAGCCCCTCGACGATGATGATCCGTCGCTGGTGTCCCACATCAGGACGATCGGAAAGCCCTGCTCCTCCGAGACCCGCACCACGCGCTCGTCGTAGGCGCCATACGGCGGCCGGAACACCGGCAAGATGTCACGCCCGGTGATCTCGTGGACCACGCGCCGCGCATTGCGCAGCTCGAGCTCCATGGCCCTGGTCGAAAGCTGCGGCATCGGCGGGTGCGAATTGGTGTGGTTGCCGATCGGGAACCCGGCGTCCGCGATCTGTCGCCACAGCTTCGCGTCGAGGTGCATGGCCTGCGTGTAGGGGAAGAACGTGGCAGCCACGTTCTCGGCGCGCAGGATGTCGAAGATCCGGCGAACGCGTGACGGCCCCCACCCATCGTCGATGGTCAGGGCGACCACGCGCCGGGTCCGGTCTCCGTGGTAGATCACGCCGCCGCCGGCCGCCTCCGCGACGGGCGCAGCGCCGGCCGCGGCCGCCACGATGGGGATCCCGGCCGCGGTGACCACCGAACGGGCGAGCAGCGTCAGGAACGAGCGCCGCGAGAGGGCGGGGAGGTGTCGATCGGTCACGGAGGGCGGTCTCCGGGGTCGCGCGAGGAAGGGTATGCCGGTCCGGTTGCGGAGGGTGCGGGTCGTCCACCCGGCCCCCGGGGCGTCCTGTCGATGCTACGGCACGGCCGGTGGAAAGTCATCCGCCGAAAGCGCCCCCACCGGGTCCCTGCAGGGGCCGGCGTGGTTGCAGGGACGGGTTGGCCGGGTCTACTGTCTGACGATGAACGCCCCTCCCTCGCGGCCTGGACCGCCGATCTGATGCGCACTCCCGCGACGCATCTCCCGAGCGCCGACCCCCGCCACCTCCACGACCCCGACTGTGGCCACGCGAGAGCCCACCACGCTGATCACGAAGACGTGGTCCACGAGGGCCACCTCGATCATGTCCATGGCGACCACGTCGATCAGGAGCCGCTGGCGATCCACCAGGCGCACGTCGGGCACATGCACGTCCACGGTTCCGGTTGCGGGCACCCGGCGATCGCTCACGAAACGCATCTGGATTACGTGCACGGGGTCCATCGCCACGCCGGCCACGCACAGCACTACGACGAGCACTGACGCCACCGGCCGTCGGTAGGCCCCCGGCAACCCTGGGCCCGGTCCGACAGGCTCAGCGACCCGGGCGATCCACGTGCCGGTGCGGCGGTTCAGCCTGGGGATCGATGGGGGTCGTGGTCGAGTGGCCCCGGCTCGTCAGGATCGCCTCATCCTCTTCGTGGCCGGCCAGATCATGAACGTCGTGACCGAGGCCCCGCTGACCGCGCGGTTCCCGGTGATGAACGTGGTGGAGGACGATCCCGAACGTCTCCAGGAGCGCGATCGTGCAGTCAGGACCTCGCGGCCCGGACCGAGCGCCACGACGCGCCGCGCCAGCAGGAGCACCTGGTCGTATTCGACCGCCTCGGCGATGTCGTGGGTGGCCGTCACGAGGGTCGCTCCCCGCTCGAGCTCAGCGGCGAACGCTCCGAGGTAGATCTCACGGGCGCCGGCGTCGAGGCCGGCTGTCGGCTCGTCGAGGACGATCAGGTCCGCCCGGTGGGCCAGCACCTGGGCCAGGTACACCCGTTGCTGCTGTCCGCCGGAGAGCGATCGGAGCGGCGCATCGGCGAGGTCGAGGACCCCCATCGTCCGCATCGCGCTCTCGATGAGGTCGTGGTCGGAGCTCGCCAGCGGCCGGAACAGGCCGAGTGCCGGAAAGCGGGCCATCCGAACGACGTCGATGGAGCGGAGTGGCAGGACGAAGCCGGAGGCGTGGAACTGGCTCAGGTAGGCGACCCGGCGAGGTGCCGAGCCAGGTTGCCCACCGAAGACCTCGATGCTGCCGCCAAGCGGCGGGAGCAAGCCGACGATGGTCTTGAGAAGGGTCGACTTGCCCGAGCCGTTCGTACCCACCAGCGCCAGCGAAGTCTGGCGGGGGACGGTGAGCTCGATGTCCGCGACCACCGGCCGCCGATCGTAGCCGACGGTAAGCCCGGCCGCCCCCAGCACCTGCTCCTCGTTCTGGCGTGCGACCGCGCCGCTCATGCCGGATCAGCCGGCCCGGTCTCGACCCGGACGCTCGTTCGCGCCCGGGCGTTCACGAGGGCGAGCACGAGGAAGAAGACGGCCGTGGCGACCAGCACGACCGTGGCGCCGGCCGCGGTGTTCAGGTGGTAGCTGAGCAGGAGGCCGGCGTAGGTCGAGAACGATCCGAAGGCGATGCCCCAGGCCATCATCGACCCGATCCGGTGCGCGATGAGGGCGCCCGCGCCCGCGGGCGCCAGCAGCATCCCGAAGACCAGCAGGGTCCCGACGCTCTGGAACGACACGATCACCGTGGTCGCGACCAGGACCAGCATCAGGCCGTGGTACCGGCGGGCGGGGAATCCGGCGACCTCCGCCTGCTCGGGGTCGAAGCAGAGGAGGAGGAAGGGTCGCCCGCAGACCAACGCGGTCGCCGCCACACCCACGGTGGCGATCGCCTGGACCGCCAGGTCGGTGGCCCGGACGCCGAGGATCTCGCCGAACAGGATCCGGATGAGATCGCCCGTGAAGCTGTTGGAGCGTGACACGATGACCACGCCCAGGGCGAGCATCCCTACGAAGAGGAGCCCGATCGCGGTGTCCGACGAGAGACGTGAGCGCTGGGTGACGAGGCTGACCCCGCCGATCATGACGGCGGCGCCTAGCGCGGCGCCGAAGATCCCCGGGATGCCCAGGAGGATGGCCACGGCCACGCCGGGCAGCACGCCGTGGGCCAGCGCGTCGCCGATGAAGGCGAGTCCCCGCAGGACCACGAACGTGCCCACGATCGAGCAGGCGACCGAGACGAGGATGCCCGCGGCCAGGGCGCGGAGCATGAACTCGTTCTGTACGAAGGGATCGACGAGCGGGCCCAGAGATCCTCCTCAGATGGTGCCGCCCATTCGCCGAAGCCGCGGGCAGCTGGCAGGTGGGCGCCCGGGCTCCTGGTGTGTGGAGCGACCTACTTCAGGTTGTCGGTCACCAGTGTGGCGATGTTCCTCATGAACGTGAAGTAGGAGTCGTCATCGGGCAGGACGTGCGTCGAGAGCTCGATGACCTTGACGCCCATCTCCTGGCCGATCGCGTCGGCCACCGCCTTGGGCGTCCCGAGCTCGGTGAAGATGGCCTTGACACCCTCGGCGTCGATCTTGCCCTTGAGGGCCGCGAGCTCGGCCGCCGACGGCTCGGCCTGGGTCGTGAGGCTCGGGATGATCGCGCCCACGAGCTTGAACTGATAGCGGGCGGCGAAGTAGCCGAGCGACTCGTGGCCGGTCACGAGCTTGCGCTGGTCGGCCGGGACCGCCGCGAGGGACGCCACCAGCTCGTCGTTGAGCGCGCCAAGCCGGCGCTCGAGATCGGTCGCTCGAGTCGAGACGTCGAGCCCCAGGTCGGTCCGGAGCTGGTCGGCGAGCGCAACCACGACGTCGCGCATCGTCAGCGGATCCATCCAGAGGTGAGGGTCGGGGGCGCCGACGGCCTGGTCGGGATCGCCCGTCGGCAGCCCCTCGCCCTCGCCGACGTGGCGGACGGTGATGTGGTCGGAGGCCACGAAGCGCTTGGTCCCTGCCTGCTCCGCCTGGTCGAACGCGTTCGCCATACCGCCTTCGAGATCGAGCCCGTTCTCGACGAGCAGGTCGGCCTTGGTCACTGTCTCGATGGCCTTGGCCGACGGTTCCCACTCGTGAGGGTCGGCGCCGTTGGGCATCAGGACGACCACCTTGGTCCCGTCGCCGACGAGATCGGTCACGAGCGAACCGAGGATCGAGTAGGTGACCACGACGGTCGTCCGATCGCCGGCCCCAGGGGAGCTCGAGCACGCTCCGACTGCCAGCACCGTCGTCAACGCGACCGCGACGGCGGCCGTGCCCCTCCGCGGTCTAGGACCGAGTCTCAATAGCGATCGAGCGAGGGTCACCTTGGCCTCCATGGTGATGGTTGGCGTTCAAGTCAGACGGGGATCGTCAGGGGGAGGTGCGCTCGAGCAGGCGGCAGGCCGGGCAGACGCCGTACAGCTCGAGGCGGTGCGACTCGATCCGGAAGCCGGTTCGGGCGCCCAGCTCGCCCAGCATCGCGTCGAGCCCCGCGTCGTCGACCCGGGTCGTGCGGCCGCAGCGCGAGCAGACGGCGTGGTGGTGATGGGCGGGGACACATGGAACGTAGGCGTGCTCACCGGTGGGCAGATCGAGACGCTCCACCAGGCCGAGCTCGTTGAAGAGCTCGAGCGAACGGAAGATGGTCGCCCGGCCCAGCCGCAGCCGGCGGGCCCTGGCTTCCGAGACGAGATCCGCCGCGGTGAAGTGGCCCTGCCGGTCGGCGATCAGCTGGGCGATGGCCCGGCGCGGCTCGGTGAGCCGGTACCCGGCGATGTCGAGAGCGCCGACGAGCGGCGCGGCGCTTGTCACCGGCTTGATGATACTAGGTCTCATCGGGACTGCGTCCCTGCTTCGGTCACGGCCGGCAGTCTGGGCCGTCGCCGGGTACGCTGTTGCGCGCGTCCGAGCTGCACGGAGTACCCCATGACCTCCAAACCGAATCCGCCCGGTGACCCGACCGGCCGTCGCGCCCGCCGGGAGGCTGCTCGCCGCGATGGGCGCAGCTCCACCCGCCTGCGGTCCGCCGCGACGGTCGCTCCCAAGCCCGCCTGGCAGTCGCCTATGGCGCTCATGACCATCGGCGCCGTCCTCGTCGGGATCGTCATCGTCGCCTTCGTGGCCCTGAACTCTGGGGCCAAGAAGCCGACGGTGGGCGTCAACACGCCGCTCGAGCTGACCGATACGACGCTCGCCGACGGCATGTCCATCGGCAAGGCCGACGCCCCCGTCGTCCTCGATGTCTGGTCGGATTACCAGTGCCCGGGCTGCCGGGCGTGGGCGGTGGCAACCGAGGCGAAGCTCTCAAAGACGTACGTGGCCGACGGCCGGCTGCGGATCAACTACCGCGACTACGCATTTCTGGATGGCTCGACCGCGACCAAGGAGTCCCACGACGCGGCCACGGCTGCTCGCTGCGCGGGTGCCCAGGGCCAGTACTGGAAGTACCACGACTACCTCTACGCCAACCAGAGCGGCGAGAACCTGGGCGCGTTCAGCCGCGACCGGCTCGACGCCATCGCCCAGGCGATCGGCCTGGACATGACCGCGTTCGGGACGTGCTACAGCGACCCGGCCACCCGCACGGCCGTGGAGGAGGAGACGGCCTCGGCGGCGGCGGTGCCCGTGAAAGGGACGCCGACCTTGGTGCTGAACGGCGAGAAGTTCGAGTTCCAGTTCGTGCCGACCTTCGAGGAGATGAGCGCCAAGCTCGACGCCCTGCTCGGCGGCAGCGCATCGCCCGTGCCGTCGAGCTCGCCGGCCCCCTCGCCGACGCCGTAGCCCGGGCCGAGCCATGGCGCCCCTCGATTCGCGGGCCGGAGCCACAGGCACCGCACGACCCACCTCGGGGGACACCTCCGCCGAGTCGGCCCGCCGCGGGCGGCTCCGCCCGGCGCTGGTGCTGGGGCTGATCGCCCTGGCCGGCCTGGGCATCGCCACCTACCTCACCTGGACGAAGCTCAGTGGCGCGGTGCCCGTGTGCGGGGGCCTAGGCGGCTGTGAGGTGATCGAACAGAGCACCTACAGCACGTTCCTCGGCATCCCGACCGGCGCCTACGGCCTGGCCTACTCGCTGGCGACTCTGCTGGGGACGATCGGCTGGTGGCGCACGGGGGACTCCCGGCTCCTGGTCGGGCTTTACGCTCTCGGGCTGCCGGCCATGGTCGTCGTCGTCTACCTTCGCTATCTCGAGCTGTTCGTCATCGGCGCCGTCTGTCCCTGGTGCGTGGCCTACGCCGCCACGGTCGTCGCCGGCTGGCTCGGGGCGATCCTGCTCTACCGCCGCCGGGAGCGCGCTCCGGGCTGAGCCCCTCGGGCCGATCAGTTCTTCGGATCGCCATCCCCCGCCTGGAAGAGGCCGAGCGCGCCGCGGCCGACGAGGTTGAAGGCGTGGGTCACCATCGGGTAGAGCCCGTCCTCGGCCGCCTTGAACTCGATGATCGCGCCCTGGGCCGGGGCGAGGTCCACGGCCTGCGATCCCCAGCTCCCGTCGTTGCCGCGCCGGAGGGCGATTCCTTCCTTGATCACGGTGTCGAAGATCGTGCCGACGACGTGGAAGGAGCTGTCGACGCTCGGACCGGCGTCGAGAACGAAGACCCGCACCTCCTGGCCGGTGGCGATCTGGATGGGGTGGTCCTTGTACTGGTTGGCAACGCCGTTGAAGACCACGAAGTCCGGTGCGGGGGCTGCAGCCGAGGCCTTGGTCAGGCTGACCGGCTGACCCTGGGGGCCCAGGTACCACTCGCTCTGGACGATGGCGAACTCGCGGTCGACCTTGGGGAGGCCCTCTTCGGGCTCGACGATGACCATCCCGTACATGCCGTTGGCGATGTGGTGGAGGGCCGGTGCCGTCCCGCAGTGGTACATCCAGACGCCGGCGTAGTCGGCCGTCCACTCGTACAGCTTCTCCTCGCCCGGGTTGATCGAGGTCATCTCGTCGTTCCAGGCCACCTGGCTGGCGTGGAAGTCGACGGAGTGGGGGAGCTTGTTCGTGGCCGGGTTCTTGAGATGGACCCGGATGGTGTCGCCGACCTTGACCCGGATGGCCGGTCCGGGGACGGTGCCGTTGAAGGTCCAAACCGACTGCACGAACCCGTCGGCCACGGTCATCAGCTTCTCCTCGACGACGAGGTCGACGTCGTGGACGGTGCCCGGCAGCAGCGCGGGAGCGGTCGGGTCGTAGAGGGTGTACGGGGGCGCATTCGGATCCGCCGCGACATCGGTCGTGGGGGCGGGTCCGCCGTGGTCGTCCGCCGAACCGGTCGTCTGGCCAGATCCGCTGCTCTGGCTGCCACCCACGGCCGTCGATGCCGCCACGGAGATGGCGCCCTTCATGCCCGCGTCGGCGTGGCCGGGAATCGAGCAGAGGAACGTGGTCCCTCCCTCGGGCACGCTGACCGTCGAGCTGGCCGTGGCACTGGAGCCTGCCGCGATCTTGGTGCCGTCGGCGAACGTGAGGTCGTGGGGGATCGAGCCGTCGTTGACGAGCTTGACCTCGTAGACCCCGGCCTTCTCGACCTCGAGTGCGCTCGGCTTGAAGCCCAGGTCGAAGGCGTGCACCTCGAGCGTCCCCAGGACCTGGCCGACGGTGCCGGCCGTCGTCGCAGCCGGGGCCGGGGCAGGGGTGGCGGCTCCGGCGGTGGCCACCGGGACGAACGTCCAGGAAGCGCGCCCGGCGCCATCCGGCGTGCAGCCGGCAACGGCCACGAGCCCGCTGAGGGCGATGCCGAGGACGCCGAGGCGTCGGGAGGTGGGAGTCATGCCGAGATCCTTTCCGGGTTGGACCGCCCCGCCGGGTGGTGGATTGAACGCTCGATCGCCGCGATGTCGGCGAGACTCGTTCCACCGAGCACTTCGGTGAATGCCGCCTGCGCCGACGACCAGATCGGATGGAGGGAGCAGCCGGGATCGCCGTCGCAGGCGCTGTCGCGCAGGACGCAGTGCTCGCTGCGGGCCGGACCCTCGATCGTCTCGATAAGCTCCAGCAGGGTGACTGCGGCGGGGTCTCGCGAGAGCCGGTAGCCGCCGAGCTTGCCGCCGGTGGCTTCGACGAATCGCCCGCGGACGAGATCGGCCAGGATCTGCGGCAGGAAGTGGACGGGGATGGCCATCTCTCGGGCGATCCGCCGGCTGGGCAGCCGCTCCGCACCGCTCGCCAGGGCGAGGCGAAGGCAGGCGCGGATGGCGTAGTCGCTGCGCTTGGTGAGCTGGAGTCGCATCTCGGCCTGGGTCCTCGGGCTGGCAGCGGGGCGAGGTCGTAATCTAATACTAACTTACTCCATTATGTCAATGGCCAGGCGAGTCCGCGAAGCCGGGGCTGGGCTGGGTCAGTCCGCGACCGGATCGGCCGGCGGGCTGGTCGGCGGGGTTGCGCTCGCCAGCTGGGTGGCGCTGCTGGCGTTGGCGTCGTTCAGGCGGTTGCCCGGCGCGTGGCGAGCTCGGCCAGGGTGACCGCCTGGAAACGCCCCAACATGGCGTCCTGGGCCGCGAAGAACGCGTCGTGGACGTCGCAGAGCTCATCGAGGCCACACGGCGCGCTCCGAAGCACGCACGTCTTGCGACGCGAGTCGCCCTCGACTGCCTCGATCATCGCCAGGAGGGTGACGGCCTCGGCCGGCTGGGCCAGCCGGTACCCGCCGAGGCGGCCCGGGTGGGCTTGGATGAGGCCGGCCCGGGCGAGATCGCCGAGGACCTGAGGAAGGAAGCGCGGCGGTATCGCCATCGCCTCGGCGATGCGCCTCGCGCTCATCGGACCGGGGCCCGCTGAGCGCGCCAGGGCCAGCATGGCCCGGACCCCATAGTCGCCCCGTCGGGTCAGCTCGAGTCGCATCGGCGCGAGTATGTCACCCATCGGCGGCCCGGGGCCCCCGACGCGCCTGGGGGCCACGGCGGCTGGCGCGTCGCGAGGCGCGGACCGGGCCCGGGATCGTTTCCCGAGGGTCTGCACGCCTCTGGTAGTATTCCGCGCGTCGCTCGACTCGCCGACCACGCGGAGGCCCGCCCGGTGCAGCTCTTCACGGTCTGGTTCACCCATCCCCTCGAGTTCGGACTGTCGGCGGTGCTCGTCGGAGTCATGCTGTTCATCTTCCTGCGCGCGGCCATCAGCCCGGAGCGCCGATCGGTGGGCTGGGTCCGGGCGATCACCGGGCCGAACGCGCGGGTGCTCTTCGGCCTGCTCTTCATCGGCTGGGCGCTGGCGTTCGGGATCGGGTTGCAGCTCGTGCCGCATACGGGCGCGAACTCCCCGTACGGCGGGCTCGCCCTCATCGCCATGTTCTCGGGCTTCTTCATCATGATGGGCTTCATCTGGTCGGTCATCGGCGAGTGACGCGCCGGCGAATGCGCCCGGGAGCGGTGCTGGACCGGGTGCGTTCGGCGCGCGTATCATCCGACGGCATTCATCCTGCATAGGATCTATGCAGCCTGCCGCCCAGTGCCCCGGCGATCGCGCCCAGCGAATGCCGGCGAGGCCCTGACGGCGAGCGAGGAGAGCCCATGGACGCCAGGGAGACCGGTGGGGCCGTCATTGAGACGGGCGGAGACGGGCAGTCCGCCGAGACTCGTCCCTACGTCAACCGGCGCGACCCTGCCCGAGCCATCGGGCCGGACGGCAGGCCGGCCGTCAGTCGCCGTGCGCCGCTGTGGGCAGACGTCCCCGACGAGAAGTGGAATGACTGGCGCTGGCAGCTCTCCAAGCGCGTCAACGACCTGACCGAGATCGAACGGATCCTCAACCTGACGGACGAGGAGCGGGAAGGCCTCTCGGCGCCCGACAAGTTCCGGGTCGACATCACGCCCTACTTCGCCAGCCTGATCGATCCCGACGACCCCGACGATCCCATCCGGCGTCAGGTCATTCCCCTGGGCCGCGAGTTGCAGGCCTTCACCGGGATGATGGAGGACTCCCTCGCCGAGGACCGCCACTCACCGGTGCCGGGGCTCGTCCATCGCTACCCCGATCGGGTACTCATGCTCGTCACCACCCAATGCGCGAGCTACTGCCGCTACTGCACGCGGGCCCGGATCGTGGGAGACGCTTCCCAGAACTTCAATCGCAAGGACCACGAGGCGCAGCTCGACTACCTGCGCCGGACGCCCCAGGTTCGCGACGTCCTCATCAGCGGCGGCGACGGCCTGACCCTGGCACCCAAGCTCCTCGAGCAGATCATCCGAGGGATCCGCGAGATCCCCCACATCGAGATCGTCCGGATCGGCAGTCGCGTGCCGGTCTTCCTCCCCCAGCGGGTGGACGACGAGCTCTGCGAGATGCTCCAGCGGTACCACCCGATCTGGGTGAACCTGCATTTCAACCATCCCAACGAGATCACCCCCGAAGTCGCCCGGGCGGTCGACCAGCTCACCAGGGCGGGCATCCCGATCGGCAACCAGTCGGTCCTCCTGGCGGGCGTCAACGACTGTGTCCACATCCAGCGCGAGCTCGTCCAGCGGCTCGTGGAGATCCGGGTCAGGCCCTACTACATCTACCAGTGCGACCTCGTCGAGGGCGCCGGCCACTTCCGTACACCGGTCGGGAAGGGCCTCGAGATCATGGAGGGCCTGCGCGGCCACACCTCGGGCTACGCCGTTCCCCAGTACATCGTCGACGCCCCCGGTGGGGGCGGGAAGATCCCGGTGATGCCGAACTATGTGGTCAGCTACTCCGACCACAAGGTCGTGCTCCGCAACTACGAGGGCTACATCACGACCTACGAGGAGCCGATCGAGTACACCCCGCACGACCGGGCCTCCTGCCGGTACTGCCAGAACCCGCGTCCCGAGCCCGGCCAGGAGGGCGTGACCGGCCTCCTCGACGGCAAGCGGATGTGGATCGAGCCGGCCGGGTTCACCGAGATCCACACCCGCGGCAACGTCGAGCAGCACCGCCTGCAAGATCCCTCGAAATGGGTGCCGTACGGCGTGGGCGCCATCGAAGGCCAGGCCGGCGCACCGCTGTCGGTCCTCGAGCCGGGCCCCTCGGGTCCGGCCGCGACGCGCGAATACGGTCCGGGTGAGGAGCCCAGGCCGCCCGAGGGCATGCCGACCGGCTCCGCCCACGGCGAGCTGCTGTAGGGAGCCAGACCCAGCCATTCGCGCCGCGGGTCGCGGCGGACGAACCAGGTAGTCGCGGACGGTCGCCCCCTGAGGCTCATGACGGAAGCCTACCGGACGCCAAGCGCCTCCGCCGCGCAGAGCCGCCCGCCGGCTGTCCAGCCTGCGTCGGCCGTGTCGGCGTACTGCCCCCGGCAGTAGCAGGACGCAAGACGGCCGGGTCCAAGACGAGCCTGCCTGGATTCGTCTCGTTGCAGTGAGCTCGACCGCCGCCGAGTACGGCCGGACGAGCTCGGACCGAGGGTGACCGACATGGACTGAGCGAGCCCCGGTCCGGGACGAGAGGTGGCAGGAGCGACAGCGGATGACCGGTGCCCGAATTCGTGAGCTCCTAATGCTGGGGGCAGTGGCCCGATCGCCGCCGCTCTACTTGCCCTGGACCA
Organism: uncultured Chloroflexia bacterium; assembly: GCA_963712585.1. Classification (GTDB taxonomy): domain Bacteria; phylum Chloroflexota; class Limnocylindria; order Limnocylindrales; family CSP1-4; genus CAVQIH01. Next base: position 37,273 of record CAVQIH010000001.1, read on the forward strand.
CCTCGACCGCGCGGAAAAGCTGCGTGTCGCCCGCGTCGCGGATCCCGGCGGCCCCGAGCGTGGCGAACTCCGATGGCGTTACGACGCGGCCGTCCGAGGGCAGCTCCACGGTGACGTCGGGGGTGATCCCGTGCTTCCAGATCTGGCGGCCCGCCGGCGTGAGCCACTCGACCGTGCCCACCAGCAGGGCGGATCCGTCGGAGAGCGTGAAGGTCCCGAGCACGGTTCCCGTTCCGAACGTCGTGACGCCGACGAGCTTGGCCCGGCCGGCGTCCTGGAGAGCCCCGGCCACGATCTCGGACGAGCTCGCCGAGGCATGGTCGATCAGGACGGTCAGCGGGACCCGCAGGGCGATACCGCCCGTCTGGACCGCCACAGGGGTGCGCTCGCCCTTGCCGTCCTGGGCGATGTAGACGTCGCCGCCGGTCAGGAACTGGCTGGCAATCGCGACCGCCTCGCTGACGTAGCCGCCGGTGTTGTTGCGGAGGTCGAGCACGATGCCGGTGGCGCTCTGATCGAGCGCGGCCTGTAGGGCGGCCACGACGTCCTTGGTGGAGTCGGCCTGGAACTGTTCCAGGCGGATCACCGCGATCTTCGTCCCGGGCATGAACGCCCAGCTGACGGCGGAGACGTTGATCACCGCCCGGGTGATCGAGATCTCAGTCGGCTGCGTTGACCCTTCGCGCAGGACGCTCAGGCGAACCACGGTCCCGGCTTCGCCGCGAACCTTCGCCACGACCTCGTTGAGCGAGAGGCCGTCCGTGGATTCGCCGTCGATGCCAACCACGTGGTCGCCCGGGCGAAGCCCGGCCCGCTCGGCGGGGCTGCCCACGAAGACGGACTGGACGACCGGGACGCCGTCCTGTTCGGCCATGACGGCGCCCACCCCGGCGAACGAGCCGCTGAGGCCCTCTTGCTCTTCCCGGAGCTGGTTAGCAGTCAGGAAGCGCGTATGGTCGGTATCGCCGACGGCCTCGACGAGCCCGTTGATCGCGCCGTAGGTCAGGTCCCTCGACTCGAGCGCCGACGGCTCGACGTAGTTGTCCTTGAGGACGCCCCAGGCCTCGTAGAAGAGCCCGAAGTCGGGAGGGAGGCCGGCCTGTCCCGGAGTCGGGAGGGCTGCCCCGGAGGCCGTTCCTCCGGGGCCCGGCTGGGTCGGGCTCCCCAGGCCGGCCCGCCCGGCGCCGATCCCGAGTCCGAAGGCCAGCAAGAGGGCGATCAGGCCCAACCCGATTCGGGCCAGGGCCCGACCGCGACCCGTTCGCGAGGACCCGACGGGCGCCGGCGTACCCCAGCCCGAGCCGGGAGTGCCCTGGGGTTGGATCCAGGTGAAACCAGCTGGGCCGGACTCACCCGCGGTGGCCGCCCGGCCGGCGATCAACGGAGGCGGGGCCGCCGGCCACGACGCCGCAGGAGTGGGCGCACTGGCGGTCGGTTCGCTCGGCGGCGCGGGGGCGGGGGGTGCTGGCTGGCCGGAGGCGGCAGCAGCCGCCTGGTCAGACTTGGGATCCGGCTCGGACCCGGTCGGGATCGGGGGAAGGCTCATCGATCGATCGCTCGTCTCAGGGTGCGGTGGCGGGTCATGGTGGCGCCTCGATGTTGCGCCGCGGTGGCAGGTCGATGAAGTTTCGCACGCCTCCGCCTCGGGCCTGTCGGCGGGGCCCCGCGGGGGAACCTTCATCTGCGGACGTGGGTCCAGCCGCCACGGTGTGCTATCCTGCCCGCCTAATCCCGACCAAAGAGGTCGGGTATGGAGCGGTGCCGGCCCGGAACAGGCGCTGGACGTCCGCCGTCACGGGACTCGAAGTGGCTAATACCGCGGCACCCGGCCTCCTCTCGCTTCGCGACGCGCCGGCCGGGCTCCCCGACCCGAACGTCCAGCCCCCCGCGATTGCCGAAGTCGGCGATCCCTTCGCGGCTGTCCGGGTTCTTCATCTGCTGGCCCGCGTGGAGCGGGGCCGGCCGGTCCGCGTGGACGACCTGGTCGACCTCCTGAATTCGATGTACGTGGACTGGCTCTTCGAGCGGCCGGTGGTGGTTGCCGTCGCCCTCCAGCTCCAGGCGAACTGGATGGCCGACTATCGCAATACCACGGGCATCGTGCTCGAGGAGGGGTCGTACGGCTTGTCGCTCACGATCGAGGATTCCAGCAGGGTCGATCCGTGGATCGTTCGCCAAGTCGCCCGCGCGGCTGCGGCCTGCCAGGATCGCCTACGAGCGTTCGGTCGCCTCGACCGGGTGAGCTCCGGTGGGTGAGCCCACTCTCCAGCATTCGTCGCGCCCTCGGATCCTGGGCCGATGCTCCTGTCCCGGGCGGGCCCGGCTGACCTAGCCTCACGCCCGCGTCTCAGCCCGCCGGCCCGCTGCCCTTCGGGCGCCGACCGGCCCTCGCGTCCCCCGACACCAAGGAGTGCCAGCCAGATGACCGCCACCGGATACGCCCACGACGTCCTCGTCGACGCCGAGTGGGCGCGGGATCACCTCAGCGACCCCGGCGTGCGTTTCGTCGAAGTCGACGTCGACACGACCGCCTACGACCAGGGTCATCTCCCCGGCGCCGTCGCGTGGAACCGGACGAGCCAGCTCGCCGACGGGATCCGTCGAGACATCGCCAGTCGCGACGATCTCTCCGCGCTGCTCTCTCGCTCTGGCATCGCGCCCGACACCACCATCGTCTTCTACGTTCCCATCGAGAAGCCCCTGCCGGTCGCAGTCTGAAGCCGGTCTTGCACGGCCCCGCGGGACGAATCCGTCCACCGGGGCCGTGCGGGTGGGTCATGATCGCGCCATGGCCCGACTGATGGTCATCCCCCCACGGGCTCGCCTCGAGATCCTCGACGGCCTGGCCAGCCTGCCGACGATCGCCATCGCCGACGCGTTCCGGGATCTCCCGGGCCTGGCCGTGCTTGAGAGCGCGCGGCCGGGGCGTCGCGCGCGCTGGACCTTCGTGTCGGCCGATCCGCTCGAGGTGCTCGACCGGCCGGCGGCGGCGGGAGCGCCGATGGCCGGGCTTCGCGAGACGCTTACCCGCCTCGCAGCCGCAGGCCCGGCAGCTCAGCGTGCAGCGATAGCCACCACCACCCAGCCACCAGCCGCGTCTCCGTGGCCGCCGTTCCAGGGCGGCCTGATCGGCTACCTCGGGTACGACGCCGGTCACCTGATCGAGCGGCTGCCGACGCTGGCGGCCGACGACCAGGGCCTGCCGATCCTCCGCTTCGGAATCCACGACTGGGTCGTGGCAATCGACCGGCGGGGGAACCGAGCGTGGCTCGCCGGCCGGGCCTTCGATGGCGACGAGCGGCGGCTCAGACGGCGGCTGAGCGACCTCCGGGCGAGGCTGCTGGCGCTGGCCCGGCGGCCGCCGCGAGAGGAGCCGCGGGAACGGACGGACGGGCGCGTCGATGGCCTCGCCTTCACGTCACGGCCCGACCGAGCCGGCTTCGAGGAGCGAGTCCGGGCGATCCGCGAGGCGATCGCCGGGGGCGAGATCTACCAGGCGAACCTGGCTCGCCGGCTGGAGGCCCCCTTCAGCGGCGACCCATGGCCGCTCTATCTCGGTCTCCGGGAGGTGGAGCCGGCGCCGTTCTCGGCCTATCTCGACCTCGGCCCGAGCCCGACCACCGGCGCCCCCCGAGCGATCGTCTCGGCCTCGCCTGAGCCATTCTTGACAGTCGACGCGCGAGGCGCCGTGAGCACGGACCCGATCAAGGGCACCCGCCTTCGCGGGACCGACCGAGTCACCGACCGGGCCCTGGCCCGCGAACTCCTCGAGAGCGCCAAGGATCGCGCCGAGAACGTCATGATCGTCGACGTCCTGCGCAACGATCTCGGCCGAGTCTGCCGGCCGGGCAGTATCCGCGTACCTCGGCTCTGCCGGCTGGAGCGGACGCCGAGCGTCCAGCATCTCGTCTCGACGGTCACCGGGCGGCTGTCACCCGGCCGAGACGCGCTCGATCTCCTCGCCGCGGCCTTCCCCGGTGGTTCCATCACCGGCGCTCCCAAGATCCGGGCGATGGAGATCCTGGAGGGGCTCGAGCCGGTCCGGCGCGGTCCGTACACGGGCGCCCTCGGCTGGCTCGGGCCGGATGGAGCGATGGGCACGAGCATCCTCATCCGCACGTTCGTGGCCGACGGCCGCCTGCTTACCCTTCATGTCGGCGGTGGAATCACCCGCCAAAGCGATCCCGCCGCCGAGTACGCCGAGACCGTGGCCAAGGCGCGCGGACCGCTCTCCGCGATCTGTGGCCGGGAGGTAGGCTGAGGCGGTGGTGCGGCAGGTCTGGCTCGACGGACGACTGGTGGACGCGGCCGGCCCGCATCTCGCGGTGTTCGACCGCGGTTTCCAGCTCGGGGACGGCGTGTTCGAGAGCCTGCGCGCCAGGCGCGGCATCGCGGTGGAGCTCGAGGAGCACCTGCAGCGCCTGCGGGAGAACGCGGCCGCCCTGGCGGTCCGCCTGCCGTTCGGCGACGAGGAGCTCGCTGCCGGGATCGCGGCGCTCCTGGCGGCCGAGGGGCTCGACGGAACTGGGGCCGAGGGTGGCGAGCCCGGCGATGCCGCGGTTCGCATCACCGCCAGTCGCGGCCCGCTCGCTGAGCGGGGTCTCGTGCCGCCCGGCTTCACCGAGGCCCGGTCAACGGTGGCGATCCAGGCCTGGCCGCACCATCCGCCGTCGGCCGCAATCCTGGCTCGGGGCCTGTGGGTCATCCAGAGCCGCGTGCGGCACGATCCGGCCTCGCCGCTCGCGGGGGTCAAGTCGATCTCGCGTGCCGACCACGTCTTCGCCAAGCTGGAGGCCGTTCGGGCGGGGGCCGACGATGCCCTCTTCCGGACGGTGGAAGGCGCACTGAGCGAAGCGACCACGTCGAACATCTTCATCGTCCGCGGTGCCGAGCTCGTCACGCCGGCGGCCGCGGAGGGAGTCCTGCCCGGCACGACGCGGTCGTGGCTGCTGGCCTGGGGCCCCGGGCAGGGGCTGATCCCGGTGGAGCGCCGGCTCTGGCCGGCGGACCTTGCCGCCGCGGACGAGGCGTTCCTCAGCAGCAGCGTGGCAGGGATCGTGCCGCTCACCCGCTTCGAGGATCGGCCGATCGGTGACGGGCGGCCCGGCCCCCGAACCCTGCGGCTGCGCGAGGCGCGCGAACGCTGGATCGATGCGATCTCGCACGGCGAGGCGCCGCTTCCGGGAGGAGAGGCGAAACCGATGCCCCGATGACCGGCTGCGGTCGGGGAGGCGAGCCGTGACCCGTGACGAGCTGATCGAGCGGACCCGTCGCCTCATCGCCGAAGGCGAGCGCATCGCCGCGAGCCCGAGCCTTGGGGCCCTCAGGACCTGGCTCCAGATCTCCGACGAGCTCCTGGCCGCGGCCTGGGGGACCATGGACCGCTATCACCTGGTCTGGCTGACGGTCGGTCGGCCCAAGGAGATCGTTCGGGGCCGCCCGATGACGCCGGTCGAGGAGCAGGCCTACGTGCGCGAGGTTGCCGAGCAGAAGACGGCAGCACTCCGAGCCAGCCTCGACGCGGTCGAGCGCCAGGGAATGCCCTTTGTCGGTGAGGACCCGCCTGGCGGGAGCGGCCCTCAGCGGCCCGCGTCCGCTTCGCCCTCTCCGGACGACCCTGGCGCCCGATGACGCTGGCCGTCGGCGGAGCGTGGACCGTCCCCGAGCCCGACCCCATCGCCCGCGACTACATCTTGCTCGCGCTCCGGCTCGACCAGCGGATCCCCGGGCTGGTCGACGGCTACTTCGGGCCGGCCGATCTCAAGGCGCAGGTGGACCTGGACCAGCTGCCCGCGTCGGATCGTCTTCGCGACGATGCCGCGACCCTTCGGACCCGCCTCGCCTCCGAGGTCGCGGATCCCGCCCGAAGGCGATGGCTGGAAGCCCAGTGCGTCGCCCTCGAGACCCAGGCCCGCGCTATCGCGAATGACCCACTCCCGTACCTCGACCACGTCCGGGCGTGCTTCGACTTCATGCCGAGCCGGACCGACGAGACCGTCTTCGCGGCGGCAGCCGAGGAGCTGGAGCGGCTCCTCCCCGGCCAAGGACCGCTCGCCGAGCGCATCGCCGCCCGCGACGCGGGGCTGACCGTCGACCCAGCCCGACTTCCGCCGGTCATCGACTGGGTGGTGGCCCACTTCCGGGATCGGGCGGCGGCGCTCTTCGGGCTTCCGCCCGGTGAATCTGTGCGGGTCTCGCTGGTCAAGAACCAGCCGTGGAGCGGCTACAACTGGTACGACGGGGGAGGGCGATCACGTGTCGACCTCAACACCGATCTGCCGATCCGGGCGGTCGACCTGCTCTCGGTCCTCGCCCACGAGACCTACTTCGGGCACCACCTGGAGCACGCCGCCAGGGAAGTGGCCCTCGTCCAGGAGGCCGGCGCGCTGGAGGCGAGCGTCCTGACCATCAACACGCCCGAGTGCCTGATCAGCGAGGGCCTGGCGGATCTCGGCCGTCAGTTCGCGGTGCCGGCCTCCGAAGAGGTCGACCTGCTGGTCGAGGTCTACCGCCGAGCAGGCCTGCCGGTCGCGGCGGACCCCGCGGTCGCCCGCGCCGAGGCCGAGCGGCAGGTCTCCATCACCCGCGCTCTCGCCGACGTCCGCGGTGTCGCCGGCAATGCCGCGCTCCTGCTCCACGCCGACCGAGCGCCGCGGGCCGAGGTCCTTGCCTACCTGGAGCGCTGGCTGATCACGACCCCTCAGCGGGCTGCCAAGCGCCTCGAGTTCATCGAGCATCCGCTCTGGCGGACCTACGTCTTCGTCTACTTCGAGGGCGAGCGCCTCCTCCGAGGCTGGCTCGAGCAGGTCCCCGAAGCCGATCAGCCAGCCCGCTACGCGCGGCTCCTCCGCGAACCGCTGACGCCCGGGTCGATCGTGGCCGAGATCGCAGCGGGGGAGCGTGCCTGAGGACGCGCCGCGCCACGGCCCGCCCGTCCCACCTCGTCCGGTCAGACCCTCGTCGGTCAGGCTTTCGGGGCCCCATCGTCGCGGGCCATCAGGGTGGCCAGCAGGAACTCCGCGTCGTGGTCGCGGTCGTGGATCCGCGAGAAGCGGACCGTCCACGAGCGATAGTCGGTCGAGTCGCCCGGCTCGAACCGGGCGACTCCCATCGCATTGAGGCCGTAGTCCATCAGGAGCATCCAGCGTTCCTCCTCAGTCCCGGCCGGGACGGGCCGCACCATCAGCTCCTGAGCCCCGAACTTGGTGAGGCCGTGGGTGTGCATCTGGTTGCCGTGCTGGTCGGCGACGTGATGGACGCTGGTATGGCTGAGCAGGTCGGCCGGGGCCTTCAGCGCCGCCAGCCACTCTGGGGTCGTCAGGAGCCGCTCCGCCCCGGGATCGACCACGATCCCCATGACGGCGCCCCTGACGCGCTCAACGGCGGCCAGGATCGCCCGGCCGTCGGTCAGCCGGATCGGGCGGCCGAAATCGAGGTCCACCTGGATCCGAACCGTCGGATGCTGCACGGTCCGGCGATCGTGTTCCTCGAGGTCGGCCAGCTTGCGCGCGAAGAGCAGGCGCTCCAGGTTGCGGGGTGCTTCCTGGAGCTTGGTCTCGATGCTGGGGCCCCGATGGAAGATGCCGGGCGTCCGCTGGGCGTTCTTGGCGACCGGGGCGACGGCGGCCAGGGACGCGCGGGTGTAGATGGCGTAGGTGAGGGTCTCGGGCACGACCCGATGATACCGAGCGGGGTCGCCGACGATTGGCCCCAGGGCGCCGATCGGTAGGCGGCGGAGGATCGCCGCGAACGGGTCTCCGTCAGGGGGCCAGCCGGATCACGAACCGCGCCCGATCCTGCCCCTCGGCGTCGTAGTCCGGGTAGGCAGGCGTCCCCCACAGCCGTTGCGTGCCCGGTCCGTTCTCTGGCTCGAACCCGAGGGCGCGATAGCAGACCACCGCGACGCGGTCGTCGGGAGGCAACAGGACGGACACGAGGCGAGCCCCCCGGGCCGTCACGTCGGACACGAACCGCTCGTGGATCGCCCGGGCAATCCCCCGCCGGCGCAGCTGGGGGGCGGTGGCTGCCAGATGAATGCGTGCCTCTCCCGGATGGTCGGGACTCAGGTAGCCGACGAGGAAGGCGGCCAGATGCCCATCCGGCGTCTCGGCAAGCCAGGAGGTGCTCGCGAAGTCGCGAAACCAGAACCGCGGCAGCTGGTCGCGGATCCGCCGCCTGTCGAACCACCCATCGATCCGGTGGACGAGCGGCCGGTGATCGTCCTCGGTCGGGTGGCGGAATGCCATCGGCGGCAGTGCCCGCCGGGCGGACGGCCGGCGATCGCGGCCAGGATCGGGCCGGTCAGGCTCGCGCTCGTCCTCATCCATCGTCGCCGCTCACCGTGCGCTGTACCAGGCGACGCCGGCTGCCGCGACGAGCTCGAGCGGCACCAGGAGCCCATAGGTCTGGGCGAGGAACTCCTGGATCGGCAGGTCGCCGCCCTGGCCGAGCGCCCACAGCCAGGTGGCGGTCAGGCCGGCCGCCAGGCCCACGAAGGTCAGGGCCAGCGAGATCCCGACCCGGGCATCCGTGTCGATGGCGGTGCCCGCGCCGCCCCGGACGGACAGGCCGACGACTCGGCCGAGGGCAATGGCGATGACCACCAGGCCGGCGGTGAAGCTCAAGGGACCGGCGAAGACGAAGAAGATGGCGCCGCTGAAGGCGGCGGCGACGAGACCGAAGCCGACCGCCCGGGTGATCGAACCGTCGTGGATGGGCGTGCTCATGGCGAACATCGTAGACTTGCCAGCCGTGAGCCACCCCGCGATCGGCGCCATGCCCCCCGACATGACCGCGGGTTTCCCCGCGGGCGCGGCGCGGATCCGCGCGGCGCGGGAGCGCCTGGCGGCGCAGGCCCTGGCGGATGCGCTCGGGCGTGACCCGACCATAGGCGAGCGCTACGACGAGGACGGCCTGCGCAACCTCCTCCGGGACCTGGCGGGCTATCTCGACCGGCTGGCCAGCGCGGTCGCCTCGAACGATCCGAGCTGGGTGCGGGAGTGGGCGGACTGGGTCGCCCCCGTCTATCGCCGCCGTCGCGTGCCGATGGATGACCTCGTCGTACTCACCGAAGGCGTCCGCCGCGCCGCGGCGACAGTGCTGGCGCCCCCGGAGCGCGTCCCGGCCGACGCGGCCTGCGACGCCGCCGTCCGGGTCTTCCGCCGGTACCGGCGACTCGCCGGAGATGCCCGCAAGCGCAATCGCCTGCTCATGTTCCTCTACAACGGCGCCTGACCATGACGATCAAGTGGGTCAAGGTCGACCCGCTCGTCATGAACGGCGAGCCGTTCTGCTACAACAGCCGACTCACCGTCCGCCAGTTGCTCGAGCTTCGCCGCAACGGCTACGGGCTCACGCGGCTCATGGCGGAGCACCCTGAGCTGCGAACCGTCGGCATCGCCAGCGCCTTCGTCTACGCGGCCGACCATCGCGAGCGGTACGCGGAGTTCTTCGAGGCGGACGGCGCGCTGGTCGGCCCCGGCTATACCGAGGCGGAGGCGGCCGCGCTCCCTGAGCACCTCCAGATGCCCGGCGTGGTCATTTCCGAGTAACGCGCTGGGGATTGACGGGCGACTGGTGGTAACCTGTCCGGGCCAAGCCCGCACCGGATCTCCGCCTCGATGACCGACACCTACACAACCAGCCCCCAGGGCGCAGCCACGGAACCGTCGATCGCGCCCTTTGACGCCGAGCGGCGGGCGACGGAGCTCGCCGTCCTCGACGCGCTGCGGGCGGTCGTCGACCCCGAGATCGGCATGAACGTGGTCGAGCTGGCCCTGATCAGGCAGATCATCCTCGGCAAGGACGAATCCGAGATCAAGATGATCCTGACGACCCCGTTCTGCCCGTACGCCGGCTCGATGATCGCGCAGGTCAAGGAGCAGGCTGAATCGGTGCTCGAGCACCCCGTCAAGATCACTCTGCTGGCCGAGCGGTGGGACCCGCGAGACGCGGGTCTCATGTGGTGAGCGGGGCGTCGCGAACCCGACCAAGCTCGGCCGTCGCCACCGGCCGCGGGGACGACGGCTCCACGGGGTTGCTCTTCGGAGGGCCGCGCATCGGCAAGGACGATCCGCGGACCGAGGCCTACGGCACCATCGACGAGGCCGTCGCCGCCCTCGGGCTGGCTCGCGCCGAGCTGTCCTCCCTGAAGGACCAGTACGGCGTCCTCTCACCCGGGTTCGAAAGCCTGGCCGAGTTGATCCTGCGCATCCAGCGGGAGCTGTTCGTCGCAGGCGCCGAACTGGCGGCCAACCCCGAGCACTGGGACCGCCTCGTCGAGGGGACGACCAGGGTTTCGATCGAGATGCTCGACGGCATCGAGGCGATACTGGCCGATCTCGAGGCCCGGGTCGAGATGCCCAAGGAGTTCGTGGTGCCCGGCCAAACGCGGACGAGCGCCGCGCTCGAGCTGGCGCGGACGTCGCTACGGCGGGCTGAGCGGCGGGCGGTCGCCCTCGACCGGGCCGGCCTCGTCCCCGGCCCCTATCTGCTGGCCTACCTCAACCGGCTGGCGGATCTCCTCTGGGTCGCCGCCCGGGCTGCCGAGCAGGCCGAGGCGCGTCAGGCCACGCCGGCGCGGGTTCGCCTGCCTTCCGGGCCTGGCGCTTGAGGGAATCGCATGCCCGCGACACAATGAGCCGACGGCTCCTGCCGGTGCAGGTCGGCAGAGCCCGAGCCCCGCGACGATCGACCACTCTCATGGAGTACTGACTTCGATGACCTTCAATCCCCGCTTCGGCGCCCCCTCGCAGCTCGGCGTCCGTCCCGTCGCCCAGCTTTCGGCGGCGTTCCTCAGCCAGGCGTTCCTCTGGATGTTCGTCGGGCTTGGCTTGACGGCCGGGGTCGGCGTTCTCATCGCCGGTCTCTCGGACGAACAGCTCGTCAACCTGACGCCCCTGGTCCTGCCGGTCCTGATCGGCCAGTTGATCCTGGCGATGGCCTTCATCTTCGCCATTCGCCGGATCTCGACCTCGGTCGCCTTCCTCCTCTTCTTCGTCTACGCCGCGACGATGGGGCTCTCGGTCGGCCTCGCGCTGAAGGTCTACGACCTCGGTTCAGTCGTGGCGGCCGCCGGGAGCGCCTCGGTGATGTTCGGCGGGGCGGCCCTCTACGGCTCGACGACGAAGCGAAGCCTGGCCTCGATCGGCGGCTACCTCTTCATGGGGCTGATCGGGATCATCGCCGCCTCGGTCATCAACTGGTTCCTGGGCTGGCAGTGGCTGAGCTTCGGGATCTCGATCCTCGGGGTCGCGATCTTCACCGCCCTGACCGCCTACGACGTCCAGCGGATCCAACACGGCGACATCGCGGCGTCGGTGGGGTCCATGGAGAAGGGCGCCATCTTCGCGGCGTTCATGCTCTACCTGGACTTCATCAACCTGTTCTTCTTCTTGCTCCGGCTCTTCGGCAGCAGCCGCAACTGAACCGGGAACCACGGTCCAGCGGGAAGACCCGGTCGGTTCCGACCGGGTCTTTCGTTTGTCAGGGTCGGGCGGGGAGATGGCCGCCCGCCAGGAGTCGCTCGATCGTGGCGGCCGGGCCCGGCGGGGCGAAGAAGAAGCCCTGGCCGCCGTCGCAGTCGAGGTCCCGCAGGACGGCGAGCTCCTCGGCGCGCTCGATCCCCTCGACCGTCACGGCGATGCCCAGGCCGTGCGCCAGCGAGACCACTGCCCGCACGATCGGGATGTCCCGTGATTCGTGGTCGAGCCGGCTCACGAAGGCCCGGTCGATCTTGATGTTGGAGAGCGGCAGGCGCTTGAGGTAGCTGAGCGACGAGTAGCCGGTGCCGAAGTCGTCGAGCGCCAGGCGCACCCCGAGGGCGTGGATTCCTCGCAGCGAGGAGACGGTCGACTCCGACTCCCCCATGACCACGCTCTCGGTGATCTCGAGCTCGAGGCTGGTCGGCCGGAGCCCGGTCTGGGCGAGGATTCCGGCGATCTGGGCGACCAGGTCCGGCTGGGAGAACTGGCGGGTCGAGAGGTTCACGCTGATCAGCAGGGGTGGGTCGGACGGGAATCGCTCCTGCCAGGCCCGCGTTTGGCGGCAAGCCGTCTCGATGACCCAGAGCCCGATGGGCACGATCAAGCCGGTCTCCTCAGCCAGCGGGACGAACGAATCGGGGGCCAGCAAGCCGCGCTGGGGGTGCTCCCAGCGCACCAGGGCCTCGTGGCCCACGATCCGGCCGTTGACGAGGTCGACGATCGGCTGGTAGTGGACCTGGAGTTCATCACGGGCGAGAGCCCGCCGCAGGTCGGTCTCGAGATCGAACCGCTCGAGCGGCAGGGCGTTCATGCTCGGCTCGAAGACCGCATGAGCAGCGGTCGTGTCGGCCTTGGCGCGGTACAGGGCGATCTCGGCGTCCCGGAGCATGTCCCCGGCGTGCGTCGTTCCCGGGCCCGGCTCGCCCGGGGTCCCGAGCACGATGCCGATGCTCGCGCTCAGGAACCACTCCCGGCCCTCGACCGCGAACGGTGTCTCGAACTCCCCCTCGATCCGTTCCGCGATCCGGATGGCCTCGTCGGGCCCGCTCACCCCATCGACCAGGATGGCGAAGGCGTCGCCACTGAAGCGGGCCACCGTGTCGGCGGGCCGGACGCAGTCGGCCAGCCGGCGGGCGACCGCGACGAGGAGCTGATCGCCGGCGGCGTGGCCGAGGCTCTCGTTGACGACCTTGAACCGGTCGAGGTCGAGCAGGAGGACGGCGATGGGGTCGCTGAACCGCTCGCCCCAGGTGAGCGTCCGCTCGAGACGATCGGTGAGCAGGTCGCGGTTGGCGAGATCGGTCAGCGAGTCGTAGAGGGCTTGGCGGGAGAGGCGCTCCTCGAACGACTTGCGCTCGCGGATGTCGCGGAACGCGGTGACCCGGGCGGGCTCCCCGTCGACGTGCTCGATCGTCCGGCTCATGAGCTCGGCCGGGAAGGTCGTGCCGTCGCAGAACCGGGCGGCGGCCTCGAGCGGGACCTCCGACTCGTGGCGAAGATACTCGCCGGCGAGGAGCCGGGCTTCGGGGGCGGCGATCTCGAGGAACGGCCGGCCCACGATCTCGGCCGCCTCGTAGCCGAACAGGGTGGTGAAGGCCTGGTTGACCTCCAGGACGACCCCGTCGCGGTGGACGACGAGCGCTTCGAAGGTCGCGTCGGAGAGCCGCCGATAGCGCTCTTCGCTGACCCGCAGGGCGGCCTCGGCCCGGGCCCGCTCCGCCAGCTCGTGCTCCGCGTCGGCGTGCAGTCGGGCGTTGTCGAGGGCCAGTGATCCGAGCTGGGCGTAACGCTCCAGGGTCCGGATCTCACGCTCGCGGAAGGGTCGTGGTCGATCGCCCGAGCAGAGCCCCAGCACCCCCACGATGCTGCCCTTCGAGGCCAGGGGCACCCCGACGGCGGACCCAAGCATCCCCCGCTCGATGTCGCTGACGCGCTTCGGCCAGCTGTCGTAGTCGTCGACGGCGAAGGGCCGACCTGATGCGGCGACTGCCCCTGCGAGCCCGGTCCCGCGCGGAACGCGATAGCCGATCATCTGCTCGAAGAGCCCGATCCCGACCCGCATCTGGAGCGTCACGCCGTCCGGCTCGATCAGGTAGATGCAGCCGTGGGCGACGCCCATGAGGGCCGTCGCGCGAGCCAGGATGGTCTGGAGCAGCTCCCGTGGTTCGCGGCGGGTCATGAGTGCAAGGGCCGTCTCGTGGATCGCCTCGGCCTGCTCACTCGAGCGGCTTTCGCCGTCGCCGTCCTCGTCGGCCATCTCGCGAATGGGCTTCGCCAGGTAGAGGGCGGCGTCGGCCGCGGCGACCAGGTCGTCCTTGGTCCGGCCATCCTCGGGGCAGCGGGCGATTCCGATGGAGACGGTCACTCGCGGCCCTGGAGCCTCATCGGCGACGGCGTCCACCGCCCGTCGAATCCGCTCGGCGACTTGCACGGCGACCTGGCGAGTGGCGCCCGGGAGCAGGATGGCGAACTCGTCGCCGCCGTAGCGATAGGCCCGGTCGCGCTCGCCGCGGATCGACCCGGCGATCGCGGCGCCGATCGCCTGCAGGAGCGCGTCGCCCGCGGGGTGACCCCGGCGATCGTTGTACGCCTTGAAGGCATCGAGGTCGAGCATCAGCAGGCCGAGTGAGGCGCCGCTGGCGCTCAGCAGGGCGTCGAGATCACGCTGGAATGCGCCGTGGTTCGCAAGTCCGGTCAGCGCATCGAGCTCGGCCCGGGCCTCTGCGGCCCGGTGCGCCTCGGCGTTGCGGAGGGCGAGCGAGGCCTGCCCGGCGAAGAGCTTGACGAGCTCGAACTCGCTTTGGCTGAAGTGGGCCTCGGCCTCGCCGATCCGACCGACGTTCAGGGTTCCCACCGACGCGTTCCCGACCACGAGTGGCACGATGATCATCGACTCCGGCTCCTGGGGGGTGCCCGGAATCAGCATCGAGCGCGGATCGAGGTGGGCGTCGTTGGCCAGGACCGCCTCGCCGTTGGCGATCGCCCAACCGGTCAGGCCGGCTCCCAGGGGCATCTCCTGACCCAGGATCAGCTCGGCGAACCGGTCCCGCGCGATGACGGCCCGGCGGGTCTTGCGCTCGGGGTCGACCTGGTAGACCGCCAGCGTGTCGTAGTCGACGAGGATCTTGAGGGAGTCGGCGATGAGGTTGAGGACACCGTGAGGATCGCGTTCCGAGAGGAGCCGCTCGTTCACCTCGAGCAGCCGCCGCTGGCTCACCAGCTGGTGCTCGAGCTCGACCTGCTGCCGGCGTAGCTGCGCCAGCCGTTCGGCGTTGACCAGCGCCTGGGCGGCCGAACCGGCGAAGATCCGCAGCGTCGTGAGGTCGTCGGCCGTGTACCGATCGCGTCCCTCGAGCGAGAGAGCGATGACGCCGCAGACCCGATCCTCGTGGATCATCGGGGCCACCAGGAGCGATTCGGTGCCGAGCTGGCTGCCGAAGGTGATCCCCCGTGGGTCCGCCGCCGAGTCGCCCGTGAGGACCGCCTCGCCGTGGGCGGCCACCCAGCCGGTGATGCCCTGGCCGACCTGGACCCGCAGGACGTCGGGCGTGACCTGGGTCTGCTCGACGCCGAGGAAGGTTCCCCGGTACGCGATCGGCTCGCAGACATCCCGTCCCACGTCGACGACGTAGACGCGGATGGTGTCGTGAGGAAGCAGGCCGGCGATCTCGGTGACGATGGCCTCGCCGATCTCCGGGACGTCCTGGGCACGGTTGAGGCGGGCCATCAGCTCCTGGATGGAACGCAGCCGAGCCGCCTGCGTGCCCACCGATTCGCGAAGCCGGGCGTTCTGGATGGCGGTCGCCATCTGGTCGGCGAAGGCACGGGCCATGTCGAGCTCGTCGGGAGGCCAGGCGCGGGCGGTCCGGTGGTACAGCACGAGCAGCCCGAGCGGCTCCTCCTGCGAGGCGATCGGAATGAAGCAGACGGTGCGGATGCCCTCCGCGCGGTAGATCCGGGCCAGCTCCGGAGTCTGCGAGCGGCCGAAGGGCGCCGCCAGCACGCGGGCCCGGCGCTGCTTGAGGGCCTGCCAGCCGGCAGTGTCCCGGTCGCGCCGGATGCGTCCGACGGCGGCGACCAGCCGGCTACTGAGGTTCCGCTGGGCGGCCAGGGCGAACGGTTGGTCTCCGGGCTGGACGAGCCACAGCCCGGCTCGGTCGGCTCCGAAGAGGGTGGCGCTGTGGTCGAGGATGTCCTCGAAGACCTCGACCAGGCCGCGCTGGCCGCTGATCTTGGCCGCTACCTGGCGCAAGGCGTCGCCGCGCGCGACGGCCTGCTCGGGCGCCGTCCCTGAGCCGCCCGGTCCGGTCGCGCTCCGCCCATCGGGGACAGTCTCCTCGATTGCGAGGGACACCCCACGCCTCCGTGGCCACGCCCGGGACGCGACGCATGGTGCGTCGAGTCCCCACGCAAGGCGAACCGTACCGACCTGCGGCCCATCGGTTCGATAGGTAACTCGTACTGGTCGGGCTGGTCCGGTACGGCGGCCGGTGGACGCGTCGCCGGCCTCGGCGGGCATCAGGGAATGCGGCTCACCTCGAAGATCTGGTCGAGCACGTAGGCCCCGTCCGTGCGCGGGTCGGTCAGGTTGGGCTGGGCCCCGTCGAGGACGATGTACGGGTGCAGCCGCACCTGGACCAGGCGAGTCCCGCGGAAGGTCGACTCAACGATCACGCCCTCCTCGGTCTGGCGGCTCCAGTCCTGCCCGAACAGGAAGTTGCCGTGGCTGGTCACCGCGAGGTGATCGCCGTTCTTGCCGGAGGTGAGCGAGAACGCGCCCGCCCAATGGGTGCCGGCGCCCAGGATGTGGTCGACGCCGGCGGCGTACATCAGGTTTCGGAGGCGGAGTGCCTCGGAGGTGAAGCCGGCGTGGTACTCCGGCCAGTTCCACTGCGGCATCGCGACCACGACGTCGGCGGCCGTGCGGGCGGCCGCCGACGAGCTGCGGATGTTGGCCTCCGTCATCGCGGCGGCCCCCCCGGACGTGGCGGTGGCCGCCGCCGAGCCACCGGTGTCGTCCCAGCCGATGAAGGCGAAGCGAACGCCGCGCACGTCCACCACGGCGGGCGCCAGGGCTTGCCCGATGGTCATCCCGGCTCCGGCGTGCTTGACGCCGGCCTTGTCCAGATAGCTGAGGGTCTGGCGGACGCCGGTCTGGCCCTGGTCGGTGATGTGGTTGGAGCCGAGCGTCACCACGTCCACCCCCGCCCGGGCCAGCGCGCCCGCGACCTTGGGGTCGATCGAGAAGACCGTCCCGTGCTCGTGCTGGACGTAGGAGGTGACCATCGGGCATTCGAAGTCGTTGATCGTGATGTCGGCGTCGGCCAGCAGCTGGTGCATCGCGCCGGCGTGACCGGAGCGGACCGCATCGACGACCGGCCAGCCGTTGCCGTCAGGGCCGTCGAAGGCGCGGTCCATCCGGATTCCCGTGTAGCGCGCCGTTCCGCCGTTGAGGGTCCAGTCCCAGCCCTTCTTGAGGACGTTGGCCTGGTAGCTGACCGAACGATCGGGACAGGTGTCGCCGGTCGAGACGAGGGTCCGAATATCGCCGGCGTCATAGGCGGTCGAGGAGGCGGAGAGCTCGTCGGAGGTGGCCGTCAGCGGGTACGCCTTCGCCCGGATCGATGCTGACCCGAAGAGGTCGGCGCCACCGACCTGGAGCGCCTTGACCCGGGGGGTCACCAGGCCGGGCGGCAGCAGGCCCAGGGCGTTCTTGGTGGCCTTGACCCGGGCCGCAATCTCCTTGGCCGGGACGCAGCTGGCGGCCGGAACCGCGAGCGGCTGGCCGGATAGCTCGATCGAGGTCAGGCCGCACGGGATGAGGACGGTGCCCTTCTCGATCACGGTCCGGACGCCCGCCAGCGAGAGGCCGACCCGCTTGTCGGTGAGCTGGCCGACCAGGGCCAGCGGGAAGGGCGGCGGTGTGATCAGGGACGGTGAGGCCGGGGCGGCGGTCGCCAGGACGCCCGAGGCGGCCGGGGATGCGGCCGCGCTCGCCCCAGCGTCAGTCGGGACCGAGGAGCCGGGCACCGGTGGTGGCGTCGAGCCACAGGCGGCGAGGATCAGGGCCAGTGACACCGCCGCGGCGCGGCCGGCGACGCCCCTGCGCCCCTTGGCTTGCGGCCGACGTTCCTCCATCCCGCACAGCGTACTTCGGCGGTGACACGCCGGGCGCGCGGCGCGATAGGCCGAGTCAGGCGACGAGTTCGACGCCGGCGTGGCTGCAGGCTGTCCTGAGTCGAAACGAGTGCGGCGCGTTGACGTCTTCGGCGGGTCGCGCGTATGATCATTTCCGACGGTTTTGGTCGGAATTCCTCGGCCGGCGGGTGGCAGCCCGGGACCCCGAGGACGCGTCCCTCCGACCCGGCCGTCGCCACGAGGAATGACCCTGAGCCTGCGCACCTTCCATAGCAGCGGCGCTGTCTCCTTCTCTACCAAGGGGGAGTACGGCGTGCGCCTGATGGTCCAACTGGGTCGCCGGTACGGTGGCCGGCCGGCCTCTCTGAGCGAGGTCGCCCAGGATGAGGACCTGCCGCGCGCCTATCTCGAGCAGCTCGTCATGAGCCTGCGCGACGCCGACCTCGTCGTGAGCACCCGGGGGGCCCGAGGTGGCTACCAGCTGTCGCGGCCGCCGACGGAGATCCGGATGAGCGATGTCCTCCGCGCCCTGGAGGGCCCGCTCGCGCCGATGATCTGCGCCAGCGAGGATCCCCTTCATGCCAGCATCTGCGACCGCACCGGGCGCTGCTCGGTGAACATCCTATGGGTTCGCGTCCGGGACGCCATTCACGGGGCCCTCGAGTCGCTGACCCTCGCCGACCTCGTCACCACGATCCCCGTCATCGAGATCGACCCACGCGAGCCGGCCGTCGTCCACGCCGGCTGACCCGTCATCACCCGCACGGCCGATTTCGATCGGTCGCGCCTCAGCGGCTCGCAGGGCCACGCAGGGCCTCGCCGCCGACCAGGAGCAGCAGACCCACCGTGACCGACCAGCACCTCGTCATCCGCGACCTGCACGTTGCGCCCGTTGCGAACCCGGAGGTCGAGATCCTCCAGGGGATCGACCTGTCGGTCGGCAAGGGCGAGGTCCACGCGATCATGGGCCCCAACGGCTCCGGGAAGACGACCCTGGCCTACGCCCTGATGGGGCACCCGGCCTACGTCATCACCCGAGGCTCCGTGACCTGGAAGGATCACGACATCCTGAAGCTCTCGCCGGACAAGCGGGCCCGGCTGGGGATGTTCCTCGCCTTCCAGTACCCGACCGCGGTCCCAGGCCTCTCGGTGGCGAGCTTCCTGCGCTCGGCGCTCAACGCCCGCCGGGCGGGTCTGAATCCCGACCCGAACATCGACCCCACCGACCCGCTCCGGGGCGGCATCCCGATGGGCGAGTACCGCCGGCTGCTTCGCTCGAAGATGGCGCTCCTCAAGATGGACGACTCGATCGCGGCGCGCTATGTCAACGACGGTTTCTCGGGCGGCGAGAAGAAGCGTCTGGAGATGCTCCAGATGGCCGTCCTCGAGCCCGAGATGGCGATCCTCGACGAAACCGACTCTGGCCTCGACATCGACGCCCTGCGAGTCGTCGCCGAGGGCGTCAACGCGATGCTCAACCCCGAGCTCGGCGTCCTCCTCATCACCCACTACCAGCGCCTCCTCAACTACATCAAGCCGGACGTGGTCCACGTCCTGGCGATGGGCCGCATCATCACCAGCGGGGGCCGCGAGCTCGCCCTCCGTCTCGAGGAGGAGGGCTACGCGCCGATCCTGCTCGAGGCCGGCTTCGAGGCCGACGCGAGCGACTCGACGATGGGGGCGCGAGCCCCGGAGCCCGTGGAGGCCGCCCTCTAGGGGCGGGAACGACGGTGGCCCTGACCTCGGACCGGACCGCGCCCGTCGCCCTCAGCCCCGCGCCGCCTGTCGAGCGGGGCGCCCGCCTCGACCCGTACGCGCTGCGAGCCGACTTCCCGATCTTCGAGACGACCATCCACGGTCGGCCGCTGGTCTACCTCGACTCGGCGGCCACGAGCCAGAAGCCGCGGGTGGTCATCGAGGCGGTCGATCGGTTCTACGGCGAGTACAACGCCAACGTCCACCGTGGCATCTACGAGATCGGCGAGCGCGCCACGGCTGCCTACGAGGCCGCGCGGGCGACGGTGGCCGGCTTCATCGGTGCCCCCGAGGCCCACGAGATCGTCTTCGTCCGCAACGCCACCGAGGCGATCAACCTCGTCGCCTACAGCTGGGGTCGCAAGCACGTCGGCCGCGGCGACGCGATCGTCCTGACCGAGATGGAGCATCACGCCAACCTCGTCCCCTGGCAGATCCTGGTCCAGGAGGTCGACGCCGACCTCGAGTTCATCCCGATCACCGACGACGGCCTGTTGCGGCTCGACGTCTTCGAGGTCCTCCTGCGCCTCCGTCCGAAGCTCGTCGCCTTCACCCACGTCTCGAACACCCTGGGCACGATCAACCCGGTCCGCGAGATGACCGAGATGGCCCACGCGGCGGGAGCGCTCGTCCTCATCGACGGAGCGCAGGCCGTGCCGCACCTCGCGGTGAACGTTCAGGAGATCGGAGCCGACTTCTACGCCTTCAGTGGCCACAAGGTCCTGGGCCCGATGGGCTCGGGCGCCCTGTGGGCTCGACGGGAGCTCCTCGAGGCGATGCCGCCGTTTCTGGCCGGGGGCGAGATGATCCGCGAGGTCCATCTCCGCCGCAGCGAGTGGAATTCGATCCCCTGGAAGTTCGAGGCGGGCACACCGGACGTGGCGTCCGCGATCGGTCTCGGCGCCGCCGCAGGCTACCTGATGGACATCGGCATGAATGCCGTCCGGGCCCACGAGCACGAGCTCGTCGCCTACGCCCTCGAGCGGCTCCCGGCGCAGGTCCCGCCGATCGTCCTCTACGGGCCATCGGCCGACCATCGTGGTGGCGTGATCCCGTTCAACATCCCAGGCGTGCACCCCCACGACGTGGCCCAGATCCTCGACCGCTTCGGCGTCTGCGTGCGGGCCGGCCACCACTGCACGATGCCGCTCCACGAGCGGCTGGACCTAACGGCGACGGCAAGGGCGAGCTTCAACGTCTACAGCACCCGCGAGGACATCGACGCGCTCGCCGAGGGCTTGCGCGAGGTCGTCCGCGTGTTCGGGGTTTGAGCAGGCCGGAGTAGACTCACCCTCCGATGGACGACCTCTACCGCGACTACATCCTGGAGCACTACCGGCGGCCCCACAACTTCGGGGTCCTGGACGCCCCTGACGCCCGCTTCGAGGGGGCCAATCCGCTGTGCGGCGACCGGATCACCCTCATGCTGGGGATCCGCGACGGGGTCATCGCCGAGGTCGCGTTCACCGGGCGCGGCTGCGCGATCAGCCAGGCCAGCGCGTCGCTCCTGACCGACGAGATCAGGGGCAAGCCCGTCGCCGAGGCCCTCGGCATGACCCCCGACGACGTCCTCGACCTGCTCGGCATCGAGATCAGCCCCGCCCGCCTCAAGTGCGCGCTCCTCTCGCTCGACACGCTCAGCCACGCGCTCCAGGAGGGGACGGTCGAACCGGTCCCCGCCCCCGAGGCGGAGGCCCGCCGATGATCGCCGTCCGTCTGGGCCGCTGCAGGTGTCGCCGGCCGGCGTGAGGCCGGCCTCTTCGTCCACCGCGTCCCCCGCCCTGCCGGAGTGCCCGGCAGCCCGTCGATCTCCGGAGCGCATCCCCATCCGATGAGCCGATCCTTCTCCGACATCATCCGAGATGTCCGCGCCTCGATCCGCGAGGTGACCCCCCGCGAGGTCGAGGAGCTCCGAACCGGCCGACCCGATGTCGCGATCGTCGACGTTCGCGAGACCAGCGAGTGGGAGCAGGGCCACATCCCCGGCGCGCTGTTCGTGCCTCGCGGCAACCTCGAAAGCGAGATCGAGACGGCGGTCCCGAACCGCAGCCGGCCGGTCGTCCTCTACTGCGCCGTCGGGGTCCGATCGGCGCTGGCGGCCCGCACTCTCCTCGAGATGGGCTACACGGACGTGACCTCGATGTCCGGTGGCTTCCAGCTCTGGAAGTCCATGGGCCTGCCATGGACCCTGCCGCCGATCCTGACCCAGGAGCAGAAGCAGCGCTACAGCCGCCACCTGCTCGTGCCCGAGGTGGGCGCCGAGGGCCAGGCCCGCCTCATCGAGTCGCGGGTCCTGCTCATCGGCGCGGGCGGACTCGGCTCGCCGGCCGCCCTCTACCTCGCCGCAGCAGGCGTGGGGACGATCGGCATCGTCGACTTCGACATCGTCGACGTCTCCAACCTCCAGCGCCAGGTCATCCATACGACCGATCGGATCGGTGAGAAGAAGGTCGACTCGGCGCGCCGGACGATCAACGCCCTCAACCCGGAGGTCAAGGTGGTCGGCCACGAGGAGGTCCTCGACGCCTCCAACGTGGAGCGGATCATCTCGGCCTACAACGTGATCGTCGACGGGACCGACACGTTCGAGACGCGCTACGTCCTCAACGACGCGGCGGTCGCGGCTAACATCCCGGTCGTCCACGCCAGCGTCTTCCGCTTCGAGGGTCAGCTGACCGTCTTCCAGCCGTACGTGGGGCCGTGCTATCGCTGCCTCTATCCGACGCCACCCCCACCGGAGTTTGCTCCGGGTTGCTCGGTGGCGGGCGTCCTGGGGGTGGTGCCCGGGATCATGGGCCTCCTCCAGGCGAACGAGGCGCTCAAGCTGCTCCTGGGGATCGGTGAGACGCTGGCCGGTCGCCTGCTCCTCTTCGACGCGCTCGACGCCACGTTCCAGGAGCTCAAGTTGCGCCGCGACCCCGACTGCCCGGTTTGCTCGGATGCGGCGGTCCCCGCCCGGGCCGCCGGACGGCCGCTCCCGGTGACCGCGATGGGTGACGGCCAGCCGTTCGCCCTCCGACCGGCCGCATCGCCTCTGGAGGCCCGCTCATGAGCACGGTCCGGATCCCGCCGGTCCTGCGGGCGCAGGTCGAGGGCCAGAAACAGGTCGAGATCGGCGGAGCGACGCTCGGCGACGTGATCACCGGACTGGTGGGGCGGTACCCGGGCCTTCGAGCGCAGCTCCTGACCTCGGAGGGCGAGCTCAACCGGTTCGTTAACGTCTACGTCGGGGACCAGGACGTGCGCTACCTCCAGGTCCTCGCCACGCCCGTCGAAGACCGCGACACCGTGGTGATCCTGCCGGCGATGGCCGGTGGCACGGGCTGACGAAGTGGCGGCGCCAAGACTCGAGCGGCCTGCGGAGTCGGCGCTGCCATCCGGCGCCGGAGCCGCCACGCCTGCCCGCGTCCGCACTCGGGTCCCCGAGCACGACCACGCCGATCTCCCGAGGCACGGCGGGCGCCACGAATCGATCCTCGACGCGATCGGCCACACGCCGCTGGTGGCGATCGATCGCATGTCACCCAACCCGCGGGTGCGGATCTGGGCCAAGCTCGAGATGTACAACCCGACCGGCTCGGTCAAGGACCGCGCCGCGAAGTATCTCGTCGAGGACCTGGAGCGGCGCGGCGCGCTGACCCCCGACTCAATCATCCTCGAGCCGACGTCGGGCAACACCGGAATCGCCCTGGCCATGATCGGCCGTCGCAAGGGCTATCGCGTCGCCCTGGTCATGCCCGACAACGTGACCCAGGAGCGCCGCCAGATGGCCGCACTCTACGGGGCCGAGGTGATCGACTCGCCGGGCGAGCTCGGCTCGAACGGCGCCATCGCCCTGGCCAAGCATCTCGCGGCGAAGGACCCGCGGTTCGTGATGCCCTATCAGTACGGCAACCCGGCCAACCCGCGGGCCCACTACGAGACCACCGGCCCCGAGGTCCTGGCCGACTGCCCGGAGATCGACGCCTTCGTGGCCGGCCTCGGGACGAGCGGCACCCTGATGGGCGTGGCGCGCTACCTACGGGAGCACAAGCCCGGCGTCAGGGTCTACGCGGCCGAGCCACTGCCCGGCGAGAACGTCCAGGGCCTGCGGTCCCTGGAGGAAGGCTTCGTGCCCGAGATCTTCGACCCGAGCCTGCTCGACGGGAAGTACCTGGTCAGCAACCGTGACGCCGTGGCGGCGCTCCGTGAGCTCGTCTTCCGCGAGGGCATCTTCGCCGGGCCGTCGTGCGGGGCGGTGCTCGTGGCGGCAGCAAGGGTGGCGCGCCAGATGGGCGCCGGAACGATCGTCGCCCTTCTGCCCGACGGCGGCTGGAAGTACCTCTCGGCGGGGACGTTCACCCGCGACCTCGACGAGATGGAGGCGGACCTCGAGGGCGGAGTCAACTGGTGGTAGTGGGGGGTGGCCGGGGGGATCCGGCGCCGCACCCCGGGCCGCTGTGGGTGGAGCTGCCGAGCGCCATCCGGGATGCGCTCGTGCTTCATGCCCGCGCCGAATACCCCAACGAAGCCTGCGGGCTGATCGCCGGGTCGGCTCCGGCCGCCGAGGGTGGCCGTGTCCTACGCTTCGAGGCGACCCGCAATGCGGCCGCCTCTCCGCTCCGCTATGAGATCGAGCCCGCGGACCTGTTGCGCCTCTCGCTCGAGATCGACGACCGCGACGAGGTGATATGCAGAGCAACCGCTTCAACGGTTGCTTAAGCTCCTTGGCCACGCTACGCAACCCCTCGGGCGAAAATCCCATCTCCTTGTAAAGCCCATACGCCTCCCCCTTCACACCCTCGAGCGACTCTTCCTTCGCAGCAAGAGAATCCGGCATATGCCGCCGCCCCTACCCTCAATGACCGCCCTATTGCCTTTCATACGGTTAATTATGTCCCTTACGCCGGCCTTCGCGGGGGCTGGTCGAAGGTGCTGCTCAATAAACACCGTATCGGGCCCTATATCATGCGGATTGGCGATATGATATTCCTGATCAAGCCTTATTATCAGCCCTTCCCAATGCTTGATATCGGTTTCGTCCATATATATCGCATCCCTCTTCAGCTTGATTTCAATGATATCGGTCGATTGTAGCAGGCAAGCGGACATATCTGCAGGCTCTAAATTCAGCGCTCGGGTGAGAAACGAGCCGCTAATCCCCTTCGGGCTGAAGAACCTTATCATGCCCGTGAACCGCCGCGACGTAATCCCCGTTCTCCAAGCATTTCAGAATCTCGATAGCGGTATCAACCTCGGCTGGCTTCAATCTACGCAACCCAACAAGCAGAACATCACCGTCCGCCACAATTTCCTCCCCCGACTTAGTCAGCAATGAAAACGACGCGCCGCGTGTCAAATCGCCATCGGCGTGAGCGATTAGCTGCACGTAACAAGCCTCTCCGCGCTCCAGTTCCTTGACTCCCAGAAGGATTATCTCCGCCGCGTCCTCGGAAGCTCCCCCTGATGGTAACCGGCATATGCGGCCTGAGCGGGACGTCGCAGTTTGTCCGATACCCGGATCCGGGCGCATATTGACCGCACCGCAAATGGGCCACGCAGCTTTTCACCTCGCCGGTTTTTCTTCATCGGTAAAATGATATGCCACCCCCCGTACCGGTTCAAGTTGGAAAGCCGGTCAAAAAAAATCCCCCCGGTGAAGGGGGGATGGAATTCAATAATAAGGGCCCTTAGCCGGGTGCGCCGGGAAGGATGCACATATCGTCTATCATCCATCCACGGAAACCGTTATACAACGAGTCAACCGTACCAAACTCGAACACGAGCTGGATTTTCTTGCCCGCGAAGTTGTAGTGCTCCACGTCCGCAGTATCCGGATTATCCAGATCTGACGGAACATGCACTATCGCCTGCCAAACCGGCGCCTGATCGAATCCGGCGGATGTCTGCGGATGCTTCGCGTTGCCGTCGCCCAAATCGGGAACCGGCTCGGTTGTCGGGTTCGAGTGCTCGAAAAGCGTTCCGGGATTAGCCGCCCCGGAGTTTTTAACATAGACCCTCATGTAGTCAAACGAAATTGACGGGTCAAGGCCCTCGATTTC
>CAVQIH010000002.1:0-13965 GCA_963712585.1 uncultured Chloroflexia bacterium
TCGGGGTTGTCGGCCAGCACAGTGAGGTTGGCCCTGATGTTGTAGCTGGCTGCGACCTGGTCGAGCTGGGCCTGGTACCAGTGGTCGGTCCAGGTCATCCAGTTGAACGTGCCGCTCGGTGGGGCGGTCGCGCTGGGCGCGATGCTGGCCGGGGCACTGGCGGCCGTGCTGGCCGCCGCGCTCGGCGCGGTCGATGAGGTTGCGGTTGAGCAGGCGGCTGCGATCCCGCCGAGCCCCACGGCGGCGCCGAGCGCCCCGCTGGCCTTCAGGAACTGTCGCCGGCTGAGCTCCCTAGTCAGTCGATCCATCCCGCGTCTCTCCTCTGAGGTCTCCGTCTCCGATGAAGGCTGCATCCTGGGCGGACCACCATACGCACGCCTCCTGACCCAGCTCCCCCTTCAGCTCGACCGACCGGACGCTCATCCCGTGCGGACGGAGGACCACGATGTCGCCGTCGGCCGTGGCGACCGTGATCCGGGTGTGGTTGCCCATGAACGCGATGTTGGAGATCCGCCCGACGATGCCCGGATCGGGCACGCTCGGGTCAACCGGCCGGAGGCCGAGCGACTCGGGGCGGATCATCAGGGTGGCCAGGCCGGCCGGGCTGGCCGCCGGCGCCTCGACCCGGCCGCCGGCGGCCAGGGCGAAGATCGGTCGCCCGCCGTTCAGCTCGACCCGGCCGAACAGGAAGTTCGTCTCGCCGACGAAGTCGGCGACGAACCGGTTGACCGGCTGCTCGTAGACCTCGCGGGGCGTCCCGGTCTGGATGATCGTGGCCGTCGGACATGATGGCGATCCGGCTCGCCATCGAGAGGGCCTCTTCCTGGTCGTGGGTCACGAACACGAAGGTCGTCCCGACCTGGCGGTGGATCCGGGACAGCTCGACCTGCATCTGCTTGCGGAGCTTGAGGTCGAGCGCCCCGAGCGGCTCGTCGAGGAGCAGGACGGCCGGCTCGCTTCGCCAGCGCCCGGGCGAGGGCGACCCGCTGCTGCTGGCCGCCCGACAGCTGGCTCGGCAGGCGCTCGGTCATCCCGCGCAGTCCGACCAGCTCGAGGTACTCGCCGACCCGGCTGGCGATCTCCGCGTCCGGACAGCCGCTCCATCCGCAGCCCGAAGGCGACGTTCTGGGCGACCGTCATGTGCGGGAACAGGGCGTAGTTCTGGAAGACCGTGTTGACGTTGCGCTTGTGCGGCGGCAGGTCGTTCACCCGGCGGCCCTCGATCCGGAGCTCTCCGGAGGTCAGCGGGATGAACCCGCCGATGAGGTTGAGGGTCGTCGTCTTGCCGCAGCCCGACGGCCCGAGCAGGCAGAAGAACTCGCCCGTGGACGATCTCCAGCGAGACGTCGTCCAGGGCGGTCGCCTCGCCGTAGCGCTTGGTCGCTGACGCAGCTCGATCGCCGGGTGTCGGCTCAGCCAAGGTCGGCACCTCCGGCGACCGACGCCTGCCGCCGCCGCCAGCGCCGCGCCGGCGTGCTCTCGCGGACGGCCAGCTCGACCGGCAGGACGACCGCCGGCGGGAGCTCGCCGGTCTGGATCGCGCCGATCAACGCCCGCGCGGCCAGACGACCCATCTCGTGGGTCGGGGCCACGATCGTCGTCAGGCGAGGGTTCGAGAGCTTGGCGTACGGGATGTCGTCGAAGCCGACCAGGGCGACGTCCTCGGGCACCCGGATCCCGTGGTCGCGGAGTCCGTCGAGCAGGGCCAGGGCCAGCTTGTCGTCGTAGCAGATCAGGGCCTCGGGCAGGTCGCGGGCGATCACTGCGGCGATCGCGCCCGGGTCGCGGTAGCCATCCTGGCCGGCCTGGAACCGGCGGAGCGGCCGGCGAACGCCGTGCTGCCGGAGCCGCCGGACCGCGGTGTCGCGGCGGACCGCGTTCGACGACATGACCCCGGCGCTGACGTAGCCGATGTCGCGATAGCCGCTGGCGACGAGGTGGTCGACCACCGCCTCCACGCCGCTCACGTCATCGGTCAGGATGACCCCGGGTGGCAGCTCGCCGCGTCCCCGGATCAGCGTCCGGTGGTCGGGCTCGACGAGGACCAGACGGTTCGGCCGGGCCAGAGCTCGCGCCTCGCTCGGGTGGAGGACGCTCGACACGAGGGCGATCCCGTCGGTCCCGTGCTCGACCAGGATCCTCAGCCCCCGACGCTCGCGGACCGGGTCGTTCAGCCCGGCCACGAAGATCACGGTGTAGCCGGCCTCGCCGGCCTCGATCTCGAAGCCGGCCGCGACGAGGCCGTGGATAGGGGTCGCTGAAGTCGACGATCACTAGCCCCAGCGTCTGGGTCCGCCGCGCCCGGAGGCTGCGGGCGGCGGCGTTCGGCACGTACCGGAGCTCGACTGCCGCCTTCTTGACGAGGGCGCGGGTCGCGGCACTGATCCGCCGGTTGTCCGCCAGGGCGCGCGACGCCGTGGATCGCGACACGCCGGCACGCTGGGCGACGTCCTCGAGGACGACCCGCCGGGGCGCCGGGGGCTCGTTCGCTGCCACCGCCGCCTGTCCGCCCTAGGTCAGGATCTGGGCCGCGACGGACCGGAAACGCTCGGCCCGGACGCGGGCCACATCCGCGCCGTCGCGCATCCGCAGTCCGTAAGGGGGCCAGGTTCGGATCGAGGACGCCGATGGCGAAGCTCATCGAGCGTTCGAGCAGTCGGTCGGTGGCCGGCAGCATCCCGACGCGGTAGTCCGGCGCCGACGGCGTCCGTGCACGGACAATCGAACGGGCAGCCCCGACCGGTGATCGTCCGGCCGGCGAGGACGTGCTCCATTTGCGTGTAGACGTGCCAGCCGGAGGTCGAGAACGTGCTCGAGCCGAGCTCCGCGGTGACCGCGCTGGGCGATCGTCGCATCGGGGAAGATCACGACGAGGTGGGTCGCGATGTCGCCGTCCGGGTCGGGCAGCGTCCGGAAACGGATCCCCGGGAGGTCGCCGATGATCCCCTTGCACGAGATCCCGGTTCGCCCGCAGGTGGTCGCGGATCTGGTCGAGCTTACGAACCTGGGCGAGCAGGACCGCGCCCTCGAGCTCGGTCATCCGGAAGTTCAGGCCGAGGAACGGGCGGGCCCCGATCTCGATGCCGCGCCGATTCGGGCTGTGGCCCTGGTCGTGCATCGCGAACATTCGCCGGTAGAGCGCCTCGTCGCTGGTCACGATCAGGCCGCCGTCGCCGCAGGTGATCGTCTTTGAACTCGTTGAAGCTGTAGGTCCCGGCGGCCCCGTGCGCGCCGACCCAGCGACCGCCATAGGTGGCCCCGAACGCCTGCGCGCAGTCCTCGATGAGGGCGATCGCCGTGCCGGTCGGCGACCGCCTTCAGCTCGGCGATCCGGGCCGGGTTGCCGAGCATGTGGACGGCGATGATCGCCCGGGTCCGTGGGGTGATCCGCGCCTCGACGTCGGCCGGGTCGAGGTTGAACGTCTCGTCGACCTCGGCGAGGACGGGCCGCGCCCGGGCGTAGACGACCGACGAGATCGTCGCGACGTAGGTGAAGCCGGGCACGATGACCTCGTCACCGGGCCCGATCCCGAGCCCGACGAGCGCGAGGAAGAGGGCGCTCGTGCCGGAGTTGACGGCGAGGGCATAGCTCGTCCCGGCGAGCTCGGCCACGGTCTCCTCGAACCGGCGGACCTTGGCCGGGAAGCTCGGATCGTCAGGGCCGAAGCGGCTCAGGTGGCCGCTGGCGAGCACCTCGGTGACTTCAGCGAGCTCCTCCGCCCCGAGGAGGTCGAGACCCGGGCCTGGCATGAGCAGCTCCCCATGTGCAACCGTTTGCACAACGCTAGCATCGGCATATTCCGCAAGTCAGATAGGGAGAAACTCGCGAGCTTGGATCGATTGGGCGGACCGCGGTCGGGCCTGGCTGGGCAGGTTTGCAACGCGCGTCTGACCATGCGCGCAGTCCAGCTAGGGAGAAACCCGCCGTGGTCAAGCCGCCCCCTGTGTCGAGCCCGCTGGCCCATCCCATCGACCTCACTGGCGTGCGGAACGCGACCGACAGGGACGTCGCTTCGACGTTCCACCCAGTGCTGGCCGCCGCCATCCCAAGACTGCCGGCGGGACCTGCAGGTCTTCCACGGTCTGCCCTTCGACCTGGCACCGGCCTCCGCGACCAGCCGGTGGATCCTGCTCGACGGCCCGGTCTCGATCGATCTTCGAGGGTGCGGCCCGACCAGCTACGTCGTCGTCGCCCATCTGTGCGATGCCTGGCGCGACGAGGCTGGGCGTCGGCCCGACGGGATCCCGGTGGGGCACGTCGTCCCGGTCGGCGAGCCGCTCGCCCGCTACGTGATCGTCGACCAGACCGGGCGCGAGTGGAGCCGGATCATCCGGCGTCGGTTCGAGATCAACGACGGCATCGTCGGCTGGGGCTCGAACCCGTTCGTCGCGGTCAGCCACCAGACCGTTGAGGTGGTCGACTGGCGCGGTCCGCACCCGGCCCAGATCCCCGGCCGATATGCGCCCGCGGGCCACTCGTCATCCCTGACGGTCATGCCCGGCGCATGGGGCACGAGCCAGACGGGCGTATCGGACTTCCTCCCGAGCCCGACCGACGACGCCCTGTACTGGCTCCACGCGATCGCCCTCGACAGCACCACGGAGCCCAAGGAGCTCCGGCTCGAGCCGCTCAGCGGGGGACGGCCGGGCAGCGGGGTGATCGTCGCCGGGGTGACCCTGTTCGAGGGCTCGGCCGACCCGCTCGTCCGAGGCCCACGCTTCCAGATCCGCATCGACGGACTCGGCGGCCAGACACCGGAGGTCGATCTCGGCACGATCATCCGGTCGCTCCCGGCGCCGGACGCCCCCGGCCCGCCCACGGCCGATGCCGTCTTCGGCTGGGGCACCCCCCGCGCCGATCCCCTGGCGGCCCCGCTGTCGGCCGCGGTGGTCGACCTGGCGCTGTCCTCCGACGCGCGCCTGACGCTCGACGACTGGTCTGTACCGGCCGCGGCGCTCGGCTCCCGGAGCTGTGCTGCGCGACTCCACCGGGCGCCGATCGATCGAGGTGCTGCCCCTCCCACGCGTCCGGGTCGAGGTCGAGATCCGGGATGCGTCCAGCGACGAACCGATCCCGGGTCGCGTCCGCTTCACCACCGCAGGACGGCCGGTACCTCCCCCCGGTAGGGCATCGCGACGAGGTCAATCCGGGGCTCTACGAGGACAATGGGGCCGACCTCATGCTGGGCTCGTCGGCTTATGCCTATGTCCCCGGTCGGTTCTCGATCGACCTGCCGATCGGTCTGGTCGGGGTGGAGGTCGTCAATGGCTTCGACCGGAAGCCGTACCGCGGCCGGCACGAGATCGAGCCCATCCACGCGCCGGCTCGAGCTCCCGCTCGAACGGGCCATCGTGCGCGCGGACGGATGGGTCACCGCCGATGCCCACGTCCACTTCCTGGCCCCGTCCACGGCACTCCTCCAGGCGGCCGCTGAGGACATCGACCTCGTCAACCTCCTGGCGACCCAGTGGGGCGATCTGTTCACGAACGTGACCGACCTGCCGTGGGGATCGACCTCGACTCCGGCCGGCGATCGGCTGGTCGTCGTCGGGACGGAGAACCGACAGAGCATCCTCGGCCACCTCGGCCTGCTCGGGGCCCACCGACCCAGTCCTGCCCCAGGCTAGCCGCGGGACCGCCGGAGGGACGGATGGGCGGTGCGCTGGCCGACCTCCTGGCCGACTGGGCCGATCGTTGTCGAGCGGCCGGTGGCCTGGTGATCGGGGCCCACTTCCCACTTCCGTACGCCGAGATCGCCGCCGACATCGTGGCGGGCAAGATCGATGCGATCGAGACCCAGGCCCTTGCGCCGGGTCTCGACGACCCGTCGGTGCTCGAGTGGTATCGCTTCCTGAGCCTCGGATACCGGCTGCCGCATCGTGGCCGGCACCGACAAGATGTCGGCCGAGATCCCGGTCGGGGCAGTCCGAACCTACACCCACCTGCTGCCTGACCAGGAACTCACGTTCGAGGCGTGGGCGGCGGCGGTCCGCGCGGGCCGGACGTTCGTGTCGTCAGGGCCCGTTCTCGAGCTCAGCGTCGACGGGCACGAGCCGGGCGACGTCATCCAGCTTCCGAGCGTCCGGTGGGCGGCTAGCCGTCGTGGCCCGCGCTCGCGCCAGCCAGCCGATCGTCACCCACCTCGAGCTGGTCGTGAACGGAGGCGTGGTCGGAGCGACCGCGGGGGCGGGCACGACCGCGATGGCCCTCGACGAGACGATCGAGATCACGTCGGGGTCGTGGATCGCGGTCCGCTCTCGCAGCGCCGACGAGATCCACTCGGCGTTCGCGACCTCGATGGCCGCCCACACGTCGCCGGTGTATGTCGAGGTGCTCGACCGGCCGCTTGTCCCGTCGGCCGACGATGTGGACGTCGTCGAGCAGATCATCGGCGGAGCCCGGGCCTGGGTCGCCGGACTCGCCGCGGTCGCCGATCCGCGCGAGCGCGCCCGGATGACGGCATTCTTCGACGACAGCCTCGGCCGCTTACGGGCCCGTGCGGACGAAGCCACTCGCAGGTGACGAGGGGATGAAGACTGCGCTCCACGCGTAGGTGCTCCGGAGGTGCTTAAGCCAGACGGTCCCGGACCAATCCCGCGAGCCGCTCGAGGGTTTCGCCGTCCGGTGGCGACGGCAGGTCGACCAGCGCCTCCTCGGCACCGGCGGCGCGCCACGCCCGTAGATGCCCGGCCACGACGTCCTCCGTGTCCGCGAGCAGCGAGCTTTCGGCCCAGCTGCGAGCGAGCGCCGGAGCACCACCCTGCCGGGCAAGGATCGCTGCCAGCGCCTCGACCGCACCTGCGCGGCTATCGCGGATGCAGATCGGCGGGACGCCGACCGTTCGGCGGATCGTCGCCGGATCGCGTCCGATCTCCGCGCAGCGCTCGTCGAGGATGGCGTTCTTGCGGGCGAACGTCTCCGAGTCGCCCTCGCCGTTCCAGATGTCGGCGTCGCGAGCCACGATCCGAAGGGTCCGCCGCTCGCCGCTTCCGCCAATGAGGAGCGGCAGACGACCGACGGGTGGAGGGTCGTTGCGCAACCCGTCGACAGCGACCCACTCGCCGCCGAACGTCACTGTCTCGCCGTCGAGGAGTCCGCGGGCGACGTGTCCCGCCTCATCGAGTCGGCTGATCCGCTGGCCGAGCGATGCGAAGCCGTAGCCGAAGGCTCGGTGCTCGGGCTCGTGCCAGCCGGCGCCGAGGCCCAACATGACCCGTCCCCCACTCGCATGGTCGAGCGTCGTCGCCATCTTCACGGTCAGGCCGACGTTCCGGTACCCAACCCCGCAGACCAGGATCCCGAGCGGTATGGAACGCGTCCGTGCCGCCCAGCCGGCGAGCGTCATCCACGCCTCGAAGACGGGCCCACCGGGCCCGACGAGCGGCCCGTCCAGGTCACCAAGAACGGGCATGAGGTGATCGTTGGCGAACAGGCTCGCGAATCCGAGCTCCTCGATCCGGGCGCCGGTCGCCATGAGGTCCGCCCACGCCACATGTTGACCCCAGGCCTGGAATCCGATCCGGAATGGGTCGCGCGGATCCGGACGCGGTCCGAGGAGCCCACCGGGCGCGGGCAGACTGCCGGCGCGGGTCGTCATTGAAACTCGACGGACGCCCGGGCGGCGGTCAGCCTCTGCGTTCTCGGCATTGATGGGCTCTCGGTCCGCTGTCCGACCCCGCGTCGGGCCTCAGGGTGTCAGGTTAATCGATTGCAGCCTGTGGCACGCCGCCGTTCGGCCCCGACTTGGCGAAAGCCGGCCGGGTTGACGGCGAGGTCGTCGACGGAGACGCCACCGTACCCGATCGTCCAGACCATGCTCTAATTGAGCGCGATCCTCGCGCCCGTAGCTCAGTGGATAGAGCGACTGACTTCGGAGTAGAGACCTCCAAGCGCTGTGCTCCCGAGCGTGGCGAGCCGAGCGTAAGGGGCCGAGTTATCCGCTCTGGTGTGAGTCCGGCCGCCAGCCTGAACGACCTACTCCGGGATTCCCTCGCCCTCAGCCAGCGTCGAGCCCGAGCAGTCGCCGGATCTCCGGGCGGCGGGGGGGAGATCGACGACGTAGGCCGGCACCGGCCCGCCAGCGGGCCGCACCGGCCGCCCGATGCGGGGACCCAGGGCGATCCGGGCCTCCGCCATGGCGCCCTGCGCCGGGCGAGCTGCCGCGCTCGGAAACGCGTTCCGCTCTGCCTCCCCGCTCGACACCTAAAGGAGGGACAGCATCGGCCGATCGTACCGGGACTGTCCGAACGCGAATTGGGGTTTCCGACCCCCAACGGGCTGTCAGCTCTCCCCCCGGGAGCTAGTCCAGGCGAATCACGCGGTCCGAACCGCGCAGCACGTGCTCGTCGTGCGAGGCGACGAGCACGGCCTTGCCGGCGTCGCGGAAGTCACGGAGCAGGCCCACCATGTGCTCGGCCGACTGGGCGTCGAGACTCGCCGTCGGCTCGTCCACGATGAGCAACGGCGGGTCACAGAAGAGCGCCCGGGCTACGGCGACGCGCTGGCGTTCGCCGCCTGACAGTTGGGCCGGGAAGTGGCGCGCCCGACCGCTAAGCTCCACCAGCGCCAGCAACGACTCGGCGCGGTCCCTCGCCTCGGCACGCGAGGCGCTCCGGCCATCCTTCGAGTACCCGGGCAGCGCGACATTCTCCCGCGCCGTCAGGAGGTCGATCAGGCCACCCGACTGGAACACGAACCCGATGGTGCGCCGGCGCCGGGCCGTCAGCTCCGCATCACCGAGCCCGGACACCTCGTCGCCCATCCACCTCACGGAGCCCGCGTCCGCCTTCAGGAGTCCCGTGGCGACATAGAGCAGGGACGACTTGCCGGAACCGGATCGCCCTGCCAGGCAGACAAGCTCGCGCTCGCGCACCGCCAGGTCCACGCCCCGCAGGACGTGGAGCGGGTCACCCCCGGGCAGTCGGTAGGTGAGCTCGATGCCGGCGAGGTCGAGCATGGCCGGTCCGCCGTCGCGAGCTTCGGTCATTGAAGGTCCCCCGGTCTGACAGCCACGCCCCAGGTGGCGAGGCCGCCCCACGCGAGGATGCTGATGGCAAGGCCAGCAGCGCCAAGGGCGGCGGGAAGCCCGGCGCCCCCAACCTCCAGCGGTGCTGCCAGCGCGAGCACCGCAACGACCGCGAGCACCGCCGCGAGCAGCGCCACCGGCGCGAGCCCCAGCCACAGAAGAACGCGGATCTCGCGGGGCGACCAGCCGTTGACCGACAGGATGAGCGCCTCGGGAGCCCGCCGGCGGCGGTCGAGGCGCAACCCGGCGACGACGAACGCGAGCGACCCCGCGCCCACGGCGGCCAGCATGAGCGGCTGGTAGACGGCGGCCGCCGCGCCCGCCGCCGAGGCGAGCAGCGTCGGCCCGATGCGCGCACTGAGTCCGGCGATCAGGACGAGGCCGAGCGCGATGGCCGCTGACCCCGCGGCGAGGCCCACGGCCGTGGCGCCGACCCAGGGCCAGCGCGCCAGCGCGGCTCGCACCGCGTACCCGATCGTCCCACCCACCGGCAGGACGGCCGCCAGCCGGTGCTGCCCGCCGGTCACCCCGAGCGAGGTGGGCCGCCCGCGACGGATGGCATCCAGGGCAGCGACGACGCCCGCCATCATCCAGAGACCGGCCATGCCGAGCGCGACTGCCAGCGCCTCCAGGCTGTCGCCACGGAGGAGGAAGCCGACCGCGGCGAGCGCCGCGATCAGCGCCGCCCCGACCGCGGCTTCACCTGTGAGCCAGCGCAGGACCTCCGCGCGACCCCACCCGATGGCCGTGAGGACGGCGGCGTCCCTGACCTTCCGTTCGGCCCGCAGGGCCGCCAGGGCGAACGCCCAGATGGCCGCGGCGGCAAGACTCAGCATCAGCAACGCGAGATCGGACGCATCGAAGCCGTGGGTGACCCGCTGGGCCGCCCCGATCGTCGTCCAGTGCTGGCGGACCCAGCCGAGATCGGTCGGCGGGTCCTGGTCCACGTGATAGGCCGGCACGTAGACGTCCACGCTCTGCGGGGAGGATCCGGCCACGATGTCGACGTCGAAGCCGAGCTTCTTGATTGCCGCCGCCACGGCCTCGATCCGGGCCTGCGATTGCGGCCCGAAGTCGGTCACGCCGGCCACCCGAACCCGAATGGCGTCGATGGGCGAAGCGCCGCGCAGCGCTTGCGCGCCGAGCATGTCGGTGATCGCGAGCGGCGGCGTGGTCACGAGGCCGTTGGGCAGCAGGGGGTAGCCCATCTTCGTCGGTGTGGCGGGCGTGCCATCCGGGCGGGCGATGTAGGTGGTGTCGGCCGGGTCATAGGCGCCCAGCGGCACGTAGTCGAGCGGGTCGCTCGGGACCTCCACGGCCGTCGCGTCGAACGTGCCCACGGGCGCGAGGAAGAATGGCTTGCTGATGTTGGCGTGCGGCTTGAACGGGATGCTCGACACGGCCAGCGGAACGCTCTTGAGCTGGCGGTAGGCGGGAAAGACCCCGAGCGCGGAGCTGTCCTTGAGGCGGAAGTCCGGGGCCGTCGGATCGCCGTCGGGGTTCACCGTTCCGGCCTGGACGATGGTGAAGGCGGGAGCGCCCGCGTCCGGGCCCGCCGTGGATGCAGCCGCGTAGGTTGGCCGGACGACGAGCCGGCTGTCCAGGCTCGAACCGGCGAAGAGCGCGCCGGTCGAACAGGGGCCGCTCGAACCGGGCCACAGGACGCACAGCCTCGGTTCCCGGAGCGGTGCCAGCCCTGCGGCCGCGTCGGCGCTCGAGGTGCCCACGACCGAGAGGCCGGAGCCTGCGGCGGCTTCGGCGGCACGGAGGCCATCACCTTCCGGGTATGCGTCCAGGGCGTGTCCGACCTGCTCGACCTTCAGATCCACCTTGAGGTCGGCGGCCTGCCGGCTGCTCACGACGAGTGGAATGACCGGCAGTTGGCGGTCGGACGGCCAGCGCCAATCCGACGACCGGATGTCCTGCAGGGGCCCCGCAACGAACGGCCAGCCCGAATCGATCTTCTGCGTGTCAAACGAGCCCGCCGTGCGATCTCCGGATCCGACCGCCCCGAGCGCGGCCAGGAAGCCGGCCTTCCCCGACAGGAGGGCGTCCTCAGCGCCGGGATCGACCGCGATCACGGGCACGACCAGACTCGGCAGGTTTCGCTTCGTGGCGATGTCCCCGACCCACCTGCCGTCCGGCTCCTGATTGGCGCTGATGTCGCCGA
This sequence comes from uncultured Chloroflexia bacterium, assembly GCA_963712585.1. Taxonomy (GTDB): domain Bacteria; phylum Chloroflexota; class Limnocylindria; order Limnocylindrales; family CSP1-4; genus CAVQIH01. Next base: position 11,197 of record CAVQIH010000002.1, read on the forward strand.
GGTTCGTGACCCAGCGGGCAGCAGGGTCGTCCCCGGGAGCCGGCGGACCGAGCAGGATCTCGCCCACCTCGGTCTGGACCGGCAGCCGCGTCAGGCCATCGGTCGTCGTCGTGGTCGCCGTCAGCCGGAACAGGGTCGGCTTCGACGGCAGGTGGTCGAGCTCGATGAGGACGGCTGGCGCCGTGCCACGCAGGTACCCCACGAAGCCGATCGGCGCCGCCAGCTCCACGCCGCTGATGCTCCGGATTGCGGCGAGCTCGTCGAGGCTGATCCCGCCCGAACCGGCGAAGCCGACGAAGTTGGGCTCCACCAGCCCGTTGGTCTGCTCGAGGTCGAGGCGGGTTCCCGCCGGGCGCACGAGGATGTCGTATGCGCCGCGCCAGTGCGCATCCACGATGCCCGCGACCCGGATGGTGGCCGTCTGGTGGATGCCCGCTGATGTCGCAGCCAGTAGCGCCACCAGCACGACCGCCCCGATTGCGAGTGGGTCTCGCCGGAGCCGGATGAGCGGTCCGGGGAGACCCACCCCTGTTCTCATGTTGGGATGCCCTAGGTCAACGGATCAGCAGGGTGAGCCCGAGTTCTCGTGGGCGCTGCTCGTGCTCGACGCGTACAGAGACGACCCGTGTCCAATGTTGTCCCAGACCTGCAGCAGCTGGTAGAAGGTGGTCTGCTCTCCGGGACAGGGCGAATAGAGGTGGCTGTACGCCTTCGATGTCGACGACCCATCGTACACGGTGACCCACCCATCGCCGTAGTAGAACTCGGTGTGGAAAGCCGTTCGGCCGGCCCACGATCCGGTCCAATGGGAAAACACGTTGTGGGCGTGGTTTTGGGTGGCCGGCGAGATGCTGGCGGAGATCGCGGCGGCAGGTCCGACCGCGGCGGACATGACCAGCGCGCTTGCCAGGACAAGGGATAACGCAGCTCGTCGCATGTGAACCTCACAAAGGTCGTTCAGGACGAGAACCTCGAGGCGCCGCGCCTGGTGCAGAGTATGTACCCTTCTGACTGAGTGTTGTCGGCGTGGTCCCCTTCTGCGAACTTCCAAGGTCCGCTTCGGAGCCTACGCCGTCTTCACTTTTACAGCGGGGTCAGCACGCCACTGCTATGAACATCGCGGCCACGACGAGGATGACGTAGAGCGCGAGCGTCAGGACGCTCACGCGCCGCAAGACCGTGGGCACCCCCCTTCGGATGCTGCATAGGCTGAGATTCGCAGGTCCGACCGGTCGTCGACTGAGTATGTCGCATCCCCCTAAGAAGTCAAGCCTTAGTGGACTAGGCGTTGTCCACGACTGTTCCGCGTCAAGAAACCTGGACAGTCTCGGGCTCCGACACTCCTCGGTCCACGCAACGAGGACGACCCATTCGAGCATCGCCGGCACCTGCCAGGCTGAGGACCTTCCCGCTTCGCAACTTGGTGCAAAGTGCGGCTCCGCAGGTCAATCAGGCCGATCGCATCGACTGGGAGGTGACGCTAGAAGAGCTCGACGAGGAGCACGAGAGGATGCGGCAGAAGCACGGGAGGAGCGACTCGCGAGGTTCCGGAAGAGTTGCTGGCTGACCGCGGCTCGCGAGCGTCGCCAAGTCGGCCGCGGAGACCGGACCGCGTGCGTCCGACTCGTCCCGAAGATAGTGCTTGTTCGCCAGCCTCTACAGCCGATCGCCGGGGTTGAGCCGTCGGGAGGCCGCCAGCGACCGCTCGGCGGCCGCAGACGCGCCGTAGCGCCCGAGCATCTCGCGCGAGCGCCAGCCGGCCTGGTGCATCAGGTCGCCCTCGGTCCCACCGGCGGCGAGCCATTGATGGGCGTACGTGTGGCGGAACAGGTGCGGGTGGATCCGCTCGCCGAGGCCGGCCTGCTTGCCCCGCTCTTTGACCGCCTGGGCGATCCCGCTGTCGGTGAGCGCCCCACGGGGCGCGAGCCACAAGTTCGGCAGGTGGGCGTAGCGATGGTGACGTCGGACGCGGATGTAGCGATCGAGCGCCTTGGTCGCCTTGGTGCCGATCCCGACGACCCGCTCGCGGCGGCCTTTGCCGAGGACTCGGATGATGCCCTCGTCGAGGTCGACGTCGTTGGTCATGTCATCGTCGGGGGTCCAGCGAAGCGACGCGATCTCGGCCAGGCGTGCCCCGGTGCCGATGAACAGCCGGATGATCGCCTCGTCGCGGCGGTCCTCGAAGCGCGGCCCGGAGCAGGCGGCGAGGAGCTTCCGCAACTCGTCCTCCCGGAGGACGGCGGGCGGTTGCTCGGGGACCTTGGGCGGGCGCATCCGGGCCATCGGGCTCTCCTTGACCTCGCCCTCGTCGACCGCCCAGCGCCAGAATTGCTGGAGTGATCGGTAGCGGTTCGCCGCGGTCGCTGCCTTGCCCGTCTCGAGGATCTCGGCAAGAAACGTCTCGACGTGTTCCCGCCGGATGCCGACGAGGTCGGTCGGCATGCTGCGCTGGATCAGGAACGTTGCGAAGCGATCGAGGCCCTCGAGGTAGGTGCGGACGGTTCGCGGGGCGAGGTTGGACGCCCGCAGGTGGCGAGCGAACGACGCCGCGTTGGCTCCGAGGTCGCCGGGCGTTACGATGGTGCGCGTCGCGAGTGCTTGAGGCATCGTGCAGAGCCTCCAATTCGTGAGTTTTGAGCCTCAGGAATTATCCGCTCCGCAAGCGCTGTGGTGAAGCCTCTCGATGGTTATCCGCTCTATTTGAGCGTGAACTGCGCGCCCGTAGCTCAGTGGATAGAGCGACTGACTTCGGATCAGTAGGTCGGGGGT
>CAVQIH010000003.1:0-38312 GCA_963712585.1 uncultured Chloroflexia bacterium
TCGAGGAGGATGTCGCCGATGACGGCCCGGAGCGTCGTGGTCGCCACGCCCTGCAGGGCGCCGGCGAAGTAGGCGACGTTCACGATGCTCTTCAGCGGGTCGACGATCCGCCAGTAGATGAGGAAGTCGACGTTGATCGGGGCGTTGTCCTTGGTGATGGTGGTCTGGCTGGGGACCTCGATGAACTGCTCGCGGACGTCCACCTTCACCGGCCGGTCGACGATCGGGATCAGGAAGCGCAGGCCCGGCTCGCGGACGAGGCCTTCGTTCGTCCGGCCGAGCCGGAAGATGACCAGGCGCTCGTACTGGTTGACGACCCGCACCGAGAGGTACAGGAAGACCAAGGCGAAGACGACGACGGCGATCGCGACGGCGAGGACGACGGCGGCATCGGTACTCACGAAGCGGATCCTCCCTGGCTGGCCGGCCCGGTGACCGAGCCGCTCGACTGGATTGCGCTATCCGACTGAACCAGTAGCGTGAGGCCCTCCTGGCGGACGATCCGGACCGACGTGCCACGCTGGATTGGCCGGCCGTCGATGCTCCGGGCACTCCACTCCTCGCCGGCCGCCAGGACCGACCCGAGGGGCTCGATCGCCTGGCGAACCTTGCCCGTGACACCGGCGCGGACCATCGTCCCCACCACGTCCGCGGGCGGCAGCATCCGCCGCGTTCGCACGGCCGTGACCGCGATCAGGATCCCGAAGAAGCCGGTCAGGACCGCCATCGCGATCAGGACCGGCAGCGCCACCGACACATCGGGAGCGAAGGGATTGCCCGGCTCCGAGTAGAGCACCGCCGCCCCGAGGACGAAGGAGACGACGCCTCCGATCGTCAGCAGCCCGTGACTAGTGACGGTCGGCTCCAGGATCAGGAGGACGACGCCGAGCCCGATCAGGATCAGGCCGGCGACGTTGAAGGGCAGGCTGCCCAGGCCGATGAAGGCCAGGATGAGGGCGAGGCCCCCGAGGATTCCGGTCACGAAGTTGGGGTTCTGGAGCTCGAACAACAGCCCATAGAAACCGATCGTGAACAGGACGAAGGCGATGTTGGGGTCCGACAGGATCCGGATGAGAGACGCGAAGGGGCCCATCGGGCGCTCTTCGGTCGTGGCGCCGGCGAGGTCGATGACGACCTCCCGACCGCCCGCCACCTTCGTCGTTCGGCCGTCGGCGAATGCGAGCACCTCATCGAGGCTGGCCGCCATCCCGTCCACGGCTCCCAGCCGCACCGCTTCGCTGGCCTGCGACGAGACCGCCTTGTCCACGGTGCTGGCCGCCCATTCGGCGTTGCGGCCGCGTGCCTCCGCGATCGACCGGATCTTGGCGATCGCGTCGTTGCGGACCTTGTTGCCGAGGTCGCCCGGAATGTCGTTACCCTGGGCGTCCACCGGCGTGGCAGCCCCGATCTCCGTGCCCGGAGCCATCAGGGCGATGTTGGCGGCGAGGGTGATGAACGTGCCGGCACTCGCGGCTCGCGTCCCTGCGGGGGCGACCCAGACGATCACCGGGACCGGTGACTCCAGGAACGCCGTAACGATCTTCTGGGTCGCCTCGAGGCTCCCGCCGGGGGTGTCGAGCCGGACCACCACGGCGGCAGCCCCGTCGTCTGCGGCCCGGGACACGCCGTCGGCGAGGTACCCGGCCAGGACGTTGTCCACGATCCCGTCCGCGGGCAGGACCACGACGAGGGGCCCGGCGGCGCGCAGCGGAGCGGCTAACCCGAGGGCGAGCCCGATGGCTCCGAGGAGGAGCGGCACCCGGCGGAGAAACGGCGCGCTGCGGTGGGTCATCGAGGACCTCCGCGTTCAGTATCGCAGATCAGCCGCCGAACTCGACTTTCGCCGGCGCCGCCCGATTGGAGAGCAGGTCGTGGACCAGCTGGCTCCACGTCTCCATGCGATCGTAGACGGCGAGGAGCTCGGCGGGCTCGACGAACTCCCCGCTCAGCTTGTCGGTCTCCCGCACGTTCACCGGCCGGCCGTCCGCGTCGGCCACGTACACGACGCCGATATGGACCGCCCCGACCTCGGTCGTGTCGTCGTTGAGGAGCCCCAGGACGCGGAACTCGGGCACGAAATCGGCCTCCAGCTCCTCGCCCCACTCGCGCAGCAACCCGCCGGCCAGCCCCGCGTCGCCCGGGTTGAGGTGGCCACCCACGCCGATCGAGAAGCGCTCGTGGAGCCGAGCGTCGCCACCGGCCCGGGTTCGGCGCATCAGAAAGACGCGCCGGCCGTCCCGCAAGACGACGTATGGGATCACCTGCTTGTGGTCGGGATCGCGCTCCATAGCCTCACGGGGCTCGTAGCGGCCGTGCCGCGCCATCGCCTCGAGGCATGCGTCGACGTCGTCGACGAGGATGCCGCGCCAACCTGCCCCACCCGGAAGGACGGCCCGTGGAACGACGTAGACGAGCTCCGCCGAACGCTGCTCCGGGTCGTCCTCCGGCGTCGCGGGTCGATCCGCCTTCACTCGCGGCCCTCCAGTCGGGCACGGTCGGCGGCGAACCACGTCCGCAGCACCTCGGGGTCTGGGGTCCCACCCTCGGCCTCGAGGACCGCCAGCCAGGCATCGAGCCGGTCCCGGAGGGCCCGCACCCGGGCGGCCAGCGCGACCGCGTTGGTGGCCGCGATCCCCGCCCCCATCGAGGGATCGCCGAGCGCCAGGCGGGTCGCGTCCCGCCAGCCACTCGCGGCAAGCGCCCGGGCGTCGGCCCAGTCGTCGCGCCGCGCTTCGCCCGGAGCACCTGCGACCGCCTCGACCAGCGCGGCCGCGGCAACCAGCGGCAAGTGGCTGATCGCGGCGGCCGCCGCGTCGTGGCTGGCGGCGCCCATGCGCAGCGGCCGCGCCTGGCAGGCGGCTGCCAGCGCCTCGACGCGCGCGACGTCGTCCGGCGTGGCGCCGGCCGATGGCACGATGACCCACGGCCGGTCGCGGAAGAGGTCGCCCAGGCTCGCTCCATAGCCACTCGCCTCGAGACCCGCCATCGGGTGGCCGCCCACGAAACGGAGGCCATGCCGATCGGCGCGGGCGAGGATCCGTTCCTTGGTGCTGGCCACGTCGGTGATCGTGGCCCCCGCCCGCAGCGCCGGTGCCAGCGGGCCCGCGAGCTCGTCGAGCAGCTCCAGGCAGTCGAGGGGCGGGGCTGCCAGGATCACCAGATCGGCGCCTGCGAGGGCCGCCGCAGCAGTCGCCGGGGCCGCCTCGATCACGCCGTCACGGCGCGCCTCGCGTGGTCCACGGCCCGACGGCGTCCAGGCCGCCACCGACCAGCCCGAACCGGCCAATTCGTCGCCCCGCCAGCCGCTCCCGACGGCGCTCGCCGCAGCCTCGGCCGCATGCAGGGCGCGGGCGATCGAGCCGCCGATGAGTCCGAAGCCGAGGAAAGCGACGCGCACGGCTGGCTTCTCCGTCTCAGGCGGTCCGGGCCACACGGTTCCGCCCCCGAAAGGGCACGCCGTCGACCGTCAGGACGACCTGCGGCGTCGCTGTTGGCGACGCTCCCCCCGACGGCGTTCACCGGTCTCCTTGGGAGGCCCCGGATCGTCCGGCGGGTTCTGGCGACGCGCCTGCTCGCGTCGGTCGTACTCGCGCCTCTCGACGTTGAGCTGCGCACCGCAACGCGGGCAGCGTCGCTCTTCGCCGAACAGCGACTCGAGCGGCGAGACGGTATAGATCCGGCGACCGCACGACCGGCAGGCGAGCGTCGACATTGCCCAGCAATCCTAGCCGCCGTCGCGCCCGGCGTGGCGTCCGGACGAACCCGGCACCTAGACGCTCGGCAGCGCTGCCAGCGCCTCCGCGACCTTCTCCGCCGAGTACTCGAAGTCCTCGAGCTTGCCGCTCAGGTAGCGCTCATAGGCGGACAGGTCGAAGTGTCCGTGGCCGCTCAGGTTGAAGAGGATCACCCGAGGCACGCCTTCCTCGCGAGCGACCAGGGCTTCGTCGATGGCCGCCCGGATCGCATGGTTCGACTCGGGGGCGGGGAGGATTCCCTCAGTCCGCGCAAACTGGACGCCGGCCGCGAAGGTGGCGTTCTGGTGAACGGCCCGGGCCTCGATCACTCCTTGCTGCTTGAGGAGACTCACCAGGGGCGACATGCCGTGGTAGCGGAGTCCCCCGGCGTGGATCGGCTCGGGGATGAAGCCGTGCCCGAGGGTGTACATCTTCACGACCGGGGCCAACTTCGCGGTGTCGCCGTAGTCGTAGGCGTAGACGCCGCGGGTGAGACTGGGGGCCGCCTCCGGCTCGACGGCGATGACCCGGTAGTCGCGCTCGCCGCGGAGCTTGCGCCCGACGAACGGGAAGACGAGCCCGGCGAAGTTCGACCCGCCACCGGTGCAGCCGATGAGGATATCGGGCTCCTCGCCGGCCATGGCCATCTGTTCCATCGCCTCGAGTCCCACGACCGTCTGGTGCATCAGCACATGGTTGAGGACGGACCCAAGCGAGTACTTCGTGTCGTCCCGGGTGGCCGCGTCCTCGACCGCCTCGCTGATGGCGAGGCCGAGCGAGCCGGGGTTGTCCGGAGTCGAGGCGAGGGCCGCCCGCCCGGTGTTCGTGGTAGAGCTCGGGCTCGGCACGACCTCCGCGCCGTAGGTCTCCATGAGCATCCGGCGGTAGGGCTTCTGGTCGTAGCTCGCACGGACCATGTAGACCTTGACCTCGAGCCCGAAGAGGGCCCCGGCGATCGCCAGCGCCGTCCCCCACTGACCCGCACCGGTCTCCGTCGCCAGGCGCTTGACGCCCTCCTCGCGGTTGTAGAACGCCTGGGCGATCGCGGTGTTGGGCTTGTGGCTCCCGGCGGGGCTCACGCCCTCGTACTTGTAGTAGATGTGGGCGGGTGTACCGAGCGCCTTCTCGAGTCGATGGGCCCGGTAGAGGGGTGAGGGTCGGTAGAGCGCGTAGGCCTCCCTGACCGGTCCCGGGATCTCCACCTCGCGCTCGGCGCTGACCTCCTGACCGATGAGCGCCATGGGGAACAGGGGCGCCAGGTCATCGGGGCCGAGCGGCTGGCCGGTGCCAGGATGGAGCGGAGGCGGCAGCGGCACCGGGAGGTCGGGCACGATGTTGTACCAGGCGCGCGGGATGCGCTCCTCGCCGAGCATGAACTTGGTGCGCTCCACGGTGATGTGCCTCCTCTCGCCCGGTCGGGCCGGGCTGGTTACTCGGGACGAGGATCCGAGTGCGGGGTCCCCCGTGGCCGCCTTTCAATCCGCCGGGGCGGTCGCGTCGAGAGGCTAAGCCTACGGTTCGGCGAGGCGACAGCGCAAGCGCGGTCGCGCCCTACCGGCCCAGCCGCGCCTCGACCAGCGATTCGTAGCGGGCCGGGCCACCCCCCGTATGGCTCTCGAAGAGGGTGACCCGATCGGCCACCCAGCCGATCGTCAGGTTCCGGGCGGCCTCGATCAGGAGCCGCGCCGTGCGCGGCCCAGCTCGTACCCCATCGGAGCGGGCGAGGGTCAGGTGCACGCGGAAGGGGCGCTCCTCCGGGTGCCAGCCGGCCGCAGCCAGCGCTCGTTCGAGGGCCGCGTGAAGCGTGCTGAGCTGCGCGGTGCCCTCCGTCAAACCGAGCCACAGCACCCGGGGTCGGTCAGGACCCGGAAATGCGCCGGCTCCGGCGATCTCGACCGGGAAGCACCTCGCCTGCGGCGGCGACTTCCTGGACTGCCGCGGCAAGTAGCGCTACACGATCCTCGGCCGTCGCTCCGAGGAACCGGAGGGTCAGGTGGAGACCATCCGTGCGGACCCAACGGACCTCATCCACGCCACGATGCACCTCCGCGGCCCCGGCATTCGCCGCGCCGCGCACCCGATCGACCAGCGCGGCCACCGCGGTGCAGGCCTCCAGGGTCAGCGGTACCGCCACGAAGAGCCGCCGGCCGGGCTCCTGGATCCAGGCGCCGCGGGCGCGATGTCCTGCCGCGTCCGTCCCCGGTGCGCCGTGGTCACGAGCGGTCCGGTCGCCCGACGGACGGCCGATCGTCACGCCGGCTGGCCCCCGTGCTGGGCCGGCTCGCTCACGACGAGCGTGCGATCGGCCAGCTCTCGCTCGAACGCCGCCCGGTCCGCCCGAAGCACCTCGAGGGCCCGCTCCAGCGGCCGCCAGCCGACGACCTCGGTCTCCTTCTTCTCCAGGAGCTTGTACGTCTGGAAGAAGTGCTCGATCTCGACGAGCCGATGCGGACGAACCTGCTCGAGCCGGGTGATGTGGGCCTGGTGAGGATCGCCGAGGGCGACGCACAGGACCTTGAAATCGAAGCCGTGCTCGTCGCGCATCTCGAGACCGCCGACGGGGCGGCCCCAGACGTGGCAGCCGGTGAACGTCGGCTCGTCGATCACCAGCAGGGCGTCGGTGTGATCTCCGTCGTCTGCTCGCGTCCGGTCGACGAAGCCGTAGTCGAAGTTGTAGAAGACGGCGGAGCTCAGGACGCGGTCGAGCCGAAAGATGCCGGCGGCCTCGTCGAACTCGTACTTGTTACGGCTGCCCCGGGGGATCTCGACGACGATCTCGACGACCTCGGGGAACCGCCGATCCGGGCTGACCATTGCGAGACGATACCCGAGGAGGCGCTCGGACGCCGCCGAACCCGGCTCCCCTGCCCGGGTTCAGTCGTTGTAGAGGCGCTCCTCGATCAACTTCTCCTGGACCGTCCGGCCGTTCGGGTCGAAGCAGGAGAACTCGAAGTGCTTCTCGAACTCGAGGTCGATGTTGTCCTGGCCGCCGCGGTTCTTCTCGACCGAGACCACGACCCAGTCCCGGAAACGCTGGGCCTGGTACGGGTTGAACTCGATGTTGACCTTGGCGACGATGTTGTACTTCTCGTTGATGATCAGGATGATGTCGGCCTCGTAGTTGATCGCCGACGAGCCGCGCAGGTGGAAGTTGCGGAGGCGCTTCGCCTTCAGGCCTTCCTTGTCGGCGGCGACGATGGCGATCATCGGCACTTCCTCGGTCAGCGCCACGTCCTTGAGCCCGTTGACGACGAACGTCACCTTCTCGGTCTCGGTCGGCGGCTCCGGGATGACTGGCACCTTCTGGAGGTAGTCGACGATCACGAACAGCTGACGCCCGCCCGAGTGTTCCTTGTGCTGCTGGACGAGGCGCCGCATGTTGTCGACCGTGCTGGCGGTCTGGGAGCCGCGCAGCAGGTAGAGGTTCTGCCCGTAGCGTGAGATTCGGTCCAGGCTCGGCCGGAGGCGCGGGTTGTCGGCCAGCTGCGGGCCACCGGCGCCTTCGGCCATCCAGGAGCCCAGGATCTCGGCCCGGACGTCCTGGATCTTGATCGCCCCGGTCTTGTGGGGGAGATGCGCCAGAGCCGATTCCATCGCGATGAGCCGGTTGAGGAGGTACTGCTCCTCGTGCTCGAAGCAGATGTAGAGCACGCTCGCCTGCCCGGCAGAGGCGACGTTGCGGGCCATCTGGAGGGCGGCCGTCGTCTTGCCGGTCCCCTGGGCGCCTCCTAAGAGCAGGAGCTCGCCGGGCCGCAGGCCCATGCCGATGGTCTTGTCGAGCGGCGTGAAGCCGAGGGGAACCGGCTGGTATTCGCCGACGCGACCGGTCGAGACGCGGTCGTTGAGATCGACGAGCACCTCGACGGCGGACCTGGGAGCCATGCTCCCGTTGTCCGTGTCGAGGCGCCAGGCGGTCCGCCGCTCGGGGGTGCCGATGGTAGTGTCAGGCGCTTCGGTGCTCACTGGACTCGCTCCTCCCGGGCGTTGCCGTGTCGGGCATCGTAGCACCCGCTCGAAGCGATCTCGCCTGGAGACCCGTCAAGGCTCGCGATGGTGGTTCCCGGCGGCACCGTGACGCGGACGGTCAGCGAGGCCGCGTTGCCATCTCATCCCAGAAACGGGCCATGGCCCGGATCCCCTTCTCGTGGTTGTCGAGATCCATCCACTCGTTGGGGGCGTGGGCGCGCTCATTGGGGGGCATGAAGCCGAGGAGCACCACCGGCAGGCCCAAGAGCTTCTCGAAGCTGGCGGTGATCGGCACCGAGCCACCCTCGCGGACATAGAGGGGCGCCGCGCCGAAGGTCGCCTCGAGCGACCGCGCCGCCGCCTGCGTGGCGGGGTGATCGATCGGGGTGAGGCTGGGATAGCCCACTCCGAGGTTCTGGACCTCGACGCGAACGCCCGGCGGTGCCACCTGCAGCACGTGCCTCTGAAGCTGTTCGAAGATCGTGTTGGGATCCTGATTCGCGACCAGCCGACAGCTCACCTTGGCGTGTGCGTGAGCGGGGATGATCGTCTTGCTTCCCTCACCCTGGAAGCCACTCCACAGCCCGTTCACGTCGAGCGTGGGGCGCGCGGCCCGTCGCTCGAGGGTCGTGAAGCCGACCTCGCCGTAGCCGGCGGGCACGCCGATCTCCGTGCGCCACGCACCCTCGTCGAAGGGCAGCGCCGCGAAGGCAGCCCGGTCGACCTCGGTCAGTTCGACGACGTCATCGTAGAAGCCCGGGATCCTGATCCGGCCGTCCGGACCCTTCAGCGCAGCCACGATCTCGCAGAGCGCGTTGGCGGGGTTCTGGACAGCCCCCCCGAACGAGCCGGAATGGAGGTCGACGTGCGAGCCGGTGACGTCGATCTGGACGTAGACGAGCCCGCGCAAGCCGACCGTGATCGCGGGTCGGTTGCCCTCGAAGAAGCCGCTGTCACTGACATGAGCGACGTCGGCCTGCAGGCGAGCCCGGTTGGACTCCAGCCACGGGTCGAGGTGGACTGAACTCGACTCCTCCTCACCCTCCATGACCACCCGCACGTTGACCGGCAGCCGCCCCCGCGTCGCCAGCACCGCCTCGAGCGCCCGCACCAGAATGCTCACGTTGGCCTTGTCGTCGGACGCGCCGCGGGCCAGGATACGACCGTCCTTGACGACTGGCTCGAAGGGCGAGGAATCCCAGAGCTCGATCGGGTCCGGCGGCTGAACGTCGTAGTGGGCATAGGTGAGGATCGTCGGGGCGGCTTCGGCATGCAGCCAGTCCGCATAGACGATCGGGTGCCCGCCGGTCTCGCTGACCTCGACGTGCTCCAGCCCTGCCCTGCGCAGCTCGGCCGCCAGGAACTCGGCTGCGGCGCGGCAGTCGGCGGCGTGCTCCGGCAGGCCCGAAACGCTGGGGATCCGCAGTAGGTCCTCGTACCACGCCAAGCGGTGCTCGGATGTCGCTTCGAGGTACGCGTCGAGGTCCGACAGCTGAGCGCTCATTGGTCCTCCGGATGGATCAGGCGATCGCGGCGGCGATCCCGGTCTGCTGCGAGTCTAGCCAATGGCCGCGGCGGAAGGAGAAGGGCGGGCCCGGAGGCCCGCCCTTGCTCGGCGCGCAGCGGCTGATCGTCGGCCGTCAGGCCGGCGATGGGGTAGGAGCCGGGACCTGGGTGGGCTGGCCCACCAGGCGAGGAGCCGACCCGTGGACGTCTGCCTTTGGAGGGATGTCGTTGAAGAGCTTCTCGAACTCCTCCGCGTCGACCGTCTCCTCGGCGACGAGCTTCTCGGCGAGCAGGACGAGCTTGTCCTTGTGGCGCGTGAGGACGTCCATCGCCCGCGCGTAGGCGTTGTCGATGATCGCCCGGACCTCCTCGTCGATCTCTTGGCGACGTCGTCGGAGTAGTTGCGCTGCTCGCCGATCTCGCGGCCGAGGAAGACGAGCTCGTCGCGCTTGCCGAAGGAGAGCGGGCCGAGCTTCTCGCTCATGCCGAACTCGGTCACCATCCGGCGGGCAAGGTCGGTCGCCTTCTCGATGTCGTTGGACGCGCCCGGTGGTGGTGTCGCCGAAGATCAGCTTCTCGGAGGCGTTGCCGCCGAGCAGGCCGGCGATCTTGTCCTCGAACTCCGACTTGCTCTGGAGGTAGCGGTCCTCGGTCGGCAGGGCCATCGTGTAGCCGAGGGCCATGCCCCGGCTGATGATGGTGACCTTCGAGACCGGGTCGCACTTTGGCAGGATCCGCTGGACGACCGCGTGGCCGCCCTCGTGGTAGGCGATGATCACCTTCTCGGCGTCGCTGATGATCCGGCTCTTGCGCTCCGGGCCCGCCACGACCCGCTCGAGGGCCTCCTGGAACTCGGACATCCCGATGACCTTCTTGTTGCGCCGCGCGGCCAGGATGGCGGCCTCGTTCACCAGGTTGGCCAGGTCGGCGCCGGAGAAGCCGGGCGGACTGACGGGCGATGCCGTCGATCTCGACGGCCTTGTCGAGCGGCTTGCCCTTGGTATGCACCTCGCAGGATCTCCATCGCGGCCGCTGCATGTCGGGCCGGTCGAGGATCACCTGGCGGTCGAAGCGGCCCGGCCGCAGGAGCGCCGGGTCGAGGACGTCCGGCCGGTTGGTCGCGGCGATCACGATGACGTTCGTGTTGGTGTCGAAGCCGTCCATCTCGACGAGGATCTGGTTGAGGGTCTGCTCGCGCTCGTCGTGCGAGCCGCCGAGGCCCGCGCCGCGCTGGCGGCCGACGGCGTCGATCTCGTCGACGAAGACGATGCAGGGGCTGTTGCGCTTGGCCTGATCGAAGAGGTCGCGGACGCGGCTGGCGCCGACGCCGACGAACATCTCCACGAACTCCGAGCCGGAGATGCTGAAGAAGGGCACGCCGGCCTCGCCGGCCACGGCGCGCGCCAGCAGGGTCTTGCCGGTGCCCGGCGGGCCCGACGAGGAGCACGCCGCGCGGGATGCGCGCGCCGAGCGCGTGGAACTTCTCCGGGTACTTGAGGAACTCGACGACCTCCTGGAGTTCCGTCTTCGCCTCGTCGACGCCGGCCACGTCGGCGAACGTGACGACCTGCTTGTTGCCCAGGAACATGCGGGCCCGGCTCTTGCCGAAGCTCATCGCCTGGTTGTTGGTGCCCTGGGCCTGGCGCATCATGAAGAAGATGAACCCGCCGATGAGGAGGACGGGCAGCAGCGCGCTGATGAGCAGCCCGATCCACTGGCCGGTCTGGGGCTCCTCCACGGCCCGGAAGCTCACCTTCGATACGTCCTGGCCTCCCGCGGTCGCGGCGTCCGTAATGGCCTTCCAGACGTCGGTGAGCTGGCTGGGAGCCATGGTCTTGTAGGTATCGGGTGGCGACGAGTTGGTAGTCACGGTCAGGGTCAGCCCGCTCTGGACGACCGTCTTGACTTGACCCTGCTTGACCTGGTTGATGAACGTCGAGTAATCCTGGGAATTGTCCGCCGGTGCCTGGAGCAGCCACGTGTAGAGCAAGGCGACGGTGCCCACCACGAGGACGAGCATCACCACGCCGTTGCGGAAGAACTTCGTGTTCAACGAGGAACGCCTCCGTAGCGGTCCGACGACCCATCGTCGGCCGTGCCGGCAGTATAGCGTCAGGCCCCCCGGGGCCCTGTCGAAGGCCCCCTTGGGCGATGGCAGGCCGGCTCGCGCGAGACATCGCGAAACAGACGGGAGCCAGCATCGGCGGCGCTCAGCAGCGGCCGGGCGGGCTGGGGCTGGTAGCGGAGGGCGGATTCGAACCACCGACCAAGGGCTTATGAGTCCCCTGCTCTACCACTGAGCTACTCCGCCACGGGGTTCGAGCTCGGGTCGCATTCTATCGCCGACCCTCGCAGCACCGCCAACGGCGGCCCGCGCCGGCCCGAGTCCGGGCTGTGTCCGCTCCCCTAGCCGCCGCTGCGCCTAGGCGGGTCGGTGCTTTCGCGGGTGCAGGATCTGCGCGCTGCCGGCGCTCGGCCGAAACGTGCTCTCGTGTCCGTCGTCCCACCGCACCCGATAGTGCGTGCCAGACGGGGACTCGATCACCTCCAGGATCTCGCCCTCCCGGGGCGGCTTCCCCACTCTCTCGGATTCGACGATGATGCGGTCCCCGACTCGCGCCGCCATCTTGCCACCTCCTCGTCGGTGGATCTGTTCTAGCACCTTGGGAAACGTCCGGCAATGACAATCGGCACCGTTACGGCACCGGCATCGGCCGGGATCGGCGTATCGTCGGCATGTGGGTGAGCGGCAACTGAGCCGGCGCGACGTGTTGCGTCTCATCACGCTGGGAGCGGCGGCCACCGGCCTGGCGGCCTGCGCCGACCTCGCCGGGCGAGCGACGGTCGCGTCGACTCCCCTGCCGTCGCCGCTGTCGCCGGCCGCTTCGAGTCACGGGGCGGGCCGCTCCCCGCTCGCCCTCTCTCCGGGTCCCTCTCCGGCCGACCTGCGTCGCAAGATCGGGCGGATGCTGCTGGTCGGCTTCCGCGGCCTCGAAGTCGGCCCAGACGATCCGGTCGTTCGAGCGATCGTTGAGGAGGGCCTGGGCGGCGTCATCCTCTTCGACCTCGACGGCCCCACCGGTGGTCCTCGCAACGTCGCCTCGCCGACGCAGCTCGGCGAGCTCACCGCCGCACTCAGGCAGGCCGCCTCGAGCCCGCTGCTCGTCGCCGTCGACCAAGAGGGCGGCCAGGTTGCCCGCCTCAACCCCGGCAACGGCTTCCGGGCCACGCTCTCGGCAAGGCAGCTGGGGGCCCGAGGCGACCCGGACTTCGCCTTCTCCCACGCCCGCTCGATCGCTCGAACGCTCGCGTCGGTCGGGATCAACCTCAACCTCGCACCCGTCGTCGACCTCGACATCAACCCGGACAATCCGGCCATCGGCCGCTATGGGCGCAGCTTCTCGGCCGACCCTGCGGTGGTCACGGCGATGGCCCTCGCCGAGATCCGGGCTCACCACGACTTGGGCGTCCTCACCACGCTCAAGCACTTCCCGGGCCAGGGCAGCGCGACCGCTGACACCCACGTCGGCGTGGTGGACGTGACCCGGACCTGGTCGCGGGACGAACTGGGGCCCTTCGAGGCCATCATCGCGGCCGGTCAGGCCGACCTGGTGATGACCGCCCATCTCTTCAACGCCCACCTTGACCCTGCCTACCCCGCGACGCTCTCGCGCAAGACGGTGGCCGGACTCCTTCGCGGCGAGCTCGGGTGGACTGGGGTGGTGGTCAGCGACGACCTCCAGATGGGCGCCATCCGTACGCAGTTCGGCGCTGACGAGGCGATCGCCCTTGCGATCGAGGCTGGCGTCGACCTCCTCCTGTTCGCCAACCAGCAGGTCTACGAGCCGAGGATCGCGACCGAGGTGATCAACACGATCGCCGGCTTGGTTGCTTCGGGGCAAATCAGCGAAGCGCGAATCGACGAGTCGGTGTCGCGTCTGGCGGCGCTATCAGTGCTGCCCTGAGACCGGCGCCGACGGTCAATCCCCCGGGGCCGGGCCGAAGAGCAGCGTCAGCCAGGAATCGAGGGGCGACCGCGCCTCTGGTCGGTAGCCGACCCGTCGTGACGCCGAACCCGGCGCGTCGTCCGCCAGGGGCGGAGCGTCCGGGGCAAGCGTGAACGGCCGCTCGCGTTTCGAACCCAGCTGATAGGCCCGGGCCTGCTGCTCGACGTAGCGCGGTTCCTGGACGAGGGCAAGCTCCTCCTGCAGGTCGGAGACCTCGGCCGCCAGGGAGCCATTGGCGTCGCGCATGGCGTCTGCGAGCGCCTGAGCGTCGGACGCCTCAGCGACCTGGCGAGCGAAGGTGAAGGCGACCCAGCCCGCCAGGAGACAACTCAGCAGGAGACCGGCCCGCCGAGGTGTGAGCCCCGCGACCCCGAGCCCGGAGAGCGAGGGGCGAGTGACTGGCGCATCGGCCTCGACCGGTGCGTCAGGCCCCGGAGCCGCTCCGGCACCCCTCGGCGGTTGGGGTGCCGCGAGTCCAGGGCGTTCGATGAGGAGCGATCCCCGTCGAGCCGGGCGCGCGGACCCGGCGGAACCGGTCGCGCGGCCCGCGGCAGCCACCTGAGGATCAGATTCGGGCAATACCCCTCGCACGTGGCCGGCACTGCGCGCGCGGATCGAGCGGCCGAATCCCGGCTCGGACGGATCCATCGGTCCGAGGGTAGCTGGCCGCAGCTATCGGTGTCAACCACGGCGGATGCCGCCGGCGACCTCAGCCTGCCGGCGGAGCTGCCGCGGGGCGGCTTGCACCCCCTGCTAGACTGGCGTGGTTTAGCACGTGCGTTCCAAATGGAGGCTGGATGCGCTACTACTCGCCGGCTTCCGTCGAGGTCGTCCTCGAGCGGCTCCTCCTGGATCCATCCCTCGCTGGCTGCGTAGTCCACCAGGCCGTCCAGCCAGCCCGGGCGGCTGATGACGCACCTCTGCCCAGCTGGCTCGACCCGCGACTGCAGCGCGGCCTGGCCGCCGTCGGCATCGAGCACCTCTACCGTCACCAGGCTGAGGCGATCGAGGCCGTGCGGGGGGGCGAGGACGTTGTCGTCGTCACCCCAACGGCGTCGGGCAAGAGCCTCTGCTACGAGATCCCGGTTCTCCAGGCGCTCGCCGAGGATACGGCTGCGCGCGCGCTCTTCCTGTTTCCAACCAAGGCCCTCGGACAGGACCAGGTCGCCGCCATCGGGGCCCTCGCGCGCGCATCCGACCTAGAGGTGTCCGCCTCGACCTACGACGGGGACACGCCCGCGCCGATCCGTTCGGTGGTGCGCTCAGCTGGCCAGATCGTCGTGACCAACCCGGACATGCTCCACGCCGGAATCCTGCCCCATCACACCAAGTGGTTCCAGCTCTTCGAGCAGCTGCGGTTGATCGTGATCGATGAGCTGCACACCTACCGCGGCGTCTTCGGGAGCCACGTCGCCAACGTCCTCCGACGTCTGCTGCGGCTGTGCACGCACTACGGGTCTCGGCCGGTGATCGTTTGCTGTTCAGCCACCATCGCCAATCCCGTGGAGCTCGCGGAAGCGCTCACGGGGCGCCGGATGCGTCTCGTAGACCGCAACGGCGCCCCGGCCGGCGAGCGTCACCTGCTCTTCGTCAACCCTCCCCTGCTCGACCCCGCCACGGGCGTCCGCGGCTCGGCCCTCGGTCTGGCGAACCGCTGGGCTCTGCCGTTCCTGCGGGCCGGGCGCCAGACGGTCGTCTTCGGCAGGAGCCGCACCTCGGTCGAGCTCATCCTGACCGCGCTCCGCGAGGCGCTCCGTGAGAGCAGGGGCCCGCGAACACGGGTGCGCGGCTACCGGGGCGGCTACCTCCCGACCGAGCGT
Organism: uncultured Chloroflexia bacterium; assembly: GCA_963712585.1. GTDB lineage: Bacteria > Chloroflexota > Limnocylindria > Limnocylindrales > CSP1-4 > CAVQIH01. The sequence continues at coordinate 15,034 of CAVQIH010000003.1, forward strand.
CGGGCGATCGAGCAGGGCCTGCGTGAGGGCGAGCTCCTGGGGGTCGTCAGCACCAATGCCCTCGAGCTGGGCGTCGACATCGGCCGCCTCGACGTGGCGGTGCTGGCCGGTTATCCGGGCTCCATTGCCGCAACCCGGCAACAGGTCGGCCGGGCCGGCCGTCGGCTCGGCACGAGCGTGGCGGTCCTTGTCGCCAGCGGGGCTCCCGTCGACCAATACGTCATCCATCATCCGGACTTCGTCCTCGAGCGAGCGCCGGAAGAAGCGCGTCTCGACCCGGACAACCTTCACGTGCTCCTCGCCCACCTCAAGGCGGCCACGTTCGAGCTCCCCTTCGAGCCCGGTGAACGATTCGGGCCCACGCCGGCAGACGAGTTGCTGGCCTTCCTCGCCGAGGAAGGCCACGTTCGCCAGTCGGGCGACGGCCGCTGGTACTGGTCGAGCGAGAACTTCCCGGCCTCGGCCATCTCGCTCCGCACGGCGGCCCAGGAGAACGTGGTCATCATCGATACGACGCCGGATCGGCCACGGGTCATCGGCGAAGTGGACCTGTTTTCGGCCCAGACACTCGTCCACGAGGATGCGATCTACCTCCACGAGTCGGCCCAGTTCCATGTCGACAGGCTCGACTGGGACGAGCGCAAGGCCTACGTCCGGCGTGTCGACGCCGACCACTACACCCAGGCCGATCTCGCGGTGACGCTCAAGCCGCTCGACGTCTTCGCGGCCGAAGGCGTGCCCGGCGGCGAGCGACGGCACGGCGAAGTGATGGTCGCGAGCCTGGCATCCATCTACAAGAAGCTGAAGTTCGGGACCAACGAGAACCTCGGCTGGGGCCGCATCCACCTGCCCGAGATCGAGCTCCAGACGACCGCCTATTGGCTGACGGTGCGCGACGGGCTCGCCGCCTGGCGTCGCGCCGACCTCGACGTCGCGCTGCCCGGGGCCGGTCGCGCCCTGCAAACGGTGGCGAGCGTTCTGCTGATGGTCGATGCGCGCGATCTCGGGCTCGTGACCCAGGTCCGCTCCCCTCACGAGATCGCCCCCACGATCTACCTCTACGAGGCCGTCCCGGGTGGGGTCGGCCTCTCCGAGCGCCTGTTCGCCCGCCACGCCGAGCTCGTGGCCGGGGCCGCCGAGCTGATCGCGTCGTGCGATTGCGAAGCTGGGTGTCCCGCCTGTACCGGAGTCCGGAACGAGACCGGGGCCGCCGCCTCCGGGCGCCGGAAGCCGGCGCCCGGACCCTCGCCTTGCGACTGCTGGCCCAACTCGGGGCCGCAGCCGGCGGTCGCCTGGCCAGCCAGCCGTCGTCGACAGAGGCTCGAGTGGCCGGCCGGTGAGCGACGCCGCGACGCTGGGGCGTCGGCTCGCCACGTTCCGGGCCGCTCGGGCGTCCACGGCGCCCTCCTGGCCTTCGGCGCGGTCGGGCCGTGGCGACGATCTGGCCGAGCGGCTGGCCGCGGCCGTCGATGGCGAGTGGCTCCGGAACTCCATGGGCAATGTCGTTCGCTGCGAGCCGCCCGGTCTGGAGCTGCCATTGGATCGCGATCGCCTGGCGTGCCTGCCGGGTCAACCCGACCCCTGGACTCCCCTCCTCTGCCTCGACACCGAGACGACGGGCCTCGGAACGGCCGCCGGGACGGTCGTGTTCCTGGTCGGCCTCGGCTGGTGGGAGGGCACCCGGCTGCGGATCGTCCAGCTCTTGCTGCCGGATCAGGCCGACGAGCCGGCCCTGCTCACGGCGCTCGAGGCTGCGATCCCCCGAGCGGCCTGTCTCGTCAGCTACAACGGGCGGGCGTTCGACTGGCCCCTCATCGTCAACCGCTACCGCATGCTCCGTCGCCAGCCTCCGGTGGTGACCGGGCACCTCGACCTCCTGCCGACGGTCCGGCGACTCTTCCGGCATCGCCTCGAGAACGCCAGCCTGCGTTCAGTCGAGCGCGGCCTGCTTGGCGTGGAGCGGCACTCCGACGTCGATGGATGGGAGATCCCGGGACGCTACCTGGGCTTCCTGCAGGGGGGCTCCGCCGAGCCGCTCCGGCTGGTCGGCCGCCATAACGCCGAGGACGTCCGCTCGCTCGGCCGCCTCCTCGCCCACCTCGATCGCCGCTACGCCGACGAGGCGGCCCGGGCGACGGCGCCTGCCCCCGACCTCCTGGGGCTCTCGCGAGCGTTCCGCGGGGAGGGCCGCCTCCGTCAGGCACTCGCCTGCCTCGACCTCGCCCTGGGGAACGCCGACGGATGCCGCACCCGCTCGCTCGTGGGAGCCGAACGGGCCCGCACGCTGCGTCGGTTGGAGCGTCATGAGGACGCCCGCGCCGCTTGGGCGTCGGTGGCCGGCGAGGGCGGCCCCGCCGCCGCGCGGGCGTGGATCGAGCTCGCCAAGATCGCCGAGCATCGCGACCGAGACCCCCGGGCCGCACTGGCAGCGACGGAGCGCGCGCGGGCGTTGCTCGATCGCGCACGACTCGCCGGGGAGCACCATCCGCTCCTCGAGACCGACCTCACCCACCGCACCCTCCGCCTCCGGCACCGGCTCGGGCGGCCGGGTGGCCGGCGCCGCCAGTGGGCTGCTGGGTCCCGTCGCGCCGCGGCGGTCAGCCCTCGCCGCGCGGAGCTGCGAGCCGCTTCCTGATCGCTTCCGCGTCGGGGACGCCGAGGAGCCCCACGCCGCCCACCGCCAGGCCGGCAACGAGCGCAGCGAAGTGGAGCATCCGCCGAAGCGGCCCGATTCCCAGCAACCGGGCGACCAGGAGGGTGACCAGGAAGCAATCCCCGGCCCCGGTCGGGTCGACCTCGTCGCCTGCGGTGACCGCCGGATACCAGATCAGATCGCGCAGGCCCCGCGGCCCGGCCGTGGCCGCCAACCCGCCATGCGCGCCGCGGGTCAGCACCAGCGTGGCGCCGGGCCGCAAGAGCGCCGCCAGCTCCGCCAGCGACGTGGCCTGGACCAGGTCGCCGCCGCTCACGCCGACGTAATTCGCTCGGCGGACGAGCGCCGACCGCCGGGGATGGCGACGACCGGTCAGCTCGCCGGCGACGAGGTCGCGCAGGAGGCCCTGCCAACCGAGTGCCACAAGCGCCCGGTCCGTGCTGGCGGCTCCGACGGCCGCCCACGCTTCACCGAGCTCGTCGGCGACCGGGCCCAGATACCACGCCGGCGCCTGGCGCCACTCTGGAGGAAGCGCGCGGGCAGGCAACGGCTCGCCGGCCCCGTGGCAGGTCTGGAGGCGCCCGCGGGTTGTCTCCACGTTCTCGAAGACCGGCCCGTGGCGCAGCGGGACGATCCGCAGGTCCACGCCCGCGGCCCGGAGGTAGCCCAGCTCGGGGGCCTCGGCAACGGCCGGATCGCACCCGATCAACGCCCCGGTCGCGATGCCCAGGCGACCGGCCACCAGCGCCGCGAACGGTGCCGGGCCCCCGACCCGCCAGCCACGTGGATCTCCCCGATCGAGGTCGCGGGTGGCGGAACCGACCACGACCAGGCTCGGGGCCGGTGCTGCCGTCTCGAGCGCGCGCGGTTCCGGCGCCGGCGTATCCTCGGGGCCGGTCGTTCTGGACGGCGCCCAGGCCGGCATCAGGAATGGGCCTCGTATACTGGCCCTGCCTCTTCCGGCAGAGGGGAGCCGACGTGCACTTCTTCGAACTCCACGAGGGCAACGACGAGGTCTACTCCGACGTCCTGCTCGTTCACGAGGAGGACATGGACCCGGATGAGTTCTACGAGCTCGTCCAGACGGTTCGGCGGAGCGTCCAGGAGACGTTCGAGGAGGATACCCTGATCGAGGCGATCGCCAACGAGCTCGAGCGCGATTACGGCTTCCTCTACGTGTCCGACCAACGCCTGACCGCCGCCGTCAACGTCTCCATGGACGAGGACGAGAACTCCCTTGCCACGATCAGCCGCGAGGACGACGACCGAGACGACGACCGGGACGACGATGACGACGACCTGCCCGACTATCGAGCGGTCATCGCCGACCTCCAGCGAGACCGCAACGACCTCAACTGAGGCTGGGCGTCAGCCGTCCACCGGGGATTCCCGCCGCGCTCGCTAGCGGCTGAACAGGATCTCGATCACGTCGCCGTCCCGGACGAGATACGTCTTGCCCTCCGAGCGGAGCTTCCCGTGGCGGCGCGCCTCGGCGGTGGAGCCCAGCGCGACGAGATCGTCGTAGGGGACGACCTCGGCCCGGATGAAACCGCGGGCGAGGTCCGTGTGAATGGCCGCGGCGGCCTCGACGGCGGTGGCGCCATTGGGAATCGGCCATGCCCGGACCTCGTCCGGCCCGGCCGTCAGGAAGCTGACCAGCCCGAGCAGTCGGTAGCTCAGCTTGATGACCTTGGCGAGGCCCGACTCTTCGATGCCCAGCTCTGCCATGAAGGCCGCAGCTTCGTCCGGCTCGAGGTCGCCGAGCTCCATCTCGATCTTCGCCGAGAGCGCCGTCACCAGGGCGTGCTGATGCCCGTACCGCGCACCGATCGAGCCTGCCAGCTCGTTCACCCGTGGCAGATCCGCCTCGCCCACGTCGAGGAGCAGCAGCACGGGTTTCTGGGTTAGGAACCGGAAGCCTCGCAGGATCCGCTCCTCGTCAGGAGCCAGTCCTTCGTCCCGGATGGGCCGGCCCGCCACGAGGCTTCCATGGAGACGTCGCAGCAGCGCCTCCTCACGGTCGTTCGCCTCCCGCTCGGCGGGCGTGCCGTGGTGCCCGCTCGTGCTGAGTCGCTCGAGGCGTCGCTCGACCACGGCGAGATCGGCGAAGACGAACTCGAGGTCCAGTCGCTCGAGATCCCGCCACGGATCGACCGAACCCGCGGGATGGGGAAACGCCGGATCCTCGAACGCACGCACGACGTGGAGGAGTGCGTCCGCATCGCGCAGGCGGGCCAGATGGTCGGCCGGCAGCTCCTCGGTCCCGACCCGCCCCTCCGAGGAGGCCGGCGGTGCGGGCAGGTCGACATAGGTGACGTCGGCGTGGACGATCTTCTTGGGGTGGAAGATCTCGGCCAGCTGCTCGAGGCGCTCGTCGGGAACCTTCACCACCCCCACGTGAAGCTCGAGACCTCCGTAGCCCCCCGTGTGAACGTGGCCGCGGGTGAGGGTGTTGAAGACCGTCGTCTTGCCCGCCCCGGCAAGGCCGACGATCGCGATCTGCATGCTCTGTCTCTCCGACTGGACGCGCGGGTTCAGTAGCCCGCGCTGGGATCCACGACGTTCATCAATGGCTGCCCCGTCCGGAAGCGGCGGAGGTTCTCGCAGAAGAGCTCGACGCTCCGGTCGAGGACCCGCCCGCTCGACCAGGACGTGTGGGGGGTGGCGATGACGTTGGGTAGCTCGTAGAAGGGGGACGCGGCCGGGAGCGGCTCCTCACTGAAGGTGTCGAGGATGGCTCCCCCGATCTGACCCTCCTGGAGCGCTCGCAAGAGCGCTCGCTCATCGACGAGGCGACCGCGGGCCACATTGACCAGCCAGGCCCCCGGTTTCATGGCGGCCAGGGCCTGGGCGTCGATGAGACGCTCCGTGTCGGCCGTCAGGGGCAGGGCCAGGACCACGAAGTCGGAGGCCGCCAGCAGCTCCGGCAGGGACTCGGGTCCGCCGAGCACCTCGATGAGTCCGGCACCGGCGGGGTGAGCCTCGCGCTCGGCCCGTCGACGCGTGGCGACGACCCGGCAGCCGAAGCCCGCCGCGAGCTCGGCCACGGTCCGCCCGATGCTGCCGAGGCCGACCACCCCGACGGTGACGTCGCGGAGCTCACGACCCTCGAGCGGCTGCCAGGTCCGCTCGCGCTGCAGCTCGAGCAGCTGGGGAAGCCGCCGACTGATCGCCAGGATCATCATCAGGACGTACTCAGCGATGGGTCGGCTGAAGACGCCACGGGCATTGGTGATGACCAGACCGCGCGCCAGGCCCGTTCGGGTCAGGATCCGCTCGACGCCGGCAGAGGCGGAGTGGACCCACACCAACCGAGGGGCTCGAGCAAGGAGTCGGTCGAACGCCTCCGCTGACAACCAGCCCCGCAGCAGAACCTCGACGTCCTCGACCGGTCCATCAGCACGTCCCTCCCGCGACACCGCGACGAGGCGCGCGCCCGGGGCGGCCTCCCGGATCCGCTCGAGGTCCCGTTCCCGGAACCGAGCCGATAGGATCGACGTCAACGCGATCGCGGCGGGCACGCCATCCGGGCCCGCCCCCGGTCCCACGGCGCCGCGAGGGTCAGCCATGCTCGGCCTCCGGCCGGCGGTTGCCCGCCGGGATGGGCCTACTCCGCCGGTCGGCCCCCGGCATGACTCGCCCTATCCACCGGTCGGGGGCTTCGATCTCCCCGTCCCTGGGGAGCGTCTCGGGCGCCTCCCAGACCTTGGCCAGCGCGGGCGATCCGGCACGCTCGGCGATGGCCGCCACGAAGCGTGCGCCGCTGGCGTACTGCTCGAGCTTGAGGTCGAAGCCGGTCAGGCGCAGCAGGGCCCGCTCCACCCCGCTGCGGTGCCGGCGGCGGTCGTGGAAGCGGGTGCTGATGGTCGCCACGTCAGGCACGAGCTCACGCCCCACTTCGTCCATGATGTAGTCGCTGAAGCCCTCCAGGAGGCTCATCACCGCCTGGGTCTCGCGGAACAGCCGGCGTTGTTCGGGGGTCATGATCCGCTCGAGCCAGTGGCTGCCGTCGCCCTCCCCGCGCAACGCCCGCCGGAGGGCGCGAAGGCCATCACGACTGAGCAGCGCCGCGTCCGAGGAGAACGCGGCGAGCTGACGCTCCAGGCGCTCCGCCAAGTACGGCCGCAGCCAGGGATGTGCCTCGAACTCGAAGGCGTGGGTCGTCTCGTGCAGGGCGATCCAGGTCCGGAAGGGATCGAGGGGTACGGCCAGCGAGCGGGCGACCTGGCGGATGTTCTCTTCGACGAAGAGGAGCTGGCCAGGCCGGGCCTCGGCCGACAGGAAGGCAACGTCGTACTGACCGAGGACCCGGCTCCCCATGAAACCCAACAGGTAGCCGACCTGGCGGGTCGTCACCCAGCGGTTGGCGACGGCCACGGTCGCCTTCGCCAGACCGACGCCTGGCGGAGCGATCTGATCGAGAAGCCTGCCCTCGAGCCGGCCGATGAGCGCTTCGAAGGCCGCCACGTTCGCTCGGACCCAACCCGCCCGATCGACGACTCCTGCCCGTTCGACGACGCCAGGCAATTCCGCGTCGAGGGCACGGCCCAGAGCCGGCACGACACGCTCCATGGCCGCCCGGTAGGCAGGCTCCGTCGCCGCGAGGGCGGCCGGCGACATCGCACCGGGGGCTCGAGCGGCCCGCGAGGCTGCGATCGTCTCTGCCAGCGTCCAGTCCACCAGCCCCCGTCGCGCGGAGCGTTCCATCCGCTGAGCGAGGACCGTCGCCGCGGCCCCCGCTGCGGATCCAACGAGGAATCCGAGCTGCCAGACACGGTCGCTCCGCCAACCCGACTCGCTCGTGCTCCGCTGGCGCCGCGAGACACTCACCCTACCGCCGCTCCCACCTCTGTCGACGCCACGTCCACGAAGGTCTCGCCGAAGAGGGTGACCGCCAGCCGCCGAAACGCGTCAACGTCGCCGGTCGTGAGCTGGAGATGGACGGCAGGCTCGGCTGCCACGACCGGCCGTTCGTGGCCAGCAAGTCCGGCGTCGGCGGCGGTACCCCTCGTGGTACCCGGTGCCTCGAGCCCGTTGAGCAGGAGCAGCTCGGCCAGTACGGATGCGGTCGCCACCGCCGAGTCGACGATGGCGACCCCGGCCCCGACGAGGTCCTGGATGACCGGCCGCAGCAGCGGGTAGTGGGTGCAGCCGAGGAGCAGGGTGTCGATCCGGTCGCTCGACGACGCCGGGCCGAAGAGCGGGGCGAGCGCCTCGGCGACCGCGGCCTCGGCAGCCTCGTCGTTCAGGTGCCCGGCCTCGACCAGCGGCACCAGGCCTGGCGTGGCGAGTTCGTGCACGTGGACGGCCGGGTTCTCGTCGAGGATGGCGTTGAGGTAGGCCCGCGACCGGATCGTCGCCGGTGTGGCGATGACGCCGACATGGCGCGTTCGTGTCGCCAGCGCCGCCGCGGTCGCCCCGGGCCGCACGACGCCCAGGACTGGCAGATCGAAGCGGACCCGAAACTCGGGGAGGGCGACCGAGGTCGAGGTGTTGCAGGCGACGACCAGGGCTTTGACGTCGCGGGCGACCAGTTCCTCGAGGCACTGCCGGCTGAAGCGCCGGACCTCGTCGTCGGAGCGGGTCCCGTAGGGGGCGCGAGCGTTGTCTCCGAGGTAGAGCGTCGACTCGTGCGGGGTTCGGCGGAGGATCTCGCGCAGGACGGTCAGCCCGCCCACGCCCGAATCGAAGACGCCGATCGGGCGCCGGTCCGCCACGTCAGCGCCGGGCGGCGACAGCCGCCGCCGGCCGGACCTGGCCCAGCTCGGTCGCCAGGCGGACGATGTCGCGGCTGATCTGGGCCTCGGGGTTGGCCAGAACGAACGGCACGCCCTCGTTGTTCGACTGGACCACGAGCCGCCCGTCCGACACGATCGAGTGCTCCGGGACCCTGCCGAGTGCCTCGGCAAGCTGCTCGGGGCTGATGCCCCCGGAGAATCCGCCCGGTTCACCAGGTAGCGGATCTTGGAAGCCTGGTAGCCAATGGCGTGAAAGGCCTCGGCGACGGCGACCGTGTTGTGGATGGTCGTCGAGTCGTAGGTCACGATCTCGAGCACGACGTCGGAGTCGTCGAGGAATGCGAGGGTCACATCGCTGATGAGGGTCGGCAAGTCGACGACGATCGTGCCGTAGACGCCGCGCAACATCGACAGCGCCTTCTCCACGTCGCGGGCCATGACCATCTCAGCGTGCTCGACCCGGGGTGGGGCGAGCAGGATGTCGATTCCCGACGGATCCCGCCAGAGAACCTCCTGGAGATCGGCCTCGGTAATCCGGTCGGTGGGCAGGTCGAGGATCGACGGTGCGTCTGTCGGGACTTTGAGGAGTGCCCGCAGATCGCCGAACTGGAAGTTGCCGTCGATGAGGACCGTCCGCGGCCCGAGCTGGCCGATGGCCACGGCCAGGTTGAAGGCGATCGTGGTCTTGCCGACGCCGCCCTTCGGAGCGAAGACCGACACGACGCGGGTCACGGCCGTCGCATCCAGGTCGGCCCGCAGCGCATGGGCCGCCTGGACCTGGCTGATGAGCTCGAAGCCGGTGAAAGGCATCGCCAGGACCCGGTGGATGCCGCGCTCTGGCGACGGGAGCAGGGGCCGTTGGGGCACCGTGATCACGACCACCGGGATCCCCAGGCCCGCCCCGTGAAACTGCTCGATGAGCTGGGGACCCTTGATCTTGCCCTGAAGCAGGACGTCGATCATCACCACGTCCGGTCGGACGCTGCGCGCCTGCTCGAGGGCGTGGCTGCCTTCCTTGAGCATGTCGACGAGCTTGATCTGAGTCTGGGCGTTGAGGAGCCCCCGGATGTACTGCGCTACCTGCGGCACGTCCTCGACGAGAAGGAGGCGGATCTGACTGCTGGTCCCCATCGCTCCCGACTATACCAAGCAGCGGGGCCGGTACCCGGTACTCGGCGCTTCAGGCTCGAACGGCGACGAGCAGGATCCGCTCGGCGTCAGGCCCGATAGGCTCGAGGTCGTAGCCGCCCGCCACGGTCTCGGTCACCAGACCGGCCGCCTCGGCCAGCGCAACAAGCTCGTCGGGATCGGCCAGGCGAAGCCGATCGACTCGTACGTGCCGGGTCGCCGGCTCCCCGGTCAGGCCCTCCTCGTAGATCGTCGTCAACTCCACCGTCCGCGAAGCCGGGGCATGGCGCGCGCTCGTCGCCTTGGTCACCCAGGCGCCGCTTGCCGGGTCATGGCGGGCCCACTCCAACGCCAGCCGGCCGTCGTAGCGGGCGAGCGCCTCACCGTCGGGAAGCCAGGCGTCGACCACGGCCAACCCGCCGGGCGCGAGGTGCGCGGCGAGGGTCTCGAGCGCCGCCGCCTGATCCGAGCGCCTCGACAGCAAGCTCAACGAGTTGAGGGCGATGAAGGCGAGCCGGTAGCGCCCGGCATCCGGTAGCCGCAGGTGCCGGAGGTCAGCCTCGACGAGTCTCAGCCGGGCCGCGGCCTCCGGGCCGGCTGAGGCCGCGCGCGCCCGGGCCCTGTGCAGCATGGCTGCGTCGAGATCGACCCCCACGACCTCGTAGCCTGCGCCCGCCAACGGGACGGCCACCCGGCCAGTGCCGACCGCCAGCTCCAGGACCGGCCCGCCGGTCCGGGCGGCCAGTGCGAGGTACAGCTCGACGTCCCCGGGGTCGGCGTCGAGGTCGAGGTCATAGAGGCGCGCCAGCTCGGCGGCGCGGTCGGTCACGGCGACTCCCATCCCTCGTAGCGTACGCGTCGCCCCGCCGCCTTCTTCGCCGCCAGCGCACTGATGGCCTCCAGGGCGCAGCGATTGGCCGCGGCGGCCGTGACCTCGGCGTGATCGTAAGGCGGCGAGACCTCGACCACGTCCATGCCCGCAACCTCGACGGCGCTCACGATCCGGCGGATCGCCCGCAGCAGCTCCCGGGTGAGCAGCCCGCCCGGCTCAGGCGTCCCGGTTCCGGGCGCCATGCCAGGGTCGAGCACGTCGATGTCGACCGAGAGGTAGACGGCATCGGCCCCATCGAGCGCCTCGGCGATCGCGTCGTCGACGACGGCGTCGGCGCCCCGTTCCTCGATTTCACGCATGAAGTGGGTGCGCAGCCCGTGTTCGCGCATCCAGGCGAAGACCTCGACCGGCGGCCAGTAGCCGCGCAGGCCGACCTGCACGAAGTTGCGGCCAGCGACCGCGCCCGACTCGATGAGCCGCCGCATCGGTGTGCCGTGACCGGCCAGGACGCCCCAATCCTCGGAGGCCGTGTCCGCGTGGGCATCGAAATGGACGATCCCGATCGTGCCGGGCCGACGAAGCTGGGCGATAGCCGTCGCCGACGGCCACGTGATCGAGTGGTCGCCACCAAGGACGATCGGGATCGCCCCGGTTTGGGCAACGTCGCGAACCTTCTGGTAGATCAGGGCGTGCGAGCGCTCGAGCCAGGCGGGCACGACGTTCGCATCGCCGGCATCCACGACCGTCAGGATCTCGAACGGCTCCACATCGAGCTGGAGGGAATAGAGCGAGCCGGACGTGTAGCTCGCCTGGCGGATCGCCCGCGGCCCGAACCGGGCCCCCGAACGGTGGCTAACGGCGTCGTCGAAGGGCGCCCCGACGACTGCCACGTCGACCGCGCGGCGCCGGAGCTCGGCCGGATCGGTGATCCAGGGCAAGCGGGCGAAGGAGACCGGCCCGACGTAGGTCGGGAGGTCGTAGTCGGAAAACGTCTCGAATTCGCGATCCCAGCCGTTGCGGTGGGCGAAGTCGACATCGCCGGGCCGTTCCATGGTTCGCTGACGACCTCCGAGACGGCGGGCCCACCCCGACGCACCGGGGCAGGACGGGAGGCGGCCGTCTCAAGGTGCGCCGCCGGTTCGACCGGACGTCCAGCAGGGCGCGTCCGCGGATGATAGCGCCCCCGGGCTCAGCGCTCGACCGACAGGGTCGCCTCGGCCAGGGCGACGATCACGACGACGAACAGGACGATCGGCAGGCTCAGGACGCCCATTACCCGCAGCACGACGAAGAGGCTCACCACGAACCCCAGCCAGGCGCCACGCCGTGCCGCCCTCAGCCAGTCCCCTCGGTAGGAGATGCGCCGGTGACGAGCGAAGACGGCCAGCCAGGCGAGAGGGGCCCCGCTGAGGGCGACCGCGAGCCCGATCAGCAACGCCCCGACGTACCCGGCCTGCGGCTCGACGAACGGATCGCGGCTGGTGACGAGGAGCCAGACGAGCCCCCAGCCGGCCGCAGCCGCGACGAACAAGCCGAGATTCAGCAGGCGATCGCGTGGCTCCATCGCCCTGGGAGCATAGCCGGGGCGGTGCTCAGGGGCGTACCCGGGTCCCAGTGGGCAGGGCGGCGAGGGCCGCCTCCAGGTCGGTCAGCCGGTCGATCATCAGGTCGGGCGCGGTCGTCGCGTCGACCGGGCTGCCAGGCAGCGGCGAGTCTACGGGCCGGGCGCAAAGATAGGCGACCTGCCAGCCGGCAGCCTTGGCGCCGACGATGTCGGCGGCCCAGTCGTCGCCGACGTGGAGGATCGAGCCCGGCTCGAGCGGTACTCGGGGATCGTCGGCCAGGGCCGCCTCGGCAGCCCGGAAGATGGCCGGGTGAGGTTTGATCGTGCCGACTCGCTCGGACACCACGACCGCCCGCAGCCAGGGCGCCCAACCGGCTGCCGCGACGTATCGATCGATGGTCGCCGCGAGCGGCCAGTTGGAGAGGATCCCGAGGCGGTAGCGAAGGGCCAAGCGGGCCAGCAATGGGCCAACCTCGGGACCTGGAGGAATGCCGGTCACGAACGCTTCGCTGTAGGCCTCGAGCGCCAGCGCCACCTCGCCGGGCGCGCTCAGGCGGGCGGCTGCGCAGTCGTCCCAGGCCGCCCCCTGAGGCGGAGGCCCGAACCCTCGCAGCCGCGCCAACACCCGCACCACCCGCTGCCCGATCTCGACCTCCCGGAAACGCGGGATCTCTTCGGCGAACTGACGCCCACGCTCCTCCCGCCAGGCCTCGCGAAACGCAGCTCGGCCCACCCCCAGATGGACGACCGCGACATCGGTCAGTGTGTCGACGACGCGCTCGAGGGCCTCCCGGCCGACCGGCACCAGCGTGTTGCCGAAGTCGAAGGTGATCGCCGTGATCTCTCGGCCGTGAGGCGGCGCAGCGCTCACCTGACGACACTCGCGGGACAGATGTCGCGGAAGGCGCAGTAGGAGCACGACAGGAAGTCGGGACGGGCTGTGAAATCGCGGGCCCGAATCCCGCTGGCCGCCTCCTCGATCGTCTGGCGGGCCGCCGCCAGTCGCCGCTGGTTCACCTCGGCCCGGCCGACCAGTCCGGACTCGAGGAAGTGGAGCTGCACCGCATCGGGCAGCCTGCCGGTGAGGGCCTCCCAGCCCATGGCATAGATCGACAGCTGGAGCGATTCGCGGGCCCGCCGTCGGGCGGTCGCCGGATCGCGCACATCGCTGGACTTGTAGTCCGTGATCGTGACTCGCTCGCGGCGACCCAGCTCGAGGGTCGGCGTTACGACATCGGCCCATGGTGGCGGCCCGTCGTCGCCGGAGCGGGTACCCTCGTTGTCGAGCGGCACGATGTCAACGCGATCCCAGCGACCGCGGATCCGGTCCCCGCCGAGCGTGAAGGCGAACTCGCGTTCGACGTAGGCCGGCACGGTTGCCCCCGGCCGGAGCTGGTCGGCCCGGAATCGGCGCAGCGCCGCGCGGCCCGCGTCGAGCCGCGCATCCTCGTGCTCACGGGTCAGAAAACCCTCGCTCGACCAGGCTCGCTCGAATGCCCCGATCAGCTCGGCCTCGCTCATCACCTCGCCGCGAGCATGGCGGCGATGGAACTCCTGGACGGCCTGGTGGAGGGCCGACCCGTAGATGATCGAATGGTGCGGGGCGATCGGAACCCGCAGGACGTGGACGTACTTGTACTTGAGCGGGCACGTCACGTAGTCGTCGACCTGGTAGAAGCTCAGCGAGAGCGGCTCGTCGATGGCTCCGCGAGCGACGGCCGCCACGGGAGCCACAACCGGCGCGACGGCCGCCAGCCGCTCGAGGGCGGTCGTCACCGCGGCCCCGGCCCCGGCCGCGCCATCGGCGAGAGGCAGATCGAGGGCCTCGAGCACGAACTGGGACAGGCGCCGCGACCGGCGCCCCCCGTAGTCGGCCGCGTGGCTCAGGACCAGCTCGTCGCGGGCCCGGGTCATGGCGACGTAGAAGAGACGCCGCTCCTCCTGCAGGTGAGCATCGCCCTCGGGGAGGACCAGGCCCCCGAGGAGCTCGGCCGGCAGGGCCAGGGGTTCACGGCGCCCGACGGCCGGGAATCTCCCGGCCACGAGCCCGACCAGGTAGACCATCGGGAACTCGAGCCCCTTGGCCTTGTGGACGGTGAGCACGGCCACCGCGTCGCTGGTCGGGTCGAGCTCGGCGGTGGCCGGGTCGTCGCCCGCCTCGATGAGGGTTTGCAGGTGGGGCGCCAGGAACGTCGCCCGATCGTCGCGCAGGAGCGCCGATTCACTGCGCACGATGTCGAAGAACCGAGCGACGTTGCTGACGGCCTCCTCGGCGCCGACGCTGTCGGCGGCGGCGTACCGGCCAAGCAGCCCGCTCCCCTTGAGGAACTCGAAGAGGACCTCGCCGGCGGACCGTTCGTGGGCCAGCTCGCTGTAGCGCCGCAGGTCCGCAACGAGCCGCGCCAGGCTCGCTCGTGTCTCCGGGCCGAGGCGCAGCAAGCCGGGCTGGCCGACGAGCTCGTCGAGCGTCTCCCAGAGTGAGCGGTTGGTCCGGCGGGCGCGGTTGACGATGGCGGTCAGGTCCGGCCCGCCGAGGTCGTAGACCTCCGAGGCAGCCAGCGCGTAGACGTCGACGCTCGAGCCCAGGTCAGCCACGGCTCGCAGGAAAGCCATCAAGAGCCGGACCTCGGGCCTCGCATACAACCCCGACGCCCCGCTGAACCGCCAGGGAATGCCGGCCAGGTTGAGGCTGCGCAGGATGGGATCGGCTTCGGCGTTGGAGCGGACCAGCACGGCGTGGTCACGGGGAGCGGAACCCGCGGCGATCCGTGCGGCGATCTCCCGGGCGACCGCATCGGCCTCTTCCCCGCCGGTGGCGAAGGCTCGATGGCGGACCGGGGCGGCGTCCGCTCCACGACGCTCCGCGGCCAGCCGCTTCGAGATCCCGCGGCGCACCTCGAGACGGTCCGGATCGTTGAAGCGGACGAGGCGATAGGCCGCCTCGAGAATGGGCGGGCGCGAGCGGTAGTTGCGGCGCAACACGACCTGGCGTGCGCCGGGATAGGCGTCTCCGAACTCCAGGATGTTGCTGATCGCGGCACCCCGGAACCGGTAGATCGACTGGTCATCGTCGCCGACCACGGCCAGGTTGCGGTGAGGCGAGGCGAGCAGGCGGACCAGCTCCCACTGAGCGCGGTTGGTGTCCTGGAATTCGTCGACCAGGATGTAGCGGTAGCGATCCTGGAGGCGTCGGCGCGCCGCGGCCGACTCCCGCAGGAGTCGCAACGCGAGGCTGACCTGGTCGCCGAAGTCGATGAAGCCCGCCCGGCCGAGCAGCTCCTGGTAGCGCTCGAACGCCTCCGCCAGCTCGGCCTGCCGGGCAGCCTCCTCGGCCGCCGCGGCCGCTCGGGTCTCCCCGGGTTCTGCGGTGGCCGCGGCCGCGGCAGTGGCTTCCGCGGCCACCCGGGCCCTCAGTGCCTCGGCGTAGGCGAGATAGCGGGCCGGGCCGACGTCCTCGTCCTTGCAGCGGCTGAAGAGCGTGGCGAGGGCGGCCAGGAAGCGGGTCGGATCACCGAGCGGACGGTAGGCCCGCAGATCGAACTCGAAAAGGTGTTCGCGAAGGAAGATGACGACCTCGGGGCGCGAGAGGACCCGCACGTCGGAAGGCAGTCCAAGCTCCAGGGCGAACTCCCGGATAACCCGGTCACCGAACGCATGGAAGGTGGAGATCGCGGTGTCGAGGTAGCCATACGGGACGAGCCGATCCACGCGCTCCTGCATCTCCTCGGCGGCCTTGTCGGTGAAGGTCAGGGCCAGGATCTCCGCCGGCCGGGCCCGCCGCGTGGCGATGAGCCAGGCGATCCGGCGAGTGATGACCTGGGTCTTGCCGGTCCCGGCACCGGCAACGACAAGGAGCGGCCCGTCGCCGTGGGTCACGGCCCGCAGCTGCTCGCGATTCAACCCGTCGAGGAGCGCAGAAAGGCCCTGTCCGCCGTCCGCCTCCGGCTCGGGACCGGCCAGGCCGTGCTCAGTCCAGACGGGGATCTGCTCGAGGGGCGCGGGTTCGCGCCGTGCCCGACGCCCTGACGACCGGGGGCGCGTTGCCGGACTCACGGCGACTCCGCCAGCCGGGCCCGTCGACGCCGACCCATCGGCTTCAGCCCCGGGTGGCGCGCCGGAGCGCCTCGGTCTCCTCCTCCGACAGGGCCGCCTCCGCGGTACCCTTGGCAACCGCCTTCGCGTAGACCCGGGTCGCGTTGCGGCTGTGAAGGCTGCTGACCACGATCCCGTCATCCTCGGCGTCCAGCAGGACGAGAGCGAAGCTCTGGTTCCCACCGGTGTCCTCGAACGGGTTGAACCGGACGAGGCCGAGCCGCTGGAAAGCTCGCCGTCCGTCCAGCTCGAGGCGATCGGTTCGCTTGGTCAGTCCCTCGAGCTGACGGGCCACCTTGTAGACCTTGTCGAGGTGTGCCTCGAGGACGGCGGCCAGGCTGCGTCCATCCTCACCGCGGGTGATCGCGGCCAGCGTCCGCTCGAGGCGGGCGACGCGGCGAGCCAGGACGAAGGCGACGGCCAACAGGAGGACGACCAGGAGTCCGAGGAGCCCGACGATGGGCCCGATGTTCGAGTCGACGAACGTGGACAGGTCGCTCACGGTTCCTCCATCGGGATCGACCGAGTCTAGCAGGTGCCCCTTCACCGGGGAGTTACGAGCAGCCGCACGCCCCGTCGGGCGGACCCAGCGTGCTATCCTCTCCGGTCGGCGGTGCCGGCCGACGTCATCCCCGACGTACCGACGCCGGCCTTCCGGACCGACCGCGTGACCGGACCCGGGGTGCGCGGCCGATGGCCGCCCGAGCGATCACGGAGGCTTCTCCCGTCATGGCCAAGCGTTCTCGCGGCAACCGACCCGGCCAGCGACGCCCGAACCAGCGACCGGCTGCCCGACCGGCCACCGCGGCCCAGGCGATCCGGCCCTCGGAGGGTCTTTCGGCCGCCGAGGAGGCCCGCGCCGCCGAGATCGAGGCAAGCCTGCTAGCCCAGGATCGCGCCGTTGCCTCCGAGCACCGGGGCCGCGATCGAGCGATCCGACCGAACGAGCTCGCCGCGCGGCCTCGGTCCCGCGAGGGCGGCACCATCGCTGCCAGCGCGGCGCGCGAGTACGAGTACGTCGTCCGCGACGTGCGGCGCATCGCGGTGGTCGCTGGCGTGCTCTTCGCGGTGATGGTGGCGCTCTTCGTCCTGATCGAGGGCTTCGGCGTCCTCAAGCCCTGAGGCGTCGGCGCCGGCCTGCCGCCTGCCGTCGATCGTCGCTCTGCCTCCGCGATCTACGACAACCGCTCGAAGCGGGCCTGGAAGAAGCGCAGGTAGCGCGGCTCGTAGACCATCCGAAGCCCGCGAACGTGCTCGCGCCGGTCGTAGACAGGCCTTGACCGACTCGGCCACGACGTCCATGTGGGCCTGCGTGTAGACCCGGCGCGGGATCGTCAGGCGGGTCAGCTCGAGCCTCGGGCGGTTGTGGTCGCCGGTCTCCGGGTCCCGGCCGGCCGAGGCGATCCCCCGCTCCATCGAGCGGATCCCCGAGTCGAGGTAGAGCTCGGCGGCCAGGGTCTGGGCCGGGAAGACGTCCTGCGGGAGGTGCGGGTAGAACCGCTTCGCGTCGAGGAAGACCGCGTGTCCGCCGACCGGCTGGACGATCGGGATGCCCCAGTCGGTCAGCAGCTCGCCGAGGTAGCGAACCTGGCCGACCCGCGATCGGACGTGCTCGTCCTGGACGGACTCCTCGATGCCGATCGCGAGCGCCTCCATGTCCCGTCCGGCCAGGCCGCCGTACGTGTGCAGCCCCTCGTAGACGACGACCAGGTTGCGCAGCTCCTCGAAGAGCGTCTCGTCGTTGACGGCCAGCCAGCCGCCGATGTTGACCAGGTTGTCCTTCTTGGCGCTCATCCAGGCGCCGTCGGTGTACGAGCAGAACTCGAGCAGGATCTCGGCGATCGAGCGGTCGGCGTAGCCCGGCTCGCGCTCCTGGATGAAGAAGGCGTTCTCGACCATGCGGGTGGCGTCGAGGAAGAGGCGGATGCCCGTGGCGATCGCAGAGTCCGCGTAACGCCCGGACGTTCGCCATCGAGACCGGCTGGCCGCCGGCCATGTTGACCGTGCCGGCCAGGCTCACGTAGGGGATGCGGTCGGCGCCGACCTCGGCGATCAACGCCTCGAGCTTGGCGAGGTCCACGTCGCCCTTGAACGGATGCAGCGCCTGCGGGATCGTGGGCCTCGTCGATGATGACGTCGTGGAAGGTCGCCCCGGCAAGCTCCTGGTGGAGTCGGGTCGTCGTGAAGTACATGTTCCCGGGCACGTGGTCGCCGGGCTTGATGCAGGCCTGGCTGATGAGATGCTCTGCGCCGCGTCCCTGGTGGGTCGGGACGACGAAGCGGTAGCCGTAGTACCGGCGGACCGCCTCCTCGAGGTGATAGAAGTTGCGGCTGCCGGCGTAGGCCTCGTCGCCGAGCATCATGCCGGCCCACTGGCGGTCGCTCATCGCGCTGGTGCCGCTGTCCGTCAGGAGGTCGATATAGACGTCGTCGGAGCGCAGCAGGAAGGTGTTGTAGCCGGCCTCCGGCGAGCGCCCGCTCGCGAGCCGGCACGGTCGATGACCCGCAGCGGCTCGACCATCTTGATCTTCCAGGGCTCGGCCCAGGATCGGCGGCCGAACTGCTGACCCATGGTCCGCGGCGCGAGATCCGTCATCGGGGTTCCTCCAATTCCGAAGGTTCTTCGGTGTCAGCCAGTTGCGAGGAGAATCGTTCGACGCCCGAGGGAACTGCCGGCAGACCGGGTACGGATAGGGAGGCGAAGTCCGTCGCGGCTCCAGCAGGGAGGGCGGCCTCCCGACGGACGGCAGCCGGCTCGCCTGCGGCGTGTTCCGCCGGCTCTGCCGAGGCGCGGCTCGCATCGAGCCAGCTCGCAACCAGCGACACCACGATGGCCAGGATCGGAACCCCGAAGACCGCCCCGACCGGACCGGCCAGCCTGGCCCCGACGAAGACCGCCGCCAGGACGAGCACCGGATCGAGCCCGATCGCCCGGCCGATCACCCGCGGCTGGATCACGTTCTGGAGCAGAAGCGCCCCGCCGACCTGCAGGACGAGCATGGGCAGCAGGACCTCTGGCCGGAGGATCATGGCGACCGCGACTCCTGGCACCCACGAGACCAGCTGCCCGAAGAACGGGATCACCTGGAGGATCCCGGCGACGAGAGCGATCAGGGGTGCGAACGGCAGACCGACCGCGCTGGCGACGGCGAAGGTGATGATCCCCTCCACGACCCCGACGATAAACTGCCCCCGGACGAACCCCCCGAACGCCCGCGTCGTAGCCCGACTGAACTCGCGGTAGCGCGGCCACTGCGCCGCTGGCACGAGCCGGGCGACCGCCTCGAGCCAGCGGCTCTTCTCGGCGACCAGGGCGACCGCGATGAAGGCGACCGTGATGGTCGAGGCGAGCAGGGTGGCGCCCGCGGTGGCGAACTCTGCCGCCAGCGTGGCGGCCTGGGCTCGGGTCTCCAGGACGATGCCGTTGATGATCCCCTGGAGGTCGATTCCGCCGAGCCCAAGCTGATCGAGCTGCGTCTGGATGGGCCCGATGAGGCGGGACACCGCCGCGTCGATCGTCCCAGCCTGGTTGACGTACTCCTCGATGGAGGCCGCCAGCGAGACCCCGACCCAGGCGACGGTGCCCAGCACGACGCCGACGGTGACGACGAACACGATGACGGCCGCCCCGCCGCGCGGCAGACGCGGGAACCGCTGGGTAAGCGCCGAGGCGAACGGATCGATCAGGAAGGCAACGAGCCAGGCAAGGAAGAAGATGACAACGATGTCGAGGAAGTACTGGATCGCAGCCAGGATCAGGAGCACGAGGACGAGGACCGCGATCGCGGTCACGGTCGGCAGCAGCGTTCCCAGTGCCCGACGCTCGGAAGCCGAGAGCCTGATGTCCATGTCACCCAGCCCCCAGGGGCCCGTGGCCCGATGGACCTCGGTCAGAGGCGATGCTAGCAGGACGCATCCCGCCACAGCCGAACACGGCCACATCGGGAGTGGCCGCGCGGTGCCGGGCGCGTAGGATTCGCCCCGTGCCACCGCGTCGGTCCTCGAGCGCCCGCTCTCAGCCGCTCTTCCGCCCACCCGCCGACCGCCAGCCCCTGGCGGCACGGATGCGCCCTCGCACGCTGGACGAGTTCGTCGGCCAGGCCCATCTCGTCGGCGAGCGCGGCCCCTCCGACTCGCGCTGACGCGCGGACGACTAGGCTCGATGCTGCTGTGGGGCCCTCCGGGGACCGGCAAGACAAGCCTGGCTCGACTCCTCGCGGACGAGCTCGGCGCGGAATTCGCGACGCTGTCGGCGGTCATGAGCGGCGTCGCCGAGGTGCGCGGCCTGATCGCCGAAGCTCGCGAGCTGGCGATGGCGGGCGGCGCTCGCACGATCCTCTTCATTGACGAGATCCATCGCTTCAACAAAGCCCAGCAGGACGCCCTCCTTCCTCATGTCGAGGACGGTACGGTGACGCTCGTCGGGGCGACGACGGAGAACCCGTACTTCGAGGTCAACGCCGCGCTCCTTTCGCGGATGCGCGTCTGGCGCCTGGAGCCCTTGACCGACGAAGAGGTCGCGCACCGTGGTTCGCCGCGCGCTCGCCGACGCGGAGCGAGGACTGGCCGGCGCCCTTGGACCGGCTGGTGGCGTCGCGCTCGCGGAGGACGCCTTCGCTCACCTCGTGGCGATTGCCGGCGGCGACGCCCGCCAAGCCCTCAACGTGCTGGAAGGGGCAGTCGCCCTCGCAGAGGCCGAAGGCACCCGCGACGATGCCGGCCGCGTGAGCCCCGGCTCGAGGACGTCGAGGCAGCCGCCCAGCAGCGGGTGCTGGCCTACGACCGCGCCGGCGACGGCCATTACGACACGCGTCAGCGCATTCATCAAGAGCATCCGCGGCAACGACCCTGACGCGGCACTCTACTGGCTCGCCTCGATGGTCGCCGCCGGCGAGGATCCCCGGTTCGTCGCCCGCCGGCTGATCATCAGCGCGTCCGAGGACGTCGGCAACGCCGACCCGCGGGCCCTCCAGGTCGCGGTCGCGGCGGCTCAGGCGCTCGACTGGGTCGGCCTGCCCGAGGCCCAGTACGCGCTCGCCCAGGCCACGGTCTACATCGCCGCCGGCGCCCAAGTCGAACCGCGCCGGCACGGCCTACTGGGCGGCGATGGACGACGTCAGGCCACGGGTCGCTGCCGGTGCCGATCCACCTGCGCAGCGCCACCGGCGCGATGAAGCGCACTTCGGCATCGGCGTCGGGCTACCTCTACCCGCACGACTACGACGGCGCCGACGTCGAGCAGCAGTACCTGCCCGACGAGCTCGGCCGGCCAGCGCTACTACGAACCGTCAGACCACGGCTACGAGCAGACGATCGGCGGGCGGATGGAAGGCCGACGACGCGCCCGGGCGGCTGCGCGCGAGGCCGGGGGCGCCCAACGAGCCCGGCCCGAGGGGCCGGAAGTCGATGCGATGCGGGTGGCCGGCGAGGTGACCCGGATCCGGGAGGGTCAGCGTCGCGAGCTAGCCGAGACGGAGAAACGCGACGCCGGCGACTGAGCGCGGCGTGCGGCGCACGACGGCGGCGCTGGCGCCAGGCTAGACGGCGCCCGGGCCGGTCCGAGGACCTCGCTAGGGCTCGAGATCCAGCGTCCTCACGTGGCGGGGCCGGAAGACGGCAATCGGGCGTCGGTCGAAGGTGGCCACGCGCCGCACACCGAGGCGCTCCGCCACGGCCACCAGCACGGCATCCGCCAGGCGCGGTTCGATGCTCGGCGGCCTCACCCAGCAGCCCCCGGCCGCGCGGGACAGGTCCGCGGTGGTGGGCGACACGAGCCGGATCTCGCCGCCGACCAGCGAGTCCACCACGGCCAGGGAGGCGGGCTGGCCGGAGCTCGCGCTGCTGGAGCAGCACTCGTCCAGCTCCCCGAGGGTCAGCGCGGGGACAGGAGCGGCTCGTCCGCGCGGCGGAACCCGGCCACGGCCTTCGTGGTTGAGGTCCGCCCGGTCAGCCGCCGCAAGCACGGCGCTCCCGTCGAGCAGGATGGCCACGCGCTCAGGCCCCCGGGCTCGGCCGCGGGCGACCGGCGCCTCGCGCGCGATGACGGCCCGTCCAGCGCAGCCGCCGTGGCTGCTCCGGCCGACCCCGATGAACGCCAGTCCGGCACCGGTCGTTGGAGCCCAGCCACGCCTCGAGGGCCTCCGTGACGGCGGTCTTGGTGGTGCGCTCGTGGGCTACCGGTCCAGCCGGCTCCAGGCAGGTCACCGTCCATCACGAAATCGTGGTTCGTCTGGTCGTCATATGACCTCATATATGCGCACGTGGCGCCTGCGCCCCGGCGTCCGTCGCGCCCGGCTTGCGTCGCGGTCCGTCTCGCCCACCCCGGAGGCTCGCCCGTGACCCGCTTCGAGCCCAACCTCCGGATCCCCGGCCCGGTCGGGCTGCCGCCCTCCGTTCGGACCGCGGGCGGCCGCCAGATGATCAATCATCGCGGCCCGGAGTTCGCGGCCATGCTCGTTCGGGTGCTCGACCGGATGCGCCCGTTCTTCGGGACCGTCCAGCGACATCGTCGTGCTGTCGAGCTCCGGCTCGGGCGGCATGGAGGCGGTTGTCGTCAACACGATCTCCCGGGTGATCGCGGTCCTGGTCCTCAGCATCGGCTCCTTCGGCGACCGCTTCGCCGAGGTCGCCCGGGCCTTTGGTGCGAACGTGTCCCGCCTGGACTTCGAGTGGGGCCACGGCGGCCGATCCGGCGGTCCTGCGCGCCCACCTCGCCGAGCACCCCGCGGCTACACCGCGGTCCTGCTGACCCACAACGAGACGTTCGACCGGTGTGCTGAACCCGCTCGGCGATTCCTGGCGGTGCGGCCATCCGGGAGACCAGGCCGGAGGCGCTCATCCTCGTCGACGGGGTATTCGAGCCGTGGGCGCGGTTCCCTTCGAGCATGGACGCCTGGGGCGTCGACGTCGCCCGTGACCGCCTCGCAGAAGCGCGTGGATGGCGGCGCCGGGCCTGGCCATGGGTGGCGGCCTCGCCCCGCGCCTGGGACGCGATGGGAGCCGCACCACCGGCCCGCGCTTCTACTTCGACCTCCGCGCCCACCGCAAGGGCGCACGCCCTCGGCGAGACGCCCTGGACGCCGGCCGTGGCCGCCTTCTTCCAGGTCGACGAGGGCCTCCGGCTCATGGAGCGCAGGAGACCAAGGCCGGCGTCTTCGCGCGGCACGCTGCGTGTGCGGCGGCCGCCCGCGACGGGGCTCGGCGGCCCTGGGCTTCCGACCGGTTCGCCGATCCGGCGCCTCGCGTCGCGGCACGGTGACCTGCCGCCGTGGC
>CAVQIH010000004.1:0-132036 GCA_963712585.1 uncultured Chloroflexia bacterium
CCATTCCTGGCAGCATCCCTGGCATCATCGGCGCATCCACCGGGCGGCAGAACACCCCCGAGGGCCCGGTGGTATCCCCCACTGGCGGGTCTGCAGGCGACCCTCGACGGCCACCTGCTGGCCCTTGCCCCAGCACTGGCCGCAGATCTCGGCGAGGCGGTCCCAGGATCGCCGTGCGGGCCGCGGCGCGTCGTGGTGCCGTCGGCCTCGGGAGACTGTTGGCTCCCATGCAATACTGAGCCATGCCCGTCCGCACGGTCATCGAACGCGGGCCCAAGGAGAAGCGGTCGGTGGCCTTCGGCACTCGACTGGCCAGGGTGGAGTCGGGGCGCGAAGAGCGCCGAGCTCGCCCTGGAGACGCTCGAGTCCTATCGGGAGCGCTACCGGCCGGTCGCGGGTCTCGCCGGGATGGCGCGCGAGTTCGACGCCGCCGGGCCCCTCGAGATCGTGGAGGACAGGGTCGGTACCGGCTCGACCGACTTCTGGGGCATCTCCTTCTCGCCCTCCGCGACCGAGCACGGGCCGATGGGCGAGGCGGAGCTCGAGCGCGCGATCACGCTGCTGCGGGCCTGCTGGGCGTTCTTCGACGGCGTCGCGGCGCGGGTCTCGCCGGAGATGCGCAAGGGCCCGCGCGGGGGAGGACGCGACCGCGACCGGATCATCCGCCACACCATCCGCACCGAGAGCGAGGACTTCGCGAAGCAGGTCGGGTTGCGGATACCGGAGGACGCGGCGCTCACCCCGGACGGACTGCGGCAGCATCGGGAGGCCTACGTCGCGGCGATGCGCGCCTACAACGCCGGGGAGGTCGAGCGGCGCATGCGGTCGTGGACGCTGCCATTCCTCATCCGACACTCTGCCTTCCACACACTCGACCATGCGTGGGAGATGGAGGACAAGGACCTCTCCGCCGAGGACGGGGCCTGACCCATCACTCTTCGGTTTGCCGCTCTGTCCCCGCTCCGCGGCAGCGACCCAAGTGGACGTCAATCCCGCGACCGACTGGGCGCCTCTTGCCGGTGCACCCCTTCCGGCTGTTGATACGCCGCGCGCCGGACGAGGCCATGACCCCATACTCGCCGTCTTCGCACTGGGTCGGCGTCCCTACCTCCAGGCATCCAGGCGCACGTCCCGAAGGAGTGGTCATGCCAAAGATCGTAGTTACTGCGGCGGTCAAGGATGTCGAGGCGTGGCTGAAGTTCAAGCCCGAACTCATCGCCCAGATGTCCGCCGTCGCGTCGGACGGGACCAGCTACGTCGCGACGGATGGCACCAACCGCGTCGCCACCACGTGGGACGTCCCCGACTTGGAGGCCTTTCAGGCGGCCCAGGCCGCAGCTTCTCCCGAGATGGCGGCGGCGATGGAGCGGTACGGGATGATCCCGCCAGTGACGATCTACATCCAGAAGTAGCCGGACCCCAGATCGGGAGTGCGGGCCGCGGCCGCGTTCCCGACTCTGTATCCGAGGTCCGGTCGCCACCCCGGCCACCTGGTGATACGACCAAGTGGACGTCAAACCCAAGTCACGATGTTGTGGTGCTCGGCCTTCTCCTTGCCCTTGCCGGCGTAACCGTTCGTCGCCAGGCTGAACGTGGTTGCTGGCGCAATAGGACGGAGCTTGGTCGAGCTACCGCATGGCGACCGAGTCGGGACGCTGCGCTGATGGAACCCTCCAGTCCCTCGCGTGCTGGGTGCCCTCCTGGACACCGTCATCGAGGGTGTGGAGCCCGATTTCGCCCTCGTCAAGCTCGAGGCCGACGCCGTCTTCGCGGTCGCGCCGGCGGCAAGTCTCGATGGCCAGGGTGACCGAGTCCTCGAGAAGCTCGGGGCGATGTACCAGGCGTTCACCGATGGTCGCACACGGGCTCTCCCCGCGAGCGACCACCTCTGTACGGCCTGCCCCGCCGTCGCGCACCTCGACCTCAACGTGGTGCGCCATCGGGGTCACGCGGTGCGCCAGACTGTCGGGTCCGGCAGCGACCTGCTCGGCCTGGCCGTGACGGTCGCGCACCGATTGCTCAAGGACACCGTTCGAGAGCGGATCGGCTTCCGCCCCTACCTGTTCCTGACCGATGCTGCGGCGACCGCACTCGGATTGTCTCAGGTTGGCCTCGCGCACCGCGAGGAGTACCCGGACGCGGGACGAATCCAAGGGCGCGTTCTTGAGCTCGGCGCGCCCCAGGTGTCGACCGTGGAGGGCGCAACGGTAGTGTTGTGACGCTCCTACACCCGATCTGAGGTACCCGATGACCAGGTTCGTCGTCGACGCCAGCGCCGTCCTCCACCTGGCGAGCGCGGGGGTCGAGGTCCCAGGCGAGCACGAGCTCCTCGCACCGACGCTCCTTCGTTCCCAGACGCTGTCGGCTCTGCACGAGGCCGTCCAGCGGGGCGAGATCCCGGCCGACGTCGCGCGCGACCGCCTCACCCGCATCGGGCGGATGCCGATCAGGCTCCTCGGCGACGCCGTGCTCCGGCGTCGGGCCTGGGACCTGGCGGATCAGTTGGGATGGGCCTCGACCTACAACGCCGAGTACGTCGCACTCACTCAGCTGCAGGCAGACGCGTTCGTAACCCTGGACGCGGAACTGGCGCGCAGCGTCGAAGGGATCGTCGCGACCGCGTCGATCGACGCGCTGCGCTAGGAAGGCAGGCCCGGCCGTCGACTTGAGGGCGGGTACGACCAGGTAGACGCCAATCTCAGGTCACGACCGAGCAGTTTCGGAGAAGCCGCCGCGGCGGCGGCTCCCTAGCATGAGGGTCGTCCCCATCAAGACTCGCAGAGGAGGAAACCTGCAATGAAGGACACGCAGAAGTCCGCCAAGAGCACCACCGCGATCGACAAGACGTCCGAGGGATTCACGGACGAGGAACGAGCCGCGATGAAGGAGCGCGCCCAGGAGCTGAAGGCGGCCGCGCGCCGCGGCCCGCGCGCGGACAAGGCGGACGGGGAAAGCGACGTGCTCGCGAAGATCGCCGAGATGCCGGAACCGGATCGCGCCATGGCCGAGCGGCTCCATGCGATCATCAAAGCCAGCGCGCCAGCCCTCTCGCCGAAGACCTGGTACGGGATGCCCGCCTATGCCAAGGACGGCAAGGTCGTCTGCTTCTTCCAGAGCGCGCAGAAGTTCAAGGCGAGGTACGCGACGTTCGGCTTCAGCGACGAGGCGAACCTCGACGAAGGCGCCATGTGGCCGACCGTCCTTCGCGCTGACGGAGCTGACCGCCGCCGACGAGGCAAGGATCGGCGCGCTCGTGAAGAAAGCGGTGAGCTGAGGACTGAGCTCGCCACTGGGCCCCGCCCTAGGCGGGACGGCCTGAGCGGTCCGGCCTGGCTTCTAGTACGACCAGATGGGCGTCAAACCCAGGCCACGACGTTGTGGTCCTCGGGCGTCTCTGGACATGCCACGGCCTGGCGACCCCTTCCTCCCCGGTAGGCTCTGGTCATGCGACGGGGCGGCGTGAGCTACCGACACTGGGTTCTTCCACAACGGTGAGCACTCGGGAACCCCTTGTCGCCCAGATCGTTCAGCGCGGAAGGGACATGTGAGGTGACGAGGGCTCGGCTCGAGCTCACGCGCGAGCAGATCCTCACGTACCGACAGGCCGTCGGTGCTCTCGACGAGCGGCTGCCACCGGGCCCGACGTCTCTCCGGCGCGCAGCCTGGGCGGGCCTGCAGGACAGCATGCCGCGGGCGGCCGTCCTCTCGATCCATGCCCGTGTCCACGGGACCGGACCGGACACGTGGGAGGACTCGTCGCTCGTGCAGCTGTGGGGGCCGCGGTTCAGCGCCTACGTCGTCGCTGCGCGTGACCTCGCGGTCTTCTCGCTCGGACGGCTCCCCGACGACGCCGAGGGGCGACGCGCTGCCGAGGATCTCGCCCGCCGGCTACATGCCTTCCTCGACGGCGGAAGGATGACCTACGGCGAGGCGGGGCGCGGGCTCGGCGTGCACCCGAACAGCCTCAGGTACGCCGCGCCGACCGGCACGGTGCTGATCCGGTGGGACGGGGCGCGTCAGCCCACCGTCTGGACCGTGCCGCCGCCGGACGTCGACCCCCGCGACGCGCGCCTCGAGCTCGCGCGCCGATACCTGCACGTCTTCGGTCCGGCGACGCCCGCGGCATTCGCCCAGTGGGCCGGGATCCGGCCGCCGGCGGCTGGCCGCGCCGCGTTCGACGCGCTCGTCGGATCGCTGACGCCGGTGCGGACGCCCGTCGGCGATGCGTGGATCCTGAGCCGCGACGAGCCGACGTTCCGCGCCCCGGGCGGACCCGCAGCGTCCGCGCGGCTTCTCCCGAGCGGGGACGCGTACTTCCTCCTGCAAGGAGCCGATCGGGAGCTCCTGGTCCCTGACTCCGACCGCCGTCGCGAGCTCTGGACCCCCCGAGTCTGGCCTGGCGCCGTCCTCGTGGAGGGCGAGATCGTCGGGACGTGGAGACGCGCCCAGGCCGACGTCACGATCGAGTCGTGGCGCCGGCTCTCGCGCGCGGAGCGCGAGGCGGTGGAGGCGGAGGCTGCGTCCATGCCGCTGCCCGGTATCCGGCAGCGCGTCCGGGTCCGCTGGGACGACTGAGGACGGGAACAGCCCTTCACGAAGGGTCAGACCCTTCCCTCTTACGTGGTACTCGGCCTTCTCCTGGCCGCTCCGGCATTCGTTGGTGGCGACCGACAAGGTCGTGACGTGCCGATGGCTACAAACGGCCCCAGGTCGCCGGGTAGCGTCCCCTTCCCGCCGTTGGGCGGCAGAACAAGCGCGCCGCGGAGTTGCGGTTTCGAATCCCGCCTTCAGCACCAGGTCGGGCGTCCGGGGCACTCGTGGAGCCTGGGCGGACGCTACCCTTGTCGCGTGCAGTCCCCCCTCTCGGCGCCCGGCGAGGGCGTGGATCGCCTCGCCCTCTCGTACCGCGCCCTCTTGTCCGTGCCGTCGCTTGGGCGGGTCCTGCTCGGCATGCAGGTGGCCCGGATCGCCCAGGCGATGATCGGCGTGGCGGTCGTTCTCTTCGCGCTGGCGGAGTACCACTCCCCTGTCCTGGCCGGCCTCGTGACCTTCGCCAGCATCTTCCCCGGGCTCCTCATCAGCCCGATCGCGGGCGCGCTCTTGGACCGGCACGGACGGACCCGTTTCGTAGTCCTCGACTACGCCGTCGCGACGACCTCGCTCTTCCTGATTGGGTCGCTCTCCATGGCTCACCTGTTGCCGGCCTGGCTGCTCCTGGCGATCGCGACCCTCTCGTCGCTCACCGGGCCGCTGAGCGCCACCGGGCTACGGAGCCTGCTGCCGATCATGGTGCCGAGCCACCTCTGGGAGCGAGTCAACGCGGTCGACTCGAACGGCTACGTGGTGGCCACGATCATCGGGCCACCCGTGGCCGCGGCGATGGTCCAGCTCGTGGGTGGAGCGGCGACGATCATGGCGGTCGGGGTTCTCTTCGGAGCCGCGGCGCTCATCCTGACGCGGACCCCGGACCCGGAGACCGAGACCGCCTCGAGCGGCAACCTGCTGCGCGACGCCTGGCAGGGGGTCCTCTACACCTGGCACAACCCGACGCTGCGAGGCCTGGGCTTCTCGATCTCGATCGTCAACCTGGCCGGCGGCATGACCAGCATCGTCATCCCGCTCATCGTCCTCAACCGACTTGGCGAGAACGAGGCAATGGTCGGGGCAGTGTTCGCGCTCCAGGGTCTCGGCGGCATGGGGGCCGCCTTCGTCGCCGGGCGCATGGACACCCGCGGCAAGGAGCGAGCGCTTATCGTCCTGCCGATGCTGGGCTGGGCGCCCGTCCTGGCGCTCCTGCTGCTTCACGAGGGTCTCCTGCCGGTCGCGATATCGATGTTCCTCTCCGGACTGCTCAACGGGCCGCTGGACATCGGCATGTTCACCGTTCGCCAGCGGCGGACCGACCCTGCCTGGATGGGTCGAGCGTTCGCCGTCTCGATGGCCTTCAACTTCGCCGGCTATCCGATTGGCTCCAGCCTGAGCGGCTGGCTGGCGACCGAGTCGATCGATGCGACCATCTTGCTCGGGGTTGGAGCGTGCCTCGTCGCCGGGATCATCGCCTGGCTGATGATCCCGGCGGCCGACCGCGCCGGGCGAGCCGACGTCGCCTGACGAGCCGAGGCCTGACGACCGTCCCCGCCCGCCCGCCGGCTCGATCGCCTATCGTGGACGGCAGTGGGACCGGCCGGGTCCCCCTCAGGGGAGTCATCGATGGTTCTGCGGCGCTTTCTCGGACTCGATCGAGGTCCGTCTCAGTCCACCGCCGTGCCCGGCCCGGGGTCGCCAGCCGAGACCGAGACGGTCCGCCGCATCGTTGCCCAGCTTGAATCGATGCCGACCGACCGCGCCCGCTACCTGGCCGGCTTGGCCTACATCCTCAGCCGGGCCGCGAGGGCGGACTTGACGGTCAGCCCCGAGGAAACCGGCGTCATCGAATCCCAACTGGCGACGGTCGGAGGCCTGCCGGAGGCCGAGGCGGTCCTCGTCGTCGAGATCGCCAAGACGCAGGCCCGCCTCTACGGGGCCACCGAGGATTACCTGGTCACTCGGGACTTCGCGGCCATGACGACCGTTGACCAGCGACTCGCCCTGCTCCGGTGCTGCTTCGTCGTGGCAGCGGCGGACGGCTCGATCAGCGCTGCCGAGAACGCTACGATCGCCGAGATCGCCAACGAGCTCCAGCTGGACGCCGATCAGCTGGCCTCGGTTCGCGTCGAGTTCGCCGACAAGCTGTCGGCCGTCCAGGCGTTGCGACGGGCCCAGCGGGGCTGAGCCTCCGTCTCGAGGCTGGCCGCTGTTGTCTGTCAGACAGCGAAGAGCAGATCTGGGGGTCGAGTCACCCGAGCTGGCTCACCTGGCCGTGGTCGCGGCGAGCACTCCCGTGCTCAGCCTGGATCCATGCCGCACCCAGCAGAGACGAAACCGGTCGCGAGAGGGGTCGATTCCGCCGGTTTGCTGTTCCACAGACAACGACCGTCGGGAGAGGTCCTAGGCGTCTTCGCCGTTCAGCAGTTCAGGCCAGCTGGAGATCGACCAGCCCGTCGCCAATCCGGCGTCGGAGCTCCACCGGCAGCTCGGCGTCGTAGGCGACGCCCGTCCGCAGCTCCATCGGCAGGGCGGAACGCCCGGTCCCTTGCGGAAGGTGCATCACGACACGGGTGTCCCCGGGTCGAGCCCGGAGCAGCTCCCGCACGCCCAACATCGCCGCCACCAGCCGTTCGGTCCCGGCTTCCGCTCGGAACCGAACGTGGAGCACGTGTTCAGGGCCGGCCTCCAGGGGCATCGTCCTGGCCGTTGCGGCCGCAACCGCCGGGCCACGAGCCTCGTCGGGCAGGGGTGGCTCCTCGAGATCCGGCTGCAGAGCGACGAGGTCGCGAGGCTCGCCATCCGTGGCAATGGGCTCGCCCGGCGCGATGACAGGCTCCAACGACGTCGCCCGTGAGCGCAGCGGCGAGACGACCGGCACGGCTGCCCTCGCGGGTGCGGCTGGAGGCCCTTCGAGCCGAGCAACCACGGGCCCTCCGGGCCCCGGCGGTCCCGAGCGGAGGCTTCCGACGTCGCCGTCGGGGGCGCCGCCGGGTCGCCCGTTCGGCACCGGGCCGTGACGCCCGTTGCCGTTCCGGTGCGCGCCCCGCCCACGGTCCCCGGCCGCGACCTCGCTAGCGAAGACCTCGGGTCCGCGCTCGAGCGCCTCATCCCAGTTCGTCGACGAGATCGGCCAGCACCGAGACCTCCTCGCCCCGGTGGTCGACCCGGCCGGCGACGAGCAGGATGGCCCCCTCGACCCAGGTGCCCGTGGTCTGCTCGAGCAGTCGCGGAAAGACGACGACCTCGATCGCGCCCTGAAGATCCTCGAGGGTCGCCACCGCCATGGCCTGGCGAGCCTTGGTGATGACCGGCCGCAGGCCCACGACGATACCGCCGACGACGACCCGCTGACCGTCGAGGGATTCGTCGCGCAGATCGCCCGAGTAGGCCGTCACGAAAGCGTCGATGCGGTCGGCGAGGGCGCCCAGCGGATGCTCGGACAGGTAGAGGCCGAGCAGCTCCTTCTCCCAGCGGAGGCGCTCGCGGACCGGCGCCTCGGACGCCGCGGGCAGCGGCTTCTCCAGCTCCGTCGGTCGCTCCGCCAGCTCGAAGAGCGAGGTCTGGCCGCTGGCCCGATCGCGCTGCGCGGCCTGGGCGGCCGCCAGGGCATCGTCGAGCCCGAGCAGGATCTGGTCCGGGTGGCCCGAGCGCGTTGAGCGCGCCGACCTTGATCAGCGACTCGAGCGACCCGCTTGTTGACCAGCCGCAGGTCGATCCGCGAGCAGAAGTCGACCAGCGAACGGAACGGGCCGTCCTTCGGCGCGGGCAGCGATGATCGACTCGATCGCGCCTTGGCCGACGTTCTTGACCGCCAGCAGGCCGAAGCGGATCGCGTCGTCCTCGACCGTGAACTCGAGGCGGCTGCGATGGACGTCCGGCGGGCGGACCTCGATCCCCAGGCGGCGGCATTCGGCGACCGCCGCGGCGACCTTCTCGGCGTTGTCGCGGAAGGCCGTCAGGACGCTGGTCATGTACTCGACCGTGTAGTTCGCCTTCAGGTAGGCGGTCTGGTAGGCGATCAGCCCGTAGCAGGTGGCGTGGGCCTTGTTGAAGCCGTAGCGCTCGAACGGCTCGAAGGCCTTGAAGACGGCGTCGATGATGTGCCGCCGGCACGCCCCGCTCGGCGCGCCTGGCGTCACGAACTGCTCCCGCATCGAGCGCAGGACGCGCCGACTTCTTCTTGCGGATGGCGTAGCCGAGGGTGTCCGCCTCCGGGCCGGTGAAGCCGGCCAGGGCCATCGCGGCGGACATGATGTCTTCCTGGTAGACGAAGATCCCGTAGGTCTTCTCCGAGGTACGGCTCGAGGAGCGGGTGGAGGTAGGTGACCGGCTCCTGGCCGTGCTTGCGCCGGATGTAGCGCCGGGATGTTGTCCATCGGGCCGGGCCGGTAGAGGGCGACCATGGCCGCGAGGTCGTAGACGGAGGTCGGGCGCAGCTCGCGGATGTAGCGCCGCATCCCGGCCGACTCGAGCTGGAAGACGCCGGTCGTCTCGCCCGAGGCGAGCAGCTCGAAGGTCCGCGCGTCGTCGAGCGGGATGTGCGTCGAGGTCGATCTCGACGCCGCGGTGCTCGCGGATCAGGTCGACCGCCTGGCGCAGGATGGTCAGGTTCGAGAGGCCCAGGAAGTCGAACTTGAGCAGGCCCAGCGCCTCGACGCCGTGCATCTCGTACTGGGTCATCAGCGCGTCCGAGTTGGTGGCGCGCTGGAGCGGCATGAGCTCGGTCAGCGGCTCGCGGCTGATGACCACGCCCGCGGCGTGGGTGGAGGCGTTGCGGGCGACGCCCTCCAGCTGCTTGGCGAGGTCGATGAGCCGGTGGACCTGCGGGTCGGCCTCGTACATCTCGCGCAGCTGCGGGCTGAGGCTCGAGCGCCTCGTCGAGCTTGATGCCGAGCTGGTTGGGCACCGCCTTGGCGATCCGGTCGACGTCGCCGTAGCTCATGGCCCAGGACCCGGCCGACGTCGCGGATGGCGGCCCGGGCGAGCATCGTGCCGAAGGTGATGATCTGGGCCACGTGGTCCTGCGCCGTACTTGCGGGTGACGTAGGCGATCACCTCGTCCCGGCGGCCGTCCTCGAAGTCGACGTCGATGTCGGGCATCGTGACGCGGTCGGGGTTGAGGAAGCGCTCGAACGGCAGCTGGTAGAGGATCGGGTCGACCGGGGTGATGCCCAGGGTGTAGGTCACGATCGAGCCCGGCGCGCTGCCGCGGCAGGTGGTGGCGATGCCCTGCTCGCGGGCGAAGCGGGTGAAGTCGGCCACGATCAGGAAGTAGCCGGCGTAGCCCATCCGCAGATGACGTCCAGCTCGTAGTCGAGGCGGGCCTGGAGCTCGGGCGGTGACGGTGCCGTAGCGGCGCGACCAGGCCGGCCTGGCACTCCTTGCGCAGCCAGCTCTCGACGGTCTCGCCCTCGGGCACCGGGAAGTCGGGCAGGCGCAGCTTGCCGAACGACGAGCTTCAGGTCGACCATCTCGGCGATCGCGCCGGGTGTTGCGGATCGCCTCGCGCCTGGTCCGGAAAGAGGGCCGCCATCTCGGCCGCGGACTTCAGGTAGAACTCGTCGGTCTCGAACCGCAGGCGGCCCGGCGTGTCGAGGTTGCTGCCGGTGCCGATGCAGAGCAGGACGTCGTGCGCCTCGGACTGGCTCCGGTGGACGTAGTGGAGGTCGTTGGTGACGACGAGCGGCGAGGCCGACTCGCGGGCCAGGCGGAGGAGCTGCGGGTTGAGCCGCCGCTGCTCGGGCAGCCCGTGATCCTGGAGCTCGAGGAAGAAGCGATCCGGGCCGAGGATGTCGTTGTAGAGGCCGGCCAGCTTGCGGGCCAGCTCCCAGTCGTCGACCTCCAGCGCCTTGGGGATCTCGCCGCCGAGGCAGGCCGAGATGCCGATCAGGCCCTCGGAGTGGCGGGCCAGGTGCTCGTGGTCGATGCGCGGCTTGTAGTAGTAGCCGTCGAGGTGCGCGTCGGTGACGAGGCGGCAGAGGTTCCGGTAGCCGGTCCAGTTCTCGGCCAGCAGGACGAGGTGGAAGGGCTGGGCGTCGGCCTTGCCCTCCTTGTCGCGCATCGAGCGGCGGGCGACGTAGGTCTCGACGCCGATGATCGGCTTGATCTGGCGGGCCGTGGCGGCCTGGTAGAAGGCGACCGCACCGTAGAGGGCGCCGTGGTCGGTGATGGCCAGCGATCGAAGCCGAGCTGCGCGGCCTCGTCGACGAGGTCGTCGATCCGCCCGAGCCCGTCGAGCAGGCTGAACTCGGTGTGGAGGTGGAGGTGGACGAAGTCGTTCGGGGCGAGGTCGTCACGGGGGTCAATGGTAGCCCGATGGTGCGCAGGCGATCCACCCGAGTCCGATGGGGGAGGCGCTCGCTACAGCCGGAGTGGCTCGAGGAACCCGAGGACGAGCGGCATGACGAGGTCGAGTCGCGAGAATGCCTCGAGATGGTCAAGGTCGGGCAGGACCTGGAGTTCGACGCCGAGCGCATCCGAGGTCTTCCTCTCCACGTCGGGCTGGTCGTTCCCGCCGACGTAAACGAAGGCGGGCGCGGTGACACGCCCGATGTCGATCGCGCAGGTTCGTCCCTCCTCGATAGCCATCGCCCCGAGCGCGATCGGGTCGTTGACCTCATCGTCGTACTGCCGGTCCTCATCCGAGAACGAGTACTCGTCCCACAGCGGCCCGAAGTCGCCGTGGAACATTGCCTCCGTCATCGCGGCAGGGGCGGAGCCCTCCGGGTTGACGGCGTCAGGTCCCCTCCACCCGTCAGGATGAGCGCGGCCACTCGATCCGGGAACTCGGCCGCCACGGCGCCGGCGAGCGCCGCACCGCGCGAATAGCCCCACACGGTTGCCCTATCGACGCCCGCAGCGTCCATGACCGCAACCACGTCGGCCGCAACAGCCGGCCAACCATAAGCATCGGGTTCGTGCGGTTTCAGCGACCAGACGGGCCGCATCGGCCCTGGCGCCGCAGCAGTTGACAATTCAGGCCCGTTGTGGCTAGATCTAGCCATGAGACAGGTGAAGATCGCCGAGCTCAAGGACCGTCTGTCGGAGCACCTCCGGGCGGTCGAGAATGGCGCGGAGGTTGTCGTCATGGACCGGAACCGCGCGATCGCGCGGATCGTGCCCCTGCCTCCGCCCGGCCGGCACGTCCGACTGCTCCAGCCGAGTCGCGGGTTTCCGGAGATCCGCGATCGGCGCCGCGTCCGCGCAGGCTGGCCGGTTCCGTCGACCGAGCTCCTGCTGGAGGAGCGACGGGATCGTTGAACGTCTACGTCGACTCCTCGGTCCTCCTCCGCGTCATCCTCGGCGAGCCGGACCGACTTGACATCTGGTCAACGATCACGAACCCGGTCTCAAGCGAGCTGATCCGGCTCGAATGCCTCCGCACGATCGATCGGGCCCGGGTTCGCCTCGGCCTCGATGATCGGCAGATCGCGCACTATCGAGCCGATGTTCTCGAGGCAATCGACGCCTTCAGCCTGGTCGCGCTGGATTCGGTCGTGCTGGAGCGTGCCGCCGAGCCCTTTCCGACGGCCCTGGGCTCCCTGGACGCCATCCACCTGGCGAGCGCACTGCTGGCTCGGGAGCAACCTCGACGGACTTGCGTTCGCGACGCACGACGACGAGCTCGGCACGGCTGCACGAGCGACCGGCTTCGCGGTCCATGGGGTATCTCGCGGAATTCAGCCCGCCAGGGTACGCGTGACCAACAGGCTCCAGCGGATCGAACCGCGCGCCAGTCGAGGTCAGCCGGTGAGCGCGAATAGGTGCCAGACTTCGGGGCCGGCCGGCTGCTGGCGGCGCCACCCTATTGCCCCGGATCTCACCAGTCGAGGCCGCCGAGGAACCGCCGCAGCTCGGCGTTGACTTCCTCGGGTCGCTCCTGGCTGACCATGTGACCGGCCGTCTCGACCACGCGCAGGCTGCCGTTCGGGGTGGCCGCCAGGAACGAGCTCTCGCCGCGCCGGAAGACATGATCGTCGGCGCCGTTGACAAGGAGGACCGGACCGGGGTAGGAAGCGAGCTTCGGGCGGAACTCGCCTCCAATCACCTCGATGACCGCCTGGCGGCTGCCCTTGAACGTCAGGCCGGCGGCCGCTCGAGCGGACGTTCCAGCGCCCGCGCTCACGGTCCGAGAGGCTCGTCGCGAGACCTCCTGGCGGAGGCTTTCGTTGATCAACCCGCCGATGAAGGCGAACATCCGCAGGGGCGCCGTGAGGAGGCGACGGGGCTCCAGGCTGGCGCTGCAGAGGACGAGACCTGCTGTTCGCTCGGGCCTTGCGGCAGC
This sequence comes from uncultured Chloroflexia bacterium, assembly GCA_963712585.1. Classification (GTDB taxonomy): domain Bacteria; phylum Chloroflexota; class Limnocylindria; order Limnocylindrales; family CSP1-4; genus CAVQIH01. Next base: position 12,872 of record CAVQIH010000004.1, read on the forward strand.
GTATTCGATCGCCATGTAGCCGCCCAGCGAGAAGCCCACGACCGCGGCGCGCCGGGCGGGTGACTCGGCCTCGATCGCTCGGTCGATCTCATCGAGTGCGGTCGAGGTCCGGAAAGGAACCAGGGCATGGGCACCATGGCCGGGCAGGTCGATGGCGACCGTACGGAATTGGTCCGAGAGCGCGTCCAGCTGCGGTTCCCACATCGCCCGCGTCACCCGCGTCCCGTGGACGAAGACCACGGTCGGCGCGCCGAACGGGCCCCTCACGTCATATCGGCTCATCAGCTAGAGCCTACCACCCGCGGCCGCGTGCCGACCGCCGAATTGCGCGCCGGCGCTCGTCCCACGTCCGGCCGCCGCGTCCAGCGGCCGCACGGCGTCGCGCCGCCGAGCACTCGGGCTCGGGGGCTCACTCCTTCTCGTACGGCGTGCCGTCGGCCGCGGGCATCCGCACCCGACCGACGAGCCCGGCCACCACGATGATCGTCACGATGTACGGGACCATCAGCAGGAACTCGGACGGGATCGGCGACGCCAGGATCGACAGCCGGCTCTGGAGCGCATCGGCGAAGCCGAAGACCAGGCTCGCCAGGAACGCGCCGATCGGGGTCCAGCCGCCGAAGATCATCGCGGCGAGGCCGATGAAGCCGCGACCGGCGGTCATGCTCGCGTTCGAAGCGTGCCGGTCGAGCCCGACCGTGAAGTACGCGCCGCCGAGGCCGGCGACCATGCCGCCGAGGATGACGTTGCGGTAGCGCGTGAAGATGACGTTGATGCCGACCGTGTCGGCCGCCCGCGGGATGCTCGCCCACGGCCCGCACCCGCAGGCCGTAGCGCGTGTAGAAGAGCGCGAAGTGGATGACGATGATCAGGACGAACAGCGCGTACACGAAGAAGTTGCCGCTGAAGAAGATCGGCCCGATGATCGGGATGTCCGAGAGGATCGGGATCGGCGATCGGCGTCGAAGCGGGGCGGCGTGTTCAGGTCCTGGTTCTGCTGCAGGACCCGCGTCGACAGGAAGCTCGTGATGCCGACCGCGAAGATGTTGATGACCGTGCCGGCGATGATCTGGTTCGACCCGGTAGCGGATCGCGAGGACCGCCAGGACCGCCGCCAGCAGCGCCGCCGACGAGCACCGCGCCCGATGACCCCGATCCAGTTGTTGCCCGTGGCGCTGGCCGACGACGGCGGCCGACGAACGCGCCCGACAGCAGCATCCCCTCGATCGCGATGTTGACCACGCCCGACCGCTCGCAGAGGACGCCCGAGAGCGCGCCGAAGGTGATCGGGACCGCCCGCTAGACGGTCGTCTGGAAGACGCCGACCAGGCTCATCGACTTGCCCGCGGCGGCCCAGGTCAGGAAGCCGAACGACGAAGGCGATCACGGCGATCGAGAGCAGGATCGCCCACCGCGCGCCGACCGCCCGGGTCAGCTGCAGGGCGCCCGCAGAAGGCGCAGACGCCGGCCACCAGGTAGATCGCCGGCGCCGACGGCACGACGAGGTCCGGCAGCTTGATGGCCGGCTCGGCGCCCAGGTTCAGCCCGAAGGTGGTCTCCGCGCCCGGCTCCGTGCCCTGGGCGAAGACGAGGACGATGATCGCGGCCAGCGACGAAGTAGAAGATCGCCGAGGCCGAGCGCCCGGCGGTTGATGCCGGCGGCCGAGGCCATCGCCGCAGTCGCGGCGCGCGTCATGAGCCGCCACCCCTTGGCCATGATCTCGGTGCCGGTCGCCCGCTTGGACCTTGATCCGGTAGATCTCACGGATCAGCGCCGGCGCGGCCACGAACATGATGACGAGCGCCTGGATGACGACCACCAGGTCGATCGGGATGCCGGTCGCGGCCTGCATCGGCGTCGCGCCGGCGCGCAGGGCGCCGAACAGGAGCGCCGCGAGGACGACGCCCGAGCGGGCGCGAGCCGCCGAGCAGCGCGATCGCGATGCCGTCGAAGCCCGTAGCCGGGCGAGAAGCCCGGGGTCAGGGCCTTGTTCACGCCGAGGATCTCCGTCGACCCGGCCAGGCCCGCCAGGCCGCCGCAGATCGCCATCGTCAGGATCGAGCGTCCTGCGAGATGCTCATGCCCGCGTACCGGGCGCGCCGACGGGTTGAGGCCGACGGCCCGGAACTCGAAGCCGAGGGTCGAGCGGAACAGCAGCCACGAGACGACCACGGCGGCGAGGAGGGCCAGGACGAAGGCCCAGTCGAGGCGCAGGCCGTCGATGATCCGCGGGATGACAGCGGCCGGGTCGACGATCGGCGAGATCGGGTCGGTCCGGCCGGGCGCGCTGGTAGAACCGCTGGACTCGAGCACCCACGTCCACCAGCCGGTAGGCGATGTAGTTGAGCATGATCGTGACGATCACCTCGTGGGCGCCGGTCCGCGCCTTGAGGAGGCCCGGGATGAAGCCCCACAGCGCGCCGCCGAGGAACCCGGCCGACGATCGCCAGCGGCAGGTGGATGAACCAGCGGCAGCCCCGTGAAGGCAGAAGCCGACGAAGGTGCGCGACAGATCGCGCCGACGTAGAGCTGGCCCTCGCCGCCGATGTTGAACAGGCCGCTCCGGAAGCCGAGGGCGACGGCCAGGCCGGTGAAGATCAGCGGGGTGGCCGCCAGGAGCGTCTCGCTGATCGGGCTGAAGGCCTTGATGATCTGGTCGGTGTCGCCCGAGGCGAACGCGTCGAGGTACGTCGCCGGGTTGCCCAGGGCGCCCGTCGAGGAGCGCGCCGTAGGCGTCCGCGACGGCCTTGATCGAGTCCCCGAGCGCCTTGAGCGGGATCGCGCGTCCACAGCCTGAAGGATCGCCGGATCGGAGAGCACGATCACGAGCGCCCCGATGACCAAGGCGGTGAAGACCGACGAGGACGGGCACGAGCAATCGCCCGGCGAAGCGGCGGCGACCGACCGGGCGCTGCGCGGGGCGGACATCGCCTCGGGCGCCGCGTCGCCTCGCCGATTGCCGGGCGCAGCGGTCGACCGGGCGCTCGACGCTCACGAGACCGGCCCTCCGGCATGCGCGCTCGGCGGGTGCGTCTCCGACCGCCGGCGGCGAGCCGCCCACGGGCACCGTCATGGGCACCTGCCCGTCCTCGCGGGCGCGCGCCGCCCATGTAGCAGGCCGAGCCGCTCGGGCGTCGCCTCGGCCGGATCGAGGATGGCCACGATCCGGCCCTGGTACATCACCGCGATCCGGTCGCCCAGGGCCAGCACCTCGTCGAGCTCGGTGGAGACGATCAGGACGGCGGCCCCCTCGTCGCGCTTCTCGACGATGCGCCGGTGGATGTACTCGATCGAGCCCGACGTCGAGGCCGCGCGTCGGCTGGGCGGCGACCAGCAGCTTGATCGGCCGCGAGAACTCGCGGGCGACGATCACCTTCTGCTGGTTGCCGCCCGAGAGGTTCGCCGACCTCGTTGAAGCACGCTCGGGGTCCGGACGTCGAACTGGCTGACGAGCTCGGTCGCGGTGGCCAGGATCGCGTCCCGGTGCAGAGCGCAGCCCGTCGGCGAACGGCTCGCAGGTAGTAGGTGTTGAGGCACGAGGTTCTCGGCGATCGTGAAGCCCGGGACCAGGCCGTCCTCGAGGCGGTCCTCCGGCACGTGGGCGACCCCAGCCTCGAAGACGCGTCGCGGGTCGGGCCGCACCTCGGTCCCGGCGATCCGGATCGAGCCGGCCGCCGTCCGGCGGCAGCCCGGTGATCGCCTCGACCAGCTCGGTCTGGCCGTTGCCCTGGACGCCGGCGACGGCCACGATCTCGCCGGCGTGGACCACGAGGTCGAGGTCGCCGCACGGCGAGCTGGCCACGGTCGTCGCGGACCGCGCAGGCCGCTGATCTCGAGGACCGGCTCGGCGGGCCGTGGCCGGGCCCTTTTCGACCTCGAGCTCGACCGGGCGTCCGACCATCATCGTGGCCAGGGACTCGCTCCGTCGCCTCGGCCGGGGTCGTCGTGCCGACGACCCGGCCCCGTCGCAGCACGGTGATCCGGTCGGCGATCGTCGAGGACCTCGTTGAGCTTGTGGGTGATGAAGATGATCGACGTGCCCGCCTGCCTGGAGCGAGCGCATGATGTCGAAGAGCTCCTCGGTCTCCTGCGGCGTCAGGACCGCGGTCGGCTCGTCGAGGATGAGGAGGTCCGACCGGCGGTAGAGCGTCTTGATGATCTCGACGCGCTGGCGGACGCCGACCGGGAGGTCCTCCACGCGTGCGTCCGGGTCGACGTCGAGGCTGTGGCGCTCGCGAGATCTCGACGATCCGCTCGCGCGCGTCGCCCTTGTCGAGGAGCCATGAGGGGCCCGCGGACGGACTCGACGCCGAGCATGACGTTCTCGGTGACGGTGAAGACCGGGCACCAGCATGAAGTGCTGGTGGACCATGCCGATGCCGGCCTCGATCGCGTCGCCCGGGTCGTGGAAGACGACCGGCTTGCCGTCGATCAGGATCTCGCCCTCGTCCGGCTGGTAGAGGCCGTAGAGGACGTTCATCAGGGTCGTCTTGCCGGCGCCGTTCTCGCCGAGGAGGGCGTGGATCTCGCCCGGCTCGACGGTCAGGTCGACGTCCTCGTTGGCGATGACGCCGGGGAAGCGCTTGGTGATGCCGCGGAGCTCGAGCTTCACGCATTCGTTCGCCACCGCGATAGGGACAGGCGGCGCCTGGTGAGACGCCGCCTGTCCTCGGCTCGACCGCTAGGCGGTCTACTACTTGGCCGCGAAGTAGTCCGCGACCTTCACCTCGCCGGCGATGATCTTGGCCTTCAGGGCGGCCGCGCCGTCCTTCAGCGCCTGCGGGACCTTCGCGTCGAAGTCATGGAACGGGCCCATGTCCGACGCCGCCGTTGGCCAGCGTGCTCGACGAACACCGGGCTCGCCGGCTCCTTGTTGACGGCGCGCTCGATCGCCCCGGCGACCGAGATGTCGATCTTCTTGAGGATGCTGGTGAGCAGGATGTCGGTGTACTGCGGGGCCGTACTGGGTCCAGTCGACGTCGACACCGATGCCCATGTCGTCGGCCTTGGACTCCTGGAGCGCCGTGTAGGCGCCACCGCCGATCGGACCGCCGACCGGCAGGATGACGTCGGCGCCTTCCTGGAGCATCGGGACGGTCAGGGCCTTGGCGTCGTCGAGCGACTCGAAGTTGCCGGTGAAGGAGCCTTCCTTCTTGACCGGATCCCAGCCGAGGACTCGGACCTTCGTGCCCGTTCTCCTGGTTGTAGTAGTTGGCGCCGGCGACGAAGCCGTCCATGAAGTCGGTAACCGGCCGCCGATGTTGATGCCGCCGAAGGTGCCCCATGACACCGGACTTCGACATGCCGGCCGACACGTAGCCGGCCAGCATGGCGGCCTCGTTCGGTGCTGTAGACCAGGCCCTCGACGTTCGGGATCGCCGGGTCGTAGGCGAAGTCGACGATCGCGAACCGGATGTTCGGGTTGGCCTCGGCGGCGGCCTTGGTCGCGTCGCCGAGCAGGAACCCGACGGTCACGATCATGTCGCACTTCTCGCTGAGGAACTGGTTGATGTTCTTCTCGTAGTCGGTCGGCGGTCCGCGACTCGAGGAACTTCACCTCGATCCCGAGCTTCGCGGCAGCGTCCTGCATGCCCTTCCAGGCGTTCTGGTTGAAGCTCTTGTCGTCGATGCCGCCGGTGTCGCTGACCTGGCAGGCCTTGTAGGTGACGGGCGCCGGCGTCGGAGCCGCGGTCGGGGCGGCGGTGGGCGCTTCCGTCGGGGCCGCGGTCGGGGCGGCCGTGGGCGCCGCGGTCGGGGCGGCCGTGGGCGACGGCGTGGCGCCGCTTGAGCATGCTGCGAAGACGATGGTCGCGGCTGCACCGAGAGCGACCAGCAGGCGTGTGGTCCGCAAGGGAACCTCCTCCAAGTGACCTGGCGCCACCCACCGGGTTGGCCGCTCCCGGGGCGGCGCAACTGGAGGTGGCGCGGACTCAGCGTCCGCGGCGCGGAGGTGGCACGCGGAGCCCGTCTGGTCGGGTCCGCGGCGCCCGCCGCGTGCGCGGAACTCCTCGTTATCCTGCGCCGCAGTATGCACGCGCGGCGACGGCGGTGCAACGATCCGTGGCCTCCGCCGGGCCGCCGAATGCGACGATCCAGCGCCTCCGTGATCGGCCGTGGCATAGTTCGCCGACGCCGCTCAGCACCGGGCCGGCGGCGGTGTCGTGAGCGGTTGCGTGAGAGGAAGGAACGATGGACTGGCTCCAGTTCGGCGTCCAGTGGCTGCACGTGATCCTGGCAGTCTTCTGGTTCGGGTCGACGCTCTATCTCGACTTCGTACTCCTGCCGTCGGTGGCGACCATGCCGCTTGCGAGTCAGCGTGAGCTGGGCATGCGGGTCGCGCAGCGGGCGAACCGGATCTTCCCCATCGTCTCCGGCCTGGTGATCCTGCTCGGCATCGTTCGCGGCACCGCCTTCGGCCCGGTGAAGTCGCTGGACACCCTGACGAGCACCTACGGCCTGACCTGGCTGGCATCACTGGTCCTCGCGGTCGTCATCGGCTACATCGGGGCGAGGTACATCGGAGCGGAGGCCTCCCGGCTCTACGGCGACGACGCCAACTGGGTGGTGAGCTCGGACGGTCGGCCCTCGGCCGCGCTCATCGCGGGCGGGGCCCGTCTTCGACGCAACGGCCAGATCGAAGTGGTGCTCTTCGTGGCGATCTTCACCCTCATGATCCTGATGCGCTTCGGGCAGTGACCGGGGCGGAGCAGCGGCTGGCACGGGACATGCTCGACCTCCAGGAAGGCCGCTGGCCGGTCCCGCTCCTCGACGACGCCGGCATCGCGGAGCTCCTGCACAACGCCCGGCGAATCGCGGTGGTGGGCGCCTCAGCCCGACCAGATCGGCCATCTGCCGCGGTCTTCGCCTATCTGCGGCGAGTGGGCTACGACTGCGTGCCGATCAACCCGACGGCCCGGGAGATCCAGGGGGTGGTGGCCTTTCCGACGCTGGCGGAGGCGGTCCGAGCAGGCGGGTCGTTCGACCTGGTCGATGTCTTCCGGCGGCCCGAGTTGACGCCCGAGCACGCTCGGGAGGCCGTCGCCACCGCTGCGCGCTGCCTGTGGCTCCAGCTCGGGGTGGTCAACTGGGAGGCCGCCAGGATCGCCCACGAGGGCGGCCTGTCGGTGGTCATGGATCGCTGCACCCAGATCGAGCACCGGCGCCTGGCCGGCTGAGGAGATGGTCGACGTCGCGGCGCGGTGGTGGCCCGCGGGCCCGCTCAACCGCGGACGACGAACCCGCCGACGATGAGGATCAGCCCGACCACTGCCACCGCCGCCCACTGGAGCACTCGGCGGCGAAGGATCTGCATGGCAACGGAGGCCCCGGTCCCGCTCGGCGATCGCGCTCCGCCGCGCCACGCCTCATAGCGGGCAACGTTGGCGTCCTGGGCGCGCAGGTCCTGGTAGCGAGACCAGGGCGGCCGCGCCCGGACGTAGCCAACCGCGACGAGCACCGCTCCGGTGACCCAGAGGGCGACGTTCAAGAGGCTCATCGGGTCTCGCCGGGGGGCCCGGCCCGACGGTCGAGGCGCTCGCGAAGGGCAGCCCTGGCCATCCCGGCGTTGGCCTGGCCGTGCGATGCCTTCATGACCTGACCGACGAGGAATCCCAGGGCCTGGGATTTCCCTGCGTGGAAGTCGGCGACGGCGGCGGGGTTGGCGGCGACCACCTCGTCGACGAGTCGCCCCAGGGTGTCCGCGTCGGAGATCTGGCGGTAGCCGCGCGCCGCGACGATCGCGACCGGAGGCTCACCGGTCTCGAAGGCGGCCGCGAGGGCCTCCTTCGCGTTGGTGGCGGAGATCTCTCCGGCGGCCACCAGCCGGATCAGCTCGACCAGGCCGCCCGGCCCGACCGGGGATCGTTCGACGTTGCCGCGCGGGGTTCCCGCGTGGAGGTTCAGGAGCCGGGCCAGCTCACCGGTCACCCAGTTCGCGATCGCCTTGGGCGGGATCGCGGGCGCGCCGAGCTCGCCGGCGCCAGCGGCGGAGCCGGCCTGGACCGCGCTCTCAAAGTAGTCGGCGAACTCTCGGCTGGAGGTGATCACCCCAGCGTCGTAGGCCGAGAGCCCCCAGGCGGTCATGTAGCGGCTGCGGCGCGCAGCAGGCAGCTCCGGCAGCCGCGCCGCGATCGCTGCCAGCCAGGCCGGGTCGGTCACGCAGCGGCGGCAGGTCGGGCTCGGGGAAGTAGCGGTAGTCGTCCGAGTCCTCCTTCACGCGCATCACGTACGTGCTGCCGCGGTCGTCGTCCCAGCCCCGGGTCTCCTGGCGGAGCGCCTCGCCGGCGTCGAGAGCCGCGGCCTGGCGCTCGATCTCGAGCGCGATCGCCCGCTCGACCGAGCGGAAGGAGTTCATGTTCTTGATCTCGACCCGCGTCCCGAGCACTTCGCTGCCGCGCTGGCCGGAGCGAGACGTTCGCCTCGACCCGCATCTGGCCGTTCTCCATCTCGGCGTCGAGGCGCCGATCGTCCGCAGGAGCAGCTGCAGCTCCTCGGCGTAGCGCCGGGCCTGCTCGGCGGAGCGGACGTCCGGCTCGGTGACGATCTCCATCAGCGGCATGCCGGAGCGGTTGAAGTCGACGAGGCTGACGCGGCGGCCGCCTCGGCGGTCGTCCCGTGGACGAGCTTGGCCGTGTCCTCCTCCAGGTGCGCGCGGCGGATCCGGACGGTGACCGGACCGCCGGCTCGTGTCGAAGGCGAGCCGGCCGTTCGACGCGAGCGGCAGGTCGTACTGGCTGATCTGGTAGCCCTTCGGCAGATCGGGATAGAAGTAGTTCTTGCGGTCCCAGCGGGTCGCCGGCGGGATCGTCGCCCCGAGCGCCAGGCCGGTCGCCAGGACGTGCTCGACGGCCGGCTCGGTTGATGACCGGCAGCGACGCCCGGCAGGCCGAGGCAGACCGGGCAGGTGTGGCTAGTTCGGCGGCGCACCGTCGTAGGCGGTCGAGCAGGCGCAGAACATCTTGCTCGCGGTCCGCAGCTGGCAGTGGACCTCGATCCCGATGACCGCCTCGTAGCGCTCGCCGACGAGCTCCACGGGAGGCCGGTCGAGGGGCGTCACGCCGGCGGTCCCACGAGCGGCAGGTCTACGGCGCTCCGCCGCCCGACGAAACGCCCGATGCGGACGAGCGCCTCCTCGAGCCGCTCGTAGGCCGTGGCGTAGCAGACGCGGACGTGGCCCTCGCCCGACGGACCGAAGGCGCCGCCCGGGACGACCGCGACCTGCTCCTCCTCCAGCAGCCGCTCGGCGAAGTCCTCGCCGTCGAGGCCCGTCGAGCTGATCCTGGGGAAGGCGTAGAAGGCGCCCCGCGGCTCGAAGGTCTCGCAGGCCGATCGCGTTGAGGCCGTCGACCATCAGGCGGCGGCGGCGGTCGTACTCGGCGCACCATCCGCAGGACGTCCGGCTCGCCGTCACGGAGCGCGTCGAGGGCGGCGTCCTGGGCCACCGTCGGGGCCGACATGATCCCGTACTGGTGGACCTTGACGATGCCCTCCAGGAGATCGCGCCGGAGCGCACAGCCAGCCGACCCGCCAGCCGGTCATGGCGTAGGCCTTGCAGAAGCCGCCCATGAGGATCGTCCGCTCGCGCATCCCCGGCAGGGCGCTCATCGCCCGGTGGCGGTAGCCGCCGTAGACGAGGCGGTCGTAGATCTCGTCGCTGAGTAGACGAGCAGGTCGTGGCGGACGGCGATCGCCGGCGAGCTCGTCCTGGACCGTCGGGCGGCAGGACCGCGCCGGTCGGGTTGCACGGGTAGCCGAGGAACAGCGCCTTGGTGCGCGGCGTGATCGCCGCCTCGACGGCCGCCGGGATCGAGCGCGAAGTCATCCTCGAGGCGGGTCGACACGCAGGCGCGGCACGCCGCCGGCGAAGATGATCGCCGGCACGTAGGCCACGTACGACGGCTCGTGGAGGATGACCTCGTCGCCCGGGATCGCAGGTGGCGCGGAGCGCCAGGTCGACCGCCTCGGAGGCGCCGACGGTGATGAGGATCTCGCTCGGCCGGGTCGTAGCGAACGCCGTAGCGTCGCTCGAGATGCTCGGCCAGCGCCCGGCGCAGCTCGATCGTGCCGTAGTTGCTGGTGTAGTGGGTCCGCCCTCGCGGAGGCTCGCCGACGCCGGCCTCGACGATCTGCGGGCGGCGTGTCGAAGTCGGGCTCGCCCACCCCCAGGCTGATGACGTCGTCCATCGTCGCGAGGATGTCGAAGAAGCGGCGGATGCCGGATGGCGGCACCTCGCGGACGCGCCGGCGAGAGGGCGCGCTCGGCCAGCGGGGCGATCGGTCGCGCGACGCCGTGGCGTCGGTGCCCGTGGGCCCGGTGGCTTCCGGTCGTCATCGGGGGCCTCCGCTCAGCGATCGGCCGCACCGCAGCCGGGCGCTCGCTCGGCCGGCGTCGGCGCCGCCGGCGTCGGCGAGCGGCGCAGCTCGGCCGGCTCGACGGCCCGCCAGCGGCGTCGGCGGTGATCGCCTCGTAGGCGCGACCGAGCCGGAGGAGCTCGAGCTCGCTCCAGGCCGGCCGATGAGCTGGAGCCCGACCGGCAGCCCGTCGGACAGGCCGCACGGGATCGACACGCCCGGCAGGCCGGCCATGTTGACCGGCAGCGTGCAGGCGTCCGAGAGGTACATCGCCACCGGGTCGGCCAGCCGGGCGCCGAACGGGAAGGCCACGGTCGGGCTGGTCGGGGCGACGATGGCGTCGAACGCCCGGCGCCCAGACGGCGTCGAAGTCGCGCCTTGATGAGGGTGCGCACCTTCTGGGCCTTGAGGTAGTAGGCGTCGTAGTAGCCGGCCGAGAGCGCGTAGGTGCCGAGCATGATCCGGCGCTTGACCTCGGGGCCGAAGCCGTCGCCGCGCGTGCGCGAGGTAGTCGGCGATGAACGTCGCCGTCGCGCCGCGCCGGGCAGGCCGTAGCGGATGCCGTCGTAGCGGGCGAGGTTGGCGCGAGCCTCGGCCGGGGCGACGATGTAGTAGGTCGCCAGGCCGTAGTCGGTGTGCGGCAGGCCGACCTCCTCGACGATCGCGCCCGCCGGCCTCCAGAGCGCCGCGACGGCCTCGCGGACGCGGGCCTCGACGCCCGGCTCCATGCCCGCCACGAAGTACTCGCGCGGCAGGCCGAGGCGCTTGCCGCGGAGGCCTGCGGCTGCGGCCTCGTCGTCGCACGCGGGCAGGGCGAGCAGGTCGTCGGGCACCGGCACGGGCGCGGAGGTCGAGTCGCGCTCGTCGCGGCCGGCGACCGCGTGGAGCAGCACCGCCGCGTCGCGGACGTCGCGGCCGAACGGCCCGATCTGGTCGAGCGAGCTGGCGAAGGCGACGATGCCGTAGCGGCTGACCCGCCCGTAGGTCGGCTTCATGCCCGACGATGCCGCACAGCGCGGCCGGCTGGCGGATCGAGCCGCCCGTGTCGGTGCCGATGCTGACCGGGACGTGGTACGCGGCGACCGCCGCCGCCGAGCCGCCGCTGCTGCCGCCGGGGACGCGGTCGAGGTCCCACGGGTTGGCCGTCGGCCCGAAGGCCGAGTGCTCGGTCGACGAGCCCATCGCGAACTCGTCCATGTTCGTCTTGCCGAGGATCACGGCCCCGGCGCTCGCGCAGCCGCTCGGTGATGTGGGCGTCGTACGGGCGCGACGTAGCCCTCCAGGATGCGCGAGCCGGCGGTTGCCTGGCCGCCCGTGACCGAGACGAGGTCCTTGAGCGCGACCGGCATCGCCGAGCAGCGGGTGGAGCGCCGCCAGGGCGGCGGGCCCGTCGGCTCGGCGCGCTCGGCCAGGCGCGCGTCGGCGGCGTCGGCCTGCGGCGAGGGCGCCTGCGCGGTCGAGCGACGAGCCAGGCGTTGAGGGCGCGGTTCTGCGCTCGGCGCGCGCGCCAGGTGCGGCCTCGACCAGCTCGCGCGAGGTGACCTCGCCGGCGCGCAGCCGGGCCGCCATCTCGTGGGCGGGGAGCCGGGTGAGGTCCGTCGCATGGCCACCGCTACGCCTCCTCCGGCCAGGATCGCCGGCACGACGACGAAGCCGTCCTCGCGCTCGGGTGCGTTCGCCAGGACCGCCTCGACCGGCAGGGACGGTGCCGACGACGTCGTCGCGCAGGATGTTCTCGAGCTCGATCGTCTGGGCCGTCGGCGGGATGTCCTCGGTGTCGAGCGCGGCCAGGATCGCGTACTGGTCGAGGATGTGGTTGAGCTGGCCCTCGAGGCGCGCCAGCTCGTCCTCGCGTCAGCCCGAGGCGCGCGAGATGGGCGACGTGCTCGACGTCGGCGCGGGAGAGGGTGGCCACGGTCGGATGATACTGGACGCGGGCCCCTCCACCGGGACCTCAGCTCGACGGACAAGCCTGAAGCCGGCTGCGGTCAGGGCTCCTCCCCGGCCAGGAGCCGGCGGAATCGGGCCTCGTCGAGGACGGGCACGCCGAGCTCGGTCGCCTTGGCGAGCTTCGACCCGGCGCTCTCCCCGGCGACCACGTAGTCGGTCTTGCGCGAGACCGAGCCGGCCGCCTTTCCGCCGGCGGCCCGGATCGCGGCCTCGGCCTCGTCGCGGCTGAAGCCCTCGAGCGTGCCCGTGACGACCACAGTCTTGCCGGCCAGCGGCCCGCCTTCGGGGCTCGCAGCCTTCAGCGCCGGTCGCTCAGGCTCGACGCCGGCCTCGACGAGGTCGTCGAGGATCTCCCCGCCAGCCTGTTCGGCGAAGTAGCGGGCCAGGCTCGTCGCGACCGTCGGGCCGATGCCTGGGATCTCCTCGAATCGTTCGGGCCGGCCGCTGGCCGTGTCGACGAGGAACCGCGCGACCCGTGATAGCCAGCCGTCGCGGCCGCCCAACGGTTCGCCCTCCCCCGGCGGCACCTGCTCGGCGAGCCAGGCGGCCAGCTCGATCGCCGTCGTCCAGCCGACCTGGGGGATACCGAGCGCCGCGAAGATGCGCTCGAGGGGGCGCCGGCGCGAGCGCTGGATCGCCCGATGGAGGTTCTCGGCGCTCTTGCGGGCGAACCGCTCGAGCGTCTCGAGGTCCTCCACGCTGAGCCGGTAGAAGTCGCCCCGGCGCTTGACCATCCCGCGCTGGAGCAGCTGCGAGAGCACGGCCCAGCCGGCGCCTTCGATGTCCATCCCGCCCCGGCCGGCGAAGTGCCCGTACTCCTGGCCGACCCGGGCCGGGCAGGCGAGGTTCGGGCAGTACAGGCGGACAGCCCCTTCGTCGCGCGCGATCGGCGTCACGCAGACCGGGCAGACGACGGGCATCTCGAACTCGCGCTCGGCGCCGGACCGCCGTTCCGGGAGCGGGCGGACCACCTCGGGAATGACGTCGCCCGCTTTCTGGAGGACGACCCAATCCCCGATCCGGATGCCCTTGCGCCGGACCTCGTCGAGATTGTGGAGGGTGGCGCGAGCGACCGTGGAGCCGGCCACCTTCACGGGCCGGAGGTGCGCCACGGGGGTGAGCGTCCCAGTGCGCCCGACGTACGGGACGATGTCCTCGACGACGGTCTGGGCCTGTTCGGGTGGGAACTTGTAGGCGATCGCCCAGCGCGGCGCTCGGGCGACCAAGCCAAGCCGCCGCTGCTGGTCGACCCGGTCGACCTTGACGACGACCCCGTCGGTCTCGAAGGGGAGTTCGTGGCGTGCCTCGCGCCAGCGCTCCAGGAACGCCAACACGCCCTCGATGTCGAGGTCGGCCGACCAGTGCGGGTTGACGGGAAACCCGAGTCGCCCGAGCCGCCGGAGCGCGTCTGATTGGCTCTCCGCAGTCGGGCGACGATCGGCGCCCCCGGCGGACGGGTGGCCCGCTTCCTCGAAGAGGGTCACCTGACTGGGCGCCTCTGCCTCGATCAGCTGGTAGCTCCAGAAGGACAGGCGGCGGCGGGCCGTCACTTGCGGGTCAAGCTGGCGCAGCGAGCCGGCGCCACTGTTGCGGGGGTTGGCGTAGAGCGGCAGACCGGCCTCCTCGCGCTCGGCGTTGATCCGGGCGAACTCGGCCTTTGGCATGAAGACCTCGCCACGGACCTCGAGCGAGACGGCCTCTGGCAGCACCGAGGGGATGACCTCGATCGTGCGCAGGTTGGCGGTGACGTCCTCGCCGCTCGTCCCGTCCCCACGCGTCGCACCCTGGGCGAAGCGGCCTCGCTCGTAGCGCAGCGAGACGGCCAGGCCGTCGATCTTGAGCTCCGCGACGTAACGGACCGCGGAAGCCGGCTCGGGTGGGGCCGGCAAGCTCAGGCCGCGTCGGACCCGCTGGTCGAAGGCCCGCAGCTCGTCCTCACCGAACGCGTTCGCGAGAGAGAGCATCGGGTGCGAGTGGCGGACCTCGCTGAACTGGCCACCCGGTGCGGCACCGACCCCCTGGGTCGGCGAGTCCGGCGTGATGAGAGAGGGGAAGGCGGTCTCGAGGGCGACCAGCTCCTGCAGGAGCGCGTCGTACTCGGCATCGGCGATGACGGGCGCGTCGGCGACGTAGTACGCCTCGTTCGCCTCGCGGATCCTCGCGACGAGCTCTTCGTGACGGGCAGCGGCCCCTTCCTCGGTACGCTCGGCGGCCGCGGCGATGAGGGCCGGATCAACGGGCAGCGTGTCGCTCATCGAATGGAGCGTAGCGAAAGCCGGTCGCGGTGTCGCGGCGGACGAGGACCCCGGCGCCCGCCCGCCGCGGTGTCGCCGCCTAGCCGACGAGTTCGAGATTGGCGAGGCTCGCCAGGAAGACCTTGGTACCGGTGGCCGGATCGCGGAAGGCGACCGTCACCTGCTCATCGTCGCGGGTCAGCTTCGAGGTGACGACGATGCCCTCACCCAGACGCGCGTGGAAGACGCGATCGCCGTCGCGGTAGCGACGCTCGCCGGGCACCACGGGCCGGGCGGCCAGCACCCGCCTGGCCGGCGTTGCGCCGCCACCCGACCGGGCCGTGGCCGGGGATCGGGCCGGCTCGGCGTCGAGATCCCGGTCGAGCAGCTCGACCGCGAAGCCCTCTTCGTCGGTCTCGACGTGGAGGACGCCGAGCGCTCCCCCGCGGCGAAGGAGGCTCGTCTGGCCGCGAGGTCGCGGGTCGGCCGGAACGGGGCACCGGGCGCTGGTCCTCCGGGGCGCCCGCTCGGCTGGCGGTAGGCCGTCCCGCCGGCTCGCACGCGTGACCCGAAGCGACTGGTCCGCCGAGCGCCGAAGACGAGCTCGAGATCGAGCGGGCTTTCATCGGCCTCACCGCCGAGGTGCGGCCCCTCGGTCAGCTCGGCGGGTATCTCGAGCAGGAACCGCGAGGGGACGGACAGCTGGCTCATGCCCCAGGTGGCCCGCTGGGCCGCGTGCGACAGGAAGAGCCGCTCCTTGGCCCGGGTGATCCCGACGTAGGCGAGCCGCCGCTCTTCCTCGAGCTGACGCTCGTCATCGAACGACCGGCTGTGGGGGAAGATCGCCCTCCTCGAGGCCGGCGATGAACACGACCGGGAACTCCAGGCCCTTCGCCGCGTGGAGGGTGATCAGGGTCACCGCGTTCTTCGTCGCCCTCGTAGGCATCCTGGTCCGCGACGAGGGCGGTCTCCTCGAGGAACCGGTCGAGCGCGTCGTTGGCTCGAGGTCGTCGTAGCGAGTCGTGACGAGGCGCAGCTCGAGGAGGTTGGCCCAGCGGTCCTCGCCCTCTGCAGACCCGTCGGCCAGCATCGCCCGGTAGCCCGATTCCTCGAGGACGGCATCGAGGAGCTCCGGGAGCGGTAGGACGCCCACGCGGGCGCGCAGCCGCCGGGTGAGTTCGGCGAAGCCAGCCAGCGCGTGCCGGGCGCGCGAGCCGACCGCCTCGAGCTCGCCCCGAGCGGCGGCCTCGATCGCCTCCCAGGTCGAGATCCCGAGCCGTGCCTCCGCGGCGCGGAGCTCCTCGAGCGTCCGCTCACCGATCGCTCGGGCCGGCACGTTCACGATGCGCTCGAACGAGACGACGTCGGCGTCGCTCCGCAACACCCGCAGGTAGGCCAGCGCGTCCTTCACCTCGCGCCGCTGGTAGAAGCGCGTTCCGCCGATCAGCTGGTAGCGAATCCCGTAGCGCAGGAACGCCTCCTCGATCGCTCGACTCTGGGCGTTCGTGCGGTACATGACGGCAACGTCCCGCGGGCGCAACCCGCCGGCATCGTCGTCGGCTCGGCGGGTGAGGAGGGTGCTGCGGCCCCCGACGAGCTCCTCGATCCGTCGGGCGACCCACTCGGCCTCTTCCTCTTCGTTGTAGGCCTCGAAGAGCTGGATCGGCCGGCCACCGGTCTTGTCGGTCCAGAGCTTCTTGTCCTTGCGCGATGCGTTGCGGCTGACGACGGCGTAAGCCGCATCGAGGATGAGCTGGGTCGAGCGGTAGTTGCGCTCCAGCTTGACGACGAGCGCGCCGGGCTAGTCGCGCTCGAAGTCGAGGATGTTCCTGAGGTCGGCGCCGCGCCACGAGTAGATCGACTGGTCGTCGTCGCCGACGACGCAGAGGTTGTGGTGCTTGGCAGCCAACGACCGGACCCAGCGGTACTGGGGCCGGTTCGTGTCCTGGTACTCGTCCACGTGCAGGTAGTGCCAGCGATCCTGATAGCGGGCGAGGACCTCCGGTGCCTCGTCGAAGAGGCGCACCGCTTCGATCAGGAGGTCGTCGAAGTCGAGGGCGCCGGCTGCCCGGAGTCGCTCCTGGTACCGGCGAGACCAGGCGGGCCGTCTCCCGTTCCCGGTGCGTGGTCGCCATCTCGGCGAGCTCGGCCGGTCCGACGAGCTCGTTCTTGGCCCGACTGATGGCGCCCAGAATCGCCGCTGGGCGGTACTCACCGTTGGCCGGCAGGTCCTCTTCGCGCAGGATCTGCTTCATCAGGGTCTGCTGGTCGTCGGTGTCGTAGATGACGAAGCGCGGGTCCAATCCGATCGCCGCTCCATCGCGGCGCAGGACCCGAGCGCAGACCGCGTGAAACGTCCCCATCGCGACTTCGCGGCCGGCCTCCCCCACGAGCGCCAGGATCCGCGCCCGCATCTCCGCGGCCGCCTTATTGGTGAACGTCACCGCGAGGATTCGGCCGGGACGAACGCCCTTGACTCCTACAAGGTAGGCGACGCGGTGGGCGAGGACGCGGGTCTTGCCGCTGCCTGCCCCGGCCAGGATGAGCAGGGGACCCTCGGTGGCCGTGACGGCCCGGGCCTGCTCGGGGTTCAGCCGCGCCAGAATCCGATCGGCGAGTGCCTCGGTGGCGCCGCGCCGCTCGGCCTCCTCGGCAGCCCGAGCTCCGGCCGCAAGCTCGTCCTCCTCCGTCGGTGGGGCGGCGATCGACCCGGTCTCAGCGGTCGGATCGGGCGCCCCGAGGGTTGCCCGAGCGGAGACGTCGCCGGCGGGATGCGGCGGCTCGTCGTCGGCCCCGGGAGGGATGAGACTCACCGCCTCATTGTAGGCAGCTCCGCTCACCGGCCCCGCGGCCGCGGCCGCGGCGGCTCAGGTCGATACGACGAAGCCCGGACCTAAACGGCCCGGGCTTCGTCGCGCTTGGCGCGGGTTGTGGACTAGAAGTCCATGTCACCGCCGTGGTTGTGCCCGCCGCCGGCCCCGGCCGGCTCCTTCTTCTCGGGCAGGTCGCGTCACCAGCGTCTCGGTCGTGAGGACCATGGCCGCGATCGAGGCCGCGTTCTGGAGCGCGGAGCGGGTCACCTTGGCCGCGTCGACGATGCCCTTCTCGAACATGTCGCCGAACTCGCCGCTGAGGGCATCGAAGCCGTGGCCGAGCTTCTGCTTCCTGATGGCCTCGATGATGACCTCTCCGCGAGCGCCGGCGTTGTCGGCGATCTGGCGGGCCGGCGCCTCGAGCGCACGCCGGACAATGTCCACGCCGACGGCCTCGTCGCCTTCGAGCTTGAGCTTGTCGAGCACCGGGATCGCCTGGAGGAGGGTCGTGCCGCCGCCGGCGACGATCCCCTCCTCGACGGCCGCGCGGGTCGTCGAGAGGGCATCCTCGATGCGGTGCTTCTTCTCCTTGAGCTCGACCTCGGTGGCCGCGCCGACCTTGATCACGGCGACGCCGCCGGCGAGCTTGGCCAGGCGCTCCTGGAGCTTCTCCTTGTCGTAGTCGGAGGTCGTCTCCTCGATCTGCGCCTTGATCTGGGTCATGCGAGCCTTGATGTCGGCTTCGGCTTGCCGTCGCCGTCGACGATCGTGGTGTCGTCCTTGGTGGCGACGACCCGGCGGGCCTGCCCAAGGTCCTCGAGCGTGACGGAGTCGAGCTTGCGTCCGATCTCCTCGCTGATGACCGTGCCGCCGGTCAGGATGGCGATGTCGCGGAGCATCTCCTTGCGCCGATCGCCGAAGCCCGGGCGCCTTGACGGCCAGGACCGAGACGGTGCCGCGCAGCTTGTTCACGACGAGCGTGGCGAGGGCCTCGCCGTCGACGTCCTCGGCGATGATGAGGACCGGCTTGCCGATCTGGACGATCTTCTCGAGGGCCGGCAGGATGTCCTGGACGCTCGAGATCTTCTTGTCGGTGATGAGGATCGAGGATCGTCGAGGACCGCCTCCATGCGATCGGGGTTGGTGACGAAGTACGCGGAGATGTAGCCGCGGTCGAACTGCATGCCCTCGGTGTACTCCTTCTCGAGGCCGAGCGACTGGCCTTCCTCGACGGTGATGACGCCGTCCTTGCCGACCTTGTCCATCACCTCGGCGATGAGCTCGCCGATCTCGGGGTCCGCGGCGCTGATCGCGGCGACGGACGCGATCTGCTCGCGGTCCTTGACCGGCCGGGACTGCTTCTTGATCTCCTCGACGATGGCCTCGACGGCCTTCTCGATGCCGTGCTTGATGACCATCGGGTTGGCGCCGGCGGTGACGTTCCGGAGGCCCTCGGCGACGATCGCCTGGCCGAGGACGACCGCGGTGGTCGTGCCGTCGCCGGCGACGTCGTCGGTCTTGGTGGCGACTTCCTTGAGGAGCTGGGCGCCCATGTTCTCGAAGGGATCTTCGAGCTCGATGTCACGAGCGATGGTGACGCCGTCGTTGGTGATCGTGGGCGCGCCGAACTTCTTGTCGAGGACGACGTTGCGGCCCTTGGGGCCGAGGGTGACGCGAACCGCGTCGGCGAGGCGGTCGATGCCGCGCTTGAGCGACCGACGCGCTGCGTCGTCGAAAACGACCTGCTTAGCCAAGGTGACTCAGTCCTCCAGAGAGCTGACGACCGAGACCCGGGCGGGTACTCGGAAGCGGGGAGACCGGGCGGGTCTGGTCAGTCCTCGACGATGGCGAGGATGTCCTTCTGGCTGACGATGAGGAGGTCCTCCTCGTCGACCTTGAACTCGGTGCCGGCGTACTTCGCGTAGAGGACCTTCTGGCCCTCGCTTGACGTCTATCGGCTCGCGCTTGCCGTCGTCGAGGATCCGGCCCGGGCCGACGGCGAGGACGCTGCCTTCCTGGGGCTTCTCCTTGGCGGTGTCCGGCAGGACGATGCCGCTCTTCGTCATCTCTTCGCGCGGGGGTCGGCTTGATGACGACGCGATCGCCGAGCGGGCGGAGCTTCGTCTTCTTCGCAGTGGCGGTGGCCAACGCGTTACCTCCTGTGGCTGCGCCGTCGCCCCCAGAGCGACGCGCGCATGGTGCCTGGCCTGAGCGTCGGGGCGACGCTGCAGCCACCACGGTCCGGTCGTCATCCCCGATGCGGCGGCTCCGACAGTTGGCTGATCTCGCGCCGACCGGGCGGATTCCCCGGACGACGCCGGGTCGCGCCCGACTTGGTCATTAGCACTCTCACGTCGAGAGTGCTAATAGACTAGCCGACCCCGGTCGAGACTGTCAAGGCGGCGCGTGAGGGGGAGTCAGCCGCCGAAGATCGCGTCGAAGGCGGCGACCAATCGGTCGCCGGCATCGTCGGGCCGGTCGCCTCGCCGGTCGGCCAGCCAGCGAGCCGTCAGGCGCACCCACTCGGGCTCGTTGCGACCTCGCGGTGCGCCCGGTGGGGAGAGGTATGGTGCGTCGGTCTCGACGAGCAAACGGTCCGGCGGCACCAGCCGGGCGACCTCGGCGGACGGTTCCTCGCCGCGCCTGAAGGCGAGCCCCGAGAAGCTCACGGCGCAGCCGAGGTCAAGGGCTGCCATCGCGTAGTCCACCGGCCCGGAGAACGAGTGCAGGACAGCGGCCGGTCGCGACCCGAAGGCCGTCCGCGCCCGATCGCCACCGAACCCGGCCTGCCCGGAGCTCCGCGAGCAGCGCGTCCTGGGCGTCCCGCGCGCCCACCTGCGAGCGACAGTGGAGGATGGCGGGCTTGCCCACCTCGAGGGCCAGCGCAAGGTTGCGGCGAAGGTTGTCGAGCTGGGCCTCGACCGGCGAGAAGACCCTGTCGTAGTCGAGGCCGGTCTCGCCGATTGCGACGACCAGCGGATCCGCCGCCAGCACCCGGATCTCCGCCCAGCCCTCGTTGTCCACGCCGGCCGCGTCGTGGGGATGTACGCCGACCGCAGCCGTGACCTGAGGGAAGCGGTTTCCGGGGCGGCGAGCCGGCGAGCCAGCGCCACCGCGCGCTGGCTCGAGGCGACGTTCCAGCCAGGTACGAGAACCCGCTCGACGCCCGCCAGCCGCGCCGCGGCGAGCACCTCGTCGACATCATGTCGGAAGGGCTCGGCCTGCAGATGGCAGTGGCTGTCGATGAGCCTCACCGGCGGATTGTCGCCGATGCAGCGCCCGGCGGAGCGCAGGCGAAGCCGGTCAGGCGGGGGCGTTCTCCCAGAGCCCGATCTCGGTTCGCTCAGTGTCGAGGACGACAGCGAAGCGGCCCTGGCCGGGGACTTCGGTGGCCGGCTGGACGACCGTGCCGCCGTGCTGCTCGGCCGCGCGGATTGCATCCTCGAGTGAATCGACCGAGATGTAGTCACGCACGACGGTGCCGACGCTCTCCCCGCGCTTGCCGATCCCGCCGCCGGCCTGCGGTCCCGTCCGGAAGAGCCAGTAGCCGGGAAACCCTTCCATCTCCTGGAACTGCCAGCCGGCTACCGCCTCGTAGAAGCGCTTGGCGCGCTCGACGTCGTCGGCGGGGAACTCGATGTGGGTGATCTCGCCTCGGGCCATGGGACGCCTCCTTCGAGTCGGTTCAGGGCCCTGCCGGCCCGCCCCGCAATGGTGCCCTGGAATCGCCGGTCTCGGTCTCCAGGCGGGGGAACAGCGGCTCCGGAGCGCCCACGCGGCCGGGGATGGTCTCCCGAGCGCCCCATTGGAGCTCGTCGAGGAGCCGCGGGCCGCCGTTGCCGTCGGGTCCATACGGATACTCGAACCCGAGCTGGGCGAGCGTTCGGGGCGCGGCCCCTGGCATGAAGGGGGCGACCGCCAGCCCGATCAGGCGACACGCCTCGACAAGGTCACCGAGCACGCCCCTGAGCGTCTCGAGCGCGGCATCCTCACCTGCCCTCACCCGCTTGTTCAGCTCCCAGGGCTTCTCGAGGTCGACTTCGCGGTTGGCGGCCGTGACGAAGTCCCACAGCTCCGCGAGCGCCTGGTGGAGGAGGCACCCGTCGAGGGCAGCCTTGAAGGCCGGTAGGCGCTGAAGCTGCCACCTGTTCATGAGTGAGCCCTGGGTCGGCGCGGGCCGCTCGCCGCCGAGGTAGCGGTTCACCATGGACACGGTCCGGTTGAGAAGGTTGCCGAAGTCGTTGGCCAGGTCCGCGTTGTAGCGCCGGACGAAGGCGTCCCAGCTCACCTCGGCGTCGCGGTCGAAGGCGACCTCCCGGAGGGCGACGTAGCGGCCGCCGTCCGGGCCGAACGCGTCAACGAAGGCATCGGGGTCGAGGAAGTTGCCGCGGCTCTTGCTCATCCGCTCACCGCCCGCGGCGAGGAGCCAGCCGTGGACCCAGACCTTGCGGGGCGGCTCGAGACCGGCCGACCACAGCATGGCCGGCCAGTAGATGGTGTGGAACCGGGCGATGTCCTTGCCGATGACATGGAGGTCGGCCGGCCACCAGTCGGCGAAGGCGGCGGGATCGTCCGGGAAGCCAGCCCCGGTGATGTAGTTGATCAGGGCGTCGTACCAGACGTAGATGGTACCCGCTGCCGGATCCCAGGAGCCGTCGGGAAGGAGCGCCGCTGACCCGTCTTCACGGATCGGGAACGGGATCCCCCAGCTGGCCCCGGCCCGGCTGATCGAGAAGTCCTCCAGGCCGCCACGAATGAAGCCGAGCATCTCGTTGCGCCGGTAGTCGGGCTGGACGAACTCGGGGTTCTCGGCGTAATGACGTTCCAGCCGCGCCTGGTAGGCCGAGAGCCGGAAGAACCAGTTCCGTTCGCTCAGCCACTGCAGCGGTACTTCGGGGTGGTTCGGGCAGACGGTTCCCCGAGCCGTTTCCACGACGTCCGATGGCGCGCGGAAGCCTTCGTTTGGGCAGTACCAGCCTTCATAGGTCCCGACGTAGATGTCGCCGTTGGCGTGAGCCCGGCGGACCATCTCTTGGGCGGCCCGAATGTGATCGGGGTCGGTGGTGCGGATGAATCGGTCGGGACGGATGCCAAGCCGGCCCTCGGCTGCCTGGAAGAGCCCGACCTTCTCGTCGACGAAGAGGCGAGGGCTGATCCCCTCCTCCGCGGCCCGCATCGCGATGTTGACGGAATGCTCGTCGGTGCCGGTCAGGAAGCGGGTCCGCTCGCCCTTCATGCGGTGCCAGCGGGCGATGGCGTCCGCCCCGATGACCTCGTAGAGGGTGTGCAGACCCGGCTTGTTGTTGGCGTAGGCGATCGCGGTCGTGAGGTAGTAGCGAGGGCGGTCTGCCATGGGGCCACGATCGTAGCAGGCCGCCCCGGGTCTCGATGTGGTCTGCGCCCCAGGGCCGGCTGCCGCAGGGCCCGGGTCGGCGGACCTGCCCTTTCAGGCTCCCGGCGGCTCCGTCGGTCCGGCCTCGGTGCCAGGCGATTCGGACGCCTCGCCCTGGGCGCTCGAGCCTTCCTCAGGCGCCGCGGAGGCTCGCCGGAGGTCGGCGGCAAGCCGCTGGCTCCGCTCGGCAACCCGGTGGCCGACCTGCTCGGTGACTCCGGCTGCTCGACGTGCCAGCGGCCCAGCCGCCTCGCCGGCGCGGGCCGCCAGCTCCGCTGCCTTCGCCGCGATCTCGCGGAGAGCCGGAGCAGCCTGGGTGCTGAGGTTGTCGATCATCCCCTGGAGCTGGGTCGCCCAGCTGCCGGCGGGACCGCCCGGCGGTTCAACGGATTCGAGATCCGGCAGGGTCGTGTCGGGAGGCTCGTAGTCGCTCGGGACGGCCGGTGGGCCGCTTTCGACCGGCGCGGCCCCGGTTTCGGGCAAGGGCGTGGGCTGTTCCTGGGTCATGGCGATCTCCTCGCCAGCCACCGAGGCATGGCGTCGCGCATCGCTAATGCGCCGCTGCGCGACACCTACTCTACGCCCCCCTGACGCGCCAAGGCTCAGTGGCGGAAATGCCGCACCCCGGTCAGAACCATCGCCGCACCGGCGGCATCGACCGCCGCCAGGACGTCCGCGTCGCGCAACGAGCCCCCCGGTTGGGCGAATGCCGAAACGCCCGCGGCGAGGCAGACCTCGACCCCATCGGGGAAGGGGTAGAAGGCGTCCGACGCACAGGCTGCGCCCTGGAGTCGCTCGGCCCCCAGGATCGAGCGAGCCTTCTCCGCGGCCTGCCGAGCGGCATCGACCCGGCTCGTCTGTCCGCTGCCCAGCCCGATGAGCATCCGGTCGCGAACGAGGACGATCGCGTTGGAAGTGACGCCTCGAACGAGTCGCCAGGCCAGGTCGAGGTCGGCGAGCTCGCGCTCCGAGGGCGCGCGGGCGGACGCGACCCGCCAGCGCGCCTGGTCGTCGGCTGACGTGTCGGGGGCGGTCACCAGGACCGCTCCGCCCGCCGAGCGAAGGGCATCGGTGGGAGCCGGCGCCGGCGCCGGGCCGGCAGCCCCGAGCCGCTCGTCCACGAGGAGCCGCAGGTTCGGCTTGCCGGCCAGGACCTCCAAGGCTGCGGCGTCATAGCCGGGCGCCACGACGACCTCCAAGAAGATCGCCGTCAGCGCCTCGGCGACAGCCCGCCCGACTGGCCGGGTCAGCGCCACGACGCCGCCGAACGCGGAGACCGGATCGCCCTCGAGGGCGGCTTGCCAGGCGGCCAGGAGATCGCCGCGCTCAGCGGCACCACAGGGGTTGGTGTGCTTCACGATCACGCAGGCCGGACCCCGCATCGCCCGCCCGAGCGCCGCCACGGCACTCGCATCGAGCACGTTGTTGTAGCTCAGGGCCTTGCCCTGCAGTGCAGTCGTGCGGGTGGCGAAGAGGCCCTCTCCCGAGTCGCGGCCCGGCCGCCGGTAGCGCGCCGCAGGCTGGTGGGGGTTCTCGCCGTAGCGGAGGGTCTCGACCTTCTCCAGGCCGATCACGAGGGTCGGCGGGTAGGGGTCCGTGGCGCCCGGCAATCCCGGCTCGTCCGGCAGGTCGACCCCCGCTGCCACCATCCGGGCCGGCAGGACCTCGGCGATCCGAGCATCGTAGGCGGCCGTGTGACGGAAGGCCTCGGCGGCGAGCGCCGATCGCAACGCCAGCGAGATCCCGCCGCCGCGCAGGGCGGCCAGCACCTGCGGGTAGCGGTCGGGCGAGGTGACGATCGCGACGCTGGCATGGTTCTTGGCAGCCGCCCGCACCAGCGACGGCCCCCCGATGTCGATCTCTTCCACCAGCGCGTCGAAGGTGATCCCCGGTCGGGCTGCCGCCTCGGCGAATGGATACAAGTTGACCACCACGAGCTGGAAGGGCGCGACCGCGGCGGCGGCCAGGGCCGCCCGGTGGTCGGGCCGCCGGCGGTCGGCCAGGATTCCGGCGTGGATCCGCGGGTGGAGCGTCTTCACCCGCCCGTCGAGCATCTCGGGGAAGCCGGTGACGGCACTGACGTCGGTGACGGGCAGGCCTGCCTCACGGAGCGTCCGTGCGGTCCCGCCCGTCGAGACGAGCTCGAATCCAAGCGCGACCAGACCGCCCGCGAAGTCCGCCAGGCCGGACTTGTCCGAGACCGAGAGGAGCGCCCGGCGCGGCACCGGCGTCGCCTCCGCGGCGCGGACCGGATCGAGCCGGACACGGCGGCCCTCGAGCTCGATGGCGCCGGCCAGGAAGAGCCCCACGGTTCGTGGGAGCAGGCGATGCTCGACCGCATGGATCCGCTCCAGCAGCGACGCTTCGTCGTCCCCGGGAAGGACGTCGATGGCCTCCTGGGCGAGGATCGGCCCCCCGTCGAGCGACGCATCCACGAGATGGACGGTCACCCCGGTCACCTGAGCTCCCGCGGCAAGGGCATCGCGGACGGCATGGCCACCGGGGAACGCCGGGAGAAGCGACGGGTGCAGGTTCAGAACCCGGTCCCCGAAGGACTCCAGCACGGCCGGGCCGACGATCCGCATGTAGCCGGCCAGGACCACCGCGTCCGGAGCCACCGCGGCCAGGGTGGCGGCGAGCGTCGCATCCTCCCCCGCCCTCGCGACCCGATCCCCTGACGGGGCGGCCGGCACGAGGGCAGTCGGCAGGCCGCCCTCGGCCGCCCATTCGAGGGCCGGGCAGCGTCGGTCGGCGAACACGAGGACGATCGTCGCTCCGAGCTCCCCGCGAGCGACGGCGGCGGCCAGAGCCTTGAGGTTGGTGCCGCTCCCCGAGACGCCGATGGCGATCCGCCGGCTCATCGCAACCGGCCCTCCCCATACCGCCGGCCGTCGAGGGCCTCGATCGGCAGAACGACGCCGACTTCCCAGGCCGCCATTCCCGCAGCGGCGAACGTCTCGACCGCGGTCGGGACGCCGGCCGGCGGCACGACCACCACCATCCCGAGGCCGCCGTTGAACGTTGCCCGGAGCTCCCCATCGTCGAGGCCGGCCAGGCCGCCGACCAGCCGCATCACCGACGGCAGCGGCCAGCGACCCGGATCGAGGCGAGCCCCGAGCCCGGCCGGCAGCGCTCGCGGCACGTTGCCGGGCAGGCCGCCGCCCGTCACGTGAGCGACGCCGTGCAGCTCGTGGCGGAGCGCCTCGAGGGCAGATCGCAAGCCGAGCACTGCGCGGGCGTAGATCCGGGTCGGAGTGAGCAGGACATCGCCGACCGTCGCCAGGGCGTGCTCGGGCTCCGCGGCGACGGCCGCCTCCGCTTCGCGCTCGCCACATGAACGGATGAGCTGCTCCTGATATGGCCGCGCGAGATCGATCTGGTAGCGGGCAAGCACCTCGCGCACGAGGGAGAAGCCATTCGCGTGGAGACCGCTGGCGGCCACGCCGACGATCGCATCGCCCGCCCGGGCCGTGGTTCCGTCCAGGAGGCGCTCGCGTTCCACGACTCCGACGCAGCAGCCGGCGAGGTCGAAGCCATCGTCCGCCATGAGGCCGGGGTGCTCGGCCGTCTCGCCTCCGACGAGGGCGCAGCCGGCCTGGCGACAGCCGTCGGCGATCGAGGCCACCAGCTCGGCGACCGCTTCCGGGACGAGTCGCCCGACCGCGATGTAGTCGAGGAAGAAGAGCGGTTCGGCGCCCGCACAGACGACGTCGTCGGCGCACATCGCGACGAGGTCGATCCCGATCGTGTCGAAGCGGCCGGCCGCCGCTGCGATCGCGGTCTTCGTGCCCACGCCATCGGTCGCGCTGACCAGGAGGGGCTCCCGATAGCCCGGCGGGAGGGCCACCGCCGCGGCGAACCCGCCCAGGCCGCCGACCACCTCGGGGCGGCGCGTCGACTCGACCGACGAGCGCATCAGCTCGACCGCTCGCTCGCCGGCCGCGACGTCTACCCCGGCGGCCCGGTAGGCCCGCCGCGCGTCACCCATGGGGCTCCGTCACCACGCTCAGCGGCATCTCCTCGAGAACGAACTTGCGGCGACCCGGGTCGTAGGGCACGGGGTCCGGGTAGTGGCCGTCGAAACAGGCGAAGCAGAACTGCTCGTAGGGCAGTTCCAGGGCCCCCAACACGCCGGCGATGGAGAGGTAGCCCAGCGAATTGGCGCCGATGAAGTCGCGGATCTCGTCGACCGACTTGGCCGCGGCGATCAGCTCAGTCTCGACCTGGGTGTCGATGCCGTAGAAGCAGGGGTGGAAGATCGGCGGCGCGCTGATCCGCACGTGGATCTCGGCCGCGCCCGCGCGGCGCAGCAGGGCCACGATCTGGCGGGTGGTCGTGCCCCGGACGATCGAGTCGTCAACGACGATGAGGCGCTGGCCCCGGACCACCTCGCGCAGCGGGTTGAGCTTCACGTTCACTCCACGCTGGCGCATCCCCTGGGAGGGCTGGATGAACGTCCGGCCCGCATAGCGGTTGCGGACCATGCCCTCCCGATACGGGATTCCCGACGCCTCCGCGAAGCCGGCGGCCGCCGGGGCACCGGTGTCGGGCACGGGCATGACCAGGTCGGCGTCGACCGGGCGCTCCGCCGCCAGCGCCATCCCCATCCGGCGCCGTGCCTCGTAGAGGTTCCGGCCCTCCATGTAGGAATTCGGGCCGGGCGAAGTAGATGAGCTCGAAGACGCACGTCGCCGGGCGCGCTTCGGCGAAGCGAACCGACCGCGGCTCGCAGCCCCGCTCGAGGATGACGATCTCGCCCGGCTCGACGTCGCGCACGTACTCCGCGCCGACGATGTCGAGCCCGGCGGTCTCCGAGCTCAGTACCCAGCCGACTCGATCGGCCTCGCCAACCAGGCCGAGCACTTCCTGGGCGTAGTCGGGGGTTCCGTCAAACGGGGGGAGCTTGCCCAGCACGAGAGGCCGGAACCCGAACGGATCGCGGACCCCGATGATCCGGCGCTCGTCGAGGACCACCAGGGAATAGGCCCCGTGGACGCCCTGGAGGACGTGGCAGAGAGCGTCGACGAGATCGCTCGACGGGTCGTCGGCGAGCAACGCCGTGAGCAGCTCCGTATCGGTCGTGGCAGGCAGACGGGTGCGCCCGCCGGGCAACCGGTCGAGCAGCTCGCGGGTGTTGACCAGGTTCCCGTTGTGACCGACCGCGATCGCCCGCCGAGGGCCCAGCCGCAGCGTCGGCTGAGCGTTCTGCCAGACGGTCGAGCCGGTCGTCGAGTAGCGACAGTGGGCGATCGCCAGCTCGCCGCGCAGGCTCGGCAGGCGCCGCTCGTCGAGGACCTGGCTGACCAGCCCGAGGTCCTTGTAGAGCATCAGCTGCTCGCCGTCGCTGACGGCGAGCCCGGCCGATTCCTGGCCGCGGTGCTGGAGGGCAAAGAGCCCCAGCGCGGCCACTCGCGCTGCCTCGCCACCCGGAACCAGCGCGCCGAAGACGCCGCACATCGTCAGGCTTCCTCACCGAGCGCCCGGGCGAGGCCGCTCGTCCAGGCATGGCCGAGACGGTCGAGTCCGACCTCGAGGGCGTCGGCGACGCTCGAGCCCCGCTCTTCGGCGGCCCCGGTCGCCCCGCGGCCGGTCAACTGGATCAGCAGCCGCTCGCCGCCCACGATCCCGATCTCCTCGACCGGCAACCCGTGCTGGCGGGCGAGCATCGCTAGGGCCGGCTCGTGCCGCGGCCGGCACGACAGCACCAGGCGCGAGGGGCTCTCTCCGAACAGCTCGACGGCCGGCGAGGCCCCGACTCCGACCCGGACCTGAGCGCCTCGGGCGCCCCACAGGGCGCTCTCGGCGAGGGCAACGGCCAGGCCGCCGCCGGACACATCCTGGGCAGACGCGACCAGGCCCCGGGCGACCGCTTCACGCATGAAACGTTGGAGGGCCGCCTCGCGACCGAGGTCGAGTGCCGGCGGCCCATCTTCGGCCGCCATCCCCGCCAGCGTGGCATAGGCGCTCCCCGCCAGTCCGCTCGTGGCCTCGCCGACCAGCACGATCCGGTCGTCGTCGGCGACAAAGGCCGGGCCGACGCGCGCGGCGACGTCCTCGAGCAGGCCGACGACGCCGATCTCGGGCGTCGGGGCAATGGCCCCTGCCGGCGATTCGTTGTAGAGCGAGACGTTGCCGCCGGTGACCGGGAGGCCGAGCGCCCGACAGGCATCGCCGAGGCCGCGCACGGCCTCGCTCAGCTGCCAGAACGCCTCGGGTCGCTCCGGGTTTCCATAGTTGAGGCAGTTCGTGATGCCCAACGGACGGGCACCTGTGATGGAGACGTTACGAGTCGCCTCCGCCACGCTCATCGCCGCGCCGAGGTAGGGGTCGAGGGCAGAGACCGCGGCGTTGCCGTCGGTGACCGCAACGAGGGCACGGGTCGTTCCCTTGACCCGGACGACCGCCGCGCCGTGGCCGGGACCGACGACGGTGTTCGTCTGGACCGAGCTGTCGTACTGCTCGTAGACCCAGCGGCGGCTGGCCAGGTTGGCACTGCCGAGGAGGGCGAGGAGGACGGCACCCGGGTCGGTCCCCCGCTCCGGGAGCCCGTCCTGCGGGGCCGGCGGGGGCCCGGGCGCGGGCGCCGCGCGACGCCGGGCCGGCGCCTGGGCCCGCCGAGCGTGCACGATCGCGTCGCTGGTGAGGGCGCGGGCAGGGATGCGCGCCAGCTCGCGCGCGCCGGGCCGCGGCCGGCCGTCATCGGCCAGGCCGCCCGTCACCACCACCAGGTCGCCATCGGCCGTCACCCGCCCGACGACGGCGACCGGCAGGCCCCATCGGGTGCAGACCTCGGCGACCTCGGCGTAGCGCTCCGGCCGGACGACGGCCAGCATCCGCTCCTGTGATTCGGAGATCATTACCTCGAACGGCTGGAGCCCCGGTTCGCGGCGGGGCACGGCCTCGAGGTCGATGACCATGCCGGTCCCCGCCCGATCGGCGGTCTCCGAGGTCGCACAGCTGAGGCCCCCGGCACCGAGATCCTGGAGCCCTTCGACGGCCCGGCGCTCGATCAGCTCGAGCGAGGCCTCGATGAGGAGCTTCTCCGCAAACGGGTCGCCGACTTGAACCGACGGCCGCTTGGACGGCTCCTCCGCCCCGAAGGTCGCCGAGGCCAGGACCGAGGCCCCGCCGATCCCGTCGCGACCGGTGGTCGAGCCGAAGAGGACGACGAGGTTGCCGGGGCCTGGGGCTGCGGCGAGGGTGAGGCGATCCTCAGGCAGGACCCCGATCGCCATGACGTTGACGAGGGGGTTGCCCTGATAGGACGGATCGAAGACGAGCTCGCCGCCCACGGTCGGCACGCCGACGCAGTTGCCGTAGCCGCCGACGCCGGCGACTACGCCCCGCACGAGATGGCGGGTCCGGGCGTCCGCCGGATCGCCGAAGCGGAGGGCATCGAGGACGGCGATCGGGCGCGCGCCCATGGTGAAGATGTCGCGGAGGATCCCGCCCACCCCGGTCGCCGCGCCCTGGTAGGGCTCGACGGCGCTGGGATGGTTGTGCGATTCGATCTTGAAGGCCACCGCGAGCCCGTCCCCGATCCGCATCACGCCGGCGTTCTCACCCGGCCCGGTGACCACGTCCGGTCCCCCGGTGGGCAACGTCCGCAGGAGGGGCCGGGAACTCTTGTAGGAGCAGTGCTCGCTCCACATGACGCTGAAGATGGCGAGCTCGAGGTCGTTGGGGTCACGGCCGAGGCGCTCGCGGATGGCCGCCAGCTCCCCGTCGGTGACGCCGAGCTGCCGATGCAGTGGCTGGACGGCGGCCTCCGCCTGGCCGGTCGCGGTCACCGCGACGAACCCACGATCACAGGCCCGTCGCTCCGCTCAGCCGCGGCCGAGACCAATGAGCGGATGATCGGCAAGCCGTCCGCCGACCCGAGAACCGCCTCGGAGGCGCGCTCCGGATGCGGCATCAGGCCGGCCACGTTGCCGCGGGCGTTGGTCACCCCCGCGATTCCCCGCAGCGAGCCGTTCGGGTTGGCCGGGTCGTCGGGTTCGAGGGCGGGCGTCCCGTCGGCGTGAACGTAACGGACGAGGACGTGACCCTCCCGCTCCAGGGCATCGAGAGTGGCGTCGTCGGCGTAGTAGCAGCCTTCGCCGTGGGCGATCGGCATCCGCAGCGGGCGCCGGTCGCCGAGCTCCCGGGTGAACGGCGTGTCGAGGCGCTCGGGCGCGATCATCACGTCGCGGCAGACGAAGCGCAGGGAGCGGTTCCGCAGCAGCGCCCCCGGGACGAGCCCGGCCTCGGCGAGGACCTGGAAGCCGTTGCAGATCCCGAGCACCAGCCCGCCGGCCCCGGCGAAGGCGCCGACCGCCCGCATGACCGGCGAGAACCGGGCGATGACCCCAGCGCGCAGGTAGTCGCCATAAGCGAAGCCGCCCGGCAGGATCACGGCGGCCGAGCCGGCGAGGTCGGCAGACTCGTGCCAGAGGACGACCGGCTCGGCACCCGCGACTTCCAGCGCGTGCATCGCGTCGGCATCGCAGTTCGAGCCGGGGAAGACGACGACGCCGATTCTCACCGGGCCACGTCCTCGACGACGGAGCTCGTCGAGGACGTTGCGGCGAGGAGCTCGACCGCAAACGCCTCGATCAGCGGGTTCGAGAGGAGCTCGCCCGCCAGCCGGTCCACCGTTGCCCGGGCCTCCGGCTCGCTCGGGGCCTCGACCGTCAGCTCGACGCGGCGGCCGACACGTACGGCCCCCACCCCGTGGACCCCGAGGTGCGGCAGGCTTTGCTCGACCGCCCGGCCTTGCGGATCGAGGATGCCGGGCTTGGGGGTGACGTTGACGGCGTAGCGGAACGCGCTCGACCGCTCGGTACTCATGGGGCGATGACGTCCTCCTCCAGGTAGCGCTCGAAGCTCGCTCCGGTCAGCCGCTCGTACGCTTCCACGTAGCGGGCACGCGTCCCCGCGACGACCTCGGCCGGCAGCGCCGGACCCGGCGCGGTCTTGTCCCAGGGCTGGGCCTCCAGCCAATCGCGGACGAACTGCTTGTCGAACGAGGCCTGGGCCCGCCCGGGCTCGTACGTCGCAGCGTCCCAGAAGCGGCTCGAGTCGGGCGTCAGGACCTCGTCGATGAGGAGCAGCTCGCCGGTCTCGGCAACGGTGCCGAGCTCGAACTTGGTGTCCGCGAGGACCAGGCCCACTGCCTCGGCGCGGGCCGCGGCGAAGCGGTACAGCGCGAGGGCGATGTCCCGCACCCGCTCGGCGAGCTCCCCGCCGACCGTGGCCGCCATCGTGGCGAAGTCGATCGGTTCGTCGTGGACGCCCTGCTCTGCCTTGGTGGACGGGGTCAGGATCGGCTCGGGCAGCCGGTCGCTCTCGCGGAGACCGGCCGGCAGGCGGATCCCCGAAACCTCGCCGGTTCGCCGGTAGTCCTTCCAGCCCGAGCCCGAGAGAAAGCCGCGAACGATCACCTCGACCGGCAGGACCGACGCCCGCCGGCAGAGCATCATCCGCCCCCGCAGGTCGGCAGCCGCCGCGCGGGGACCCTCCGGCAGGTCATCCGGATCGACCGAGAGAAGGTGATTGGGAACGATGGCTGCCGTCTCGGCGAACCAATGGCGGGACAGCCCGGTCAGGACCTTGCCCTTGTCGGGGATGGCGGTCGGCAGGACGACGTCGAACGCCGAAAGCCGGTCGCTGGCGATGAGCAGCAGCCGATCGTCGCCCACGGCGAACAGATCCCGAACCTTGCCGGACCGGATGAACGAAGCGAGGAGCGTCATGGACGAGCGACCTCCAGGGCATCGAGGCGGGAGATCACGCTCGGCACGTGGCGCAGATAGGCGGCGTCGTCGAACAGCCCGTCGAGGTCGGCGAGGCTGAGCCTGCTGGCGACCTGGGGGTCGGTCGCCAGGAGCCCCTTGAGCGGCGTCTGTTCGTCGGCGGCACGCAGCGCATGTCGCTGGACGATCGCATAGGCCTCCTCGCGAGCGAGCCCACCGCGGTCGACGAGCGCCACGAGGACCCGGCTGGAAGCGTGCAGGCCGAGGCCGCGGGCGATGTTCTCGCGCATCCGCTCGGGATACGCCACCAGACCCTCGACCAGTCCCGTGGTCTTCACCAGCAGGTAGTCGAGCAGGATCGTCGCGTCGGGGAGGATCACCCGTTCGGCGGAGCTGTGGCTGATGTCGCGCTCGTGCCAGAGCGGCTGGTTCTCGAAGCCCACCTGGGCGTAGCCACGCAGGAGCCGGGCGAGACCGGCGATCCGCTCGCAGAGGATCGGGTTTCGCTTGTGGGGCATCGCCGAGCTGCCCTTCTGGCCGCTCTTGAAGGGCTCCATCAGCTCCCCGATCTCCGTGTGCTGGAGATTGCGGATCTCGGTAGCGAAGCGCTCCAAGGAACCGCCCGTCACCGCAATCGCGGCCAGGAACGCGGCGTGGCGATCCCGCTGGACGATCTGGGTCGAGACCGGGTCGACGCGTAGCTCGAGTCCCTCGAGGACCTCGGCCTCGAGATCCGGGTCGAGGTGGCTGTAGGTGCCGACCGGTCCCGAGATCTTGCCGGTGCCGAGGTCGTCGATGGCCGCCGCCAGCCGGGCGCGATCGCGGTCGATCTCGAAGGCCCAGCCGGCGAGCTTGAGCCCGAGGGTCGTCGGTTCGGCATGGACCGAGTGGGTTCGACCCATCATCAGCGTCCCGGCTTCGGCACGGGCTCGCGCGACCAGCGCCGCCAGCAACCCGTTGCAGTCGGCCAGGAGCCGTCCGCCGACGGCCCGGAGCTGGAGCGCGAGGGCGGTGTCGAGCACATCGCTGCTGGTCAGCCCGAGGTGAAGGAAGCGCCCTTCGGGGCCGATCGACTCCGCAACCTGGCTGACAAAGGCGATGACGTCGTGGTCGGTCGTCTGCTCGATCTCGGCGATTCGGTTGGCATCGATCCGTGCCCGCGCCACCATCGCCTCGTAGGCGTCGGCGGGGACCAGGCCTCGTCCGACCTGAGCCCGGGCGACCGCCAGCTCGACTCGCAGCATCTGCTCGAACCGGGCGTTCTCGGACCAGAGCGCCCCCATCTCCGGGAGGGTGTACCGGCGGATCACCGCCACCGCCTCCTCACCGGCCCGACCGCGTCGCGGCCAGGCCACGCGAGACCGGGTCCTCGGACGCCCCCGAGGGCCATCGGGCGGCGATGTCGTGGCGGCGCTGGAGACCGGCAAACGAGATCTCACCCGCTGCCCGTTCGGCGGTCGCCCGTGCGGACGGCAGGTCGTCGCCCTGCCCGACGACCGCCAGCACCCGACCACCCCTCGTGCGGTACCGGCCGTCCCGGTCGCGGGCGGTGCCGGCGTGGAAGACGAGCGCACCGGCGCGCTCGGCCGCCTCCAGTCCATCGATAGGGTCGCCGGCCCTGGGGGCGCCGGGGTAGCCGGCCGCCGCCAAGACGATGGCGACCGCCGCCCCGCTTCCGGAGGGCAGGACCGTCGGCCCGGCCGACGGCCAGGCGACGTCGAGCCTCCCCTTGGCCGCGGCCAGCAGCAGCGACCCCATCGGGACCGCCAGCCGGGGCAGGATCGCCTGCGTCTCGGGGTCGCCGAAACGGGCGTTGAACTCGAGGAGGACCGGGCCACCCGCGGTCAGCATGAGGCCGGCGTACAGGGCACCCCGGAACGGCGTCCCTCGTCGCGCCAGCTCGGCGAGGACCGGCCGATGCATCGCCTCGAGGAGGGCCTCGGCAGCCGAGTCGGGAAGATCCGGGAGTGGGCTGTAGGCGCCCATCCCGCCGGTGTTCGGTCCGAGATCGTCGTCGAGGAGCCTCTTGTGATCGCGAGCTGGCGGCAGCGCAACGGCGCGCCGCCCGTCGCACAGGGCGATGAGACTGGCCTCGCGACCCACCAGCCGCTCTTCGACGACCACCTTCGGGATCTCGGCCGTCCGGGCCGCGGCCCCCCGTGCGCTACGTTCGGCCCGGCCGGCACCGGAACCCTCCAGGCGGGTGTCGAAGAGAGCCTCGAGAGCGTCCTCGGCGGTCGCCAGGTCCTCGCAGACCGTCACCCCCTTGCCCGCCGCCAGCCCATCCGCCTTGACCACTACCCCACCCAAGGTGGCGCAGAGCTCGGCGGCCAGGGCTCGCGCCGGTTCGAACTCCGCGAAAGCGCCGCCTTTCGCCATCCGCACGCCGGCGGCCGCGGCGACCTCGCGGCAGAACGCCTTGCTCGTCTCGATTCGGGCCGCCGCCCCAGTCGGACCGAAGACCGCCACGCCGGCCGCCGCGAGCGCATCCGCCAGACCGGCGGCCAGGGGTGCCTCTGGGCCGACGACGACGAGGTCGATCCCGACCTCGCGGGCCAGGCCCACGATGGCCCCTGGATCAAGGGCCGCCACCTCGGGCCGGCAGCGGACCCCTGCGACGTCCGCGATCGCGTCGCTGCCGGGCGCGACCCACACCCCGTCAAGTCCGGGCTCGCCG
Organism: uncultured Chloroflexia bacterium; assembly: GCA_963712585.1. GTDB lineage: Bacteria > Chloroflexota > Limnocylindria > Limnocylindrales > CSP1-4 > CAVQIH01. Next base: position 48,023 of record CAVQIH010000004.1, read on the forward strand.
GCGAGACGCCAGGCCAGCGCGTGCTCGCGCCCGCCGCCGCCGATCACGAGGACGCGCCGTGGGATCTCTGCCTCGCGCTTCACCGCGCACTCCGGCCGGCGATCGGCGGCCGCTCCCGGCGGACGATCGTCTGGGTCCGCTCGGGGCCCACCGAGACGAGGTCGATGGGTACGCCGCAGAACGCCTCGAGGGCGTCGACGTAGCGGCAGGCAGCCGGCGGGAGGTCGTCCATCGAGCGCGCCCGGCCAAGGTCGCCCGTCCAGCCCTCAAAGGCCTCGTAGACCGGGCTCGCCTGGGCCAGCTGATCAGCCGAGGCGGGCCAGCGCTCGACGCGCCGGCCGGCCAGCTCATACGCGACGCTGAGGCGGACTTCCTCGACACCGGACAGGATGTCGATCTTGTTGAGCATGATCGAGCTGACGCTGTTGATCGCCACCGCGAAGCGAAGCGGCAGGGCATCGCACCAACCGACCCGGCGTGGTCGGCCGGTCGTCGTCCCGACCTCCCGGCCCCGTGCGGCGATGCCGGCCCCGACGTCGTCGTGGAGCTCGGTCGGGAACGGTCCGGCGCCCACTCGAGTGGCATAGGCCTTCATGACTCCGATGACACTCGTCACCTGGAGCGGCCCGATCCCGCCGCCGGTGCACGCACCGCCCGCGATCGGATTCGAGGAGGTTACGTAGGGGTAGCTGCCGTGGTCCAGGTCGAGGAGGGTGCCCTGCGCACCTTCGAACAGCAGGTGCTCCCCCCGGTCCAGGGCCGCCTGGACGAGCTCGGTCGTGTCGACGATGTGGGGCCGCAGGCGCTCGCCCCAGGCGGTCGCCCGCTCGACGAGGGCATCGAGGTCGAAGGGCTCCCCGTGATAGGCGGTGACCAGGACGAGATTGCGGTCGGGCAAGACGCGCCCGAGCTTGTCCCGGAGGGCCGTCGGGTCGAGCAGGTCGCACATCCGGATGCCCGTCCGCCAGGCGCGGTCGGCGTAGGCCGGGCCGATCCCGCGGTGCGTGGTGCCGACCGCTCCCGAGGCGAGGCGCGCCTCCATCGCCCCATCGAGGGCGATGTGGTACGGCATGATCACGTGGGCATGGCGACTGACCCGCACCCTGGTGGCATCGACGCCGCGCGAGGTGAGCATCTCCAGCTCATCGATGAGGGTCGCCGGGTTGACTACCACTCCGTTCCCGATCACGGGCGTGATGTGCGGATAGAGCACCCCGGACGGGACCAGGTGGAGCTTGAAGACCTCATCGCCGATGACGACGGTGTGCCCAGCGTTGTCGCCCCCCTGGTAGCGAACGACCAGGCCGACCTGCTCGGCCAGGAAGTCGGTCGTCTTGCCCTTGCCCTCGTCGCCCCACTGGAGTCCCACGATCACCGTCGCCGGCATGGTCAGGCGCCTCCGGTGACTCGGCAGCCCGGCCCGTGGAGGGACCGCGACGAGGGTCGTGGCGTCCCGGCCGACCCTGCCGGGCAAACGAAAAGGCCCTCGGCCGGGAGGCCGGGGACCTGGATAGACTGCCCCTGCGTTCGGGCGCCGGCGGGTCGGCGTCCGTCGGTGGCCAGGGTTCGCGCTCGACTCACGTGCCGGTCGAGCCGCGCGCCTCGGGCAACGGCTCCACTCCTTCTGGGGCGGGTCGAACCCGTGGTTCGGGACGCGCGGAGTATAGCAGTCGCCGCGGCTGCCGGACGGAGTCCGCGGACGACGCCCCCGCGCCCGGCGTGATCGAGAGGCCTCGGTACCTTCGTCAGGGGGTGGGCTCGGTACCTTCGTCTCCCCTCCTCCGAGCGCACGCGCGACTAGGCTGACTCCGTGCAGCGACTCCTCGGCGGACTCGGGGCGGTTGCCCCGTTCGCCATCATCGCCTTCCTGGTGGAGCTGGGGGACGCGTCCGCACACGGCATCAGCGAGCCAGCGCAGGCGACGTCGCTCGTCCTCACCGCCCTGCTCGCCGGCAGCTCGATCACCGCCGGCTGCGCGTGGCTGTACCTGCGGAGGACCGTGACGCCAGTCGTCGTCGCCGTGGAGCGGGTTGCCCGCGGCGACCCGGACGTCGCCGTCCCCGATGTCCCGCGCGGTCTCGAAGGCCGCCTCGCCCGGGCTCTCGGGGACATCGCTCGCTCCCTGGCCTCGAGCCGCGACGCCGCGTTGACCGATCGCCTGACCGGGGTGGGCAGCCGCCAGGCCCTCCTCGCCACCCTCTTCGCCGAAAGTGAGCGCGCCAACCGCTACGAGCGGCCGCTGGCCGTCGCGTTCATCGACATCGATCGGTTCAAGTCAGTCAACGACACGTACGGCCACCATGGCGGCGACATCGTGCTGCGCGCGGTGGCCCAGACGATCAGGAGTCACATTCGAGGTACCGACACGATCGGCCGCTACGGCGGTGAAGAGTTCATGGTCATCCTGCCCGAGACCGAGCTGGACGAGGCCGGCGCCCTTGCCGACAAGCTCCGCCGTCTCGTCGAGCAGGCGCACGTGGCCGTGGAGGGGAACCCGACGTTGGGCGTCACCGTCTCGATCGGGGTCACCGGCGGCCACGGCAGGGCGCTCCACGTCGAGGCTCTCGTGCGCGACGCGGACGTGGCCATGTACACGGCCAAGTCGCTGGGGCGCAACCAGGTCTCCGTCTTCACGGAGCACGACGAGGGGACCCGGGTCGCACGGGCGCCCATCTCCTTGATCGGGCGGGCCAAGGCCGACGAAGCCGGCCGGATCGCTCGGGGTGCGGCCGAGGACGCGCTCGTCGCGATGGTTGCGCCGCTGCCCAGCCACCGCGGCCGGCCCTCCTCGTTGGTCTCGACCATTGCCGTAGGAATCGCTCGCCACCTCGGGCTCCCGAAGGCCGAGGTCGATCGGATCCGGATCGCCGGGCTGCTCCACGACATCGGCAAGATCGCCGTGCCCGAGGAGATCCTCGAGAAACCGGGTCCGCTGACCGCCGCGGAGTGGCAGTCGGTCGTCGAGCACCCCCGCATCGGTCAGGTCATCCTGGACCAGTCGAGCGCGCTGCGCGACGCGGCGCCGATCATCCTCCACCACCATGAGCGATACGGCGGCCACGGTTACCCCCATGGCCTGCGCGGCGCCGACATCCCGCTCGGCGCCCGAATCGTCGGGATCGCGGACGCCTACCAGGCGATGGTGGACGAGCGACCCTACAAGGTCGCCCTCACCCACGAGGAAGCGGTCCGCGAGCTCCGCCGCCACACGGGCACGCAGTTCGACCCCGAGCTGGTGACCGTGTTCTGTGAGCTGTACGCCGGAACTCCGCCCGACACCGAGGCCGAAACCACCCTGCGCCGCCAGGACCCCGCCCTGCGGCGCCTGCTCGCCTGACCTGCGTCGTCACACCGCGTCCGACCTCGCCGCGCCCGTAGGCCCACTCGGGCCAGGCAAGCGACGGTGAAGTCACGGCTACGTCACCGATGAGCAACGCCTGCTAGGGTCTGCGCTGTCCCGCCGAACCTCCCGCCGTACGCAGGTCGCCAACGGCCCAGCCGACGACCGAGAAGGGAGATCGGACGTGAACAAGGTCCTCTTGACCGGCCGCCTCACGCGCGATCCAGAGCAGCGCTCGCTGGCGAGCGGGAAGGTCGTCACGACCTTCTCGGTCGCCACCAACGAGTACCGGAGCGGCCAGGAGAAGGCCGAGTACCACAACATCGTCGCTTGGGACCGCCTCGCCGAGATCTGCGGCCAGTACTTGGGCAAGGGCCAGCAGGTCTGCGTCGAGGGTCGCCTGCAGACTCGCCAGTGGGAGGACGACAAGGGTGCTCGCCACTGGAAGACGGAGGTGGTCGCGGGCGGCGTTGAGATGCTCTCCGGGCGTCGCAAGAAGGACTACGAGGCCGAGGCGGCCGCGGAGGCGCTGGCCGCCCAGGCCGAGGCGCTCGGGGTCACACCGGCCGACGAGCCCATCGCCGATGACACCGCGGAGGTGGCGGTCTAGCGACATCGCATCCATCGAGGCGCGGCGGCGGGTGTCCTCCCCCTCCGGCATCCGCCGCCCGTGCCGCGCCTGCCTCGATCATCCGACGATCCCGCCGGCCGCTGGGAGGCTCAGCCCCCTCTGCCACCCTCATCGAGGGCGTCGTGCAGCGCCCGCAGGAGCGGATTCCGCTGACCCTGTGGCGCGGAGCCGACGTACCCCTGGTTGACCGTCCAGACGATGACGCCGCCAAGGCCCTTCGACCTGACGTACCTGCCCTTTTCGGCCAGTGACTGCTCGTCCTCGTAGGAGACATACCCGCAGCCGTCGGACCCGGTCGCCTCCGGAAACGACAGGTATGGGACGTGCGCCTGTGCGTCCCAGCGATGGACGGTCGCCGCGCCGTAGTCGGACAGCAGGCGGGCGTAGGACATCGTGCCGTCGCCCGCGGCGATCGAGGCGCCGGCGAGGTCCTCCCCCGGGCCGCCCACGGGCGGGGTGTAGCAGAGCCCGTAGAACCCTGCCCCGACGCCGAGCTTGGCAGGCGGCACGCCGGCCGCCAGGTAGGCCCGCACCGACGCGTCGACCGAGGTGGGCGTGGTGGGCGTCTCACCCATCAGCGCGCTCGAGTGCCAGCTCTGCCACCCTTCGTATGCCCCCGCCATGCCGTACGACATCAGGTTCAGCTGATCCAGGACCGCGGCGAGCGGACGATACCCGGAGAGATCCTCGGGCAGATTGACGTTCACGGGGTTCACCGGCATGGTCAGCAAGGCCGCCGGGGCTGCGGCCCGAAGCCGGCGAGCGAGATCGGTCAGGATCTCCGTGTCACCTGATTGAACGGGTTCCCAGTCGAGGTCGAGCCCGTCGTAGCCGTAATCGGCCAGCAACGCCACCAAGTTCGCCACGAATGCAGCGCGGTTGGCGGGCGACGCCGCCGCCAGCCAGGCGGGTCGGGTGTCCTCACCGCCGATGGAGGCGAGAGCCTGGCGGCCGTGGCGATGCGCGGCGTCGACGAGAGCTCTGGCCAGGGCCGGCCCCTGGTCGCCGGCGAACAAGGAGGCGTCCAGCGAGCCATCCTCGGCCGGAATCACGAACGCGACGGCAAGGTGCGTGAGCGCCGTCCAGTCGATCTCGGTCACCGGATAGGCGTCCCGCTCGTAGCCGGCGTAGTAGCCCAGGATCCATGGCCCGGACTGAGCGGCGGGCGCGATGGGGGTGGCCGCCCCAGAGGGCGCGAACCCCGAAGCTCGGGCAGGGCCGGTCGGCTCGAGGACGGTCGGGATCGCAGCAGTCGGCAGTCCGGGCGCTGGGGACGTGCTCCCGGTCGCCAGCGCCCCCGGTTCCGCAGTGGGGGTGCAGGCGGCCAGCAACAGCACCAGGAGCGACAGGACCGCCGCGACCCGCGACACGGTCACGGTCGCGGCTCGTGGCGGACGGGCGCGCCGGCGGCCGTCTTGCCCGGGACGCTGTAGAGCCGCCGGCGAGGGATTCCGGTGGCAGCCGCGACCTGTCGAGCCGCCTCGCCCCGGGCGGATCCGCCGGCGACCAGTCGCTCGACCTCGGACCGCGCGGCCTCCAGGCGCCCGGAGTCGGGGCCGGATCCTGAAGGTCCCGACGCCCCGACTCGTGGTGGGCGGTCGCCGAGGACGACGACGAGCTCGCCCCGCAGGGTCAGACCGCCTGCTCGGACGCGTTCGGTCAGCTCCGCCAGGGTGCCGCGGACCACCTCCTCGTGGATCTTGGTGAGCTCCCGGCAGACCGCCGCGCGCCGCTCGCCGCCGCACGCGTCGGCGAGGTCGCCGAGCGTGTCCGCCAGCCGTCCCGCCGCCTCGAAGATGATCGTCGTCCGCTCGTCCGCTCCGATGCGAGCGAGCCGTTCGCGCCGGACGCGCCCGGACCGCGGCAGGAATCCTTCGAACGCCCATCGTGGGCCTGCGAGGGCGCTCACCACCAGGGCGGCCAACGCCGCCGATGGCCCGGGGATCGGCACGACGCCGCCTCCCTCGCCGGCCCAGGACGCCACGAGCATCCCGCCCGGGTCGCTCACGAGCGGGGTCCCGGCATCGGTGACCAGCGCCAGGTCTCCGCCGCCGCGGAGGTGCGCCAACAGCTCGGGCGCCCGACGGGCTTCGTTACGCGCGTGGTAGCTGACGAGCCGAGTGCCAATGCCGTGACGGACCAGGAGGCGACGCGTGATCCGGGTGTCCTCGGCCGCGATGAGCGGCACGCCGCGCAGCGTCTCCAGGGCCCGCTGCGTGACGTCCTCGAGGTTGCCGATCGGCGTCGCCACGACGTAGAGGCGGCCGCCCGTCACGTCCGTGCGGATCCTGGTCGGCGCCGTGGATACAGGTAGTCGACCCCCGTCGTCCGGGGGCCGAGCTTGGCGACCGGGGGGACCTGGCGCTTGAACTCCGAGGTCGCCACCATCCGCTGGACGCGGGCGATCGTCGCCGCGGCGAACCCCTTAGCCAGGAGCTCCTCGTCGGAGCGGCGCCGGTCGATCATCCAGTAGAGCAGGCGGTCGAGCTCCGGATACGTGAAACCGGCCTCTGCCTCGTCGGTCTGGCCGGGCCAGAGGTCGGCCGACGGCGCCTTCCGGATGATCGCCGTCGGGCACCCCGATCGCCGCGGCGAGCTGGCGGACCTGGCTCTTGTAGAGGTCGCCGATCGGGTTGAAGGCACAGGCCGAATCCCCGAAGAGCGTCGTGTAGCCGATCAGGACCTCGGTCTTGTTGCCCGTCCCGACGACGAGTCCGCCCCAGCTGACCGAGCGGTCGTAGAGGACGGCCATCCGCTGGCGGGCCATGAAGTTGCCCCGACGCAGCGAGCTCGCGGCGAGCCCCTCCGGACCCGCCGCACCCCCGTCCCGGTCGCGGCCGAAGTAGGCGTCGACCATCGGGCTGATGTCGACGAGCTCGCTCGCGCAGCCCAGCCGGCGCACGACCTCCTCAGCGTCCTCGCGGGAGGCCGGCGACGAGGAGCGGTACGGCATCAGCACGCAGAGGAGGCGCTCAGGCCCGATCGCCTCCCCGACGAGGAAGGCGACGAGGGCCGAATCGATGCCGCCCGAGAGGCCCAGCACCGCGCGCTCGAAGCCCGCCTGGCGAAGCTGTCCGCCGATGAACTCGCGGATCACCCGGCGAGCGACGTCGGTGTCGATGGCGAGCTCGGCCGGTAGCTCGAAGGGGAGTCCTGACGCCCGCCGGCCCGTTGCGCCAGCCGGTCGGGTCGATCCCGTCCGCGGGGTAGATCCGGCCTTCACGGCCAGCTCGTGGTCGGCGCCGGCGGGGATCCGTCGCCGAGGGCGGAGCCGCCCGGTCCCGCCGTCGAATCGAAGGCCAGGCCGGCCCGCTCGGCCACGATCCGCTCGAGCTCGCGGACCTCGAGCTCTGGCCGCTCGTCGCGCAGGAGCGGGAGGGCGATGCGCTCCCGGCGCACGTCACCGAGCTCCACGTCCGCAAAGAAGAGCCCCTCGTCGTAGAGCGGTGCCTGGAAGACCGTCTCACCGGTCGGGGCGACGACCTCGGAGCCACCCCAGAAACTGATCGTCTCGTCGACGCCGACCCGGTTGCAGAAGACGACGAAGCTCGTGGTCAGCTGGGCATACGTCCGGATCAGGGTCCGCCACGAGGCGGCCGTGCCCAGGCCCACCTCGCTCGTGGAGGCGAGATCGCGGCCCGGCGACGACGACACGTTGACCAGGAGCTGGGCGCCGTCGAGGGCCAGCAGCTGGGGCACGGCGAGGTGCCAGAAGTCCTCGCAGACCGCCAGACCCGACGCCGAGCCCGAGGCGGGACGGGACGGCTCGCAGGGCGTCGCCGGCGGCGAAGAACCGGCGCTCGTCGAAGAGGCCGTACGTCGGCAGGAAGAGCTTGCGGTGCACGTGGCGGACGCGGCCGTCCTCGAGCAGCGCCGCCGCGATGAAGAGCCGGTGGTCGACGGACTCCTCGACGAACGACACGACTGCCGAAATCCCGTGGGTCTCGGCGGCCAGGGCGACCAGGCGGGGATCGTCGATCCGCAGGGCGACTTCGGCGGCCAGGTCCTGGAGCAGGTAGCCGGTCAGGCCCAGCTCGGGAAAGACGACCAGCCCCGCACCTTCGGATCGGGCAGTCGCGAGGAGCTCGTGATGACGCGCCAGGTTCGCCTCGAGGACGCCGAGGCGGGGCGCGATCTGGGCGAGGGCGATTCGCAGCGGCTGCACGCCCCGAGTCTAGTCGTTCGTGTCGCAGCCACGGGTCCGCCGCCTGCGGGAAACCGCGACGTGCGTGGCGGAGCCGCGTCACGGATGCTAGGCTTCGACGACTGCGGGTCGTGCCGGTGGTTCCGGCCGGGCCGCACGATGGGCGCCCGGGCGGGTCTGCGCTTGAAGAGGGAGACGGCAGGCTCGCGAGCCCCCCGCGTGCCCATCGCCCGAAGGCCGGGACGGTCACGTCCCGCGCCGTGGTTGCACAGGAGGAGCAGGGTATGTCCCGACCTACCAAGTGGGCCTCGATCGCGGCTCTGGCCGCGAGCGCGGCCATCGTCTTCGCCGCGTGCAGCGGCACCTCCACGCCGATTCCCACCGCAGCCCCAGCGACCGAGGCGCCCAGCGCCGCGCCCACGACCGCGCCGTCCGAGGCGCCGACGCAGCCCGCCTACGCCGCCATGGTCTATCCGGCGACGGGCGAGGTGACCTGCTCGTCCGGCGACACGAAGGGCTCGTTCAACGGCGCGGACTACGTCGGCGAGATGAAGCAGATCAAGGCGCTCGACGCGAAGACCGTCGAGTTCACCCTCTGCACGCCCGACGTCGCCTTCCTGTCGAAGGTCGCCTTCTCCTCGGTGCCGGTCTTCGATTCCGAGTGGCTCGCCGGGGCGATCGGCGACGGCTCGTTCCTGGACACACCGAACGGTACTGGCCCGTACAGGCTCAAGGAATGGACCAAGGGCGATCGCATGGTCTTCGAGGCCAACCCGGATTACTGGGGCGACAAGGCCTTGGTGCCCAACCTCGTGTTCCGTTGGAGCACTGAGGCGGCTCAGCGGCTGGTCGAGCTTGGGTCGGGCGCCGTCGACGGGATCGACAACCCCGGCACCGACGACATTGCCAAGATCCAGGCGGATTCCACGCTCAGGTTCGACCCCCGCACGGCGATGAACGTCTTCTACCTTGGCATGAACAACAAGGACAAGCCCTGGGACAACGAGAAGGTCCGCCAGGCGATCGCCATGGGCATCGACCGCGGGCGGATCGTCGACACCTTCTATCCCACGGGCTCGGAGGTCGCCACGCACTTCGTGCCCTGCGTGGTCCCCTATTCGTGCGGCGGATCCGACTGGTACGGGTTCGACGTCCCGGCGGCCAAGCAGCTTCTGGCTGACGCCGGCTATCCCGATGGATTCAAGACGAAGATCCAGTACCGCGACGTCGTCCGACCTTACCTCCCCGATCCGGCCGTCGTGGCCCAGGACCTCCAGGCCCAGCTGAAGGCCAACCTGAACATCGACGCGACGATCGAAGTCCAGGAGTCAGGGACCTTCCTCGACAACAACGCGGCCGGAACCCTGGACGGCCTGTTCATGCTCGGTTGGACCGCCGACTGGCCCGACGCCACGAACTTCATGGACTACCACTTCGGGGCGGGGGCCGGCAAGAAGTTCGGCGACCCGTATCCGGACATCGTGGCGGCCCTGAACCAGGGCGGGCAGACGGCCGACACGGCCGCCCGCGAGGCGGCCTACACCCAGGCCAACGAGCTCATCAAGCAGCACGTGCCGGCGGTCATCATCGCCCACAGCGCTTCCGGCACGGCCTGGAAGGCCGACGTCGAGGGCGCGATCTCCTCGCCGCTCGGGCGCGAGGAGTTCTTCCCCGTGAAGCCGGGGAGCCGCGACACCGTGGTCTGGATGCAGAGCGCCGAGCCGCTCAGCCTGTACTGCCCCGACGAGACAGACGGCGAAACGATCCGCGCGTGCATCCAGATCTACCAGGGCCTCTACACGGCGAAAGTCGGCGGGACCGACGCGGTTCCGGCCCTGGCCACCGAGTGCAAGCCCAACACGGATCTGACCGTGTGGACATGCACGCTCCGCGATGGCGTCAAGTACCAGAACGGCGCCGACCTCGACGCCAACGACGTCGTGACGTCCTTCTCGGCTCAGTGGGACGCGGCGAACCCGCTCCACAAGGGCCGGACGAGCGTCTTCGAGTATTGGGCGACGCTCTTCGGCGGCTACCTCAATCCTCCTCCAGCGGAGTAAGTCGTAGCCCATCCGTCATAGCCAGAACGTAGAGACTGCTGCGGGCGTCGCGCCAAGCGCGACGCCCGCAGCGCATCACATTCCGCAGGGTCACGCCAACGGTCAATGGCCCGCTTCATCGTCCGCCGGCTCCTGCTCAGCATCCCGGTCCTGCTGGGCGTCACGTTCATCGTGTTCGCCCTCGCCCGGATCATCCCGGGCGATCCCTGCCGGGCCTCCCTGGGTGAGCGCGCGACCGACGCTGCGTGCGACGACTTCATCCATCGCTATGGACTCGACCAGCCGATCCCGGTCCAGTTCGTGGGCTACCTCGGCCAGCTGCTGAGCGGAGACCTCGGCCAGTCCATCAAGTTCAGCCGCCCGGTCACGACCGTCCTCGTCGAACGGCTGCCCACCACGATCGAGCTGACGTTCTACGCCCTGCTCATCGCCACGGTCTTCGGGGTCACTCCTGGGGCTGCTGTCCGCCCTGCGCCGCAACTCGCCGATCGATGTCGTGACGATGGTGGGGCGAACCTGGCGTCTCGATCCCCGTCTTCGTGCTCGGCCTGCTCCTGGCGTACCTGTTCGCGATCGTTCTAAGGACACCCCGCTCGCCCTGCCTCCGTCCGGCCGGCTGAGCGCCGACATGGACATCAAACCGCTCGCGGAGTCCTGGGGTCTCCAGGGCCTGAGCGGCCTGCCGCGCGGGATCCTCGACTTCGCGTCGAACATCTACACGCTGAATGCCCTCGTGACGTTCCAGTGGAACGCCCTCGTCGACGCCTTGCGCCACCTCATCCTGCCCGCCTTCGCGCTGGCGACCATCCCAATGGCGATCATCGCCCGGATGACGCGTTCGTCGATCCTCGACGTCCTCGGGCTGGACTACGTTCGGACGGCTCGGGCCAAGGGACTGCGCGAGGGTCTGGTGATCCGCCGGCACGCCCTGCGCAACGCCATGCTGCCGGTCGTCACCATCGTCGGGCTGCAGCTCGGCGGGCTGCTCGCCGGCGCGGTCCTGACCGAGACGATCTTCAACCTGTCAGGGGTCGGCAGGACGATGTACGAGGCCATTACCGGTCGCGACTACGTCGTGATCCAGGGCTTCACCCTCATCATCGCCATCGGATACCTGGCAGTGAACCTCATCGTGGACGTTTCGTACGCCGCCCTGGACCCACGGGTCCGGCTGAGTTGAGCGGACTGAGCGTGCCACGATGACCTCCCCTCCCCCGACGCTGAACAGGACGTCACCGTCTGGGCTACCCAGCGAGGCGGCCGGAGAGACACTGGTCGCGCGTCCCGCGAGCCTCTGGCGGGACACCCTCGGCAGCGTCCTCCGCCAGCGCTCGGCACAGGTAGGCCTCGTGCTGATCGGCTTTCTCTTCTCAATCGCCGTGTTCGCGAACTTCATCGCTCCATACGACCCGAACCAGGTCCTGATCGGTGTCGAGGCCGGCGTTACCAAGCGCGCGGCGCCCTGCATCCACCTCCTTGGCTGCCCGGCCGACCAGCCGGAGCACCTCTTCGGACTCGACGGCAACCTTCGTGACGAGTTCAGTCGGGTTCTCCACGGCTCGCGGGTCTCACTCCAGATCGGCTTTCTGACCGTCGGGTTCGCCATCCTGATCGGGTCGTTCATCGGGGCGATCGCGGGGTTCGCCGGGGGGATGTCGGACAACGTCCTGATGCGGTTGATGGACGTCCTGCTCGCATTCCCGTCCTTGATCCTGGCAATTGCAATCGTGACCTTCCTGGGGCCCGGCCTCATCAACGCCCAGCTTGCCATCGGCATCGTCGCGATCCCGATCTACGCGCGCGTGGCGCGCGCCTCCGTCCTCTCGGTTCGGGAGCAGGACTACGTGACGGCCGCACGGGCCCTCGGCGAATCCCCGGCCGGCATCCTCCGCCGCAGGATCCTGCCGAATGCCCTCACACCGCTGGTCGTCCAGGGAACGCTCGGGATCGCAGTGGCCATCCTCGACGTCGCCGCCCTGTCTTTCCTCGGACTTGGGGCCCAGCCACCGCTGGCCGAATGGGGCTCGATGATCGGCCTCGAGCGGAACCAGGTCTTCACGGCCCCGCATCTGCTGCTGGCGCCCGGGATCGCGATCGTGGTGACCGTGCTCGCCTTCAACCTCCTTGGCGACGGCCTGCGCGACGCCCTCGACCCGAGGCTCAACCGATGAACGGACCCTACGACCGCGGAACCGCCGAGCGGTCCACCGACGGCCCGGAGCGCGCCGTCATCGAGGAGATCGCCCCGGTCGGCGAGGTCGCCCGCCGTCCACGCCTCGAACGAGGTGACCGGCCCCTGCTCGAGGTCCGTGGGCTGCGCACCTCCTTCTACACGCGCTACGGCGTGGTCCGCGCCGTCGACGGGATCGACTTCCACGTGGACCGTGGCGAGGTCATGGGACTGGTGGGCGAGTCGGGCTGCGGCAAGAGCGTGACCTCACTCTCGATCCTGCGGCTCGTATCCCAGCCCGGCCGGATCGAGGCCGGCTCGGTCGTCTTCGACGGCCAGGACCTCGTCACGCTCCCGTCCGAGAAGATGCGTGAGATCCGAGGCAACCGGATCTCCATGATCTTCCAGCAGCCGACCTCCTCGCTCAATCCGGTCCTGAACGTCGGCAGCCAGCTCGCCGAGGTCCTCGAGACCCACCGCAACATGAAGAGGAAAGCGGCCCTCGACAGGGCCCTCGAGCTGTTCAAGATGGTGGGAATCTCGGACCCCGCTCGCCGCCTCAAGGCCTACCCTCACGAGATGTCGGGCGGCATGGCCCAGCGGGTCATGATCGCCATGGCCCTCGCCTGCGAGCCTGAGCTGCTGATCGCGGACGAGCCGACGACCGCGCTCGACGTGACGATCCAAGCCCAGATCCTCGACCTGATGCGCAACCTCCAGCGAGAGCTCGGGACGGCCATCATCCTCATCACCCACGATCTCGGGGTCGTCGCCGAGATGTGCGACCGAGTTGCGGTCATGTACGCGGGCGAGATCGTCGAGCAGACCGACGTGGTATCTCTGTTCAGCCACCCGAGGCACCCCTACACGGAGGGCCTCATCGCATCGGTCCCCACGATGGGCGTTGTGACACAGGCGCTGGCGACCATCCCCGGCAATGTTCCGAACCTGATCGACCTCCCGCCCGCCTGCCGCTTCGCGCCGCGCTGCGCCCCGCGCGTTGAGCATCACCTCACGATCTGTTCCGAGCGCCGTCCCGACCTTCTCGCCATCGCACCCGCCCACGACGTACGGTGCTGGCTCTACCACGACATCGAGGGGCACCAGCTGGCGCGGCCGCTGAGCGAGTCGGCGCCCCACGCGCATGCCGGGCGGCACGATGGGCAGGCGGACATGCCGGGGGCGCCTGCTTGACCGCGACCGAGGGAACCCCTTTTCCCGCGCCGGCCCGGTCCGGGCCGTCGCCTGCGCCCGCGTCCGGCACGCTGGTCGAGGTCCGCGACCTCGTCAAGCGGTTCCCGATCAAGGGCGGCGTGCTCCAGCGCACCATCGCCCAGGTCCAGGCTGTCGACGGCTTGAACTTCGACATCCGCCACGGCGAGACGCTCGGCCTCGTCGGAGAGTCCGGCTGCGGGAAGACGACAGTCGCGCGCCTCATCCTGCGGCTGCTCGAGCCGACCTCGGGCACGATCCGCTTCGACGGCCAGGACATCACCCGTCTCCGCGGGCGAGCCCTCAAGCCCTTCCGACGCCGGATGCAGATCGTCTTCCAGGACCCGTTCGCCTCGCTCGACCCACGAGCCCCGATCGGCGACAGTATCGGGGACGGCCTGCGGATCCACAGCATCGGCACACCGGCCGAGCGACGCGCCAAAGTCGCCAAGATCATGGACATGGTCGGGCTCCAGCCCTACCACGCTCGTCGCTACCCGCACGAGTTCTCCGGGGGCCAGCGCCAGCGGATCGGGATCGCCCGGGCCCTGGTCCTCGAGCCCGACCTCGTCGTCTGCGACGAGCCCGTGTCGGCCCTCGACGTCTCGATCCAGGCCCAGGTCCTCAACCTGCTCAAGTCGCTCCAGCGCGAGCTTGGCCTGACCTACGTGTTCGTGGCTCACAACATGAGCGTCGTCGAGCACATCAGCGACCGTGTCGCGGTCATGTACCTCGGCAAGATCGTCGAGGTGGCCGGGCGCGAGGAGATCTACCGCGACCCGGAGCATCCCTACACTCAGGCGCTGATGTCGGCGATCCCGATCCCCGAGCCGGGCGCCCGGCGGACCAGGGTCATCCTGCGGGGGGACGTCCCGAGCCCCGTGAACCCTCCGCCCGGTTGCCACTTCCATCCCCGCTGCCAGCTCCGGGCGGAGCTCGGCGGGCCGGCGATCTGCGCCGAGCAGGAACCGCCCCTCGTCGAGCTGGCGACCGACCACTCGTGCGCCTGTCACTTCCGGGGGTCGGGCGCAGTCGGCTCGGCCTGACCACCGCCCCGCAACGGCGGCGCGACTCAGGCGATGGGCGGGGCCTCCACGCCGACCGTGGACCCCGCGCCGTCCTTAGCCGCGAGCACGGCCGGAACGATGAGCTTGGCGGCCTCGGCGGCTGCCGCCGGGGTGACCTTCTCGGCAAAGTGGCAGGCTACCCGGTGACCTTGACCGATGTCACGGAGCTCGGGCACTACCGTCTCACATTCGGCTGGCCGGTTGAGCTGCTCGCGCAGCCAGCAGCGAGTGTGGAACCGGCAGCCGGGTGGGGGTGCGGCCGGTGAGGGGACGTCGCCCTTGAGCACGATTCGATGCTTCCGGACCCGCGGGTCGGGCTCCGGCACGGCCGACAGGAGCGCGATCGTATACGGGTGGCGGGGATTCACGTAGAGCTGGTCGACGGCGGCAAGCTCCGCGAGCTTGCCCAGGTACATCACCGCGACCTGGTCGCTGATGTACTGAATAACCGAGAGGTTGTGGGCAATGAAGAGGTAGGTGAGGTTGAACTCCCCGCGCAAATCGAGCAGGAGGTTGAGGATCTGCGACTGGATGGAGACGTCGAGGGCCGACACGGGCTCGTCGCAGATGACGATCTCCGGGGACAGGACCAGCGCCCGGGCGATCCCGATCCGCTGACGCTGACCGCCGGAGAACTCGTGGGGATAGCGGCGGGAGTAGTCGCGTCGCAACCCCACGGCCTCGAGGTAGTCGCCGACTCGCTTGTCACGGATCGACCGCTTGCCCCATTGGTTCTCATGATCCGCCTGGGCCAGGAGCCCCTCGCCGATGATGTCGCTGACCGGCATCCGGGGGTTCAGCGAGCCGACCGGGTCCTGAAAGATGATCTGCATCCGACGGCGCAGGCGCTTCAGGTCGGCACCCTTCTTGGCGAAGATGTCCTCCCCGGCGATCGTCGCCCGGCCGCTCGTCTGCGGTTGGAGGCGAATGAGAGTCCGGCCGAGCGTCGACTTGCCGCAGCCGGACTCGCCGACGAGGCCGAAGACGTCGCCGCGGTTGATCTCGAAGCTGACATCGTCGACCGCTTTCACGTCGCCGATCTTGCGGCGGAGAATCCCTCCGAAGATCGGGTAGTACTTGACCAGCCGATCGACGGTCACGAGCGGCACAGCGTCGCGGACGCCCGCCGCGGTGCCCACGGTCTGGTTGTCCAGGGGCTCGGTCACGGTCGAGTGGCCTCGAGCGGTGCGAGGTGAGGCCGCAGCCGAGGCGGTGCGCCGCCGCCCGGCGCGCGGGTATACAACCAGCAGGCCACGTCGGCCGGGTCGGCCTCTTCGATCTTCGGATCGTGAGCATGGCACGGCTCGAAGACGTACGGGCAGCGCGGCGCGAAGTTGCAGCCCGGCGGCAGGTGAAACGGGTTGGCCACGGTCCCCTTGATCACGTTGAGGCGCTGACCGCGCTTCCCCTTGGACGGGATGGAGTCGAGCAGGCCCTCGGTGTAGGGGTGCTTGGGGGCCAGCAGGACCGCATCGACGGCGCCCTGCTCGACGATCCGCCCGGCGTACATGACCACGATGTTCTGGACCGTCTCGGCGACGACGCCGAGATCGTGGGTGATGAGCATGAGCGCGGCGCCGGTGTGGTCCTGGGCCTCCTTGATCAGCTCCAGGATCTGGGCCTGGATGGTGACGTCCAGGGCGGTGGTCGGCTCGTCGGCGATGAGCAGGTCGGGGTCGCACGAGAGGGCCATGGCGATCATGACCCGCTGCCGCATGCCGCCGGACAGCTCGTGGGGGTACTGCTTGACCCGCCGCTCGGGTTGGGGATGCCGACCTGCCGCAGCGACTCGATGGCCTTCTCCCAGGCTGCCTTGCTTCGACAGCTTCAGGTGGAGGCTGACGGCCTCGGCGATCTGGTCACCCACGGTGTAGACCGGGTTGAGGCTGGTCATCGGCTCCTGGAAGATCATGGCGATCTCGTTGCCGCGGACGCTCGCGCATCTCGCTCTCGGGCAGCGCGAGGAGGTCCCGGCCCTCGAACCAGATCTCGCCCGACGGCGATCTCGGCCGGCGGCATGTCGATGGAGGCGCATGATCGAGAGGGCGGTGACGCTCTTGCCGCAGCCCGACTCGCCCGACGACCCCGAGCGTCTGGCCCCGCCGGATCGAGAAGCTGATCCCGTCGACCGCGCGGACCGTGCCGTCCATGACGTGGAAGTAGGTCCGCAGGTCGCGGATGTCGAGGAGGACCTCGGGGTGCGAGGGTTCGGCGCCGCCCGGCTCCGGCGCCGCGGTGGCGGTGATCACGCGGTCACTCCTTGCTGCGCGGGTCGAGGGCGTCCCGGAGGCCGTCGCCGATGAAGTTGACGGCGATCACGGTCAGGACGAGCACCAGGCCCGGGAAGAAGGGCCACCACCAGTTCCCCTGGAGCAGATAGCCCTTGCGAGTTGGAGAGCGATGTTGCCCCAGCGTCGGCGTCCGTGGCGCGGATGCCGAAGCCGAGGAAGCTCACGAACGCCTCGAGGACGATCGCGCTGGCCATGATCAGGGTCGCCGACACGACGATCGGACCGAGGGCGTTCGGCAGGATGTGGCGGAAGGTGATCCGGAGGTCGCTGACCCCGACCGCCCGGGCGGCCTGCACGAACTCGGCCTCACGCAGCGAGAGATAGAGCGCCGCTGACCAGGCGGGACAGGCCGGGCCACGAGAGGAGGCCGAAGATCGTGATGAGGATCACGGGGTCGCCGCCCCCGAAGAATCGGGCCGCGACGAGGATCACGAAGAGGAAAGGGATGGCCAGGAGGAGGTCGACGAAGCGCATCAGGCAGCCCGTCGACCCAGCCTCCGAAGAACCCGGCGATGGCCCCGACCGTCACTGCCGATGGTCGTCGCGATGACCATCGTAAAGAAGCCGACCGCGACCGAGATCCGCGCCCCGACGACCACGAACTGGAGGACGCTGCGTCCGCCGAAATCCGTCCCCAGGATGTTCTTGAGGCGGGACAGCGTCGGCGGTTCACCTCCTGGGATCTTGGAGCCGGGGATGTCAGTCGGGTCGTAAGGCCAGACGATCGGCCCGATGATCGCAACTGCGGTCATCAGGAGGAAGAACCCCATCCCGATGAGGGCCAGACGGTGCCGCTGAAGCGACGCCAGGCGAGCTGCCACTGGTTGAGGGACTCGAGGGCGACCTCGAAGTCCCCGCATCGCGGCTCCCTCGGCCTCGACCACCCTGACCTCGGTAGACGCGATAGGCGCAGGCTGGTCCGCCGGCTGGAGCCTGTCGGTCATCGATGGTCCTCAGTCGTACCTGATCCGCGGATCGACCACGGCGTAGACGACGTCGGCCACGAGGTTGAAGAAGACGACCAGGGTGGAGGTAATGAGGATCAGCCCCATCAGCACGGAAGTAGTCTCGGTGCGTTTACGCCCCGTGATGAACAGCAGCCCCATCCCCTGCCAGCTGAAGATCGTCTCCGTCACGATGGCGCCCGCTGAAGAGGAACGGCAGTTCCGAGCGCCGATGTTGGTGACGACCGGCAGCAGCGCGTTGCGGAGGGCGTGCTTCATGATCACGGACCGCGATCGACAACCCCTTCGCCCGTGCCGTGCGGACGTAGTCCTGGTTGAGCGTCTCGAGCATGCTGGCCCGCACGAACCGGCGTGTCGCCGGCGATGCTGACGACGACCAGGGTGATGACCGGCAGGATCAGGTGCCGCCCGACGTCGAACATGGCGCTGAGGGGTTCGGCCCCAAAGGCAGCCCAGTACTGGCTCGTGCCAAAGGGCGGCCACTCGCGCGGGCTCACGATGCCCTGTGGCGGCAGCCAGCGGAGGAGGACCGCGAAGATGTAGATGAACATGAGGCCCAGCCAGAACGTCGGCAGGGAGTAGAAGACATAGCTGAAGAACGTCAGGGCTTGGTCGAAGAACGAGTAGCGTTTCACTGCGGCGATGACGCCTAGGAGGATAGCCAAGGTGACCCAGATCACGAGGGCGGTCGAGGTCAGGATCAGGGTCGCCGGGATCCGTTCGAAGATCATGTCGGTGACCGGGCGTCCGGCCTTGATGGACAGCCCCAGGTCTCCGTGGAGGATCCCGTTGTCACCGCCGCCGAGGGCGGTCGGCAGCAGGTTCAGGCCACCCTGCTCGCTGAAGAAGCTCTCGGTCTGGCAGTTGTAGATGCCGAACCAGCCACCGAACTCCCGGAAGATCGAGAGCGGGGTGGACTCGCGCTCGAGGCACCAGCGCCGGAGCCAGGTGTCGATCTGCTCCTCGGTCACGCGCGGGTTCTGGTTGAACTGGGCCTGCGGCCCGCCGGGGGCCATCTTCATCAGCAGGAAGCTGATGATGACGATCCCGAAGAGGAGCGGGATCAGGCCGATTGCCCGGCGGACGATGTACTTGCTCATGAGCTCCTGGGCCCGCGGCCTTGTGGGCTCGGTCGCGGCTCGAAGATGTCGTGGGAGCGATCGTGGGGCGGGTGAACCCGCCCCACGATCGTCCGGCTCGATCGGTCCGTCATCCCAGGGGAATGGCGAACCGGCTATCGGTTACTGCTGGACCCACCAGTCCTCGACGTTCCAGACGTCGGACGCCGTGCCGGGGTTCTTGAAGAAGTTCTGCAGCCGCGTCGAGACGCCGCGCGCCTCGTTGCGGTAGTAGAGCGGGATCTCGGCGACCTGGTCGACGTAGATCTTCTGGACCGTGAGCGCGGCCTTGACCTGCGCCTCGGTCTTGATCTCGCTCTTGAGGACGTCGAGCGCCGCGTCCATCTCCGGGTTGGAGAAGCGGCTGGTGTTGCCGCCGTCGTTCGGCGGGTTATCCGGCCACTGGTCGGTGTGGTAGCTGTAGTAGTAGTCACCGAAGAGGTCGAACGTCAGAACCCAGGCAAAGAGCGCCAGGTCGTACGTTCCGCGGTAGATGCTGCACTTGGTTTCGGCCGTCACGTCGTTCCAGCCCGCGAACAGGACCGAGGTCGCGTCAACGAGATTGACGTTGACCTTGATCCCGACCCCCTCGAGGTACTTCGCCTGCTTCTCGAGGTCGAGCTGGCGGGTCGGGTTGCCGGCTGATGTGCACGCCTCGAGGACGATCGGCTTGCCGTCCTTGTCGACGCGCATGCCGTCGGCGCCCTTGGTCAGCCCGGCGGCATCGAGGGCGGCATTGGCCGCGGCGACGTCGAAGGGCGCGCAGGTCAGGGTCGGGTCACGCCAGTACGTGCCTGGCGGGGCCGGCGAGCAAGCCGCCTGCTCCGGAATCGGGTAGCCGGGGAACAAGGCGGCGAAGAGGTCGGCCTTGTCGATCGCTTGAGAGATCGCTCGTCGGACGTTGACGTCCTTGAGGATCGGGTTGCCGTTCGGGCCCTGGTTCATGTCCAGGTGCTCGTACTGCCAGGCCGGCTCGAGGAGCGCCCGGCCGATGGCCGGGTCGACGCCCTTGAGCGAGGCGTAGTCGCCCGCGAGCATGTCGAGCGCGGCGTCGATGTCGCCGGCCAGGAAGGCCGCGATCTCGCCGTCCTTGTCGGCGTAGAACTGGAACTTCACCTCGTCGAGGTAGGCGCCCTGGTTGAAGGCGCCGCCGACCCAGTTGGGGTTCCTCTTGAGGACGATGCCGGTCGGGGCCGCGGAGTCGAACATGAAGGGACCCGAGGTCGGGACCTTGGCGATCTCGGGGCTGACCGGCATCGACTTCTCGGATGCCTCGGCGACCGGGATCGTCTTGAAGTAGTGCTCCGGAATGAACCAGTTGCCGAGCAGGCCGTAGAAGCCCGCGTAGGCCTTGGAGAACTTGACCGTGGCGGACTGGCCGTCGGCGCTCACCACGATATCGGTGATGTCCTCCCACCCGACGGTCCCGGACACGAGCCCGGTCTGGGCCGGATCCCTCACCCACTGCCAGGTGTACTTGAGGTCGTTGAGGGTCAGCGGCGTGCCGTCGGACCACTTGAGGCCGGGGCGCAGCTGGAGGTCGACCTCGAAGCTCCCGTCGGCCGCCTGGCGGATCGAGCCGTCGGAGAACTTGGGCATCTTGGCCGCCAGGTCGGGCTTCCAGTGGCCGTCCGACGATGTCAGCCAGAGGCCGCGCATGGTCGCCGCCAGGACCGTCGCGGTGGCGAAGGAGTTGTCGTAGAAGCTGTTGAGGTTCGAGACGGCCTGCCAGTCGGCCACGATGGCCGACCCGCCCGCCTGACCCTCGGTCGGGGTGTAGGTGTAGTTGAAGAGCGCCGCCTCGTAGTCGACCGGCGTCGGCTCGGGGGTGGCGGGGGCCTCGGTGGGGGCCGTCGTCGCCGGCGGCGCTTCCGACGGCGCCGCCGAAGCCGCGGGCGACGGTGAGGCCGCACCCTGGCATGCGCCGAAGACGATGGCGGCGGTCGCCAACAGGCCGAAGAGCCGTTTCCGCATCAATGATCCTCCCAACGGGTTGGTCCCGATGTCTCCCAAATGGGTGGCCGGATGACGGATCCGCCCCGGATCCCGCTTCCTCTTCCGCGGGTTCGTCGCACGGCCTCAGGCGGTGAGGACCGACCGAGGGACGAACGAGGACGGACCGGCGAAACCGGTCACGACGCTGGCGCAACTATGCGTAGGGCGTCCGGCGGTGTCAACTTCCGCCAGACTCCCGCTGGTCCCGTCTCACCTCCTTCTTTCGCGTCGGCTGAGGAGCTACCCAGACCATCCGAGGCGAGGTCCGGTCATCTGATCCGACCCCGCCCGGGCGCTGCGATGGGCACCTCGAGGGCTCGCGCGGGCGGCAGCCCGTCCGGGCCCAGCCGCGTCGCGGCCGAGGCCGGCGTCCCGTCCGCCGGCGCGCGGGGCGAGGCCGGCGGCTCGCTCGTCCGCAGGCGAGGCTGCCCCGGATCGATGGCATTGGAGCCGGCGCCGGTCACGACGGGGATCGACGGGTCGCCGTCCGAGCCGGGCAATGACCCGCCGCTCGACATCGCCAGCGGACCAACGAGCGCGACGACCAGTCCGAGGCTCATCAGGAGGCCGCCCATGGGCGACCTGCGCAACCACGGCAGCGACGGTCCGGGCCGGATCCGCTCGCGCAAGTCCATCCACGCGTTGGGGGGCGGTTCGGCGCGCCCGGCTTCGCCTCGCAGCCTCCCGAGCCCGATCATGAGCAACGTGGCGGCGGCGAGCTCGTCCTCGCAGGCGCGGCAGCGGCCAGCGTGGTCGACTGCGTTCGCGAGGGAGGCGTCGAGCGGCCGGCCGGCTGCCACCTCAAGGAGCGCCGTCCGGTGGCGTGCGCAGGGATCGGCCGGCTGGGTCCTGGTCATTGGGCCGGGGCCGCCTCGCTCGCCGGCAGCCCGTAGGCGCCACCGAAACGCCGGTCGGACTCGAGCTGAATCCGCAATGAGCGCAGCCCGTAGTGGAGTCGCGACTTGACCGTTCCGCTGGCGATCCCCAGGACGTCGGCGGTCTCCTGGACCGAGAGTCCGTCGAGGTAGTGGAGGGCGACCACACTCTGCTGCTTGGGCGGCAATGCCGCGATCCCCTCGCGAACGAGCTGGGCGAGCTCCCTCCGCTCGGCATGCTCCGACGGGCCGCCGGCGGCGTCGCGGATCAGGCGCAGCACGGCCTCGCCCATCGGCTCGAGCGGCAGCCGCCGCCGCCCCAGGCGGGAGTAGCAGAGGTTGAGGGCGACCCGGTGCAGCCACGGGAGCGGCGAGAGTCCGGTCATCAGCGTCTCGCGCCGGCGGTACGCCCGAGCAAACGTGTCCTGGAGGATCTCCTCGGCCGCGAGCGGGTCCCCGGTCAGCCCGTAGGCGGTCCGGTAGATGGGCGTCCGATAGCGGCGGAAGAGCTCCTCGAAGGCGTCGAGGTCCCCGACCTGCATCCTTCGAATGAGCTCGTCGTCACTGGCGGCGAGTGGTTCGGGCTCCGTTCCCTGGCTCGTGGTCGCTCCTCCGTGCGATCGCGAACGGGTCCCCTCTGTTCAACGATACGACCCGACCGCGAAAAAGGTTCATCGGCGCAGAAGCGGCCTCCTACGTGCACTGCGCCTGCGCGACTGGGCCGCCGGCCCCGCGGCGCCCCGCCGGCCGGCTCAGTCGGGGCATGGCGTCTCGGCCCCCGCCATCCCTCGCCAACGCAGATTGGGCTGACGAGCCGCGGCCGCCTCGTCGAGACGACGAACCGGGGCCCGATGCGGTGCGCCGGTCACCAGCTCGGGCGTCCGCCGGGCCTCGTCGGCGATGGCGATGAGGGCGTCAGCGAACGCGTCGAGCGTCTCGACCGATTCCGTCTCGGTCGGCTCGATCAGCATCAATTCCTCGACGGTGTGCGGGAAATAGATGGTCGGAGGATGGAAGCCGTAGTCGATGAGCCGCTTGGCGACATCGAGGGTCCGGACCCCGGTCGCTCGCTTGAGCCCCTCGGCCGAGGCCACGAACTCGTGCATGCAGGGCCGCTCGAAGGGGATCTCGTAGGTCCCGGCCAGGCGATGCTTGAGGTAATTGGCGGCGAGAACCGCGTCCTCGCTCACCTGGCGCAGCCCGGTCCCGCCGTGGGCCCGGAGATAGGCATACGCCCGGACCAGGACGCCGACGTTGCCGACGAAAGAGCGGACCCGGCCGATCGAGGCCGGCCGCTCGCCCGGGCGTTCGAGCCGGTAGGTGCCGTCGGCTCCTCGCAGGACGCGTGGTACCGGCAGGTACGGCACCAGCGCCTCCCGGACGCCGACCGGGCCGGCCCCGGGGCCCCCGCCACCGTGGGGCGTGGAGAAGGTCTTGTGAACGTTGAAGTGCATGACGTCGAAGCCAGCCAGCCCAGGCTTGAAGCGGCCCATGATCGCGTTGAGGTTGGCCCC
The DNA here is from genome assembly GCA_963712585.1 of uncultured Chloroflexia bacterium. GTDB lineage: Bacteria > Chloroflexota > Limnocylindria > Limnocylindrales > CSP1-4 > CAVQIH01. The sequence continues at coordinate 71,405 of CAVQIH010000004.1, forward strand.
GTCCATGTAGGCCAGGGCCCCCGCGGCATGGGTCATCTCGAGCAGCTCGACGACCCGGGATTCGAAGAGCCCGAGCGTCGACGGGTTGGTGATCATGATCGCCGCGGTCCGCGGCCCGAGGGCCGCCCCAAACGCTTCGAGATCGACTCCGCCGTCAGCGGCCGAGGGGACGTTCACTGTGCGGAAGCCGGCCATGCTGGCCGTGGCCGGGTTCGTGCCGTGCGCGGAATCGGGGACCAGGACCTCGTCCCGGTCGAGGTCGCCCCGGGCGCGGTGGAAGGCCCGGATCATGAGGATCCCGGTCAGCTCCCCCTGGGCGCCGGCGGCGGGCTGCAGCGAGACCGCGGCCATCCCGCTGATCTCGGCGAGCGCTTCCTCGAGCTCGTAGAGGAGCTGCAGGGTCCCCTGGGCAGTGGCGTCGGGGGCCCAGGGATGGAGCGAGGCGAAGCCCCGCAGACGCGCCGCCCACTCATTGATCTTGGGGTTGTACTTCATCGTGCACGAGCCGAGGGGATAGAGGCCCGTGTCGACGCCGTAGTTGAGGTGAGAGAGGTTCACGTAGTGGCGGATCACGTCAGGCTCGGCCAGCTCGGGCAAGCCGGGCGGTGCAGACCGGCGGGCCACAAGCGGGATCCGGTCGAGAGCGTCCGCCGGCGGGTGACCCACCTTGCCTCCGCCACGACCGGGCCGCGATTTCTCGAAGAGGGTGGGCTGCAGCCCGTCGCCGACGATGCTCATCGGAGATCGTCTCGGGCGCCGGCCCGAGGAGTCGGGCCGACCCCCCGACCGACGAGCTCGTCGCGCAACGCGTCGGCGAACAGGCGGATCTCGGCGCCGGTGGTGACCTCGGTCGCGCAGACGAGCAGGCTGTCGGCGAGCTCCAGCCGATCCGGCTCGGCGACGGCCAGGGGCAGTCCCCCGAGGATCCCTCGACCGACGAGCTCGCGGTGCACCGCCGGCGCGTCCGGGACCCGCACCACGAACTCGTTGAGGTACGCGCCGGGGTGCATCCGCGGCGCTCCGGCGATCGCCAGGGCGTCCTCGAGCTCGGCGGCCCGGGCGGCGCCCATGGCCGCCACGTCCCGCAGGCCGTGCGGGCCGATGGTGGCGAGGTAGACGGAGGCGGCCAGGGCGCAGAGTGCCTGGTTGGTGCAGATGTTGGAGGCCGCCTTCTCGCGCCGAATGTCCTGCTCGCGGGCCCGGATCGTCATCACGAACGCCCGCTTGCCCTCGAGGTCGGTCGTCATGCCCACCAGGCGGCCGGGGATCTGGCGGACGAGGGCGTCCCTGGCGGCCAGCAGGCCCAGGTACGGCCCACCGTATCCGAGCGGGATCCCGAGGGGCTGCCCCTCGCCGGCGGCGATGTCCGCCCCGTAGGCGCCCGGGGGGGCCAGGACGGCCAGCGAGACGGGCTCGACGACCGCCACGAAGAGCGCCCCCGCGGCATGCGCGAGGCGCCCGACCTCGGCCATCGGCTCGAGGAGGCCCAGGAAGTTCGGCTGGCCGACGAGCACGCCGGCAACCGGTCGCGCCCGATCGGCCAGGAGTTGCTCGAGGGCGGCGAGGTCAGTCGTCCCGGCGGCCTCGCCCGCGGCCACCAGGGGGATCTCCTCGAGCTCGAGCCCGCCCCCCAGGAAGTATGTGGCGAGCGTCTCACGGTAGTGACGGTGGACGGCCCGGCTGACCAGGACCCGTTCGCGGTGAGTCGCCCGGCAGGCCATGAGCGCCGCTTCGGCCGTCGCCGCGGCCCCGTCGTAATGCGACGCCGAGACGACGTCGAGGTCCATCAGCTCGCCGAGCAGCGACTCGAACTCATAGATCGACTGGAGCGTCCCCTGGCTGATCTCCGGCTGGTAGGGCGTGTAGGCCGTGTAGAACTCGGAGCGGCTCAGGATCTGGTCCACCGCCGCCGGCACGTAATGGCGATAGACGCCGGCCCCCAGGAAGCTCGCCAGGTCCACCTCGTTCTGATGCGACAGCCACAGCAGCCTGGTGGCGAGGCTCTGCTCGGTGTCGGCAGCCGGCAGGTCGAGTCGCTCGACCCGCACCGCGGGCGGGATGTCTGCGAACAGGTCCTCGATCGAGGCGATCCCGAGGGCGGACAGCATCCGCTCGCGATCGGCGGCGGTGTGGGGCCCGTAGGCCATCGAGACCGCCTACCTCTCTGAGACGAGGGCGTCGTAGGCGGCGGCGTCGAGCAGCTCGTCGAGCTGGGAGGGCTCCGTGACGCGCACCTTGACCATCCAGCCAGCCCCATACGGATCGGTGTTGGCGAGCTCTGGCGCGCTGGCGAGCGCACCGTTCGTCTCGACGACCTCCCCGGCGAGCGGCGCGAACAGGTCGCTGACCGCCTTGACGGACTCCACGACCCCGAACGTCCCGAACTGGGCGAGGACGTCGACCAGGCTCGGGGAGCTCGACGAACACGATGTCGCCGAGCTGCTCGGCCGCGTGAGCCGTGATCCCGACAGTGGCAAGATCGCCCTCGACGCGGACCCACTCGTGTTCCTTCGTGTAGTGCAGGTCTGGGGGCACCATCGCCTCAGGGTTCCTCCTGGCGCCCGCGGCGGCGGCCGCGGGGTACTCAGCGTGGCCTGGTGTAGAACGGCAGTCGGACGACCTCGGCGGCGACGCGCGAGTCCCGGATCGTCACGTCGAGCATCGTACCCGGCCCGGCATCCCCCCCGGCGACGTAGGCCATGGCAATGGCAACCCCGAGGGTCGGCGAAACCGTGCCGCTCGTGACGTGGCCCGTCGCACGCTCCCCGGCGAAGACGGGGTAGCCATGCCGGGCGATGCCCCGACCGCGCATGACCAGGCCGACCAGGAGACGCGCGGGACCCTCGCCAGCCATCCGGGCGAGCGCCGCCCGACCGACGAAGTCGCCGGCCTTGTCGAGCTTGACGACCCGCCCGAGTCCGGCCTCGAAGGGGTTCGTCGTCGTGTCCAGCTCGTTGCCGTAGAGCGGCATGCCGGCCTCGAGGCGCAGCGTGTCACGTGCTCCGAGTCCGACCGGGGCGATCCCGAAAGCAGCGCCGGCGGCGAGCAATCGGTCCCAGAGCTCGCTGCCTCGCCCGGCGTCGACGAAGACCTCGAAGCCGTCTTCGCCGGTATACCCCGTCCGGGCGACGAGGGCCGGAATCCCGCCGACGTGTCCCTCCGCGATGGCGTAGTAGCGAAGGCCGTCAAGGGAGACGTCTGTCAGCGGCTCCAGGATCGCCGCCGCTCGCGGTCCCTGGATCGCCACCAGGGCGGTGTCGAGCGAGCGGTCATCGAGGACGACCCGGCGACCCTCGAACCGCTCGGACAGGGCGTCGCTGACCAGCCGCGCATTGCCAGCGTTGGGGACCACCAGGAATTGGGCCTCCGCCAGCCGGTAGACGATGAGATCGTCGAGGATGCCTCCGTCGGACGCGCAGATCATCGAGTAGTGAGCCCGACCGACGGCGAGGGACGGCGGGTCGGTGACCAAAGCTGCGGCCAGCGCCGGGCCAGCCTCGGGGCCTTCCACGAAGAGCTCGCCCATGTGCGAGAGATCGAAGAGCCCGGCCCGCTCCCGGACGGCGTGGTGCTCCTCGAGGATGCCCGCGTACTGAAGCGGCATCAACCAGCCCCCGAACTCGACGATCCGCGCCTCGAGCGCCTCGTGGCGCGCCAGGAGCGGCGTCGCCAAGGCGGACGTCTCGGTCATTGCGAGGGCCCTCCGTCGGTTCGGCCGCCCGCCGTCTTCGGTCTCACCGTGCCCCGTGCGGCAGGGCGTCGAGTTGCCGCGAGGCGAGCTCCACGAGCCCCCGCTCGGTGTCGAAGGTCAGGAGGCCGGCGGCCTCGGCGAACGTCACCCACCGCACCTCGTCGAACTCGTGGTCATGCTGGGCAAGGTCGCCGCCGAGCGGCTCCATGAGGAAGTAGTGGACCGTCTTGTGGATCCGTGTCCCGGCCTGGACGAACCAGTACTCGATCGCGTCGAGCGGCGCGACGATCCGGACGCCAAGGCCGGTCTCCTCGGCGACCTCCCGCAGGGCGGTCGCCTCGAGGCTCTCCTCCGGAATCGGTGTTCCCTTGGGGAGCGTCCAGGTGACGCCGTCGCGGTCTCGACGCCGCCGTCCGACGACGAGATGAGGGACGTCGGCGTCGTCGAAGCGAATGACGATGCCGCCGGCAGATGTGGCGGTCCCGGTCCTCAGCCGCGCCACGGCGCCGACGCGGCGCACGAGCGGGTGCCCGGCCGCGACTCCACCGGACGCTCCCACTGAATGGAGACGCTGGGTCCCAGGCGACCCGTCAGGTGCGGCCGGGGGCTCGCCGCCTGAAAGGCGCGCCGCTCGCCACGCAGCTGCTCGACCGAGACCGGGACCGGTCGGCGAAGGAACGTGGGGCGGCGGCTGGCGGGCCGGAACCGGTCGCTCCGCACCAGCCCGAGTCGCCGCTCGCGGACCCTGGACGCGGCGCGGAGAAAACGAGCCATCGGCCGGGCCGCGTACCTCGCGGCGATACTGCGCTGCATTGCCCAATCGTAGCGATTCAGGAAGGCTTTGCAAGCTCGGCGCGCATTCGCGTGGCGTCTTCTGGCGCCAGGGCGCCACGGCGTTCCGCAATCTCCACGGCCCGCACCATGAGGGCCAGCTGGAGGTCGGCCACTCCCGGCGCCACCGATCGCGTCGCCACTCGGTGAGCGACCAGCGTGCCGAGGTCGTTGCGGATCGTCGGCCCGGTCAGGGCGGCGTCGATTCCCAGCACTTGCGCGTTGGCCAGCGTCTGCTCGATGAGCGGCCCGAAGACCGCCAGCGACCGACCCTCGTCGAGACCGGCCGAGCGGCCGAGCTGGGCGATCGCGTCCAAGAGGGCGACGAACCCGCCGGCCGCGAGGACCGCGGCCGCGTGGTAGGCCGGCTTGGAGCCAGGGGCGAGCCGCACCGGCACGCCGCCGACGGCCTCGGCGAGCTCGGCCAGCAGGCCCACCAACCCTTCGCTGCCCTCGAGGGCGATCGTCGCACCGCGCAACGCCTCGATCGCTCGCTCGACGTCGGCGAAGGCCACCAACGGATGGAACGAGCCCGCCTCCGTGCCGGCGGCCATGGCGGCGGCCAGCGCCTCGGGGCCGAGCAGGCCACTGGTGTGGACGAGCGCTTGCCCGCTGTACAGGTGAATCGAACCGGCCACCTCAGGAATTGCATCGTCGGGGACGGTCAGGAAGATCAGGTGGCACTCGTCGAGGATCGCCGCGGGCTCGGCGAAGGCGCGGGCACCCGGAACGAGCGAGCGAAAGCGTTCTCGCCGGCCGGCATCGCGGCTCGCCACCGCTCCGACGGTCCAGCCCGCTCGCGCGAACGCCGCGCCGAGGGCGGTCCCGACCGGCCCCGCCCCCACGATGCCGATGATCGGTCGGCCCTCCTCATCCGCCTCGCGGTGGGGATGGGGATGGTCGTGGGCGTGGACCACCTCGCCATGGCGATGGAGCCCATGCGAGCGCGGGTCGAGGTCGATGCCGGCCGCTTCGAGCTCGTCGAGTGTGGGCGGCTCGAACGGGCGGGGTGGGGGCGGGTCCTCGTCCCAGGGTCGCACCTGGCCTTCTCCCTCGCAAACCGATGGTCGCCTGACGCGCAGTACTCTGTGGGGAAACAAGAGTACCGCTCCGTCTCCGGGCGGACCGACCGATGAGGAACGCCAGCGTGCCTGCCCGCGACCCGTTCGGAGCCCGAGCGCCGCTTGGGCCAGGCCTTCCCGACTACGTCCGCCTGGCGGTGCTCGACGGTCGTGGCCTGGATCTCGAGCGCGCCCCGGTCACCCTGAAGATCCTCTTGGAGAACGTCCTCCGCCAGGCGGGGCGGGGCGTGGTCGACGCGGACGATGTGCAGACGCTCCTGGCGTGGCGACCAGGGAGCGTGGCGGAAGCCGAGATACCGTTCATGCCGGCCCGGGTCCTCCTGCAGGACTTCACGGGGGTCCCGGCGGTGGTCGATCTCGCGGCGATGCGTGACGCGATGGCCAAGCTGGGCGGCGATCCCGGCCGGGTGAACCCGCTCGTCCCGGCCGACCTGGTCATCGATCATTCCGTCCAGGTGGACGCCTGGGGCACGTCTGCGGCCTACGAGATCAACGTGGCCCGCGAGTACGAGCGGAACGGCGAACGCTACCAGCTGCTGCGCTGGGCACAGACGGCGTTCGAGGGGCTCCGCGTCGTGCCGCCCGGGACAGGGATCGTCCACCAGGTCAACCTCGAGCACCTGGCGAGGGTGGTCCAGGTGCGCGAGGTCGACGCTGCCCCGCTTGCCTTCCCGGACACCCTCGTCGGGACCGATTCCCACACCACGATGATCAACGGCCTTGGAGTCCTTGGCTTCGGGGTCGGCGGGATCGAGGCCGAAGCCGTCCTGCTCGGCCAGCCGCTCTACCAACCCATGCCCCGCATCGTCGGGGTTCGCCTGCACGGTGAGCTGCCGGGGGGCAGCACGGCGACCGACCTCGTGCTCACGGTGACCGAGATGCTCCGGGCGTTCGGGGTCGTCGGCGCGTTCGTCGAGTTCGCCGGCGACGGTCTGGCCGGCCTCCCGCTCGCCGACCGCGCCACGATCGCCAACATGAGCCCCGAGTTCGGAGCGACCGCCACGCTCTTCCCCATCGACGGAGAGACCCTCACCTACCTGCGCCTGACCGGCCGGGAGCCCGAACTCGTCGATCTGGTGGAGCGGTACGCCAAGGCCCAGGGATTATGGCGCCAACCGGGCCCAGGGCCGGACTTCGACGCCCTCCTCGAGCTCGACCTGGCAACCGTGGAGCCGAGTCTGGCGGGACCTCGCCGGCCTCAGGACCGGGTACCGCTCTCGGCGGTCAAGGCCGGCTTCCGGGCAGCCTACCCCGATGGCCTCGCCGCGCCGGGCGAGGCCGACCCGGGAGCAGCAGGGCCTGACGAGGCGGCAGCCGACCGCGAGTCGGACGAGGGTGGAGCCAACGAGGCGGCTGCCCTCGAGGCGCTGGCAGCCCGGGACACCGATCGGCGAGAGTACCGGGCCGTGGAGCTCAATGCCGGCGATGGCCCGCCCGCGAGGCTGCGCAGCGGCTCGGTCGCCATCGCCGCAATCACCAGCTGTACCAACACCTCGAATCCCTCGGTCATGGTCGCGGCAGGGCTGCTTGCGGCGCGGGCGTGGGCCCTCGGTCTGAGGGTCCCACCGACCGTCAAGACGAGCCTCGCGCCCGGGTCCCGGACGGTCACGGACTACCTCGCAGCGGCCGGCCTCCTGGCACCTCTCGAGGCGCTCGGCTTCGCCGTCGCCGGCTACGGCTGCACGACCTGCATCGGCAACTCGGGGCCGCTCGACGAGCCCGTCGCCCGGGCCATCGAGGAGCACGATCTCGTCGTCGCGGCCGTCCTCTCGGGCAACCGCAATTTCGAAGGGCGTATCCATCCCCTCGTGCGCGCGGCATACCTCGCCTCGCCGCCGCTCGTGGTCGCCTTCGCCCTCGCCGGCCGGGTCGACATCGACCTCCACCGCGAGCCACTCGGTCGTGACCGGGACGGGCGGCCCGTCTACCTCGCCGATCTATGGCCCACTCCGGAGGCCGTTCGAGCGGCGATCGCCACGGCGGTCACGCCGCGGATCTTCGCCGCGACCTACGAGCGCGTCTTCGACGGTGATGAACGCTGGCGCTCGCTCGCCGTCCCGCCCGGCGACCGGTACGACTGGGACCCGGAGTCCACCTACGTCGCGCGGCCGCCGTTCTTCGAGGGGATCGGCTGGGAGCCTGTCCCCCCGACCGACATCGAGGGCGCCCGCGTCCTGGCCATGCTCGGCGACTCCGTGACGACCGACCACATCTCGCCAGCCGGCTCGATCGCCGCCTGGTCTCCGGCCGGCACCTGGCTCCAGGCGCAGGGGGTCTCCCCGCTGGACTTCAACTCCTACGGGGCCCGCCGCGGCCACCACGACGTGCTCATGCGAGGCACGTTCGGCAACATCCGCCTGCGCAACCAGCTTGCCGGTGGCAAGGAAGGGCCGTACACGACCCACCTCCCCGGCCGGACCGAGCCCGTCTTCATCTTCGACGCGGCGATGCGATACGCCTCCGAGGGGGTCCCCCTCATCGTCATCGCCGGGCGGGAGTACGGCTCGGGCTCGTCGCGCGACTGGGCGGCCAAGGGGCCCCGGCTCCTCGGCGTCCGGGCCGTCATCGCCGAGAGCTACGAGCGAATCCACCGCTCGAACCTGGTCGGCATGGGGGTTCTGCCGCTGCAGTTCGCACCGGGCGAATCCGCCGCGTCCCTCGGGCTCACCGGCCGCGAGCGCTATGCGATCGGCGGGCTCACCGCCGGGCTTGCGCCCCGCGCCCGCCTGGCAGTCACGGCCACCGAGGACTCAGAGGAAGGCGGTCGCCGGCGACGGTTCGACGTGATCGCCAGGCTTGACGGGCCGATCGAGCTCGACTACTTCCGCCAGGGGGGCATCCTGCCGGCCGTCCTGCGACGACTCGCCCGCGAGCCCGCCGGGGCCTGAATCAGCGGCCCCAGGCGAAGGATGCCCTCCGACGGCACCCGCGGTCGAACGTTCGCTCCGCAGCCTTGAGTCGATGGGGAAAGGTCGACTTGGTGGGCGATACTGGATTCGAACCAGTGACCTCGCGGATGTGAACCGCGCGCTCTAACCGACTGAGCCAATCGCCCACGCTCGACGCGCGGCGCGGCGGACCGCACCGGTCGCCGGATTATAGGCGCAGGCCCGGCCAGCGGGCGAGCAGCTCGGCGGCCCCGATTTCCCGGACCTGGAGGATCTTGGTGCGGGCGGTCGCCCCGCCGACGAGGGCAACCGCGCTGCGAGGAAGACCCAGCTCGCCTGCCAAGAGCCACAGAAGGGCAGCGTTGGCGGCTCCTTCCACCGCCGGCGCGCTGACCCGGACCCGCAGCACGCCGTCGACGACCCCTTCGATCCGATCGGCGCCGCCGCGGGGCGTCAGCCGGACGGAGAAGCGCAGTCCGGGCGGTGCCACGCGCCTGTCGCCCCGCTGGTCCGGCTCGAGCTCAGATGCCGACGAGGCGGAGGATCACGCCCAGGATCAGCATGAGCACGAGTGGCGAGAGGTCGAGCATGCCAGTGGGCGGCAGGACCCGCCGAATGGGAGCCAGGAGCGGCTCGGTCACCGCGATCACGAAGGCCGAGGCCTGATTCCTGCCCAGCGGATCGACGAACGAGACGATGACCCGACCGATGATGAGGAGCCAGATCGCCAGGACCAGGAACTCGATGAAGTTCGTCGCGAAGACGCCCACGTCGTGAAGTCTAGCGAGCCACGGCCCGCGGGCCGAACAGGGCGCTCCCGATCCGTACGATCGTCGCGCCCTCCGCGATGGCCACCTCGAAGTCTGCGCTCATGCCCATCGAGAGCGCCCCACCCAGGGCCGGCGCCTCCGATCTGAGTCGCTCGGAGAGCCGGCGCAGCGCAACGAACGTGGAACGAGCCTCCTCGGCCCGCTCCACCAGCCGTCCGACGGTCATGAGCCCGTCGAGCTGGAGGGACCCCAGACCGGCAAGTTCCGCGAGAGCCGGTTCGAGCGACTCCGGGAGGAAGCCGGACTTGGCCGGGTCGCGATCGACGTTGACCTGCAGGAGCACCGGCAGCCGTCGCCCCACCACGACGGAGCCCTCCGCCGGCCCGGGCGTCTCCCGAACGAGCCGATCGAGCCGTCGCGCCAGGGCGACGGAATCGACCGTCTCGACCACCTCGAACAGCCCGGCCGCCCGGCCGGCCTTGTTCGCCTGAAGCGGCCCGATGAGGTGCCACCGCGCACCCGGAACGGCGCCGACCTTGACGGCCGCCTCCTGGACACGGTTCTCGCCGAAGAGCCTCAGGCCAGCAGCCACGGCGGCGCGCAGGCGCTCGGGCGGGACGGTTTTCGAGACCGCCACGAGCGTCACCTCGGTCGGATCGCGGCCGGCGTGGACGCAAGCATCCCCGATCCGACCCAGGACACGATCGCGCGCCGCCCGGAGGTCGGCCACCTCCAGGGGGCCGGGGGCTTCGCCAGCGCCAGGTGGGTCCGCAGACCCCGCCGGGCCGGCGTCGGCGCGGGCCACGCCCGATGCGCTACTTGTTGCGGCGGAGGAAGCTCGGGATCTCGAGATCGTCCGCGTCGTACGTCCGCCGAACCGATGGCTCAGGCTGACCGACGCTCCGTTCGGCCCGGACCGAGGCGGCCGGGCGATCCTCCCGCCGGACCGGTTCGCGCTCGGGGAGTAGGTCCTCGGCCGCCTCCACGCGCTGGCGCTCCAGCTCCTGGAGGAAGTCCCGCTCGGGGCGGACGGCCCGGGTCGGCGCCGGTTCGTAGAGGTTCGATGCCGCCGATTCGCGGCGAGCCGGCTCGCGCCGTCGGGTCGCGTCGAAGCCGGTGGCGATGACGGTGATCATCACCTCGTCGCCGAGCCGGTCGTCGAAGCTCGTCCCGAAGATGATGTTCGCCTCGGGGTCGGCGGCGGCGCGGATCTCCTCGGCCGCCTCGGTGACCTCGTAGAGGGTGAGGCTCGCCGAGCCACAGATGTTGAAGAGGATCCCCTGCGCGCCGGTGATGTTGGTCTCGAGGAGCGGGCTGGCGATAGCCTGGCGGGCCGCCTCGACGGAGCGGTTCTCGCCCGCCGCACGGCCGATGCCCATGAGGGCCGAGCCGGCGTCGCGCATGACCGCCCGCACGTCGGCGAAGTCGAGGTTGATGAGGCCGGGCATGGTGATGATGTCGCTGATGCCCTGGACGCCCTGGCGCAGGACGTCGTCGACGACCCGGAACGCGTCGAGGATCGTGGTGTTCTTGGCCACCACGTCCTTCAGGCGGTCGTTGGGGATCGTGATCAGGGTGTCGACCTTGGCCTTGAGCTGCTCCGCGGCCTTCTCGGCGATGAGCCGCCGGCGAGCGCCCTCGAAGCTGAAGGGCTTGGTGACCACGCCGATGGTGAGCGCGCCGAGGTCCTTGGCGACCTCGGCGATGACCGGGGCGGCTCCCGAGCCGGTGCCGCCGCCGAGCCCGGAGGTGATGAAGACCATGTCGGAGTCGCGGAGCGCCTCCTGGATCTTCTCGACGTCTTCCTCGGCGGCCCGCTGACCGATCATGGCGTCGCCGCCGGCGCCGAGGCCGCGGGTGATCTTGTCGCCAATCCGGATCTTGTGGGGGGCGTCCGACTGAAGGAGGGCCTGGGCGTCGGTGTTGCAGGCGATGAACTCCACGCCCATCATCTCGGCGCGGATCATCCGGTTGACGGCGTTGCTCCCGCCGCCACCTATGCCGATCACTCGGATCAGCGCGAAGTTCTCAGAGTCAGAGCGCAGCGGCATCGCCTTTCCTCCGGTCGGGTCGAGCAGGTTGCGTCCTCGAGAGCGGACCCCGGGAAAGCGCAGGCACGACGCCATGGCGGGATCGGCCGGGTTGGTTCCGTATCGGTCTCGCGAGTATAGCGCCGCTCGACCCGAGGGACGCAAGGGACTCCGGCCGGCGCTCCCGGCGCCGGTCCGGCCACCTCGGCGCCGGCGGGCGCAGCGGCCCGACGGGTGGCGGTCCTAGGGGAAGATGCTGCGCAGGGCGCTCCGAGCGCGGCCCAGGATCCCGCCCGCCGGCGCCGACTCGAAGCGAGCCGGCTCGCCGATCGCCAGCGACCGCGCGCCCCACAGCAGGAGCCCGATCGAAGTGCTGTAGGCGGGCGTGAGGAGATGGTCGACGAGCCCGCCGACGTTGGCCGGCGCGGCGACCCGGACCGGGATCCGCAGGACCTCCCGCCCGAGCTCGGCGACTCCGGCCAGCTGGGCGGCGCCGCCGGTCAGGACGAGACCCGCCGGCGAGATGCCGTGGCCAGCCGTTTCCAGCTCGCCCCGGATCATCTCGAAGGTCTCGCGCATGCGGGCTTCGATGATCTCGCAGAGCTGGAGGCGGCTCACCGTTCGGCCGGCATCGTCGCCCATGGTCGTCACCGCGATGGTCTCCTCGGCATCGATCCCGTCGAGGTCGCAGGTCCCGTGGCGGACCTTGAGCTCCTCGGCGACCTGGAGGCTGACCTGGATCCCGATCGCCACATCGCTCGTCACGTTGTTGCCGCCGACCGGGATCACCCGGGTGTGAAAGGCCGAGCCCTCGGTGAAGAGGGCGAGGTCGGTCGTCCCGGCGCCGATGTCGGCGACGGCGACGCCGAGCTCCTTCTCGGTCTCCGAGAGGACGGCCTCGGCCGAAGCGAGCGGGGCCGCCACCAGCTCGTCGATCTTGACCCCCGCGGCGCCGACGCACTTGGTCAGGTTCTGGACCGCGGTCGCCGCCGCGGTGACGATGTGGGTGTCGACCTCGAGGCGGATCGCGCTCATGCCCAGCGGATCCTTGACCCCTTCCTGACCGTCGACCACGAACCCGCGCGGGAGGACGTGGAGGACTTCGCGGTTCGAGGGGATCGTTACCGCTCGGGCCACCTCGATGGCCCGGTTGATGTCCTCCCGGGTGACCTCCCGGTTGGCCCCGCTGACCGCGACCTGGCCCGGCGAGTTCTGGCCTTCGACGTGCTGGCCGCCGACCCCGACGAAGGCTCGATCGATCTTCCAGCCCGAGAGGCGTTCCGCCTGCTCCACCGCGGCCTCGATCGAATGGACGGTCTGGTCGATGTTGACCACGACCGACTTCTTGATCCCGCTGGCGGGAACGGGGCCCTTGCCGATGATGGTCAATGAGCCGTCACGGCCTACTTCGCCGATGAGGGCGACCACCTTGGTCGTGCCGACGTCGATCCCTACGAGGACCGCTTCTCGTTCCACCCTGCTCCTCGACTTCGTGCTCGGAACCGATGCCAGCCTAGAGGAAATGGCGGCGGATGAGTGCCACGTTCTGGAAAATACGGAGGCCAAAAGTGATCAAGGCGACCAGGTATAGGTCGAGGCCCAGCCGATCGCCGATGAACGTCAGCAGCACCGCCACGATGGCGTTCGAGACGAACCCACTGACGAAGATCCGGTTGTCGTACACGCCGTCGAGCTCTGCCCGGTAGGCGCCCAGCACCGAGTCGAGCGCTGCCAGGATCGCCACGGCGGTATAGCGCGCGAACTCGAAGCTGACGTTGACCTGCAGGACCAACCCGAGCAGGACGCCGACGAGGAGGCCGCCGAGAGGCAGGAGCAAGCGTCTTCCCTCCCCGAGGTGCGTCAATCGAAGGCTACTCGACGCGCGAGGGCGCAGCAAATCGGCGCCGCCGCTAGCGTCATCGCGTGGTGTAGGTGCCATTGTGATCGTCCGCGAGAATCACCCGCTGGATCGTCGCCTCCCGCCCGGCCAGGAGGCTGCCGAGGAGCCGGACCTGGCCGGCGATGAGCTCGGGCGTGCGCAGGCTGCGGGTGTAGAAGCCGAAGACCGCCAGCCAGCCGTCGGGTTTGGCCCGCAGCGTGAACCCGTCGTGGTCGTCGATCGCCAGGACGAGCCCGCCTGCGGTACTGCCCAGGTCGACGGGCCGCAGCGACGCGAGTCGCGTGGCGGCGTCGAGATCGATCGGATCGACCGCGCCGCCGATGTCGAGGCCGACGCTGGGCCCCGAGGTGCGCCGGTCGATGACGGTCGGTAGGCGGGTCGCGGCGTCGATCGCGGCCGGGGGCGCACCGACCGCCGCGGCGTCCACGAAGGCCACCCCGTCACGGTCCACAAGGAGGCGTCGCTCGCCGAGGATCCAGACGAGGATCGGCTCGCGCTCCACGACTCGGATGGTGAGCCTGTCCGGCAAGGCCGCGTCGACCGAGGCGCTCAGGACGGCGGGCAGCGTCCGCACCCGCGCCGCGAGCGCGTCGGTCCGGATCCCGAAGAGGTTGGGGCCGTCGTCGAGGCCGAGCGCCTCGACGACGGCCCCCTCGGCCGTGTACGCGGACCCGTCCACGGCGATCTGATGCAGCTCGAAGGCGCTCGAAGCCGTCACCCCGTAGCCGCCGGACGCCGCCAGGAGCATTGCCAGGGCGGCCACGGCGCGCAGCGGCGAGAGGCCGGCCGACGCGCGCCGGACCGTCGGCCGGCGGCGCGCCTGTCCACCCGAGCGCGCCGGCCCGCGACCGGTCACCGCGGCAGGTCCCGCGGTCGCAGCCGGCGGCGGCGACGGACGGCCTGGTGCCTGAGGGCGAGCTCGACGATCCGCTCGCACAGCTCGGGCAGGGCCAGCCCGCCCGCCGCCGCCATCTGCGGATAGAGGCTGATCGAGGTGAAGCCCGGGATGGTGTTGACCTCGCTCACGTAGAGCCGCTCGCCCGAGAGCAGGAAGTCGACCCTGGCGAAACCGTCGGCCCCGACCAGCCGGAATGCCCGCAGGGCCAGCTCCCGGACCCGGGCGGCGACGGGCTCGGGCAGATCGGCGACCGGGAACGTGCGGGCGGCGTCGGAGAGGTACTTGGCGACGTAGTCGTAGAACTCACGACCGGGGACGATCTCACCGGGGCCGAAGGCAAGGGCGGCCTCGGGCTCACCGAGCACGGCCACCTCGAGCTCGCGCGGGCGCTCCAGGTAGCGCTCGACGAGCGCGACGTCGTCATGACGAAACGCCTCGTCGAGCGCGGCTGCCCGCTCGTCGGCCCGGTGGGCGATCGTCATCCCGACTGAGGACCCCAGCCGGGCCGGCTTGACCATCAGGCGCGGCTCGGCGAGCGCTCGTGCGAACGACTCGACCTCGGCCAGAACCCCCGGCCGGTCAGCGGTCCAGCGGGACAGCCCGACCTCGGTCCACTCGACGACCGGGAGACCGCTGGCTCGGGCCAGCAGCTTGAAACGCGCCTTGTCCATCGCCAGGGCGGAGGCCGTCACCCCGGCGCCGGTGTACGGCACACCAACCGACTCCAAGAGACCCTGCACCGTCCCGTCCTCGCCACCCGGCCCATGGAGGGCGACGAACACGACTGGGACGGGGCTCTCCGAGGCGAGCCGGTCCGCGGCTGCCCCCGGCGCCAGCGGACCGGTTGCGCCGAGGGCCGGGGGATCGTCGTACGTCGATGGCGACCGACCGGCCCGGGCATGGTCGGCGGGCAGCCACCACCAGCCTCCATCCAGGTCGATCAGGACCTGGCGGACCGAATGCGCCTTCGAGGCGAGGGCGGCCGCGATCGCCGTGCCGGACAGGACCGAGACATCGTGCTCTTCGGAGATCCCACCGAAGACGACCACCACCGGCGGCCGTGTCTGCTGCTCGCTCATGGGTGATCCTCTCCGGCCTCGCCCCACTCGCCGACGAACTGGACCTCGTAATCCAGCTGCACGCCGAAGCGGCGGGCCACCTCGTCCCGCGCGAGCTCGGCCAGCGCGCGCACGTCGGCGGCCGACCCGCCGCTGTCGTTGACGATCCAGTTGGCGTGCATCTCCGAGATGACGACGCCCCCGATCCGGTAGCCCTTCAGGCCGGCGCGCTCGATCAGCTCGCCTGCCGACGGACCGGTTGGCGGGTTGCGAAAGACGCTCCCAGCGCTCGGCAGCCCCAGTGGTTGATGGGCCCGCCGCCAGCGTCGGATCTCGTCGAGGCGCTGCTTGACGACCTCAGGGTCCGATGGGCTCAGGCGGAACGTCGCGGCGAGGATCACTTCCCCGGGCGAACCCGGCACGGCGTGCTTGAACCGACTGTCGCGGTAGCCGAAGCCGAGCTCCTCGGGGCCGAGGCGGGCCTCGCGACCATCGGCCAGGAGGATCGTTGCCGACGCGAGGACGGCGGCGACGTCCGAGTCGTGGGCCCCCGCGTTGGCCCAGACCGCCCCGCCGATGGTACCCGGGATGGCCAGCCCGAACTCCAGGCCGGAGAGGCCGGCCCGCTGCGCCTCGGTGGCGGCCCGGGCGAACGGCACTCCGGCCTCCGCCATGAGGTGAACTCCGGAGACCTCGAGGCCCTGGGCCCGAACGTGGATGACGAGGCCGCGGATGCCGCGGTCGCTGATGACGAGGTCACTCCCGCGCCCGATCAGGAAGTGCGGCATCCCACGGGCCCGAGCGAACCGCGCCAGTCCCCGCAGCTCGAAGGCGTTGTGGACTTCCACGAAGAGGTCTGCCGGGCCACCCACCCGCATCGTCGTCAGCGGCGCGAGCGGACGATTGCGGACGGTCTTGACCCCGATCCGGCGCTGGATGTCGGTCCCCAGCGCCAGGGCGTCGAACCGAGCGGGCGGCTGGGGCGAGCTCACGCGCCACCGCGGCGAGAGATGCGCTCGATCTCCGTCGCCTCCGGCAACGGCCACCGGCTCGCGGCCGCCATGACTAGCTCGGCGACGGCCTCGGCCGCCCCGGGCCTGGCGAACGAGCGAGCGGCGGCCGAGATGACCGCGTGGCGCGTCGGATCCTCCAACAGTGCGGCCGCCCCCAGGAGTGCCTCAGCATCGAACACCTCGTCCTCCACGACGACGGCTGCCCCAGCGTCGGCCAGGGCCTGCGCGTTGGCTCGCTGGTGACCGGCCGCGTGAGGGTACGGCACAACGCACATCGGCAGGCCGAAGGCGGCGACCTCGGCCAGGGTCGAGGAGCCGGCCCGGCCGACGACCATGTCGGCCGCCGCCAGGGCCAAGGCCATCTCATCGCGCAGGAACGGGTGGGGTCGATAGCGCGCACGGGCCGCCTCAGGGAGCGCTTCCCGGGCGGCCAGCGCGGCCGAATAGCCCTCGTCGCCGGTCACATGGACCACATGGACGCGCTCCACCAGGCGGGGCAGCGCCCCGAGGACCGCGGCGTTGAAGCGCTGCACCGCCTGCGAGCCCCCAAAGACCAGCAGGAGCCGCGCGTTGGGTGGGATCCCCAGGCTACGGCGAGCCTCCTCGCGGTCTACGGTGGCCGGGTCCCGGATGGGCGTTCCCGTGACGTAGCAGCGCGGCCGACCGAGGGTGGCGCAGGTCGCTTCGAACGAGACCGCCAGGACGTCGGCCAGGCGAGCAATCAGCCGAACGCTGCGCCCGGGAACGACGTTGCCCTCCCAGAGCACGGCCGGGATCCGCAGCGCGGCAGCCGCCAGGAGCACCGGGATGGCGACGTAGCCACCCGTGGTGAAGATGGCGTCCGGCCGGCGCCGCAGCAGGATCGCCGCAGCCTGCGGCACCGAGAGGCCGAGGCGCAGCGGGTCGAGCACGAGGTGGACTGAACGATCGGTCGAGCGCAGCGACCTCAGGACGAGCCGCTCGAGGGGGATCTCGGCGCCCGGCAAGAGCCGGGCCTCGAGCCCCCGCCGGCCTCCCAGCCAGCTCAGTTGCGGCGCGTCAGGACGCGCGCGGAGCGACCGAGCGACGGCCAGGGCTGGGTAGATGTGCCCGCCCGTTCCGCCGCCCGCGATCAACAGCCGCATCGTTCCAGGTCCCTCGGGCGACCGTCTCGCGAGAGACGGACAGGAAAATCCCGACGGCGGCGAAGCTGAAGAGGAGCGACGAGCCGCCGGCGCTGACGAAGGGGAGGGTGATCCCGGTGATCGGGATGAGGGCGACCACCACCCCGATGTTGATGAAGGCCTGCACGCAGAGCCAGGTCGTGATCCCCGCGGCGAGGAGGGCGCCGAAGGTGTCGGGCGCCGTCAGCGCCACCCGGATCCCTCGGTAGGCGAGGGTCAGGAAGAGGGCGATCACGATCGTCGCTCCGAGCAACCCGAACTCCTCACCGACGATGGCGAAGATGAAGTCGTTGCTGGCGTTGGGGAGGAAGAGCCCACCTGCCTGACGGCTCTCGCCCAGGCCGGCTCCGAACAAGCCGCCCAGCCCGAGGGCCAGAAGCCCCTGGATGGTGTGGAAGCCGATGCCCTGGGGGTCGCTCCATGGGTCGAGCCAGGCCCGAATCCGGTCGAGCTGGTAGGCGGTCCGCAGCAAGAAGAGGCCGGCGATGGCAATCCCGGTTGCCCCGAGCACCGCCAGGTGCCAGAGCGACGCACCGGCCAGGAAGAACATCATGAAGCCGGTGATCCCGATCACGGCCGACGTGCCCAGGTCCGGCTCGCGCAGGACGAGGATCAGAACGGGCGCGAAGATCACCAGGAACGGCACGGTCCCACCCCAGAAGCTGCGAATGCGCGTCCCCCGTCTGGCGCTCCAGTGGGCGAGGTAGATCACCAGCGCAAGCTTGGCGATCTCGGCCGGATGGACCGCGGGCAGTGATCCCAGCTGCAGCCAGCGCGCCGACCCGCCGACCCGGATCCCCCAGGCCGGCACGAAGACGGCAACCAGGAGGACGAGCGCGACGATATAGAAGGCGACCGAGACGAGGCGCAGGTAGCGGTAGTCCACGTTGGCCATGACGACCATGGCCGCGATGCCGGCGACCGCCCAGAAGAGCTGCGGGCCGACGATCTTGAACGTGTCGTCGTACTCGACGTACGCCCGCATCGCCGACGAGCTGTAGACCATCAGGATGCCGATGGCGACGAGGGCCACGACCGCCACGAGGATGACGTAGTCCGGCTGATGGAGCTCGCGCCGGAGCCCGGTCTTGCGGCCTGCCGACGGTGTCGCGGGGGTGGCTTGCGTCATCGCCTGCCGTCCCCCGCTCGCCGCGCAGCCAGCTCGGCAACCGCGGCCTTGAAAGCGAGGCCACGGGCCGCATAGTCGACGAACATGTCGAAGCTCGCGGCTGCCGGGCTCAACAAGACGGTGGCGACCGCGCCCGGCCGGGCCGCGGCCAGGAGCTCACGGGCCAGCGCGTCCGCCCGCTCGACGGCCGCCTCGAGGGTTGCTGCCACCTCCACGTGGGCGACGCCGGCTGAACCGAGAAGCTCGGCCAGGGCCGACCCGCTCTCACCGATGAGGACAGCAGCCCCCGCCCGACGAGCCGCGACCGGTCCAAGCGGAGAGAGGTCCACACCCTTGTCGCGGCCGCCGGCGATCAGGACGATGGGCGGCAGGAATGCCTCGAGTGCGGCCACCACGGCGTCGGGCTGCGTGCCCTGCGAGTCGTTGACGAACCGCACGCCGTCGACGAGCGCGACCGGCTCCAGGCGGTGCTCGACGCCGGGGAACGAGCCGACTGAGCGGCGGATTGCGTCTGGGGCCACGCCGAACAGCAGGCCAACCGCGACCGCCGCTAGCGTGTTAGACACGTTGTGGCGCCCGGGGATGGGGATCTCACCGAGGGGCATGATCCGGCCGCCCGGCCCGGTGGCCGCCGGACCTCCGCCGGCGAGTGGGAGTCGCTCGACGCCGGCGGCCACGATCCAATCGCCGACGATCCCCAGCCCACCGGGGATCGGGCGCTCGAGCCGGTAGAGGACGGCCGGCGTCAGGCTGAGGCCGGAATAGGCGGCGACGACCGGGTCGTCGAGGTTGAGGACCATCGCCCCGTCCGGATCCACGAGCTCCGCCAGCCGGCGCTTGACCACCCGGTACGCCTCGAGCGAGCCATGGCGATCGAGGTGGTCGCTGGTGACATTCGTGTAGACCGCGACGGTGGTTCCCCGGGAGATGGCCGGCAGCTGGAGCTCGGAGAGCTCCAGGACCACCCGGTGGTCCGAGCTCAGGCCGGGCACGCGCTCGATTAGCGGCGTGCCGATGTTGCCGCCCAGCAGCGCAGGGTGGCTCGGGTCGGCCGCCAGGATCGCCGCGGCGAGCGCGGCGGTGGTGGTCTTGCCCTTCGTGCCGGTGACCCCGATCGTCGGGGCCGGGCAGAGGCGTAGAAAGAGGTCCGGCTCGGAGAGCAGGGGTGGAGCGTCCGGATCGCCCTCCGCGAGCGCCCCGACGAGCGCGCCCAGGGCCGCCCGCAGCCGCGGCTCGGTCGTCGGGTACGCGGGATTTACGCTCGGCGAGTGGACCACCAGCGCGGCACCACTCCAAGCCCCGGAGGGGTCCACCTCTGGTCCGAGCAGCAGGCGGGCCGACCGTCCGGCAATCTCCGCGAGGGCGTCGCGGAGCTCCTCGGCCGGGCGCCGGTCGTAGACCGTGACGTCGGCCCCGGCGTCGGTGAAGAACCGCGTCAGTGCCACCCCGGTCCGGGCCAACCCAAGGACCGTCACCGCGCGCCCCGCGAAGGACCCCCGCTCGACCGCGCCGGGGGTCAACGTGGCGAGATCGAGCGGGCCGCCTGGACCGATCGTGCCGCCCCGACTGGCCATCGCGATGTTCACGCGATCGCGTTGATGCTGGCGAGGAAGAGGGTCACCCCGAGCAGTCCGGCGAGCGCCGAGACGATCCAGATCCGCAGGGTGATCTTCTCCTCGGGCATCCCCAGCAGCTCGAAGTGATGATGGATCGGGGCCATCAGGAAGACCCGCCGACCGGTCAGCCTGAAGGAGGCGACCTGGATTACGTCGGAGAGGGTCTCCACGACGTACACGATCCCGATGAGCGGCAGGATCACCACCTGGCCCGTGATCAGGGCGGTCACGGCCAGCGCCGCCCCGAAAGAGAGGGCGCCGGCATCGCCCATGAAGATGGAGGCGGGGTGGACGTTGTACCAGAGGAAGCCGGTCAGGCCGCCGATGAGGAGGGCGCAGACCAGTCCGAGGTTGGCCTGGGTGGGGACGTTCAGGAGGGCGATGATCATGAACGAAACGAAGGCGAAGACGAGCGTGCCCCCGGCCAGCCCGTCGAGCCCGTCGGTCAGGTTGACGCCGTTGGTGGAGCCCACGATGGCGAAGGTCGCCAGCAGGATCCAGGGCCACGGCCCGACGATGACGTCGCCCACGAACGGCACCCGGAACCCGGTCAGCTCGAAGTGATTCTGGATGTAGATCGCGGCCGCGAAGGCCACCACCGTCTGCCAGACGAGCTTCTGCCGAACCCGGATGCCGACCCCGCGACGAGCGTTGAGGTAGTCGTCGACCGCCCCAAGCGCGCCCACGCCGGCGAGCGCCGCGAGGGAGGGATAGGTCGATGGATCGATCGCCCCGAGCAGCGATGCGAGCAGGAGGACGACGGCGATGATGAGGAGGCCGCCCATCGTCGGCGTGCCCTCCTTGACGAGGTGCGTGTGCGGGCCTTCATCCTCGGTCCGGACGTGCTTG
Source organism: uncultured Chloroflexia bacterium (assembly GCA_963712585.1). Taxonomy (GTDB): domain Bacteria; phylum Chloroflexota; class Limnocylindria; order Limnocylindrales; family CSP1-4; genus CAVQIH01. The sequence continues at coordinate 92,323 of CAVQIH010000004.1, forward strand.
CCGAACCCGATCGCCTGGAGCAGCCGGATGTACGACGGCATGAGGATGACGACCAGGGCGAAGCTCAGGACCAAGCCCTGGATCAGCTGGATCGTCACGACCGGAGCTCGCCGGCGAGGGCGTCCACGAGCAGGTCGAGCGAGGCCGCCCGCGAGGCCTTGACCAGGACCACGTCGCCCGGCCGCAGCTCGGCGGCGAGCATCTGGAGGGCATCCGCGCGGTCCGCCGCGCGACGGCACTCGCTCGGGCGCCAGGCCAGCCTCCAACGCGGCATCGGCGATCCCGCTGGCGCCCTCGCCGACGACAATGAGGGCGTCGACCACGCGGCCGGCCCGCCCGCCCACTTCCCGGTGGCCGGCCTCGCTGAGCTCGCCGAGCTCGAGCATTTCCCCGAGCACCGCTAAGCGGCGTCCCGGCAGTGTCGCCAGGAGGTCGAGGGCGGCCAGCATCGATGGCGGCGACGCGTTGTAGGTGTCGTCGATGACGGCCACCTCGCCGACGCGAACGAGCTGCGAGCGATGCTCGGCGGACCAGCCGGCCGCCAGGCCATCGGCGATCTCATCCAGGGTCAGGCCGGCCGCCAGGCCGACCGCCGCGCCAGCCAGGGCGTTGTGGACGCCATGACGGCCGAGCGCCGGCGTGGCCACGGCCCGGGTGTCACCCAGGGCGCGAAGCTGGAACCCCATTCCCGCGAAGCCCCGCCCCACGATCGCCCCGGCCGTGACGTCCGCCACTGGCGAGAAGCCGTAGGTGACGACTCGGGCAGCCGTCCGCGCAGCCATCCGGCTGACGCGCTCGTCGTCGGCGTTGAGCACCGCGACGCCATCGGCCGGTAGTGCCTCGACGAGCTCCGCCTTGGCCGCCTCGATGGCGTCGAGGGAGCCGGCCCGGGCAAGATGGATCTCGCGGACAGCCGTGACCACCCCGATCGAGGGCCTGGCGATCCGGGCCAGGTCGGCGATCTCCCCGCCCGTATACATGCCCATCTCGAGGACCGCCGCGCCGTGCTCCGGGCCGAGGCGGAGGAGCGTGAGCGGCAGGCCGATCTCGTTGTTCTGATTGCCCGGCGTTCGCAGCGTCACGAAGCGCCGCCCCAGGACTGCCGCCGTGGCCTCCTTGGTGGAGGTCTTGGCCACGCTCCCGGTGATCCCCACGGTCAGTGGCGAGAAGCGGCCGCGCCAGCTCGCGGCGACGGCGTGAAGGGCGGGCAGCGCGTCCTCGACCAGGACGACCGTCACGTCGCCCAGCACCGCCGGGTCGGTCGGCGCCTGCGTCACCAGAGAGCGCTGCGGCCCCGGCAGCCACCGCGTCGGCCAGGAAGCGGTGCCCATCGGTCCGCTCGCCCGGGAGCGCCACGAAGAGGTTGCCCGGCCCAACCGCTCTCGAATCGACCGCGCCTCCGCGGATCGGCCGGTTCGACTGCGCCAGGAGGCGGCCGCCCGTCGCTGCGGCGACGTCCGCGGCGGTCAGGAAGGGACCGGCCTCGTCCCCTCGTTGCGGTCGGACGAGGACGTGGGTCACGGGCGCCAGTGTGGCACAGGCCGCATTCACCGGCTGGCCTGCGCAGGGGTCTGCGAGGGAGGGAGGTTGAGCACGGCGACCGCGTCGGTGGCGATCCGTCGGAACAGCTCGAACGACTGGACCGGTAGCTCCATGTTGCCCTGGCCGTAGATCGTCGGGCGACCCTCTCGGATCGTCACGGCCACCACGACCTCGGGCTCTTCCCGGCCGATGAAGCCCACGAACGAGAAGTTGAACACTCGGGCCTTGAACCCGCCCTTGCCACCGTTGAGCTTGGGGTCCCAGATCTCCGCGGTGCCGGTCTTGCCGCCGACTCGGTAGCCTGGGATCTCCGTCTTGACGCGGTAGTACTCGACATCTTCGACGACGTGTTCCAGCAGGCCGACCAGCTGCTTCGAGAGTGCCGTTGACATGACGCGCTGGCTGGCCGGTTGCGTGACGTCGCGATCCCCGATCGCCCCTACCACGTGGGGGGTCACGAGGATCCCGCCGTTGACCATGGCACAGTAGGCGCTGGCCAGCTGAATGGGCGTGACCGCCACGCCCTGGCCGAACGCCCCGTTGGCAAGATCGACCTCGCGCCATTCGCGGACGGCCGGGTCGTTGACCAGGCCGGGTACCTCCCCGGCCAGGTCGATGCCGGTCTTGCTGCCGAACCCGAGCTGCCGCCACGTCTGATACAGGACCGTCGAGGCCTCACGGACCGTACCGCCCAGTCTCAGCGCCACTCGAGCGACGCCGACGTTCCGCGAGTAGGCGACGATGTCCTCGAAGGTCATCATTCCCCGGGCCGCGTGGTCGGAGTCGTAGACCTTCGACCTCCCGCCGTCCAGCACGAGTGACCCCGAATCGTTGATCTTGGTCTTCAGCGTGACCACGCCTGTGCCGAGGGCGGCCGTCGCCAGGGCCATCTTGAAGACCGAGCCGGGCTCGAAGACCTGGCTCACGGCTGGGTCAAGGAACCGTGACGGGTCGTCTGCCGCGATGGAGCCATAGGCGTTGCCGTCATAGGAGGGGTAGCTCGCCTCGGCCAGGATCTCGCCCGTCGCGGGATCCATGGCGATCGCCGAGACCGATTTGGCCCGGTCTGCCACCCAGGCGGCGAAGACTTCCTGCTCGACTCGCAGCTGGAGGCTCGCGTCGATGGTGAGACGCAGGTCAGCTCCGGGGACCCCGGGATCCTCGACGACCAGGCTCTCGGAGAGCGGCCTGTTGGCGACGTCGCGGTCGGCGACCACGATCCGCGGCTTACCGGCCAGGATGTCCTGGTAGCGCTGCTCGACCCCGTACTGGCCCTCGCCGTCGGCGTTGACGAAGCCCATCAGGTGGGCGGCCAAGGTCGTATCACGAGCGCCCCCGGACTGCGAGTAGATCCGCACCGGCTCGGTCTCCAGCCCGACCTGCTCGAGCTCACCCGAGGCGAGGCCGGCTCGGACCTCGTCGCTCATCACCGCGGTGAGGTCCCGGCGCAGGATGACGTAGCCCGCATCGCTGTCCATCTTGGCCAGCAGGGCGGCCGCCTCCTCGGCCTCAAGGCCGAGGATCCGGACGAGAGCCGCACCGACCGCGGCCCGCCGGTCGGGGGTCAGCTGGCCGGGCGCCGCGACCAGGCGATCTCGGTCCACGGTCGAGGCGAGGGCGACCGTTCCGGACCGGTCGTAGATCGTCCCCCGCTGCATCGGCTGGGCGATCCGCATGACCAGCTGGTCCTGGGCGAGCCCCATGAGGCGGTCTCGCTCACCGACCTGCCATTGGGCAAGCCGCACGATGTTGGCACCCCCGGCCGTCACCAGGACGAGCAGGAGGACGAGCAGGCGACGGCGCGGATCGGTCCGTCCGGTCATTCGGTTCGAGGCTGGTTCAGCGAGCGGGCAGAACGAGCGGATCGGCGAGCTGGACGAGGCCGAAGTCGATCGCCTGCTTGCGGATGGCCGGCTCCCGCCCCAGGCGGTTGAGGTCGGCCAGCAGCTCGCGGCTCTGGTCGGTGAGTCGCGTCTTCTCGGCACTCAGCTGATCGACGTCGTAGCCAGTCGCCGAGACGCGGACCGACTGCGCCAGCGAGAAGAGGCCGAGCACGAACGCGATCGCGATCCCGGCCAACGCCAGGCCAACGCGACTGGGTCGGCGATGTGCGCGAACTGCGACGCGGGTCCGGCGACGAGGAAGCGCGGGGACCTTGAACGGATGACGCGGGAGGATCGTCGCTCCCCGCCGGGTGCCTTCGTAGACGGCCATCAATCGGCCGTACGGAGGGTGGCCCAGCGGCCGGGTAGGCCGGTCGGGAGCGCCGAGGCTGCGAACGACTCCGAGGCGATTGGCACCAGCCGAGAAGCACCCGGCAGGCGGCACGCCACGCCGTAGCGATCCGCCGTGTCGAGCCGCTCGACCCGCTCGCGAACCTCATGCTGGCGACGGCCGTAGGCGCGGCGGCGGTTGGCCTGGTGACGTCTGCTCACGGCTCCTTCCTCCTTCCTGCGCGGTCTGGGAGTCTGTGTCGGCGACGAGGGCAGGACTTCTTCCGGGTCTCAGGCGGCGAGCCGCTCGGCGGCTCGCAGGCGGGCGCTCCGCGCCCTGGGATTCGCGGCGATCTCCTCGGGGCCCGGCATGACGGGCTGCCTGCCCAGAACGCGGAGGCGAGGCTGACGGCCGCACACGCAGATGGGGAACTCGGACGGGCAGATACACCCCCGCCGTTCGGCGACGATGAAGCGCTTCACGATGCGGTCCTCGAGGGAGTGGTAGGCCAGGACCACCAGACCGACCGCCGGGTCGCAGGAGCCGCAGGGCCGCGACCAACGCCGCCTCCAGCGCTCCGAGCTCGTCGTTCACGGCGATCCTGAGAGCCTGGAAGACCCGGGTCGCAGGGTGGATCCGTCGAGGTCCCCGCAGCGCCGGCACGGTCCGCTCGACGAGCGCGACCAGCGCCTCGGCCGTCTCGATCGGCGCCTGGACCCGCGTCCGGGCGATCGCGCGGGCGATCCGGGACGCATGCGGCTCCTCGCCGAAGCGGCGCAGGAGGTCCGTCAGCTCGCGCTCGTCGGATGTCGCCAGGATCTCGGCGGCAGAGCGACCCCGCGAGGGGTCGAAGCGCATGTCGAGCGGGCCGCCGGTCCGGATTCCGAAGCCTCGTCCGCGATCGGCCAGCTGGAAGCTCGAGAGCCCGAGATCGAGCAGGACGCCATCGACCTGCCCGAAGCCCACCGCAGCCGCTTCGGAGGCGAGGTCCCGGAAGTTGGCCTGCCGAAGAACCAGCCGGTCGCCGAAACGGGCCAAGCGCTCCCCGACCCGCGCAATCGCCGCAGGGTCGGCATCGAGTCCCAGCAGCCGACCATCCGGGCTGGTGGCTTCCAGGATCCGCTCGGTGTGCCCACCGCCGCCGAGGGTGGCGTCGATCTGGAGGCTGCCGGAGCGCGGGGAGAGCACGTTCATGACCTCCTCCACCAGCACCGGCAGGTGCCCAGTCTCCATCTCTCCTCCACCATCGACGGTCGGATCCCGAGCGGATCCTGGAAGCGCATGTGGTCCTAGATCCCGAGGCCGGCCAGGGCCTGCGCGAGTGCGTCCGGAGACCCAAGCTGCTCGAGAACCGCGTCCCAGCGGTCCGGCGCCCAGATCTCGGCGTGGTTGCGCGACCCCACGATCACCGCCTCGCTCTTCAATCCGGCGTACTCGCGGAGCTGGGCCGGTAGGACGAAGCGACCCTGCCGATCGAAGGTGGCCTCGAAGGCGCCGGCGAACACGTGTCGCTGGAACAGTCCGGCCGGCCTGGTCCCCGATCGGGAGCGTCCTGAACTTGTCGGCCAGGGCCTCCCATTCGGTCCGCGGAAAGACGGCCAGACAGCCGTCCGTCCAGCGAGCGACGAACGCGGTTCGCTCGAGCTGCACCCGGAACTTCAAGGGGACGGCGATCCGTCCCTTCTCGTCCACCGTGTGCCGGTATTCGCCGGTGAACAACGTCGGGCGTCCCCTGTTCGTGCTCGGAACCGGTCCGCTGGCAGGGCTGACCGGCCGCTGTTCCCCACTCGGCACCACTTCGTGCCACTTGATGGGCATTCTACACATGGGAGAGCACCCGTCAATGGTCAAGGCGGGCGATCTGGGGATGGCCCTTTCGTTCGGGCACCCAGCAGCGCCGAGGCGACAAGGCGAGCGCGCGGGTCGTACCCTTGGGGCGAACTGGTAAATCGGCGCCACGCGCTCGCCTTGGCGACCACGATTGAGGTGACCCGATGAAGCCGATCCCCGCCATCTGGCACTACCCGGGTACCGTGGGCGTACCGCCTGCGGACTATGCGGGTCGCGATCGTGACCGTCGACTGCCGGCGATGGGACCGCAACCGGGCCTGTTCCAGGCGGTGGCGGTGGACGAGCACCGGCACGCTACGGGCGGTCCCCCGGCCTGAGCTGACCGTGGTCGGCGAAGGCTTCGAGACGGCCGTCACCGAGGCGCAGGGGCGGATCAACGCCCGTCGGAGCTAGCCCGAACTGCCCGGCCGGCCTTGCCCTCAGCGGGTGGTCGGCGCAGGCTCGGCGACGGCGCCTAGCCGGGTACCGGCCGGGATGTCCAGACCATCGCCCGGCCCGGACGAACAGGACGATGCGACCAGGTCGTGGCCGTTCGGATCAGGCGACGCCACGAACGCTGCGAGCTGCATCGCGCGCTCGGTCGCCGGGTCCGCCGGCGCGCTCCGGTCGTCGGCCGGGGGTCGGGCTCGGCGCAGGGCACACGGCGGCAGCTGACGTGCGCGCGCGGCGTGGTCCGCGTCGACCGTGGCGGCCCGGTCCCCGGGGACGCTGACCGCCGTTGCGAATTCGGCCCTGCGAGCCACCGCCTGAGCGACGATCCGCAGGCCGGCCGGTCGGCCGGTCCGCCGAGCCAGGACCAACCCAGGGCGAAAGCGCTCGCAGGCGAGATGGGCGGCAATCAGGCAGAGTCGACCTTGGCGGTCGAGATCGGGCTCGAAGTCGTCCGGGAGGGCGAGGCAGCGGTTCCCCGGTTCCAGGCTGAGGGGCGCGGATGGCGGCAGCCCGGTCGCGTCCGGCCAACGAAGGAACGGGCAGGCCGAGATCCGCGGAAGCGACTCGCGGCGTCCCCCACCCTGCACGATCAGCCCTCCCGCGGCGTCGCCGGAAGTCCGGCCAGGGCGTTGGTACCATCCGGCGCTTGCCGAGCGCCATCGCCCGATGATAGGCTGCGGCGTCCCTGGAGGTCTGACCGCCCGACATGGCTCTGCCGCAACTGCTGCCGTCGACCGAGCCCGAGGCATACCGCCTCGCGGCGCACCGGATCCGCCGCTGCACGTTCCGCCGGCTGATCCACGTCGACCTGGCCCCGGCGCGGGTCTACGAGGCGAGTGCCTCTACCCGGACCGCGCAGGTCCCGATCCCGCTCGGGCGATCTCGAGTCGGCCACGCCGATCTGCAACGCCTGCACGGCGGCGCACATCTTCCGCCCCGACGAGGACTGAGCCGGCCCCGCTCGGCTGGAGCGCCAGCGAGGCGGCCTGTAAGCCGAGTTCTGTCCCGCGACTCGCGTCGCGGGGACGGTCATCCATCTGCGGCCGCCGGTCGCCCGACGGCTCATGCGGCCGACCCGAGGGCTGGGCAGCGCACCTCTCCCCCCGGCGAACCGGGGTTGCGCCCTCCTATTTGGCCTTGCTCCGGGTAGAGTTTGCCGCGTTTCACTCCGCCGCCCGGCTCGCGACCGAGCCGGCCGGCTCGTCTCTGTGGCACTGGTCCTCGCCTCGCGGCGGACGGGCGTTACCCGCTACCCTGCGCTGAGGAGCTCGGACTTTCCTCACGCCGCGCCGGGTCGACCCCGGCCGGCGCGCGACCATCCGGTCGCCTCGCTGGCGCCCCGATTCTACGCGCCGCGGATCCGGCGCCGTCGGGCGACGACGCCGTCGACGCCGGCCCGCCGGCGCCGACGCTCGGCCGACGGACGACGCGCGGCCGGCCTCGCGGCGACTCGGTCGAGCGCCTCGTTGGCCAGCGCATCGGCGGCGCGGTTCCGGGCCCGCGGCACGTGCGCCGGCCGACCAGCGCGTCGAAGCGCGGCGCAGGCGCCGGCGCGCCTCGGCGTGCAGAGCGGCTGGAGCTTGGCGTCCTTGACCCGCCAGCGGCCGTGGAGCTGCTCGACGATGAGCTTGGAGTCGAGGAGCAGGTCGACCTCTCGGGCGCCCAGCTCGCCGGCCAGCGCCGAGGGCCCGGACGACGCCGCCGTGTACTCGGCCACGTTGTTCGTCTGGACGCCGAGGTACTCGGAGATCGATGGCGCAGCGGCGCGGCGTCGGGATCGCGCGGCGTCGGGCCGTCGAGCGTCGATCAGGACCGCGCCGGCGGACGCCGGGCCCGGGGTTGCCGCGCGCCGCGCCGTCGGTCCGGATCGAGCAGCCGGCAGGTCGACCGATCCGCGGCGTCGCGGTCGCGCTCGGTCGCCCGCGTCGCTCGGACCGCTCAGACGTGCCGCTCCACGATCGCCGCCGAGACCTCGAGGATGGCCTGGGTGATGTTGATGCCGCGCGGGCAGGCGTCGGTGCAGTTGAAGATCGTCCGGCAGCGCCACACGCCGTCCTTGTCGGCCAGGATCTCCAGGCGCTCCTCGGCCGCCTCGTCGCGCGAGTCGAAGATGAAGCGGTGGGCGTTGACGATCGCGGCCGGGCCGACGTACGCCGGCTGGGCCCAGAACGACGGGCACGACGTGGTGCAGGCGGCGCACAGGATGCACTTCGTCGTGTCGTCGAAGCGGGCCCGGTCCGCCGGGCGTCTGGCGCCGCTCGCGCTCGGGCGGCGGCTCGCTCGTTGATCGAGGTACGGCTTGACGCTGCGGTACTTCGCGAAGAAGCCCTCCATGTCGACGACGAGGTCCTTGACGACCGGCAGGCCGGGCAGCGGCGCGACGCGTGATCTTGCGGCCCAGCTGGTCGACGCGGATCTTGCAGGCCAGGCGGTTGCGGCCGTTGATCAGCATCGCGTCCGAGCCGCAGATGCCGTGCCCGCAGGAGCGCCGGAAGGTGAGCGTGCCGTCCTGCTCGTACTTGACCGTGTGCAGCAGGTCGAGGACGCGGTCCATCGGCTCCGCCTCGACGCGGTAGCGCCTCCCAGTGCGGCTTCTGGTCGCGCTCGGGGTCGTAGCGCAGGATGCGGAGCTCGACCTGCATGCTGGCTCCCGGCTCGCTCAGTAGGTCCGCGGCTTCGGCTGGAAGCGCGGTGATCGTGACCGGCTTGTAGCGCGAGGCCGCGGCCCGCCGTCGCCGCGGTAGGCCAGGCGTGTGCTTCAGCCAGTTGGCGTCGTCGCGCTCGGGGAAGTCCTCGCGGGAGTGGGCGCCGCGGCTCTCCGGTGCGGGCCAGCGCGGCGGCGACCGTCGTCTCGGCGCAGTCGAGCAGGTAGCCGAGCTCGCGCGCCTCGAGGAGGTCGGTGTTGAAGGTCCGGCCCCTGGTCGTCGACGGCGGACGCGGGCGTAGCGCTCCGCGCAGCTCGCGCACCGTCCGGCGGGCCTCGGTCAGCAGGTCGCTCGTCGCGGAAGACGCCGCACGTTGTCCATCATCACGTCGGCCAGCTCGCGCCGGATGCGGCCGGGCCGCTCGCCGTCCGTCGCGCGCGCGGAGCGGCCTCGATCTCGGCGCGGACCGGCTCCTCGGCGTCGGCGGCGACCTCGGGCAGCTCCGCGCCGCCGGACGTAGCGGACCATCTGCCGGCCCGGCCCGCCGGCCGAAGACGAGCAGGTCGACGAGCGAGTTGGTGCCCAGGCGGTTGGCGCCGTGGACGCTGACGCAGGCGCACTCGCCGGCCGCGTAGAGGCCCGGGCACGACCGTGTTGTGCTCGTCGCGGATGACCCGGGCGTCGATGTCGGTCGGGATGCCGCCCATCGCGTAGTGGGCGGTCGGCTGGATCGGCACCGGCTCCGTGAGCGGCTCGACGCCCAGGTAGATCCGGGCGAAGTCGGTGATGTCGGGCAGCTTCTCCTCGATGACCTTGCGGCCGAGGTGGCGGACGTCGAGGTAGACGTAGTCCTTGCCGCTCGATGCCCCGGCCGTCCCGGATCTCCATGGTACATCGCCCGGCTGACCATGTCGCGCGGCGCGAGCTCCATCGAGCGTCGGGCGCGTAGCGCTCCATGAACCGCTCGCCGCCGTCGTTGAGGAGGTAGCCGCCCTCGCCGCGGGCCGCCTCGGAGAGCAGGATGCCGAGCCCGTAGATGCCGGTCGGGTGGAACTGGTAGAACTCCATGTCCTCGAGCGGGATGCCGTGGCGGTAGGCCAGGCGCGACGCCGTCGCCGGTCAGCGAGTAGGCGTTCGAGGTGATCCGGAACATCCGCCCGAAGCCGCCGGTGGCGAGCAGGACCGCCTTGGCCCGGAAGGTGTGGAGCTCGCCGTCGGCGATCCGGTAGGCGACGACGCCGGCCGCCCGCCCGCCGTCGCCAGCGTCGCCGCCCTCGACGAGCAGGTCGACGACGTGGTACTCGTCGAAGAACGTGACGCCCGTGCTTGATGCACTGCTGGTAGAGGGTCTGGAGGATCATGTGGCCGGTCCGGTCGGCGGCGTAGCAGGCCCGCCGGACCGGGCGCCTCGCCGAAGTTGCGGGTGTGGCCGCCGAAGCGGCGCTGGTCGATCCGGCCGTCCGGCGTGCGGTTGAACGGCAGGCCCATGTGCTCGAGCTCGATGACGGTCTCGATCGCCTCGCGGGCCAGGATCTCGGCGCGCGTCCTGGTCGACGAGGTAGTCGCCGCCCTTGACGGTGTCGAACATGTGCCACTCCCAGTGGTCCTCCTCGAGGTTGCCGAGGGCGGCGCAGACGCCGCCCTGGGCGGCGCCGGTGTGGGAGCGGGTCGGGTAGAGCTTGGTCAGGACCGCGGTGCGCGACGCCCGCCCGGGCCAGCTCGAGGGCCGCCCACAGGCCGGCCCCGCCGGCGCCGACGATGATGGCGTCGATGATCGATGCCGCATCGGAGCCTCAGCCGGCCGGGATCTGGCAGCGGTCATGACGACGATCGTGCCCATCACGAAGAGGACGAGCGCCCAGGAGGTAGAGGCCATCGTCAGCGCCGTCCGCAGCGCCGCCCCGGGTGTAGTCGTCGACGACCGTGCGCACGCCCATGAAGCCGTGGAAGAGGACCAGCATCAGCATCAGCCAGTCGAAGGCCCGCCAGACGAGGTTGCTCCAGCGCGACTCGACGATCCAGTGCGGCGGTCTGCTCGGCCGGGTCGAAGAGGAAGTGGACGATGAGGTAGTGGGCCAGGGCCAGCACGAACAGGCCGAGCCCGGTGAGGCGCATGAGGTACCAGACGGCCAGCTCCCAGCCGCCGCCCTGCGGTCGGGCTCGTCCGGAGCGGGTGATAGATTGCCATCGTCACCACCCCCGGCCCAGATCGGCCTGCAGGATGATGTACGGCGCCGGGGAGACCGACGACGACGAAGATCACCCAGGCCGCGTACCAGAGCTGCCGGTGGTAGCGGTCATCGCCGGCCAGAAGTCCATGACGATGATCCGCAGGCCGTTGAGGGCGTGGTACAGGAGCGCCGCGCCGAGGAGCACCTCCAGGACCCGCCCGATCGGGCTGGCGTAGAACGCCAGGAGCTCGTCGTAGAGCGCCGGGTTCGCCCCGACCAGGTAGATGTCGAGGACGTGGAGGAGGACGAACAGCCCAGATGGCGACGCCGGAGATGCGGTGGAATGCCCACGCCGAGCATCCCCTCGCCGCCGCGGTAGCGGAGCAGCATGGATCCTCCGAACTCAAGGTGACCCGACCGGTGCCCGGCGAGACGGTCAGGTGGTGGTGACGGGAGCCCTCTGAAAGCCGCGCGGGCCGGCCAGGGACATGCGCTGGGGCATGGCCGCATTCTAGCGAGATCGCCGGGTCGGCCCGGGCCACTCCCGGCACGCCCGGCCCCGCGACAGCGGCGGACTCGCTGTACCATCGGAGCACGTTGCCCCGGCCGCCCGCCGCATTCCGATCGCGTTCCTCCCGTCGAGCCCGGACGTCCGCTGTTGTCAGGCCGCCCGATTGGTCCCCAGCGTAGGAGCCGTCCCGCCGTGAAGATCCAGGAAGCCGACGCCAAGTCGCTCCTGCTCGCCAGGGGTCTTCCCGTGCCGCCCTGGACGGTGGCACGCTCGCCAGACGAAGCGCGGGTCGCGGCCGAGCGCTTCCTCGCCGAAGGCGCGGGCGGCGTCGTGGTCAAGGCCCAGGTGCTGGTCGGCGGCCGCGGCAAGGCGGGCGGCGTGAAGCTCGCCCGCTCCGCCGACGAGGCCGCCACCGTCGCGACCGCGATCCTGGGCATGACGATCAAGGGGATCACCGTCAGGAAGGTGCTGGTGGCGCCGGCGGCGGACATCGTCAGGGAGTTCTACCTGGGCGCCATCCTCGACCGGGCCAGCCGCCGGATCGTGGTCATGGCCTCGGCCGAGGGCGGCGTCGAGATCGAGGAGGTCGCCCGGACCAGTCCGGGCGCGATCGTGCGGGTGAGTGCCCACCCGCTCCTCGGGCTGCTCGACTACCAGGCCCGCGAGCTGGCCTTCGGCGTCGGGCTGGGAGGGTCGCACCTGGCGGCCTTCGTGACCATCGCCAAGGGTCTCGTCGCGACCATGCGCGAGTACGACGCCGACCTCGTCGAGGTCAACCCGCTGGCGATCGTGCGCGAACTCGGTGCAGGCGGCCCGTCGACGCGGCTGGTCTGCCTCGACGCCAAGGTGACGCTCGACGACTCCGCCCTCGCCCGCCACCCCGACCTCGAGCGCCTGCGCGACCTCGACGAGGAGGATCCCGCCGACGTCGAGGCGCGCGCCCACGGCATCAGCTTCATCCAGCTCGACGGGACGATCGGCTGCATGGTCAACGGCGCCGGCCTGGCGATGACGACGATGGACCTCGTCAAGCACGCCGGCGGCGAGCCGGCCAACTTCCTCGACATCGGCGGCGGGGCCAAGGCCGACAAGGTCGCCGCGGCGATGCGCCTGATCCTGGCCGACCCCAAGGTGCGGGCCATCCTGGTCAACATCTTCGGCGGCATCACCCGCGGCGACGAGGTGGCCCGCGGCCTGATCGAGGCCCGCGCCCGGCAGGAGCGCGAGGTCCCGATGGTCGTCCGTATCGTCGGCACCAACGCCGAGGAGGCGGCCGTGCTACTCGCGCGAGGCCCGCTTCGAGACGGCGACCAGCCTCGACGAGGCGGCCGCCAAGGCCGTCGCGGCCGGCCGCGCGCCGCGGAGGGCGTGCGGCGTGAGCATCCTGGTCGGGCGCGAGACCCGGCTCGTCGTCCAGGGGATCACCGGCCGCGAGGGCGAGTTCCACTCCCGCCAGATGCTCGACTACGGCACCCCGATCGTGGCCGGCCACCGCCCGGCAAGGGCGGCCAGATGGCCCTCGATGGCCGGGTCCCGGTCTTCGACACCGTCGCCGAGGCCGTCGCGGAGACCGGCGCCAACACGTCCGTGCATCTTCGTGCCCGCCGCCGGCGCGCCCGACGCGATCCTCGAGGCGGTGGACGCCGGCATCGAGACCATCTTCTGCATCACCGAGGGGATCCCCGCCCTCGACATGCTGAAGGTGGTCGAGGTCGTCCGGCAGGCCGGCGGCGCGACTCATCGGGCCGAACTGCCCGGGAGCCACCTCGCCCGGCCGGGCCAAGGTCGGGATCATCCCCGGCCTCGATCCACCGCGAGGGCCGGGTCGGGGTCGTCTCGCGCTCCGGGACACTCACCTACGAGGTCGTCCAGGCGATGACCGACGCCGGCATCGGCCAGTCGACCTGCGTCGGCATCGGCGGCGACCCGATCATCGGCACGACGTTCCTCGACGTGCTCCAGCTCTTCGCCGACGACCCGGAGACCGAGGCGATCGTGCTGATCGGCGAGATCGGCGGCACGGCCGAGGAGGAGGCGGCGGCCTGGGCCGCCGAGCACCTGCGCGGCGTCCCGATGGCCGCCTTCATCGCCGGCCGGACGGCCCCCGAGGGCAAGCGCATGGGCCACGCCGGGGCGATCATCACCGGCGGCACGGGTACGGCGGCCGAGAAGATCGCGGCGCTCGAGGCGGCCGGCATCCGGGTCGCCGACTCGCCGACGCAGCTACCCGCGCTCCTGCGCGAGGCCGGCTTCCGCGGCTGATCGGACGCACCGTGACCCCAACGGCCGCTCCGAGCGTCCCGCCGCCGCCGGCAGCATCACTGAACGAGGGTCGCCTGTGGAACTCATCGCCGGCGAGACGCGCGAGATCCTTCTTGCCCTGGCCGTCGAGGACTGGGCGGGCCTGCGGCGACCGCGGCCGCTTCGCCGCCCTGCTCTCGCTGGCCGGGGTAGCCCCCGACCTGGCTCGATCGCTTCTCGCAGGCGGCCCGCGCCATCGACCGACGGCGGCTCGCCCCGCCCGATTTCGGCCGATCGTGCCGGCTCGTCCGAGGGTCGCGTCGGCCCGCCGGTGAGCCCACGGTCGAGCGCATCGATCGGGCCTGGCTGTCGTCGGTGGCCGAACTGGACGGGCACGGTCTCGACCGGCTTGACCGCCCACTGGATCCGACTTGCTGGACGCGGGACATCGGGCCCGTTCCGAGCGACGACGAGCCCCTGCTCCGAGCGCTTGCCGGCGAGATCGTCGGCTTCGCTCGAGCGGCGGAGAACGCCGCCGACGTGCTCCTCTCGCTCGGCCCTTGAAGATCGTCGCCGGGTGCCGACCGCGGCGCCCTGCTAGGGGCGCCGCCTACGCAGTAGCCCGAGGGCCGACCAGGCCGGCCCGCCCGGCGCCTCGATGAGCTCGACCAGCACCCCGTGACAGGAGCGGGGATGGAGGAAGGCGACCGGACCCTCGGCTCCCTTGCGGGGCGCCGTGTCGATCAGCTCGATCCCGTCGATCGCGAGGCGGGTCAGCGTCTCGGCCAGGTCGTCGACCTCGAAGCAGACGTGGTGGAAGCCCTCGCCGGATCGCTCGAGGAAGCGCGCGACGCCGGTGGAGGGATCGGTCGGCTCGACCAGCTCGACCTTCACTTCGCCGATCGGGAGGAAGGCGATCCGAACCCCGTCGGACGGGATGGGCAGGACGGTCTCGAGATCCAGGCCGAGCGAGTCTCGGTAGAAGCGGAGCGCCGCGTCGAGATCGCGGACGACGACCGCGACGTGGTGGACCCGGCCGAGCCGCCGGACTCGCTCCGGCAGGCCAACCGCGGCGGGGGGTCGATGGGCAGGCATCGGACTTCCTCTCTCAGACGGTGACCGACTCGCGGTGCTCGCCCCAGACCGCGCGCAGGCGATCGCGAGATCTCGCCGACCGTGGCGTAGGCCCGGACGGCCTCCAGAATGGCCGGCATCAGGTTGTCGGGTCCCTGGGCCGTATCGGCGAGGCGGCTCAGGGCGGCCGCCCAGGCCACCGGATCACGCTCGGCCCGCACGCGCTGCAGTCGCTCCACTTGCTGGCGCTCGGCCTCGGGGTCGATCTGCTGGGTCGTCGGCGTTCGGCCGACCTCGTCCTGGAAGCGGTTGACCCCGACGATGATCCGCGTCACCCCGTTCCACCTCGCGCTGGGCGCGGTAGGCAGCCTCTTGGATGCGGCGCTGCTGGAAGCCCGCCTCGATGGCGGCCAAGGGTCCCCCGAGCTCGTCGATCTCATCGAGCAGCCGCCGCGCGGCCGACTCGAGCTCGTCGGTGAGCGTCTCGACGAAGTAGCTGCCGCCGAGCGGATCGGGCGTGTCCGCGACGCCAGTCTCGTAGGCCAGGATCTGCTGCGTCCGCAGGGCCAGTCGGGCCGCCTCCTCAGTCGGCAGCGCCAGCGCCTCGTCCCGCGAGTTCGTGTGCAGGCTCTGGGCTCCGCCCAAGACCGCGGCGAGGGCCTGGACGGTGGTCCGCACGACGTTGTTGTCGATCGACCGTGCGGTCAGCGAGGATCCCGCCGTCTGAACGTGAAAACGGCATGTCATCGAACGAATGTTCGATGCACCGAACCGCTCGCGCATGATCCGGGCCCACATCCGACGGGCGGCCCGGAACTTGGCGACCTCCTCGAAGAGCTCGCTCCAGGCGGCGAAGAAGAAGCTCAGGCGGCCGGCAAAGGCGTCAACGTCCAGGCCACGCTGGACGGCCGCTTCGACGTAGGCGATCGCATCGGCCAGCGTGAACGCCAGCTCCTGGGCCGCCGTCGCCCCCGCCTCGCGCATGTGGTAGCCGCTGATGCTGATCGTGTTCCAGCGGGGCAGCTCGCGCGAGGCAGAACTCGAAGACGTCGGTGACCAGCCGCATCGACGCCCGCGGCGGGTAGATGTAGGTGCCCCGAGCGATGTACTCCTTGAGGATGTCGTTCTGGGTCGTCCCGCTCACTCGGTCGAGGGGGACGCCCTGCTTCTCGGCCACCGCCACGTAGAGCGCGAGGAGAATCGAGGCCGTGGCGTTGATCGTCATCGAGGTGCTCACCTGGCCGAGGGGAAGCCCGTCGAGGAGGATCTCCATGTCGGCGAGCGAGCTGATCGGGACGCCGACCCGGCCGACCTCGCCCTCCGCGGCCCGGGCATCCGAGTCGTAGCCCATCTGCGTCGGCAGATCGAAGGCGACCGAGAGGCCGGTCTGGCCTTGCTCGAGGAGGTAGTGGAATCGGCGGTTGCTCTCGGCCGCGCTCGCGAAGCCGGCGTACTGGCGCATCGTCCAGAGCCGGCCGCGGTACATCGTCGGCTGGACGCCCCGGGTGAACGGGTACTCGCCGGGTCGGCCGAGGTCACGCGCCTCGTCGAGCTCTGCCAGGTCGGCCGGAGTGTAGAGATCGCGAATCCCGATGTCGGACGTCGTCTCGAAGGTGGGACGGCGCTCGGGCGTGCCCCGAAGCGCCTCGGCGCGGGTCGTTTCCCGCCAGCGTTGGCGACCCGGATCCACCGCCTCAGGCCGACCAGCCCCGTGCTCACCCATCGACATCCTCAATCCATCACCGCGAGGAGGTCGCCGACCTCGATCGTCTGGCCGACCTGCACGCCGATTCGCTCGATCGTACCCTCGCGCGGCGCGCGGAGTTCGTTCTGCATCTTCATGGCCTCCACGACGAGGATCTGCTGGCCTGCAGCGACGCTCTCGCCCGGCATCACCGAGATCGCCGATATCCGTCCAGGGATGATCGCGCGGATCATGATCGGCCCGCCGTGTCCGGCGGCCTCGTGACCCCGGCGGGCGCGTTCCCGCAGGGCGGCCTGGCGCTCGGATTCGAGCTCGAGCATGACCTGCCAGCCATCGATGACGATTTCAACGCCTGCCGGCCCGCCCGACGATGCGAGGACCGACCCGAGCAGCACGTGCCGAGCTTCGGCACCGGGCCCGACGCCAATCATGATCGCGCGGCCGCGTCCGAGCGGTTTGAAGGTCGCGTCGAGGACCACGCCGTCGGCCAGCAGCGTGGCCGGGCCAGGACCACCGACGGGACTCGGTTCCGGCGGGCCGATGACGATCGGCCGGTCCCCATCGCGTCGGGCCGCGGCGGCGACCCCGACCCGGATTGCCCGACTCTCGTCGACCCGGCCACGATCCGGGACCGCGCGTGCGGACGGAACCTCACTCGACAAGCGTGGCTCGGCTCGCGACCGACCCGCCGGTCGTCGAGCCGTCACCGCGGCCACCGATCGGCGGCCGTCACCCGGCCGGCCGACGACCACGCGGAGCGCGAGGTCCGAACCTCGCCGTCGCCCGAGGCCGGCCCAGGGCCACCGGCCGCGGCGAGCTCGGCGAGGCCCCCTCGGTAGGTGAGCTCCCCGAGCCCGGCTGCCAGCTGCGCCAGCCGAACGGCGGCAACCCGCTCCCCCACTCCGTCCCAGTGCTCATCGACCCAGTCCGTCGAGAGCTCACCCGCCAAGAACGACGGGTGCCGGCAGACGTAGCGGTGGAACGGGAGGGTGGTCTGAATGCCGGTGACCTCGACCTCGTCGAGCGCAGACCGGAGTCGGGCAGCGGCGCCGAGCCGATCGGAACCGTACGCCATGAGCTTGGCCACCAGGGGGTCGTACTCGGGCGGAACTCGGTCCCCGGCCTCGATCGCCGTGTCGACGCGGATCCCCGGACCGGACGGCATGGACCACCGCCCGACGCGGCCCGGGACCGGCATGAAGTCGCGGGCGGGATCCTCGGCGGAGAGGCGGACCTCGATGGCGTACCCCGGCGGCTCCGTCGCCTGGGCTGCGGCGCGCAGGGCTGCCGGCGAGATCGGCTGTCCTGCCGCGATCTTCAGCTGCTCGGCCACGAGATCCACACCGGTGACGAGCTCCGTGATCCCGTGCTCGACCTGGAGGCGTGCGTTTACCTCGAGGAACCAGAACTGCCCGTCCCGGTCGAGCAGGAACTCCGCCGTCGCCGCCCCCCGGAGTCGAGCCGCCCGGGCGACGCGGATTCCCAGCTCGTGGAGCTCCGCCCGCACGGCGGCCGCGAGCCCGGGTGCGGGAGCCTCCTCGACCAGTTTCTGGTGGCGCCTCTGGATCGAGCAGTCACGCTCGCCGAGAGCGATCACGGTCCCGCCGGCATCTCCGAGCAGCTGGACCTCGACGTGGCGCGCCGGACGGACTTCGCGCTCGAGATACACGGAACCATCGCCAAACGCCGCCGCCGCCTCCCGCGACGCCGTGGTCAAGGCATCCGGAAGGGCTGCGAACTCGCCCACCCTCCGCATCCCCCGGCCGCCTCCCCCGGCTGTGGCCTTGACCAGGAGAGGGAAGCCCACGGTGGTGGCGGCTCGGCCGAGGCGGGCGACCGCGGCAGGCGTGTCGATGGAGGCGGGTTCGAGGGTGCCGGGGACGACCGGGACGCCTGCCGCCGTCGCCGCCCGGCGGGCAGCGAGTTTGTCGCCGAGCATGGCAATCGCCTCGGGCGACGGCCCGACGAAGATGATGCCCGCAGCCTCCACCGCGCGAGCGAACGCCGCCCGCTCGGCGAGGAACCCATAGCCGGGATGGATCGCCTCGGCCCCGGTCTCACGGGCCGCGCGCACGATCGCCTCGATCAGAAGGTAGCTCTCTGTGGCAGGGGCCGGCCCGAGGCGAACGGCGTCGTCGGCCGCCCGGACGTGGGCGGCGCCGGCATCCGCATCGCTGTAGACGGCCACCGCTTCGATCCCCAGCTCATGGCAGGCGCGGATGACCCGCAGCGCGATCTCGCCCCGGTTGGCGACCAGGACTCGCCGAAACGGTGGACTCATCGGCTCGCGCGAGGCCGGACCGTCGCGCTCGACAGATCCCCCCTCGGTTCGAGCGACGCGATGACGGCACCCTCTCCTCTCCCCTGACGGCCGATGTGGGTTCGGGGCTTCGTCCCACCCGAAGGCGGGCAACGACGGGTTGACGGCGTCAACAAGACCGGCCCCTGCCCATGTCTTTGCGCAAAGACGAACTCGGCTCGCGGCCGCACACCGGGGCCGCCTCAGAGCGGGATGTTGCCATGCTTCTTGCGCGGGTTGGCGTCGCGCTTGTTGGCCAGCATCTCCAGCGCCGCGATCAGTCTCGGCCGGGTCGCCGACGGTTCGATCACGTCGTCCACGTAGCCGCGAGCGGCGGCAGCGTAGGGGTTGGCGAACTGCTCCTCGTAGTCGACTTTCAGGCGGGCCAGCTCCGCGGCCGGATCGGAAGCCCGACCGATCTGATCCTTGAAGATCACGTTCACCGCGCCCTCGGCGCCCATGACCGCGATCTCCGCCGTCGGCCACGCGAAGTTCATGTCGCCGCGGACATGCCTCGAGCTCATCACGTCATAGGCCCCCCCGTACGCCTTGCGGGTGATGACCGTAACCTTGGGGACGGTCGCCTCGCAGTAGGCGTAGAGCAGCTTGGCCCCGTGCTTGATGATCCCGCCGTGCTCCTGACCGACTCCGGGCATGAACCCCGGGACGTCGACGAACGTCACCAGCGGCACGTTGAAGCAATCGCAGGTACGCACGAAACGGGCGGCCTTGAGCGAGGCGTCGATGTCGAGCGCCCCCGCCAGGACGGCCGGCTGCTGGGCGACGATTCCGACGCATCGCCCGCCGAGTCGTGCGAAGCCGACAATGATGTTCCGAGCCCAGTTGGGCTGGATCTCCAGAAACTCCCCATCGTCCACGACGCACCCGATGACACCGTTCATGTCGTACGGCTTCTGCGGGTCGTCGGGGACGATCGAGTCGAGGGTGGGGTCAGACCGCGACGCCGGGTCGCGGGATTCGACGAACGGTGGATCCTCGAGGTTGTTCTGGGGCAGGAACGACAGGATCCGCTTCACGAGATCGAGCGCGGTCGCTTCGTCCTCCGCGGCCAGGTGGGCGACCCCGCTGATCGTGGTGTGGGTCGTGGCACCGCCGAGGCGCTCGGAGTCGACCTCTTCGTGGGTGACCGCCTTCACGACGTTCGGCCCGGTCACGAACATGTAGCTGGTCCCATCGACCATGACCGTGAAGTCCGTGATGGCCGGCGAGTAGACGGCGCCTCCGGCGCATGGTCCCATGATGACCGAGACTTGGGGCACGACGCCCGACGCCAGAACGTTGCGCAGGAAGATGTCGGCATAGCCCCCGAGCGAGGCAACGCCCTCCTGGATTCGAGCGCCGCCGGAGTCGTTCAAGCCCACGACCGGCGCTCCGACCTTCATGGCAAGATCCATGATCTTGCAGATCTTCTCGGCATAGGCCTCGGAGAGCGAACCACCGAAGACGGTGAAGTCCTGGCTGAACACGAAGACCAGCCGCCCCCCGATGCGCCCGTGGCCGGTGACGACGCCGTCGCCGAGGAAGTGCTGCTCGTCGAGGCCGAAGTCCGACGAGCGGTGGGTGACGAACGCATCGAGCTCGACGAAGGATCCAGGATCGAGGAGCAGTACCAGCCGTTCACGCGCCGTGAGCTTCCCCCACGCGTGCTGGCGCTCGATCCGCACCGTTCCCCCGCCGAGCAGCGACTCCGCCCTCATCCGCCGCAGGCGTTCCGTCCGTTCACGGTTGCTCGGCATCCCGCGCTGGCTCCCTTCCCCTGCGGCAGGCTGTCTTTGCGCAGAGACAGCGGCGCAGCTTCGTGCCCGCGCCGTCGTATTGGAACCATGATAGCCCGCTCGCCGCCGCGGCCAACACCGAGGGACCGCCCGCTTCACGCAGCCATCGAAGGGTCCCCCCTGACGTCGGATCGCGCCACGAGCCGTGGCGTTGGCCGGCCACATTTCCACAGAACCGTGTACAACTTCGCGAACCTGTGGATAAACTGGCCCGCCACGCACAGCCCTTCCGCGCTCAAATGCCATCAATTCGGTGGGCGGAACGCTCGATCGCTGGATTGGTGCGGTAGCATGACAGGGCGAGGGTCGCGGGCGTCCCTGAGCGCGATGGGCACCCGGGCAGCGAGTCAAGACAACGGAACGAGGTGATGCCCTGGTGGCGAACGTCATCGCGATCGCGAATCAGAAGGGCGGCGTGGGCAAGACCACCACGGCGATCAACCTCGCCGGCGCGCTCGCCGAGCAGCGCTATCGCGTGCTCTGCATCGACATGGATCCGCAGGCGAACCTCACCGTCGGCCTGGGCGTGAATCTGGGGACTGTCCAACGATCGATGGCCGACGTGCTCGCAGAGGCTCGCGCGACCTTGGACGAGATCATCATTCCAACGCAGACCACCGGAATCGACGTCGCGCCCGCGACCCTCGAGCTCGCGTCGACGGAGGTGGAGCTGTTCAGCGCAATCGGCCGCGAGCAGGCCCTCCGGGAGGCGCTCGAGAACTGGATCGACGACAGGTACGACTTCGTCCTGATCGACTGCCCTCCGACCCTGGGGCTGCTGACCATCAACGGGCTCGTGGCCGCGGACAGCGTCATCATCCCGGTGCAGACCCAGTACTACGCGCTCAAAGGCCTGACGGCCCTGGTCAAGGTCATCAACACCATCCGGACCAAGCTCAACCGAGATCTGCGTGTCATGGGCCTGCTGCCCACCTTCTACGACGGACGCACCATCCTCGGACGCGAGATGCTCGACGAGCTCCGCGAGCTCGGCGATCACCACGTCTTCAAGAGCATCATCCGCAGCACGGTGAAGCTAGGCGAAGCACCGCTGACGGGCCGACCCATCACGGTGTACGCCGGGAGCTCCGACGCGGCCCGGACCTACCGGGAGCTCGCACGGGAGGTGATCGAGCTTGGCTAGACCGGATTTCCGCGCGACCGCCGCGCGGCGCCTCTCCGAAGAAGGCGAGCTTTCACCGGCCATCGTGAGCCTGCTCTCGGCTGAGGGCACTCACCGCAGCGTCGGTATCCGTAACGTCCCCGTTGATCGGATCGACGCCAACCCGCAGCAGCCGCGCTTGGCCATGGACCAGGCCGCGCTCGACGACCTGACCGCGTCGATCCGCGAACACGGCATCCTCCAGCCGATCCTGGTCCGACCGATCCCCGGCGGTCACTACCAGCTCGTCGCCGGCGAGCGTCGCTGGAGAGCCGCCAGATCGGCGGGCCTCGGAACCATCCCCGCCCTCATCGAGGACATCGACGACGACACCGCGCTCGAGATCGCCATCATCGAGAACCTCCAGCGTGAGGATCTCTCCCCCCTGGACGAAGCGATGATGTACGACCGGATGATCCACGACCACGGCTACAGCGTGCGCCGCCTGGCCCAGAAGCTCGGCAAGGACAAGGGCTACCTGGAGAACCGCCTGCGCCTGGCCGACGCCCCGCCCGAGGTGAAGGAGCTGGTGTCTGTGCGCAAAGACACCCTCTCCCACGCCTACGAACTCATGAAGGTCGAGGACCCTCGGCGCCGCCGGCGCCTCGCCGAGCAGGTTGCCCGAGGCGAGCTCTCGCTGGTCAAGCTCCGCGAGAGGATCGAGGGTCGGCCGGGCCGGGCCGTCGGTTCGGAACCTGCCCCGGCCCGGGCCCAGGCGGCGGCCGGTGCCGCCCGGCGCGGGGTCGCCCAACCCGAGCTGGACACTGGACATCGGCCGATCGGACCCCTCGGCGACGACTCCCTCCAGTTGGCCAAGCAGCAGTTTGCCGAGGCGCTCCAGGGGCTCTTCGACGTCCTGCGCAGCCCGGAGATCGCCGGCTCGATCGGTGACGTCGATCGGGCCAACCTCGCGAAGTACCTCACCATCGCCAAGCTCAAGCTCGAGAACACCATCGCGGTCATGCGCTCGGGGCTGCCGCCTGACTGAGCCGGTCCGCGGCGCGGTTCAGGCATCTCCTGGTTCAGAGCGCTCCGATGCCGACGAGCGCCTCGAGCCAGCCAACTGCCATGAGACCGAGCCCTGCCGCCTGCACCTCCCAGCCGACCTGACGGAAGCGGACGGAGCCCGACTTCGCCAGGCCGAGCCCAGCCGCCATCGCCAGGGCGCCGAGGGCGATCAGGGCCAGCCAGGGCCAGACTGGCGCCAGGCGGTCCTGGGGCGCGGCCGCATGGAAACCTAGGGGGAGGGCGGCCAGGGCCGGGAGCGAGACCAGGCTCACCGTCACCACTGTAGCCTGGAGTGCCGCTCCGGCCACCCAGGTCGCCTGGCGGCCGAGGATGGTCGCCGGAGACGCCACCCCGGCCGCTCGGTCTCGTTCGACATCGACGAGGGCGTTGGCCAGAGCCAGTGCGGAGCCGGCCAGGGCGGCTGTGGGGACAACCACTACGAACGCGGCCGGGAGACCGCCCATGGCGCCCAACCAGGCATAGACGGGCAGCAGCGGGATGCCGACCGCGAAGGGAAGCCACGACCAGGGAGTTCCCTTCAGCCAGAGGTCGTAGGCGACGCCCACCCCGAGGCCGGCGATACCGACCGCCAGAGCCGCCGGTCCAACCGCGGCGGAAACGGAGAGCCCAACCGCCGCGAGGACCACGACGAGCCGGATGGCGATCCGACCGGACACCAATCCCGCAAGGAATCGGCTTGGGTCGATCCGCCAGCCGGTCGCCTGGCTCGTCGACAACGTCATTGAGGGCTCCGATCGCCGCCTGCAGGGCGAGCATGCCGGCGGCAAGCAGCGCCGCGCGGTCCGGAGAGCCGCCGGCGACGAGGGCGATGGCGCAAGTGATTGCCGCATCCAGGAGCGACGGAAACGGGTGGGTCAGCCGCACATAGCCGATCAGCCGCGCCGGCGGCGATGGTGCGGCGCCGGGGTGGGACGCGGCCACGGCGCGGGGCGGATCAGGCCCGAGGGTCAGACGTAGACGAGTTCCTCGAAGTTCGCCACGAGATACTCGATCAGGCGGTCGCGGCCGTCGGCGACCTCGGCGCGTAGCCCCGTGACCAGGCAATGGAGCGTGATCGCCGGCACCATCAGCCGGCCTTCGCGGTCGCGGCCGAGGAGGGCCGGTGGTCCCCCGCCCGCGGCAAAGACCCGTTCAAGCTCGGCGTCGCTCAAGCGGGTCGCCCGACGGAAGTCGGCGAGCACCCTGAGCACGCCGCGGCGCATCGCCACGTCGCGAACCAGCTCCGAGGCCCAGGTGTCGAGCTGGACGTCCGGCTGCTCCTGCAGCCGCGCCCGGTACTCCTTCGCGTCCGCCGCCAGCCCGGTCGTTCCCACGTTCCCTCCTCGCCGTGACTCGGCTGTCCAAGTATGGCAGACCGCCGTCGAGCATCACCCGACACGGAGGCCGCTGCGAGCCCCGGCGATCGAGCGCCGCCTCCGCGTCGAACGTCTGTTCTAGTCTGGCCCGGCGCTGCCGTCCACGGGCGGGCCGGGGGGTTCCGGCCGCCCGCCCTCCCCCCAATCGTTGAAGAGGTCGGTGAGCCACCGCCCGATGGGACCAGGCGGTGGCGGTTCGACATTCTCCCGAACTAGCTCGTGCAGGGCAGTCTGCAGACGCACGGTCAGCTCGCCGACGGCCTCCGCCGTCGGACGACCCACGGCGGGGATCGGCTGCCCGACCCGGACCCGGGCCGTGCCGCCGAATCGAAGCCAGCTCGTCCCGCTCACCGCGATCGGGACGAGTGGCACGCGCCCCTGGAGGGCGAAGAACGCCGGACCCTCGAGCAGCGGCCGGATGACGGACTCGCCGACGTGGATGCCGCCTTCGCCCGCCACGGCCAGGTAAGCCCGGCTGTCGAGAATCCGCCGCACGCGCCGGGCGGCGCCCACGAGATCGCGCTTCGAGGGCTGGTAGGGCACCGGATAGCCGGCGTAGGCCATCAGGTGGTTCCGAGCACCGACCCGGAAGTCCTCCTCCTTCGGTCCGAAGAAGAAGAGCCGGGGTCGCCCGGGCAGAGCCGCCACCAGCACGAACGGATCAATCCAATTCAGATGGTTGAAGCAGAGCACCGCCGGGGCCGGTGGCAGCAACGCGAGATCCCGCGTCCGGACGCGGAGATACACTCCCACGCCGACAGTGATGACCACCTTGGCCAAACGGTTGCGTATCCGGTGGGTCGCCGGGTCGCTCGGATCATCGGCCGGGCGGGCGGCGACGGGCGCGCCCTCAGCCGCGCTCACGCCTTCCCCCTGCCGAGACTGGCCGGGTCGAGGTCCGCCAGACGCTCGATCACGTACGTGGCGGCCTCGCGGCTTCCCGGCGCCGGAGCGATGCTCGCATTCGGTACCAGGACGACCCGCATCCCGGCCGCCCGTCCGGCCCGAACCCCGTTGACCGAGTCCTCGACGACGAGGCAGCGTGCGGGTTCCACCCCCAGCCGGCAAGCGGCTTCGAGGTAGACGTCCGGGGCGGGCTTGCCGACCGGCACGTCGTCGGACGAGACCGTGGCCCGCATGATTCCGGTGAGCCCGGCAGCCTCGAGGGCTGCATCGATGGCCGCGTGGGGCGAGGATGACGCGATCGCCGCTGGGTACGTGAGAGCCAGGCGGCGGACCGCCTCGACGGCGCCGTCGATCTCGGGCGCGCCCCGCTCACGGTAGCGGGCCACCACCCCGTCGATGACGGCGCGTTCGATCTCCTCGAGTGGCGTGGGTAGCTGGAGGCGATCGCGCATGATGGCGGCCCACCCTCGGGAGTTCGCGCCCATGCAGGCGGCATGGTCGGCCGGGGTCCAGGTCAGGCCAAATCGAGCCGCGAACTCCTCGCGGACCTCGCGCCACCAGATCTCCGAATCGAAGATGACCCCGTCGAGGTCGAAGATGATCGCCTCGATCTCGCCGGTCCGCGCAGGTTCGTCGCTCAACCGGCTGAGAGCTGAGGAGGCAGCGTGCGTCCGTCGATCGCCGCGAACAGCATCTCGACGAAGGCTGCGATCCGGTCGGCGTCGGCGTCCACGCCATGAAGGATCTGACCCTCTACCTGAGCCGTCACGATCCGGTGGCCCGCCTGGGTTTCGATGGCGAGCTCGCCGACCTGGACGCGGTTCCAGCGGACGAGCTTGCCCGACGCCCGTGGGCCCTCCTGCGGGACGTTGACCCGGACGTGGGCCGTCGCCAACCCGGCCGGCGTCGGGGCCCAGACCGAGTAGCGGACCGTCGGGTCCTCGCCCCAGACCACCCAGCAATGAGGGTCGTCGCGCGCACCGAGGGCGGCCAGGACGGGCTCCACGACCGCCCGCACCTTGGGGGTCGCGGCGACGTCCACCGGCGCCCGCGCGGCCCACTGGCTGAATCGCATGTCACCTCCCTGGCGGAGCTCGACGGCCGGCGGTCGTCGAGCGATCGCGCTTCGGGCTCCACCCGCCTCCCGAGGCTACCACGAGCCGGTCGGCGGGTTTCGCGGCGCCCGAACTCGGTCCGGGCGACTGTTCAGCTCCGGTATGCTCAAGGCGGTCGAGCCCAAGCGGTTGAGTGTCGCGGCGGATCTGTCCCACCCACCCGAGCGCCGCCGGCGCGGCCCAGAACGAGGGGTCTGGCGATGCGCGTGAGACGGGGCTTTCTGAACTGGGGGGTCTTCCTCATCGTGGCCGGCGCGGTCGTCCTCGCTGTCCGCTTCGACGCCCTCGGGTCCGACGCGGTCGAAGGTGCCTGGCGCCTCTGGCCGCTCATTCTCGTCGGCATCGGGGTCGGTCTGCTCCTCCGGCGGACATCGCTCGAGGCGCTCGGGGGTGTCGTCGTCGCGGGGACGTTCGGGTACGTCGTGGGCGGCTTGCTCGCCACCGGCTTCACGGCCGGCGCCCTCGGCTGCGGGCAGACCGATGGACTGCCGCAGCTCACTCGTGACCAAGGTGCCTTCGACCGAGATGCCGCGGTGAGGCTCGACTTCACGTGCGGCGATCTCATCGTCTCGACCGGCCCGGGCAATGCCTGGGCAATCGCGGCCGGCGACACCGACGGCAAGGCGCCGAACATCGGTCGGAGCAATCGCAGCCTGACGCTCACCTCGCAGGAGCGCGCCGTCTTCGGCTTCCTCGGGGGTTGGCACCAGCGCTGGGAGGTAACGCTCCCGCAGGCGGTCCCGGTCTCTCTGGACGCCGCCGCCAACGCCGCGCACGCGGTTCTCCGCCTGAACGGCGCCCAGCTGCGCATCGTGGATCTCTCGGCGAACGCGAGCGACCTCCACCTCGACCTGACGGACTCGGCGGTCGGGCGGTTGGTCGCCGATCTCAACGCCGGGTCGTTCTCGGTCATCCTTCCCTCGACCGGCATCGTCGCCGAGCTCAATGGCAACGCCTCGTCCATCGCCATGTGCGTCCCGGCCGGGATCGGAGTACGGGTCCGCACGACCGGCAACGTCACGACGAGCTACGACCTGCCCGGCCTGATCCGATCGGGAGACACGTGGGTGTCGCCGAACTTCGACCCGGCGGCCCCGCTCGTCGACCTGCGCGCCGGCGGGAGCGTCACGAGCTACCGACTGAACCCCGTGGGAGGCTGCAGGTGAACGACCGGCTCTATCGCTCGACGACCGACCGGGTCGTCTCCGGCGTCTGCGGCGGGCTCGCTGCGCGCTTCAACCTCGACCCGTCGCTGGTGAGGGTGGTCTGGGTCATCCTGGGACTCCTCACCGGGATCATTCCGCTGCTGGTCCTCTACGTGATCATGGCGATCGTCGTCCCCGAAGCTCCGGTCGGCTGGCCCGGCGCCAGCTGGTCGGGTGGAACGTGGTGGCCGAACCCGCCGGCGGGCCCGGCCGCGCCGACCGGCGGGATCGTCCCGCCCGCGGCCGAGGGCAGCCCCCCGCCGCCGCCCACGCCCGGGGGGTGGACGCCGCCGGGCGCAGCGCCGTCCAGCTCTCCCCCGACCGCCGCCCCCGGATGGTCGGGGCCGGCCGATTGGAGCTCCGCCCGACGGCACGGCGAGCGCAGCGACCCGACGGGAGCGATCGTCGTCGGCCTGATCCTGGTCGCCATCGGCGTCCTCTTCCTGGTCCGCCAAGCCGTCCCCGACGTCGACTGGGATCGAGTCTGGCCGCTCGGCCTGGTCGCCATCGGGGCCGTCCTGCTCCTGGCGGCGTTCCGGAGGAGCTGATCGCGGTTCGGGCCGGCGCTTCGCCGGCAGAGGACGTGGGTCCAGGCAGGAGGCCCTCAGCCATGCCCGCCGCGCTCGCGGAGCTCGCCGCCGACCTCCGGGCGGCTGCGAGGAGTGGCCCGGTCCGAGGCTTCCTGTTGGTCGAGGCGGCCGCGGCGGGCTTCGTCGTCGCCCGCCGCGGACCGGAGATGGCACCGCTGCTGGGCATCATCGCGGCAGGCTCGATCGCCTATGGACTGCTCGCCTGGTACGCCGGACGGCTGCCGGGCGCGACCCGCGTCGCCGATCCAGTCCCCCACCCGATGGCCGAGCTGGCCTGCGTCGCCGTAGCCTACCTGGGTCTTGCCGCCGCGACGTTCGGCTGGAACGGGGCAACCGGGAGCCTCGCCTTCCGGATCGGCCTCGTCGCCTGGCTGGTCGCCGCCCTGGCTCCTCCGGCCCGCCTCGCCGACCTCCGCTGGCTCGCCCGGACCTGGCTCCCGCTCACTCCCCTCCTGCTCGCCGTCGCTGCTCCGAAGATCCCGCTCCTTGGGCTGGCGCTCGTTCCGGCGACCCTCAACGGCCTCGTCAGTGGCCTCGTACAACAGCTGCTGCTCCAGGTCGTGCTGCTGGCGACGGTCGAGGCGGTCGTCCGGCGAGCCGACCTGGCGGCGGTCATCGCCTCGCTTGGCTTCGGGTTCATCCACGCACCCCTGAATCTCCCTCAGGCCGGCGGGGACTGGCCGCTCGCCCTGGCCAACGCGCTGGTTCTACAGGCGACCATCGGCCTCGTCTTCTGCATCGCCTACCTGCGCCATCGGGCGGCCCTGGCCCTCGGGTTTGGACACGCCCTGGCCATGGCCTGAGCGGGTTCGGTCGTCACCTCCACTCATCCAAGCTCGCGCCGGCTCAGGTAGGTCGCGTACCATCGCAGCGCCATGAAAGCCAGCGCCTGATGGATCGCAGCCAGATCACGATCGCCGCGATCGCGGGGATCGCGTTCGGCCTGGTCCTCCTCGCCCGAGGCCTGCGGGCGTACCTTGGCGGCCAGCGGGTGGCTGGGATCGGCTCGTCGCCGATCGCCTCGATCGCGGCCGGCGAAGTCCGGGTCACCGGCGTCGTCGAGGCGGACGCGCTCACCCTGGTCTCGCCCCTCCAGAGCGCCTCCTGCGTGTGGTATCGCGCCCGCGTCACGCAGAGCCAGGGGCGCTCGTCCGAGACCATCCTGGCCGACGAACGGGCGATCGGCTTTCGGGTGCGAGACGCGAGCGGGTCGATCCGCGTCTTTCCGCGAGGCGCCCGCTGGGAGGCCGCCGCGCGTCTCGATGAGGGCACGAGCCTGACCGGCGAGCCACCGCCGGGGCTTCGGTTGCGGGCCGGCCCGGGGATCGCGTCCGGCGTTCCCGATCCGGCCGCCGAGACGGCCGCCCTCCTGACGGTCCACCCGGCCGCGACCGACCTGTCCGAGCTCGGCGGCAGCCAGGACGGCTGGTTCGGCGGCCTGCCAGGCCGGGGCGCGGGCGCTTCGGGCAGTGCCAGCCTGCTGGGGGGAGCTATCGGGAGCCAACGGCACTATGAGGAGCGACGCCTCGAGGTGGGCGACGCGGTCACCGTGATCGGCTCCGCGCTTCCCTTCGCGGAGGTGGCCGATCCCGAGGGCGCCGACGCGCTCGACGGAGGCCTGGGGGCAGACGACCCCGAGGTCCTGCGCGACCTCGCCGCGGCGCGCGAAGCCGGCCTCCTGGCGGCTTCGTCGGAGGAGGCCTGGGGGAATGCCGCGATTCCCGGTTTCGGGATCGGCCGACCCGTCCGTCGGCCTGACCTCGACCCCGGGGCGGCTCCCGTCGAGCTGGCTGACGCGGCAATGGCCGCTCGAGCAGCGGTCACGTTCGAGATCGCGCCGCAGGAGCTGGTCCTGGCCGCTGCCGGCGATACGGCGCTCACGATCTACGAAGGGACGCCTGCCGAGGCGATTGGACGCAGCACGGATCGCCTCCTGGTGGGCGTCCTTGGCGCCACCTTCGCCATCGCCTCCGCGCTGGTCCTGGCCCTGGCGGTCAGCGGGAGGTTGGGGGCGTGAGCCGGTCGGGTCGGCTCCGTCGCCGGGACGTCCGTCAGCGCGGCCTGCCGCGATGAGCGTCGAGCCGATGACCCTCGCCGTGGCCTTCGCGGCCGGGCTGGCGATCTTCGTGCTCGCGTTCTTCGTGCTCGCCACCTACAACGGCGTGGTCGCCCTTCGCCAGCGGATCGACAAGGCCTGGGCCAACATCGACGTCGCCCTCAAGCAGCGGCACGACGAGCTGCCCAACCTGGTCAACGCCGTTCGCGACGTCATGAGCTTCGAGCAGGACGTCCTCGAGGACGTGACCCGAGCGCGGGCCGCCTATCGCCCGAGCGACCCGATTCCGGCCCAGGCCGCTGTCTCGGACGCCACCAGCGCCGCGGTGCGCTCGCTCTTCGCCGTGGTCGAGAACTACCCGGAACTCCGATCGCAGCAGAACGTCCTGGATCTCCAGGATGAGATCGAGCGGCTGGAATCGATGATCTCGGATCGCCGCGAGCTCTACAACGACCAGGTCTACCGCTACAACACGACCATCGCCCAGTTCCCGGCCCTGCTTCTGGCGGGGATCCTCGGCTGGCGGTCGCGGGACTTCTTCTCGGTCGACGACGGCCAACGAGCGCGGCCCGACGTGATCTTGCGGGCCTGATAGCGCCGGCCGCCTGTCGCTGGCGGGGGTACCTTGGCGGGTCGCCTGCGCCAGAAAGGACCCCTGTGCACCGGGCCGGGCTTTGCATACACTTGAACACTCGTCGTCTCGTGTCCTAGAGGAAGGGATGGGAGCGGGACCAGGCTTATCAGGCGCGGGCGGCGCGGCAAGCAGCGGAGCCGGTGCGGGCGCCGGTGGGGCCGGCACGGCCGGGACCGGCGGCAGCTGGCTGAGCGCGCTCGTCGCCGGCAAAGGGGCCGCCGCCATCGCCAGTGGCCTGCTCGTTGGCACCCTCGGTGGGGGCGCCCTGGTCGCGGCGGGAGTCACGCGTCCCGCAGGAACCGACGCCGGGGCCCCAAGTACGCCGGAACCGCCGGCCGTGGCCCTCGTCTCGTGCCCCGGCTCGGGGGCCGTCCTCGAGCGGGTGCCGGCAGGCCAGGCGCTCCTGGTCACCGGACGGTCGGCCGATGGCGGATGGCTACAGGTGTACCTGCCCGAGCCGGGCATCGATCGAGCCTGGGTGCCGGCCGAAGTCCTTCGCCTCCAGGGCGACGCCAGCGCCGTTCCCGTCGCGGACTGCGCAGCGCCGCCGAGCGCTACGCCCCTCGTGGCAGCGGCGACCGCGCCGCCCTCGGAAGCCCCGACGGCCAGCCCGCCGCCCACCCCATCGCCAAGCGTGATCGCGACCGCGGCTCCGACCGGCACACCGCAAGCAACGCCCACGCGGACCCCAAAGCCTTCCCAGACGCCCGCACCGAATGCGGGGCCGCCAGCCCTGGCCACACTCAAAGGCACACCGGCGACGATCGCGACCGGGGAGACGTCGTACTGCCCGGACGATCCCAGGGTCACCACGATCACCGTCTCGGCGACCGACCCCGACGGGGTCGCCAGTGTGACCCTCCATTTCAAGCCACCGGGAGCGCCGGCCTACCTCACCCGGGCGATGGCCAAGGCAGCCGCTTCCGACCGCTGGAGCGTGACCGTCTCGACGGCGGCCGACGCGATCGCGAAGGCCGGCAAGCTCAACTACTACGTGACTTCCGCCGACGCGGCCGCAACTCCCAAGACCGCTCGCCTGCCCGCGAGCGGCGCCCTGAGCCTGACCGTGAAGGCCTGCGCCAACAGCGGGCCGGTGTTCACGCTCCTGTCGTCCGACGACGGCCAGCTCGACACGGATCCGCTCAACAACGAGGGCTGCGGCAACGCGCTCGGCACCGGGATCACCGCCAGCGCCACCGATCCCGACGGGGTCCAGGACCTGACTCTCCATTTCGAAGGCCCGGGATTGCGTGGCACGGCCAGCCGGACGATGAACCGGGACGGGCCTAACTGGTACAGCTTCATTCACCCGACCGACGATGGGATCACGGCCTCCGGCACGATCTCCTGGTGGGTGGTCGCGGTGGACGGCAAGGGCCTCTCCAGCACCTCGGCGACCCGATCGATCAGCGTCGTCCGGTGCGACGCCCCGGCCGCGATCCGCGGCCTGGTGGTTTCGCCAGAGTCGGACTCCTTCTACCCGACCTTCTTCTGGTGCGAGAGCGACACGCAGCTCGGACCGCTCCAGTGGGGCATCTACGCCTCGGACCGCGACAACGGCGGAGCTCCGCTCTCCGTGGTCGTGGAGTGGACGCTCACAGGCGAGGAGGGTTCGCGCGTTTCGGGCACGGCGAGGGCCGTCCTCCAGCAGGGGATCTACTACGTCGCCACCGTCCCGTCGGGGGTGACCTCGCGGTGGTACCCGGCCTTCTCCGGAGCGAACAGCCTGGAGTGGACGGTGGTGACGACCGATCGCTTCGGCGGGGTGACCCAGCAGTCGAGCGAGACAACCCTCGGAATCAGTAGCTGCTGAGGCCGGCCGATGCGCGTCCCCTCGGAAAGTCAGCCATGAGCACCGGCGTGCTGGTCCGCTTCGTCCTTAGCCTCCTGATCGGGGGCGGGGCTGCGCTCGGCGTCGGGGCGCTGACGAGTCCCTCGGCGGTGACCTCGGCGACCGGCGTCGGCCAGGCGGCGACCTACGCCCTGACCAATCCGGCTGGCCAGCAGGTCGACTTCGCGGTCGCCCCGGCCGACGTTACGGCGGAGGCGCCGCCCGTCCAGCTCGCTCCCCTCCCCGCCGATCAGACCCTCCAGCTCATCTCCTACGTCCAGACGAATCCGACCGGCGGCACCGCTGCTGCAGCGACGCGGCCAGCGTGGTGGAACGCCGGGCAGCCGCGCGTGCCGGCCATCAGCCAGTTCGACGGCGGGCCGCTCGCCAACGCCAACTGCACGATGGCCGCAGGGGCGATGCTGGCGAGGCTCGCCTTCGGAATCATGACCACCGGGTCGCAGCTTCGGGCCCTGCAGAGCGACCAGGAGGGGGGAACCTCCTTGGTCGACCTCCAGGCTGCCCTCGACCGTGGCTGGGGCGTCCGGTTCTTCTGGGGCACGCTCACCCCCTTGCAGCTCCGGGCGCTGCTGTTCGCCGGAGCCGGGGCGGTCGTCCAGGGCACGTACGGGGAGATCCCGGCCGAGCTGAGCCTCCAGGCCGGATTCACCGAGGGCCACGCGATCTACCTGGACGGCTTCCGGCCGCCCGGCCCCGACGGTCCGGCGGCCTACTACGTCATGGATCCCCTCGGGCAGCCCTGGCAGGGCTACCGCGGCGCCTGGTGGCCGGCGGACGTCATCGAGCGGTTCGGGCTGGCCCTCGGTGGCGGTCGCATCATGGCCGCCTGGGGCTTCGCCGGCGGTATCGTGCCGCCTGATCATCCGATCCTGCCACTGGACGCGTACCCCACCGCGGCACCCGCCGCCTCTCCGTCGGCGGGCCGGTCGCCGGGCGGCTCGCCGGCCGCCTTGCCGACCCCAACGGCCACGCCGGGCTCGGATCCGATGCCGCCCGGCGACCAGGGCCAGCCGCCCGAGGAAGACGGCCCGGGCGACACGCCGCCGTCAGGCCCGGTCGTCCCCGGCGGGGTCCTCGAGGCCGGCGTCTCCAAGCTCGTCGCGCTCTTCGCCCACTGCACCAGCGAGCCCATCCCTCCCGACTGTCCCGGGGGCCTCATCGGGCTCATCACGATCCAGCTGACGCCAACGCCGCCGGCCTCGCCCCCGCCGATCGATCTGCACCTTCTGTACGCCACCCCCGTCGGTCCGGGGGTCTACCAGGTCATCTTCGAATCACCGCCTGGCGCGCAGCCAGAGCTCTGGTACTGGGCCGCCGGCACCGGCGGATCGATCCAGCCCGCCGTGGTCGAGGCCGCCCTCCTGGCCGGCCAGCCGGTCGACGTCGCCACGGTGACCGTAGCGCCGGGCACGGAGTTCTCGTTCCTCGCGACCGCCGTGGGTGACGGCATCCGCGCCGCCAGCCCTGTCGGCTCGTTGGTCATCGGACAGTAGGAGCGCCACCATCGACCGACGACGGAACCCCATCTCACCGATCAGCCGGCGGGCAACGATCGCCGACGGCTTCGGTCCGGACGTGCCCGGCGTGTCCGAGCCAGCGGCCGACTCGCGGTTGCCGTCAGTCGTGCCCGCCAAAGTGCGCGTGCCGACGCCGCGGGCGCTGCCGCGCGAGCGTCTCGAGTTGGCCCTGGGCCGCGTCGATGAGTACCGGCTCGGGCTCGTCGTAGCTCCCGCCGGCTCGGGCAAGACGACGCTCCTCGCCCGGGTGGCAGCGATGGCTCGCGCGCCCGTGGCCTGGTACCGCGCCGAGAGCTGGGACGGCGAGCTGCCCGTCCTCCTCGCCCACCTCGGCTCGGCGCTGCGGGCGGCGGTCGGCGGGTTCAGAGGCCCGTATCGGTTGGTCGAGGAGATCGTTCGCGACCTCGAGGAGTGGAGCAGCGAGCGCATCGTGCTCGTCATCGACGACCTCTACGCGCTCGAGGGGACGCCCGCCGAACGTGCCCTCGAGCGGCTGATCGACTACGCGCCGGCCTCGCTCACGATCCTCGCCGGGTCGCGAACGCAGCCGGCCTTCAACCTCCCCCGCCTGCGGGTTTCGGGCACGCTCATCGAGATCGGCGCGGACGACCTGCGCTTCAGGCCCTGGGAGGCCGAGCGCCTGTTCCGGGACTTCTACCGCGAGTACGTGCCGCCCCAGGAGCTCGCGCTACTCGCTCGGCGCACGGAAGGCTGGGCAGCGGGCCTTCAGTTGTTCCATCTGGCGACCCGCGACAAGTCGCCCGACGAGCGTCGCCGGATCCTGGCCGGCGGGACGGCCGGGTCGCGGCTCACTCGCGAGTACCTGACCGGGAACGTCCTGGCCGACCTGTCCGGCGAGCTGCGCTCCTTCCTGGTGGAGACATCCGTCCTCGGCCGCCTGTCGGGCACGCTCTGCGACCGCTTCCTGGGCCGGACCGGCAGTCGCGGCGTCCTCGAGCATCTCGAGCGCCGCCAGATCTTCACCGTGCCGCTCGACGACGAGGGGGCGTTTCGCTACCACGAGGTGCTTCGCTCCCATCTGCTCACGCTTCTGGTCGACGAGCGTGGCGAGGCCGCCGCCCGCGCCCACCACCTCCGGGCGGCCCAGTTCCTCGAAGAGGCCGGGGCCATCCCGGAAGCCCTCGGGGCGTATTGCCATGCGGAGGACTGGGCGGCCGTCGAGCGCATCCTCGGGCGAACCGGCGAGCAACTGGTCGCCGGACCTGCGATCTGGATGGACGCTCTGCCACCGGCGCTCGTGCGGCACGATCCGTGGCTCCTCCTGGCCTCGGCCCGCCGCGCCCGCAACGAGGGCCGCTGGTCCGCCGCGCTCGAGGCGTTCGGCCGGGCAGAACGCGCCTTCGCCTCGGCCGAGGCCGCAGCCGCCTGCCATAGAGAGCGGGCCGCCCTGGCGATCTGGCTGGAATCCGCTCCGTACCATGGGTCGGACCCCAGCGGGACCTTGCGTGCGGCGACAGTCCGCGAGCCGATCTCGGCTCGACGGGCCAGTGCCGGTCTGCTCGGCTCCACCGGCCGGCTGGTGGCCGGCTTTGCGGCGCTGGTGGCCGGCGACCTGGTGGGGGCCATCGGCGAGCTGCGCTCCGTGGCCGAGGACGGGACGGCACCGCCGTCGGAGGAGACTCCCGCGCTCCTGGGGATCGGAATCGCCACGCTACTCGGAGGTGAGCGCCAGGGGCTGGAGACGATCGAGCAGGCCGCCAATGCCGCCGAGCGCCAGGGCCAACGGTGGCTCGGCCGGATCGGGCGGGCCGCGCTCGTGCTGGCCTCGGGTGACGAACCGACCGAGGTCGCCCTGGCCCGGGCGGCGTGCATCGCCGACGGTGACGGGTGGGGAGAGGCGCTCCTCTCGCTGTTCGAGGCATGGTCGACGCCGGATGGCGGTGCCTCCGCGCTCGCCGCGGCCCAGCGGGCCGCGGCCATCTTCCGACGGCTGGGGGCCGGCGCGCTCGAGATAAAAATCTTCGAGTGGATAGTCAGCAACTACGTTATGAAACTTCTACGACCGGATATTATGGCATTGTTGCAGCGACACAAAAAAGAGAGGCATACGACTATTGTTCTTTCAGGCAGCTTTAGCGACTTTCTAGAGATAATAAAACAAAGGCTGGACGTAGAGCATGTCGTGGGCACGAAAATTGAAATGGTGAATGATATTTGCTCAGGAAGGATTGTGAAACCTCTGTGTTTCGGGATAAACAAAGCCAGACTACTAAAGGAGTTCATCAGTCAGGCGAAGTTGAATATAGACCTTACCTCCAGTTTTGCCTATGCCGATAGCATCGTTGACGTTCCTGTACTGGAAATGGTAGGCAATCCTGTGGCTACCTATCCCGATAAGAAACTACTGGATTTAGCTCGATGTAGAGGTTGGCAAATTCTGCCACACCGATAACGCATAGGAAAACTTGCTGCGTTTGTCAGCCCTATTCAATATACTCCTCCAGCTTCATGGAATTCCAGAGGTCGGAGGAGGAGTAACTCTGGTAGGAAACGGCAATTCCACAGGTCTGGTGGCATCTATTATCCATTTGGTATTCATGATCCCCTTCTCCAGCCGGGTTTCATTGTACGAGCGCGGATTCAGCGGACTGCTGATTACACCGGGAAGCATTATGACGTCCCTATCTGCTCTCGCTCTGGTAAGAATAGCCCACATTACTTCTTCCTCATTGTATACATCAATATCATCATCTACTACCACCACAAACATAATGGGTGCTTCGATATTTACTGCGGCCAACGCGGCACGTTTTGCTTCACCGGGTACCCGTCTGTTCAATCGATATATATGCTGACAGGTCATGGCGCCCGGAATAGGGCAGATAGACATCTTTTACCGTGGGCACCACCGCTTTTACCGCATCATAAACCACGCTGGTATAACCGAGCACACCGGTTATATTAGTGCTCTCGATGTGAAGGAGCCAGGTCATGGTAAATGGCATCATGCCGCATGGTGATACATTTTACGTCGATAAGATAACAGGGACGCTTTAAGCCATAATAGCCAGTCCACTCACAAAACGGGGCATCGGTGACCATGTTCCGCGGGTCAATTACTCCTTCAATCACTATCTCAGCATCAGCGGGAACAGGAAGGTCTACAGTCTCCGCTTTTACTATCCTGACAGGCTCTCCCAGGAAACCGCCCATAACTTCAAATTCATTTTCATTTATAGGTCCAGCCGATACCGAACCAAGGATCACGGCAGGATGATGACCGATAAAAATAGCTACCTCCATCGGCTTACCCAGCTCAGCATAGCGTCTGGCATGATAAGCGCTGTGATGAGCATCAGAAAACCAGGCACCCAGCTTATCCTTTCCCTTCAATTCATGGCGGTACACGCCAACATTTGGTATGCCATTGTCAGGGTCTTTACAAATCATATTGCCGATAGGTATATATTTGGCTGAATTTAATGGCGCATGATAGTTAATGGGCAAAAGTCCCAAATCCACATCTTTGCCCTTCAGGATTACCTCTTTGACCGGGGCTCTGGCTGCTGAAACTTCCTGAGGTTTAGCCTTTCTGCCCCTCCTGCGTCTGAATTCATGGAATACATCAGACTTGCTTGATAGTTTCGGGTTCATATCCATGGCTAACCCCAGCATCTCATAGCTTCCGAACAGATTGGAGACAAGGGCAATTTGCTGCCCAGTATTTCGGGACAGTAGATTACAGGAAATCTGCCCTGCTGCTGAAGTTTTAGCTGAGGAATATCCTTTTCAAATTCTGGCTTTAACGGCTTGTTAACTTCCACATAAAACTCTGACCCGGCAGCCTTAACTATCTTTAAAAACTCTCTGAGGTCTTTACTCATTC
Source organism: uncultured Chloroflexia bacterium (assembly GCA_963712585.1). Taxonomy (GTDB): domain Bacteria; phylum Chloroflexota; class Limnocylindria; order Limnocylindrales; family CSP1-4; genus CAVQIH01. The sequence continues at coordinate 130,072 of CAVQIH010000004.1, forward strand.
TAACCTCCGGATGTCCTGAACCAATTCAATCCCTCTACCTGGCCTAACTCTCTCCCGGCTCAATGAGACTCCACACACACGAAGACAGATAATGGAAACAAAGACAACACTACGTTGCCCTGTGCCCCTCTAATGCTGTGAAAACCTTCTCCTGGGTCATAGGTAGCTCTTTAATTCTTACGCCTGTAGCATTGTAAATGGCATTAGCCAGTGCAGGAGCGCCGCCCAGTATCGGCAATTCAGATACACCTTTAGCTCCAAACGGGCCTGTCGGTTCATCAGTTTCTATCAGCCCCACCTCTATCCTGGGCATATCTAATGCCGTTAAAACCATATAGTTAGCAAAGTCATCATTCAGCATCTTCCCAGTCTTTCTATCAATAATGGGATTTTCTGTCAGCGCTATCCCGATGCTATGCTGCAGCGCTCCTTTCTATTTGCCCTTCCACTACCATAGGATTTATTATCTTACCGCTGTCCTGCATAGCTACCAATTTCACTATTTCCACCTGTCCCCGTCTCAGTATCTACTTCAACCTCGGTTAACTGTGCGCTAAACGACGGAGGAAAGCAGCTATTTTCAAAGGTAGCCTCGCTCACGAAAGTGGTATTACCCTGCAATGATTTGCTTGCCTTTCGTATTAGCTCATTGTAGTCTATCCCTATTTCCGGCGAACCCTTAACATAAACTCGGCCATCCTTAAATTCAAGTGACTCCAGCCCTACCTTTAAATCATGAGTTGCCCTCAGTAAAATCTTTCGTTTTATTTCGGCCAGCCGGCCCGCATTGCATTACCAGCATTAAACAACGTCTTACTGGCAAAGGCACCACGGTCGAAAGAAGGTGAATCCGTGTTTCCCATTACTACGGCTATGGCATCGAGCTTAAGTCCCAGCGCCTCGGCTGCTATCTGCGCCAGCGTCGTATTGCTGCCGGTACCAAGATCAGATGTTCCAATAAACAATTGCGCTGTGCCATCTATATTGATCCGAATAGCAGCAGTTGAATAGTCTGGCTGGTATCCCGTAGTACCACTTGCATGAGAGGAACAGGCCACCCCGATGCCTCGTTTTTTCGTAGTACTGTTTTTATCTGTCTTCTTTCTCTTATCCCAACCTATTTTTTCTTTACCTTTAGCTAAACACTCAGCTAAGCCACAGGTGGTGATAAGCTTGCCAGCCACTCCGATATCTCCAAGCTGTGCGTAATTCTTCAACCTGAATTCAATAGGGTCCATGCCTACTTTCTTAGCTACCATATCCATCATCGATTCGATAGCAAAATGTCCCTGGAGACCTCCATAGCCACGATAGGCACCGGCACTCATCAAATTGGTGTATACTCTGAGTCCCTCAAATCTGATATTTGGACATCGATAGGTGCTGGTAAGCCCCTTCGAGGCAACACCGAGAGGTCCTGTTTTATAAAGGTAGGCACCTTCATTGCTGATGACATTCGCTTTAATCGCAGTTAAAGTACCATCTTTCTTGACCCCCACTTTCAACCTGGTTATATGTGCATGACGGCTTAAGGTAGCAGAAAATTCTTCTTCACGAGTCAGTACCATCTTCACCGGCTGTCCTGCAATTTTTGACAGCAAAGCACAGATATGCTCTAAAATCATATCCATTTTGCTTCCAAAACCACCACCAAAGTACGGTCTAATTACTCTCACTTTCGATATAGGAATACTCAAATAGTGGGCAAGCACCGCCTGAAGTACAAATGGCACCTGAGTCGGAGTCCAAACGGTAAGTTTGGCAGCAGAATCAAAGCTGGCTATGGCACAGTGTGTCTCCATAGAAGCATGTCTTTGAGCGGAAGTTCGAAAAGTTTCTTCAAAAACATAATCTGCCTCCTTGAAACCAATATCGGTATCGCCGAGACCAATTCCAGAGTATTTGCTATATTCCTCTCTTTGGATTCGTGAATCAGAGGAGCACCGAGCTTTAAAGCCTCCTCAG
>CAVQIH010000005.1:0-125200 GCA_963712585.1 uncultured Chloroflexia bacterium
GGTCGAGGAACTTCACGTAGTGGCGGTCCGGCACCCGGTTCAGCCGGTAGAGCAGCTGGTCGGTCATCCAGGCGAACGTCTCGATCAGCGTGACGCCCGGGTCGGAGACGTTGTGGTCGGTCCACTCCGGGCAGCGCTGCTGGACGAGCCGCTTGGCGTCGTCGACGAGGTCCTGGAAGCGGCGGTCGTCGAGGTTGGGGCGGGCAGGCCATGGTCACTGCGCTGCCGACTGTCGGGCCCGGGCGCGGTTCCTCGGCCGGGATGACGTAGAACGGGAAGACGAGGTTGCGCGGGTCGTTCGTGGCGCCGATCGCGTAGCGGATGTCGATGTACAGCAGCGGTCGCCGTCGTCCGGGTCGGAGCTGACGACGACGTCGGTGACGTCGATGCGCGGCTCCCAGCGAGCGAGCGACCTCGCGCACCTCGTAGGCGATCCGGCCCGGCGGTCGCCGCGTCGGCCGACGCGAAGACGTAGTCGTGGATGCGCGCAGCCGAACTCCGGCCGCATCGGCCGCTCGCCGGGCGCCGTGCCGAGGATCAGCCGGATCGCTCTCCTCGATCTCGCGCTCGTGGCGGACCAGGGCGATCCCGCCGGTCGCGTCGGTGCGCAGCGGGAAGGCCCAGCCGGTCCGATGAACTCCTCGCTCATGCGCGTCCTCGCTCAGCCGATCAGGACGGTCTGACGCGGGCGACGAGCTGGCCCGGCGTCGCCGCATCAGGACAGGTCGAGCGTGGCGGGCGCGCCGGCTGCCCGCCGATCAGCACGGTCGGGCTGCCGGCGACGATCCGGCCGACCTGGATCGTCGGGGTCATGAACGGATCGCTGGGGTAGAGCCGACGTGGGGCGGCGTGTTCAACCCGGACGAGCCCATCACCGCCGCCGGCTTGCCGCCGATCAGGACCGTCGGCACGGTCCGATCAGTCACCGGCGCGGAGAACGGCAGGGCGGTGCCGGCTGGGGCACGCCGGTCGCCGGGTTGGGGATCTGGTGGATCGGGCAGACGCCGGTGATGCGGTCGCCCATGACGATCGCGGGCGCTCAGGCAGCTCCGGCCCATCCGCCGGCTGACGCGCCCAGCGCCCAATCGTGCATCGCTGGCGCCCGTCAGTTGAGCTGGATGAGCGAGCCGTCGACGTCGACGACGCCGCCGCTCTCGATCTTCACGCCGGCGCTGCCCTTCAGGCTGAGCTGTGCCCCGGCCTCGATCGCTGACGTTGGCCTCGGACGTGATCGAGACGTCGCCCTTGGCTTCGATCTTGACCGTCCCGTCGCTGGGCACGTGGATCTCGGTGCCCGTCTCGTTGATCGCGATCCGCAGCTTGTCGTCGGCGCTGATGAGCGCGATGCCCGACTTGCCCGGTCGTCGAAGAAGACGATCCGGTGGCCGCGCGCGGGAGACGAAGCCCCGCCGCTCGGACGCTGCCGTTGTCGACGAGGTCGTCGCCCAGGCGCGGCTTGTCCTCGCCGTTGTAGAGGCCGCCGACGACGTACGGGCGCCGAATGTCGCCGAACTCGAAGGCCACCAGCACCTCGTCGTCGACCTCGGGGAGGAAGACGGCGCCGCTGTCCGGCCCGGCCCCGAGCTGGACCAGTCGGGCCCAGTCCGCTCTCGTAGTTGTCGGACAACCACGGGAACTTCAGCTTGACCCGGCCCAGCTTCTCCGGGTCGTCGTTGTTGGTCACCAGCGCGACGACGACACCGTCGATCGGCTTACCTCCGCCGGGCGCGCTCGCCGCTCCGTTCCCACCGGCGAGCCCGAGCAGGGAGCGCTCCTGGCGGCCGCTGACGACGAACTGCGTCCGGTACCCGCCGGCGTCGAAGACGTGCCGGGACGGGGTGAGCGTGTACCGGCCGTCGAAGTCCTCGGCGACGACCCCAACGCTGACCGGGTGCCCGACTTGAGCTTGGGGTTGCCGCGCGCCGATGCCCTCGGCCTCGGCGAACGTGCTGGCGATCTGCTCGGCGATCGCTCGCCGCCGCGTCCACCTCGGCCTGGTTGGCGAGCGGGCGGTCGGTCGCGACGTAGACCGGGTCGCCGAAGGCGTCCGCCAGCGAGGTCGGCATGGCCGGAAGCCGGGCGCTGGAGGCGCCAGCCGCGGCCGAGCCGACCAGCGCCTTCTTTGCCAATGGGTCCCAGCCGCGGACCTGGACCTCCTTCACCTGCTCGGATGAGGTGACCCGGGGCAGGAATTCGAGGAGCTCCTGGCCGAGGACGAGCTGGGTCGGGTTCTCGGTCGTGAAGTCGCCGCCGCCCGGCCCCTCCGCTGAAGGGGTCGGTCGCCGGAAGCTGAACTTGCCTTCCTCGACGGACATCTCGAACCCGATCTCCCGGGCGCGGCCGGCCAGGAAGTCCCAGTCGGAGGTGTTGGCCTGGCTGACATGCTCCTGGGTCGGGCCGTGTCGTCGATCGTGGCGATCGGCAACCCCGCGCGCTGCGCGACCGTGCGGGCGATGTCGGAGTCCGTGACGTTGCGGTAGGTCTCGGTCCGCCGGCCGCGGTGGAGCCGATGCGAGAGGTCGTAGCCTCGGACGATCGCCCGGTTGCCGCCCGGCCCGTACTCGGCCTCGATCGCGGTGACCTCGCCCGTGATCAGGCCTTCGGGCCGGGGGCTCCCGAGGGCGGTCGCCGCGATCTTGACCCGAGAGCCGATCTTGAGACGAGCCTGCTGGAGGACGGTCCGCTCGAGGTCGCGGAAGACGAGCACGAACATGTCCGGCAGGTGGAGGTAGTCGTCGACGAGGACGTGCTCCAGGAGCGGCACCGAGCTCGTCGGCGAGCGGGCTGCCGTCGATCTCGATCGAGGCCGAGAGGCTGAACGCGGCGTCGGGCATCGGTGATCCCTCAGCGAGACGAAGCGCTTCGTCGATGGTGGGAACCAGGACCCGGTCCCGGGCGCCACGCGGAGCGGGTCGTCGATGTCGTTGAACGCCGCCAGGCCGCGCCACAGGGTGGGATCGCCGTACTCCGCGTAGGCGATCGAGGCAAGGCTGTCACCCTCGCGGATGACGTGCGTCGCCCGGCCGTGGATCGAGCCCGAGGTCGGGTTCTGCTTCGCGGGTCGGTCGGCACCTCCTCCAGCGTGACGTTCGCCGTGGCCCGGACCGGGGTCCCGTCGGAGCGGAACACGGTGTACTTGGCGCTGACCGTCTTGAGGTACCCCTGGAAGCCGGACAGGGCCTGGTTGTCGCCCCACTCGAAGCTGAGGATCGGCGGCTCGGGCTTCTTCTTCTTGACCGAAGCCGCCGTGGGCTTCACCCAGTCGAGCAAGGTCGCCACCTTGCTGGCGACCTCCCCACCGGACTCGAAGGCGTCGAAGAAGATCTCCATCTGGAGCGTCTGCGGGTTGGCGCCCTGGAACTGCGGCTTCGTCGACGACTTGGCCCCGCTGGTCGTCGGTCTGTTCCATTGCGACGACTTGGCGATCGTGTACTCGGTGGGGTTGAAGGTGAAGCTCAGCTCGGTCACCGCGACCTCACCAGCCACGACGTGGAGTCGGGCCTTGGCCGGCTTGGCGCCTCCGGGTCCTGCCATCGCCTCCTCCCTTCAGCCCGGGATGAACCCGTTGTGGGCGATCTCGAGGATCTCGATGGCGGCCTGGGTGGCGCCGACGTCGAGAGTCGGACCCGACCAGCGCGCCGGAAACGCGCCGTCGAGGTTCCAGTGGGCCACCTCGGTGCCGGCGGCATCGAGCACGCTGATCACCGCGGTCGTCCGCGAGGGCTCACGCCCGACCGCCGAGACCCATGCAGCGACCTGCGACGAGCTGCTGTTCATGGGCCGGCTGAGCTTGATGTTCTGGTATTTGGCCCGCCCCGGCAGGCGATGCGTGAAGGCGTTCTGGCCGCCCTCCTTGTATTCGTAGATGTCGTACTCGACGACCAGACCCTCGCACTTCTGCCAGTCCCCGAGCGAGCCGATGCGGTCGACCTTGACCGAGAAGCGGAGGCCGAGGCCGGGCTCAGCTGCCGTCGCCACGTCTCACCTCACCCGAGATCGGAGAGCAGGCCGGCACGCTCCCGGTCCACCAGGAGCTCACCCCGCAGGCGCGATCGAATCCGGTCGTAGAGACGGCGGGCAAGCTCGTCGAGCTCCTTGTCTCCGGTGGGCACCGCCCCCGGCGGGCCGGCACTCCCGGCCGGGGCCTCCGAGCTCGGTGCGGTGTCGTCGGCCCGCTGCATCGCGATCTCCGGGCCATCGGCGTCGGGGCCCTGGGGTGCCGGGGTGCTGACCGAGCGAGCGACCGTAGGCAGGTGCCCGGATGTGGCCACGGCCGGGAACGACAGACCGGCTGGCGATGGAATCCGATGGTCCCCTGGGAACCCACGGTCGACAAGCGAGGGCGGTAGCCCTGCAAGTGACTGGTCCTCGCCGAGCCCCGCACGATGCGCGAGGGTCATCGGCAGGCCGGTCGGCCCTGATGCCGCCGGCGGCTGCCTTGCGGCTCGCTGGAGCGCACCGGTCGGCGGAGAGATGACCCGGTCCGATGCCAGCCCGAGGCGCGCCCGGGAGGCGACCGCCGACGCCGGCGACGGTACCGCCGACCACAGGGACGCGACGGGACCTGGACCCGAGCCCCAGTCGGGATGCTGCCCGGCGCCAGATTGGCCGCGCCTGAGCGGCCCGGAGCCGACGCCGGGGAACCTCCGGCCCACAGTGGCTGGCTTCTGCTGGCCGTTTGAACCGAGAAGTCCGTCTCGCGGGTCACGATCCCCCCGACCGGCCGGTCCATCGCGGCCAGCGGTGCGGGCTCCGGGGGGCCGGCGGCGCCGGCCGCTCGTGACACGCTCGCCCGTTCCGGCGTGCGAGAGCCGCCCCGCTCGCTGGTGAGTCCCAGGCGGCCCGCGAGCGGCGCTCCGGTCCGCCACGTCGGGCCGGATCGGTCGGGTGAGCGCGAGCCGGGCACGCCCGGCGGAGGCGACGCCGGCAGCGGCGCGGCGAGCCCCAGGCGGAGGACCGTCGGAGGTGCCGACCGCGCGTCGTCCATGACAGATGCCGAAGCGGGAGCGGAATCCGGGAGAGCCGGATCGGTGGGCTCAAGCGCGGCCGGCCCGCCTGAGGGCCGGCGATCCGCCAGCGCCGCCTCGTGGCCGGCGTCAGGCGGAGACCCGGTGAGCCGCTCCTCGGCTGCTGATCGCAGCGGTCGTACGGCAGCCTCTGTCGCCTGAGCCGTAACCGTGGTCGGAGGGACCTCCGCCCGCGAGATCGCGGACGCGGTCGAAGGCCGGGTCCCGCTGCCGGGACTGGGCTCGCCCAACGGCGCGCCGGGCGGGGTTCGAGTGTCGGCCCGAGGCGGGCGGCTGACCGTGCCCGAGAACGGGGTCCCGAGGCCCAACCGCCGTACCTGGCCCACGCTCAAGCGAGACGACCGCGGCTCGGCGCCCGCCGCAGGCCCGGACGCCGCAGGCCCGGACGCCGCAGGCCCGCTCGCCGAGAGGCTCGCGTTCACCCCGGCGACCGATCGCTGCACCGCCGGCAGGGCGGCGCCAACCCGGCCGATCGCCGTGGGAACCGGATCGCCCGGGCGACCGGCCGCGTCCGCCCCGCCATCGCGGTCGCCCACGGGATCCCGGGGCGCCGACCGCGACGGGGTGGAGCTGGCATCGGGACCGACGCCGAGCGGTGCGGCATGAAGCTCCGGCTCGACCGCCGCGAGGGCTCGAGAGAGCATCACCGGCGGAAGGCCGGCTTCACTCGCGGTTGCGATGGCCGGGTCGGCCGTCGCAACCTGCTCCGCGGCCGCGCCGGGTACGTGGGCCCCCCGCGAGGTCTCCGCGGGGGCCCGCTTGCGGAACAACCCGCCCACGCGCCCGGCCAGCGACGGGTTCGGGGTGTTCGCGAACGGCCTGGACGCTCCACCCCGCCCGGAACCCGCGTTCGCCTCGGACCCAACGCGAGCGACGATGGGGCTGGCGATGCCGGACACCAGCCCGGCCGGCCCCGCGGGACCGGTCTCGTGTCCGAGTGGCGAGAGGGCGAGGGGCATCGCCCCTCGCGCCACGACGTCCTGAGCGAAGGCCCGGCTGGCCGCGATCGGCGGTAGCGTGCCGAACGACCGTTCCAGCGGCGGCAGCGAGGCCCAGTCGCGCCCGTCGGCCGACGCCCCCGCCGTGCGCCCGCTCTCGGGCTCGGCGGATGGGCGTCGGAACGGCAGGCGCTGCAGCCAGCCCACGGGGGTCAGCCCTCCTCGGACAGGCGCTCGGTTGATCCGGCCGATCTCCTCGACGAACCGCCGCCGGAGCGGGTGCTCGAGGTCGAGGATCGCGTCCATCGACCAGTGGAAGTGGTAGGCGACGTACGCGACCTCCTCGAAGAGCCGGTCGGTCGCGTACGTCACGATCCCCCCAGGCGCTCCACCCGCCACGTCGACCGTGAACTCGTGCTTGCAGGCCGGACAGGTGACCGCGGCCTGGGTGTGGCCCTCCTGGTTGATCCGCCGGTAGAGGTCCTGGAGGAACGCCAGGTCGGAGGCGAACAGGCCCTCGATCGATGCCCGGGTGTGACCTGGGGCGAGCGTCCCGAGCCGGGTGACGACCCGGGACAGCAGGAGCACCGTCAGGTACGCCTCGTTCTCGCGGACGCGCGGGTCGCGCTGCGGGATGATCTCGTCGCGCGCCGTCGCCAGGCGCATGACGCCCTCGCGGTGGACGGTGCCCGCCTCGTCGACGTAGCCGCGCGGCAGCACGAACGCGAACTCGGTCCGCAGCGCGCTCGTGCGCCGCGCGCCGACCGCGGCGGCGCCGGGCTGGCCAGCAGCGTCATTCGTCGCCTCACGCTCGATGAGCTCTCGCAGACGATCGTGACCTCCTCGATCAGGACCTCGTTGGCGCCCGCCTTGCGGTACCCGATCGTGATCTTCGAGACCCAGGCGTTCGGTGAAGTTGTAGCGCGCGACCTCCGCGACCGTCGTAGTCGTAGAGGATGACCGAGCCGTTCTTGCGGGCCGTCGGCGATCTTGCCCTGGACATCGACGTTGTGCCAGTCCCAGAGCTCCGTGGACGCGGTCAGGCCGCGCTTGAGCGTGATCGTCGGCGGCTTGCGCGCCCGGGCAGCTTGCTTGATGATCGGCTTGCCGTCGCGGGTGTTCTCCTTGAGCTCGATGACGTCGATCTCCGACGTCATCCCGCGACAGCTCGGTGAACTGGGCGATGCTCGACGCCGTCGATCTCGACCGCGAAGTGATAGGACGCGATCGCGTCGTCGGCAGGTTGGGAAGTCCGCCTGGCATCGGCAGTGCCTCCTTGCCGAGCTTGGTTCAGGTCGGGCGTGGCTGCTGGCTACTCGCTGAGCGGCCGCGCCGCCCGAGAACTGGGCGATCCGGAAGATGACGAACTCGGCCGGCTTGACCGGCGCGATGCCGATCTCGACGACGAGCTGGCCGGCGTCGATCGACCTCGGGCGGGTTGGTCTCGCCGTCGCACTTGACGTAGAAGGCCTCGTCCGGCGTCGCCCCGAACAGCGCGCCGTCCCGCCAGACGCCGAGCAGGAACGCGTTGATCGTGCGCTTGACCCGCTCCCAGAGGTCGCAGGTCGTTCGGCTCGAAGACGACCCACTGGGTGCCCTCGAGGATCGACTCCTCGACGTAGTTGAAGAGCCGCCGGACGTTGAGGTAGCGCCACGCCGGGTCGCTCGAGAGCGTCCGGGCGCCCCAGACGCGGATGCCGCGGCCGGGGAACGCGCGGATGCAGTTGATCCCGTTCGGGTTGAGCAGGTCGTGCTCGCCCTTGGTGATGCTGGAGCTCGAGGGCGATCGCGCCGCGGACGACCTCGTTGGCCGGCGCCTTGTGCACGCCGCGGGTGTCGTCGTTGCGGGCCCAGATGCCGGCCATGTGGCCGCTCGGCGGGACGAAGACCGCCTTGCCGGCGACCGGGTCGAAGACCTTGATCCACGGCCAGTAGAGCGTGGCGTACTTGGAGTCGTAGCCGACCTTGTCGACGCGCCACTCCTTGATCTGCTGGGCGTTCAGGCCCGGCGGCGCGTCGAGGATCGCGACCCGGTCGCCCATCAGCTCGCAGTGGGCGATCATCGCGAGCTGGACGGCCTGGACGCCCTCGAGGTCGATGATGCCCTGCTGGTAGACGGCCATCAGGTCGGGGACGCGCGAGCATCGTGACCTCGTCGACGGCCTCGAGGCCGCCGAAGCCGGTCCGGTCGGCCGAGTCGCCGACGTAGTCGTCCGGGCGTCACCCGGACGGGAGCCGCGGCCGCGCCGCCGCCGGCAGGGCCACGCGTCGCCGGTCGCCGGGACGACCGCTCCGGCGGTGCCGACCTCCTCGAGCTGTGATGAGCTTCGACTGGGCCTTGACGACCGTCGGCGACGTTCTGCTTGCCCCGCTTCGCGGTGACGTTGTCGAAGACCTCCTCGGTCCTTGCCGCCGCGGCTGACGATCGAGCTTGAAGGTGTCCTCGCCGGCCTCGCTGGCCGTCGGCGACCTCGACGCGTGATGTCGTTGCCGGCCGCGCCCGCCTCGAGGGCGGCGACGCGGAAGGCGCCGGCCGCCTTGTCCTTGGCGCTGGCCAGCTCGGCCTTGGCGGTCGGCGCGGCCCCGTCGGCGCCGATGCGGACGACGTAGCAGGCGCCGCCGCCGTTGAGGAAGTAGCCGTAGACGGCGTGCGCGAGGTAGGAGCCCTCGACGAAGTCGCCGAACGCCTGGGCGAACTGGCTCCAGTTGGTGACCAGGGTCGGCTCGTTGAACGGGCCCTGCGCGGCGAGGCCGACGAAGGCGGCGACGGCGGTCCCGACGCCCTCGATCGGCCGCGAGCCGGCCTCGACCTCCTCGACGTAGACGCCGGGTGACAGGTAGTGCGGCATGAGGCGCCTCTCCGTGCGGAACGCAGTCGGCCCGAGGCTCCCACCGTGGTCGGTCGCCAACAAGGACCGGCCGGCCCGGCGTTGGGGCCGCGGGCGCTGCCCGATCGGGCGTGCCGGCGTGCCCGAAGGCGTGCCCCGCGGCGGCTTGCCCGGGTTGCGCCGGCGCTGCGACGCTCGGCGCCGATGATCCACGACGTCGATGACGCGCTCGAGGCGCTCGTCCGCCGCGACGCGCTGAACGGCTCGCGCGTCGAGCTGGTGTTCGACGCGCCCGACCAAGGACTGGGTCGCCCGCCGCAGCGCGCCGACCGTCGACCTCTACCTCTACGACATCCGCGAGGACCTCTCCAGCGCGCGAGACGTGACCTGGGAGGACGTCCGCGACGACGACCGGCCGCGTGACCGAGCGGCGGCCGCCGCCCCGCCGCTTCCGGCTCTCCTACCTGGTGACCGCCTGGACCCAGCGCCCGGAGGACGAGCACCGCCTGCTGTCGTCGCTGCTGCGACCTTCGTGCGCAACGCGATGCTCCCCGCCGATCTCCTGGGGGGGACCCTGGCCGACCTGCCAATTCCGATCATCCTCAACGTCGGCCAGCCGCCGTCCCAGGACCGCTCGATCGCCGACGTCTGGTCGGCCCTCGGCGGCGAGCTCAAGCCGTCGCTCGACGTCGTGGTGACCGCGCCGCTCGACGTCCGCCGCAGCCAGATGGCCGCGCCGCCCGTCCTCGAGGCCGGGCTCGAGCTGGCCGACACGGACAGGTGCCCGCGAGCGCGTCGGTCGCGAGCTGGCCGGCCGCCGGCGTCGCCCAGGTCGCTGCGGCCCGCTCTCGCCAGCGGACGAGGCGGTCCAGCAGGAGACGGTGGCGAGCGGGCCAGGCCCGGGGGTCCACGCCGTTCCGGCAAGCGAGCCGGAGAAGGACGACCAGGCGGCCGCGCGGGGTGGCCGCCGGATCCGGTTGCGAGGGATCCCGCGGCCCTGAGCCGCGGTCGAGGCAAGCATGATCGGCCTGGATTCGCCGGCATCAGCCGACGCCTCGCGCGCCTACCTCTACGCGCGCCTCGCGCTCGTCGAAGCGCGCGTCCGGGCTGCCGTCGACCGCCGCCGCGCGACCGACCCCGATCCGGACGATCGGTTCCGGGGCCTCTACATCTCGGACGCGCAGGTGGACGAGCTGCTCGACCAGGGGTCGCGCCACGATCCGCGGCCTCCGGTCGACCCGGCAGCCGAACTCCTCGCCCGGGTCGAGGCCGAGGCCGACGCGCCGAGGACCGCGGCGAGACCATCCGGCTCCGGCGCCTGGCCGCCTCCTTCGGCCTCGACGATCGACGTCGAGCTGCTGCTCGTCGCCCTCGCGCCGGACCTCGACCCGCGCTTCGAGCGCCTCTACGCCTACCTCCACGACGACGTCTCGCGCCGCCGCGCGACGACCGGCCTGGCGCTCGAGCTCTGCGCCGGCCGGGCCGGCGCTCCCGTCGACCGGTCGCGCGTCGGCCCCCGCGGAGCGCTCGTCCGGTCGGGCCTGCTGCTCGTCGAGGACCCGGACCGACCGTTCCTGACCCGTCGCTGCGCGTCCCGGACCGGGTGACGGCCCATCTCCTCGGCGATGACGCGCCGGATCCGGCCATCGTCGACCTGCTCGTCGAGCCGGTGGCAGCTCCCTGCGGTCCCGTCGACGCGGTGGCCCGCGCCATCGAGGCCGGCACCCGCCTGTGGTACCTGCGCGAGCGGCCCGGCTCGGCGGGGCTGGCGATCGCGGCGGCGGCGCTGCGGGCCGCAGGGCTGCCGAGTGTCGTGGTCGACCTCGAGCGGCTCACCCCCACCGACGAGCCCGGGGGAATCGCCGCAGATGGTGATCCGCGAGGCACGCCTTCGCGGCGGCGGGCTCGTCGCCGGGCCGATCGACGCGCTCGCCGACCGCGGCACGGGCCTCGTGCGCGCCCTCGCCGAGGCGTCCGCCCAGTCGTCCTGTTCGGCACCCGCGGCTGGGATCCCGGCTGGTCACGCCAGGTTCCCCTGGTCCTCGACGCGCCGGTTCCCGGACTCGACGAGCGCCACGCGTCTGGCGCGACGCTCTCCAGGGCGAGACCGGCACGATTGCGATCCGGTGACGGCGACCGATGCCGTTCCGCCTCACGCCGGAGCAGATGGCGCGGGCCGCACGCTCGGCCGCCCAGCTCGCGGTCCGCGGCGGCGCTCCGATCGAGCCGGTCGGACCTCCGGCCGGCGCCCGGGCCCAGAACGCCGCCGGACTGGAGCGGCTGGCACGGCGGATCGGGCCACGGCCGCAGTGGGACGACCTCGTCCTGCCGCCCGGGGTGGTCATCGCAGCTCCACGAGCTGACCGCCCGCGCACGCCACCGCGAACGCGTGCTCGACGACTGGGGCATGGGCGACCGCTCGACCGAGGGGCCGCGGGATCACCGCGCTGTTCGCCGGCGACTCCGGGCACCGGCAAGACGATGTCGGCCGAGGTGGTCGCCCGCGACCTCGGCCTCGACCTCTACGTCATCGATCTCTCGACGGTCGTCGACAAGTACATCGGCGAGACCGAGAAGAACCTCGACCGGATCTTCGCCGAGGCCGACCGGGTCAACGGCGTCCTGCTGTTCGACGAGGCCGACGCGCTCTTCGGCAAGCGCTCCGAGGTCAAGGACGCCCACGACCGCTACGCCAACGTCGAGGTCGCCTACCTGCTCCAGCGGATGGAGCAGTTCGACGGGCTGGCGATCCTCACCACGAACCTGCGCTCGAACGTCGACGAGGCGTTCACCCGCCGGCTCGACGCCATCGTCGACTTCCCGATGCCCGAGGAGGCCGACCGCGTCCGGCTGTGGCGAACGCACCTGCCGGCCGGGCGCCCCGCAGGAGGCCGACCTCGACCTCGAGTTCCTCGGTCGCGCGTTCAAGCTGTCGGGCGGCAACATCCGCAACATCTGCGTGGCGGCGGCGTTCCTGGCCGCCTCCGGCAGACCGCTCGATCGGCATGACGGACCTGATCCGCGGCACCGAGCGCGAGTACCACAAGCTCGGCCGGCTGACGGTCGAGGCTGAGTTCGGCACCTACTTCGGTCTCCTGACGGGCCGGTAGGCGTAGGCCGTGGCCGTCGAAGCAGGACGAGTCAACGAGGAGACACCGCTCCGGCGGGCGGCCCTCGACCAAGGCCTGGCGCCCAGCCCTGCCGCTGAGTCCGGACTCGGCGCGGCCGCCTTCCTCGCCGGTCCGCTGGCCGGGATCCCGCTCAACGCCCGTGACGGAGGAACGCGCCAGCGCACGGTGACGTCGCTCCAGCGGTCGGCCGGCAACGCTGCCGTCCAGCGCTGGTTGGCCACCCAGGGCTCGGCGGTCGTCCAGCGCGACGTCGCTACGTCCTCGAAGCACCAGTTCACCTTCCCCGACACCACGCTCGGCAAGAAGAGCCTGAGTTACGCCCAGGTCTCGCTCGCGGTGGGCGGGGTGATCGAGTACGAGGTCACGCCGCCGACCGGACCGGCGGGATCCGTCAAACCGGGCGGAGAGCTCAGCGGCCTCGGTTCGAACAAGGCCCCCGAGGGCGGCGGGGGGACCAAGGCGTCGGCGGGTATCAACAAGTCCGGTGACGCCACGGCCTACCAGGCCGAGGTCAGCCACGAGTTCGCCAAGCGGACCGAGGGCTGGCTGGCCGGCTGGACCCCCAAGGCCAAGATCGGAGGGGAGGCCGGCGCGAACGGCTACAAGCTCGGGCTGGAAGGGTCGATCGAGGGCGAGAACATCGAACCGAAGTTCGGCTTCACCTTCTTCGAGGCGGACAAGAAGGGGGAGATCACCTTCGCAGCCCTCGAAGCGGCCATCGATCTCAAGCTCCTGACCTACAAGTACACCTGCTCCGACGGGGCGACCGCCACGGTGTCAGTGAAGCCGACAGTGAAGGTGAAGCTGGAACCCGACTACGCCAAGCTGCTGGAGTGGTTCCTCGAGGAGTGTGCCGCGGCGGTGTCCGCGGAGGTTCTGGTCGTGGGCGGCTTCGTCGCTGCCGGGGTACTGATCATCGCCGGGACCATCCTCACGGTCGGCGACGGCGAAGACATGGCCAAGATCATCGACGAGGCATCCAAGGCCCGAAAGGACTACGTCAACGCGTTCGTGACCGAGATCACCCAGGGAGGCGCCACGTTCGACAACGACTACGCCATGGAGGGCCACAACCGGGGTGCGCAGTGGATCAGGGACCTCAAGTCCGGCGCCGGGAGCAAGGGCGTGCCGATCCCCGAGTCGGTGCTCAAGGACAAGGTGAAGGAGCACAAGGCGCCGGCGGAGGCGGCGGCCAACAGCGCCATCAACGCCTACCTCCACCGCCTCCTGGTGAAGCAGTACTGGGACATCCACTACATCCGCAAGCATGCCCCGGCGTGGGCCGGCGGGGGCTACATCGAGACCGGCTTCAAGATGCTCATGGAAGGTCAGGGCTTCGGTCGGCCAACCGATGGCGAAACCGGCGAGGAACCAGTCGAGGAGGTCCCGATCCCCGCCCCCAAGGGATGACCCGGGGTCTCCCGGCGGGCCGACGCCTCTGGGAGACAAGGGCGGTCGGCCTCGGACGGCCACTCGCAGCGGTGCCCTTTCGGGCACCCAGGCATTCCCCCAGGCATGCGTCCGGGGACCTTGAACCAGCGCGACGCGGGGGCGACGCTGCCCGTGGCCGCTCGGCACTGGAGAGCCATGCGCTTCGGGCGTGCCGCCGACCTCTGGAGGACGGGCCGATGCACGAGTTCGACAACCAGCCGGCCGTGCCGGAGCCAACCCGGCGACGGCCGAGCGCTGAGCACTCGGATGTCGTGGCGGTTTCGCGGGCGCTCGCCGAGGGGACGACTCACGCGCTCGACGCCGACGCGGTCATGCACCTCCAGCGCACCGCCGGGAACGCCAGCACGGCGGAGCTCCTGGGCGACCAGCCGCAGGCGTCGCCGGTCACCGACCTCCTCGACAGGGGCGGCGGCCAGCCGCTCGAAGGTGGGACCCGGGCCCAGATGGAAGGCGCCCTGGGCCAGGATCTCTCCGACGTCCGGGTGCATCGCGGTCAGGAAGCGGCAGCCTCGGCCGCCTCCGTCCAGGCCCGGGCCTACACCGTCGGCAACGACGTCGTCCTCGGCGATGGTGTCGAGCCCGGATCGGCCGCTGGCCACAAGACCCTCGCCCACGAGCTCACCCATGTCCTCCAGCAACGCGCAGGACCCGTTGACGGCACGCCGGCGCCTGGGGGAATCCGAGTCAGCAGCCCATCGGACCCGTTCGAGCAGGCCGCCGAGTCAACGGCCGAAGCGGTGACGAGCGGAACTCCCGCACCCACCCCGGCCGCGCCCGGGTCGTCCGCGGGTCCTTCCGCCCAGCGCCAGGCAGGTCCGGAGGAGGAAGAGGAAGAGCTCCAGGGCTCCTTCCTCCAGCGCCAGGAGGTCCCCGAAGAAGAGGAGGAGTTGCAGGGCTCCTTCCTCCAGCGCCAGGAGGTCCCCGAAGAAGAGGAGGAGGCCGTCACGTAGCCGACGGCTGCCGCCCGCGCTCGCTGCGCTAGCCGAACCCTAGCCAGCCGAGCCCGACCGCCTAGATCAACCCCTCACGGATTGCGTAGGCGACCGCGTGCGTCCGGTTGCGGAGCTCGAGCCGGCTCGTGACGTCGTGAATGATGTTCTTGACCGTCCGCTCGGAGTAGAAGAGGCGCCGCCCCACCTCGGCGGTGTCAAGTCCCTCGGCAAGGAGGCGGAGCACGCTGACCTCACGTTCGGAGAGCCCGGCGAAGGTCAGCCCTCGGGGGTGGAGCACCTGGCGCTGGAGGCGCCCCACCTGCGACAGGAGCCGGCCCAGTAGATCAGGCGGCAGCGTCCCCTCGCCCGCCGCGGCCGCCCGAACGGCGGCGGCGAGATTGGACGGAGTGGCCTCGCTGCGGCGCAGCACGCCGGTCACCCCGGCTTCCACCGCCGCCAGGATCCCCTTCTCGTCGATCCGGGCGCTCAGCAGCAGGAGGCGACCCGTCCCCTGGCTCCGCAAGGCCCGGATGGTCGTGAGGGTCTCCTCATCGACCTGGTCGGCGACGACCAGCGCAACCGCGTCGGGGGCCGCCGGATCGGACGTCTCGACGACCGTGGCCCCTCGTAGCTGGCTGGCGATTCCGGCGTGGGAAACCGGATCCGTGGTGCTGATGAAGACCGGGATGCGGTCCATCAGGGGGAACGCCTGAACCACCATCTGTGCTGCCCTCCATCGCGGTGGCATCGATCGAGAAAGGCTGTCCTGACCTTCCACACCCCGGATCGGTCACCTTCGACCCTACGCCGGATGGCTTTCCGAGCGCTTAACGCGGACATAACGGGCAGGCCGGAATGCCCATTCGGGCATGGCTTTCTGGCCGTCCGCAGCGCGTTCCCCCTCGTCGCGGACGGCTGCGGCCGATACACTCGCGGCGCCGGCAGCTTGACCGAGCGGCTTGACATAGGAGCATCCCATGGGCGCCAGTGCCACGCTGAGCCAGCCGAGCGCGGCGGTCGATCCCGGCGGCCAGGCCACCGTCGAGATCAAGGTCAAGAACACCGGGACCGTCGTCGACCAGTTCGCGATCGAGGTCCTGGGGGACACCAGCGCCTGGGCCACGGCCGACCCACCGACGCTCTCGCTCTTTCCCGACGCCGAGGGAACGGCGCGGGTCGTCTTCCGTCCGCCACGGACGTCCAGCGTCCACGCCGGGACGCAGCCGTTCGGCGTCATGGTCCGCTCTCACGAAGACCCCCAGGGCTCCGTCGTCGAGGAGGGGACGCTCCAGATCGGGCCGTTCTTCGACTCAGGGGTCGAGCTCATTCCGCGGACCTCACGGGGCAGCCGGGGTGGGCGCCACGACCTGGCCCTCGACAACCGCGGCAACGTCACGCTCCAGGCCGCCCTCGAGGCGAGCGATCCGGACAAGCTGGTCCGTTTCGAGTTCGATCCGCCGAGCGCCTTCGTGGATCCGGGCCAGGCCGGTTTCGCCAAGGTGCGGGTGAAACCCAACCAGACGTTCTGGCGTGGGCTGCCGAAATCCCACCCCTTCCAGGTGGTCGTCCAGCCCGAGGGGGGCAGCCCGCTCACCGCTGACGGCAACTTCCTTCAGGAAGCGATCCTGCCGCCGTGGTTCATGCGGGCCCTCATCGCGCTCATCGCCCTCGTCGTTGGAGCGGTCCTGCTGTGGCTGCTCGTGCTCCAACCTTCGATGAAGTCCAGCGCCGAGCAGGCCCTCAAGGACTTCGGCTTCACTCCGCAGCCGGGCTCAAGCGCAGCCGGGGGTGGCGGAGGCGGCGGAGGAGGCGCCAGCCCCAGCCCAACCGCGGGTCCGAGCCCCAGCCCGGAGGTGAGCGCCAGCCCGAGCCCCAGCCCGGCCGGATCGGCCAGCCCCGGAGCGAGCGCTCCCGCCAGCCCCACGCCCACGCCGGTTCAGGTCAGTCCGCCGCCGGTCGGTGTCCAGGCCCCCGTCGCGGGCCGGCTCGATCAGACCCAGAGCGCGCTCAAGCCCGGCGGCACCCTCTTCATCACCGATCTCGTGTTCTCGAACCCAACTGGGGCGAGCGGAGACCTGATCCTCCAGCGCGACGCCGAGCAGCTCCTCGTGTTGCGCCTGGATAACTTCAGGGACCTGGACTTCCACTTCGTGACCCCGATCACGGTGAACAAGGGCCAGACGCTCAGACTGGTGCCGAAATGCACCACCGCCTGCGCGCCGGCGGTCTTCTACTCGGGATACGTCCAGACGCCGTGACCGACCCGCTGCTGGGCGTTCCACGCGCGAGGCCTGGCGGAGCCGGGCCCCAGGGCCGTCCTGCGGGCGCCTTCCGCCTTGCCCACGGCTTCCGAGCCGAAGCTCGGCTCACGGTCGCCCTCGTCCTGGCGGTCGTCCTGGGCGTCATGCCGATCCCGCCAGGGAGCCTGCGGACGGCTCGGGCGGCCCTGAACCCGATCGGCACCACGGAGCTCGTGTCAGCGGCCTTGGACAGGACCCCCGGCGACGCCCAGAGCGGCGGAGTAGTGGGGACTTGGCCGGCCCCTCGCGGCGGGCAGGCGATCTCGGCCGACGGCCGCTGGGTTGCCTTCACGTCGGACGCCGACAACCTGGTCCCCGACGACACGAACAAGACGACCGACGTCTTCCTGCGCGATCGACTGACGGGCCAGACCAGCCGGATCCCCTACCTCAAGGGCGCCCAGCTACCGGCCGCGCTGATCGCGGCCGAGCCGGCGATCTCCGCAGATGGCGGCGTCGTGGCCTTCACCGCTTTCGCCTCCACGAAGTTCCGGTCGGCCGTCATCTCGGGACCCTGGGTGCTCGTCTGGGATCGGGCGTCGGGCACGACGACGTATGGCGCCTTCAATCCCGACGGGAGGATCCGTGCCATCCAGCCCGCCGTCTCCGCCGATGGCCGATACCTGGCCTACCTCACCGCGATCGGGAGGGGGGTCCAGGTCGTTGTCGCCGACCTCCAGACCGGGAAGACCACGATCGCCTCCCGAGACGCGGCCGGCTCGCTGGGCGGGCTGCAGAGCACCCGACCGTCGCTGTCGGCCGACGGCCGTTACGTGGCGTTCGCCTCGGAATCGAGCCTCGTGTCCGACGACAGCAACGAGCAGACCGACATCTATGTGTACGACAGCGACCTCAACCAGCTCAGTCGCGTCTCCGTCGGGCCGGGCGGCCAGCAGGCGACCGGCTCCAGTTACACCCCCTCGATCTCCGGCGACGGGGGTGTGGTCGCCTTCGCCTCGGGGGCCACGAACCTCACCCTCGACACCGGGCTGTCGAGCGACGCCAGCCAGATCTTCGTCTGGGAGCGGGCCACCGGCTCGGTCCGGCTCGTCTCGATCGGTGTCGGCGGAGCGGCCGGCTCCGGGAACAGCAGCGAGCCATCCGTCTCGCTCGACGGGCGGATGGTCGCCTTCGGCTCTGTCGCCAATGACCTCGTCGACGACGACACCAACGGGGCCGTCTTCAGCCCGTTTCCCGGCTCGGACTTCAGCTTCGTCCCGGCCACGTCCTCCGATGTCTTCCTTCGCGACATCGTCCGAAACGTGACGATTTGGGTCTCGGTCGACGGGAATGGCGGCCAGGTCGTCGGTGACAGCGGACGGCCGTCGGTCTCCGGTGACGGCCGCACCACGGCCTTCGATTCGACCGCCGATACGCTCGTCCCGGGCGACACCAACGAGGTTCGCGACGTCTTCGTGCGCGACCTGCCGCCCATCGCCCAGCTGGCACCCAATCCACTCGACTTCGGCACGATCGCGTTGGGGACGCCGTCCGCCCCGCTCACGGTCACCGTGACGAACGCCGGGTGGGGTCCCCTCACGATCGCAACCGTTGGCCTCGGTGGCGCGAACCCCGCGGACTTCGCCCTCGCCGGCGACGCGTGCTCCGGGACCACCCTCCACTTCGGCGACACGTGCCCGATCGGCCTCATCTTCACGCCGAGCGCGTCGGGGGAGCGGACGGCGAGCCTCATCGTCATCGACAATGCGGCCGGCAGTCCCCACTCGGTGATCCTGGTCGGCCGGGGCTCGAAGGTCACCTTCCGGGTGGATCCTCCGCTCGGCCCGCCCGGCTTCGTGACGACGGCGATCGGCGAGGGCTTTCCGCCCGGCGCGCTCGTCGCCCTGCGTTGGGACCGCGGCATCACCGCCACGATGCAGCCGATCGTCGTCGGTCCGGACGGCTCGTTCAAGACCGGCGTGCTCATCTTCCACAACGATGTCGAGGGCGCCCGAAAGCTGCGCGCATCGAGCGCCGGAGGGACGCCGTTCACCGCTGCGAGCGCATCCTTCCTCGTGGTGATCCCGACGGGTCAGCCCCCTGCGTTCGGGGCGATCAGGTACCTGGCACCCGGCCTCGAGCCGATCGTGATCCGTCGCTGACCCGCAGGGCAGCCGCTGCAGCGCTAACCGGCGCGACCGCTGCGGTCCTCGATCTCCCAGGCGTGGTCGAAGGCGTGCCAGGCTGAGCGCCGCACGAAGTACCGCGGCAGCCAGAGGGGGCTCGTGCGCCGCGTCTCCGGGAGCGGGCCGCCGTCGACTCGAGCGCGCAGGATCTCCAGGACCTGCTGGCGCACCAGAGCCATCTCGGCGGCGACCTCGGCGCCCGCAGGCCGGCGATGCGCGCCGCCGAGAGCGGCCAGGTAATTGATCTCTGCTTCGAAGACGTGCGCCACGATCGCTTCCACCTGTCTTCCGCCGCCACGGGGGCCCCTCCGCAGCTCGACGCCTGCGGCGGCCTTCGTGGCGGCGTCGAACGTCGCCCACCCCGCCTCGAGCAACCTCGACAGCCGTTCCAGCTCGAGCTCGCCGATCGGCCGACCGTCCGCCGCCGGCGCCAGCGAGGGCACCCCGAAGTCGGTGCCGGTGCCGGTGCCGCCAGGCAGGCGCTCCACGATGACGAACGCCGAGCTGTCAAGGGGAGCGCCGAGGCCCGCGGAAGACCCGACGGCTGCCTGATAGCGGGGTCCATAGGCGAGCAGGGCGGCCAGGGCCGTGGCCTCGTCGCGGCCGCCCCGGCACCAGCCCGGCCACTCAACTGCGCCCGCGAAGACCTTCTTGCTGCCCGCCTCGAGGTAGACCGCCAGGCCGGACCGCGACCCGTCCACGAGCTGAGTCTAGCCGAGGACCTGGCGGCGTCCGCTAGCGAGCGATCGTCATCGCCTGGTCCGGCCGAAGCAGGAAAGGCGGCAGGTAGGCCGCCAGGTTGGAGAACGGGAGCACGTCCGGGTGAAGGACGATCCCGAGGGTGTTGCTCATGAACTGGCGTCGCGCCTGGATTCGCCTCCAGGCCGCGGGGTAGCCGGCTGCAAAGGCCTCCCGCAGCGACTGATCAGCCAGGGCGATCCCGTCCTCGATGTTCGTCGTGAAGTAGTCGGTCCCGGTCGCCGGGATGATGTCGACCTGGAAGGCCATTCCTGAGCGGAGCTCGATCGTCGAGCCCGGGAAGACCGGCGAGTTCACCCACTCGTCGAGGTGGATCTGGTGACCCGGATTCAGGAAGATGCCGAAGAACGGGTCGCCCAGGTGACGGTCGACGATCTCCTGGAGCACGCCGCCGGTCTGGCCGACGCGCAGCGCCCCGTACCACTCTGCGACGGCTTCGAAGTACGGCCCGACCAGCCGCTCGACGTAGTCCCGCTGCCCGGCCGGCAGCTCGGCGGCGTCGGCGACGACGAAACCGGCCCGGCAGTTGAGCGCACCCCAGACGCCGAAGGCGACGGTGAAGCGGTCGCCTCGCTCGATGCGCCGATCACCCGGGCTGAGCAGCCCGAGCGACGCCCGCGGTCCGCTGGACAGCATGAGATGGCATGACAAGGGCATGCCGTTCCAGTCGAGCAACCTGACCGCCTCGCGCTCGCTCATCCCCGGCCGCAGACCGAACAAGAGCTGGCGCACGCCCTGCGATGTCTGGCAGGCCGCGTACTCGAAGGCCGCAAGCTGCTCCACCTCGTTGATCACGCGGAGGCCGTCGGCGGCATCGATGAGCAGGTCGGTCGCGTTCTCGACGAGACCGGCCCGGCCGGTCAGGCGGCGCAGCTCGTCGACGATGAAGGCCGGCGCATCGATCGTGGCGCGGCTGGCATAGGTCTTCCAGCCGACGACGCCGACCCGGCTGCCGCGCCTGACGCCCTCGCCGGCCAGGATGTCCGCCAGCGGCCGGGAGCGGTCGCGGGGCTGGCTCGGCAGGCTGAGGTCTTGGAACAACACCCGGCGCATCGCCAGGGGTGCCGCTCCGGCCATCCCGTAGCACTCGTTGCCGACCAGGATCACCGGTTGGTCGGTCTTCCCGAGCAGGAAGACCGCCTCCTCGAATCGTGGGTCGAAGCCGGTCAGGTAGGAGAGGGTGGCGCTGTGCTCCCGGTCGGCGTAGACCACCAGCCGGTCGTAGCCCCGCCCGGCGGCGCGTTCTCGCAGTCTGGCCACTCGCGCCTGGTAGGACTGCGCCGGGATCTCGGGCCTCGCCTCCGGCATCCCGAAGTCGGGCAGGCTGATCGGGGCGAGCCGCGCCTTGGTCATTCGTCGGAAGCCCTCCACTCAGTCCGTGGGCGGTTGCCAGGGACGAGCCGCGGTGGCGCCCCGCTCGATGATGGCGAACTGGTTCGCGGTCACCTGCACCCACGGCCCCGTCTCGCCATCGGGCCACTGAACGCGGACCTGGGCATCGTTGGCCGGGCCCAGTCCGAAGTGGACCCAGCCGAGCTGGCCGCCGATGTGACCGCCGCCGACGGTCAGCTCCTGCCGGAGCGTCAGGTCGCCGACCTTCACCTCGACCCAGGCGCCGATCGCGTCGCGGTCGGGCCCCGGTTGGGTGACCTGGAGGGCGAGCCAGTTGCCCATCGGGGCGGGGCGCGTCGGATCGCCCGAGCCCACGTTCCGCCACAGCCTCACCGGGTCACCGAGGTTCACCTCGACGAGGTCCAGCATGCCGTCGAGGTTGAAGTCCGCCAGGGCGGCGCCGCGGCCCCGGGCGTAGTTGAGGATCCCGGCGGCGTCGGCGCCTTCCTTGAACGTCCCATCGGGCTGGCCCAGGAGCAGGTTGCTGGGGTCCTTGGCCGCATAGTCGGGAACGGCGCTGACGTTGCCCTTGGAGATGAACAGGTCGATGAACCCGTCGTTGTTGACGTCCTGGAACTCCGGATGCCAGGCGGTCGAGGGGAGTGCGTCGCCGCCGGCGAACGGTTGGGCGGCAGTCACGCCCCGCTTGAGCGCGATGTCGCGGTAGGTCGGCTGGTCCGGGCCCACGGTCAGCGTCTGGAGCCTGTTGTCGCCCTGGCTGGTCAGGAAGACATCCGGATAGCCGTCGCCGGTGACGTCATGGCTGGCGATGCCCATGCCCCAGATCTCCATCCGGCACCCAGCCGTCCGCATCCGTATAGGGGCGCGGTGCCTCACCAGGGGCGACCCGCCAGAGCTGATCCTCGCCGTCGGCGTAGTAGTGGCGGTCGTTGGTCATCCGCAGGTCACGCCGGCCGGAGCGGTCCCAGTCGCTGAACAGGATCGACAACGTGCAGTAGCCCGGCGCCAGGGCGATCGGCGCAGCGTAGCCGGTGCCGGACGGGCTCGGCCGGACGAGCGCGTTGTCGGCACAGTCGAAGGTCGGCGCTCCCGTCGCGTCGAGGCCGAGGTAGTTGCCGAGGGCCAGCGTCGGGAGCTCGGCCGAGCCCTCCCAGTTCGCGCTGAAGGCGGTCGTCCAGGCCGGCCCGCCGTCGAACGACCAGGCCTCGTTCGCGCGCTCGAAGCGGCAGTCGCCGAGGCCCCGGAGCAGCACGCTCTCGCCGACCCGCAGGACCGCGAGGTCCACCTGCCCGTCGCCGTCGATGTCGAGCGGGTAGGCGCCGTTGACGTCGGCCAGGTCGGTCGCCGGATCGTGCAAGACGGGTGAACCGCAGCGCGCCCCCCACCGGGCTGTCGTTGCGGTAGAGCGCCGCCGGGTCTGGTCCCGCCGGCGAAGTAGAGGTCGGGCTTCCCGTCGTCGTTGCAGTCGAAGACCGCGACGCCGCCGCCGACGAAGAACGTCGGCCCGCCGTCGTAGGTGTGGTCGATGCCGGCCGCCGCGGTCTCGTCGACGAAGTGGGGCGGACCCAGGGCGGTCGTGGGCGTGGCGGTCCGACCCCCGATCAGCACGACCGCCGCGACGACGCCGACCAGCGCGACGACGACCGCGCTGCCCATGAGCCCGAGGGACCGGCGACTCACCGGATCACCGGTCCGCGGGAACCGCGAGGCGCCGGCCGGGGCGCGTCACGAACCAGCCGTTCCGCCGTAGTAGCGCTGTGCCCGAGCCCAGGCCTCCTTGCCGCATTGCGAGCCGATCACCCGGCCGGTGAAGTCGTCGGCCTGGACGTGGATGCCGCCGTACAGGCGCGACTGACCGGCCTGGTCGGCGGCGTCGTAGTAGGTCGCCCACTGGAGCGTGATGTCGGTCGTCGGGCCCGTCTCGAACTTGAGCGAGCCGGCTTCGATCGTGTAGCCGCTGACGCCCGCCGGGGAAGTACTCGCTGCCGGTGAAGCGCCGTCAGCACCTCGGCGGCCGCGCGGCTGAACGTGCTGTGCCCCGAGATGTAGCCCGGGAACGCCGGCGTCACGAACGTCGGCAGCTGGTACGGGACCCAGTCGACCGCCAGGATCCAGCTGACGCCGCCGATCTGGGTCTTCGGGTCTTCCGGGTTGCCGGCCCAGGCCTTGATCGCGATCTCGCCGACGTGCGCCGGCGAGCGCCGCGTGGCGCTGCCCGGGCGCGCTCGATTCGCTTGGTGATGACCTCGACCAGGCCGGGGACGAGCGGCAGGCCCTCGGGGTCGTAGGACGGTCCAGTCGGGTCGCTCGACTGGCCCAGCCCGCCCATGTAGCGGATCATCGAGATCGGGCGGGTACCGTCGTAGTCGCCCTTCAGGCCCCAGGCCGCGATCGCGGCGTCGTGGACGGCGCCGTTGAGCGCGAGGTAGAGCTTGACGTCCCACTCGAGCCGATCGACGGCCGGGCCGGTGCCGCCGATCCTGAGGTTCGGGCCGAGCTCGTCGGAGACGAGGTTGGCGAGCACGTTCCAGTGACCCGGCGGCGTCTCGGACTTGGGACCGTCGGCCCAGAACTCGGCCAGGACCCGGGCGAAGTCGCCCTGCGTTGACGACGTCCGGCGCGTACGGCTGGCCGGTCGCCGGGTTGAGCGCGTGGCCGTGGCCGTCGTTCGTGCCGAGCGTGTTGTTGCCCGCGCGCCCCGGGCGAGATGTCGATCGTCGCCCCGTCGTCGGGATCGAGCAGGCTGCTGTCGCGGATCACCTCGACCGCCTGGTCCTTGAAGGCCTGGTCGGTCGCCGGGTCGCCGAGCCGCGGCGGCGGTCCGGGGTCGATCGGCACGCCCGGCCGAGCCAGCGTCCGGCAGCGCGAAGCTCTTGACGTGGCCCCAGTGCGGCCCGACGGCCTGCTGGACACCGTTCGCGACCGGGATCCCGTTCTGGGAGATCATGTGCTCGATCTGGAGCGGCTGCCAGCGGTTCGGATCGGTCATCGTCGTCCCCGGCTCGTTCACGACCAGCGGCGGGTTGACCGGCTTGTAGTCGGGGCGAGCGTAGCCGCCGGCCTGGTTCGAGCCGTCGGTCAGGCCGTAGGCGATGACCGCCGCGGCGATCCGGTTGCCGAGCGCGGCCGGCGAGTCGCCCTCGGTGGTCGTGACGTCGAGCGGGTAGCACAGCGCGTCCATGACGTCGGCGAACTCGGAGAGCGACTCGGCACCGCCGACGGCCTTGATGAAGCGGGCGCTCAGCACCCGGTAGGCCGCGTAGCTGATCGCCTCGTTGCGGGCCGCGGTCACGTCCGAGGCGGTGTGCTTCTCGTTGACGATGTAGCCGGAGGCCGTCGGTGTCGTAGGCCGCCCAGGCGTCCCACATCGCGACCGAGGTGTGGAACAGGTTCCGGGCGTGGACCGGCGGGTTCGGGAGGGCGCGCCGGATCGCGTCGAGCAGCGCCTCGTCCCAGCGCCGGGCGACCGACCACTCGGGGTGGTTGGCCATCGGCGGGCACGTCGGCTCCTGGTTCCAGGGCCGGACCACGGCGAGCCCGGCCACCACCACCAGCGCGATCCCGGCCAGCGCGGCGATCGCGACCATGCGTCTCGATCGACCCCTCGCCATTCCTCGTCCCTCCTCATCTACGGCCGTCGCAGGCGCCGCGCGGCCCGGCCTCAGCCAGTCGTCAGCCCGGCGTTCAGTCGGGCAGCTCGGTCCAGGTCAACGAGTGCGGCAACGGTCCCGCGGCTGAACGCGAGGTCGAGCCGCGGTCGCGTCCCGTCGAGGATCGCCGCCGTGAGGTCATCGACCTCCGCCCGATACTGATCGACTGAGGCGACGTCGATCGCCAGCGCTTCGCGGCCACGCCACATGGTAAGCGACGGTGGCGGCCCGTCGGGAGCCGGCAGGAACGGACTGCCGAGCACCAGCGTGGCGTCGCTGCCGACGATCTCGACCCGCTGTCGGTCCGGGGCCGCGAACCCGCTGTCGAATTGGGCCAGCAGACCGCCCGGGAAGTGCAGCTGGCCGATGAACGTCCGATCGACGCCGCGCTCATCGAAGCGGGCGAAGGCGCCGACGCGGTCCGGTTCCTCGCCGGCGATGCGGCGCGACAGGCTGACCGGGTAGCAGCCGACGTCCCACAGCGATCCGCCGCCCATCGTCGGCTCGACGCGCGGGTCGCCCGGATAGGTCAGGAAGAACGAGAACGTCCCGTTCACCAGCTGAAGCTCGCCCAGCTCCCCGCCGCGGGCGAGATCGATCGCCCGGAGGATCTGGGGATGATGGAGATACATGAAGGCCTCGACGGCAATCCGTCCGGTCCGGTCGCTGGCCGCGGCGATCGCGTCCACCTCGTCGACCGTGAGCGCGAGCGGCTTCTCGCACAGGACATGCTTGCCGGCTTCGAGGGCCCGGACCGTCCACTCGGCGTGCAGATGGTTCGGCAGCGATACGTAGACGACGTCGACGTCAGGCGAGGCGAGCAGGTCCGCGTATGAGCCGAACGCTCGTCGGATGCCGTGCAGCGTCCCGAACGCGGTCGCCCGGTCGAGCTCGCGGCTGGCGACCGCCACGAGGTCGCCCCTGGCGCTGCCGGCGATGGCGCGGACCAGGCGCGATGCGATCCGGCCGGGCCCGAGGATGCCCCAGCGGAGCGACGTCACGCTCGCGTCGAGGATCGCGGCGACGTCTTCGGCATCATCGCCAGCCCATGGGACACACTCCCGCTTGACACTGCTTGAGATGTTAGAGTCTGTCACAACAGTTTGAAAGAGAGGAACACAAAACTCGTGGCTTCGGGTCGCGACGACATCGGGCAGCGGAGCGAGACGGTTCGCCGGGCGAACCTGAGTGCCATCGTCCGCGAGTTGCACGTCCGCGGCCACCTCTCGCGCTCCGAGCTCGTCGCCCGCACGGGCCTCACCCGGAGTGCGATACGCGGCCTGGTCGGCGAGCTCGCGGCCGGCGAGCTCGTCTCGGAGGAGCGGGCCGCGCGGCTCGGGACGCCCGGCCGTCCCTCCCCGTTGGTCCAGTTGAACCCCGAAGAGGCCGTCGTCCTGGCACTCGAGATCGCGGTGGATTCACTCGCCGTGGCCCTCGTCGGACTCGGCGGTGAGGTCTTCGATCTCGTCCGGGTCGACCTGCCGCGGGGCCATTCCTCCGTCGATGAGATCGCCACCGACCTCGCCGAGCTCGCGTCAGCCGCCCGCGCCCGTCGGCCCTCACGAGATCCCTTGGTCGGAGTCGGGGTCGCCATCGTCGGCGTGGTCCGGCGGTCCGACGGATTCGTCTCGATGGCGCCCAACCTGGGCTGGCGCGACGTGCCCCTCGGCGAGCGGCTGGTGCGCGCGCTCGAGAGCGCGGTGCCGATCTCGGTCGCCAACGAGGCGGACCTGGGGGCGCTGGCCGAACTGCGTCGGGGTGCCGCCGTCGGGGTGGACGACATGATCTTCATCTCCGGCGAGGTGGGCGTCGGGGGCGGCGTGATCATCGGGGGCGCGCCGCTCACCGGGATCGCCGGCTACGGCGGCGAGGTCGGGCACATCCCGGTCAATCCGGACGGCCTGGCCTGTCGCTGTGGATCGGTCGGCTGCTGGGAGACCGAGATCGGCGAGCGAGCCCTGCTTCGGCGCGCAGGGCACCCGCCCGACGGCGGGCGTGGCGAGGTCAACGCCGTCCTCCGTGAGGCCAACGCCGGCGATCCTGGGGCGCTGGCCGCGCTGGACCATATCGGGCGCTGGCTCGGCGTGGGCCTGGCGGGCCTGGTGAACGTCTTCAATCCACGGCTGGTGGTCCTCGGCGGGCTGTTCGGCCGGATCCACCCATTCGTCGCCGCGACGGTAGAATGCGAACTCGACCGCCGCGCCCTGGGGGCGCCCCGAGCGCTCGTCCATGTCGTCCCGGCGACCCTCGGGGTTGACGCCCCATTGCTGGGAGCTGCCGAGCTGGCGTTCGAACCACTCCTGGCGGATCCCGCCACCTGGTTGGGTCCCCGAACCGTGCTCGCCGAGCTGGCGAGCGCTTAAGCTACGAAGACGAAGGCCATGTTCGGCCTGCGCACCGCAACCACTCACCCAGCTCGTCATCGAGCGTCAAGACTCTCAGTGCTGAGGAGGGCGATCGCCTAGACGGTGTCGGTATCCTGTTCGAACGTAGAGGTATAGGAGGAGGTCTAGCTGATGTTCAATCGTCGATTGGCGGCGGTGGTGGCGACTGCTGCGATCCTGGTCACCGCCTGCAGTAGCGGCTCCACACCGAGTCCCGCCGCACAGAGCGCCGCCCCGACCGCGGCGGCAGTGGAATGCACTGTCGGCGTGTCCTGGAACAACTACCAAGAGGAACGCTGGGCGAAGTGGGACGAGCCGGCGATCAAGAAGGCCCTCGACGCCGCCGGCTGCAAGTACATCTCGAACGACGCCAAGTCCTCGTCCGACACCCAGGCCTCCAACGTTGACGCCCTCATCAACCAGGGCGCCAAGGTCGTGATCATCCTGGCCCAGGACGGCACCGCCATCAAGCCGGCCGTCAAGAAGGCGCTCGATGCCGGCATCCCGGTCATCGCCTACGACCGCCTGATCGAAGATACGGGGGCGTTCTACCTCACCTTCGACAACGTCCTCGTCGGCAAGCTGCAGGCCGAGGCGCTCCTGAAGGTCAAGGACGCCGGTAACTTCGTCGTCATCAAGGGCAACAAGGCCGACGCCAACGCGGACTTCCTCCGCGCGGGCATGGTCCAGGCCGGTGTTCCGGAAGTTGGCCAGAGCAGCGACAAGCTCATCAACGTGGGCGAGACCTACACCGACAACTGGGATCCGGCCAACGCCCAGAACGAGATGGCGCAGTTCCTGACCAAGAACAACAACAAGATCGACATCGCTTTCGTTGAGAACGACGGCATGGCCGGTGGCGTCATCGCGGCCCTCAAGTCCCAGGGTCTCGCGGGCACCGTTCCGGTCTCGGGCCAGGACGGCGACGCTGCCGCCCTGAACCGCGTCGCTCTCGGCACCCAGACGGTCGACGTCTGGAAGGACGCCCGCCTGCTTGGTGACGCAACCGGGCAGGTCGCTGCTCAGCTCGCGAAGGGCACCGCCCTCGACAAGATCACCACGGACAAGTACGGGCCCGCGAAGATCTTCGACACCCCGGGCGGCAACAAGCTCAACTCGATCCTGATCACGCCGCAGGCGATCACCAAGGACAACCTCCAGGTCGTCCTCGACGCTGGCTGGATCGACAAGGCCACCTTGTGCAAGGACGTGACTGCAGGCTCTGTCCCGGGCTGCTAGTCCTCACCGAATCCGATTTCGGACCTGCGCCCTGCGCCGCCGACCGCGGCGCAGGGCGCATACCATCGGAACCTGGAAAGGCGACCAGAAGAGGCGCGAGGATGACTCAGGTCTCGGGTGACGTACCGTCGGAGATCGCAGCAAAGCCCGGCCGGGGTTCCGGGGTCGTCCCGCGGGTGATCGACCCCGTCATGCGACCCGTCGGAAGGCTGGCCTCGGGGCTGCGCTCCGGCGCCCGGACAATGGAGATCGATCTGCGGCTGGCCGGCCTGATCGTCGCGCTGATCGCCATCTGGATCGGTTTCGGCATCGCGTCGAACGGCCTCTTTCTGACGCCGCGCAACCTCTACGACGTCTCTGTTCAGAGCGTGCCCGTGGCCATCATGGCCATGGGCATGGTCCTGGTCATCGTCTCCCGCAACATCGACCTGTCGGTCGGTTCGATCATGGGCCTCACCGCCTACATGGCGGCCATGACCCAGCGCGTCTGGCTGACCGAGAACCTGCACCTTGCGTATGGCTCCTGGGAGATCTGGATCATCGCGCTCCTGGTGGCGGTCGCCGTCGGTGCCCTGATCGGCGCAATCCAGGGCGGGCTCGTGGCCTACATCGGGATCCCCTCCTTCATCGTCACCCTGGGCGGCCTCCTGATCTGGCGCGGCCTCATCTTCAAGCTCCAGCAGGGCCAGACGATCGCCCCGATGGACCAGACCTTCGCCATCCTGGGCGGAAACCTCTCGAGCAACAGCACGTTCTTCTTCATCGGCGGCGCGATCGGATTCTGGCCAACCTGGATCGTCGGCATCCTGATCGCCGTTGGCATCACGTATGCACTGATTGCCGCCAGGCGCAAGCGGCGCGAATACGGGTTTCCCGTCCGTCCGGAGTGGGCCCTCAGGATCCTCATCGTCGGCGGCTGCGCGGTGGCCCTGGCTGCGATGTGGGTCTACAACAGCTATCCGCTGCCGCAACTGCTGACGCAGCAGTACGCGGCCAAGCACAACGTCAGCCCCGACGGCCTGGTGATCCCGGTCGGCCTTGCGGCCCCGGTGCTTCTGCTGCTCGGCATCGCGCTCCTCATCGGCTACGTGACGACCCGCCGGCAGTTCGGCCGCTACACCTTCGCAATCGGCGGTAACCCCGAGGCCGCAATCCTGGCCGGTATCAACACCAAGCGCACCGTCCTTGGCACGTTCGTGTTGCTGGGCATCCTGTGCGCCATCGCCGGGTGCATCCAGGCGTCCCGGCTCGACGCCGGCGTGACCAGCACCGGAACCGGCTACGAGCTGCTCGTGATCGCCGCGGCCGTCCTCGGCGGCACGTCATTGGCCGGCGGAACCGGCACGATCCAGGGGGCCGTCGTGGGCGCCGTGCTGATGCAGTCGCTCAAGGCCGGCATGGTCACGGTCGGCCTCGACTCGCCGATGCAGGACGTGGCGATCGGCACGGTCCTGGTATTCGCGGTCGGCCTCGACACCATCGTTCGGCGGCGCGCCAAGTAGGCCAGGAGCAGGAGATGGGCATGGAAACGAACGAGCAGCACGCCCCGGCCCTGGTCGAAATGCACGACATGTGCGTCAGCTTCGGCGGCGTGCACGCCGTCCAGAACGTGACCATCGACCTGCGCGCCGGCGAGGTCGTCGGCCTGGTCGGCGGCAACGGCGCCGGCAAGACGACGCTGATCCGGACCCTCTCGGGAGCGCATCCGGCCGACTCAGGACAGATCCTGCTCA
The DNA here is from genome assembly GCA_963712585.1 of uncultured Chloroflexia bacterium. Taxonomy (GTDB): domain Bacteria; phylum Chloroflexota; class Limnocylindria; order Limnocylindrales; family CSP1-4; genus CAVQIH01. The sequence continues at coordinate 29,853 of CAVQIH010000005.1, forward strand.
GCGGCCTGCCGGTCACGATCACCAACCCGCGGGACGCGCAGGCGCTCGGCATCGAGACGATCTACCAGACGCTTGCCCTGGCCGACAACATCGACGCCCCAGGCAACTTCTTCCTCGGCCGCGAGCTCAAGACCCGGACCGGATCGCTCAACGACGCGGCCATGGAATCCGCCACCCGCAATGTCATCGGCCGCTTGAACCCCAACTTCAAGAACTTCAAGACGCCGGTCATGTCTCTGTCCGGCGGCCAGCGGCAGTCGGTGGCGGTCGGCCGGGCGATCCACTTCAATGCCCGAATCCTGATCATGGACGAGCCCACCGCCGCGCTCGGCCCGGCCGAGACGGCGCAGGTCCGCGAGCTGATCAAGCAGCTCAAGAGCGAGGGGATCGGGATCTTCCTGATCAGCCACGACATCCACGATGTCTTCGACCTTGCCGACCGGATCAGCGTCATGCTGCACGGCAGGCTGGTCGGGACGGTGGAGAAGGAGAAGATCACCCAGGACGAGGTCCTGGCCATGATCATCATGGGCAAGCTGCCCGGCGAGGTCACGGAGAAGGACCTCGAAGCGCTCCACCACTGACCAGGGGGAACGGCCGGAACGAGCCAGGGCGCGCCGGGCTGACCTAGCGAGGGCCGGGTCGCGGGCTCGCGCCCCGCGCTACCCCCCGAGCCGGTGGAATGTCGGCGCCAGCGCCGGGTAGAGCTCCCGGTAGGTCGCGTGGATCTCGCCATATCGCCCCCCGTCCGGGCCGGGGGCGGCGACCGGCGTGGCCGTGACCAGCGCAGCCGCGGCTGCCTCGACGGTCGGGAACCAACCGGCGCCCACCGCGGCCAGCAGTCCGGCCCCGTAGGCGGCTCCCTCGGACGTGTTGACGGTGGCGATCTCAGCCTGGAGGACGTCGGCCAGGATCTGGCGCCAGAGGGGACTCGCCGTGCCGCCGCCGGATGCACGAATTTGGCTCGGCGCCGCCATCCCCGCCGCGACCATCAGCTCGAGACCATCGCGGAGGCCGAATGCGACGCCCTCGAGCACGGCTCGGGTCAGGTGGCGCCGGTCGTGCACGAGCGTGAGCCCGACGAACGCGCCGCGTGCGAGCGGATCGGCATGAGGGCTGCGCTCGCCGCTCAGATACGGCAGGAAGTACAGGCCGTCGCTCCCGGCCGGAACGTCGGCGGCCGACGCCGCCAGGTCCCCGAATTCGACCCCCGGAGCCAGGGCGTCGCGGAACCAGCGCAGGCTGCCGGCCGCGGACAGCATGACCGACATCAGGTGCCAGCGACCGGGCACCGCATGGCAGAACGCGTGGACGCGGCCGCGAGGCTCGAACAACGGCCGGTTCGTGGTCGCGAAGACCACGCCCGACGTCCCGAGCGAGAGGGCCATCGTGCCCTCCTCGACGACCCCGACGCCCACCGCGTTCGCCGACTGGTCGCCGCCACCCGCCACAACCGGCGTGCCTGGCCGCAGACCGGTCGCCGCTGCGGCCTCTGGCATGACAACCCCGGTGATCTCCGGCCCCTCCCATGTCGGTGGCATCCACGCCGGATCGATCTCGAGGGCGGCCAGAACGTCCGGCGACCAGTCGCGAGCGGCCAGGTCGAACAGCACCGTTCCTGAGCCGTCGGCCTTGTCGAGGGCGTAGTCGCCGGTCAGGCGGAATTGCACATAGTCCTTCGGTAGCAGGATGTGAGCGAGTCGGCGCCAGACGTCGGGCTCGTGGTCGCGGACCCACACGAGCTTGGGCGCGGTGAAGCCCGTGAGGGCGTCGTTGCCGGTGATCGACACGAGCCGTTCGGGGCCGACCGCTGCTCGGATCGCGTCACACTCGGCGCTCGTCCGCTGGTCGTTCCAGAGGATGGCCGGACGCAGCACGTTGCCAGCCCGGTCGAGCAGGACCGCGCCGTGCATCTGGCCGGTCAACCCCACGGCGGCGATGTCGTCGGCCACCACGCCGGTCGACCGGAGGACGGACCGGATCGCCGCCACCGTGCCGTCCCACCAGAGGCCCGGCTCCTGCTCGCTCCAGAGCGGTCTAGGCACGCTGAAGGCGTACTCCGATACGCCGATCCCGGCGACGACGCCCGACTCGTCGATCAGGACCGCCTTGGTCGCGGTCGTCGAGACGTCGACCCCGAGCGTGCAGGGCATGGCGATCAGCGCCCCGCGAGCGACCCTGCCGTTGCGATCCGGTCGGCGGCCCAGACCTCCTGGTTGACCAGATTCTCGAGGAGCTCCTGTCGACCCGAGACCGGACGGGGGTCGATCTCACCTGCGGCGACCTGCCGCTCGAGCGTCTCGAGCGAGCTCCCGTTCGAGAGGATCGAGGCCCCGAGGCCCCCAGCCCACCCCGCGTAGCGCTCCTCGCGGAGGCGTCCGAGCGTCCCCCGCTCGATCATCTCCGCTGCCACGAGGAGGGCCCGGGCGAGCGTGTCGATCCCGCCGATGTGGCCGTGAAAGAGATCCGTCCGGGCCATGCTCTGGCGGCGCAGCTTGGCATCGAAGTTGAACCCGCCGCTCGTGAGGCCACCGGCGCGCAGGATCTCGTAGAGGGCGAGGGCAAGCTCCTCGACCGAGTTGGGGAACTGGTCGGTGTCCCAGCCGTTCTGGTAGTCGCCCCGGTTGGCATCGACGCTACCGAAGATCCCCTGGCTGATCGCGTAGGCGACCTCGTGGTGGAACGTGTGGCCGGCGAGGGTCGCGTGATTGACTTCGATGTTCAGCCGGTACTCGCCGTCGAGGTGGTGGCGAGCGAGGAAGCCGTGGACGGCGGCGCAGTCGTAGTCGTACTGGTGCTTGGTGGGTTCCATGGGCTTGGGTTCGATGAGCAGCGTGCCCTGGAAGCCGATCCGGTGCTTGTGCTCGGCAACCAGGGTCAGGAATCGGGCGAGCTGGGCTTCCTCGCGGGCGAGGTCCGTGTTGAGCAGCGTCTCGTAGCCCTCGCGACCGCCCCACAGCACGTAGTTGGCGCCGCCCAGGCGCTGGGTGGTCTCCAGCATCACCTTCACCTGGGCTGCCGCATAGGCGAACACCTCCGGATCGGGATTGGTCGCTGCGCCCGCGGCGTAGCGAGGATGGCCGAACAGGTTGGCCGTCCCCCACAGCAGGCGGGCCCCGGTCCGGGCCATGTGTTCTTCCATCTGGCCGACGATCGACTCGAGGTTGGCCCGCGTCTCGGCGAATGTCCGCCCCTCGGGCGCGACGTCCCGGTCGTGGAAGCAGAAGAAGGGAACGCCGAGCTTGGCGACGAACTCGAACGCCGCGTCGAGCTTCGCCGCGGCGGCGGCCATCGGGTCGGCCTTGCCCCCGATCCAGGGCCGGTCGAAGGTTCCCGCACCGAAGACGTCCGAACCGGGCCAGGCGAACGAGTGCCACAGGCAGACGGCGATCCGGAGGTGGTCCTCCATCCGCTTGCCGAGCACGAGTCGATCCGGCTGGTAGACCCGAAAGGCGAGCGGGTCGGTCGCTTCGAGCCCGCCGAAGGGGATCGGCTCAGCTACGTCGGAGAAGAAGTCCTCGCCCACGACCGATCCTCCTGCACCGTACCGTTCTTTGGCGGATCTCAAATCGAGACCGGCGGCCATTTTGTGCGAGCGTAGCACATATGTTTTGTGCGAGAGGAAGACAAACCGAGTGTCGCCTCTCGTGCGCCCGCAGCTCAGAACCAACCCCGCCGGCGGAACCACAGCAACATGGCGCCCGAGAGTCCCAGGCACACGGCCCAGAACAGCGGATAGGCGTACGGCGAGGCGTTCTCCGGGATGGGCATGTTCATGCCGTAGACGCCGGCCAGGAACGTCAGCGGGATGAAGATCGTGCCGATGATCGTCAGGACCTTGACGATGTCGTTGGTGCGGTTCGAGACCACCGAAACGTACGTCTCGGCGAGCCCGCCGGCGATCTCGCGATAGGTCTCGACCAGGTCGATGATCTGCACGCAGTGGTCGTAGACGTCGCGAAGGTAGGTCTGGGCGGTCTCCGAGAGGCACTCGTGCCGGTCGCGCTGCAGCTGGACGATCAGCTCGCGCAGCGGCCAGGCCGCGCGCCGGATGAGCAGGAGTTCGCGCTTGATCGCGTGGATCTGCTGGAGCGTCGTCGTGGGTCGGGCCGGTCGAGCAGCTCCTCCTCGAGATCCTCCAGCCGCTCCGAGTAGCGCTCGAGCAACGGGAAGTAGCCGTCGACGATGCCGTCGAGCAGGACGTACAGCAGGAAGCTGGCGTCGTTCTGACGCAGGCGCGTGCCGGGGGTCCGGATCCGCTGGCGGATCGGTTCCAAGTCCTCGCCAGTGAGCGTCCTGGAACGTGAGCAGCGTCGTTCGGCCGAGGAACAGGCTGATCTGGTCGCTGTGGAGGCGCCCGTCACGCTCGTCGACCGAGCGGGCCACGACGAACAGCCGTCCCGGGCTGGTCGGCCGCGCCGGGGAAGTCCTCGACCTTGGGACGTTCGACCGGATGGAGCACGTCCTCGATCGCCAGCGGATGGAGCTGGTACTTCTCGGCGAACGAGCGGATCACTTCCATCTGTGTCAGGCCGTCGATGTTGATCCAGCGAACGTGCGCCCACGACGGCCGGTGGCGGGCCAGGAAGTCGGGGATGTCGCGGACCTCCTGGATCTCGACCTGCTCCGGCGAGTAGTCGACGCACGTCACCGAGACCGGCTCGGGTCCGCTCACGCGGGCCGAGAGCTCCTCGGCCTCGATGCCGCCGGCGGTGCCCGGCGGCGGCATGGCCACGTGGGGCATCTGCGAGGTCACCGGCGACCTACTTGCGTGACGAGCACCGGAGCGCGGCCGAATCGCCCGGGAATGCGGTCTGAGGGCTTCGCGGATGAACTCAGTGACCGATGAGTCACGGCAGCGCCATGCGAGCAGGGGACCGATGCAGGCCGGTCGTCGGATCGCCACTGTAACAGGGCAGCGCCGTGCCGGGACGCCCGGGGCCTGTGGGGATCACCGTGATGCCGCCGGGTACTCACGTCGCGCCAAGGAAGGTGACAGCAAGGCCCCAGGAGTTGTCATCCGAGGGTGGATCTGGCTCCGGCGGTAGGATTCGAACCTACGACCAAGCGGTTAACAGCCGCCCGCTCTACCACTGAGCTACGCCGGAGCGGAGGACCAACCGGAGGACAAACCGATCCTCCAGGGCGCCATCGCGGCGCCGCGCGACAGGATAGCACGCGGCTGCGGGCCCTCGCCGAGGTGGGTGGGTCGCGTGGCCTGGGGCCCGCGATCCAGCCGGACGGGAACCGCCGGTGAGCCTACCCCGGACTGTGGGGGTCGAGAGCCGTCGCCAGCGCGTCCACGACCCGGTTGACACCCTCATCAGGCAGGAGCTCGTCGACGTCGACGATCACTTCGCCACGTCCCGGTCGAGCGTCTCACGCTCCGCCACGCGAGCGGCGAGCCAGGCTGCCGGTTCCTCCCCTCGCCAAGGGCGTGCGGAATCCGTGGCCACTCGCTCCGCCAGCGTGGCAGGGCTCGCCCGCGTCTCAGGAGCACGGCCACGCAGCGCAAGCTCGCGATGCAGGTCACCGTAGACCGCACCCGAGAGATAGCGGCGGTTGTAGACCCTACGACTCGGGCCACGTGGATCAGACGCAGGTCGGGATCGGCGAGGTGTTCGCTGAGCCAGGCCACCGAGACGAGCGGACTGGGGGCAGCCATCGGGCTCGTTTCGAGCGGGTATCGCGGTCGAGTCGATCCTAGCCAGCCGAAGTGGTCTCGGTCCGGTCGCTGCTACCATCGCGCCCAAGGGAGGACGCCGATGCGCTTGTTCAGCAGACCGAAGCCGCCGACGATACCGAGCCCGGAGGAAACCCTCCCCGGGCGCTCCGAGCCCCTGCCCGAACCGGGCCCGCATCACGTGTCTGGGCGATCGATCTTCCCCCCGTATCCCGCCGGGATGGAGCTGGCTCTCTTTGCCCTCGGTTGCTTCTGGGGCGCAGAGCGAGACTTCTGGCTCACGCCGGGTGTCTGGGTGACTGCAGTGGGCTACGCGGGCGGCTCGACTCCCAACCCGACCTACCAGGAGGTCTGCACCGGACGCACGGGCCACGCCGAAGTCGTCCGGGTGGTGTTCGACCCAGAGCTCGTCTCGTACGTGCGTCTCCTCCAGGTCTTCTGGGAAAGCCACGATCCAACCCAGGGGATGCGCCAGGGCAACGATGTCGGGACCCAGTACCGCAGCGCGATCTACACCGTGGGACCGGCCCAGCTCGCGGCCGCCGAACGATCGCGCGAGGCCTACCAGGGGGCGCTCTCAGCGGCCGGCTACGGCGCAACCACGACGGAGATCCGCGAGGCCCCGACGTTCTACTTCGCCGAGGACTACCACCAGCAGTACCTCTCGAAGAATCCCGGAGGCTACTGCCCGGACCACAGCACCGGCGTCTCCTGCCCCATCGGGCTCGGCGTGACGGTTGCGGACCAGGGCTCGTGAACGAACTCGGCAACGCGGAAACTGGGAGGTTCAAGGCATGACCGACGGAATCAGCCCGCGCCAGTTCCATGAGGCCGAGGGCGTCGAGGACTGGCGTGTGCTTGGCGAAGGTGCGTGCACGTATTTCCGCACTGGGTCGTTCGCAGCGGGCGCCAGGCTCGTGCAGGCGATCAGCGAGCTGGCCGGCCTCAATTATCACCACCCCGACGTCGACCTGCGGCAGTTCGCGCCTTCGTGGTGGACGCTGGCCGACGCGGCGGGCAACGAGGCCGACGTGGCCACCACGATGGGCCGCGACTGAGCGCCTTGGTTCGCCCAAGTTCGCTTCACTCGAGATCGTCATGTTCACGCCCGCCCGACACGCGTTCGCGTCGCCGCCAGCCGCCCCGGGAATCACGCACCACGACTGCGGTCTGGTATGGTCGGCAGATGAGCAGGTCGTTGCTGGAGGACGCGTTCGCCCACCACGCGTGGGCGACGCTGCGGTTGATGGACACCTGCCTCGCGCTCAGTCCCAAGCAGCTGGAGACCAGCGTCCCGGGAACCTACGGCTCGATCCTTGAGACGATGCGCCACCTCGTCGGTGGCGACTCCTCGTACCTGTCCGTCCTGAGTGGTGGCCGCCTGCCCGTCATCGACGAGGACCACATGGATCTCCCGGAGCTTCGGACCGTGATGGTGGGCAACGGCGCCGCATGGTCCTCGCTTCTGGCGCAGGACCTCGATGTGGACCTCGTCGTCGTGAGGCATCGGGACGACGGGTCCGAGAGCCACGCGCCGGTGGGTATCCGACTCGCCCAGGCGCTGCACCACGGAACCGATCATCGAAGCCAGATCTGTACCACGCTCACGACGCTCGGGGTGGAGCCACCGCCGATCGACGTCTGGGACTTCGCGGAACAGGGCGGGCGGCTCGTTGTGGTCCCACCGGCTTCCTGACCGCTCCTTCAGCCTTGCTGCATCGTCTCCGCCCCCTCGTGGCAATCATGGCCAGGTCGGAAGCCTAGCCGAATCCCATTCCGCTCATCGTCGTTCGGATGATCGAGCGCGATTCGGGGACGGTCACCACGATCGCTGGGAATCCGGTCGCGGACGACGAGGGGCCGAACGATCCGAGCGAGCGGGATCCCCATCGACTGAACCTGCCTCAGATCAGCAGCATGGAGTACTACGGCGATCGCCTCCTCGTCCCCACCGACTTGACCGGCGGGCGGGGTGACCTCGTGGTGCTGTGCAAGGGCTAGCGCGCACGGACTGACTCCTGGGACCCGCGATGCTGCGGCAAGACCACGTACTGTGTGAGAGGAGCCCTGGCGTGTCGTACGCGGGCGCAACTGGAGAGGTCAACGCGGTTCTGCTGGCAGCCGAAGACGTACGAGCGCTGACGTTTCGATCCGGCACGAGGGCCCGATTCACGGCGCCGGGGTCGCTGACCGCCGGCCGGTTCGGCCTCTTTCACTGGGACATGCCGGCACGGTCGGGAGGCGCCAGCCCGCACTTCCACCGGACGTTCTCGGAGTCCTTCTACGTGCTCGGAGGGAAGATCCGTCTCTACAACGGCGCCAGCTGGGTCGACGCCACCGCCGGTGACTTCCTGTACGTCCCCGAGGGGGGCATCCACGCCTTCCGCAACGACGGCGAGGATGCATCGTCGATGCTGATCCTGTTCGCCCCCGGCGCACCGAGAGAGCGCTACTTCGAGGAACTGGCCGAGATCGGGATCTCGGGCCGACAGCTCAGCCCGGAGGAGTGGACCGACCTGTACGCCCGCCACGACCAGTACATGGTCTGACCGACCCGGCTGCCGGCCGGCCCGCGCACGGCGCGATCAGGTCGCTCGGATCTGCCGGGCCGCTCGGGTCGGGCGAGCGCGGAGAGACCCACGCCCACCCGAAACCTCGAACCTCGAACCTGCCTCCGGCTCAGGCAGCCAGCTCGCCTTCCAGTTGTGCAATCGGCACCTCGCTTGGCTCGGCGGCCTGCAGCCCGGCCGCGAACCGCGGCAGGGCAAGTGCCGCGAGGGCGCCGAGTGCCACGACGGCGGCACCGGCCCAGACCGCTGGGACGAGCCCGTCCACGTACTGCTGGGGCGTCCCATACGAGCCATTGGCCGAGAAGATCGCAGCCAGGACCGCCACCCCGAAGACCCCACCGAGCTCGCGGATCGTGTTGTTCGCTCCCGATGCCTTGCCCTCGTCTTCCACCGGAACCGCCGAGAGGACGACGTTGGCGATCGGGGCGAAGAAGAGGCCCATGCCGATCCCGCTGACCACGAAGGCTGGCACGAGGGCGGCGTACTCGATCGAAGGGGTGCTGATCGCCGCCAGCCAGGCCAGGCCGACGGCCATGAGGGCCAGGCCGGCGACCAGGATCGGACGCGTGCCGACTCGTCCGGAGACGAGCCCGGCCGCGGGGGCCACGAAGGCCGGCATGGCGGTCCACGGCAAGATCCTCAGCCCGGCCTCGAGCGGATCGAGACCCTGGACGACCTGGAAGAACTGCGAGAGCAGGAAGATCGAGCCGAACATCCCGAACGACATCAGGAAGGACACGGCGTTCGCCACCACCGACGCCCGCCGACGGAAGAGGTGGAGCGGCAGCATGGGCTCGCCAGCCCGGGCCTCCCAGGCGACGAACGCGGCCAGCGAGACCGGCCCCGATGCCGATGGCCGCCAGGACCTCACCGTCGGTCCAGCCGCGACCGTTGCCGTGGGTGACGCCCCAGACGATGCCCACGAGGCCGGCGCTCGCCAGCCCGACCCCGACCAGATCCAGGCTGCGGCCCGGCGCGTGGCTCTCGCGGAGGCGGAGCTGGGTCAGGACGATGGCGACGATGCCGATGGGCACGTTCACCCAGAAGATCCAGTGCCACGAAACGCCCTGGGTGATCGCGCCGCCGACGACCGGGCCGACCGCGATGGCCAGGCCGGCGATGCCACCCCAGGCGCCCAGGGCGAGCGGTCGGCGCTGAGCGAGATGCCGTTCGAGAGGATCGTCAGGCTGAGTGGCGTGATGATCGCTCCGCCGATTCCCTGCGCCGCTCGGGCCAGGATGAGCGCCGTGCTCGAAGGGGCCAGGGCCGCTGCGGCAGACCCGAGGGTGAAGACCACCAGACCGAGCGCGAACATCCGCCGTCGGCCGAAGCGGTCGCCGAGTGCGGCACCGAGCAGGAGGAGCGCGGCGAATGTCAGGGTGTAGGCGTTGACCATCCACTCGAGGTCGCCCAGCGACGCCCCGAGGTCGCGCCGGATGACCGGCAGGGCGATGTCGTCACGACGAGGTTGTCGAGACTGACCATGAACAGGGCCACCGCGGTGATCGCGAATGTCCAGGCGGGCGAGCCGCGTCGGGCCATCGGTTGGTTCTCCCTTCTCAAATGACTGAGTAGTCGCTAAGTTCAGATCGCGAAAAGAGGGGGTCGCGTCACGTCGTCGGGTGGCCACCTCCCAGGAGCGACATGTCGAACTCCTCGAGCGTCCGCGCGTCGCCGACGCTGGCGATCACGTTGATCAGCATCCCTTCGGCGAACCAGCCGTGGACCGCCTCGGCGAGGCCCCCGACACCCGAGCGACGGCCTGCCACAGGGCCGAGTACTCGGCTCGCACGGCCGCCCGGATCTCGGGATCCGTCGCAAGCGGCGTAGGCGTGGAGCTGGAGCCGCAGCAGATTGCGATCTGCCAACAGCATGTCCACGTACGCGTGACCCATGCGTTCAAGGACCCGGTCAGCGCTCAGGCCGGCGGAGCGCGCTTCCCTCCCGGATTCCTCGAAGCGCCGCCTCGTGCGCGCGAAGCAGTCCCCGGTGGCGGCCAAGAACAGCTCCTTCTTGGTCCCGAAGAGCTGGAACAGGTAGGGCTGCGAAACGCCGGCCCGCCGGGCGATGGCCGCCGTCGATGTCCCGGCAAAGCCACCGGCCGCGAACTCGATCGCGGCGGCGGCAACGACCTCATCGCGGCGCTCGTCCGCAGTCAGTCTGGCGTTCATGGCGCTAACTTAGCGAGTACTAAGTCAGTTGTCAACCCCCAGGATCGGCCCCCCGAGGCCCGTCGGTACCAGCGGGCGGGATCCCATGACCGATCGTCCCATCGACCGGCTCTTCCGATCCCCTAGGCTTGTGCGGTGACCACCGCTGTTCGCGCCGGGTGGGTCGGCGGAGCGCTCGTCGCGGGCGCCATCGGCCTCTCGGCGTTCCTCTTGTTCACCGTCGAGCTGCTCGTCGGGCGCGTCGTCCTGCCGGCCTTCGGGGGAACGCCGACTGCCTGGACGACCGTGCTCTGCTTCTTCCAGGCCGTCCTCCTCGGCGGCTACCTCTACGGACATGTGTCGGTCAACTGGCTCGGCGTCCGGCGCGGCACGCTCGTGCATCTCGCGCTCGCCGCATTGGCAATCGGTGCGCTCATCCTGGCCCCGGTGAAGGTGGCGGACCTGCGGGTCGAGGGCGTACCTGAGGCGCTCAACCTGCTGGGGATCCTGGCCCTGGTGGTCGGCCTGCCGGCGTTCGTCCTCACGGCGACGACCCCCCTGCTGTCGGCCTGGTTGGTCGCGGCGCTTCGCCGCTCCGGCGGGAAGGACCCCTACCGCCTGTACGTCCTCTCCAATGCCGGCTCACTGGCCGGCCTGCTCGCCTACCCGGCCGTCGTCGAGCCGCGGCTCGGACTCGGCGCCCAGCGACTCGCCTGGGCAATCGCGTTTGGGGCCTTTGCCGCGCTGCTCGCCGTCGTTGCCCTGTGGACGCGATGGCGAGTGGCTCGCGCAGATCCGGAGGGTCCGGTGGAGGGAGCGGTCCCCACAGCCGGCGCGACCGCGGGGCGGGCCCCAACCCAATCAGATCCGACATGGACGCGCCGAGGCCGGTGGCTGCTCCTGGCGGCGGTTCCGTCAGGGCTCCTTTCGGCCGTCACCAACTTCGTGGCCACCGACCTGGTGTCGGCGCCGCTGCTGTGGGTCGGGCCGCTCGCGCTCTACCTGGCCAGCTTCATCGTCGCCTTCTCGCCCCGGGCTGGCGGTGCCGTCCGAGCGGCAGTCCTGGCCGCTCCCGCGGCGGCAACGCTGCTCTGGATCCCGCTCGGGTCGGCCGGCGGGTGGCCGATCCTGCCGCTGCTCGTGGTGGCCTTCGGGGCGTTCGCCGTCGTCGCCACGGCCCTCCACGGCCGCCTCGCCGACGACGTCCCCGGCAGCGCGCGCCTGACCGAGTTCTACCTCGTGCTGGCCCTCGGCGGCGTGCTGGGTGGAACCTTCGTCGCGGTCGTCGCGCCGCTCGCCTTCCAGGGGGTCTGGGAGTACCCGATCCTCATCGTGGCCGCACTCGTGGCGCTCGCCGTGAGCCAGCCCACTCGCCCCGCGGCGGTCGCCCTTCCCCTGTCGGTCGTCTCGCCACCACGGGCCGCCCGGGCCGGCCGGCCCCGTCTCGACTTCAGGCCGTTCTTCGTCGGCGTCGGCCCACGGCTGCTCCCCTACGCGGTCGTCGGAGGCGCGCTGGCCGTACTCCTCGCCACGGAAGGGGCGTTGGCGGCCGAGGCGGGCTTGCGCTGGCTCCTCGTCGGCGGGCTGCTCCTGCTCGTGGGCGGCGCGCCGCGCTTCCTGGCGACCTCAACGGCCGTGGTGCTCGTCCTGGCCGTCTTCGTGCTCTCGCCGCCGACCATCTTCCGTGAGCGGAGCTTCTTCGGGGTGACCGAGGTCCTCCACGGCCACGAGGGGGCGACGAACGTCCTGATGAACGGCACGACCGTCCACGGCGAGCAGTGGATCGACCCGGCCCGCCACCGCGAGCCGATCGGCTACTACGCCCGGTCGGGACCCCTCAACGACATCTTCGCCCTCGCCCACTCCGCCTCGGTTGGGCCCGGGTCGGCGGACGTCGCCTCGGCCGCGCCCGGGGCGGGGGCCGCGGCAGCTCAGTCCGGTCGCGACATCGGGATTGCCGGGCTTGGCGCGGGTGGGATCGCGGCCTACGCAGGACCGGGCGACGCGTTGACCTACTTCGAGATCGACCCCGTGGTGGTTCGCGTGGCGAACGACCCGCGCCTGTTCACCTACCTGGCCGAGACCCCGATCCCGCCGACGATCGTGATGGGCGACGCGCGCCGCTCGATCGAGGATGTGCCGGATGCCAGCTACGACCTGCTCATCCTGGATGCCTTCAGCTCGGATTCGGTACCCACCCACCTGCTGACCGCGGAGGCGCTCGTCGATGCCGCACGAACGGTCCGTCCGAGCGGGATCCTCCTGGTCCACGTGTCGAACCGCTACTACGAGCTCGCCCCGCCCGTCGCGGGTGGTCTCGAGGCGGCTGGCCTGCAGGTCCGGATCCGACGCTATGCTCCCAGCCCCGCGGAGGCGCAGGCTGGGGCGAATCCCTCGATCTGGGTCGTCGGCGTGCGCGACCCGGCCCTCGCGCTCGCCTTCGACGCGCGCGGTTGGGCCATCCCCGACCGCACGGCCGCCCCGACCACGGACGACTTCCCCGACGTCCTCCGCTTCCTTCGCTTCGACGGCTTCTGATCCAGGCAGGCGCCTGAAGCCGCCCGATAAGCGCCAGCCAAGCGCGCCAGGCCATCATTTTCGAGATGGCCACTCGTCAGCGACCGGTCGACCTTGGTACCGAGCGCGCCAGGCGAGTCGTCGTGGAGCTTGGGCTCGAGGTCCGGGTGGCACGAGTGGATCGAGGGCTCAGCATGGCCGCTATCGGGCGCGCTGCCGGAGTGTCAGGCTCGAAGGTCAGCCGCATCGAGCGCGGCCGGTCGCCACGAGTGAGCGTGCTCGACCTGGCGCGACTTCTCGCCGTCGTCGGCCTGGAGCTGACGGCTCGAGCTTACCCGGGCGGCCAGCCCGTTCGCGACGCCGCACAGATGGCTCTCCTCGCCCGCTTCCGGGCCAGGCTGCACCGGCGGCTTCGCTGGGCGACGGAGGTTCCGCTCCCGCGTCCCGGCGATCCGAGGGCCTGGGATGCTCTGGTCGGCGGCGGCAGCTGGCGCTACGGCGTGGAGGCTGAGACAGCGCCGCGCGACGGGCAGGCCATCGCGCGCCGCCTCGGCCTCAAGGTCCGCGACGGCGAAGTCACGGGCGTGATCCTCGTCCTCCCCCGCTCCCGTCGGTCCCGCGAGTTCCTGGCCGCGGCCGGCGAGTACCTCCAGCCGGCTTTCCCGATCGATGGCGTTCGGGCTATCGAGCTCCTGGCTGCCGGCGTCGATCCGGGCGGCAGCTCCATCGTCCTGGCCTGATCAGGCGGCCTCGGCCAGCCAGCCGCCCAGGAGGGTTCTTGCAGCCGGTGCACACAACGGGCACTCGACGATGTCTGCGGAGCCGCAGCTGTCACGATCCGTGCAGCCGGTGCACAGTCGGGGGCACTCGGGCAACGATGGGGCCTGGCTGTGCAGGCGGTGCACATGCAGGCGCCTCCAAACGTGCCCGCGTCCGGATGTGTGCATCCGGTGCACGGCGAGATGCCGACTGTGCAGCCGGTGCACGGCTGGCGACCGGCAGCCCCGTGTGCCCCGGCCGAGGATGGACCCCGCCCGGGCGGGCGCCGCCCCCGGTCCCCTACTCCAGGTAGTCCTTGAGCTTGCGGGAGCGCGACGGGTGGCGCAGCTTGCGGAGGGCCTTGGCCTCGATCTGGCGGATCCGTTCGCGGGTGACGTTGAACTCCTTGCCAACCTCCTCGAGGGTCCGGGCGCGGCCGTCCTCCAGGCCGAAGCGGAGCTGCAGCACCCGCCGCTCACGCCCGGTGAGCGAGTCCAGGACCGCCTCCACCTGCTCCTTGAGCAGCTGGTGCGAGGCGGCTTCGGCCGGAGCCAGAGCACCCCGATCCTCGATGAAGTCGCCCAGGTGGCTGTCCTCCTCCTCGCCGATCGGAGTCTCGAGTGACACCGGCTCCTGGCTGACCTTGATGATCTCGCGGACCTTCTCGGGGGTGACGGCCACCTCCGGCGTGCTCATCGCTTCGGCGATCTCTTCCACTGTCGGTTCCCGCCCGAGCTCCTGCAACAGGCCTCGGGACACGCGGATGAGGCGGTTGATCGTCTCCACCATGTGAACGGGGATGCGGATCGTGCGAGCCTGGTCGGCGATCGCCCGGGTGATGGCCTGGCGGATCCACCAGGTCGCGTACGTGGAGAACTTGTAGCCCTTCTCGTAGTCGAACTTCTCGACTGCCCGGATCAGGCCGATGTTGCCTTCCTGGATGAGGTCGAGGAAGCTCATCCCTCGGCCGATGTACTTCTTGGCGATCGAGACCACCAGCCGCAGGTTGGCCGACGTGAGCTGCTCGCGCGCGTCCCGCCCGATCCGGACCAGCTCGCCCTTGCGATGGGCGAGCTTCGTCTCGGGCGGCACCGCAGGGTCGTAGCCCAACGCCTTGAGCAACTCGGCGTCATGGCCCCGGGCCGCGTCCAGGTCGTCGGCGCCGTCGGCTCGCCGGCGCCGGCAGCATCTGCCGGCAGGATCCAGCGCTGGAGCGCCGGGAACGCCACCGAGTCGCGGGTCCAGTCGTACAGCGCCCGCAGCCCGACGTTGTCACGCGAGTCGAGGTCCCCGTTGTGAACGGCCAGGTAGGCGAAGTCAAGGAGGGTCATGAACTCTTCGGGCGAAGGCGACTGGTTGTACTTCGCGACGAGGGCCCGGGCTTCCTTGAGGAGTGCCTTCGTCCCGTCGGACTGGGCGTCCCGGGCAGCCTTCGTGAGGTGGAAATCCGGAGACGGCACGAGCAGGTCTCGCGCGGCCGGGTCGGCGATCGCGTCGCGGACCATCCGCTCGGCTTCGGGCCCGAACGGCAGCTGATGCTGACGCTTGGCCGTTCTCGTCTTGCGCTCGGTGGCGTGCTTGGTCCACTCATGGAGGGAGACGAGGCCCTTCCAAGGCGCCTCGACGAGTTGCTCGCCGAGCTCGATCGCCTTGGCCAGGACGACCTCCTCCTCGGCCGTCAGGAGGGCGACCTTGCCGATCTCCTTGAGGTACATGCGGACCGGGTCGTCGATCCCGATCATGTCGGCCGAGAGCGCCTCGAGCTCTTCGGCGGTGGGCTCCTCGAGCTCGACGGCATCGAGCTTGGCCGGCGCCTCGACGGGCCCGCCCCCGAGGCCGTCGGAATCGGCACGACCTCCACGCCCAGCTCGACAACGTCGGCGAGCACCTCGGGCTCGGCGATGACCGCCAGCACGTCTTCCGGCGCGTCGGCGTCGAGCGGCTCGTCCTCCTCCACGACCACGGCCGGGCGACGCGGGCGCGCCGAGGCCAGGGCGACCTCCTCGAGATCGCGCTTGCGGCGCGGCTTGGCCGCCAGGACGGCCTCAACGAGGAGCTTGTCGTTGGGATCGATGGTCATGGTCGTCCTCCGGCAGTACGGGCGAGGAGGCTCGATTGCTCGATCCGTCGATCGAGCGAGCGGCGGGCCTCGTTCAGCGTTCGTTCTTGGGACATCAGACGGGCGATCGCGTCCGCGTCGCCCTGCAGCTCCGCCTCGGCGAGTTCGCCGCGGGTGAAGGCACGAGCCTCCTCAAGGCGGTCCCGCTCCAGGCGCAGGAGACACTGGTCGACACCCTGGTCGACGAGCGCCAGATCGATCGAAACGTCCACGCCGGGCACGCTCGGACCGTCGAGGCCCGGGATCGGCCCCCGGCGGGCGTAGAGGGCGATGGCGAGGGCACGCGATTCAGGGTCGAGGGCTTCGAGGAAGCGGCCGCGCTCGAAGCGTCCCGGCGCGTCCGGGTCGCGGGCGTGCTCGGTGGCCCGAGCCGGGTCGGTCGCCCGGGCGGCAGTGTCACGGGCGCGGTCCGCGGCCATCGCCCGGTAGAGCTCCCGGGCGATCGTGCTCGGCAAATCCTCGGGGGCGAGGCGATCCGCCACCCGGAGCTGCGCGTCGGGCACGACCAGGAGGAACCGCAGCAGCTCCGCCTCCACCGGCGTAATGCTGCGCAGCAGCTCGTCGGGGTCGGGCAGGTCGCGTGCGGCGAGGACGGCGTCGGCGGTGATCCGCCCGGTCGACTCGTGGGTCCCCGAGCCGCTCGAGCCGGCACCGTCGCCGGCGCCTGCCGCTCCACCAAACGGGCCCGGTCGCGACCGCGAGGCTGCCGGCCGCCCACCCCCGTGGAGGGCCTCGAGCAGCGTCCGCTCCTCCACCCCGCTGCGGCGAGCCAGCACCTGCAGATAGGAGTCCCGCAGGACCGGGTCCTTGACCCGCCGCAGGGTCGGAATCACCGCGTCGACGAGCCGCTTGCGCCCTTCAGGCGTCTTGACGTCGAAGCGGCCCGCGGCGTGGTCGATCAGGTAGGCCAGGATCGGGGCGGGCGTGCGCGTCGCCTCGCGCCACAGGTCGGGCGTCTCGCGGATCACCTCGTCGGGATCCTTGCCCTCGGGCAACCCGACCACCCCGACCTCGGTCAGTCCCAGGCCCGTGCCCCCTTGCTGGATCTCGCTGATCAGGTTGGAGAGCTCGGTGATCCCGAAGGTGCCGGCGCGCTGGCCGGCCGGGTCGACGTCATAGGCGAGGGCGATCTTCTCCGCGTAGCGGGACAGGAGCGCCACCTGGCCAGGCGTGAGCGCCGTCCCGAGCGAAGCCACGACGTTATCGAAGCCGGCCTGGTGAGCCATCAGGGCGTCCGTGTAGCCCTCCACGATGACCGCCTGGCCCGACTTGCGGACCGCATTCTTGGCCTTGTCGATCAGGTACAGCGTGCGGCTCTTGTCGAAGAGCGGGGTCGCCGGGGAGTTGAGGTACTTGGGCCCCTCGTCGCCGGCCCTGCCGGACCCCGATCGGTCGGGCGTGCCGGGGGCGGCCGACTCGACCGTCACCGCCGAAGCCGGCAGGACGCGACCGCCAAGGCCGATCGCTCCACCCGAGGCGTCGCGGATGGGGAAGATGATGCGGGCCCGGAAGCGATCGTAGGCTCCCCCACCCCGCTGGCGGATCGTGGCCAGGCCGACCTCGGCGAGCTCCTGGGGCGAGATGCCCCGCTTGGCGCCGAGCGCCTTGGTCATCTGGTCCCAGCCGGCCGGCGCCCAACCAAGCTGGAAGCGCGCGATCGTGGCGTCGGTGAAGCCTCGGCCACGGAGGTACTCGAGGGCCGGAGCCCCAGTGCGGTGCTGGGTAAGGAGCGTGTGGTAGAAGGTGATGGCCGTCTCGAGGACCTCGCGCAGGTGCGCCTTGCGGGCGTCCTCGCGGGTCGTGCGCGCGTCGAGCTCGACGCCGGCTCGCTCGGCCAGACGCTTGAGCGCCTCGGGGAAGGTGACCGAGTCGCGCTGCATGACGAAGCTGAAGATGTCGCCGCCCAATCCACAGCCGAAGCAGTGCCACGACTCGCGCGCCGGGGTGACCACGAACGAGGGCGTCTTCTCCCCGTGGAACGGGCAGAGCCCCTTGAACGTGGTCCCCGCCTTCTTGAGCGGGACCGACTCGCCGACGACGTCCACGACGGCGAGCTTGCTCTTGACTTCGGCTGCGACGCCGACGGCCACCTGGCCTCCCCTGGCTCTGTGTCCGCCCCTTCGCCGACCGCCCGGCTGAGGGACTCGGCCTCGCCCCCGGACCTCGCCCGGGCTGTGATCCGGGCCTGTGCCGCTCGCTCCCGGAGACGGCTATCGGCGTGTCAAGTCTTGACACGCCGCAACGGGCGAATCATACCCCCGCCGCGGGAGCTTGACAAGCGGGTTGTCAATACCCTATGGGGGTATACGACCGCGAATCCGTGCCCGGGTGTCCGCTGCGTTGTCGGGGAGAGTGAGAGAAGCTGAACGTCGCGCGGATCGACTGCACCTCGCCGATCTCGGGAAGCAGCTCCATGAAGCGCCAGGCCTGGTACCGCCCCGGAGACGGCGCGTGCCCCGTCCGCCTCACGGCCGCACCCGAGACCCTGGCAGAATGCCCGCGCAGATGGGAAGACTCGGGCGAGACGCCAGGATCCTGTTCACGACCCGCGGCCTGCGGATGTTCGGCTATGGGTTCATCTCGGTGGTCCTCGCCCTCTACCTCGCGGCTCTGGGCCTACCAGACCCGGCGATCGGCCTGCTGATTACGCTCACCCTCGCGGGGGACGCGCTCATCTCCCTGTGGCTGACGACGCACGCCGACCGGGTGGGCCGCCGACGGGTACTCGCGGCCGGGGCGCTGCTGATGTGCCTGGCCGGGGTCGGGTTCGCCGCGACGGACATCTTTCCCGTCCTCGTGCTGGCGGCGACGATCGGGGTCATCAGTCCGAGCGGCAACGAGGTGGGCCCGTTCCTCGCGGTCGAGCAGGCGTCGCTGGCCCAGACGATCCCGGGCGCCGTCAGGACGCGCGTCTTCGCCTGGTTCAACCTCGTCGGCTCGTTCGCGACCGCCGGCGGGCGCCCTCGCCGGGGGCCTCCTCGCAGGAGCCCTGATCGCGGAGGGCCGGCCGCCGGTCGAGGCCTATCGCGTCGTCATCGTCGGCTATGCCCTCGTGGGCCTCGCCCTCGCCGTCCTCTTCTGGCAGGTCTCGCCCGCCGTCGAGGTGCGGCGATGCCCCCGACATCTCGGTCGCTCGTCGGCTCGGGCTCCATCGGTCGCAGCGCACGGTCGCCCGCCTTTCGGCGCTCTTCGCCCTCGACGCTTTCGGCGGGCGGTTTCGTCATCCAGAGCCTCATCGCGTACTGGTTCCACCTGCGCTTCGGCGCGGACCTCGCGGTCATCGGGTCGGTCCTCTTCGTCGCCAACCTGCTGGCCGGCGTCTCGGCGCTCGCGGCCGCCCGCATCGCCGATCGGATCGGGCTGGTCCGCACGATGGTCTTCACGCACCTGCCGTCGAACGTGCTCTTGATCGCTCGTGCCGTTCATGCCCACGCTACCGCTGGCCATCGCTCGTTCTCCTGGCCCGCTTCTCCATCAGCCAGATGGACGTGCCGACTCGCCAGTCCTACACGATGGCCGTGGTCGATCCCGACGAGCGGTCCGCGGCAGCGGGCATCACGGGCATCGCCCGCAGCGTCGGGGCCGCGCTCTCACCGCTCGCCGCAGCGCCGCTCATCGGAGGAATCGCCCTGGCCGGCCTGCCGTTCGTCCTCTCGGGTGGGCTCAAGATCGTCTACGACGTGCTCCTCTACCGGAGCTTCCAGGCGATCCGTCCTCCCGAGGAGGGCCATCGTCGACGACACGACGGCGCTCCCTGACGCGGCTACCGACCCTTCAAACCGGGCAACAGCATCGGAACACGGGCGGCGTAGTCGCGATAGGCGTCACCGAAGTGCCTGACCAGCATGCGCTCCTCGATCCTCGATCGAGCCACGAAGAGCGGAACCAGGACCAGCGTGCACAGCGCCATCACCCAGCTCAGGAGGGCGAGCGTTCCGCCGGCCCAGAGGAGCAGGATCGAGAGGTACAGGGGGTGCCGAACCAGGCTGAAGGCGCCGCTCGTCACGAGCTCCGTGTCCGGTCGCACCTCCGCCTGCGATGCCATCTGGCGCCCCATGGAGCGGAGACCCCACAGGGCGAGCAGGCCCGCCGTCGCCAGCAGGGCGATCCCGATGGAGCGCACGGCGACCTCGACCGGCGCGGCGAGGCTGGAGATGGTGCCGAGCATGGAGGCGCTCGACCCGATGCCGACGATCACGAAACCCAGGATTCCCACGAAGTTGATCGTGGCGAGCGGTCCCGTGTCGCGTTCGATCGGTTCGGGACGCGAGCGTCTCTGCTCAAAAGCCAGCACGGCGAGCCCGACCACGAGCAGTGAGGCTCCGGAGGCGATCACGACCAGGCGCGCGACGAGTTCCATGGCGCTTCCTCCCCGTGTCTTCGCGGGCTCGACACCGAGCCGGTGGGCCAGCCCCGGAGATGCCCCAGGAGATCTTCGCACCGGCTGGGCTGCGTCGTCGCCTCACCCACCCGTTCGTCCCATCGGGTACCCCACGAGCAGTCGACCCCGGGCGGTCGGCCCCGGGACCTTTTCGCTACTGTGCGGAGGACGGCTTCAGGTCCAGCGTCCAAGCTACCGAGCAGCCGACCAGCTGGGCCGGCTCGACCGACGGGACGGGGTCCTCGACAGACCGGTTCGACATGGAAGCTCGCAGTTGCCAACGATGCGGTGCGCCGCTGGGCCTTGAGGTCAGGGCCTGCGAGCGGTGTGGGTGGCCGGCACCCCCGGCGGCGCCTCCCCCGACGGCGCCTCCTCCGGCGCCTGGCGTGCAGGCAGCTCGGGCCATGAACGAGCGCCCGGCGTCCTTCGGGCTCGCCGCACTCGGGTTCATGCTCTTGCTGGCGTCGCTCAACCTGCTCGGCATCATGGCGCTACTGCTGCCCGGCTCGGATTCCGACCCGGGCGCAGTGAGCGTCGGGCTCGCCGGGTTCAGTGCCGCGGCCATCGCCGGCCTGGTGATGCTCCGCAGGGGTGTCGCGAGAGCGGGACGCGGCTGGCGAACGCTGGCCGGCCTCCTGCTCCTGGTCGCGCTGTGGACGGGCGCGGCCCTCCTCGTGATGAAGGTCTTGATGGTCTAGCCGGGCGTCTGACCTCCGGATCGGGTCAGCTGGCCGCACGCGGCGGCTTCTCACGCTTCCGCACCTCGTTGATTGCCTCGGCGACGCCGCCGGTCCAGGCCGCACCGTGGCCGGGGAGCACGTAGCGCGCCTCGATGCTGTCGAGCCGCCCCAGCGACTCGAGTGCCTGGCCGAAGTCGGCCGTGAAGGGCGCCAGCTGCGGACCGCGCAGGCCGGTGGTGACGGCATAGGTGGCGATCGCGTCGCCGACGAAGAGCGCGTCCCGTGATGGAACGTGGAGGGCGGCACTGCCCGGCGTGTGGCCCGGCAGCAGCGTCACCCGCGGTGAGCCTGGCAGGTCGAGCGTGGCCCCGTCGCCGAACGTGGAGACCTCGGCCACGAACGGCGTCCGCAACGCGCCCCTGCGAAGGCCGAAGGCCAGGAACCGCAGCAGCGGGACGATCCTGATCTTGCCCATGCCCTTGCTCGGGTTCTTCACCTCGCCCCGGGCCAGAGCAGCGTCGAGCTCGTGAACCCAGACCGGCACGTGACGTTCTCGCCGGATCCGCTCGGCGAAGCCGATGTGGTCGCTGTGGGCGTGGGTGAGCAGGACCGCCCGGACATCCTCGAGCGAGCGTCCCATCGCGGCGAGCTCGCCGGGCAGGTCGCCCCAGTAGCCCGGAACCCCGGCGTCGATCACGGTGACACCGCCCGAGTCCTCAACGAGATAGACATTGACCGTGCCGTTCCCGATCCGGCGAACGCCCGCGGTGATCTCCATGGGTCGCGCTCCTCTTCAGCCCTCCGAATGACGACTCACCCGGCGGCCGCCTCACGACCGCGCCGCGGCCGTCGAGTGGCTAGACGGATTCCCATGATCGCTGCCGCGTCGAGCACGAGGGGCTCGGTCACCGAGAGCGCCGTCAGGGTACCGGCCTCGAGCGTCCCCCTCGGAATTCGGACGTCGAAGAGCGTCACGTTCGTCCAGTCGGCCCGCAGCGTCGACCACCACGACAGGCCCGCGGCGCCCATCTGGAAGTAGCGCAGGGCGATTCGCTGGGTCGCCGTCCGTTCGGTGCTGGCGACCTGCGATGGTCGGAGCCCGTCTCGAACGAGGACCGCCGGATCATCGAGGTCGACGAGATCGAGCCCCCGGTCGGTGAACTCGGCGAGCGTAAGGACGCTCCCCCCGGTCCGCCGGAAGTCGTCGTCGTCGAGCTCCTGACCACGGAACGCCTGGACTCGCTCGGCGATGGCGGCCACGGGATCACGGGCAAGGTAGAGCGCCGCATACCAGTCGGGATTGTCGTGGCGACCCCCGCCCTGGGCCGCGCGCGGAACCTGGAGCGGGCGCGGCGGCGTGCCGGGAGCGTAGGGGAATACGCGGTAGAGCACGGGTGGAGCCCAGCGTGCGCGAGGGCGGGCCTAGGCGTACGTCTCGGCTTCCTCCGCATCGACGGCGCGGAGCACCTCGGCCACGCGCCCCAACGCCAGCAGGTCGATGGGGCGCCGATCGCCCAGGTGGGCGTTGAAGCCCTGCAGCCACTTGAGCGCGGTCGACCGGTCGTAGATGGCAACCAGACGAGCGAGAACGAACTCGGTCCCCTCGAGCTTCCGCAGGTTGGCAGGATCAGGGGTCTCGTCGCGCAGCCAGCGGTTCACCCGTGAGCGGTCCACCCGTAAGGCCGTCGCTACCTGCGCCTGGCTGCCGAGATCGGACACCAGGGCCCGCAATCTGATCTTCGTGTCGACTGGCACTGCTCACCTCACCCTGGTCGGGCCTTCGCCGCCAGATCATAACGCAACGAGATCTGTTGCGGCAACCCAGACTCAAGGGAGGCGGACAGCGCCCCCCGTTCGTCAGCCTTCGGGGCCGATCGGCTCCAGGTCGATCGTCCGGACCTGGCCCATCCGGCCCAATTCGGTCCGCACGAGCGCTGCCGGAATGACGGTGCCGACGAACCGCTCGATCACCGCCGCCTGGCCGGCGTGGAGCCCGCTCCCGACGATCCTGACGCGATCCCCGAGGGAGAGGCCTGCACGTCCGCCTCCGGCGGTCAGGTCGATCGAGACGACCCCCGTCCGCACCTGAGCCGCCTCCCCGCCGGCGCCAGCGGCCGGGGAACGTCGGTTGGCCGTGCGGGGCGTGGGGTAGTTCACCTTGCGTTTGCGCGGCGGCACTAGCGGCCCCTCCGCGGCCGAGCTGGCTCGCGCGGCGGCTTCGGCTCATGGCCCGGCCGCGGTGGGTTCGGGGCAGTCCCCGGAGCCATGTCCGGCCGCCGGACTTCAGGGCCGCGTGCGCGAACGGCCTCGATCTCGAGCGCGAACGCCCGGGCCGTGGCTGGCGGGATACTGCCGAGCCAGGCAGCCTGGATCTGGCGGACTCGCTCGGCCTGCTCAGCGCGCCGCTGGCGCTCATGTCCCGAGAACTTGGTCATTCGTACCTCGCCCGGCCGCGCATACAAGGCACGCGGCCCGAAAGCAGTGTACCCCCGATCTGACGCGCCGCCGCCAGCGGCGGGTTCGCGGGCGCCTCGGACTGAGGCGGGGTACTTCTAGGTCCTGCCCCCGGTCGGAGGGCTTGGGTAGCGTGCGGGTCGATGACCGAACCCCGCGACCTCTACAAGGTCCTTCAGGTCGACCCGGAGGCGGACCCCGATGTGGTCCGCGCCGCCTTCCGGAGCCTGGCGAAGAAGCACCATCCGGACTCGGACGGCGGTCGCGAGGACGTGATGGCCGCGCTCAACGGCGCGTGGGCCATCCTGGGCGACCCGGCCAAACGGGCGGCCTACGACCTGGAGCGCGCAGCCCGCCTGGCACAGGGCACCGGCGGGCCCGCCGGTCTACGCGATCGCGGCACGCGCGGGTCCACGTCGGGCGGCATGCGGCATTCGAGCGGCCCCAGTCACGGATCGCCCTCACCGCCCGCCGGACCCGGATACAAATCTGCCGCCCCTGGCGCCCCTGGCGATGGCAACCGGGCCCCGCGTTCGCGGCCAGCCGGGCGCCCGACTGGGAGCGTGCTCGACTTCGGGCGCTACGAGGGCTGGTCGCTCGATGAGCTCGCCCGCCACGACCCGGTCTTCCTCGAGTGGTTGGCCCGCACCCCGATCGGCCGCCGGTATCGCCCGGAGATCGACGCGCTCCTAGCAGCGCGAGCCCCGGTCCCCACGCCCGCGCGCCCGAGCCGGCCCGCCAGGTCGGGCCGGCTCTTCGGCCGCCGGTAGCTGCGCGGATCTGGCGCCCTCCACGCCGGCAGACGCTGCTCCGGTTCGGTCCATATCGTCGAGTCGAACGCGGGTTGCGCCGATGCGACGCGGACGGCGGCTTCCACCGCCTGGGCGCCCGTGCCGGTCCCTCCGTCGGTCTCGAGCCGGAACACCTCCCAGCGCTCGACCTCGATGGCCAATTCGCCGGGGGCGAGCACGGTCAGCGGAGCCAGCAGCTCGAGCTCGAGGTAGCGGTCCCCGCAGTAGGCCTCCGCGTTGCAGCCACGGTCGGGGTGCGGCTTGCCGACCGCGGGCTTGAACCGGCGCACGAGCAGCACGCCCTCGCGGAGGTAACCGACCCAGCCGACCTCGTTGAAGTAGCCGAGCTTGAAGCCGTCGCCAGCTGCGGCGTGGATGAGAAGCAGCCCATCATGGGGCTCGAACCGTGGGTCATCCCACGAGGCGTAGGGCCACAGCACGAGGGTCCGGTTCGGTCGTGTGGCGTGGCCGGCCGAGGCCGGCCGGTCCGGCAGCAGCACCACGCCGCCCAGGGGAAGCTGCGTGATCGGCCAGGCCGACAACTCGATCGGCCGCGCTCCGCAGTTGCGCACCTCGTGGCGGAGCCTGAGTATCGGCGCGGCCGGGTCGAGGCACACCTCGATGGAGCGAACAAGGCCGGTCGACGGCTCCTCGTGGCCCGTCAGCCGGACACCGCCGGGCCCGAGCTCGAGCTCCAGGCCGTGGGTGTCCGGCACGGCAACGCGGTCGGGGTCCTCGGGCGCGAACCAGAGGCGATGGCCACCCAGTAGCTCGTACCGCCCGAGCGGGGTCGGCCAGCCCAGATCCGGCGTCTCGGCCAGCAGGTTCTCCGGCGAGCCCGCCAGACCAAGCCGAACGAGCCGGGGACCGCCGTCTGCCAGCACCTCGACCCACAGGCACTCAGCGTCGAGGCGCCGGGTGCGGTGTCCGTGGAACGAGCCCGTGCCCGCGTCGAACGGGAGCTGCGAAACGGTGTTCACCCGACGACCGCGTCGACCGTCACGACCGTGGTGCCGGCGACAGGCAACGGCACGACGCATCCCTCGACCGGGCGGCCGTCCACCGACAAGGAGACCGCGCTGCCAGGCCCGGCCCGCTGCACCTCGATCTCGTAGGCGACGCCGCGGAACCGCGCCGGGCTGGAAGCCCGGCCAATCGGCCGGGATGACCGGAGCAACGCGCAGGCCGTCGTAGGTCGGGCCGGATGCCCAGGATCCACTGGGTGGCGGCGACGTACGTCCAGGCGGCGGTCCCCGTCAGCCAGGCGTTGCGGGCCATGCCGAACTGCGGGTGGTCGGGGCCGCAGATGTTCTGGCAGTAGACGTAGGGCTCGGTCCGGAAGCGGTCGACATCCATCCGGGCGAGCGGCAGGATCTGCCGGTAGTAGCCGATAGGCCTCGTCGCCCCGGCCGAGCATCGCCGCGGCGACGATCGACCCAGGTGTTGGCGTGGCAGAAGATGCCGCCGTTCTCCTTGGCCCCGGGCGGGTAGGTCGACGTGCCGCGCACGCGCTCGTCGCCGCCGTCGTAGGGCGGCCACGAGCAGGGCGAGGCCGTAACTGGTGTCGAGGTGCTCGTCGCACCGAGCGCAGGGCCGGCTCCGCGCGGTCGGCGGGCGCGACCTCGCCGATGACCGACCAGGTCTGCGGGTTCAGGTTGATCTGGTGGCGCTCCTCGCCGGCGACGCCGACCGGCCGACCGTCGTCGTCGAAGGCGCGCGCGTACCAGGCGCCGTCCCAGGCGATGCTCGTTGACGATCGCCGGCCATCTCGGCGTGGAGGCCGCGGAAGCGCGGCCGCGTCGGCGTCGCGGCCCAGGTGGTCGGCACAGGTCGGCCAGGTCGAGCACGGCCCGGCAGAACTGCATCGCCGCACCAGACGCTCTCGGCCTTGCCGCTGCCGTGGTCGACGTTCATCGTGTCGTCCCAGTCGGCGAAGCCCGAGCCGCGGGCAGGCCGTGCGGACCGCGGTTGGCCGAGCGTGAACTCGACGGCCCGCAGCATGTGGTCCCAGACGGTCTCGTCGCCGCCGTCCTCGTAGGCGACCCGGCTGCGTCGAGATAGCCGAAGTCGCCGGTCTCGCGCAGGTAGGCGCACGATGGCGATGACCAGCCAGAGGTGGTCGTCGCAGAACCACTGCGGCCAGCTCGGGAACTCGGCGGCGAGCCCCGGGCCGCCCTCGCCGGTGAGCGGGAAGACCTGGTGCCAGGTGTGGCCGTCGCGGAACTGGAGGTGCCAGAGCCGGGTCAGCGTCCCGCGCGCGTGCTCCGGCGCGGCTGTGCACCGTGCCGAGCGTGTCCTGGGCGCGAGTCGCGCGTGCCCATGCCGCGGCCGAGCCCGGTCTCGTAGCCCGAGACGAAGCGCGACCAGTACAGGGTCGTCCGGCACTGGACCTGGTTCCAGACGTTGAGCATCGCGTTCATCTCCGGGTCGGGCGTCTCGACGGTGAAGCCGCGACAGGTAGGCGTCCCAGTCGTCGCGCAGGGCCTCGAAGGCAGCGTCGACCTCGGCCGGGCGCGGCGTAGCGCGCCACGACGTCCGGCCGATCTCCGCTGGGCAGTCGGTGATCCCCATGACGTAAGACGATCCGGCGCTCCTCGCCCGGGTCGAGCTCGAGCTCGTGGCAGAGCGATCCGATGCTGTTGCCGCGCGGCGAGTCGGCGTTCGAGGGCTGGCCGCGTCTCGACGACGATCGGGTTCGCAAGGTCGCGGCAGGGCCCGACGAAGTCCTCGCGGTCGCCGGTGTCGGCCGATCGGCTTGCGGCTCGAGCCGAAGAAGCTGGTGCGTCGGGCGGAACTTCGTGCCCGCCAGCGACGACGCCGTCCTCGTAGCCGGCTGGCCACGATGTGCTGGGCCCAGTCGAGGTTCTGCTGGTCGCTCAGGGCGTCGAAGAAGCTGAACTCGGCGTAGCTGAAGGCCCGCAGCCGGCGCGGCGGCCGCCCGTGTTGCGGACCCGCAGCACCCACAGCTCACACGGACAGGTCTCGTCGGCGATCGGTCGGCGGAACGAAGTAGAGGAGCTCGGTCTCGATCCCTGACCGGGCGCTCCGAATGCGGCGTGTAGCCCGGCGCCGTGCCGGCATTCGTAGGCGTCGAGGTCGCGCCTTGGTGGGCTGCCAGGTCGGGCTCCAGACCCGCCGGTCTCCTGGTCGCGCAGGTAGACGTAGCGGCCGGGCTGATCGGCGGGGATGCCGTTGTAGCGGTAGCGGGTGACGCGGCGGTTGCGCGGGTCGCGGTCGAACGAGTACCCGCCGGCGGTGTTGGAGACGATGCCGCCGTAGCGCCCTTCGCCGAGGTAGTTGAGCCACGGCGTCGGCGTGTCGGGGCGGGTGATGACGTACTCGCGCGCCGCGGCGTCGAAGTAGCCGTAGGGGTTGCCGGTGTCGACCTCCGCCACCGTGATCATCCGCCGAGTCCGGCGGTGACCGGTGCCTCGACGAACGCCTCGACCATCAGCTCGGCGCCGGCCACGGACGGCAGTGGCACCAGGTTCCCCGCCACGGGCCGCCCGTCGACCGTCAGTCGGGCCACCCGGCCCGCTACCCCCTTTGGCTTGTGGATGGCGATCCGGTAGGCCGCTCCGCGGAACCGCCGGGTGACGGCGAAGTCACCCCAGTCGGCCGGCATGACCGGATCGATCCGCAGCCCGTCGTGCTCAGGCCGGATGCCCGAGGATCCACTGGGTGATCGCCACGAAGTTCCAGGCGGCCGTGCCGGTCAGCCACGAGTTCTTGGCCTCGCCGTGGGTCGGGGCGTCGCTTCCCGGCGATCATCTGGGCGTAGACGTACGGCTCGCAGCGGTGGACCTCGCAGATCGCCTCGCGCGCCGAGGGGTTGATGCGCAGGTAGTAGTCGAGAGCGCCCGTCGCCGTTGCCCACGCATCGTCTCGGCGATCATGATCCAGGGGTTGGTGTGGCAGAAGATGCCGGCGTTCTCTTTGTAGCCCGGCGGGTAGGAGGAGATCTCGCCCAGGTGGAGGTAGTAGTGGGTGAAGGCCGGCTGCTGCAGCACGATGCCGTGCGGCGTGGCCAGGCGCTCGCGCACCGACCGCAGCGCGGCGACGGCCCGGCCGTCCTCGAGCCCGATGCCGGCCATGATGCAGATGCCCTGCGGCTCGATGAAGATCTGGCCCTCTCGTTCTGCCGACGAGCCGATGACGCTGCCGAAGTCGTCGTAGGCGCGGCGGAACCACGCGCCATCCCAGCCGTGCGCGTCGACGGCCGTCGCCATCTGCTGCGGCCGCATCGACGGCAACGGGCTGCCTCGTGCGGCGTCCTCGCGGCGATCGGCGATCGCCGCCATCTCGCCTGCCGCCAGCACGAACAGCCCGGCGATGAAGACCGACTCGGCGACCCCGCCCTCCTGGTTGGCGGTCGTCTGGAACGACTCGCCGGGCGTCTCGGAGAAGCAGTTCAGGTTGAGGCAGTCGTTCCAGTCGGCGCGGCCGATCAGCGGCAGGCCGTGCGGGCCCGAGCCGGTCGAGGGTGTACTGGATGGCGCGCTGCAGGTGCTCGTAGAGCGGCGTCTCCGTGCCGGGCTGGTTGTCGTAGGGCACCGGCTCGTCGAGGATGCTGGCGTCGCCGGTCTCCTTGAGGTAGGCCGCGCACGCG
Source organism: uncultured Chloroflexia bacterium (assembly GCA_963712585.1). GTDB lineage: Bacteria > Chloroflexota > Limnocylindria > Limnocylindrales > CSP1-4 > CAVQIH01. Next base: position 58,566 of record CAVQIH010000005.1, read on the forward strand.
CCAGGACCAGCCAGAGCGGGTCGTCGTTGAAGTGCTGCCGACGTCGTTGTTGCCGCGCTTGGTGAGCGGCTGGTACTGGTGATACGCGCCGCCGGTCGGGCAGCTGCGTCGCGGCGATGTCGAGGATCCGCTCGCGGGCGCGCGCCGGGACCATGTGGACGAAGCCGAGCAGGTCCTGGTTCGAGTCGCGGAAGCCCATGCCGCGCCCGATGCCCGATTCGAAGAACGACGCCGAGCGCGACAGGTTGAAGGTGACCATGCACTGGTAGGCGTTCCAGATGTTGACCATGCGGTCGGCGTGCTCGTCGCCGGTCTCGACCTGGAGGACGCCCAGCACGCCGGTCCAGTGATTCGCAGAGCGTCGCGAACGCCGCGATCGACCGCCTCGGGCTCCAGGTAGCGCGCGATGACCGGCCGGACGCGGCGCTTGTTGATCGTCTGCGAGCCGGGCGGGTCGAACTTCTGGTCCGCGGGGTTCTCCGGGTAGCCGAGCACGAAGATCGACGTCGCGCGTCTCGCCCGGGCGCAAGCGTCGAGTCGGACGTGGTGCGAGCCGATCGGCTGCCAGCCGTGGGCGATCGAGTCGCTGGTCGCGCCTCGCTCGACGGCGAGCGGGCGGTCCCAGCCGCGGTACGGGCCCAGGAAGGCGTCGCGCTGGGTGTCGAAGCCGGCGAGCGGCTCGGAGCAGGCGAAGTAGGCGAAGTGATCGCGCCGCTCGCGGTATTCGGTCTTGTGGTAGATGACCCCGTCCTCGACCTCGACCTCGCCGGCCGAGTAGTTGCGCTGGAAGTTGGTGGCGTCGTCCTGGGCATCCCACAGGCAGAACTCGACGGCGCTGAAGAGCGAGAGCTGCGGCCGGCGTCGGTCGCTCGTTGGTCAACCCGGACGCGCCAGATCTCCAGGGTCTCGCCGAGCGGCACGAAGTAGAGCGTCTCGGCCCGGATGCCGCGAGTAGCGCGAGCCGATGATCGTGTAGCCCAGGCCGTGGCGGCAGCTGTAGTCCTCGAGCTCGCGCTGGACCGGCTGCCAGCTCGGCGACCAGAACTCGCCCGCTTCGTCGTCCCGCAGGTAGATGTAGCGCCCGCCGAGGTCGAGCGGGGCGTTGTTGTAGCGGTAGCGGGTCAGCCGGCGCAGGCGGGCGTCACGGTAGAAGGAGTAGCCGCCCGGCGGTGTTGGAGATGATGCCCGAAGTAGTCCTCGCTGCCCAGGTAGTTGATCCAGGGCAGGGGCGTATCCGGCCGGGTGATGACGTATTCGCGCCGTTCGTCGTCAAAGTGCCCGTACTGCATGCTGTCTCCTGTCGCGAACGAAGGCGCCAAGGCCGGCAGGCCGCCGACCGGGCGAAGAGATCACCGGAGCCGCGATCGCATCCCGGCGGCCCCACGTTTGCGTACGACGGTCAGCCCGCTCGTTCGCGTTCCAGCTCGAAACGCGCCACGAGCTGGGGACCGAGGCAACGAGCACCCACGAGTACGAACGGAGTGGGTTGCTGCACACCTTCGCGGTCGGGCCCATCACGCCGACCACACCGGACCGGCCCGACGCCAACGTGCGCGCGGCGGAGCCCCCATTGATGACCCGAGAAGCGGTTGCCCGGGACACACCGCTGACGGCCGCCAAGTCATCCAGGGTCGGGGCCACGTTCTCCTCCGCCGGGACGCTTTGGAAGCGCTCTCATCCTAGGCGTCTCACAGCGGCGGCGTCAAGATGGTTCGTTGCCTGAGCCAGCAGGCGATCGCGCTGGTATCCTTGTGAGAGCGCTTCCAGATGAGGATCTGTGCGCGCAGCCTAACTGGACGCCTGCGAGTGACTCCGGCGGCCACACGGACTGTGTCAGACTACCTGGCGAGACTCACGTAGATACGGAGGAACGTCGTGACAGCGCGGATGACGCCGCCTCGGAAACCGTCGCACTGGTTCCGCAACGCTTGGATCGGCGTCGTCGTCGTCATGGTTCTCTTGGCAGCGCTCGGCTCCGCCGCGAGCCGCCAGGCGAGCAGCGCGGGGCCCGGGACTCCGGCCAACCCGGCCTCCTCCGACACGGAATCGCCCGCTGACACGGGATCGCCCGCTCCGGCCGCGACGACCCTACTCTCCATCAAGGGTACCGGCTACATGACGTCCGAGCCCTTTCAGGCCAGCGGCGACAGCGTCGACGTGGCGTACGACTACACGTGCACCGGGGAGGGCAGCTTCGCGCTCAACTTCTACGGGACCAACGTGAGTCCGCTGTTGCCGGACGCCCTCGTCGGCGAATTCGGCTCGAACGGCTCAAGCACCTTGACCGAGACCCTGAACGGAGCGACTGGACCATTCCATGTTGAGGTCGACTCCGTGTGTGCTTGGTCGGTCGAGGTGATTGGCACGCCCTGACCCGCCGCTCGGCCTGCACCGTCTTGAGTGCAACCGAGGGTCGTCCGCCGACCGCGCCGATCGGAGGTCGTGGACCATCCAGGCGTTCGGGTCGTAGTGGGTGCCGAAGCCGCGCTCGCGGTCGGTGTCAGCAGGCACCTTCCACGTACGGCCGGACGCATCCCACGAAGTGGTCCTCCTCGACCTCCGCAAGTGCGGGCCGCGCTCCATCCGATTCGCCGGCCGCATGGGGCTTCGGGTACATCGCGTGATACGCGCAGCGGCCGGCGTCCCCAGGGCCGGTCGCGCTGAACTCCAGCGCCACCTGGCGCCACTTCTTGTGCAGCAGCGGGACGGAGGCGATGAGCATCTTCGTGTACGGGTGGAGCGGGATTGCCGTAGACCTTCTCGGTGGCCCCCATCTCGACGATCTTGCCGCGCCAGAGGATCACCGTCCGTTCGCTGATGTAGTAGCCGAGCGACAGGTCGTGGGTGATGAACAGGATGCCGAGGCCGCGGGTCTTGAGGTCGCCCAGCAGGTTGAGCACGTCGATCCGGGTGGAGGCGTCGAGCATGCTGATGATCTCGTCGGCGACCAGGAGCCGGATGTCCAGGAGCAGCGCCCGGGCGATCAGCAGGCGCTGGAGCTGGCCGCCGCTGAGCTGGTGCGGGTACTTGTGGAGCACCTGGCTCGGGTCCAGGCCGACGGCCTGCGAGCGAGTCCTCGACGCTGGTCGCTCCACTCCGCGTCCCGGCAGGCCGGCGAAGTAGACGCCGCGGATCATGTCGAAGACGTGGTCCGCCTTGAAGATCGGGTTGTACGAGCTGAAGGGGTCCTGGAACACGCCCTGGACCTGGCGGTAGTACCCCTTGCGCGGCAGCCCTTGGCCGACGTTCTGCGCCGTCGAACGTGATCGTGCCGCGCGTGACCGAGGTCAGCCGCAGGATCATCCGCCCGATCGTGGTCTTGCCGCTGCCGCTCTCGCCGATGAGCGAGACGACCTGCCCGGCGTCGACGTCGAAGCTCACGTCGCTGGACGGCCGGCAGCTCCTTGCCGCCGAAGGTGCCCACCTTGTAGACCTTGGAGACGCGATCGAGCGTCAGCATCGGTCACGACACCTTCCAGCAGGCCACGAAGTGGCCGGCGTTCGATCTCGACGAACGGCGGCTCCTCGCGGCACTGCTCGAGCGCGAGCGGGCATCGAGCCCGGAAGCGGCAGCCCTCGGGCGGGTTCGAGCAGCGACGGCGGGCTGCCGGGGATGCCCGACAGCCGCTTGTCCGCGTACCTGACGCCGACCTCGGGCAGCGACGAGATCAGCAGCCGCGTGTAGGGATGCCGGGGCGCGCCGATGATGACGTCGGTCGCGGCCTTCTCGGCCAGCTTCCCGGCGTACATCACGGTGATCGTGTCGGCGATCTGGTACAGGATCGACATGTCGTGGGTGATGACGATCATGCTCCGGACGAACTCCCGGTCGCGGAACTCGACGAGCGTCTCGGCCACGGCCTTCTGGCGTCGAGACGTCGAGCGCCGAGGTGATCTCGTCGGCGATCAGCAGGGACGGGTTCAGCAGGGTCGAGATCACCATCACCATGCGCTGCTTCATGCCGCCCGAGAGCTCGATCGGGTAGCGGTCCAGGACGTCCTGCCGCCAGGCCGACCAGCTCCAGGCGGCGTTCGAGCTCGGGGCGCATCGCGGCCGACGTCCACGCCCCGCGACTCGAGCAGGTCGGCCGATCATCGTGCCGATCTTGCGCGTCGGGTTCATCGCGCTCATGGCGTACTGCGGGATGATCGAGACGCTCCTGAACCGGAAGTCGTCCATGGCCTCCGAGTCCATGATCGGCAGCTCGCACGCCGTCGAGGACGCACCTCGCCCGCCGACGTACCGCATCCGGCTGTCGAGGTGGATCAGGCTGTTGCCGAGCGTGGACTTGCCGCAGCCCGACTCGCCGGCCAGGCCCATGATCTCGCCGTCGGCGATGCTGAACGTGACCCCGTCGAGCGCCTTGACGTCGCCGGCGAGGGTCCGGTAGTAGACCCGGAGGTCCGTGACCTGGAGGCTCACCGGATCACATCTCCCGCAGCTTGGGGTTGAAGATCTCGTCGAGGCCGACGTTCATCGACGTACAGCGCGCCGACGATGGCCGTGATCCCCAGCCCGGGCGGGATGAACCACCACCACATGCCCGAGCTGCAGCGCGCTCCAGAGCGACGGCGTTGTTCATCATCAGGCCCAGCGAGATGCCCTCGGTCGGCCCCAGGCCGATGAAGTCCAGGGTGGCGGCGATGAGGATCGCCCCGCCGAACAGCAGGATGAAGGTCATGAACAGGTAGGAGCTCATGTTCGGGGCGATCTCCCGGAAGATGATCCTGCCAGCTGCTGAGCCCGCTCAGATCCGGGCCAGGTCGACGAACTCCCGGGACTTGCAGGGAGAACGTCTGGGCGCGGATCGCCCGGGCCGCCCACGGCCAGGAGGTCAGCCCGATGAAGACGGCCTCGACGACCACGCCCGCGCGCCTGCAGGTACGCGGCGATGACGACCAGGACGACGAGGGTCGGGATGACCAGCACGACGTTGGTGATCATGTTCAGGACCTCGTCCACGCATGCCCGCCCCGGTAGCCGGCGACGAACCCGACGGTGATCCCGATGAGCGCGGCGAGCCCGCCGCCCAGCAGCCCGACCATGAAGGTGAGCCGGAGGCCGTTGACGAACTGGGCGAAGACGTCCTGCGCCGAAGGTGGTCGTCCCGAACCAGTACTCGGCGTCGGGGGGCTGCCCAGTCGGGCCGACGAAGGCCTGCGGATCGGTCGGGTCGAGCATGGGCCCGACGATCGCAAGGACGACGAAGAACAGGATGACCGCCGCGCCGAGGACGATCCGCCTGTCGCGCAGGGCGAAGTAGAGGATCTCGCGCCGCTGTCGCACCGCGGCCGCCGCCGGCGGACCGCCGCGGTTCCGGGCACCGCCGAGCCGGGCACCGCCACGCGTCGACGCGCGCGGACCATCCGGCACGGCGCTCGGGGCCTCGCGGTGCGCGCTCATGCCGCGCCCCCCTGCATCCCGACCCGCGTGCGCGGATCGACGATGACGTAGGCGATGTCGATGAGGAAGTTGGCCACGAGCACGCCGATGATGACGAACAGGAAGACACCCTGGAGCAGGAAGTAGTCCTCGTTCTGGATCGGCCTGGAGGAGCAGGTACCCGATGCCCGGGTACGAGAACACGATCTCGGTGACCAGCGCGCCGGCGACGATCACGCCGAGCGCAGAGCGCGAGACCGGTGATCTGCGGCAGCACCGCGTTGCGGAACGCGTACCGGCGGACGAGCCTCTGGGGCGCCCCGAGCGCCTCGAGGTAGTGCGCGTAGTCGGCCTCGAGCTCGTAGATGATCATGTTGCGCATGCCGATCGCCCAGCCGCCGAACATCACCAGGAAGAGCGACAGGAACGGCAGGAACCAGTGGGTGTACGCGCTCAGGAAGAACTGCCCAGGTGAGCGTCGGCGACATCGAGTAGCTGTAGCCGCCCGAGATCGGGAAGATCCTCAGGACCGAGCCGAACATCCAGGCGAGCAGGATCGCCCAGCCACATGTACGGCGTCGCGGTCAGGATGTAGCCGATCGGCAGGACGGTGTTGTCGAGCCGCTTCCGCCGGGCGGCGATAGGCGCCGAACTGGTTCCCGGCCATCCAGCTCAGGAGGATCGCCGGGATCAGCAGCGCCAGGGTGTACGGCAGGGCTTCCATGATGACGCTCGGTGACCGGCCGCCGGGAACAGCCAGACGCTGATGCCCAGGTCGCCGTGGAAGAGCGCGACCCAGAAGTTGAGGTACTGCTGCCAGAGCGGGCTGGTCGAGCCCGAACGCGCCCAGTGAAGTAGCCCATCATGCGGTTGGCCGCCTCGGGCTGCCAGGTGGCATGCGCGAGAGCAGGCCCTGAGACCGGGTCGCCGGGCATGAAGCGCGGGATCATCCAGTCGATCGTCACCGCGACGAAGAACGTCAGGAGGTAGATGACGAGCTTGCGCCCGAAGTAGCGTCGCACGACGCCTTCCGTGACCGGCTGGTCAGACAGAGAGCCCCGCCCCTCCCCCGGCGTGCGGGGGGAGGGGCGGGTCATCGCGAGTGAGCTGCTTACTGCTGGGCGTGAGCTTGATCTCGGTGAGCATCGAGCACGGCGCCCATCTTCCAGTAGCCGTTCCACGTGACCGGCACGTAGTCGGGCTGCCGCTCGTCGAGGACGGCCAGTTCGTCCAGACGGCGTTGCTCACCTGCGACCACAGCCCGTTGTACCAGAGCGGGATGATCGGCAGGTCGTGCAGCTGGATCGTCTGGAGCTGCGAGATGATCGCCTTCATCGCCGCTGACGTTGCTCGACCGGCGTCTTGTCGAGCTGCTGGACGAGGCTCCAGGCTTCGGCGTTCTTGTACCGCCCGTCGTTGCCGGCGTTCTGCACGGCTTCTGGATCGGCATGGCGGAACATCCAGTTGTAGTACGTCCAGGGCGTGTTGGCGATCTGGACGTCGTTGACGAGGACCAGGTCGAAGTTGCCCGTCTGGATCTTGTGCGTCCGAGGTCGTTGTAGTCGGCGAACGCGGTGTGGATCTTGATGCCGGCCTTCTTGCGCGCTCTGCGGCGATGACGTGGATGGCTGCCTCCCAGTCGGACCAGCCGCTGGGGACGATGATCGTCGAGATCGATCGTCGAGCCGTCCTTGTTGCGTGAAGAAGCCGTCGCTGCCCATCTTGTAGCCGGCGTCGGCCAGGATGCGTCTTCGCGTCGGTCGGGTCGTACTTGAAGCCGTAGCTTGTCGACGCTGGCCGTTGTCGATGTACTTGTCCCAGGTCGGGCAGCAGGCCCGTCGGGTCGGCGGCCTTGACGATGTTGCCGTAGACCTTGTTGACGATGTCGGGTGACGTTGATCGACGTCGGCGATCGCCCGCCGGAACACCGCGTCGTTCATGCGGCTTCTTGACGTCGTTCGTCGACGAGCCAGGCCGTGTTGGCCGACAGCATGTACGGCGCGGCTTCGGATAGTAGGTCTGGATGCCGTAGCCGCCTGTCGACGAGCTGGCGATGCCGGGCAGGAAGTTGTTGCTCAGGTCGATGCCGCCCTGCATCAGCAGGCCGAGCGCGACGTTGTTGCTGCCGTTGACGATGTCGACGATGTACTTGGGCTTGACGTCGAGGCCGAGGAGCGGTCTTGCCCCACCAGGCGTCGTTCTTGACCCAGACGACCGGTCCTGGGTCGTAGGTCAGTAGCGCGTACGGGCCGGTTCCGACGGCGTTGGCGTTGTTGCCCTTGAGGATCGTCCTCGTTGGCCTTGGCCTCCCAGATGTGCTTGCGGCACGATCGGCCGGTTGTACAGCCAGTTCGCCCACTCCTGGTACGCGCCTGGAGAAGGTGAACTTGACCGTGAGTGCGTCGACCGTCTCGTGGCGCTCGGTGAGGAAGTTCCAGAGCGTGCTGTACGGGACCGAGGCCGAGCTTGCCGAGGTCGACGGTGAAGACGACGTCGTCGGCCGTGAGCGGCTTGCCGTCGGCCCAGGTGATCCCCGCGCGGAGCTTGAGGGTGTAGTCCTTGGCGCCCGTCCAGGTGCCGCTCTCGCGCGAGCCAGGGGATGAACTTGTCGGTCAGCGGGTCGTACAGGAACAGCGGTCTCGTAGAGCAGCCCGAACGTGCCGGTGGCGTAGTCCGGGTCGAGCGGGTTGAAGTCGACGGCGGGCCCCACTGCGTGCCGCTCGTGTAGAGCGTCTCGCTGCGCGGATACGTCGTGGTCGCGGAGATGGCGCCGGGGTGGCTGCCGCGCCGGCGCCGCGGCCGGGAAGACGGCGCCGACGAGGCGTCGACGCTCGCCAGCATGCGCCACGCAGTGCTTCGCTATCGCGAGCAGGGCCATCAGCCGCTTCTGTCTCCTTCCTGCCTCCTCCTGCGAATGGAGGTGGCGTCCACCGTGCCGTGGCAGCCAACGTCGGGCATCGATCAGGTCCGCGAGGCACACCTCCCACGGTCGATTGCCGGATGACGAGCTCCGTCGGCAGGATCACGCGTCGCGGGGTCCGCCGTCGCGATCCCCGCAGGAGCTGGAACAGACGTGCGGGCCGCCTCGGCGCCCTGCTCGCTGGACGCCCTGGCGGATGGTCGTGAGGGGCGGGTCGAGCTGGGCCGCGAAGTCGAGATCGTCGAAGCCGCCGAGGGCGACGTCGTCGGGTACGCACGAGCCCGCGGGCGCGGATCGTCTCGAGCGCGCCCGCCGCGGTCGCGTCGTTGGCGCAGAAGATCGCGTCGACGCCGCGGTCGAGCAGCGGCCGGCGCCGGCGACGCCGGACGGCCGGTTGAAGTCGCCATCGACGATGAGCCCGTCGGTCGACAGGCCGGCCCGCTCCATCGCGCGCCGGTAGCCGGACGATCCGATCCTCGCCGGCGACCGTGCCGCGGCGGCCCGTGATGTGGCCGATCGCGGCGCCGGCCGATCTGGATCAGGTGGGTCGTCATGGTGTCGGCGCGCCTGCACGTTGTCGACGTCGACGTAGCTCGCGCGTGCGGTCGGCCCGCCGGTGGCCGATGAGGACGGTCGGCAGCGACGACGCGAGCAGCCCGTCGACGAGGGGGTCGTCGAGGTTGTGGGCGGTGACGATGACGCCGTCGAGCAGGCCCATCGACAGGATCGTGGTCGAGGGTCTCCTCCTTCGACCGGTTGCCGAGCCACAGCATCATCCCGGCGGCCTGCTCGGCGAGCACGTCGCGTCATGCCCTGCAGCAGCTGGCGCGAAGTACGGGTCCTGGAACAGCAGGTGCGGGTCGACGTGCATGACGACGCCCGACGACCCCGGAGCGACCCGACGCCAGCGTGCGGGCCGCCAGCGTTGGGCCGGTAGTCGCTCCGCTCGAGGACCGCCTGGACCCGGCGCCTCGTCGCCGTCGGAGACCGGCCCGCCGTTGATGACGCGCGAGACGGTGGCCCGCGAGACGCCGCTCAGCGCGCGCGAGCTCGTCGATGGTCCGGGCCACGGGCTACGACCTCCGCGGGACGCATTGGAAGCGCTCTCAACACTAGGCGTCCGGTCAAGCACGTTGTCAAGAGTGATGTCTGTGGCCTCGACCCAGCGGATGGCCGTGCTACAATCGGCGTGAACGCGCTTCCAGCAGGAGGAGCCCGTGTGCCTGGCGCAGACTTCCCGCCGGATTTCGTCTGGGGGGCCGCGACGGCCTCCTACCAGATCGAGGGCGCGGCCCGGCGAGGACGGCCGCGGCGAGAGCATCTGGGACCGCTTCGCCCACACGCCCGGGCGGCATCCGCAGACGGCGACACCGGCGACGTCGCCTGCGACCACTACCACCGCTACCGCGAGGACGTCGCGCTCATGGCCGAGCTCGGCCTCGGCGCCTATCGCTTCTCGATCTCCTGGCCGCGCGTGCATGCCCGACGGGCATCGGCGCGCGGTCAACCAGGCCGGCCTCGACTTCTACGACCGGCTCGTCGACGAGCTGCTGCAGCCACGGGCATCGCCCCGCACGCGACGCTCTACCACTGGGACCTGCCGCAGGCGCTCGAGGACGCGGGCGGCTGGCCGGCCCGCGCGACCGCCGACGCGTTCGCCGACTACGCCGCGATCGTGGCCGGCCGGCTCGGCGACCGGGTCGGCCACATCGCGACGCTCAACGAGCCGCTGGCATCGTCGCCGACCACGGCTATCGGATCGGGCGTCCACGCCCCCGGCCGCACGGAGCCGGCGGCGGCTCTCGCCGCCGCCCACCACCTGCTGGTCGCCCACGGCCTCGGCGATGCAGGCGATCCGGGCGGCGGCCCCGCCGTCCAGCGCCGGCATCGTCCTCAACCTCGAGCCCAGAGCACCCCGCGACCGGTCCACCCGCTCGACCTGGAGGCGGCGCGCGTCGCCCACGACCAGCTCAACCGCTGGTACCTCGACCCGATCGTCGGCCGCGGCTACCCGGAGGACGGCGCCCGCGCCTGGGGCTGGCGAGCGCGCGCGAGGTCGCTCGCCGGCGACCTGGACCTCGATCGCCGCGCCGATCGACTTCCTCGGCGTGAACTACTACACGCGCGCTGTCCGGTCGCTCGCCGCTCCTGCCGCCGCTCGAGACGGCCCCCGCGCGGCCCGAGCGGACGGCGATGGGCTGGGAGGTCTATCCCGGCGGGCCTCACCGAGGTGCTCGAGTTCGTCGGCCTCGCGGACCGGCGACCTGCCCGCTCTACGTCACCGAGAACGGCGCGGCCTACCACTGACGACGCGGGTCGACCCGACGCGCGACCCCCAGCGCGTCGACTACCTGCGCCGGCACCTCGAGGCCGCCCTGCGTGGCGATCGACCGCGGCGTCCCGCTGCGCGGCTACTTCGTCTGGTCGCTGCTCGACAACTTCGAGTGGGCCGCACGGGTACGGCCATCGCTTCGGCATCGTCCACGTCGACTTCGCAGACGCCAGGAGCGGCGCATCCGCGACAGCGGGCGATACTGGGCGGCGGTCGCCGAGCGGTCCGGGTCGCCTCCCGGCCGTCGGGCACCGTGATGGCCGGCAGCGAGGCGGACCCGCAGCCGCTCGTGACGGTCGCCCCTACGCCGGGAGGACCCCGATGACGACGACCTGGTCCGACGTCCGGGCGCACCGGCGGCGACGCCCTGCCGGCCATCCCCTGGGAGGACCGCCCGGCCGGCGCCCGGGGCGTCCTCTGGCGCTCGAGCCGCAACCCGATCATCGCCCGCGACCAGCTGCCCCGCTCGAACAGCATCTTCAACTCGGCCGTCGTGCCCTTCGGGGACGGCTTCGCCGGCGTGTTCCGGGTCGACGACACGACGCGGGACGATGAACCTCCACGCGGGCCGCAGCGCGGACGGGATCAGCTGGGACGATCGAGCCCGAGCCGATCGTCTTTCGAGCCGCCGGACGACCGCGTCGCGCGAGATCCAGGGACGCTTCGAGCACGCCTACGACCCGCGGGTCACCTGGCTCGAGGATCGCTACTACGTGACCTGGTGCAACGGCTACCACGGGCCGACGATCGGGGTCGCCTACACCCACGACTTCGAGACGTTCCACCAGCTCGACAACGCGTTCCTGCCGTTCAACCGCAACGGCGTGCTCTTCCCGCGCCGGATCGGCGGCGCAGCTACGCGATGCTCAGCCGGCCGAGCGACAACGGGCACACGCCGTTCGGCGACATCTTCTGTCTCGGAGAGCCCGGACCTCGTCCACTGGGGCCGCCACCGCCACGTGATGGCCACCGTGCCCTGGACCTGGCAGTCGACCAAGGTCGGCGCCGGGCCGACCCCGATCGAGACCGACGAGGGCTGGCTGCTCATCTACCACGGGGTGCTGACCTCGTGCAACGGGTTCGTCTACTCGATGGGCGCGGCCCTCCTCGACCTCGACGAGCCGTGGAAGGTCGTCGCCCGCGGCCGCGACTACCTCCTCTCCCCGCAGGTGCCCTACGAGCAGGTCGGCGACGTCCCCAACGTGGTCTTCCCGTGCGCCGCGCTCGTCGACCGCCGACCGGACCGGCTGACGATCTACTACGGCGGGGCCGACACGGTGGTGTGTCTCGCGCATGGATACCTCTCGGACGTGCTTGACTTCGTTCGGTCCTGAGCTCAATGCGCGGAGGCGGACCATGGACGAGCGGATGATCCCGGTGCCAGGCGGTCGGCTCTACGCCGCGGACGAGGGGGTCGGGCCGCCGATCGTGCTCCTCCACGCCGGCATCGTCGATTTGCGGGCCTGGGACTCTCTGGTGCCCCAGTTGGTGGAGTTGGGGTATCGGACGGTCCGCTACGACGCTCGCGGCTTCGGACGCTCGGAGACGGCCGACGTCGAGTACAGCAATCGAGCCGATCTCGTGGCCGTCATGGACACCTTCGGCATGTCGCAGGCCTGCCTGGTCGGCAACTCCAGGGGCGGTCACATCGCGCTCGACGCCGCCGTGGAGTTCTCGGATCGCGTCGCCGCGGTGGTCACGCTCGGCTCCGACGTCGGCGGGTACGAGGCTCCGTCGACGCCAGAAGAGCTCGCCTTCTTCGAGGAGATGGAGCGCCTTGAGAAGGCCGCCGATGCGGACGCCACGGCCGACCTCCACGTCCGGATCTGGGTGGACGGCCCAGGCCAGCCACCCGACCGCGTGCCCGCCGCGATTCGCGAAGCGGTGCGGGCCATGGACCGCGAAGTGGGCGACCCAACTCGGGTGCGCGGTCGGCCGATTCCGCTCGATCCCCCGGCCGATCTTCGGCTCGCTGACCTCCGGGTGCCGATCCTCGCGATCGCGGGCGGCCTCGATGTGTCGGACCTGTGGGCGGCGGCGCAGCATCTCGAGCAGAGCTGTCCGAGCGCCCGGGCCATCCTCCTGCCGGATGTCGCTCACATGATCGCGATGGAGGCCCCTGCACGAGTCGCCGAGCTCATCGACGGCTTCCTCAGGCCGCTCCTGCCGTTCGGCTGATCCGGCGCCCTCACTCGTCGATCCGCGCCGCCGCGTCCAGTAGATCGAGCAAGTCGGCCACATCGCCGGTGTCCGGCAGCTCGCCGGCAAGCTCGTCGGCCATCGCCGCGACGTCGCCGACTCGGTGCCCGCCAATCCATGGACTCCCTCGGAAGACCTCAGCCGCAGCTGCCACGAGGGCGTCGAGCTTGAAGTGCTCGTCGGTCGAACCGAACCTGGCGGCCAGGTCGCGCCTCCCGAAATCGGCCGCGATCTCCTGGGTCCGGTTGGTCGCCGGGTCGGTCCAGCGCAGGCTGACGGTCCCGATCCGCCCGCCGTCACCGGGCCCGTCGCGCAGGCGCAGGGCGTAGAGCGCGGTCACTTCATGGCCGGCGCCGATCGCCCCGGCGTCCACACGGCCGTTGCGGAAGTCCTCGTCGGCGACCGCCCGGTTCTCGAAGCCGATCAGCCGATACTCATCGACCACCGCCGGGTCGAACTCCACCTGGACCTTGGCGTCGAGGGCGACCGTATCGAGCGTCGACGTCAGATCGTCCACGAACAGGCGCCGCGCCTCGTCGAGGGTGTCGACGTAGGCGTAGAAGCCGTCGCCTTGATCGGCCAGTTGCTCGAGCAGGGCGTCGTTGTAGTTGCCCATTCCGACGCCGACCGTGACGAGCTGGATGCCAGTCTCGGCGCCAGACCGGAGGCGGCCCAGGATCGACTCCGCGTCGGTCAGGCCGACGTTGGCCACACCGTCCGAGGCCAGCATGACCCGGTTGATCCCCTCTTCGAGCCACTGGTCCCGGGCCATGGCGTAGCCGAGTTCGAGACCCTCCTGGGCGTTCGTCGACCCACCCGGACGAAGCGAATCGATCGCCTCGCGGATCCGCTCCCGGTCGGAGCCGGGCGTCGGCTGGAGCACGATCCGAGCCTCCGTTCCGAAGGCAACGACCGATACCGTGTCGTCGCGCCGAAGCTGGTCGACCAGCAGGCCCAGCGCCTGCTTCACGAGCCCGAGTCGATCCTCTCGTTCCATCGAGCCAGACGTGTCGATGACGAAGGTGAGGGCCGCGGCGGGTCGCTCTCGCCGCCGCACGTCCTCGGCTTTGATGCCCAGCCGAACGAGCGTCTCGTCGCGGTTCAGGAACGGTGTCGGCCCGCCGTCGACGTAGATTGCGAACGCTCCGTCCTCCGGCGCCGGATAGCCTTGTTCGAAGTAGTTGACCCACTCCTCGACCCTGACGCTGGCTGGGTCTGGCATGTTGCCGTCGGCGATGAAGCGGCGAGCGACCGTGTAGGACGCGGTGTCGACGTCGAGGGCGAACGTCGATTGCTGGTCTCGAGCGGCGTCCACGTAGGGGTTCACGCCAGGGTCGTCGAAGCTGACCCCGCCGTACGGGCTCGCGGCCGGGTACTCGTTGCTCCACGGCTGCGGCGTGCTGGGCGGATCGTACGGTGCCGGCGTGGATCGGTGGTGCTCAAGGGCCGGCGCGGCCATCCCTGGCGACGCCGCCGATGCACAGCCGCTTGCCGTCACGGCGATGAGGGCGAGCACGACGAACAACGGTGCGCGGCGCATGACGACACCTCCCCCGGAGCGCGAAGCTCCCGGTCGATGCCGGACGGGCAGTGGACAAGGTCCCTGCCCGTCCGGCCCGGGTGCGGCCCTCTCCTCGTGCGCCGCTACCCTGTCCCCCGGACGTGCCCGCCCCGGCAGCGGTTCCGCGGGCCGGCGGCGGCAAGGTGCCGGCTCGGGTGCGGAAACCGGCCCAACGGCCCTGCCCGGAGTGATCGCGAGGCGCCACGATGAGGCCGTCGATTCACGCAGCACGGTGTTCCGATGCCCAGCTCGATCAGCCCGGTCAACTCGGCGACGTTGACCCTCGACGACGTCCTCCGGCGGCGCCGGTCGGTTCGCGAGTTCGCGCCGACGCCACTCACCGACAGCGAGATCCATGCCCTGCTCTGGGCCGCCCAGGGCATCACCGATTCCGAGGGCCGACGCGCCGCTCCGTCAGCCGGGGCGCGCTATCCGCTAGAGGTCTACGCCGTCACCCCGAATTCGATCGTGCACTACGACCCCGCCACCAACGCGACCGCGGTTGTTGCGCGGGGTGATCGGCGGGCAGCCCTGCGAGCGGCGGCGGCCGACCAGGCCTTCGTGGAAGAGGCCGCCCTGACCGTGGCCTTGACCGCGGTCAAGGCCAGGACCGCGGAAAGGTACGGGCCAGGGCTCGCGGCGCGCTACATCCTGCTCGACACCGGTCATGCCGCCGAGAACGTCCTTCTCGAAGCAGTCGCGCTCGGCCTCGGTGCCGTGCCGATGGCCAAGTTCGACCCGGCGGCCGTTCAGGCCGTCCTGGGCATCCCGGCCGACCACGAGCCGATCGAGCTGATCGCGATCGGCCACCCGCGCCCGTAGCGTCGAACCTCGGGCTGGCGCTGGCGCAGCCGCCCGCGACGGCTCGCCGGGGACGGCTCGGCGTCGCCGCCGCAGAGCCCGCGGGGCGTGCGTATCCTTGCGGCCATGAGCCTGTATCGCCTCGAGAACAGCGAGCCGCTCGTCGCGCCGATCGCCGTCGTGGCCTTCGACGGGTGGGTCGATGCCGGCTCGGCCTCGACTACCGCGGCAGGAGTCCTTGCCACGGAAGGTAAGGTCGTGGCGACCTTCGACGCTGACCGCCTCTACGACTACCGGTCGCGTCGTCCGACCCTCGAGATCGTCGACGGGCGGCCCGACACGCTGACCTGGCCAGAGCTCGTCATGCGGCGAGGCCGGATCGGAGAGCGCGACGTCCTGGTCCTGAGCGGCCCCGAACCAGACGATCGATGGCGGGCGCTGGCCGACGCCGCCGCCGAGATCGCCACCCGCCTGGCCGTCACCGAGTGGATCAGTCTCGGGGCCATCCCGGCCGCGGTCCCCCATACCCGTCCGGTCCACGTCTTGGGCACCGAGTCGCGGCCGGGCCTCCTCCGGGGAGACATCGCCGCGGGGCCCGAGGGCGTCCTGCGGGTGCCGTCAGCCGTGATCTCGGTGCTCGACCTCGCCGTCTCGCGCGCCGGCATCCCGGCCGTGGGCTACTACGCCCAGGTCCCCCACTACGTGTCGGGACCCTATCCGGCGGCGGCGATCGAGCTGCTCCGGTTGCTCGGACGCCACCTCGGCACCGAGATCGCGGCAAGCCAGCTTCGCGAGGAGGCGCGCCAGCTCGAGGCCCGCCTCGACGCGGCCGCCGCAGCCGACGAGGCCACTCGAGCCTACGTCGCGCGGCTGGAAGGGATGGTCGACGAGTCGCGCGGACCGTCGGGCGACGACTTGATCTCCGAGATCGAGCGCTTCCTCCGCGACCGCGGCTCGGAGGGAACCCAGCGGTCCTGACTGCGAGGCCGTCGCGGATCACTGGAACCGGATCTGCGACCGCCCGCGTGAGACCGTCAGCCGAAGCGTCCCTCGTCAGTTGATCGGCGTGCCGGCCAGCGCGGCGTCCATGATGGGGCGGGCGACGGCGATAGGAATGGCGAAGCCGATCCCCTGAGCCGTGGTGGTGGTCGCGGTGTTGACGCCGATGACCCGGCCGGCAAGGTCGAGGAGCGGCCCGCCGCTGTTGCCCGGGCTGAGCGGCGCGTCGGTCTGGATGAGACCGTCGAGGTGCTCGCTCTGAACGTCGATCGAGCGCTTCAGCGCGGAGACGATACCCGTCGTCACGCTGTTGGTGAAGTCGCCCAGCGGGCTCCCGATGGCGATGACCGCCTGGCCGATCAGCAGGGCGTCCGAATCGCCGACGGTAGCGGCCGGCCAACCGTTCGCGTCGACCTTCACGACGGCCAAGTCCGTCGTCGATGAGATGCCGTAGACCTTGGCGGCGAGCTGGCTGCCATCGGCGAGCTGCACGGTGACCGAGTCCGCTCCGTCGACGACGTGACGGTTCGTCAGGACCCACCCACGGCTGTCGAAGATGATCCCTGAGCCGACGGCGGTCTGCGAGACCTGCTGGGGACCGAAGAAGCCGGAACCGCGCTGGGTACTCTCCGTGATGATCGTGACGACGCTCGGACTCGCCTTCGCCGTGGCCGCCACGACGGCATCGGTCTGATTTGCGACGGAGGCCAGCGTGGCGGTGCTTGCCGTGGCAGCGGGCGCCGCCGTCGAGCGCGGCAGGCTCGCTTCGAAGGCAACGAAGGTGCCAGCCGAAGCCAGGAGGGCACTCAGAAGGCTCGCGGCCACGACGGCCGCGATGGTTCTACCCCGCGCCCGTTCACGGGCGCTGGAGGGAGGTGCCGTCGGGCGACGCTGCGGGGGAGCCGACGTCTCCGCACTCGAAGGTGGAGACCCGTCCGACGCGGGCCCGCCCTCCTCGGCTGGATTGGCGATGTTCGCCAGGTCGCCGTTCAGGGTCGGTTCGGCCGGCGTGACGGGAAGGTCGCTCTCGGTGAATCCCATCGGGGACATTCCTTTCCTGGGCATGCCCACGATCGCGCGTCTCTCTGAGAATCGCCTGAAAGTCCGCGAGTGGCCGGCCGATCTCGTCCGCTTCGCCCCGGTCTCCTCGCCTGGTGGATCGATTGCCGACCCGCCCCTGGTCTTCAGCGTCTTCTCAGAAAGCGCGCCGATTGTTGCCAGCGACGGATCCAGCCGCCGTCGACGAAACGCTCCGCAAGCCCTCGTCCCAGCCTCAGCGCGCAGACTTGTAGGAACTGACCAGCACCGATGACCACGGTCGTCTCCACTCCCGGCCGAACCGCACCACCGCAATCTCCGTCAGTCCTCCGCCGCGTGCCGCTGCCGCGCGTGTGGCCGCTCCGCGCGAGCGACCTGACCGCTCTGGCAGCCGGCAACGGCCTGCTGATCGTGGCGATGTGGGTCCGCCACGGTGGCCTCGACCAGCTGGGCACCTTGGCCGGAGTCCTCACGGCGACGGGCCAACTCACGGCCCTCCTGGGAACCTACCTGGCCATCATCCAGGTCGTTCTCATGTCACGAACACCCTGGCTCGACCACGTCTTCGGAATGGACCGGTTGGCGGGGGCCCATCGTTGGATCGGTTTCGCGACCGTCTGGTTACTCGTCGCCCATGGGTTCTTGACCACCGTCGGGTATGCCCTCGGCGACCGCAATTCGATCGTCGCCGAGGCGTGGATCCTGCTCACGACCTACCCGTGGGTCCTCCTGGCGACCGCCGGGATGGCGCTCTTCATCGCCGTCGCCATCAGCTCGGTCCGGCTGGCGCGCCGGCGCCTGGCCTACGAGACGTGGTACGCGATCCACCTCTACGCCTACCTGGCCATCGCCCTAGCCTTCCTCCACCAGCTCGCCGTCGGCACCGACTTCGTCCACGATCCGGTCGCCCAGGGGTACTGGATCGCGCTGTACGTGGCGGCGGCGGCTTCGATCGTCGTCTTCCGGGTCGGCCAACCGCTGTACCGCTCGTGGCGGCATCAGCTGCGTGTGGCTCGCGTCGTGGAGGAGGCGCCCGGCGTGGTGTCCCTCCTCATCACCGGACGCGACCTGGACCGCTGGCCGATGCGAGGGGGCCAGTACTTCGTGTGGCGATTCCTGACCCGCGACGGATGGTGGCGTGCCCATCCCTTCTCCCTCTCGGCGGCGCCGAACCACCTATACCTTCGGATCACGATCAAGGACCTCGGTGACTGGACCAGAGCACTCCAGGGAATGCGTCCCGGCGTGAGGGTCCTGGCCGAGGGTCCGTACGGCGTGCTGACCGGAGCTCGCCGAACCCGCCCGAAGGTGCTGCTTGTGGCGGGCGGCATCGGCATCACCCCGCTCCGGGCTCTGCTCGAGGAGCTCCCGGCTGCGCCCGGCCACCTCACCCTGCTCTATCGCGCCCATCGTTGGGAGGACGTGGTCTTCCGAGAGGAGCTGGAGCATCTCAGGCGACTCCGCGGCGCGACCGTCCATCTGCTGGTCGGCCCGCGAGGCGGGCCGGACCTGCCCGCCGATCCGCTGAGTGCCGCCTCGATCCGGGCCCTCGTGCCCGACGTCGAGGACCGGGACATCTTCCTGTGCGGCCCCGTCCCCATGATGGAGGCCGTCCGCCAGAACCTCCGCGCACTCCTGGTGCCTGCCTCGCAGGTCCACTGGGAACGGTTCGCCTACTGACCCGGAGAATCGCCATGCCGAAACGCGCCGCCGCCGCCTTCGTGGCGACAGTCTTCGCGCTCATCCTGCTCTTCAGCTTCAAGACACCCGGCGAGGCCGGTCCGGCTCTCGGCCCCACGACCTCGGCCGTCGCGGTGGGCGATCCCCCGGCGGCCACCCAGACGCCAGGCGCCACCGCCGGGCCGAGCGCCACCGCCGCGCCGAGCGCCACCGCCGCCGCGAACGGCGGACTCACCGATGGGCACGCCACCGGGACACTCGTCCGGATGCGCTACGGGGACGTCCAGGTGCAGGTCACCGTGAGCGGCGGCAAGATCGTCGACGTGGTCGCTCTCCAGCTCCCGTCGAGCGACCGGCACTCGCTGGAAATCAGCCAGTACGTCGAGCCGGTCCTGCGGAGCAAGGCCCTCCAGGCCCAGAGCGCCCAGGTCGATCTCGTCTCGGGGGCGACCTACACCAGCGAGGCCTACGTCCGCTCCCTCCAGGCCGCGCTGGACCAGCTCGGTGGCTGAACCCAGGGTGTTCCCGAGGGGCGCCGGCAGGCATGCCGGCGAGCCGGCGCCCCGTCCGTTCATGGGGATGTCGCGGGTCGAGCCGGTCATGGGCACCATGGTCGGCATCGACGTCCGCGACCCGGTCGGGCCGGCAATCCTCGACGACGCGTTTGCCTATCTCCACGCGATCGACGCCCGCTTCAGCCCCTACCGGCCCGACAGCGAGATCAGCCGCCTCGCTCGCGGCGAGCTCGACGAGGCTGCCTGCGGCGACGACGTCCGCCTCGTCCTGGCGTTGTGCGACGACTTCCAGCGCACCACGGGCGGCTACTTCGACGCCCGTCGCCATCGACTCGATGGCCGCCTGGACCCGTCGGGGCTCGTGAAGGGCTGGTCCGTCGAGGAGGCCAGCCTGCTGATCGAAGCGGCCGGCGCTCGCAACTTCGCCATCAACGCCGGCGGCGACATCATTGCCGCCGGTGAGCGCGAACCCGACCGGCCGTGGCGCATCGGCATCCGTCACCCCGGGCGCATCGACCGCCTCGCGGTGGTGCTCGCGGTTCGCGATGCGGCGGTCGCAACGTCAGGGGCGTACGAGCGCGGCGCGCACATCCTCGATCCGCACACCGGGCGACCGCCCCGGGCTCTCCAGAGCATCACCGTCGTCGGCCCCAGCCTGACGTATGCCGACGTCTACGCGACGACGGCGTTCGCCATGGGCCCCGAGGGTCCCGCCTGGGTGGCCAGCCACGCCGGCTATGGGGCATTCGGCGTCACCGCGGACGATCGGGTCGTCTGGACGCCGCTGATGGAGCGGTTCTTCGCCTGACCCGCGGCGGGTACGTCGCGGTGTTCGTGCTGCCGCTCAGCTAACCGGGCGGCCGGCCGAGCGCGTAGGCGATCGCCCCATCGAGGCTGAGGGCCCGTCCCTCGGCCCAGGCGCGCTCGGCAGCCGGATCTCCGCTCGGCGAGCCTGGCAGACGCCAACCGAGCGAGGCCACTGGCGAGAGCACCAGGTCGGTGCCGGTTTCCTCGCGCAGCTTCGTGGCCGCTCCCGCCAGGCGCCAATGCCGCTCGAGATCGCCCCGCATCAACGCGGTAACGCAGTAGTCGACGAGGAGCAGGACGAACGCCGAGCGGTCGTCGGCGGCGACGAATCTCTGGAGGGCTTCCCCGAACGCCCGATCGGCCTCGTCGAGGTTCCCCTCGGTTGCCTCGATGAGGCCGAGAAAATGGAGCGCCCAGCCGCTCCCGAACCGATCGCCGAGCGACTCGTTGAGCTGGAGGCTTTCACTCAGGAGGCGGCGACCCGTCATGAGGTCGCCCCCGAAGCTGGCAGCCATCGCCAGCGCCCAGACGCCGCCCGCCTGCCCGCGCAGGTCTCCGAGCTCCCGATACAACTCGAGGGCCTCCTCGACATACGGGCGGCCGCCGATGAACCGCTCCTCCTGGCCCAGCCGATCCGCGTTCGGGACGAAACCGAGGTTGTAGAGGGCCTCGGCCAGGATTGCCCGATCGCCCGACGAACGGGCCTGCTCGACCGCCGCCGCGTAGTGGCGGTGAGCCGGCGCGAAATCGCCCCGCCAGTAGTCGATCGAACCTGCAGCGCCGAGGGCTTTCGCCTGGAGGGCCGCGGGCTGCTGGGCCGAGCCGGATAGCGCGAGCGCCCGAGCGAGTCGGTCGCGTGCCTCCATGAGGTGGCCGCGGATCTGCCAGAACCGCCACAGGCCGGCGCCGAGCTTGAGGGCAATCTCCACCGAGCCGGTCGCGACCGCCCAGTCGCAGGCCGCGCGCAGGTTGTCGTGGTCGAGCTGGAGCCGGTCGAGCCTGGGCCGGCTGTCCTCGCCCGTCAGGTGGCCGGCGCACGACTCCACGAGGTCGAGGAAGGCGAGGGCGTGCCGGCGGGGTAGCGTCTCCGACTCGCCTCTCACATCGAGACGTTCGAGGGCGTACTCCCGGATCGTCGCCAGCATCGCGAACCTGGGTTCCTGGCCTGTACCAGGGACGCTCCGCAAGAGGCTTTTCTCGATCAGCGAATCGAGGCCGTCGAGAACCTCACGACCGAGTTCCGACGAGGGCCCACAGATCGCCTCGATCTCGGCCAGGCTGCCGCCCCCGGCGAAGACCGCAAGTCGCTCGAAGAGCCGGCGATCCGGCTCGTCGAGAAGGTCGTAGCTCCAGTCGATCGCGGCGCGCAGCGTCTGCTGACGCTCCGGCCGGTCACGCGGACCCCCAGTCAGGACCGCCAGTCGCTGATCGAGGCGGCCGCGCAGGGTCTCGACCGGCAGGAGCCGCACACGGGCGGCGCCGAGCTCGATGGCGAGAGGCAGGCCGTCCAACCGCCGCACGATCTCCACGACCGACGGGGCGTTGTCGTCGGTTAGCTCGAACGCCGGCAGGGCCCCCATCGCCCGCTCGACGAAGAGACGGACCGCCTCCGAGCGGATCGCGACCGCTGCGGTGACTCGTCCGTCGGTCTCCGGGACGCCGAGCGGAGGAACCGCGAAGCCCTGCTCCCCGTAGACGTTGAGCAGGATCCGGCTGGTGACCACCGCCCGGACTCGCGGCGCCTCGCCCAGCACTCGCGCCACCAAGGGCCCACCCGCCACGACTTGCTCGAAGTTGTCCAACACCAGTAGCAGCTGACGGTTCCGGGCGTGCTCGATGACCCGCTCGAGCGGCGGACCGCTGCCGGCCTCGATCCCGAGCGCCGCGACGACCGCCGAGGGGATGAGCTCGGGTTCAGTGATCGCGTCGAGTGGGACGAAGAAGACCCCGTCGGGGAACTCGTCGACGACCTCGCTCGCGAGCTGGAGAGCCAACCGGGTCTTGCCGGTGCCTCCGGGTCCGGTGAGCGTGAGCAGGCGAGCCGTCGCCAAGCAGGCGGCGGCATTCCTCGAGCTCCTTGCGACCGACGAAGGTCGTCAGCTGGACCGGCAGGTTGGCCCGGCCGACGTCGAGCGTGCGAAGCGCCGGGAAGCTGGCGGCGAGCCCGCTGCCGGCGAGTTGGTAGAGCCGTGAAGGCCCGCCGAGATCCTTGAGGCGGTGCTCGCCGAGGTCCCGGAGCTCGAGGTCCCCGGGGAGCTGCCCGGCGACGAGTGCGCGCGTGGCCTCCGATACCAGCACCTGGCCGCCATGGCCGGCGGCGGAGATCCGGGCGACCTCGTGGAGCGCGATCCCGACGTAGCCGCCCCCGGTCGAGGTGACGTGACCAGAGTGGATACCTATCCGAACCTTCAACTGCCGCCCGGCCGGCCAGGCATGACCGCCGAGTGCTCGCTGAGCCTCGGCCGCGGCCACGACCGCCGCGGACGCTTCGGCGAACACGACGAAGACAGCGTCACCCTCGGTGCCGAACAGCCTCCCGCCATGGCGGGAGGCCGCCGCCTCGATGAGGGCTCGATGCTGGGCCAGAACCGCGCCGTACCGATCGCCGAGCTCGCGCAGCAGGCGCGTCGAGCCCTCAATATCGGTGAACACGAAAGTGACCGTGCCCGACGGGAGATCCGGCGGACTACCTGGACGTTCGGTCGACACGGATCGAGCCCTCGCTCAGGGACGGAAGCGCGGTGACCCGAAGAATACGCCCGACCCGCCCAGATGACCCGCGAGCGATCGGTGAGCGAGCCGGCGACCGGGGCGGACGTGTCCGGCCACTACAGGAGGGCCAGGCGGTCGAGCGGGAACGGCGGTTGGGCAAGCGGCTTCACCGCGAGGCGGAGCAACAGGAGTGCGTTGTCGTCGCCCGCCGTGCGGTTGGCGTGGAGCGTCCCGCACCCGTTGCAGCGGTGGATGAGGACCCACTCGCCCGAGCCTCGGACGGTGATGGCAATCGGCTCCATCGAGGAACCGCACTCGGAGGCACGATCCCCCGGGCCGTCGTCGACGTGACGGCTCCACAGGCAATTGGGGCAGTGGTTTCGGTGGGCCGTGCCGGGTGCATCCAGGGGGACGTCGATTCGGCAGTGCCCACAGCGGAAGCTCGTCATTCGGGATGGGGTTCGGTCAGATCGCAAGGGAGTGAGCTCCTGGCATGTCTCGGGACGCCCGCGTCCTCCCACGCCACGGACCGGCCTGCGGACACGAAAAGGCCGTCCCCGAAGGGACGGCGCTCGACGGGTGTCCCGGGCGCACCCGGAACCTAGTCGACGCTCCTCCGGAGGCGTGACGCGCTGCGCTCTGCAACCCTGGCTGCCACGAACCCTCCTTCCAGGCCCCCGGCGAATCCCGATCGTCGGCGGAGCCGTGCGGAACCCTACGCCGCGGGCGCCCGTCCGTCAAGGGCCGGCCAGGCCTACGGCCGCTCGGACCGGCGCCGCCGCCATTTGTCGAGCTCGACCGCCCAGAAGGCGGCGGTCGAGGCGAAGAGGACCACCACCAGCTCCTCCGCATTCAGCGTCTGCGTGTTGAAGAGAGGTTGCAGCGGCGGCAAGTAGACGATTGCAAGCTGGGCCACGAGCGTCAGACCGATGGCGGTCGCCAGGGGGAGATTGGTGCGGATCCCGAGCCGCAACGAGCTCTCCCGTTCCGAGCGCACCGAGATGGCATTGCCGAGCTGGAGGAAGGCCAGCGTGGTGAAGACCATGGTCTGCCAGTGCCAGCCTCGATCGATCGCCAGCCACTGGACGCCGAGCGTGACCGCAGCCATGACCAGGCCGACCGCCAGCGCCTGCTGCCAGAGGCCCCCGCCGAAGATCGACTCGCTGCGTGGGCGCGGTGGCCGCCGCATGGCGCCGCCCTCGACCGGCTCGACGCCCAGGGCAAGGGACGGCAACCCGTCGGTGATCAGGTTCACCCACAGGATCTGGACGGCGAGGAGCGGCATTGGCAACCCCAGGAAGGGAGCCAGGAACATCACCCAGATCTCGGCCGAGTTCGTGGTCAGCAGGTACCGCACGAAGCGCCGGATGTTGTCGTAGATCCGTCGCCCCTCCTCTACCGCGGCGACGATGGTCGCGAACTCGTCGTCGGCGAGGACCATGTCGGCAGCTTCCTTGCTCACATCAGTACCGGTGATCCCCATGGCGACCCCGATGTCGGCGCGCTTGAGGGCAGGCGCATCGTTGACGCCGTCGCCGGTCATTGCCACGGTCGCGCCGGCGGCCGACCAGGCGTCCACGATGCGCAGCTTCTGCTCGGGGCTGGTGCGAGCGTAGACGGCCACTCCGGCCACCGCTGCGGCGAAGCTCGGCTGGTCGAGCGTTTCGAGCTCCACACCGGTCAGGATCCGTCGATCGCCCTGCCCACCCAGGATCCCGAGGCGACGCGCGATCGCCTGCGCCGTGAGGGGGTGGTCGCCGGTGATCATCACCGGCGTGATGCCCGCCGCCCGGCAGGCGGCGATCGCCCGCGCCGACGAAGCCCGGGGTGGGTCGGTCATGGCGGCCAGGCCGAGCAGCTTCATCCCCGCTTCAACGGTCCCGAGCTCGTCGGGAACGCCACCGATCGTCCGCTCCGCAAAGGCGAGGACGCGATAACCCTCGGCGCTGTAGCGCTCCGCGGCGACCAGCGCGGCCGCGACGGCCGGCGCCTGCCCGGGGGCAAGCAATGGCACGAGGGCTTCGATCGCACCCTTGGCGGCGACCCACACGCGCGGGCCATCGCGGTGCAACGTCGTCATCCGCCGCCGCTGGGAATCGAACGTCAGCTCGGCAACCCGCGGATAGGCCGCTGAGAGAGTCTCGCGCAAAATGCCGCGCTTGCCGGCCAGGGCAAGCAGGGCCGCCTCCGTCGGGTCCCCAGTGAGCGACCACGGACCCCGGCCGTCGATGGGCGGGATGAGCGTCGCGTCGTTGCAGCCGACCGCAACGCTCAGGAGCTGAACGAGGTCCGGATCGTCGACAGGGCCGCGGCCGTCGGTGACCGCGGCCGGGGCCGTGCCGAGCGGGCGTCCATCCGCTAGGCTTACCGTCGGTCTCTCCGGGACGACCTCCGCGAGCAGCGGTTCGATCGAACCGATCGGGGCATATCCATCGCCGCTAGCCGCGTATTGGCCTCGGGGCGTCCAGATTCGCTCCACGAGCATCCGGTTCTCGGTCAATGTGCCCGTCTTGTCCGAGCAGATCACGGTGACCGACCCGAGCGTCTCGACCGCCGAGAGCCGGCGGATCAAGGCATGTCGGTGGGCCAGGCGGCGGGCGCCGAGGGCGAGCGCGACGGTTACGACCGCTGGGAGGCCTTCCGGGATCGCCGCGACCGCCAGGCTCACGGCCGTGAGGAACATCTGGTCGGTGGGCTCCCCTCGCGCGATTCCGGCGGCGAACACGACCCCGCAGACAACGATGGCGGCGCCGGCGAGTCGCCGGCCGAGCGACGCGAGTCGCCGCTGAAGCGGCGTGGGCCCTCCTCCGGGTCCCTGGAGGAGTTCGGCGACGCGGCCCAGGGCCGTTTGCATCCCGGTCGCCACCGCGAGCCCGCGCCCCCGGCCATAGGTCACGGCCGTGCCGCTGAAGGCTAGGTTTAGCTGGTCCGCGAGCAGCGTGGGCGTGACGTTCGGGAGCGGCGCCGTGATCTTTTCCACGGGCTCAGATTCCCCGGTCAGGGTCGCCTCACTGATCCGTAGCGCCCGGGCCTCGACCAGACGCAGGTCCGCAGTCACAACGTCGCCCGCTTCGAGGCACACCAGATCACCTGGCACGAGCTCCGCGGCCGGCACGACCATCGTCTCGCCGTCGCGGACGACCTTCGCCGTTGGGCTGGCCATCCTCCTCAGCGCTGCCAGCGCCTGCTCGGCCCGGTACTCCTGCACGAACCCGATCGCGCCGTTAAGGGCGACGATCGCCAGGATGACCACGGTGTCCTTGAGATCGCCGATCACCGCTGTGATGAAGGCTGCCGCGATGAGCACGATGATCATCGCGTCGGTGAACTGGCCGAGGAGCAGCAGCCAGATGGATTGGGCCCGCTTCTCGACAAGCTCGTTAGGCCCGAACTGGCCGAGGCGAGCTTCCGCCTCTGCCGCGGTGAGGCCGCGGCCCGGATCGCTTGCCACGGCCTGAGCGACCTGCTGCACGTCGAGAACCCAGGCATCGACGGGCGGCACGGGCGGCATCTGCTCCGAAGGCTGCCGGGCGGTCATGACGCTCCGATTCTGACGCATCGCGAGAGACCACCGCCGCCGACCTCGGGACTTTCAGCCCTTCTCCGAGGCACCTCAGGCGGGCTAGCCTCGGGCCGCCTCGCGAGTGACATGAGAGGCGAGGCGTCGGTTACCGAGATCACCCGAGCGCTCCGCTGAGATCCGCGCGCCCGACACCCGCCGGCCCGCCCCGACACCTGGAGGTGCAAGAGCATGAACCGTCGAACCCTCCGTTGGACCGCGGCGGCGACCGCCGTGACGGTCCAGGCTGCGGCTGCCTATGTCACGGTCGTCCGCCCCTGGCTCCTGCGTTGGGGCGCCACCGATGAGGAGACGGTTCGGCCGCTGCCCGGCGACGATCTGGTCGCTCGACCTCGAGGCACGGCGACCCGGGCCGTCAGCATCGAGGCGCCCGTCGCCGAAGTCTGGCCGTGGCTGGTCCAGCTCGGCCAGGGGCGAGGTGGGCTCTACAGCTACGACTGGCTCGAGAACCTCATCGGGTGTGACATTCACAGTGTCGATCGCATCGTGCCGGAACTCCAGGATCTGAAACCGGGCGACGCGATCCGGCTCGTCCGGGAGGACTACCCGGTCCCGCTGTTCTTCGAAGTCACGACGGTCGAGCCCGAGCACGCCCTCGTGCTACACACGCCTGGGGACAGCGCGGAGAATCTCGAGAAGGGCCTGCCCGACATGAGCTGGGCGCTCATCGTCGAGCCGCTCCCCGACGGGCGCACGCGACTCATCGCCCGCACCAGAACCACCTTCAAGCCGACCCTCTCCAGCCAGCTCTGGAACGGTAAGGGGCTCGAGCCCTTCGCCTTCCTAATGGAGCGGCGGATGCTCCTCGGAATCAAGGAGCGGGCCGAGATGTGGGCGGGCCGGCCCCCGATGACGCCGGCGGAGGAACCGGTCTCGCTCGCCTGAAACGGCACGCGCGGGTCACGGGCAGCCTTCGGGACGGCCGGGGTAGGCAAGGGATTGGGAGGGGCGGCGGGCGGAGGGAGGAGAGGTCCCGCCGCCCCTCGAGGTGCGGGAGAGAGTCGCGATCGCCGACGCCCAGAGCATGCCGCCCCTGCCCGAACCCCGCCATGACCCGGTGGTCCTGGTCCGGCGCCAGACACCGGGGACCAGTCCGGTCTAGCGTCCGAAGCGGCGAGCGCGCTGTTGGTAGGTCCGGATCGCCCGCAGGAGATCGATCTCGCGGAAGGCCGGCCAGTACGCCTCGCAGAAGTAGAACTCGCTATACACGCTCTGCCAGGGCAGGAAGCCAGACAGCCGGATCTCGCCGCTCGTGCGGATGATCAAGTCGGGGTCGGAGCTCCCGCGCGTGTAGAGATGCTCGGCGAGCAGTTCACCGGTCAGGCGTCCCGCGAGCTCGGCCGGCGCAACCCCCTGCCCGACCAGCTCGCGGATGGCTGCCCGGGTGGCCTCGATCAGCTCATCGCGGCCGCTGTAGGCGAGGGCGACCGTGACGTCGAGCGGCCCATCGTCGCTCGAGAGCGACCACGAGGCGTCGACCACCTGGCGGAGCCTGTCCGGGAGCTGATCGCGCCGACCGATGACCCGCAGCCGGATCGGCACCCGCGTGCGTCGTCGCCCGGTCGCCAGCGCCTCGAGGGCCTCCGTAGCGACGTCGGTGATGGTGCCGACCTCTTCCTGGGTCCGTCCCAAGTTCTCGAGCGAGAGGGCCCACAGGGTGATCTCGCGGATGCCGAGACTCGCGCACCAGTCGATCAGCTCCAGGGCGCGCTCGGCACCGCGCCGATGGCCGACCCCGGGGTCGACGAAGCCTTCCCGGGCCGCCCAGCGGCGGTTGCCGTCCATGATGACGGCGAGGTGCCTGGGGCGAGGGGCCGAGAGCACCTCCGCTCGGAGCCGCCGGGCATAGACCCCGTAGACCGGCCGAAGCGCGAGGTGGCCAACCCGTCCTCCGAGCGAGGTGAGGCGATCTCGGAGCCCGCCCAGCGAGCGACTGGCCGGCTGCACCGCCTCGGTGGACGAGCGCGATGTCGCGGCCGGGTCCTGGACGCTGCGAGCCGGTCCGTTCACCGGGGACCTTGATTCATGGCTTCCATGATCCGCCATCCTCGTGCTTCGGCCACCCGCCGCAGCCGGCGGTCCGGAACGACGGCCACTGGCACCTCCGAGGCTTCCAGCACGGGAATGTCCGCCATGGAGTCCCCATAGGCTGAGACGAGCCGGGCGGTTCCAATGCGTCGCCGCAGGCCCGCGGCCTTGCGTTCGCCGGTCGCCACCGGCTCCGCCAGGCGTCCCGTCGCCCGCCCCTCGAGGAAGGCGAGCGGCGTTGCCACCGTCTCTGCCCCGAGCCGCGCGGCGAAGTGCTCCGCCACGGGCTGGTAGGTCCCGGAAGCGATGACCACACGAGCCCCAGCCGCCGACGCGGCTGCCAGCTCGGCCAGGATCATTGAACGACGCTTCGGCCACAGCTCCGCGTCGACGACCCAGCCGGCGAGCGCATCGACCTCGTCACCGCGCATTCCGGCGAGCAGACCGGCGAGGTCGCGGATCCAACGATCGCGGAAGGCTTGAGCGTCGATGAGGCCCACCCGGACCAGCGGGAACGCAGCCAGCCGCGGAGCGAGAAACCGCCTGTAGGCAGCCCGCCGCCCGTGCTCGACCAGCCAGGTGCCGACCGCTCGCCAGGCACGGCCGGCGGTGAGGGTCCCTTCGAGGTCAGCCGCGACCACGTCCCCGGCCTCGATTCGGTCGATCCAGAGGGGGCGGTCGTCGGGGGACAGGACGCCGGGGGTTCGCATCCCGCCAAGCATAGGACCGCGCACGATCCCCGACGTGTTCGCTCTCGCAGGGGTGAGCGCAGGCGCAGTTGGATCTGCGCGGGTTGACGGCTCGAGGCCGGTTCAGCCGGCGCTTCGGCGGTGATCGTCGCCGAGCCGTGGACGGGAGTCGACTCCGAAGGTCACCGCCATGACGTCCAGGACGACGAGGATGGCAATGACCCCGAGCAGCATCACGAGAAGGTCGGTCATCAGTCTGGCTCCCTTCAGCGGGCAACGAGGTTGCCGGTCAGGTCGAGGCGGATCGTCGCCCGTGGGGCACGCCGCCGGCCGCTGCCAAGGGTGGGCTGCTCGACCGGACGAACGACCTCAGTCGCGACTGGGCGGACGACCAACCGCCCGTGGCCATGTGACGGGCCGCCACCTCGACGGATGACGATGCGCGCCCACTGGTCCGCCGATCCCCCAGGGCGGTCGGTGCGGAGGTATCCTCAGCCTCCCGTGAAGGTCGACCCCGCTTCCAGGCCAAGTCCCCAGCCCGCCGCTGCCAGGCCAGACGGGGTCGACCTCGCGCGAGACGAGGAGCTCGCGGCCATCCTGAGCCACGCCGTCGAGGAGGCGAGCCGGCTTCTCGGAGCCGACGGTGGCATGGTCTACCTCCTCGACGCGGCGAGCGGCCGGCTGAGATTCGCCCGTGATGCTGGGGTTACCGGCGCGCGCCGTCGGGCATGGGCGCGCGAGCTGAGCCTGGCCCCCGGCGAGGGCCTCTTCGGGCGGGCGGTGGCGACCGGGCAGGTGGCCACGACCGGCGACTACCCGGCGGACCAGACGATCGTCCACACTCCGGACGCGGACCGGGTGGTCCGCGAGGTCGGAATCCGCTCCATGCTCGTGGCCCCGATGTCGGCCGCAGGCGGCGTGGTTGGAGCCCTGGGCATCTTCAGCTCCAGGCCAAGCGCGTTCGACCAGGCGGATGCGGCGCTCGTGCGAGCGCTCGCCGATCACGCCGCGTCGTCAGTCGCCAACCGTCGCCTGATCGAGGAGCTTGCCCTCGCCAAGACCGAACTCCAGCGGAGCGCTGAGGCAGAGCGGACGCTGCGCGAGATCGCCGCCCGCCTGGTAACCATTCGCGATCCCCTTGAGCTCCTCGAGCACGTCGTGCGGACCGCCGGCCGGCTGGTCGGTGCGGACGGCGCCATCCTGGCCCGCTATGACCCGGAGCGCGAGCTCCTCTACTGGGCGCTGGACGACGGGGTGCAGCAGCGCTTCGATCCGGATTATGTCGCCTCGCTCTCGCTCCCGGTCGGGGTCGGTGTCACGGGGCGCGCCGTGGCCGAGCGTCGCGTGGTCGTCTGCAACGAGGGGCTCATCGACGCGTTTCCGCGCAGTCCCCAGTCCGACCACTTCTTCGAAGTGTCGGGATTCCACTCCATGATTGCCGCGCCGATCGCCAGCGGCGACGATCTCTTCGGCGCCCTCGAGGTCTATGCCACGCGGGAAGGCGCGTTCCGGCCCTCAGATGCGGATCTCATCGCCGCGTTCGCCGACGAGGCGGCGATCGCCCTGACCAACGCTCGCCTGATCGAGGACCTGGCGGGGGCCCGCGAGATCGAACGCCGTCACGCCCAGGAAGAGCATGCGTTGCGGGAGATCAGCGCCCGGATCACCGCGCTGCCGGATCCCGGCGAAGTCCTCGAGGAGATCGCAGAGCAGGCACGGCGCCTGCTGGGCGCCGACCTCGCCAACATCGACCTCATGGAGCCCATCGCGGGGCGGATGAGCTGGACATCCCCCCCGGAGGCCGCCCCCTCAGATGACGGTTTGGTCGAAATGGCCGATCTGGGGCCGGCCGAGGAGCTCCCGGGCCTGTGGGGGCGCGCCGTCTTCCTCCGTCGCGTCGTCGCCACCGACGACTACCTGGCCGACACGTCGTTCCGGCATGACCCGGCCATCGACGCCAACGCCCGCCGGTTCGGGCTCACTTCGGCCGCCGCCGCGCCGCTCCTGAGCAGCGGCCGACTCCTTGGCACACTCCAGGTGGCGACCCGCCAGCCCGGGGCCTACGGCCGCGACGAGATCGCGCTTCTCGAGGCCCTCGCCACGCTCGCCGCATCGGCGATCGCGAGCTCCCGGCGGGTCGCCGAGCTTCGCTCCTCCCAGGCCGAGCTGGCCCGCCGGGCCGACCGTGAGCGGACACTCCGCGAGATCGCGGCGAGGGTCACCGCGATCCGCGATCCGGATGAGCTGCTCCAGCGGATCGTCGACGAGGCGGTCCGGCTCCTGGAGGCGGACGGAGCGCGGATCGACCTGTATGACCCGGCCGCGCGCCGCCTCGGCTGGGCGTTCGCCGCAGGTGCCACGGCCGACGCCGACCGCGACTTCTTTGCCGAGGGTGGCCTGGCACTCGGCGAGGGCGTCGCCGGCAAGGCTGTGGCCGAGGGTAGAACGGTCCTCACCGGCGACTACCTGACCGACACGCGCCTCGAGAAGTCGGACGCGGCCGTTCGTTTCGTCCAGGCGACGGGCGTCCGATCGATTCTCGGAACCCCGCTCGAGGGCGACAACGGTCCCCTCGGTGCCCTCTTGGTCACGTCGCGCCACGGGGATGCCTTCACCGACGCGGACGCGGAGATCCTCCAGGCTCTCGGGATCCAGGCCTCGATCGCCATCACCAACAGCCGTCGCCTCGAGGAGCTTGGTCGGTCTCGAGTCGATCTGGCGCATCGCGCCGACACCGAGCGCACGCTCCGCGAGATCGCGGCCCGGATCGCCGCCCTGCACGACCCCCGCGATGTCCTCCAGCTTGCCGTCGACGAGGCCGCCCGGTTGCTGCACGCGGACGGCGCGCGGATCGATGTCGGTGGCGACGAGTCGGCCGGCCTGCGCGAGCGCTATGGGGAGATCGCCTCGGGGTCCATCGCCTGGGTCGGATCGGACCCCGAGCACATCGGGGGACCACTCGGAGTCTCCGGGAGGGCCATCGAGGCCGGCGTGGCGTTCGCGACCGACGACTACCTCGCAGACACGACATTCCCCCGCTCGGCGGTCCAGGAGGCCTACATCCGCACTCGCGGGATTCGCTCCGTCCTTTCAGCGCCCCTGCCCGGCGAGGGGCGCCCGATCGGGGCCTTGACCGCGGTCGACCGCAAGCCCGCAGCGTTCGATGCAGTCGACGCAGCCACTCTGACCGCCCTGGCCACCCACGCCTCGCTGGCAGTCATCAGCGCTCGGCTCATCGAGGATCTGGCGCGCTCGCGGGGCGAGCTCGCCCGGAGTGTCGAGACGGAGCGAACGCTCCGCGAGATCGCGGCCCGGATCGCCGCCCTGACCGACCCGGCCGAGGTGCTGACGAGAGTGGTCGAAGAGGCGCGCCGCCTGCTCGGCTCGGAGGGCGCCCATCTGACCCGCATGAGCGACGACCGAAGCCATCTCGTGCCGGTCGTGGTCGCCGGCGGGATGGACGCCGAAACGACGGCCTGGCTGACGACCCAGCAGTTCCCCCTCAACGGCGGCATCAACGGGCTCGCCGCCGGCCGCGATCGGGTCATCTGGACGGAGGACTACCTGACAGACCCGCGGATCCCCCATGAACCTGACGACCACGAGGTGGCGGAGCGAATGGGGCTGCGGGCGATGGCGGCCGCGCCGCTCCACGTCCCCGGTGGCGAGGTGATCGGGACACTCGCGGTTTCTTCCCGCGAACCTCGAACGTTCTCGGCCGACGAGCTCGACCGGCTACAGGGCCTGGCCGACCATGCCGCGATCGCTCTCGCGAACTCGCTCCTGTTCGAGCGGCTGACCCGCTCCGAGTCCCGCTATCGCGTCCTCGTGGAGGGCTCGCCCGACATCGTCTTCGAGACCGACGCGAAAGGCCGGCTCACCTACCTGAGCGAATCGATCGAGCGGCTCCTCAGGTGGGCGCCCGCAGAACTCATCGGCCAGAACTTCCTCCACATCGTCGACGAGGCCTCGGCCGAGGAGGGCCGCGCCCTTTTCGCCCGGATCGCGGCTGAGCCGCAACGCGTCGAGCAGTCGTCGCTGGCGCTCATCCATCAGGACGGCCGGCGGATCCCGTTCGACTTGCGCGGGTCCGGGCTCATCTCCGATGGGGCGTTTGGCGGCGTTCACGGGTCGGCGCGTGACGTTGGTGAGCGCGAGCGGTTGCAGCGAGAGCTCGTACGCCAGGCAGAGGAGCTGGCCTCCAGCCAGGAGCGCTCGCACCTGGCCCGGGAGCTCCACGATTCGGTCACCCAGGCGCTCTTCTCGATGGGCCTCGTGATCCGCAGCGTAGAAGTCCTCTTGGAGAGGGACCCCACGCTGGTCCGCGAGCGGCTGGAGATGCTCGCAGAGCTCCAGCGCGATGCGCTTGCCGAGATCCGCTCCCTGATCTTCGAGCTGCGGCCGGGAAGCCTGGCCGAAGACGGGCTGGTGCAGGCACTGCGGACGCACGTGGCCGGCGTGGAAGGGCGGATCGGACTGCCGGTGATCCTCGAGGCCGACGTTCTCATGGGCCGCCTGCCGGCGCCCGTCGAGGAAGCGCTGTATCGGATCGCCCAGGAGGCCCTGCACAACACGGTCAAGCACGCGGCGGCCCACGTAGTCCGGATCGAGATTCGCGCCAGCGAGGACTCGGCCTCGCTGGCTGTCGAGGACGACGGCCTGGGGTTCGATCCCGAGACCATCGAGGCCGGGCACCTGGGGTTGCCCGGGATGCGAACTCGAGCCGAGCGCTTGGGGGGTCGGCTCGAGATCCGCTCGCGGCGTCGCCGTGGCACCCGCATCGAGGTGACCATCCCGCTCGAGAGGGCTTAGCTCACGGTGCGCCGGTGCACCATCGTCATTCGTCGATGATGGCTGGCCGGCATTCGTCAGTGGCGGCGGGCCGGCCCGGCCCCCACCCTCGGTCCGTGAGCCAGCCCAACCGCGCGCCAGTCATGCCGGCGCGCCCAAGGATCGTCGTCGTCGACGCCGACCGACGCGTCCGCGAGAGCCTCACGGAAGCCCTGACGCTCGGGGACCGATTGGACGTCGCCGGCAGTGCCGGCCATGTCGAGGCCGCGCTCGAGCTGTGCGATCGCGTCCATCCCTACGCGATCGTCATCGATCCGCGACTCCCGGAGGTGACCGACGGCATCGCCCTGATCAGCAGGCTCCGCAATCGGCACCCCCGGGCGCGCATCCTCGTCCTCGCGTGGTCGCCGGCGCTCGAGCGGATTGGCGACCCCCAGGTGGTCGTGGTTCCGACGGCGGAGGGCCCGGGCGCGTTGATCGAGCGGATCCATGACCTCGCCCTGGAACTGCCCAGCTAGCTTCGGGCGCTGCCGGTGCTAGACTCGGTTGCTCGGAGCGTCCGCCCGGCGAGGCCGCCGGGCAAGCCGCCCACGACCGAGGGACGATGAGCGTGCCGGACCCCAAGATCCGCGTCCTCCTCGTCGACGACCACGCCGTGGTCCGCAGCGGTCTCCGCGTCTTTCTCGACCTCCAGCCCGACATCGAGGTCGTGGGCGAGGCCAAAGACGGGAGCGAGGCGCTGGCCGTCGCCCGGCGCGTGCAGCCCGACGTCGTGCTCATGGACCTGCTCATGCCCCGGATGGACGGGCTGACGGCGATCGGCCGCTTCCGCGAGGAGCTCCCCAAGATCGAGGTCGTCGCGATGACGAGCTTCATCGAGGAGGACAAGGTGACGACCGCCCTGGAGGCGGGCGCGGCCGGCTACCTGCTGAAGGACGCCTCCGCCGACGAGGTCGCCACGGCCATCCGGGACGCCCACGACGGCAACGTCCACCTGGACCCGGCGGTCGCCAGGCTTCTCGCCGAGCGCCTGCGGACCAAGCGCCGAGCCGAGGACGAAGGCCCAGAGCCGCTCACGGAACGCGAGAAGGACGTCATTCGCCTGCTCGGCCGCGGGATGTCCAACAAGGAGATCTCGGCCACCCTCTTCGTGACCGAGCGAACCGCGAGGACCTACGTCAGCAACATCCTGGGCAAGCTCGGGCTGGCAAGCCGGACCCAGGCTGCCCTGTGGGCGGTAGAGCGAGGCCTCGTCGACTAGCGCCCTCCGCGGCCCATAGCTGGTCCGCGCCAGCCTGCCCGGCGCATGGACAGATGACGATGGAGCGCCTGCACGTTCAGCCGACCGCTTTGACCACGCTCGCCGACTGCAGCACGACCTCGCCACGAGCATCGTGACCTCAGCGACTCGGGCCGCACCGACCGCCCGAGAGAAAGGAGGTCACCGATGATCCGGTCCCCTTACTTCATGGACCTGGCGGTTTCGATCGTCGAGGAGCGTGTCCGCGAAGCCGCGGACTACCGCATGGCGAGTCAGAGCCGCCGCGTGGAGGCGGCACCCGCCCGGCGCGGTCGGCCCTCCTTCCGCCTGCTCCGACGGGCGTTCGCGACGCGCTGACCCATCCGGGCCGACGGCCCGGGATCATGTGCCCCCGCCGCCCACCCATGGCGGGCTCACCAAGAAGGGCCGGTCGCCCAGCGACCGGCTCTTCTGCACCTGTCGATGAACCGGGCTACTTGTCTCGCTCGGCCGCGCTGGTGAGTGCCGCCTGGGCCGCCGCCAGCCGAGCCACCGGGACCCGGAACGGCGAGCAGGAGACGTAGTCGAGGCCAATCCCGTGGCACTCGGCGATCGAGGCGGGGTCGCCACCATGTTCGCCGCAGATGCCGATCTTGAGGTTCGGCCGGGTCTTGCGGCCGAGCTCGACTGCCAGCTTCATCTCGCGGACGATCACCGGATCGAGCGACTGGAACGGGTTGAACGGCAGGACCTTGTCCTCGACGTACTTGAGGAGGAAGCCGCCTTCCGCATCGTCTCGGCTGTAGCCGAAAGTCATCTGCGTCAGGTCGTTCGTGCCGAAGCTGAAGAACTGGGCATGCTCGGCGATCTCGTCGGCGACCCAGCAGGCCCGGGGGATCTCGATCATCGTCCCGAACTTGAAGTCGATCTTCTCGCCAGCCTTCTCCACGACGGCGTTCGCCTCGGCGTCGAGGAGCTCGCGGGTCTGGATCAGCTCGTTCACATGGCCGACGAGCGGGATCATGATCTCGGGTCGCGGATCCTTGCCAGCGCGCTTCACGGCGACCGCGGCGTTGAGGATGGCCCGCGTCTGGATCTTCACGAAGTCGGGGATCATGAGGCCCAGCCGGCAGCCGCGCAGGCCGAGCATCGGGTTCTGCTCGCGCATCGACTCGACCGCGGCGAGGAGGCGGCGCGCCTCGGCGTAGGCCGGGTCGCTCTCGGGGGTTCCGCGGTCGCGGAACTGGGTCACCTCGACGAGCAGATCCTCGTGCTTTGGGAGGAACTCGTGGAGGGGCGGGTCGATAAGGCGGATGACGACCGGCAGGCCGGTCATCGCCGCCAGGATCCCCTCGAAGTCGCCCTGCTGGAGCTTCTCGAGCTTGGCCATCGCCGCGTCGAACTCGGCGACGGCAGCGAGCTCGGCGGCGTTCGGCGTCTCGCCGGCCGCGACCTTCGCCTTGGCCCGAGTGGCCTGGTTGGCGACGAGGATCGCGGCCCGCACGATGTCGAGCCGCTCACCCTCGCGGAACATGTGCTCGGTCCGGCACAGGCCGATCCCCTGCGCACCATACGAACGGGCCTGGGCGGCCTCCTCGGGCTTGTCGGCGTTGGTCCAGATCTGGAGGCGCCGGACCTCATCGGCCCAGCCAAGGACCTGTTGGAGGTCCGGCTGCTCCTCGAACCGGGCGGCCACCGTGGGCAGTGCTCCGACGAAGACCTCCCCGGTCGAGCCATCGACGCTGATCCAGTCGCCTTCGCCGAACGCTACGCCCGAAGCGGCGGAGCGCGCCGTCTTCGTGCCGTAGTCGACGACCAGGTCTGCGCAGCCGGCCACGCACGGCTTGCCGATCTGACGGGCCACGACGGCCGCGTGGCTGGTTGCGCCGCCGCGCGCTGTCAGGATGCCCTGGGCGACGGCCATCCCGTGGAAGTCGTCGGGTGAGGTCTCGACGCGCACGAGGACGACCTTCTCGCCCCGCGCCACCCACTCGACGGCGTGGTCGGCCGAAAAGACGGCTTTGCCGACGGCAGCGCCGGGTGAAGCGTTGAGGCCCTTGGTGATCCTGGGCGCCTTGTGACGAGCGCCCGGGTCGAACTGGTCGCGCAGCAGCTGGTCGACCTGGGCGGGCTCGATCCTCGCCAGGGCCTCCCGCTTCGTGATGATTCCCTCGTCGACCATGTCGACGGCGATCTTCACCGCCGCGGCGGCCGTGCGCTTGGCGCTCCGCGTCTGGAGCATGTAGAGGTGACCGCGCTCGATGGTGAACTCGAGGTCCTGGACGTCGCGATAGTGGCGCTCGAGACGGTCCGCGATCCGCTGGAACTCGTCATACGAGGCCGGCATCTCGTCCTTGAGGTGGCTGATCTTGGCCGGGGTCCGGATCCCGGCGACGACGTCCTCGCCCTGCGCGTTGACGAGGTACTCGCCGTAGAGAACCTTCTCGCCGGTGTTCGGGTCGCGGGTGAAGGCAACCCCGGTCCCGGAGTCGCTG
This sequence comes from uncultured Chloroflexia bacterium, assembly GCA_963712585.1. Taxonomy (GTDB): domain Bacteria; phylum Chloroflexota; class Limnocylindria; order Limnocylindrales; family CSP1-4; genus CAVQIH01. The sequence goes on from CAVQIH010000005.1 coordinate 96,336, forward strand.
CCCATGTTGCCGAAGACCATGGTCACGACGTTGACCGCCGTGCCGAGGTCGTCGGGGATCTTGTTGTACTTGCGGTAATCCTGGGCGCGCTTGCCGAACCACGAGGCGAAGACCGCCTTGATGGCCAGGTCGAGTTGCTCGCCAGGGTCGGCCGGGAACTCGCGCCCGGTCGACTCGCGGACGATCGCCTTGTAGGCCCCCGTCACCTCGCGCAGGGCCGCCGCGTCCAGGTCCGTATCGGCGGAAGCGCCCCGGGCGGCTTTGGCGGCGTCGAGGGCATGGTCAAACTTCTCGCCGTCCACGCCCATCACGATCCGGCCGAACATCTGGATGAAGCGGCGGTAGGCGTCCCAACCGAACCGCTCGTTGCCGGTTAGCGCCACGAGCCCCTCGAGGGTGGTCTCGTTGAGGCCAAGGTTCAGGACCGTGTCCATCATCCCGGGCATGGAGAACTTGGCACCGGAGCGGACACTGACCAGGAGTGGGTTGGCGGGGTCGCCGAAGCCCTTGCGGGAGGCCGTCTCGACATCCTTGACGGCGGCGAGGACGTCCTGCCAGAGGCCATCGGGCAGACGCTCGCCAGCCGAGAAGTAGTCGTTGCAGGCCTCGGTCGTGATGGTGAAGCCGGGCGGGACCGGGAGGCCCGCATTCGTCATTTCGGCGAGGCCGGCGCCCTTGCCGCCCAGGAGATCGCGCATCGTGGCGTCGCCTTCGGCAGCACCGCTCCCGAACGCGTAGATGTAGCGCTTGGCGGCCCGGTGGGGACGCTCGGGACGCGCAGAGACCGTGGTCGTATCGGCCATCGGGGAAACTCCCTCATTGGAGGCGGCGCGCGGCGTGGAGGTCCCCCCGCCGCTTGATGACTCGCTGGTGCGCCCATCATACGCGCCGCACCCGACTCGCGGGCCAGGACGGCTACACTGGCTCGGGCGTCCGTGGCCCGGTCCACCGGCATCACGAGCGCCGCTCGGGTCCCCGCCAGGAGGCGTCACGCCGCGATGAGCCACCACCATGCCGACGACCGGCAGATCACGGCCGAGCACGAGGTCTACAACGCGCGCCTCGTCCGACGGGTGGACCAGAACCACGATCTCGGCTACTTCTGGGTCAAGTTCGACGGGCCGGCAACTCCGTTCGAGCCGGGCCAATACATGACCATCGGGGTCTTCGCCGATGGCAAGCTCTGGCAGCGGCCGTATTCCGTGGCGTCCGCGCCGAGCGTGGCTGGCAGCGAGGGCTACGAGCTGTACGTGCGGCTGGTGCCGGTGATCCGGTTCACCACCCTGCTCTGGCGCCTGCCTATCGGGCAGGGGCTGCGGATGATCGGCCCGAAGGGCAAGTTCGTGCTCGAGCCCGACGACAAGCGAACTCACCTCTTCGTCTCGACCGGGACGGGGATTGCGCCCTTCATCGCGATGATGCAGGAGTCCCGCGCGCAGGGCAGGCCGCGGCGAGTCGTCCTCCTCCACGGCGCGTCCTACGTCGAGGAGCTCGGCTATCTCGAGCTCCTCGAGGGCTGGGAACGCGACCGCACGTACCCGATCCACTACGTCCCCACGATCTCGCGTCCTCACGACCCCCGGAACGCCGGCTGGGAGGGCCGAACCGGCCGCGCCGAGGCGGTCGTCCAGGACGTCTGCCGCGACTTCGGCCTGAAGCCGAACAGCACGGTCGTCTACATCTGCGGCAACCCGGACATGATCCTGAACGTCGAAGGGATCCTGATGCGGGCCGGGTTCCCAGAGTTCCACGTCAAGAAGGAGCTGTACTGGCCGAAGGGCAAAGCTGCCATGGCAGGCTCAGAGGTCGGGGCGGCCGGCTGACGTACCGCGGAGGCGGGCCCGAAGTGACCTTCGGCCTGCTGTCTTGGGGCGCAAGGGTGGTGGGGCCGTTCGAAGGGTTTACGGCACCATATGTGTCGAAACAGCAGAGCACAGGAGTCCAATGCACCAGATCCTCGAGCGGGCCGACCTCTCCCCCAACGTGACCCGGCTCACCGTCATGGCGCCGCGCATCGCCCAGATCCGCCAGCCGGGGCAGTTCGTGATCGTCCGCCGCGGTCCGGGCGCGGAGCGCATCCCGCTCACGATCGCCGACGGCGATCCGGACGCCGGCACGATCGCCCTGGTGATCCAGGCCGTCGGGAAGAGCACCGACGACCTCGTCGAGCTCCAGGTGGGCGAGGCGATCACGGACATCGTCGGCCCGCTCGGCCGGCCGACCGAGCTGCTCGAGCGCGGGGCACGCACTCTGCGTCGGGGGTGGCGTGGGGACCGCCGTGGTCCACCCGATCGCACAGGGCCTGGCGGCGCTCGGAGTGCGGGTGACGAGCATCATCGGCGGGCGATCCCGTGAATGGGTGATCTTCGAGGACGAGCTGCGCCGCTACGGCGAGGTGGTCGTCTGCACCGACGATGGCAGCTACGGTCGGCCGGGCTTCGTGACCGAGGCGCTCAAAGACGCCTGCGAGGCCGGCGGGATCGACGAGATCTACGCCGTCGGTCCGGTGCCGATGATGCGCGCCGTCTCCGAGCTGACCCGCCCGTACGGCATCAAGACCACGGTGTCGCTCAACGCCGATCATGGTCGACGGGACCGGGATGTGCGGCGGCTGCCGCGTCACGGTCGACGGCGAAGACCCGCTACGCCTGCGTCGACGGTCCCGAGTTCGACGGCCACGTCGTCGACTTCGCGAGCTCAACGATCGCCTCTCGACCTACCGCCCCTTCGAGCAGGCCGCGCTCGCCAGGCGCGAAGCGTGCAAGCTCGGTGCCCAGCCTGGCGGCAACGAGCCGGCGTCGCCGGCAGGAGCGTCCCGGTGACCGACCCGACCACGCCACCCCTCAAGGCTCCGCTCAGCCAGAAAGAGCGGATGGCGATCGACCGCCTCTCGATGCCCGAGCAGGAGGCGGATCTCCGTGCCCACAACTTCCGCGAGGTCAACCTCGGCTTCACCCGCCAGATGGCGATGCTCGAGGCCGAGCGCTGCCTTCAGTGCCCGAAGCCCTACTGCATCGACGGCTGCCCCGTCCGGGTCAACATCCCCCGTTTCCTCGAAGTTCCTGCGCGACGGCGACCTGACCGGGGCCGCCGATACGCTCCTCGACGACAATGACCTGCCCGTGTGTCACCGGGCGGGTCTGCCCCCAGGAGACGCAGTGCGAGCTGGTCTGCCTGCGGGGCAAGAAGGGCAAACCGGTCGCCGTTGGCCACCTCGAGCGCTACGTCGCGGACTGGGCCCAGGCCCATCTCGAGGAGCTCGGCCACGCCGATCCTCCGGCGACCGGCAAGAGGGTCGCCATCGTCGGTTCCGGCCCGGCTGGCCTGACCGCCGCGGGCGAGCTCACCAAGCTCGGCCACGACGTCACCATCTTCGAGGCCTTCCACGCCGCCGGCGGGGTGCTGATCTACGGCATTCCCGAGTTCCGCCTGCCCAAGGACATCGTCCAGGCCGAGGTCGACCGCCTCAAGGCGTCCGGGCGTGAAGATCGAGCCGAACTCGATCATCGGCAAGACATTCACCTTGCCCGAGCTGCGAGCCGAGTTCGACGCGGTCTTCATCGCCGTCGGCGCCGGCCTGCCCGTCTTCATGAACGTCCCCGGCGAGAACTTGAAGGGCGTCTACTCGGCCAACGAGTACCTGACCCGGGTCAACCTCATGGGGGCCTGGAATCCCGACTCCGACACTCCGGTCCTCCACGGCCAGCGCGTCGTCGTCGTCGGCGGGGGAAACGTGGCGATGGACTCGGTCCGAACCGCGCGGCGCCTGGGCGCTGCCGAGGCGACGATCGTCTACCGCCGCGGCCACGACGAGCTGCCCGCTCGCGCCGAGGAAGTCCACCACGCGGAGCAGGAAGGGATCCGCTTCGACTTCCTGGTGGCCCCGGTCGAGGTCCTCGGCGACGAGGAGCGGCTGGGTCCGCGGGATCCGATGCATCCGGATGGAGCTCGGCGAACCCGACGACTCCGGCCGACGACGACCGATCCCGATCGCGGACTCCGAGTTCGAGATCGCCTGCGACCAGGTCGTCGTCGCGATCGGCACCAAGGCGAACCCGGTCCTGACGTCGACCTCGCCCGGTCTCGAGCTCAACCGTTGGGGCTACATCGTGACCGACGAGTACGGCCAGACGAGCATGCCCGGCGTCTTCGCCGGCGGTGACATCGTCCGCGGCGCCGCGACGGTCATCCTGGCCATGGGCGACGGCAAGCGCACGGCGGCCTCGATCCAGGCCTACCTGAGCGGCGAGTACCCGCCGAGGCTCACCGAACCGGCCGGGGCTGGCTAGGCCAGGAACCGGTAGCCGAGCCCCCGCTCGGTGCGGATGTAGCGGGGGTGCTCGGGGTCGTCGTCCAGCTTGTCCCGCAGCCTCCGGACGTATACCCGCAGGTAGTCGACCTCGTCGACATAGTCACGGCCCCAGACCTTGGCCAGCAGGGTCCCGTGCAGCAGCACGTGCCCCGCGTTGCGGACCAGGTGATACAGGAGCTTGTATTCGGTGGGAGTGAGCTCGAGCGTGAGGCCGCGGAGACGGGCCTCGTGGCGGGCGAAGTCGACCTCGAGATCGCCGGCGCGAAACGACGGGCTGCGCGTCGCCGGCGCGGGCATGTCCAGGCGGCGAAGGACGGCCCGCACGCGGGCGAGCAGTTCCAGGTGGTCGAACGGCTTGGTCACGTAGTCGTCGGCCCCGAGCTCGAGCCCCTTGACCTTCTCCATCGTGTCGTCCCGCGCGGTCAGCATGACCACGGGCACGTCGGAGAACCGCCGGATCTCGCGGAGGACCTCGTAGCCGTCGATGTCGGGGAGCCCGATGTCCAGCAGCACCATGTCCGGCCGCTCTCGCTCGACGATGTCGAGCGCTTCCTCGCCGCGGCCCGCACCCAGGATGTCGACCTCCCGCCACTGCAAGGTGAAGCCGAGGCGGACCAATTCGACGACGTCGGGTTCGTCGTCCACGACGAGGATCCTCATCCCTCGCCCACCTCGGGCGGACCGTCGGCCGGAACCGCGATCGTGAACCGGCTGCCTCGGCCCGGCTCGCTCGCCACGTCGACGCGGCCGCCGTGCGCCTGGGCGACGGCGAGCGCGGTGGGCAGCCCGAGACCGGCCCCGGGTTGGGGTCCACGGTCGGATCGCCCGACGAAGAACCGCTCGAACAGGCGCGGGCGGTCCTCGTCGGGGATGCCCGGACCTTCGTCGGTGACGGTCCAGCGGACCTCGCCGTCGGACCGTTCGACGGTGACCTCGATCCGCCCCCCGTCCGGCGAGAACTTCTGAGCGTTGGAGACGAGGTTCGTCAGGGCCTGCTCCAGCCGGCGATGGTCACCGAAGACCCAGGATGGTTCGTCCGGCGCGACCACTTCGATGCGCTGCCCTCGCCGTTCCGCGAGCGGCTCGATCGCCCCAGCCACCCCGGTGGCCAGCATCCGGGCGTCGAACCGCCGCAGCTGAAGGCGGACACGACCAGCCCGAAAGCGCGCGAGATCGAGTAGATCGCCGATGAGTCGCTGGACGCGATCTGCGTTCCGAGCAGCGGTCTCGAGCAGCCGTTGGTGCTCTTCTGGAGACGGTTGTGTCGCCGGATCCAGCAGCAGGCCCAGGCACGTCCGCATGGCAGTCAGCGGCGTCCGGAGCTCGTGGGCGATGGTGGAGAGCAGGTCAGTCCGGAGTGCCTCGAGCTCCTGCAGACGCCCCGCCACATCTCCGTCACCTCCCAGCAGCGCCCCGGCGAACTGGCGCCCAAGCGACGTCTGGACATAGTGAGCCGCGCCCCGCCTGGTCCCCGCCACGCGCACCAGCCCGAGGTCACCCAGCTCGTGGAGCAGCCCGCTGCAACGCTCCGAGGACGTGGCTGCGCCGGCCCGTGCGAAGCGCCGCATCAGCTCGGCGGAGGTCGCTCCTTCCCCGACGAGCGTCAAGGCCGCGGGGGCCAGCGCCGAGACGTGAACGCGGTTGTCGTCAGGCATGCTGGGCCAAGGATACGGCGGTGCCTGCAGCAGGCCCCGGGACGTCGGTCCGAGGGGTGGGCGCGCCCGAGCGGGCGACCATCCTACGGGTAGATGCCGCGCAGTCTCGTCGCTTCGGCGACGCGCCTGACCGCCACTGCGTGGGCGGCCAGGCGCGGCTCGATTCCCGCCTCGTCCGCGAGCTGCCGAACGACCTCGTCCGCCCCCAGGATCAGCCGCCGCAGCTGCGCCTCGACATGCTCCCGCGTCCAGAAGAACGCCTCGCGGTTCTGGACCCATTCGAAGTAGCTGACGATGACCCCGCCGGCATTGCACAGGATGTCGGGGATGACCGTCACCCCCCGATCAGCGAGGATCGGGTCGGCATCTGGTGTGGTCGGCCCATTGGCGGCCTCGGCCAGGATCCGGGCTCGGACTCGGCCGGCGTTCGCGGCAGTGATCTGGCTCTCGAGGGCGGCCAGGACGAGGACATCGCACGGGAGCTCGAAGAGCTCCTCGTTGGTGATCGGCTCCGTCCCGGGCGCGCCGGCCACCGACCCGGTCTGCTCGAGACGGCGACGGAGGAGCGCCGGATCGAGACCCAAATCGGCATGGACCCCGCCGCGAACGTCGGTCACCGCGATGACCCGAACACCGCGGTCATGTAGGAGGCGAGCCGTGGCCTCGCCAACGTTGCCGAAGCCCTGGACGGCGACCCGCAGACCCCGGAGCGCCATGCCCAGGCGGGCCGCACTCGCTTCGATGCAGAACACGGCGCCGAGGCCGGTCGCGTCAGAACGACCCTCTGATCCGGAGAGCCCCAGCGGCTTGCCGGTCACGACGCCCGGGATGACGCGACCGTGGTGCATCGAGTATGTGTCAACCATCCAGGCCATGATCTGGGCATTCGTTCCGACGTCCGGCGCCGGGATGTCGCGATCCGGTCCCACGATCTCCTGGATCTCGGTCGTGAAGCGCCGCGTCAACCGGCTGAGCTCGCCCATGCTGAGCGTCCCGGGGTCGCAGGTCACGCCGCCCTTGGCTCCCCCGAACGGGACGTTCACCAGCGCGCATTTCCAGGTCATCCACATCGCCAAAGCCCGGACCTCGTCGAGGTCCGTCGCGGGGTGGTAGCGAATCCCGCCCTTGGCCGGTCCACGGCTGACGTTGTGCTGCACCCGGTAGCCGGTGAAGACCTCCACCATGCCCGTGTCGAGCTGAACGGGGAACCGGACGGTCCATTCGCGCTGCGGCACCCGCAGAATCGCCCGCAACCCGGGATCCAGCTCGAGGTAGTCGGCGGCCTGCTCGAACTGAGCCACCGCAGCGGCGTGCGGGTTGAGCGTCGGTGCCGGGCGCGCGTCGATCAACGTCGATCCCACGATCGGTCTCCAGATACCGGCGCCCGGGCGGCCGCGGGCCGAGTCCGAGGGAGGGCTCAGCTCGGGGGCTGGCCAGGGATCGGGTTCCCCGACCTCGAACGCCACTCCCCGCTAGCCTCTCACGGGCCCGGAAACGAGCGCATGGACGCACATGAATAGGAGATGAACGTCGTTTCACCGGCCGTTCATGCAGCTTCCCCGGCGCTGTCACGGGCCGGCTCTAGCGTCGCCTCTCGCGGCCGTCCTGCCGGGACTCCACCGCCGGCGGCGGGCGCAGAGAACAGGAGCTGCCGCCGTGGGCTTCTCAGGACGCCACCGCTACACCTGCCCGAGCTGCGAGGCCGGGTTCACCTCGCCCCCGATCTTCGTCGCGGACGTCGCCTACTGCTGCGCGGGCTGCGCCGACGGCGGCCCGTGCATCTGCTCGTACGAGCAGGACCTCGCCGACGACGGCGTGGATCACCTGGGCCTCCCGTTCATCATGCCCGAGCTTGCCGAGGTGGAGGGGGAGCGCGTGGTCGTCCTCGCCGAGCGCGCCCGCTGACCGAGGTGGGATACGCCGCCGAGGCTCGACCCTGACTAATCCCGAGAGGCGGCCAGCCGGTCGAGGATCGCTCGCTTGACACCTTCGACCGGGACGCGTTCCTGGGTCATGGAGTCGCGATCCCGCACGGTGACCGCGGCGTCTTCGAGCGAGTCGACATCGACGGTGACGCACCACGGGGTGCCGATCTCGTCCTGGCGACGGTAGAGCTTGCCGATTGCGGCCGTGTCGTCGTAGACGGCCATCGTGTCGCGCTGCAGGTCGGCCTTGATGCGCCGGCACAGCTCGACGATCTCGGGACGCTTCTTGAGCAGCGGCAGGACGGCCACCTTGTACGGGGCAAGCTCGGGATGGAGCCCGAGCACGACCCGCGTCTCGCCACGAACCTCCTCTTCGCGATAGGCATCGATGAGATACGTGAAGGTCGCTCGGTCGCCGCCGGCCGAGGTCTCGACGATCCAGGGCACGAAGTGCTCCTCCGTGGCCGGGTCGAAGTACTCGAGGTTCTCGCCTGTGGCGGCCTGGTGGCGACCGAGATCCCAATCGCCCCGGTTGTGGATCCCCTCGAGCTCCTTCCATCCGAAGGGGAACCGGTACTCGATATCGACGGCCTTCTTGGCGTAGTGGGCGAGCTCGTCGGGTCGATGTTCGCGGTAACGGAGCCGGGCCGGCGTCACGCCGTAGCGCTCGTACCAGGCGCGGCGGCGTGGCAGCCACTCCTCGAACGCAGCCGCGGCCGCCTCAGGGCGGACGAAGTACTGCATCTCCATCTGCTCGAACTCGCGCATCCGGAAGACGAAGTTGCCCGGACTGATCTCGTTGCGGAAAGCCTTCCCGACCTGGGCGATCCCGAACGGGATCTTCTTGCGTGACGTCTCGCGGACGTTCTTGAAGTTGACGTAGATGCCCTGGGCGGTCTCGGGCCGGAGGTAGACGAGGGCAGCCTCGTCCTCGACGGGCCCCATGTGTGTCTTGAACATGAGGTTGAAGCGCCGCGGTGGACTGAGCGGGCCGCCGTCGGCCGGACAGCGCAGGCCGAGGCGCTCCACGACGGTGGGGTCCTTGAGCTCGGTCGGGCTCAAGTCCTCGGCGCCGGGCAGCTCGTCGAGACGGAAGCGCTTGTGATCCGTCTGGCACTCGACCATTGGGTCGCTGAACTCGGCGACGTGGCCGGACGTGACCCACACCTGGGGTGCCATGAGGATCCCGGCATCGAGGCCCACGATGTCATCGCGCTCCTGGACCATCGCTCGCCACCAGGCCCGCTTGACGTTGTTCTTCAACTCGACGCCGAGCGGCCCGTAATCCCAGACGGCGTTGATCCCGCCGTAGATCTCGCTGGACGGGAAGATGAAGCCGCGCCGCTTGGAAAGCGAGACGATCGTGTCCAGATTGGGAATCGCAGGCCCGGGATCGGGCGTCTCGGCCACGATGGTGTCGCCTTCGTGCTTGTGGTGGATCACGGGATGCTCCCACTGGGCGGCCGGCCGTGAAAGGGAGGTCGCGGGCCCGCCGTCCAACGACGGACGGCGGCCACACTCGGTGGCCGGCCGATGCTAGCAGACCGGCCGGAGCCCGCGGCACGTCCGGTGCGGGGCCCGAGCTGCGGCCCGCGGGCGAGAAGGGTGGTCAGCCAACGAAGCTGGGCCCGGACGCGGAACTCAGGCTCGAAGGACCGGGCTACCCACGCAGACCACCTGACTCGGGGTGGCCAGCCCGGACCTCGTCGAGGAACGCCCGCGAGCGTGCGTCCCGCTCGAGCGCGACCCGCAGGAACTCCCGCATGGCCGCCTCGACTTCGCGCTCGACGGGCGCCGGGATCCGGAGGCCGGCGAGCGCCTCGACGTCCATGCGCTGGTAAGCCTTGAGGATCTTGAGCGCCTCGAGCGAGAGGCCGGCCCGCGACACCGGGGGGCCGGCATGCCGCTCGCAGAGGGCGCCCCCGAGCGGCGGGACCCAGCGGACGACGTCGTTCGGCTCGAGCAGCCGGTCGCACTCGACGCAGCGGTCCACCTCCGGGCGGACGCCCATCTCGTCGGCGAACCGCATCTCGTACCAGCGGGCCACCCGTGCGCTCGCCATGCCTGCGTCGAGGAGCTCGAACGATCGCCGCAGCAGCAGGTAGATCGGCTGCGCCGCATGGCGCTCCTCCAACGAGCGGTCGGCGAGCTCGCCGAGGTACCACGCCGTCGCCGCCGATTCGAGGGTGTCCCGCAGCCGCAGCCAGGCATGGCTGACACTGACCTGGGTGACCACGTCGAACGTCCGCCCTCGAACCAGAGCCACCCGCAGCTCGGCGAACGGCTCAAGGCTGCCGCCGAGCCGGCTGGTGGGACGGCGGACCCCCTTGGCGATGACCCTGAGCTTGCCGAGCTCGGGGGTGATGAGGGTCAGGACCCGGTCGGCCTCGCCCAGGTTGAAGCGAGAGAGGACGATCCCGTCCGTGGCGTAAAGTCGACGCTCGGCCACGGCCTCAGCCCGCCCGGCGCTGGGCAACGTAGCCTCGTTCGGCGAGGGGCAACGTGGCCCGGCCGGTCCCCGACCCGATTTCCACCACACGTGACCCGGGGGCGAGTCCGGTGCTCGCGGCCAGCGCCTCGAACATCGTCACCGGGAATAGCGGTCGGTTCCGATCGTCGTCGGTCGCAACCTCCTCGAACTGGCGGATCCGCTCGATCGCCAGCGTCCACGCATCGGAGTCGCGCACGAGGGAATGATGAGGGCTGATCCGCAGGTGTGCACGACCGTGCCCGAAGCGGGGATCGCCCCACTCGTCTCCAAGGGGAGTGACGTTCGCCGCGGGTGGCCCGACCCGCCGGGCCTGACAGCGTCGTCTACACTCCGCTCACGATGCCGACCCGCCCCGATCTCCTCGACGTCGCCGATCTCATCGCAGCCACCGAGGATGAGATCCTGCGCCTCGTCCGGGATCGTGACCCCTCCACCCATGGGCTCTACGAGATGGTCCGCTACCACCTCGGCCTCGACGGGAGCGGGGCCGCGCGGCAAGCGGCTGCGGCCGCTCCTCGGCTTGCTCGCCTACGCCTCGATCAGTGGCCGGTACGAGCCCGCCCTGCCCGGCGCGGCCGCGGTCGAGCTGGGTCACAACTTCTCGCTGATCCATGACGACATCGAGGACGACGACCGCGAGCGCCGCCACCGCCCGACGCTCTGGGCGCTCCACGGGATCCCCCAGGCGATCAACACCGGCGACGCGGTCTTCGTCCTGAGCCGAATCGCGCTCCACCGGCTGACCGAGCTCGGCTTCTCCGACGCCAAGGTCCTCCGCCTGATGCGGTTGTATGACCGAACCTGCCTCGCCCTGTGCGAGGGCCAGTACATCGATATCTGGACGACCGAGCACCGCGACTCGATGTCGGTCGAGCTCTACTTCGACATGATCGGGCGCAAGACGGCAGCCCTCATCGCAGCCTCGGTCGAGGCCGGGGCCCTGCTGGCCACCGACGACGAGAAGATCATCGACCGCTACCGGGCCTTCGGTTGGGCGCTCGGGCTCGCCTTCCAGCTCAACGACGATCTGCTCGGCATCTGGGGCCAGGAGGCGGCCACCGGCAAGGAGCCCACCGACCTCGCCAAGCACAAGAAGACCCTGCCGGTCATCTACGCGCTCGAGCACGCTACCGGTGCGGATCGGGCGCGCCTGGTCGACCTCTATGCGCATCCGGATCCGTCGTCGACGGAAATCGCCGAGGCAATGGGAATCCTGGAGCGGACTGGAGCCCGCGACTACACGCGTCAACAGGCGCATCGCTACCGCGACGAGGCCATTGCCCAGCTCGAGGCGGCCGGGGTGATCGACGCCACGGCCCGGGCAAGGCTGGAGGCCATCATGCGGACGGTGATCAGCGCCTAGGGGGCCCGGCTGGACGCCGGTCCTCGGCGCCGCAGATCAGCGGTCGTCGTCCGCCGCCTCGTCGTCGGCCGGCTCGCGGGTCGCCAGGACCTTCGCCACCCGCCGCCCATCGGTCGACTCCACGGTCAGGCGCAGCCCTGACACGCGTACCTCGTCCCCGGGCCTGGGGATTCCCCCGATGCGGTGGTAGATGAGCCCGCCGACGGTGTCGTACTCGTCGGCGTCCTCGAGGCCGAGCTGAACGTCGAAGAGCTCCGCGAGGTCGTCAACGGAGGCCCGTCCGTCGATTCGGGCCTGGCCAGCGGAGAGCCGCACGACCATCGGTTCCTCGATGTCGTACTCGTCCTGGATCTCACCCACGATCTCCTCGAGAAGGTCCTCGATGGTCAGGAGGCCCGCGGTGCCGCCGTACTCGTCGAGGACGATCGCGATGTGGACCTTGCGTCGCTGGAACTCGTGGAGCAGGTCGTCGATCGACATCGACTCGGGGACGAAGACCGGTGCCCGCAGCAGCGAGCGGAGCGGCGGCCGCTGCGCCACCGGCGCCTTCAGGAACTGGAGGAGGTCCTTGGCATACAGGATCCCGACCACCGTGTCGATCGTCTCTGAGAAGACCGGGATGCGACTGTGGCCCTCGGCCACGATCGTGTCGATCGCCTCATCGAGCGAGACGTTCTCCGGGAGGGCGACGATGTCGATCCGCGGGACCATCACCTCGTGGAGCCGTCGCTCGCCGAGACCGATGACGGCATGGATCATCTGCTCTTCTTCGGCTTCCAGGACCCCTTGCTCACCGCCGCGCTCGACGATCAGGAGGAGCTCCTCGGCGCTGATCTTGGCCTCGTTCGTGACGTTGGCGCCGAGGGGGCGGGTGATCGTGCGGGTCAGACCGGTCAGGAGGGCGACGACCGGTCCAAAGACGCGCCCGAGCACGTCGACCGGGCGGGCCAGGGTGAGCGCGAACCGCTCCGGATGGGCCAGGGCGAGGGTCTTGGGGACGAGCTCGCCGAACACGATGGTGAAGAGCGCGAGGAGACTAGTGACGGCAACGAGGGCGAGGGCCTCGGCCGCACCGCGCAGCACGTCGACCTTCTCGAGTAGCCGCGTCAGGCCGTCGACGAGGCTCACCGCAGCGTAGGCCGAGGCGAAGAACCCGATGAAGGTCAGGCCAAGCTGGATAACCGCCAGAAAGCGACCCGGGTCGTCGACCAGGCGCCGCACGAGTCGCGCTCGCGGGGCGCCTTCGTCGATGAGCTGCTCGACCCGGCTCCGGCGGATGGTCACGAGGGCGATCTCGGCCGCGACGAAGACCGCCTCGACCAGGGTCAGCAGGCCGATGACCAGCAGTTGGACGAGGGTCTCGTTCACGGCTCGTCGGCCGACGACGGCTCCGCAGCCTTCGGGCCGGGGCCGTCCGAGGGTGACCGAGGCTGGCGCAGGCGGGCGGGGACCCCGACCGCGACCATCCCGGCTGGCACGTCGTGCGTCACTACCGCACCGGCTCCGGTCCGGGCACCCTCGCCGAGGGTCACCGGGGCCACCAGCATGGTGTCAGAGCCGACGAACGCCCGGGCCCCGATCGTGGTCCGGTGCTTGTGGACCCCGTCGTAGTTGGCGGTGACGGTCCCCGCGCCGATGTTCGTGTGCTCGCCGACCTCGGCGTCGCCGAGGTAGCTGAAGTGGTGCTGCTTGACACCCGGTCCCAGGCGGCTGTTCTTGACCTCCGCGAAGTTGCCGAGCTCGGCACCTCGCCCGATCGAGGCACCACGGCGAAGGTGAGCGAAGGGGCCGATCTGGACCTCGTCCTCGACCTCGGCCGACTCGAGCACGCTGGCCCAGATCCGACACTCCCGGCCAACCACCGAATCGACGATCCGGCTGCCAGCACCGACAACCGTCCCCTCCCCGATCCGGGTCCGTCCACGGAGGATCACGTTGGGCTCGAGGACAACGTCCGGGGCCAGCTCGACCGTCGCGTCGAGGTAGACGGTGGAGGGGTCTTCCATGGCGACCCCCGCCCGCATGTGGGCGATGCGGAGGCGCTCGCGGAGCCGCGCCTCGGCGTCGGCCAGCTCCGCCCGGTCGTTGATCCCGTCGAGGGTCCCGTCATCGTCGACGCGGAACGCGGTCACGCGTCGGTGGTCCTGGCGGGCGAGTGCCACGAGCCCGGTGAGGTAGATCTCGCCCGTCGCCGGCGAGGGCCGCAGACCGCCGATCCGCTTCCCCAACCAGGACACGTCGAAGGCGTAGATGCCGGCGTTGACCTCTGCGATCGCGAGCTCCTCGTCTCGGGCGTCCTTGGCCTCCACGATCCGGGCCACCCCGTCGGAATCGCCCGCCTGTCGGACGATCCGTCCCAGGTCGCCCGGCTCGATGGCCCCGAAGGTGACGAGGGTCATCACGGCTCCGTCAGAGCGGCGAGCCTGAGCAAGCTCGGCCACGAGCGAGGCGGTCACCAGCGGGACATCGCCGTTCAGGACGACGACCTCCGCGACGTCAGGTGGGATGGCGGCCAGGGCGGCCCGCAGGGCATCGCCGGTCCCCCGCGGTTCGTCCTGGAGGACGAACGTGACGTCAGTCACGATCTCGCGTAGCTCAGCGGTTGCCGGCGAGTAGACGACGAGCGGCCGTTCGCCGGTCGCCTCCCGGGCGGCGTCGAGGACGTAGGCAACCATGGGCCGCCCGCAGAGCGGGTGGAGGACCTTGGGACGGCGGGAGCGCATCCGGGTCCCGAGTCCGGCGGCCAGGACGATCGGGACGACCCGCGGCCCAGTCGTGCTCATGATCGATGCCGCCGGACGGCCTGGTCGGGGGCGCCGATCGCGACGGACCCGGAACGTTGGTCGTCCGGCGGGTGAGGTTCAGATGTCATCGATGTGGCGACGAATCTTGGGGCCGCCTCCGCGCAGTGTCAACCAATCGCGCCTGGCGGGGTGCGACCCGGCCTCGTAGCGGCCTCACGAGGACGAGGGTCGGACGGCGATCGCCTCGATCTCGACGCGGCCGGCCTTGGGCAGCGCGCCGACCTGGACAGTCGAGCGGGCGGGCGGCGGGTCCGAGAAGAACCGGCCGTACACCGCGTTCACGACGGCGAAGTCGGCCATGTCGGCGAGGAAGATCGTGGTCTTGACGACGTCGGCGGTCGTCAGTCCGACCGCATCGAGGACGCCGCGGAGGTTCTTGAGGGCGCGCTCGGCCTGGGCCTCGACCCCGTCGGCGAGCTCGCCGCTGAGCGGGTCGAGGCCAAGCTGACCCGAACAGAAGACCAGGCTGTCCGTCAGGATCGCCTGGCTGTACGGGCCAATTGCGGCCGGCGCGTGGCTGGTGGAGATCGCCTGGCGGGTCATCACTGGCCTCCTCGATCGCGCGGTTCGACACCGCCATGCTTCGTCCCCATCGCCAGATCCGCGGGTGACAGCTCGACGGACGTGACGTGGATGGCCGGCTGGCGGCCGCCGAGCCACGGCAGGCGTCCATCCCCGAGCGCTCTCTCCACGAGCATGGCGGCAACCTCTGCCTCCCCGTCCGAAGGATAGAGGACCCAGGCGGTCGGGCCGGAGCCAGACTGGCCAATCGGCCGCCCGAGGAGACGGGCCAGGGCGCGTCGGAAGTCGACGAGGTCCGGCACCAGCTGCAAGGTCGCCGGCAGGAGGTCGTTCGCCGCGGCGAGGACCCCGGCTCGCGTCAGCAGTATCCGGGCGGCCGTCCGGGCATCGAGCTCGACGGCGAAGTGGTGAGAGGTGGCTGCGGCAGCACCGGCGGCGGTCGGCCGGCCGCGGGCCGCGAAGAGCGCGAACACGTCCGAGGTCGAAACGGTCACGGCTGGAGTCACGAGGAGTACGCCCGGCGACGGTCCGCTGAGGCCCGGCAGCGGAGTGACGAGCTCCCCACGGCCTTCTACCACGGCCGGACCACCCGCCAGAAAGAACGGCACGTCGGAGCCGAGGCGGGCCGCCACTGCCAGCCGTTCAGCCTGCCCGAGCTTGACCTGCCAGGCATCCAGGGCCGCATCCATCGTGGCCGCCGCGTCGCTGCTGCCGCCGCCGAGCCCGGCGGCGATCGGGATCCGCTTCTCCAGCAGAACGGCGAGGGCGGGCAGCGCGGCGGGCCCGACGAGACGGCGGGCAGCCTCGCGGGTCGCCTCGAGCGCCCGCGTGACCAAGTTGTCCTCAGGCGGCCCTGTGTCCGCCCCGGTCACGTGCAGGCTATCCCGGCCGCCGACGCCCGGGCTCAGGCTGAGGCGGTCGGCCAGGGTGAGCCGCAACATCACGGAGTGCAGGGCGTGGTAGCCGTCGGAGCGACGGCCCACCACGGCGAGCGTGAGGTTGAGCTTGGCCGGTGCGACCCGCACGATCGGGGAGAGCCGGCCCGCGGAATCGAAGCCGAGCATCCTTAGTCGCCCTCGGGATGGGACAGTGCCGCCGAGCCCCTCGAGCCGGCGCGGCGGTCCGGGGCGAGCGGCCCGAGCGCCTCCCGAAGGGCGAGCCACTCGTCCACCGACAGGGTCTGCGGCCGGCGGTCCGGGTCGATGCCGGTCCTCGCGAGTGCGGCCTCGAGGGCGCCCGGCTGGAGCGGCAGCTGCCGCCCCAGCACGTTGTGGAGCATCTTGCGACGCTCGCGGAAGCCAGCCTGGACAAGCCTCCACAGCTCGTCCTCCGCGTGAGGATCGAGCGCGGCACGCCCCCCGGGGACAGCCGTGGAGAAGGGCTCGAGGACGAGGATCGCCGACTCGACGTTGGGAGCCGGTTCGAACGCCTCGCGCGCCACGATCTGGGCGATGCGGACTCGAGCGTGGTACTGGACGAAGACCGAGAGGTAGCTCATCCGACCCGGTGAGGCGGCGATCCGCTCAGCGACCTCGCGCTGGACCATCAGCGTCAGGCGGTCGGGTCGGGGTGCCCGGCCGAGCAGCAGGTGAAGGACAGGGCTCGTGATGTGGTAGGGCAGGTTGGCCACCACGTCGTACGGCGGCGACGCGAGCTGGGTGAGGTCCTGGTCGAGAACATCGCCCTCGACGACGCGCAGGCTGCCCGGCGCGTCCGGGTCGGCCGATCCGCGGGCGATAGCCTCGGCCTGGCTCATGCGCAGATGCCGAGCGAGGTCACGATCGAGCTCGACCGCCACGACCGTCGCCCCGGCGTCGAGGAGCCCGCCGGTGAGGACGCCGAGTCCGGGTCCGATTTCGAGGACCTTCCGGCCAGGGCGTGGAGCCGCCTCGGAGAGGATCGCCTCGAGGACGTCCACGTCGGCCAGGAAGTTCTGCGACAGTGCGTGGCGGGCCCGGATCCCCACCGCGCGCAGCGCGCGACGCACTGCCTGCGGATCGAGCCGACGGGGTGCGGCCGCGCTCACCGCCCTGCCCCCCTCGAATCCGCAGCGGCGCGCGCCAGCGGGAAGGTCGGCCGCGCGTCGAGCTCGAGGCCGGCCCGCTCGCCCGCCGCAAAGCGGCGGGCGCCAGCCGCGCCGATCATGGCCCCATTGTCGGTACAGAGACCCGGCCGCGGCAGGGCCAGCTCGACGCCCCGCTCGTCGGCCGCCGTGGCGATTTCGGGCTCTCAGCACGTCGTTGGCTGCCACCCCTCCCCCGAGGACGATCGACCGGGCGCCACACGCCTCTGCCGCCCGGATCGTCTTGGTGGCGAGCACGTCGACCACGGACTCCTGGAACGCCCACGCAAGCTCCGCCACGACCTCACGCGGGAGTTGGCTGGCGGGTTCTCCGGCTTCGAGACCGGCTGTGGCGCGGGCCTCTGCCACCGCGCGCAGGGCGGCCGTCTTGAGCCCGCTGAAGCTGAAGTCGAACGAGTCGCCGAGCCAGGCACGGGGCAGGCGGAGCTGTCGGCGCGTCGCGGTAGCTGCCGCCGCCATGATCGAAGGCCCGCCGGGGTAAGGCAGGCCCAGAAGCCGGCCGACCTTGTCGAACGCCTCCCCGGCAGCGTCGTCTACGGTCTGGCCCAGAAGGTGATAGCTGAGGTGGTCGCGCATCTCCGTCAGGAAGGTGTGCCCGCCCGAGACAATGAGCGCCACCAGCGGAAACGCCGGCTCAGGCCGAGCGGGCTGGGCGGGGTCGAGCAGCCAGGCCGCATACAGGTGGCCCTCGAGGTGGTTCACGGCCACGAGCGGCCGGCGGCTGACGTACGCGAGCGCCTTGGCGAAGTTGATGCCCACGAGGAGCGAACCGGCCAGCCCCGGTCCCTCGGTGACCGCGATGGCGTCGATGTCGCCGAGGCCGATGCCGGCCTCGGCGAGCGCCTCGTCGAGAACTGGCACGATCCAGCGGAGGTGAGCCCGCGCGGCCACCTCGGGAACGATCCCTCCGGTTCCCGCGTGGAGCGCGACCTGGCTCGCCACCACGTTGGCGTGGATCCGGCGCCCGTTTTCGACCACGGCAATGCCCGTCTCATCGCAGCTCGTCTCGACGGCGAGGAGGAGGCCGCCGCCCAGAGTCGGGTTGCTCACCGGCGGACCGGCTTCACCGCACGTCGAGCCCCTGCGGCGGGGGGGCTGAGCCCAGGGCAAGGCGCAGCTGCTCCAGCCGCGCCGTCATCGTCGGGGCCTCGAACGGCGCGGTGGTCATGATCAGGGCATCTTCGCCGTCGTCGCTGTAGTAGTGAGGCCGCAGGCCGACCGGCTGGAACCCGTACTTCTCGTAGAGCCGCCGGGCCCCGAGGTTGGAGAGCCGAACCTCGAGCGTCGCCTCACGCGCTCCGAGCCTGATCGCCTCGTCGAGCAGCGCCAGCAGGAGGTGCTCGCCGACGCGCTGGCGACGCCAGGCAGGATCGACCGCGAAGGTGGTCACGTGGGCTTCGTCGAGCATGAGCCACATCCCGGCAAAGCCGACGATCCGGCCGCCGACCCAGGCCACCGAGTAGTGAGCAAGGCGGTTCGTCTCGAGCTCCGAGCGGTACGCATAGGCCGGCCAGGGGGTCGCGAAGCTCGCCCGCTCGATGGCATGAACCGCCGGAAGATCCTCGGCCTGCATCGGCTGGATGACGACTTTCAGCGGCGGGCTCGCGACCACGTCACCTCCCCGCTCACCGCGGCCACGCCGCGCGGCAGCGTCACGTACTCAGGCACGAGCCGGGCAAGGTCGTCCTCCTTACCGTCGGCCAGACGGCTCGCGCCGATGCGCAGCAGCATCGCACCAAGGGCCGCCAGGGCCCGTCCGCCTGCCACGGTGGCGGCCTCGGGCGCACGCCCTTCGAGGTCAATCGCCCTGAGCGGCGTGCCACGGGGAAGCTCGATCGTATCGGCGGGTCCCAGCCGGCGGAACGTCCCCTCTACGACCAGGACACGCTCCGTCGGTCCGGCCGGTAGGAGGACGGCGCCACCGCCGAGGGCATCCACGATGGGGACACCGACGAGGGGAATCCCGAGGCCGCGAGCCAACCCCTTGGCGGTCGCCAGCCCCACCCGCAGCCCGGTGAACGCCCCGGGTCCCGTCCCGACTACGATCCCGACGAGGTCCGTGAGGCCTGCCCCGGCCTCCTGTAGGACGGCGTCCACCCGGCTCAGGAGCTCCTCACCGTGGCGGTAGCCCGCCTGCCAGCGGGACTGGGCCAGCGGGCGACCCTCCTGATCGCCGACCGCCACCACGGCCAGGGTCGTGGCCGTGTCGAAGGCGAGAATTCGTCCGCCGGACGTCGCCCGGCGTTCGTGATCGATGGGCGGCCTGCCGCTCCTCAACCGACGGCCTCCATGTAGCGGCTGTGCGCCTCGTCCGTGGCCCGCAGGCGGATGGCGCGGACCGTGTCCCCGGCCACCTCGAGCAAGACCTCGAGCCGGCCGGCCGGTAGCGCCGCGCCGAGCCGGTCAGCCCACTCGATGAGCGTGACACCTGCAGCCTCACGCTCGTCGAGCAAGCCGTCCGCGAGCGCGGCGGCGGCATCGTCGAGGCGATACAGATCGAGGTGGAAGAGCGGCAGCCGACCGTCGTACTCGGCCATCAACACGAAGCTCGGTGAGCTCATGGACTCGGCCACCCCCAGACCGGCGCCGAACCCCTTGGCAAACTCCGTCTTGCCCGCCCCGAGCTCCCCGAAGAGCCCGATGACGTCGCCCGGACGGGCTACCTGGGCCAGCCGGCGGGCGAGCTCGCGGGTCGACGCGACCCCGTCGCTCTCAATGAACCGGACAGTGCCGAGCGCAGGTGACATTGGCGCAGGGTACCGCTCAGACGAACCGCTCGAGATCCGCCAGTGGCACAGCCACCGGCGGACCGCTCTCAAAGCGTACGAGACCCGCTTCGAGGTGCGCTCCGCCGCGGAAGCGTCGAGGGCCGGCGAGGCCTGCCCAGGTCCCCTCGCGGCCCATGGCCGGACCGTGGCGTGCTCGGATCCAGTCGGCCCCAACGTCCGGGAGCGCCAGCTCCGGCGCGTCGAAGAGGAGGAGAGGCGGATCGGTGGCGATCGCCACTTCGCGCTCCAGGAGCGACCCGAGGAGCGCCCGGATCGGCGAGGCGAACGGGCGCCGCAGGGTCCCGTCGAGAACGAGCACGGCAAACGGCGGCAGGCGGTGGAGACCGGCGCGCTGGCGCGTCTCCGAGGCCAGGAAGTCGCGTCGCTCGCGTTCCCCGAGACCGGTGACGACGACTCCACGGATGCCTGTCGCCCGAGCGCGCGTGAGCGTCTCCGCGTCGATCCGCGAGCCGACCACGAGGATCGCTCCGGCATAGCCGACATCGAGAGCCCCCATCCGCAGGTCGCCGTCGCCACGACCCCCGGCCAGCAGCCGGCCGCGGGCCGGTTCACCCAGGGCAAAGGCGCCAGGCAACCCCGTGCCGCCCACCTCGAGCTCGATCTCGATGCCGGGGCGGACCGCCCGCACCAGGCCGGCGGCGGGCGCCTCCAGCGGATCGAACCGGGTGCCTGTGGCGAGTCGCCACTGGCCCCGAACACCGAAGAGCAGTTCCCCAGAGGGCGTTCCGCGTCGACCGCGGAGGCCACCTCCCGCCACGCTTCCGGTCCACCACGTCCCGGGCTCCGGGGCGCTGGCGGCCGGCGAGCGCAGGTCCGTCAGGGAAGGGTCTCGTACGAGCTGGGCGATCGTAGTGCCGGCGAGGACCCGGTCGCCGGCCGCCACGATCGGCCGATCGCCGGGTCTCAGCCTGAAGCGCAGGACGGGGGCCGGCACGACGAGCGGCCGCGCGGCCACCAGCTCGAGCCCCTCGATCGTCGGAGGCCCAGCGGCGCTCATCGATCCATGTCCGGCCAGAGGGCCCGTTGCCAGCCCCCCAGGAGCTCCCGGCGGCGATCTTGCCGCGCAGGCAGCCGGAGCGGCACGTCGCGCAGGTCGACGAGCAGGCCACCCAGACCCCCCGCGACGGCGACCGAGACGCGCCGGCTCCGGACTCCGAGATCGACCGGATCCCGGAACTCGAGTTCGGCGATTGCCTCCTGACCGGGAGGAAGATCCACGAGCTGCAGCGTTCCTGGCTCGAGCCGCAGCTCGGCGGGCTCACCGTCGCCGCGGACAACGAGCCGACCGGCGCCGCGACCCGCTCTCGCGCCGCGCGGGACGATGGCGCTGCCGAGGGGCAGCAGGGCGTCGTCGACGAGGTCATCGAGCACCTCGAGACGTTCACCCTCGTCGTGGATCACCCCGAGCGGCGCGAGGATCCGGGCATGATCGAGCGCGAGCTGGGTGACTCCGGGGCGCCGCACGACGTCGATGAGCGCCAGGGCGACGGCCGGCGGCGGGACCGTGGCCCAGGCTCCACCCGAGGCCACCAGCAGGTCCGGGGCGGGCGATGCGTTGTAGGACGGAGTCGCCGCGACGAGCCTGCCCAGGGCCGCTCGCAGCGCGGCCAGGCGGATGATCGCGCCGTCGCCCGTGGCCTCCGCCCAGGGGGTCGCCCGCAGTTCGCGGAGCCGGTCGGCGAGCCGCTGGCGGTCGACGGCGATCGTCGACCAACCGACGACAGCGTCCAGCAGCCCCTCGGCCGGCTCGCCGGGCACGAGGGCGGCCCCGGCAACCACGGCCGAGCGCGAGACGGGGCTGGTCCCGGCTTCTCCCGCCGGTCGGGCCTGGCATCGCATGCCTGCTCCGGCGCCGATCTCGACCGCCTCGATCCTCCGGTCGAGGATCAGCGCCAGCGTCCGGAGCGACCGCTCGAATGCGCTGCGGGCGTCGTCGGGCCCCGCCGCCGCCTCTCGCAACACCGCGGCCAGGGACTCTCCCGGAGGGTCGCCGCGGGCGGCCGCCGGAGCCACGACGGCCACGGTGGCGGGGGCGAACACGCTCGCCTGGCGGGCCGCGCCACCGGCCAGGAATACGCGCAGGTCGGGCCGCCGAGCGAGAACTGCGGCCACGAGAGCCGCGAGATCGCCCAGGAGACCCCGTTCGTCCGCACCGGGTGGCTCGTCGGCCCCGAGCAGGATCGCCGCGACCTGGGGGCGCAAGGCGAGCGTGGTGATGGTGAGGGGATCGGCGCTCTCCGCGCTCCGTCCCGCGATCCGCCAGCCCGAGGTCGCCGCCACCGCTTCGAGGCGCGACCGCTGCCGCTCGCTCCCCGCCAGGATCACCAGACCCGGCGGCAGGGTGGAGCGGGTCACCAGGCGGGGCAGGCTCACGATTTCGAGACCCGGCCCGAGGCCGAGCTTCGCCGCTAGCTCGGCGTCGGCGTCGGCGACCCGCCGAGCCAGGAGGGCCAGGATGGCGTCAGTATCGACTGCGACTGGGAAGGCGGCGCTCGCCAGTAGGCGCCAGCGGCCATCGACGAGGCCGACGATTCCAGTGGCGACGGTGGCCGAGCCGAGGTCGACGGTGAAGAAGGCGCGGGGTTCGGACGTCACCGGTCTATGCTAGCCGCCCGAACGGCGCCTCGGGCCGCGCCCGGCCTCAGGCGTCCCAGCCGGCTTGCTCGTCGAGCTCCTCGAGCCGATCGATCAGGTCGTCGATCCCTTCCTCGTCGACGAGGATCGCCGCCAGCGAGGTTTCGGCACCGAACAGCGTCCGCAGCACCGGGTCGAAGAAGAGCATCGCGCTGCTGCCGAGTGGCCGGTCCGGACGGCTGGCTTCCAGGAAATGGACCGCGAGACCGGTCATCCCCCGCAGGTGGATCTCGCGAGCCAGTCGCTCGACGAGGTCGCCGCGTTGCTCTTCGGTCAGGTCGGGTGGGTTCATGCGGCGCCTTGGGGGTGCTCGGTGACCGCGACTCGGTCGGCATTCAGCGCCATCTTGAACGCCGCGTACGCGGCCTCGCCCCGCAGGGCGAACGTGGCGATCCGGATCGTCGGCGAGCGCTCGAGCTCGGCCCGGATCGTGGCGATTTCGATCCGAGCCGCGGCGTCAAGCGGAAAACGCCCGACGCCGGTACCCAGGGCCGGGATGGCGATCGTCTCGATCTGAAGCTCACGCGCGCGGGCCATCGCACTCGCCAGCGCGTCCTGGATGGCTTGGGCGCTGGTCCGTCGGGTGCGGTCGAGCGAGACGGCGTGGATGACGTACTTGGCGAGGAGCTGTCCGGCCCCGGTGACCACCGCGCTGCCGAGCTGCGCCGGTGCCTGGCGGACCGCCTCGAGCTCGATGGAGTCGCCGCCTCGCTTCTTGACCGCGGCCCCGACCCCGGTCGCCATCCAGAGCGTGACGCTCGCGGCACTCACGATCGCGTCGACCTCGAGGTCGCAGATGTCGCCGTGCCAGAGTTCGATCCGAGCCAAGCGGTAGTCTCCCCGGTGAGCGTCCGCAGGGCCGTCGGCCCGGCCGCGGAATGGTACACCCGAGGCAATCGTCGAGCCATCGCGGCCACCACTTCGTAGACGATCGTGGTGCCGTGTCGCGCCAGCTCGCCCGCCTCGATCCGCGCGCCACCTTGCTCGCCGATCAGGACGAACTCATCGTCGATCCCGACCGGTGGGCCCGGGACGTCGGTGACGTCCGCCATCACCGCGTCCATGGCCACGCTTCCGACGAGCGGCACCGAGCAACCTCGAACGAGGGCGCGGGCGCGGTTCGAGTGGGTGCGCCACCAGCCGTCTCCATACCCCAGGGGAAGGGTCGCGATCCGGCTGGGCCGCTCGGTCACGAAGCTCGGGCCGTAGCTGATGCCGCTCCCGGCCGGCATGTCGGCGACGCGGACCGGGCGGGCGTACATCGACAGGATCGGCCGGAGGTCCCTGCCCCGGTCGGCCAAACCCCCGACGAGCGCGTCGGGAATCAGTCCGTACGCTGCCAGGCCAACCCGGACGCGGTCGTAGGACGGCGCGGTGGCGGCCAGGACCGCCCCGCTCGCTGCGAGATGCTGGACAGGCGAGCGCGATGGCCGCGGTCCAAGGCCTCCGCCGACCGCGAAGCGGGCGACCTGCAGCGCGGATCGCTCGGCGTCCGCCGGCGCGCTCAGATGAGACCAGACGCCAACCAGCTGGGCACCGCGGGCTGCGGCGATCTCCTTGGCCACCTCGGGGGCCTCCTCGGGCGCGACCCCGCCGCGGCCGAGACCAGTCTCGAGCTCCAGGTGGACCGCCAGCCGCGGCATTCGCCGGCCGGGGCCAGCCACCCCACCCATCACCTCGAGGGTTCGGGCAAGGACCTCGCGGTCGGCCGCGGTGACGGCCAGGCGCCTGCGGGCGGCCAGGGGAGCGAGCTCCGGCGGAACCGGAAAGAGCACCAAGATCGGGGTCCGCAGGCCCGCACGGCGGAGCTCGAGCCCCTCATCGAGGGTCGCCACGCAGAGTCCGTCAACCCCGCTCTGGGCAAGCGCCCGAGCCACTGGAACGGCGCCATGACCGTACGCGTCGGCCTTGACGACGATGTCCACATGCACGCCCTCTGGGAGCATGGCGCGGAGCGCGGCGAGGTTGCCCGACAGGCGGGCCAGGTCGATCTCGAGCCAGGCCATCCTCGGCAGCGGCGGCAGGCCCGCGGCGCGAAGGCGTTCCTCGATGGGCCTTCTGGCGAGCGGGAGACCGGGTGCAGCCGGCTTCGACGGTCGTTTCACACTGATCGCCCGATCCGCGTCGCCGGATGCTTCAGGTGCGGGGGCCGCCGGCCGACCGCCGGACGGCGAACCCCACCCGGGGCCCCCCCCGACTCCGGGCACCGTCGGCCAGGCGGCGGCGGGCGATGGCGATCTCGTCGGGCAGATCCGAGGCGAGCAGGCCGGCGTCCCCGAATCGCCCGCGAATCGCCTCGCCGGCGAGACCGTGGAGGTAGACGCCGAGACGTGCCGCAGCGTAGGGGGCGAGCCCTTGAGCCAACAGCGCCCCGATCGTCCCTGCCAGGACGTCCCCGGTCCCGCCGCTGGCGAGAGCCGGGTTCTCGAACGGCGCTACGGCCAGGGCGCCGTCGGGGGCCGCCACGACGGTCCGGGCGCCCTTGAGAACGACCGTCTGGCCCCACCCCGCGGCGGCCGCGGCGGCGGCCGCCGCGCGCCCTGCATCGTCGCTGACGAGGTCGCCGTCAGCGCCGGGATCCACCCCGCTGGCTGCCCGGAGCCTGGCGAACTCGCCGGCATGGGGGGTGAGGATGCAAGGCCGGCGGAGCGATTCCCACCACTCGTCCTCGGCGGCCAGCGAGCGCAGGGCCTCGGCATCGACGACGGCCGGAACGGGGTCGTCCGCACCAGCCGCCGCCCCCAGGAGCGACCTCACCAGCTCGGCCGTGGCGAGCGCAGCCCGGAGTCCGGGGCCGATCACGATCGCATCGTGCTCGTGGTCGAGGATGCGGGCCAGGGCAGGCTCAGGGTCCACCTCCTCGAGATCGTCCTCCGGCAGGGCCATGGTCGTCGCCTCGACGACCTTGGCGGCGAAGAGCGGCTGGAGGGACTCGGGGACGGCCAGCGTGACGAGCCCCGCGCCGGCGCGCCCCGCTGCACGGCAGACGAGTAAGGCCGCCCCCGCGTAGTCGAGCGAGCCGGCCACGACAAGGAGCTTGCCGAAGGTGCCCTTGTGGCCGCGAAGCGGGCGCTCGGGCAGGAGCCCTTCGGCCACCCGGTCGTCGAGCGGGACGGGACGCGGCGGGTCCGACGTCGCCTCGCTCATCTCGTCCCTCCGTGCGATGCGCCTTCCGGGTCGCCCGCGTGATCAGGGCCGGCCAACAGGTCGTCCTGATTCGCCGCCGTCCCGAACGCCGGCCGGCCTGCGTCGGCGGCGAGCGCACGGAGCCGCGAGATCCGGGCCAGGATGCGGCGCTCCTGGTCGTCGAGCCGGGCGTCGATATCGGGCGGGAACAGGAAGCGGCCTCCGGTGGTGCGGATCCCGAACGCGATGGCGACAGCGTAATGCTCCTCGTGGCTGATGGAGACGGCGATCCGCGTCATGCCGAGCTGCTCGGCCCGAGTCCGGGCCCGGCCGTGAAGGACGACGACGGGCTGACCGGTCGGTAGCCGCTCGATCTCGATCTCCCGCCAGCCGATTCCCCGCACACCGAGGCCGAGCACCTTGGAGACGGCCTCCTTGGCCGCCCAGCGGCCGGCCAGCGTGGCGGCCCGATCACGAACGTAGGACGCCTCGGCCGCGGTGAGCACCCTTCGCGAGAAGCGCGGCCCGAAGCGAGCCAGTGCCCGGCGGATCCGGTCGACCCCGACGATGTCGATACCCATCTCGCTCGTGCCCGTCGGAGGTGCAACCCCGGGCGGGACGGGACCCCCCGACGGGTCGGCCGTCCCCATCGCCTATTCGACCGTGACCGACTTGGCGAGGTTGCGGGGCTGGTCGACGTCGGTCCCGCGCGCCACGGCGGTGTAGTAGGCGAAGAGCTGGAGGGGGATGATCGCCAGCACCGGGCCCAGGGCCTCGTGGGTGTCGGGCACCCAGCACACGTCGTCGGCGAAGCGTTCGATCTGGGGATCGCCCTCGGTCGCGACGGCGATCACCCGTGCATCGCGGGCCCGGCCTTCCATGACGTTGCTGATCAGCTTGTCGTATACCGCCGAGCGCGTCGCCACCGCCACCAGCGGGACCTCCGCATCGAGGAGGGAGATCGGTCCGTGCTTCAGCTCGCCGGCGGCGTAGCCCTCGGCGTGGACGTAACTCACCTCCTTGAGCTTGAGCGCACCTTCGAGGGCAGCCGGGAACGTGAAGCCGCGGCCGACGAACATGAAGCCCCGGGAGTTGACGTAGCGGCGAGCGAGGTCCGCGGCACCGGAGGCGTTCTCCAGCGCCCGAGCGGCCCCTTCCGGCAGCCGCCGCAGGGCAGCCCCGAGCTCCAGCTCCTGCTCCAGACCCAGAGCTCCCCGCGCCTTGGCGATCGCCGCTGCCAGGATGACGAGAGTGGTGACCTGGGTGACGAACGTCTTCGACGCCGCGACCGCGATCTCGGGCCCGGCCTGGAGGAAGAGGACCGCGTCGGCTTCCCGGGTGATCGCCGACCCAACAGTGTTGGTCACGACGATGATCGGGCAGCCCTGCTCCCGCGCGTAGCGGGTCGGGGCGATGGTGTCGGCGGTCTCGCCCGATTGGGTGACCGAGATCACGAGCGTGCGCCGGTCCAGCGGCGGCGGCGAGTAGCGGAACTCGGAGCCGACGGTCGCCCGCGCCGGGAGGCCAGTCCAGGCCTGCAGCGCGGCAGCGCCGACGAGCGCCGCGTAGTAGGCGGTACCGCATGCCACGAGCTCGACCCGCTCCACGTCGTGCAGGACGTCGCGCATCGGGTCCAGCTCGGCAACGTTGATCCGGTCGTCGACCGTGACTCGGCCAGCGATCGACTGGCGGAGCGCTAGGGGCTGCTCGTGGATCTCCTTGAGCATGAAGTGCGCGTAGCCGCCCTTCTCGGCCGCCTCGGGCGACCAGTCCACGACCGTGACCTTACGCTCGACCCGAGAGCCGGCGACGTCCGTGATGATCGCCCCGGTCGGACGGAGGTCGACGACGTCACCCTCTTCGAGGAAGATCACCCGGTTCGTGTGGGCCAGGATCGCGGCGACGTCAGAAGCGAGGAAGCTCTCGCCGTCACCGATTCCGACCACGAGGGGTACGTCACGCCGGGCGCCCACCAGCCGATCGGCCTCCGCGCGATGCATGACCGCGATCGCGTAGGCACCCTCGACCTTCCGGAGCGCCGCCCGGACCGCATCGGCGAGATCGCCTTCGTAGGCCTCCTCGACGAGGTGAGCCAGGGCTTCGGTGTCGGTCTCCGATGCCAGGTGGTGCCCTCGTGCCTCGACCCCGTCGCGGAGCTCCCGGAAGTTCTCGATGATGCCGTTGTGGATGACCGTGATCTCGCCCGTACAATCGACGTGGGGATGGGCGTTGAGATCGTTGGGCCGGCCGTGAGTCGCCCAACGAGTGTGAGCGAGACCGATGGCGGCGTGGGGGGTCCGATCGGCGATGGCCGTCTGGAGGTTGACGAGCTTGCCCGCCCGCTTCTCGACGAAGAGGTCGCCGCGATCATCGACCAGGGCGATCCCCGCGGAATCGTAGCCTCGGTACTCGAGCCGCCGGAGGCCCTCGATCAGGATGGGGCCGGCTTCGCGGGGCCCGGTATAGCCGACGATGCCGCACATGTGGTCCGCGGGACCTCCTGAGCTACGGGACGTGCTGGGCTGCCCGCCGAAGTGACCGAGGGGCTAGTTTAGCCGCTCGCTCGCCAGACCTGCGATTGCGTCAACGAGCTCGCCGACCAGGGCGGCGTCGTTGCCCTCGACCATGATCCGGAGCTTCGGCTCTGTTCCCGAGGGGCGCACGATGACCCGGCCGGACGATCCCAGGCGTCGCTCGGCCTCGGCGATCGAGCGGTGAAGGATCGGATCGCCATCCCACTGCTCCTTATGACGGGCGGTGACCGCGCGCTGCTGCTGTGGGAGCAGCGGGATTCGGCCGGCGAGCTCGGCCAGCGGGCGGTCCTCGCGAGCCAGCAGGCCCAGCAGCGCCAGCGCGGTCACGATTTCGTCGCCGGCCGTGGCGTGCTCGAGGATGATCACGTGTCCGCTCTTCTCGCCGCCCAGCTCGGCGTCGGCCACGAGGAGCCCATCGAAGATGTACTTGTCCCCCACCGGCGTCCGCACCAGCTGGCCGCCGGCTTGGCGCAAGGCCAACTCGAGGCCCCCGTTCGAGAGGACGGACACGACCACCGTTCCATGGCGCAGGCATCCCCGTCGCAATCGATCGAGGGCGAGGAGTCCGATCAACTGGTCGCCGTCCAGGGGCCGGCCCGCGGCGTCGACCGCCACCAGCCGGTCGGC
>CAVQIH010000006.1:0-10979 GCA_963712585.1 uncultured Chloroflexia bacterium
CGGGCCGGACTCCGATCTCGATCGGGGCGCTCCCGCTGGCGAGGGCGCGGGGCACCCGAACGATCTGACCGCCGGCGAGCCTCGCCGCAGCCAGGTCGCCGTCCGGGCCGGTGACAGTGGCCGGAAGCAGATTAGAGATGCCCAGAAACCCGGCCACGAATCTCGTGGTCGGGCGCTCATAGAGCGTCTCCGGCTCGGCCAGCTGCTCATAGCGCCCGCGGTCCATGACGGCGATTCGGTCGCTCATCGTGAGGGCTTCCTCCTGGTCGTGAGTCACGTAGATGAACGTGACCCCCACTTGCTTCTGGATCCTTGAGCTCGATCTGCATCTGCTTGCGCAGCTTGAGGTCCAGCGCGCCAAGCGGCTCGTCGAGGAGGAGCACCTTGGGATGGTTGATCAGCGCCCTGGCGATGGCGACGCGCTGCGTCTGTCCGTCCGGGAGGGCTGACGTCGGTGGCGCTCCTTTAATATCCGGTCGCTCGCGCAGGCGCAGCATGTCGGTGACCCGCGCATTGACCTCGCGGTCCTTCTTGACCCCCTTTACTTCGGAGGCCAAATGCGACGTTGTCGAAGATCATCCGTCATGCCGGGGATCACCCCGTAGCTCTGAAAGACGGTGTTGACGTTGCGCTGGTAAGGGGGCAGCCAGGTGACATCGCGGCCCTGCAGCTCGATCCGCCCAGAGGTGGGCTGCTCGAAGCCGCCGATCATCCGCAGCGTCGTCGTCTTGCCGCAACCCGAGGGCCCCAAGAGCGAGAAGAACTCCCCGTCCTGGACCTCGAGGTTGATGTGGTCCACCGCGACGACGTCGCCGAAGCGTTTGGTGACGTCGACAAGCCGGACATCAACTTCGGGCACGGGCCTCCCGGGTCCTCCTCCAAAGGTGCGTGCCGACGCGCGCCGTGGGACGCCGACGACCTTCACGGACGCATCGGGCCCAACGTGCGAGCCTCGCGGGACGGCGGCCGCAGGATAGGGCCGGCCTGGAACCGTTGTCAACTCGGCCAGCGCGTGCGGAGTTCGTAGTCGCGGCTGGCGGATCCCTACGGATTCCGCACGGTCGAGGCGAGGTTGAGACGGTGCGCGACCGCCGCCGAAGATCTTGTCGACCACGGTTACTCTGACAGCGTCCATGCAGCCGGCGTGGGCTGTCGCTTCACCCGGCCGGGTCCGTCCCGGCACCTGCGGCGACGCGTCGAGCCGGAGCGATGTCGAAGCGGGTGCGGTCGAGGAGATCGAGAATGCTGACGAGAGCCGCGGCCGCGCTGATCGACCTGCGGCTAGCGCTGGCTCGTGCGATCCGTAGGGTGTGGCGAGTGCCGGGCGACGTGTTGGGGCGGCTCGTCATGGGCGCCTGCGGCGTCAGCGAGCCAACCCGCCGCATCGCGGTCCCCGACCTGGGTGAGGTGTGCATCGTCGAGGACCCTCGAGTTGGACGCTACCTCGATCGGGCGCCGTGGCCGTTCGCCGAGACGCTGAACGTGTTCCTGGCGCGCACGACCATTCCGAACCGACCCTCCGCCACGAGATCGAGCACGTTCGCCAGTGGAGCGGCGCTTGGCCGCTGTTCCTGCCGGCCTACGGCCTCGCGTCGCTGGCGGCGGTGCTCTCGGGCCAGGACGCGTACGAGACAATCGCCTCGAGGTCGCCGAGCAGGCGAGGGAGGCCCAGCCGCCATCGGAGGACGGCGCGCCGGGCTGAGGAGCTCCACCGGCTCGCTCCGGCGTTCATGCGGCCCAGGGCGCGAACCCGAGCGGCCCGCTAGGATATCGACACAGATCGCGACAGAAGCCCTGGCTCGTGTCCCGCCCCGGGCAGCCGGCTCCGCAGCGCAAGGATCGACCGCCGATGCCCACCCTGACCGAAGACGCCGTCTATGAGGCACTCCGGAACGTCCGCGAGCCCGAGCTCAGCGGCGATCTCGTGTCGCGCAACATGATCAAGGACCTGCGGATCGACGGGTCGGACGTCGCGTTCACCATCGAATTGACGACGCCCGCCTGCCCGCTGAAGGACGAGATCGAGCGCGACGTCCGGACCGTCCTCGAGCCCCTCGGGGCCGCGCGGATCGACGTGACCTGGGGCGCGGTCGTGCGGCGATCGACCCCCTCCCAGCCCCAGGAGCTGATCCCGGGCGTCAAGAACGTCGTCGCGGTCGCCTCGGGCAAGGGAGGGGTGGGAAAGACGACGGTCAGCGCCAATCTCGCCGTCGCGCTCGCCCAGGCGGGCGCGTCGGTCGGCCTACTCGACGCGGACATCACCGGCCCCAACGTGCCGCTCATGATGGGCATCGAGGGCGCGCCGTCCGCCACTCCCGACAACAAGATCGAGCCGCTCGCGCGCTACGGCGTGAAGGTGATCTCGATCGCCTTCTTCGTGCCCGAGGGCCAGCCGATCGTGTGGCGCGGTCCGCTCGTCGGAGGCGCCATCCAGCAGTTCTTGCGGGACGTCGATTGGGGCGAGCTCGACTACCTGGTGATCGACCTCCCGCCCGGGACGTCGGACGCTCAGCTCACCCTGGCGCAGTCGGTCCCGATCAGCGGCGCCGTGCTCGTGACGACCCCCCAGGACGTCGCCCTGGCAGACGTCACCAAGGCCCTGGCGATGTTCGAACGTCTCAGCGTACCGGTGATCGGCATCGTCGAGAACATGAGCGCCTTCGTCTGCCCTCATTGCGGCCAGGAGACCGAGATCTTCGGTCGCGGCGGGGGCGAGCGCTTCGCCCGCGAGCACGGGATCGAGTTCCTGGGTCAGGTCCCACTCGACATCACCGTCCGCCAGGGAGGCGACGCCGGGGTGCCGGCCGTGGCTCAGCGCGAGCCCGGTCCCGCGGCCCAGGCGCTCAACGCGCTGGCTCAGAAGGTGGCCGCTCGAATGAGCGTCCGAGCGGCTCACCAACAGCCGGTCCTGACCATCTCCTGAGGATCGCCGCTTCCGTCACCGGAAGCCGGCTCAGGGGGTCAGGCGCTCGAACAGGATGGCTGCTGCGGCGATCGCCGCGCGGCCCTGACCGAGCTCACCGCCAAGGAAGACCACTCGCCGCTCGAGGTGGCGGCTGGCGCCGATGGCGACAGCCACCCGGACCTCGGTGTCGGGACCTCGGTCGGTGGCTCGGACGGCCAGGCCGACCGAAGCGCCCGCCTCGGCTCGGGCTCGCTCGGCGGCGACAGCGAGATCGTCGTCGCTGATCGGCACCGGGTCGTCGGGGACGACCGCCGCCGCCCGGCTGTGGAGGACAGCACAGTCGCCTGGCGAAGCCGATCGATCCCCGCCAGCAGGGCCGTCGTCCGTCCCCGGGTTCCCGATTCGACGAGGGCCAGGTCCAGGCCCAGTTGGGAGAGCCGTCGTTGGAGGGCATCGGCCCAGGTTTCCTCGCCCCGACCCCAGACGTGTGGTCCGAGCTCGTCGAGAACCATCCGCTCGGTCGCCTCGACGAGTTCCCCGGCCGTGTGACCGGGCTGCTCGGCCGAGGGCGGCTCATCGACGGCGGAGACCCGAACGTCGACCGCCTCGACTCGGGCGTAGGTCGCCACTGTCGGATTGGACGCCCGTAGCAGTGCTTCCCCGAGACGTGCGGCGACGAGGGACTCGCCGATCCCGGTCGTCCGGTAGGTTCGGGTGACGCGGCCCGTGCCCAGACCGCGGACCCGCAGGCGGGGGAGGACCCAGTCGTGCCACATGGGGCGCATCTCGCGGGGCGGTCCGGGCAGGGCCACGATCAGCCCGCCTGCCGGCGGGGCCACCCACCAACCGGGTGCCGTGCCCAGGGGATTTGGGATGGCCGTTGCCGAGGCGATCAACCAGGCCTGCTTGAGGTTCGCCTCGGGGAATGGGAGCTTGCGCCGCCGGAAGGTCGCCCGAAGCCGGCGAGCCAACTCACCATCCACCTCGGGAGCTCTCCCCGCAGACCGTGGCAATCGCCTCGCGGGTAAGGTCGTCCGGTGTCGGTCCGAGCCCGCCCGTCGAGACGACGAGGTCCGCGCGCCGGATCCCGTCCTCGAACGCCGCGCTGACGGACGTGAGCTCGTCGGGAAGGGCGGTCAGGCGGCCCACGACGACCCCGGCCTCGGTCAACCAGCGCCCCAGGTCACCCCCGTTGGTGTCGCGGGTCTCGCCATAGGTGAGCTCGCTCCCGATCGAGAGGATCTCGGCGCGCTGGATCGGACCGCGGCGATCGGCAGGAGACGGCCGGGCGGAACGGCGAGCTCGAGCAGGCACCGGCGTATGGTACGACCCACCGATCCCGCAGCCTCAGTCAACCGGTCTCGCTCGTGGTCTATCATCGGGGGGCGTCCGTCCGCCCCCGCATCCGCCTGGCCCCCGTCAGTCCGGAGGCTCACCCTGAGCGATCTGCCGCCCGCGCGCGAAGGCGCCTCGCCGACCCCGGAGCCGAGCCCATCGGCCGGCGGCTCGGACGGTGGCCGGTCGCCCTCGACCCCCTCGCCGCCGGGCGTGCGCGAGCAGTTCGGCCGGGTTCGTGCAGCCGCGGGACGGCTGCTGGCAGCCCATCTCACCCTGGCCCGAGCCGAGTTCGCCCAGATCATGGGCGAGGTCAAGGCGGTGGCCGTTCGAGGCGGGCTCGCCGTCGGCCTGGTCCTGTTCGTCGCCGTGCTCCTGCCGGTCGGCTCGATCCTCTTCCTGGGGGAGTGGCTCTTCGGCTCGATCGCCTGGGGCGTCGTCGACGGAGCCGCGCTCCTGCTCGCCGTGGCCGCGGTGCTCTTGCTCGACGCCCTTCGCCCGCCTCGGTCGTGGCACGTGAGGGGCTTCGTCCTGGCGCTGCTGATCGGGGTCGCGATCGGGCTGGTACTCGGTCTGGACCTGCTCAACCAGGCGTGGACCCGGCTGGGTGAGTCGGTGCAGCCTTCGTTGGGCTGGCAGATGAGCCCAGCCGACCGGCCGCTCGTCGTCGCAGTGGCGACCGTGAGCCTGGTGCTGGCCGTCTTGGGGCTCCTCCTGGGAGCCTGGCGAGGCGGGCTCGGCGGCGCGTTCGGCGGGCTCATCGGCGGGGCGCTGCTGGGCATTCCCCTGGGTGCCTTCAGCGCGATCGCCTTCGGGCCACGAGCCGGGGCTGCCTTCGGCGTCCTCTTCGCGCTGATCGCGTGGCCATTGCTCGTCGGCTGGCCGATCCTCCGGGGCCGCTACGATTGGGAGGCGCTCAAGGCTCGCTTCATCCCGAGCGAGAGCATGGAGGCGGCGCAGGAGACGATGGCAGAGCTGCGCGGGCGGATGCCGAGGCGGGGTGGGTGATGGACGAGCGCACGCCCCCGGTGGACGTCCCGGCTGCGCGAGCGGAGATCGCGGCCGCCCGGGGCGCCCTGCTCGATGAGGTCGACGCGCTCCAGGCCTCGGCACGCGCCGCGGTCGACATCCCCGCCCGGATCCGCCGCGAGCCGATCAAGGCGGCCGGCGTGGCCGCCGGGGCCGGGTTCCTCGCGCTTGGCGGGCCGAAGAAGATCGTGCGTGGGGTCAGGCGCCGCGTCCGCCGACTCCTCGGCCGGCCCGCCGACCCGCTGCCGGCCTCGCTCCTGCCCGACGAAGTCGAGCGGATCGTGCGTCGCCTCGGCGACGACGGGGCCGCGGTGCGAGCCACCCTCGAGCATGACTTCGCCGGCTATGTCGACCAGAAACGCAAGGAGCGGGAGAAGGAGCGTCGGCGCTGGGTCAAGCTCGCGCTCCGCAGGGTCGGCCTGCCGTTGGCGCGCCGCTACGGCACTCCGCTCATTGACCAGATCCTGAGTCCGGATCCCGCCCGCTTCGAGCAGACGCTCGAGCGGCTCCGACGACGGCGCGGGGGAGGAACGGCTGCTCCCACGGCGGCGTCGACCGACGAGGGCACGGCCACGAACCCCGGTCCAGCGCGCGCGCCGCGCGGCCCCGCTGGACAGGCAGGTTCGTCCGGGGGGTAGACTCCGGCCCGGGCGAGTGGCGGAATGGCAGACGCGCCGGCCTTAGGAGCCGGTGCCGCGCAAGCGGCGTGTCGGTTCGACCCCGACCTCGCCCACCAGGCCACCCGAGAGACAGCGTCCAGGGGTCACTCTGGTGGCCGGCGGCCGCCGGGTTTCCGCGGTCGCGGCGGCGGCCCCTCCCCCCACCTATAATCGCCGGGCGATGAACGTCACCACCACGCCTGCCCCCAAGAGCTCGGTCCTCCTCGAGATCGAGCTGCCCCCCGAGCGTCTTGCCCGCGAGATCGGTGATTTCGATCCGCCGCCTGTCGCGGCGCACGCGTGTGCCCGGCTTCCGGCCTGGCAAAGCGCCCCGCTCGCTCCTCGAGCGCGTGCTCGGATCGGGGGCCGTCCTCGACGAGGCGGTGGATCAGCTCGTTGAGACCGCCTACCGCGACGCGCTGGCCGAAGCCAAGGTCATCCCCCTGGCCCGTCCCGAGGTCGAGGTCATCCAGGCCGAGGAGGGCAAGCCCTTCATCTTCAAGGCGACGGTCCCGGTTCGGCCCGAGATCACCCTGGGCGACTACCGCGGGTTCAACTTCCGGCCCGAGATCGACCCCGTCGATGACGCCAAGGTCGACAGGGTGATCGAGGAGCTCCGCGACCAGCACGCGATGCTCGATCCCGTTGAGGACCGTGGCGCGGCGAAGGGCGACTACGCCGTGATCGGCTTCACCGGCACCCGCGCCGGGCTGCCCTTCGAGGGCGGCTCGGCCGAGCGGGTACCGCTCATCATCGGCCAGGAACGGCTCATTCCTGGCTTCGAAGACCACCTGCTCGGACTCAACGTGGGCGAGAGCACGGAGTTCGACCTCACCTTCCCGGCCGACTATGCCGAGGAGACGCTCGCGGGCGCCGGCGTCCACTTCGCGGCCACGGTCCGCGAGCTGCGCCAGAAGGTGCTGCCCGAGGCGAATGACGCATTCGCTCAAGGGATCGGCAGCTACGCCGACATGGCGGCCCTGCGCATCGATGTTCGCCAGCGCCTCGATCGGAGTGGCCGCGACCAGGCCCGCCACGCCTTCGCCGACCGCATCATCGAGTACGCCATTGCCAACGCGACCTGCGAGCTGCCCGACGTCCTCGTCGACGACGAGGTTGAGGTCATGCACGACGAGCTGCGCTCGACGCTTGCTCGCCAGGGAATCACCGAAGACGCGTACCTCAAGGCGACCGAGCAGACACCCGAGCAGCTCCATGGCAGCTTCCGGCCGAACGCCGAGAAGCGGGCCAAGGTCCTCCTCGTCCTCTGGAAGATCGCGGAGGCTGAAGGGATCGACGTTGCCGAGCGCGACATCGTCGCCGAGATCGAACGGGCCCGCGTCCGCTACGCGGGCAACTCGAAGCTGATCGCCCACTTCGAGTCCGAACGCGGTCGGAACGCGATCCGTAGCTCGTTGCGGCGGACCCGTGTCGTCGAGAAGCTCGTCGACGATTGGCTGGCCGCGCACCCCGAGCAGGAGCCCATTCCGCATCTCGAGGACTCAGTCGAGCACGTCCCCGACGAGGCGGCCGAGGGCGAGCGTGGCGCCCTCGCGGCAGCCCAGCTCGAGCCTTGACCGGCGCCGTCAGTCCGCCCGGAGGTCCCTGATGCTCGTCCCGATGGTCATCGAATCCTCGAGCCGGGGAGAGCGCGCCTATGACATCTACTCACGCTTGTTGCGCGAGCGGATCATCTTCCTAGGCGACGCGATCGAGGACAACATCGCCAACCTGGTGATCGCGCAGTTGCTCTTCCTCGATTCAGAAGACCCGGAGAAGGACATCAGCCTCTACATCAATTCGCCGGGCGGTGTCATCACCAGCGGCCTGGCGATCTACGACACGATGCAGTACGTGAAGGCCCCGGTCAGCACGATCTGCATCGGCATGGCGGCGAGCCAGGCGGCCGTCCTGCTGGCGGCGGGCACGAAGGGCAAGCGCTACGCGCTGCCGCACAGCCGGATCATGATCCACCAGGGCTCGGGCGGCTTCCGGGGCAACACCCCCGACGTGCGAATCCAGGTCAAGGAGATGGAGGCCCTCGTCGGGGTCGACCACGAGATCCTGGCGCGCCACACCGGCCAGCCCCTCGACAAGATCGTCCACGACACCGAGCGGGACTACTTCATGTCCGCCGAGCAGGCGCGTGACTACGGCCTCATCGACGCGGTCTACTATCCTCCCAAGACGGAGCTGCTCGGGCTCGTCTCGCCGCCGTCCAGCGCAGAGGGGGCGGCGACCGCCGAAGTTGACCGAAGTGCCGCGTCGGGGTCGCCCGAGCCGACGCCGGCGAAGAAGACCAAGGATGCCCAACCCTGACGCCTTCGTCAGGGCGGCCAGCTCGAGGTAGGGCCTGGTGACGACCGGCAAGAGCCCCAAGGTCCCGTACCGCTGCTCCTTCTGCGGCAAGAGCCAGGAGCAGGTCCGCAAGCTGATCGCGGGCCAGGGCGTCTACATCTGCGACGAGTGCATCAACCTCTGCCAGGAGATCATCGAGGAGGAGATGCTGGAGACGCCGCGGCCCAAGCCGCAGGCGGCCAAGCTCCCCAACCCTCGCCAGATCAAGGACGCCCTCGACCAGTACGTCATCAGCCAGGAGCGGGCCAAGAAGGTCCTCTCGGTCGCCGTCTACAACCACTACAAGCGGGTCAACGCCGGCCACCAGGTGGACGAAGTCGAGCTCCAGAAGTCGAACGTCCTCCTCGTCGGGCCGACCGGCTCGGGGAAGACGCTCCTGGCCCAGACGCTCGCCCGTGTCCTCGACGTGCCGTTCTGCATCGCCGACGCAACGAGCCTGACCGAGGCCGGCTACGTCGGCGAGGATGTCGAGAACATCCTCCTGCGACTGATCCAGGCCGCCGACTTCGACGTCGCCCGCGCCCAGCGGGGGATCATCTACATCGACGAGATCGACAAGATCGCCCGCAAGGCCGACAACCCCTCGATCACCCGCGACGTGTCGGGCGAGGGTGTCCAACAGGCACTCCTCAAGATCCTGGAAGGGACCACAGCCAACGTGCCGCCCCAGGGCGGCCGAAAGCACCCTCACCAGGACTTCATCCAGATCGACACCACGAACATCCTGTTCATCTGCGGCGGGGCGTTCGACGGGCTCGAGCGGATCATCGAGGAGCGCGTCGGGCGCAAGACGATCGGCTTCGGGTCCGACGCCGTTGCCCGCAGGGTCGCCCGCGACAAGATCCTCGAGCACCTCATGCCCGAGGACCTCCTCAAGTTCGGGCTGATCCCGGAGTTCGTGGGCCGTTTGCCGGTCGTCGTCACGCTCTCCGCCCTCGGCGCAGACGATCTCGTCCGCGTGCTGACCGAGCCGAAGAACGCGATCACCCGCCAGTTCCAGAAGTTCCTCTCGCTCGACAAAGTCGAGCTCGTCTTCACCGACGGGGCGCTCAAGGCGGCCGCCGAGGCAGCCCTGGCTCGCAAGACCGGCGCCCGCGCGCTCCGCACGATCGTGGAGGAGTCGCTCCTGGAGGTGATGTACGACATCCCGGAGCGTGCCGAGATCCGCAAGTGCATCATCACCGAGGAGACGATCCGGGCAGGACGCCCGCCACTCCTGCTGACCAAGACGGACGTCGATCGCGGCGTCGACGAGAACAACTACGAGGACTGGCTGGCGGCCCGCGGCGAGACCGCCTAGCCTCGAGAAGCGTCCGGCCAGGAAGGGCGCCTGCCGCACCGATCGATCCGGCGGAATGCTACACTCGCGACCTCACGGCGGGGACCGAGAGGAGTAGCGCCGACACGGCCCCAGAGCGAGTGCGGGCTGGTGTGAGCCGCGCGGGACCGGCGGCGCGAACGTCGCTCGCGAGCCGTGACGGTCGGCGCCCGATAGCAGCGCCGCGAGGGCGTCACGCCCGATGGCCCGGCCGATGCAGGCGATCGCATGGCCGGTGCTGGAGCCCCGCCGGGATGACCGGCCGTAGGCGCGGCGCCGAACCAGCAGGTGGTACCACGACCCCGTTCGTCCGCTGGACGAGCGGGGTTTCGAATTCAGGAGCTGGCGAGTGGCGGGTCCGGCGTTGTGCGGAGAACGATGGAGCGAAGCGACGAGATGACCGAGACGGATTCGACGAGGACGACCGGTCTCGCCAAGACGTATCGGCCCCAGGAGGTGGAGGGGCCGATCTACCAGCGGTGGCTGGACGCCGACGTCTTCGCACCCGACGGCGCAGGCTCGACCGCCGACGCCACGCTGGCCCCGTTCGTGATCATCCAGCCGCCGCCGAACGTGACCGGCTCGCTCCACCTCGGCCATGCTCAGCGCTCCTCGGTCGAAGACCTCATGACGCGCCATGCCCGGATGCTCGGGCGCCCGGCCCTCTGGCTGCCCGGCCTCGACCACGCCTCGATCGCGGCGCAGGTGGTCCTCGATCGGATCCTGGCCGCCGAGGGCGAAATCGCGTGAGGGCCTCGGTCGCGAGCGCTACCTCGAGCGAATGTGGGCGTTCGTCCAGAAGACCCGAACGCACATGCTCACCCAGCAGCGTCGGGTGGGTGCTTCGCTTGACTGGGGCCGGCTGCGCTTCACCATGGACGACTTCTCGGCTCGGGCCGTCCGGGAAGCGTTCCAGCGGCTCTACCGGGACGGGCTGGCCTACCGGACCGAGGCCCTCGTGAACTGGTGCCCGGGTTGCCGGACGAGCATCTCCGATCTCGAGGTCATCCCAGCCCCGGAGAACGGGACACTGTGGACGATCCGCTACCATCTCGCCCGTCCGGACGGCTCCCCGATCCGAATCGCACGATCGCAGTCGCCACGACCCGTCCGGAGACGATCCTCGGCGACACCGCGGTGGCTGTCCACCCCGACGATCCCCGCTACTTCGACCTCGTCGGGCAGCAGGCGGTGATCCCGTTCGTGGACCGCGTGGTGCCGATCATCGCCGACCCCGTCGTGGAGCGCGACTTCGGAACGGGCGCCGTCAAGATCACACCAGCCCACGACCTCGACGACTACGAGACGGGCCCGGCGCCACGAGCTGCCGATGGTCACGGTCCTCGACGACGAGGGCCGAATGAACGAGCACGGG
>CAVQIH010000007.1:0-163971 GCA_963712585.1 uncultured Chloroflexia bacterium
GCTTGTCGATATAGGCGCCGTTCTCGAGCACGCGCCAGGAATCGTTGTCGATCACGTCGGCCAGCAGCAGGCGCCCCTTGGGGTCGAAGCCGAACTCGACCTTGAAATCCACCAGCGTTCCGCCCTCGAGCTGCCAGGCCTTCTCCAGCACCAGGAAGGCGTGGCGCGCGATCCGCCGCATCTCGGGAAAGATCGCCTGCTCCTGGTCATGCGAGAACACGTCGGAGCCGGACAGGACGAGGAACGGCTCCTGCCCCTGGATCGGCTTGGCCGGATTGAACAGCCGGATCTGCGAAGAACCCCTCGTCGTACTCCATCAAGGGGTCGTCGCAGACGAGCGGCTTGCCCTTCCAGTCGCGATCCTTGGTCTTGAGGAATTCCTCCACGATCAGCCGCGGGAACAGTTGCCCCTTGGTGAAATGCGGGCTGCGCTTGAGATAGGAGCCGTGCGCTTCGCGCCGCACCACCCACTTCATACGGCAGCATCGCGCATTGCGGCGCCACGAACGAGATCGCGCTGTCCTGCTCCTCGAATGCGACCGGCAGGCCGCACGCCTTGAGCAGGCGGAACACGTTGCAGGTGGTGGCGGTGGCGAGCCTCCCCTTGTCGGGGATGATGTCGTGCTTGGCGCCGTCGCCCGCCGTGATGTCGTCCTTGGAGACGATGGTCACCAGGCCGGGATGACCATCCACCTGGTGGATCTTCTTGGTCTTCCCCTCGGCGACCAGCGCCCCGAGAGAATACCGGGTGGTTTCCGATGTCCGGGCGTCCACGGCACGTCCCCGTTGCTGTTGCGTTGATCCAACTCGACCCATCTGCGAAGCCCTGTTCTCTAGGCCAAATAGGCGCCGATTTGAAGGTTTCCAGCAGTTGATCCACAATTGCGGTTGATAACCGCCGGGATGAGGCCGTGTTCCGGGATACCACCGGAGGCCGGATCATTCCGGCAGGCGAAACGGCATTCCGGCATCCTTGACGCTTCCGGTGGGCCGGGGCAGCCTGCCGCCGATCAGCACCGAGGACACCGCATGACCGCCGAGACCCCCGCCGCACGCACCCCGGGCGCCAAGCGCGCCGGACCGGGCGAATATCTGTTCGAGCTCGCCACGCTCGATCCGATCCTCGGCGGCCCGGATTATTCGCAGGCGATCGGTCCGTGCGTCGAAGGCGATCGCATGATGTTCGCCGTCATGCGGATTCCGCGGCAAGGCCGAACCGCATTCGCATCCGAACGAGCAATGGATGTACGTCCTGGAAGGGAACTTCACCGTCACCATCGCGGGCAAGACCGTGCAGGCGCGGCCGGGCTCGGTGGTCTACGTCCCGGCCAACCTGGTGCACGAGACCAGGGCGGGTGCGGACGGCGACGTGGTGTTCGCAACCGTGAAGGATGCGGTCGCCAGCCTGCACGGCATCAAGGCCGCGTGACGAAGCGAGCAGTCATGTCCAAATGCAAGATCGTCATCTCGCGCGACGAAGGCGCCGCCTGGACGACCAAGGGCCTGCGGGCGTTTCTCGAGTACCGCGACCTCGGCCTCGCC
Organism: uncultured Chloroflexia bacterium; assembly: GCA_963712585.1. Classification (GTDB taxonomy): domain Bacteria; phylum Chloroflexota; class Limnocylindria; order Limnocylindrales; family CSP1-4; genus CAVQIH01. Next base: position 1,543 of record CAVQIH010000007.1, read on the forward strand.
GAGGCGACGCAAGGCCGCTTCGGCGCGACCATCGGGCGCGCGATCCGCCGGTACGAGCCGGGCAGCGGCGCCCCGCGCCACACCCACGACGTCGGCTTTCACGTGATCTTCGTCATGCGCGGCTGGTTTCGCAGCGAGTTCGAGGGGCTGGGCGAGGTGACCCTGCGGGCGGGCGACTGCCTCTCCTACGAGGGCGAGATCCCAGAGCAGCACATCGAGTATTCCGACGACTTCCAGGTGATGCAGATCGCCATGCCGGCGGACTACACGACGAAGAATGTGTAACAACGCCGTCATCCCGGAAGCCGCTCTGCGGCTGTCCGGGATCCATAGTCCCTGCCTTCGCGTCTGATGCAGGGGGTATCGATTCCGGGCTCGCGCCGAGAGGCGCGCCCCGGAATGACCCCGCTCCAGGGGGGTCGAATGAACGTCGAAGGCAAGGTTGTGATCGTCACCGGCGCGGCGCGCGGCATCGGCCGGGAATATGTGCGCGCCCTGAGCGGGCTCGGCGCAAAGGTCGTGGCGGGCGATGTCGCCGACTGCGCCGAGACGGTCGGCCTCGCCGCGAGCGGCGGCGCGGTCGCGACGCGGCTCGACGTGACCGACATGGCCTCGGCAAAAGCCGCCGTCGACCTTGCGGCAAGGGAATTCGGCCGCCTCGACGGGCTCATCAACAATGCAGCCCTCTACGGCGCGTTGAAGGGCGGACGCTTCGACCAGATTGCCGAGCGCGACTGGGATGCCGCCATGGCCGTCAACGTCAAGGGCATCTGGAATTGCTGCAAGGCGGCGGTTCCGGCCATCAGGGCGGCAGGGGGCGGCAGCATCGTCAACATCGCCTCGCTCGCGGCCACCTACGGCTCGCCGTACGTGCTCCACTATACGACTTCGAAGGCCGCGGTGATCGGCCTCACGCGCGGCCTGGCGCGCGAACTCGGGCGCGACAGGGTCCGCGTCAATGCGGTGGCGCCCTCGGCCGTGCTCACCGAGGGAACGAATGAGTTCTTCGGCGAAAGGACCCAGCGGGCGCTGGAGATCATCAAGGCCGGTCAGGCGATCGCCAGTAACCTCGAGCCTTCAGACCTCGTCGGCACGATCGCGTGGCTCTTGTCGGACGCGAGCCGCTTCGTCACGGGACAGACCATCTCGGTCGACGGCGGCACGGTGATGAATTGATCGCCGGGCCGGGAGCGCGCCGATCGATCTGCAACTCGCCGGCAAGCGGGCGCTGGTCACCGGCGCCAGCAAGGGCATCGGCTTCGCGGTCGCCCGCGCGCTCGCGGCCGAAGGCTGCCACCTCGACCTCGCCGCCCGCTCCGCCGACGGCCTCGCGCAGGCGCGCGATGCGCTGAGCCGATCGGCGGGCGGTGTCGACATCCGCATTCATGCGGTCGATCTTGCGCGCGTCGCCGATCAGGAGCGCCTGGCGCAGGCCTGCAGCGGCGTCGACATCCTGGTGAACAACGCCGGCTCCAATCCGGGCGGCGACCTCGGCGATACGACCGATGCGGTGTGGCGTGCGTCCTGGGACCTCAAGGTGTTCGGCTACGTCAACCTCTGCCGAGCCATCCTGGGCGCCATGAAGGAGCGGCGCGACGGCGTGATCGTCAACATCATCGGCTACGCCGGCGAGCGCCTCAACGCCCGCTACATCATCGGCACAACGTCGAACGCCGGCCTGATGGCGTTCACCCGCGCGGTCGGGAGCCAATCGCCCGATTTCGGCGTACGCGTCGTCGGCGTCAATCCCGGCTATACCGCCACCGAGCGCGCCGAGACCGTGCTGCGCGGCGTGAGCGAGAGCAAGCTCGGCTCGGCCGAGCGCTGGCGCGAGGTTGAGCGCGAGCTGAACCTCCCGTTCGGACGCATGGCGCGGCCGGAGGAGGTCGCCGACGTGGTTGCTTTCCTCGCCTCGCCGCGCGCCTCCTACGTCAGCGGATCGATCGTGACCGTCGACGGCGGCGCGACCAACCGGAACGGGTGACCCGTAGGTTGGGTTAATCTTACTGCGTCATAGAATACGACGCGTATTTCGCGTTGAGCGGCGCGCGCAGCATGGGCAGCGTGGCAGTGTTCGGGCGATGGCGACGATCAATCTGCGATGGAGCGTCGCGATCGAGTTGGGGACGTGACGTTGGGGCCGGATCGGCGGCGCCGCGGGGTCGGTAACCACCGGGAACGGCAGGTTTCGTGAACCTCCCGGAGGAACGAGGTCCTGAGGGGGGAATGGTCTCCCGTTCGGAGATCAGGAAATCCGTAGGCCGCGATGCATAGCGTGCCGTGATGATGGAAGCCCGGCCATCCGCGCCCCTCGTAGTGCCCGAGCCCGATTTCCTGCTTGAGGTCCTGGTAGTCGCGCTCGATGCGCCAGCGCATTTTGGCGATGTCGACCAGTCGTCGGAATGAAATCTTCTTGTCGAGGGTCGAGAGCCAGTACTTGGTGGGCTCAGCCTCGCCCTCGGGCCACTCGATCAGCAGCGTCTCTTCCGCTCGTTCTGCCGCGCCCCTGATGGGCGCGGTGCGCACGCGCACGCGGGCAAAGCGCGAGCGCAGCCGATCGGCCGTGCCTTCCCGCCATGTGATCGTGCGCCAGGCATGTTTCGGCAGGCTCAGCGCCAGCTCCTTGACGCTCATGCGCGGCGCCGGCTCGCCGCCATCGGACACCGCACGCACTTTGACCGTCGACACGATGCCGGCCACATAGCTGAGCGCCAGCGCGCTGACGCCGGTGCGCAGCGCGCTGTTGGAACCGTAGCTCGCATCCATCAGCACGACACCGCGCGGGACGCCCGCCGCGCAGGCCGCGCGGATCTGCTCGAGCGCGATCTGCGGCTTGGTCTTGAACTCGATCTCCTCGGGAACATGCGCCTTCTTGCGGCGGGCCGCGTCTTCGGCCCAGTCCTTCGGCAGATACAGCCGATAGGCGATCGGCAGGCTGGCATGATGATTGGCGATCGACAGCGTCACCACCACCTGACAATTGGCCTGCTTGCCGAGCTGCCCGCAATACTGATGGTGCACGCCGACCGAGTGCGTGCCCTGCTTGGGGAACGACGTGTCGTCGATGATCCAGGCCTCGATCGGCCCGTGACGCTCGATCGCCGGCAGCACCATCTCGCGCACCTTGGCCAACACCCGCTCGTCCGACCACGGTGCGTCGGCAACGAAATGCAGCAGCTTCTGGTGCTGCGCCGAAGCCGTCCGCGCCGGAGCCGTCACCGCCGCCATCGGCTCAACGCTCTTGCGGCCCTCCGGCAGCCAAAAGCCCCGTGCAATAATCGCGCAGCGGCCCCGCCCGATCCGCGTGCCCGATCACGCTCGTCAACCCCTCGACATACGCCGCAAACCGCGCTTCACTGTTCTCCGAAACTTGGCGACCCATGTCAGCCTCCTCTCCGCTGAAGTGAATCTCGCCAAGTATCTGATTCTGATCTCGATTACCCGCGACCTTCTGACTCAGTAAGATTAGCGCAGGCCCATAAGCATTGGTTGATCCCAGGCGGGCGATCCGCGCGTAACCCAACAACATTGCGCATGCTTCGGTATGTTGGGTTACGCACGGAATAGGCGTCCTGCATCACATCCAAACGCATCCGCAGTGCTGACCCAACCTACCGTTTACTACCGTTTACCGTCGGTGAAGTCGGTCGCGGAGTAAACGAACAGGGTCAGCGCCACCCCGAGCGGCAGGAAGCCCAGCGAGCGGATGGGATAGCGGCGCTCGAGGACCAGGTAGCCGAGGGCCACTCCGAAGGCGAAGGCGACGGTGAACTCGTAGAGGTTGCCCCACGGCCCCCGCCCCACGGCGAGGCCGCGAAGGAGGAGCGAGGCCGCGAGGGTCGCCAGGGCGGCATACGAGAGGCCGATGGCATAGGGGCCGGCCGCGGAGCGCGGCGCGTCGGCGGCGGCCGCGACGCGGTGGGCCGCGCCGGACTCGGCGAAACTCCCGGTGACGACGCCGGCGAAGGCAGGCCGGCGACCCTGGCCGAGCGCGGCCGCCAGACGCCGACCGCTGGCCAGGAGGACCGCGTGGACGACGTGGGCGGCGAAGCCGAGCGAAAGCAGGATCCCCCCGGCAACGTAGAGGTAGAAGGCGCCGGTTGCCATCAGGTCACGGTGTCCCTGACGCGACGGCAGCCATCAGGCGATCGCCGCGCCTCCGGGCGGCGGCGCACTGGGGCCGGAGATCCGGAGGGGCCGCTCGACCTTGAGGACGAGGCCACAGTTGGCACAGCGGGCGATCTGGGCATTTCGTTCCACGCGGCACATCGGACAGATCACCGAGAGATCCTCGCCCGCGTCGCCCCGGACGGTTCCCGGCGGATAGATCAGCCGCGTCGCCGGGCTGAACGGCTCGCCGGGCGGGAACAGGGGGGTGCCAGAGTCGTCAAGGGTCGCCGGCACGCGGGCGAAGTCGTAGCGGACCTTCGGTCGCGGCCTGAGGATCGCGTACAGGGTCCAGATACCACCAGTCGCCGCAAGGTAGAGCAGCACCAGGGGAACGATGAAGATCGGGATGAGGGCGACGAGGGCGCCCCAATCGGGCACGACGACCTTCTCGAGGAGGCCGATGAATCCGGACCAGAGGTCGGAGAGCGTCGTCCCGAGGTCGTTCACGGCGGGCATCCTAGCATCAGGCCGGGCCGGGGGCCCGGCGGGCCCGGTCGATGATGCGCAGGACGCGCCGGCCGGAGGCCGCCGCGCTGGGCATGGCGGCAAGCCGGTGTCCGAGCCAAGGGAGCTACCGCTTCAGGTCGACCGGCGCACCGTGATATGTCCCGCGGACCGAGCGGTTCCCCTCGGCGTCGTGGCGGTAGGTCAGCGTGCCGGCGGGCAGGCGGACTTCGAGGGCCATTGCCCCCTCGGCGTCGATGCGGCCGGAGCCAGTGAGCGGCAGGCCGTCGGTGAAGGCGCACGCCGAGAGCGTCAGCAGGTAGTCATCGCCCGATGGACGGAAGCGGGCCGAGCCGCCCTGGTCGCAGCCGATCGCCAGCGGACTGCTGGCATCCCAGTCGTTGTACTCGGGCAGGTTGACGAGCTGGTCGTCCACGGCGGCCACGATGGCCAGCGGGTCGGCGTAGTCGGAAGCGGCGGCGGCCGGAACCGCGACGTAGTCGTCCGCGATCGGCCCGGGGCAGGTCGTGCGGCGCTCGGGCGGCCGCGTGCCATCGACGAGGAACGCGGTGACCAGGTCGTCCGGGCAGGCGTTGCCGCGGCCGTAGATGACGTGCGGGCCGCCGCTCTGGGTGATCAGATAGGCGTCGTTGAGGCGCTCGTAGATCCGGACGGCGTTGGAGTACGGGGTTGCCGGATCGAGCGAGGCGCCCAGCACGAAGACGGGGTATGCGGTCTGAGTGAGCGGCGCCGGGCGGGGCTCATCGACCCGGACCGGCCAGTAGGCGCAGGGCAGGTCGCCGTAGAAGAGCGTGCCCATCCGCTCGTCGGCCATCCCCGCCGCGGTGCCCGCATCGAGGTACAGCTGCGCCCGCTCGTCGCCGGTCCCGCTGCCGTAGGCGTAGTCGAGGCACTCGACGGCGTAGTACATGGCGTCCGACCAGGTCGGGTCCGGGATGACCTCGAGCGTGCCGGAGTCGATCCCCAGCGACGAGTAGGCAAGCCGAGCGAGTGCCACTAGGTCGTCCCGGCTGGCGGCCGCCATCGCCCGTTGCAGCTGCATCCGCCCGTACTGGCCGTAGACGAAGCCTGACGCGGCGTTCTCGAGGTCGGCGATGGTGAACTGGCGCGTCGCTGCGTGCCCGTTGGGGAGCGGGAACTCGTACGTGAGCGGCCCGCCGCCGAGCCGGGCCGCGAGCGCGTCGTAGATGCCGAGCTCCTTGGCGCCCGCGAGGTCGGTCGTGCAAGCCTCGGCGTTGGCGCACGAAAGGAGCGTGCCGACGAGGGCCAGGTCGAACGCCTTCGCCTGCTCGGAGTAGAAGTCGGTGATCGAGCGGGTCAGGTCGACTGCCCCGTCGAGGAAGAGCGAGTGGACGCGGTCGGGATGGGTGGCTGCATACGTCTGCACGTACTGGGTCCCGTAGCTCTCGCCGTAGAGGTCGAGCTTGTCGATGCCGAGGTAGGAGCGGAAGGCCTCCAGATCCTCCACAGCCTGGCGCGTCGAGTAGTAGGGGAGGTCATCTGCGGCGGCGTTCGACTCGGCCAGGCAGCCGGTGGTGAAGTCCTTCGCCGCAGCCATGGCGGCCGCGGCCTGAGCGGGGTCCTGGGGGCGGGCGGTGCTCTGGTAGTAGGCCGCCGCGGCGTCAGGGCACTGGATCGGCTGGGAGAGCCCGATTCCGCGCTGATCGAAGAAGACGATGTCGTAGGTTTCAGGGATCTTGGGGTCGAAGGCGTCCGTGTAGCTCTCGGCCGAGGCGAGCCCGCTCGTCCCGGGTCCGCCGGTCGCCGTGACCCAGACGCCCGTGCGCGTCCCGCTCGCCCGCTGGATGGCGAACGTCACCGACCAGACCCCGCCGTCCTGGGAGGCGAAGTGGTCGCGGGGCACCCGCAGGGTGACGCAGGTGAAGCGATTCTCGGGGCAGGGCGCCTCCCGGGCGTCGAGGTACAGCGGCATCTGGACGGCGGGCGTCGAGGCCCGGTTGGCGCTCGGGGTGGCTCCGGGCGTGCCGGGAGGCATCGTGACCACCGCCGGGGTGGCTGTCGGTGCGATCGAAACCAACGCGACGGACGCCGTGGCGTTCGTGCCGCCGGGCGAGCCGGCAGCTCGACCGTCTGGTCCGGTGGGCCCCGCAGATAGGCCGACCCAGACCAGCGTGACCACCACACCGGCCACGACCACCATGGCGGCGAGAGCGGGAATGGCGGGGATTCGGCGCTGCAGCGGACGCTCCTCTGTTGGGCAGCTGGTGCGGCGCGATCGTAGCCGGATCAGGCGCTCGGCGGGTGCCCCTGGTCCGGCGGGCGCCCCCGATGCGGGTTCCCGCGCTTCCTGGTGGCGCCGCGTCCGGGGCGCCATCGCTCGGCTGATCGAGCAGCTTCGGCGTCCGCGCTCGGGTCCGCCTGCCAAGGCGAACCTGGCGGCGACCCCGGGCTGGCCGGCGGCCGATGACCGGGCGGGCGCGCGATGGAGCCCGAGGCCTGAGTCGGGCGACCCATCGACGGGGCACGGAGTCGCTGGCGCTCGAATTGGTCGATCAGCCAGGCGTTGCGGGCGGTCCGGGCGCCGAGCCGATGAAGCCGAGCCGCCAGCGCGCCGTCGTCGGTCACCGCGAGCGTCGCGTCTGGGTCGTCGGCGGCCATCTCGACGAGGACGTCGTCGGCCGACCGCCGGCCGGCGTGTCGGACGTCAACGCCCGAGGCGATCCGTCGGACGCCCAGGCCGGTTTCGGGAGGTCCGTCGAGCACCACGACAACCCGTACCTGCGGCTCCACGGCAGCGCGAAGGCGGCTGATGAGCGCGGTCGGCGCCACGACGGCATCGCCCCGACGGACGAGCTGGTGGAGCAGGTTGGTCCCGTCGACCAGCAGGCGGGTCACGCCTTCGAGCGGGTCTCGACCCCGCCGGCTCACGGACGACCGCCGACGCTCGGACGGCGCCCGGCTCGGTCCGCTAGGCTTTCTGGGTGCTCCTCCTCGTCGATCTCGACGGCGTCGTCTATCGCGGCGTCACGCCGATCCCAGGGGTTGCCGCGGTCCTCGCCCGTCGCGCCGCGGCGGGAGACGACATCGTCTACGTCACCAACAACTCGATGTTCCACCGGACCGATTATGTGGCCCGGCTGCGGGGAATGGGTGCGCCGGCCGATGCGGAGCACGTCGTCAGCTCGCCGCGCGCAGCCGCCCTCTACCTCGCCGCCCTGGAACCGCCGGTCCGGCGCGTCCTCGCCGTCGGAGCCAGCGGCCTGCAACGTGAGCTCGTTGACGCCGGTTTCGAGGTCGTTCCGGTCGGGGAGGCGGCAGCCAGGGCCGAGCGAGAGGGTCTCAACGGCTTCGAGGCCGCTGGTCGGCCGGACGCGGTCGTCGTTGGCCTCGATCCGCTGTTCACCTACCGGCGCCTGTGGGTGGCCGCCGATGCTGTCCGGGCCGGGGCACGCCTGGTGGCCACCAACCGCGACCCGGTCTACCCCTTCGAGCACGGAGTCCAGCCGGGGAGTGGAGCGGTCGTGGCGGCGATCCAGGCTACGACGGAGGCGTCCGTGGTCTCCCTGGGCAAGCCCGAGCCGCTGCTGTTGGAGATGGCGGCGCGCTCGGTGGGGGCCGTGGCGAGCGAAGCGATCGTGATCGGTGACGGGCTGCTCACCGACCTGGCGGCCGCCCACGCAGTCGGCGCGCGCTGTCTCTTCATGCTGACCGGGGTCACGACTCGCGCGCAGCTGGAGGCACTGCCGCCGGAACTGGCGCCGGCCTGGGTGGCCACCGACGCCACCGAGCTCGAGGCGATCCTCGAGGGGCTGGCCGCGACCGTCTGACCGCGCGGGTCTGACCCTCCGCGGGAGTCTCCAACGGCACCTCCCGGGGCCGAATCGTTCCTTCTCTTGCACCCCGTGCAAGGATGCGATCCACCGTGCGCCGGGTGCACACAACGGCGCGGGGACGCGAAAGCCGTCGTGGTCCTTGCACCCCGTGCAAAGTCCGGAACCGATCGAGCGAGGCTGTCGCGTGGTTTGCACGGGCCGCAAGAGTGTGCGCAGTCGGGGCCGGTGACGTCCCTCGGGCGGTCCGTTGTATGCACGGGTCGCACGGTGGGCGGCCCACGGGAGCGAGCGACGGCGCGGCCGAGGCGAGTTCAGCCGCAATTCGGGGATGCCCGCTGCCCAGGCGTCGAACTCCGCCCGCACGGCGGCCAGCACGGTGAGGTCGGCGAAGGCGACGTCCACGGCGTGTCGGTCGATTGCCCAGAGCTCCCGGAGCGACAGTCCGATCTCTTGGACTGCCCGCTCGTACTCCTCCGACAGGGTGACGTCCGAGACCGTCAGGTCATCGGTGCTCAGGGTGACCGGCACGCCCAGGCGATGGAGGCGAGCCAGCGGGTGCGCGGCGACCGAGGGGACGATCGAGGCCTGGGCGTTGCTCGTCGGACAGAGGTCGAGGGTGATGTCCCGCCGGATGAGCTCGGCGCAAAGGCTCGGGTCGTCGACCGCGCCCGGGCCGTGGGCGATCCGTTCTGGCTCGAGGCCCAGGGCGGCCCGGACCTGCGCGGCGCCACCCCACTCCCCGGCGTGGAGGGTGACCCGCAGGCCGCCTCCTCGGGCAGCTTCGAAGGCACGCCGATGGAGGAGGGGATCGGGGAAGCGCTGCTCCGGACCGGCCAGGTCGAAGCCGGTCAGGCCGGCGTCTCGGAAACGAGCCGCGGTCTCGGCCACGGTCACGTTCGACTCGGGATCGTGCGAGCGCATCGCGGTGCAGATGAGCCGGATCGTTGCCCCGGTCCGAGTCGACGCCTCTGATGCGCCGCGACAGACCGCCGCGATGCCTTCCCCGAGGGAGAGGCCGCGAACCGTGTGGAGTGCCGGCGCCCAGCGGATCTCGGCGTAGCGGACTCGATCGGCCGCCTTGGCCTCGACGAGCTCGCGGGTGATGCGTTCGAGCGCGTCGGCGTCCTGCATGAGCGCGACCGGAAGGTCGAAGGCGCGGAGGAGCTCGGCCTGGTCGGCGGCGACGGGCGGGGCGACCAGCGCGGCGGTCATCCCGGCGTAGTCGCTGGGGGCGTCGATCCCGCGGGTCCGGGCCAACTCGAGGGCGGTCTCGGGCCGCAATGAGCCGTCGAGGTGAAGGTGGAGCTCGGCCTTGGGCATCGCCTGGAGGAGACGCCGCAGGGCCGGCCCTGGAAGTCGTGGCCGTCGACGAGCCGAGGCGTCCCGCCCCAATCGTCCGGAGGCGCCGGACGCCGTCGCCGCATCGGAGGAACCCTGCATATGGCGATGCTACGCTGACCCCATGTCGACGGTCTTGGTCACGGGGGCGAGCGGCTTCGTCGGCAGCTACGTCGTACCGGAATTGGTGCGCGCCGGGCACCAGGTGGTGGCGCTGGTCCGCGATCACGCGGCAGGCCAGGCGGTGATGATCCGGCTGGTGGCGGATGCGCGGCCGATGGTGGAGCTTCGGACCGGGGACGTGACGCGGCCCGAGAGCCTGCCGGCGGCGCTGGTCGGGGTCGATGTCGTCGTGCACCTGGCGGCAATTCCACGCGACCGGAACGGTGGCCGCGACCTGATGCGAGTCAACCTCGGGGGCACGCAGCACATCGCCGATGCGGCGAAGGCTGCCGGGGTCGAGCGGTTCATCCATCTGGGCGCCCTCGGAGTTGCGGACGACCCGCGCCTCCACTACGCCAGCTCCAAGGCGAAGGCCGAGACGTACGTTGCAGTCAGCGGCCTGGCCTGGACGGTCCTGAAGCCGTCGCTCCTGTGGGGCCCGCGAGACGGCTTCTTCAACATCATCGCCAACCTGGTCAGGATCTCGCCGGGGGTGGTGCCGGTGCCGGGGAACGGGAAGAGCCGTTTCCAGCCCCTGGCCGCCACCGACCTCGCCACCTGCCTCCGGCTGACGCTGGAGCGACCTGAGACGATCGGCCGCGTCTACGAGCTCGGCGGACCGCGTTACTGGACCTACCGCGAGATCACCATGGAGGTCCTGCGCGGCATGGGCCGGCGACGTCTCATCGTCCCGATACCGGTTCCCCTCATCCGGCTCGTGGCCGGCACCGCCGACGCGGTTCGGCTGCCATTCCCCGTCGCCACCGACCAGCTCCGCCAGCTCAGGCTCGACAACGTCGGGCCGCTCGATGCGACCAGGGTTGCCTTCGGCTTCGAGCCCGCCGGAATGGAGGGTCGGCTGGCGTACCTGAAGCATCGCAAGCGGGACCAGGACCCCGCTCGTCGCCCGTGAGCAGGAAACGGCCGAGGCCGCCCGGCGGCAAGGAGGCGGAGGTCGCGCCGCCCTCAGATGGCCTCGCTCAGCCCGACTCGGCGACGAACCAGCCCTCGCACGCCGACGCCGGGCCCGAGCCGGCAGGTTCATCCTCCCAACCGTCCCTCCAGCCGCCGCGCGCCCGACCGCGCCGGCGGAGGATCAACCTTCGTCCCATCGCATTGCGGGCGGCCTCCGCGGTGGGTTGGCTGGGACTGGCGGTCGTGCTGTCGGTCGGCGTCGCCGGACTGACGGCCGGCGCGAGCCACCTGCCTGGTTCCGGCGACCGAGCCGAGCTGACCTGGGATGGCGATCAGGCCATCGCGCCGACCCTCGACGACGCAGCCGCCCGGCTGGGCGAGCTCACGAGAATGGTCGATCGCCTGGGCGAGCTCGGGCGCTCCGCACTAGCCGACCTGGTGGCCTCGAACACCCAGGGCATGGCCGACGCGATCATCTCGGGCCAGAGCCTGCTCGACGACATCGAGTCGAACGCGACCGCCATCCAGGCCGAGCTCGCCGGGCTTCCGGGCACGGGAGCCACCCGCGAGATCTGGCTGTCGTCACGGACGATCACCCGTTACGAGCGGATGACGGCCGCCCCGGGGATGATTCTCGGCCTCCGAGATGCCTGGGAGCGGCTGTCCGCCGGGAGCGTGCCGGCCACCCGGCTGATCGGCTTCCTGCAGGCCCACGACGCCTCGGCGGCCGCGGCCGCTCAAGCCGGCAGCCAGGGGCTGTACGCAGTGGCGCTCGTCTACGTGTCGATGGCCAAGGACGCGCTGACGTCGGCGAACGGGGTCAGGGACACCCTGTCGAGCACCGTGGACGTGGCCGTGCTCGCTGAATGGATCGCCCGCAACAGCGCCCTTGACGGCGCCCTCGAGAAGCTCTACACAGCCCTGCACGAGTCCGGCGGCCAGGTCAACGACGCGGTGCGGGCCGCCTTCGCCGAGAGCCAGACCGCCCAGGAGCACCTGCCACCGGACACCCGGGCGATGGTGGCGATCCTGGGCGACATCGCCCGCGGCGGCTTGAACCAGGCGGTGATCGCCGTCGAGGTGGCGCGCGGGCGGCTCGCCACGGCGACCGCGGCGCTAGACTAGCCGGGCCGACGCCGGGGGGACAGGGCACCCCACAGTGGCGTCAGGAGTCCCGCGAAGGAGTCCGAGCCCGATGCAGCTGCGTGTCGTCGCCGATCAGCCGTGGGAGGTCGCGACCGACCTCCTTGCCATCCCGATCCTGGGGTCCCCGGCCTGGGACGGTCCGTTGGGCGAGCTCGATCGCCGCAGCGGGGGCGAGCTGCGAGCGCTCCATGCCTTCGGCGAGCTCTCGGCGAAGCGTTTTGACAGCGCGATCGTGGCGAGCGGCGACCTGCCGGTCGGCCGTGTCCTGGCGATCGGCGCTGGCGAGCCCGATGCGCTCGACCGGCAGGCGGTGGTCCGCCTCGGCGCGGCGATCGAGCGACGGCTGGCTGGCCGCTCCGTCCGCCGGCTCGCGATCTGGCTCGGCGACCTGCCCGCTCACCTCGCCGGCGAGGCGCCGGCCGTGGCCGAGCTCCTGGCCCGAGGGGTCGTCGAAGGGACGTTCGAGCCACAGGCGATCTACCGGTCGGCCGTCGAGGCGGCCCCTCCCGAGCTCGAGGAGCTCGTCATCGTCGCGCCGGGCGGCGACGCCACGGGGCTCGCCGCAGCCGTGGAGCGCGGTCGGATCGTGGGCGAGGGCGCCAACGTCGCCCGCCGGCTCTCGAACCGGGCAGCCAACGACGTCAGCCCGCAGATCCTGGCCGACGAGGCACGGGCGATCGCGGAGGCCAACGACCTGGCCATCGACGTCGTGGAGCCGGAGCGGGCCGCCGAGCTCGGGATGGGGATGTTCCTGGCCGTGGGACGCGGCAGCGCGAACCCGCCGCGGATGATCGTCATGCGCTCGGGCCCCGAGGGCGCCACGGACGCCAGGGGACGGCTGTTGGCGATGGTCGGCAAGGGCGTCTGCTTCGATTCGGGAGGCATCAGCATCAAGCCAGCCGATCGGATGGAAGAGATGAAGATGGACAAGATCGGGGCGTGCACCGTCATCGCCGCGATCGGGACCGTTGCCAAGCTCGCCCCGGGCTTGCCGCTCCTGGCGGTCGCGCCGGCGGTCGAGAACATGCCCGGCCCGCACTCGACCCGTCCGGGCGACATCGTCCGGGCCATGAACGGCAAGACCGTCGACATCACGAATACCGATGCCGAGGGACGGCTCATCCTGGGCGACGCGCTCACCTACGCCGAGCAGCTGGGGGCGACCCATCTCGTCGACGTGGCAACGCTCACTGGGGCCGTCGAGCGGATGCTCGGCAAGCTCGTGACGGGGGCTTTCGGCACGCCCCAGCCCTGGTACGACGAAGTCATGGCCGCCGCTGAGCTCGCCGGTGAGCGCTATTGGCAGATCCCGCTCGTGGACGAGTATGTCCCGGACATGGAGAGCTGGTACGCGGACCTGCGGAACTCCGGCAGCGCGGACGCGTCGCTCGTCAAGAGCGGGCTCTTCATCCGCGAGTTCGTGACGCGTCCCTGGGCCCACCTCGACATCGGAGGCTCCGGTTACACGCGCAAGGCCACTGCCTATGCGGCCCGCGGGGCTACGGGCGTTACCCACGCCACCCTCGTCGAGCTCGCCCTGGCGGGCGGGCGCTAGCCCGCTCTGCGCCTCCCGAGCCGCGTCCCGCCGCCGGCCCCGACCCGCCGATGGATCTCTCGGGCACGATCTTCGGGCTGGACCCGGCGGCTCTTGCCTTCGGGGCCGGCGGCCTCGTCTGGGGCCTGATCTCGGACCGCGTCGCAGCGCGGTGGCCCCTCCACGAGGATGGCCGCACTCGCCGGCTCGATTGGCGCACGCCGGTCGTGGCGGTCGTCGCCGCGCTCGCCTTCGCCGCCCTGCCGGGCCGCTTCGACCAGCCGACGCCGCTGGCCATCTTCAGCGGCTACTTCGTGGTCCTCACGCTCCTCTTCGCGACCGACCTTGACCAGCGCCTCTTGCCAGACCTGCTGACGCTGCCGCTCATCCCGCTGGCGGCGCTGCTGCTCCTTTCGGGCCTCAATCCCCTCGTCCTCGGGCGCGAAGCCGGGGCGGTCGCCGCGGCGTTCGTCGTCCCCGCCTGCCTCTTCGTGTTCTCGATCCCCTTCGGCAAGGGTGCCATCGGGGCCGGCGACCTCAAGCTGCTCGTCAGCGTGGGCCTGGTGTCGGGTCTCTTGCGCGCTGCGGTCGGGGTCGTGGTCGGGGTCCTGGTCGCCGGGGTCGTGATCCTGGCGCTCGTGGTCCTCCGCCGGATCACCCTGCACAGCTACGTCCCGTATGGGCCCTTCTTGATCATCGGGGCGTTCTGGGCGGTCATCGTCGGCCTCTGAGCCTCGGATCTCCGAGCGACTCCCAGCTCAACGCGGGGCGCGGCCTCCCCTTGTGCACGGGGTGTGGACGACCGGAGCTATAGTTATCCACAGCCGGGGTCGTCCTGAGGTCGTGCCCAGCTGACGGACGCGCTTCACCGGCGAGCACAACCGCGGCCGCGTCCTCGGAGGGCGGCGCCGAACGGAGCCAGCTCGCACGATGTCGACGTCAGCGTGATCTCCCCAGAGCCGACGGGCCCCGGGCACCAGAAGCCTCGCCCGCGGACCGGCTCGCGCGTCTTCCGGCGCGTCGTCGCAATCGCGATTCTCATCCCGCTCTTGACGGGCCTCCTCGGTGCGCCCGTGACCAGCGGCGACGAGTTGTCCGACGCGCTCGCCCAGCAGAAGGCGCTGGCGGCCAAGATCGCGGCCGAGAAGAAGCAGGTCGCCGCCCTGCGCGAGAGGCAGGCCGGCCTGCAGGCCGACCTTGCGGCGACCAGGCAAGCGCTCAAGCAGGTCAACGCCGACCTCGCCACGGTCAAGAAGCGGATCGCGACGATGAGCGAGCGGGTCAACGCCGCGCGGGCCCAGTACTACGACCTGGCCGCCCAGGTCGTGGAGTGGGACAAGCTGCTGGCAGGGCTGCAGGCCCAGGAGCTTGCCAAGGCCGCCGAGCTCGGCAAGCGACGGGTGCTCCTGGCCGAACGGATCCGGGCCGCCTACCTGACCGGGCAGACCTCGCTCCTCGAGACGATCCTGTCTGCCGAGTCCTTCACCGACGTCCTCTCGGACGTCTCCTCCTACGTCGACTTCAGTGCCCAGGACAAGGCGCTCGCAGATCAGATCGAGAAGGACAAGGAGACGCTCGAGTCACTCCGGCAGTCGACCAAGGACGTCCGGGCCGAGACGCAGGAGCTGCGTGTCGAAGCGCGCGACCAGAAGATCGCCCTCGATGCCCGCCTCGACGATCTTCGCATCGCCCGCGAGGACCTCAAGAAGCTCGAGAAGGAGACGGCTCGGCAGCTGGCCATCCAGCAGAACGCCTACGCCAAGCTGGCCGCCAGCGAGAAGGACCTCAAGAGCCTGATCGCCAAGCAGCAGGCGGCCCAGGCGGCCCTCAAGCGCAAGATCGACGAGCTCGTCGCGGCCCAATTCCGCGGCGGCAACATCCCCTCGGTCTACAACGGTTCGCTGAGCTGGCCGCTGGCCGGGACGATCACCCAGGAGTTCGGCTGCACCGGCGTGATCTGGGAGCCGTCGGTCGGGAATTGCTCGCACTTCCACGACGGGATCGACATCGCTGACCCGATGTACACGCCGATCCGCGCGGCCGGCTCGGGCGTGGTCGTCTTCGCCGGCGCCAACCCCTACGACCCGTACCCGAAGGCCTGGATCGTCATCATCGCCCACTCGCAGAACCTGGTGACCTGGTACGCGCACGTCGACAATGCGACCAACCCACCGGCGGTCCATGCTGGCGACCTCGTCACGACGGGCCAGGTCATCGCCTATGTCGGGATGACCGGCCGGACGACCGGCCCGCACCTCCACTGGGCGGTGGAGTTCGAACGACGAGTTCGTCAACCCGCGGCTCTTCGTCTGATCCTGGCGCCTGGCGGCGCGCCGGGGCCCCGAAGCGCCCGCGGCCCGGCGGAGACCAACCGACAGGCGCCTGCCGGCCCGACCGTCGATCCAGTGGTAGCATCGGCCGCAGGACCAGTCGCCCCGTGAGACGCGAAAGGATCGGCCGGTGAAGCGGACCCTGGCGGTGATCCTCGCCGGTGGCGAGGGCGCGCGCCTCTCCATCCTCGCTTCGCCAGCGAGCCAAGCCGGCGGTGCCGTTCGGGGGCAAGTACCGGATCATCGACTTCGCCCTGTCGAATTGCGTGAACTCGGGGATCGACAACGTCGTCGTCCTGACCCAGTACAACCCTCGCTCGCTCAACGATCACATCGGGGTGGGCCGGCCCTGGGACCTGGACCGGACCGGGGTGGGGTGCGGCTGCTCCAGCCGTACATCGCCCGGGGGCGGGTCGCGACTGGTACCGCGGCACGGCCGACGCCGTCCTCCAGAACATGAACGTCATCGAGCAGGCCGCCGGCGGATACCGTGCTCGTGCTGGCGGGCGACCACATCTACAAGATGGACTACCAGCCCTTCGTGAACTTCCACCGCAGCCGCCGGGCGGACGTCACGATCGCGGTCCGCCGGGTGCCACTCGCCGAGGCGAGCCGGATGGGGATCCTCGCCGTCGACGAGCACAACCGGGTCACGGAGTGGCAGGAGAAGCCCAAGCAGCCCACGAGCGACCTGGCGAGCATGGGCGTCTACGTCTTCAAGACGAGCGCCTTCCACCGCTGGCTCTCGGACGCCCGGCCGGACTTCGGCGGCGACGTCATCCCGGCCATGCTGGAGGGTGGGGCTCGCGTCTACGGCTACCGCTTCGACGGTTACTGGCAGGACGTGGGCACGATCCAGTCCTACTGGGAGGCGAACCTGGCCCTCCTTGACGAGATCCCCGAGCTCGACCTGTACGACCGCGACTGGCTCATCCACACCCGTTCGGAAGAGCGGGCGCCGGCCAAGATCGGCAAGTCCGCCCAGGTCCATCGGAGCATGGTCAGCCACGGCTGTGTCATCGAGGGCTCGGTCGTCAATTCGGTCCTCTCGCCCGGCGTGCGGGTGGACCAGGGGGCCATCGTCCGCGACTCGATCGTCATGTTCGACTCGGTCATCCGATCCGGCGCCGTCGTCGACCGCTCGATCCTGGACAAGGAGATCACCATCGGCTCCGGGGCCATCGTCGGCGACGGCCCCGATCTGAGCATTCCCAACCGCCAGGATCCGACGGCGCTCACGACGGGCATCACGATCGTCGGCAAGGGCTCGATCGTTCCTCGGGGGACCCGGATCGGACGTAACGTGCGGATCGATCCAGGCGTGCGGACCACCGACTTCACGTCCCGGACCGTGCCGTCGGGCTCGGTCGTCGAGCGCCGCGAGGGCACCGCTCGAGCGAAAGGCCGGATCCGAGCGGCGAGCGGTTCGGCACCCACCTCGATCCCGATCGTCCGCGAGGTCCCGATGTCGCCCATCGCGTCTACTCAGGTGCCGGCCACGGCTCCGCGCGCCGGGCGGCAGGGAGGGCGGTCAGGCTGACGCCGCGCCACCCCGTGCCAACCGCCGAACAGATCGAGGGCTGGCTGGCCGAGCTCGGGCTCGAGCCTGCGTCCCGCCACGCGCGCGACGGAGTCGCCGCCTGGGACCTGCGTCTCGACGGTCGCCGGCGTTTCGATATCCCGGTGACCCTCATCCTCGATCCGGCGACCGCCCTCGTCGTCTACGTCCACTACGCGCCCCCGATCGCGGATGGCTACCGCCGCTCCTACCGCAAGCTGCTGCGCTGGAACGACGAGTTCCCCTTCGCCAAGTTCGCCCTCGGGGAGGATGGGCGACCCTTGCTCAGCGCCGAGATCGCCACGGCCCACCTCGATCGGGACGAGCTCGGCCTGGCGGTGGCTCGGCTCCTGGCGCTCTGCGACCACCTGGCCCACGACTCGGCGGTCTGGATCTGGACGGCTGGCAAGGTGCCCGACCCGGGCGATCGCCCAAGCCGCGGCGCCGCCCTCCTCGACCGCTACGCCAGCCAGCTCGCGGAGCTGACCCGGGCGTGAGGGACGCCGCTCCTCTCTGCGATGCCGAGCCGGCCCCCGATCGCCCCGGGCATGCGGTGCGGTACACTCGGCCGCGTCCTGGCCCACAGACCGCCGTGGGCGCCGCGGGCGCTCGGCCAGATGGAGGCGAATCGACCGTGACCGACCCCTGGCGCCCGTCCCGGCGCACCGCCGGACGACCCTGATGGGAAGGCTCAGGCTCCGTCCGTCCAAGGAGGTCCTGTCCGGGGATTCGGCGGACATCTACTTCGCCCGGGCCGAGTTGATCCTCGAGCGCGAAGGCCTGGACCCCATGGTGACCATGGAGGTCTTCAGTCGCGAGACCGGCGTCCTGTGCGGCATCGACGAAGCCAAGAACCTCCTCGCTCACGTGCTCGCGGATGCGCCGTCCGACGAGGTGACGGTCGAGGCCCTCGCCGACGGCGACTCTTTCGAGCCCAAGGAAGTGGTCCTGCGGATCCGGGCACGCTACCGGCGGTTCGGTCTCTACGAGACGGCGATGCTGGGCATGATGGCCCAGTCGACCGGTTGGGCGACCGCCGCCCGCGAGTGCGTGGAGGCCGCGGCGCCGGTGCCGGTCATCAGCTTCGGCGCGCGCCACGTCCACCCCGACATCACCGACGTCCTCGACTACGCGGCCATCGTGGGCGGCTGCGTCGGCGCCTCGACGCCGGCGGGAGCTAGGCTGGCCGGCCTCAACCCGACGGGCACGATGCCCCATGCGCTCGTCCTCATCTTCGGTGATACGGTCCGGGCGGCCGAGGCTTTCGATCGCGATCTCCCCGCCGACGTACCCCGGATCGTGCTCGTCGACACGTTCAAGGATGAGACGGAGGAAGCCCTTCGGGTGGCCAGCGCCCTCGGCGATCGGCTCTACGGCGTGCGGCTCGACACCCCGGTCGAGCGGGGCCGGGTCACGGCCGATCTCGTCACCGAGGTTCGAGCCCGGCTCGATCAGGCCGGCTTCGGGCACGTCCGCATCGTCGTCTCCGGCGGCCTGACCCCGGAGCGGATCCGCTACTTCAAGGAGCAAGGCGCGCCGGCCGACAACTTCGCCGTGGGGAGCTACATCAGCGGGGCCAGCCCGATCGACTTCACCGGCGACATCAAGGAGATCGACGGCCGGCCGATCGCCAAGCGGGGCCGCATCCCGGGCGTCACGGCCAGCCCGCGCCTCCGGCCGGTCGACCTGACGAGCTGGGTCTCCGGCGCCTGACCGGGCGCCGGCGCATCTCCGGCGCACCCCAGCGCCTGGGGCGAGCTTCGCCGGTCCATGCGACGATGGGCTCGTGGGTGACGAGCCGGCTCCTGAGCGCGAAACGACCTACGAGCTCCTCCAGCGCGGCCACGACCTGCTGAGGAAGCGGCACTTCGCCCAGGCCGCGGTCGTCCTCAGTCGCGCCGCCCGGCTCGAGCCGCGCAAAGGTTCGATCCTGGAGGCGCTCGGCCGCGCCCACTACAACAGCGGCCAGTACGGTCGGGCCGCCGAGACCTTCGGCGAACTCTTGGAGATCGATCCGTCCGGCCACTACGCTCATTACGCCCTGGGCCAGAGCCTCAAGAAGCTCGGCCGGCTGGCGGAAGCCCGGACGCATCTGCGGGTGGCCGTCGCCTTGGCGCCCGAGAGCCGGCTCTACGCGGGAGCGCTCGGACGGCTGCCGCCCCCCAAATCTTGAGTCCGCTCTGGGTCAGGCCTCGCCGCCGGCCTTGAGCCGCCCGAGCCAGAGCAGGCCGACGATCGACTTCGCGTCGGCGATCTGGCCCCCCTCGACGGCCGCAATCGCCTCCAGCCAGGGCAGCCGCACGAGTTCGAGCCGCTCGTCCTCATCGGGGCCGCGACGATCTCCGGAGACCGGCCGCAGCTCGGTCGCCAGATAGAGCGTCATCAGCTCGGTCGCAAAGCCCGGTGCCGTCCAGAAACGCGTGAGCAGTCGCCAGCGCCCGGCTCGATGGCCGGTCTCCTCTTCGAGCTCCCGAGCCGCGGCGAGGGCCGGGTCCTCGGTCGTGCCGTCGGGAGCGGCGTCGAGCGTCCCGGCCGGGATCTCGATGAGGACGCGCCCGGCCGGCGAGCGGTATTGGCGAACGAGGAGGACGCGATCGGCGTCGTCGAGGGCGACGATCGCCACTGCCCCGGGGTGGCCGACGACGTCGCGCTGGCGGTGGGCCCCGTCGGGGAGCTCGACCGTGTCGGTCCGGAAGGTGAGGTAGTGGCCGCGGTGGAGAACCTGGAAATCGACGACGCGCTCGTGCAGATGGTCGGAGGCGTCGTCGGGAAGGACCTCGGGGATCACTGGGTCGGGTCGGGCCACCCGCGAACTATAGGCCGCGACCCGCGACCGGGTGGTCGCGGGTCGCGGCCTCAGGCGCTGGACCGGCCTGCGGCGAGCCGCGCCGCGGTCAGGCAGCCGCGGCCCTGTCGAGGAGGCTGTCGCCCGTCTCGGCGTCGAACATGTGGACCCGCGCCATCGGGACGTTCAGTCTCAGCACGTCGCCCGGCCGCACCATGTGCGAGGACGGCACGATCGCGATGAGGTCCTTTCCCTCAAGGCTCAGGTGGATCAGCTCGTCGTTGCCGAGGTATTCGACGACGTCGGCCTTGGCCTGGACTGCGACACAGTCGGCGACCGGCTCGCCGAGCTCGAAGTGCTCCGGGCGGAGCCCGACGACCACCTTGCGTCCGGACGCGGCACCCACCGCGGCCTGGTAGCGGGGGCTGAGGGGCACGGTGACCGAGGTCGACTTCAAGACCACCTCGCCGGGCGAGCCACTGCTCTCCATCGACAGGAAGTTCATGGCCGGGCTGCCGATGAAGCCGGCCACGAACAGGTTGACCGGGTGGTCGTACAGCTCCTGGGGCGTGCCGACCTGCTGGAGCTGGCCTTGCTCATGACCGCGATCCGGTCGCCCATCGTCATCGCCTCGACCTGGTCGTGGGTGACGTAGACCATGGTGATGCCGAGGCGCTGGTGGAGCCTGGCGATCTCGGCGCGCGTCTGGACGCGGAGCTTGGCGTCGAGGTTGGAGAGCGGCTCGTCCATCAGGAAGACCGCCGGCTCGCGGACGATCGCCCGGCCCAGGGCGACGCGCTGGCGCTGGCCGCCGGAGAGCTCCTTGGGCTTGCGGTCGAGGAGGCCGGTCAGCTCGATCGAATCGGCGGTCGCCTTGACCCGCCGCTCGATCTCCGCCTTGGGGACCTTGCGCAGCTTCAGGCCGAAGGCCAGGTTGTCGCGAACGCTCATGTGCGGGTAGAGCGCGTAGCTCTGGAAGACCATCGCGATGTCGCGGTCCTTGGGCGGGACGTCGTTGACGACCCGGTCGCCGATCGCAGGAGCGCCGTCGGTGATGTCCTCGAGGCCGGCGATCATGCGCAGGCTGGTGGTCTTGCCGCAGCCCGACGGCCCGACCAGGACCATGAACTCGCCGTCGGCGATCTCGATGTTGAGGTCGTTGACGGCGACGACCTCCCCGTACCTCTTCGTGACGTGCTCGAAGGTGACGGTCGCCATGCTGCGTGCTCCCTGGGCGCCCGGTCCATCGCGAGCCCATGCATCCGACCGACGAAGCGGATTCGGACGGCCCCGTACGTGGCCAGACGGCGCGTCCCGCCATCCTAGCATCCGGTTCGGAGGCGGAGGTGGCGGACCCTGCCGAGCGGAGGACCGTCGCAGCGGTGAGGCTTATGGCGCGAGGTCGGCGCCCGCCGATCGCGCGTCGGCGGCCAGCAGCTCGAGCGCCTCGTTCTCGCCGACGAGCGGCATCTGCGCCGCTCGAGCGCCCTCCGCCTCGCGATCGTTCAGCGGGCGCTGATTGGTCGGACGCGTTCGAGCTGGGGACGGACCGGGTCGTCGCCTGGGATCGGTTCGTCGATGTCGGCGTGTTGAACGGGCGTCTCCGCGCGGGACGCCTGCGCGGCGCGCCCGTCGCGCGACGACGGCCGTTCGGGGATGGGCTCCCGGACGCTCGCCCAGGCCCGGATGCCGTCGACGACGGCGCCGGCGATGGAGACGCCCACGGAGGCGACGCCACCGGTGACACGGACAGCGAGGCCGAACGCCGCGAACACGAGCAACAGCAATCCGGTCCCGAAGACGAGACCGAGAGGTGGCGGTGTCATGAAGTGGCCCCTTGCTCGAGGGCTCGAACCCTCGCGCGCAAAGCCCGGCCGGCGAAGCCACCGACCGCGGGCCTGCCTGCTCGCGAGGATCGTGCTCCAGCGGTGGCAGTCAGCCAAGTGCTGAACGGCCTTTCGGGGCAACGGCGCCGAGGGGATTGCCGCTGAGGGTCAACCGTACGTTCGGGCCATGGCGCGGGGGGTTTCGGCAAGCGAGTGTGATAAACCTTCCGCAGCCCGCCAGAGGTGAGTCGAGCATGGGTTCCGAGGAAGACCGCTCGCCGGCGCGCTCGGCCACGGCCATCGTCCTCGCCTACGTCGCCAGCGCGGTCGTCTGGATCACGCTGAGCGACCAGCTCGCCGGCGCCCTGTTCCGAGACCCGGACGCCCTGACGCTGGTCTCCACGCTCAAAGGCTGGGGCTTCGTGGCGGTCACGGGCGGGGTCCTGGCCCTCATGGTCCGCCGCTACGACGCCCAGCGAGCTCGGCAGACTGCCGAGCTCGAGGTTCGGGAACGCCGCTTCCGCCTCCTCGCCGAGCACGCCAGGGACGTGATCATTCGCTATGCGATCGCGCCCGAGTCCCGCTTCGAATACGTGAGCCCGGCCGTGGAGACCGTCCTCGGCTACCCGCCTGAGGCCTTCTACGCGGACCCCGGGCTCATGGCCCGCCTGGTTCATCCCGACGATCGGCACCTGCTCGAGCCTGAAGACGGCGTGCCCCTCGAGCAGAGATCGATCCTGCTCCGAGCCCGCCACTCGGACGGCCACTGGGTCTGGATCGAGCAGCGGAGCACCCCGGTCTACGACGCTACCGGCCGCCTCGTCGCGGCCGAGGGGGTGGCCCGTGACGTCAGCGAGCGCCAGCGCGCTGAGGAGGCCCTCGCCCGCCTCAACCGGGTACTGCGGACCCTCAGTGCGGCGAACCAGGCGTTGGTCCGTGCCGAGAGCGAGACCGACCTGCTCGAGGCGATCTGCCGAGCCGTCGTCGAGCACGGCGGCTTCCGCTTCGCCTGGGTCGGCTACCGCGAGGAAGACGAGGCTGGCTCCATCCGCCCGGTCGCCCATGCCGGCCACGAGGCGGGGTACCTCACGGCCGTCAAGGCCAGCTGGCACGACGACGAGGACGCGCGCGGGCCGGCCGGCATCGCGGTCCGCGAGGGTCGGACTGTCCTCAGTCACGACGTCGCGGGCGACCCCGCCGCAACCCCCTGGCGCGACGAGCTGGTAAGCCGCGGCTTCGCTTCGGGGGCAGCCCTGCCCCTGCGCCGCGAGAGCGGCGTCCTTGGAATGCTCGCGATCTACTCGGCCGAACCCGATGCCTTCGGTGACGAGGAAGTGGCGCTTCTCGAGGAACTCGCCGACGACCTCGCCTACGGGATTGAGGCCCTCCGGGGGCGCGCCGCGCGAGCGGCCGCCGAAGCCGACCGGCTGCGCCTCGCGACCGCCATCGAGCAATCCGCCGAGTCGGTCGTCATCACCGACGTGGAGGGCGCCATCGAGTACGTCAACCCGACCTTCGAGCGGGTCACCGGCTACGCGCGCGAGGAGGTGCTGGGCCGCAATCCGCGCCTGCTCAACAGCGGCGTGCAGCCTGCGGCCTTCTACGAGGCGATGTGGCGGGCTCTGGTGGGCGGGCGAGCTTGGGTCGCCGATTTCGTCAACCGTCGCAAGGACGGCTCGCTGTTCACCGAGGAGGCCGTGATCTCCCCGGTCCGCGATGCGACCGACTCGACGGTCGGCTTCGTGGCCGTGAAGCGCGACGTCACCCGGGAGCGGGAAGCCGAGGCGCGCGAGCAGGTCCGGGCTCGCGAACGGGCCCTGGTCGCGGAAGCGCTGGCGAGCTTGCACCCGGAAGCGACGCCTGAGGAGACCGCCGATGCCGTCTGCCGCCAGATCGCCCAGCTTCCGGAGGCGACGCTGGCTCTCCTGCTGACCTTCGATCCCGACGGGCGAGCCTCCGCGCTGGGCGCGGCTGCGGCCGACGGCCGAACGCTCGATCGGCGACGGCTTCCCGAGGCCCGCGCCCGCCTCCTGCGATCACGAGCCCTCGAGGGCCCCTGGGTCGAGAGCTGGGTCGCTCGGCGTGGTCATCCCTTCAACCGCGCCTTCCAGGATCTCCATGTCAGCGCCCTCGCCTACGTGCCCCTGCGGATCGAGCAAGACGTGGTGGGTCTCCTGGAACTCGGCTCGGCGCGCGCCGATGCGGCCGACCGGCTCATCGAGCGTCTACCCGCGCTCGTCGAGTTCACCGCTATTGCCGGGGCGGTCCTCGGGCCGGCGATCTCATCGCGCTCGGCCGCGAGCCGAGTCCGCGAACGGGTCAGGACCGTCATCGAGCGGGGTGCGTTCCGGCCCGTCTACCAGCCAATCGTCGACCTCAAGAGCCTCGCCGTCATCGGCTACGAGGCGCTCACCCGCTTCGATGACGCGATGCCCCCCGAAGAGCAGTTCCGGGAGGCGGCGAGCGTGGGTCTGGGCATCGAGCTCGAGATCGCCGCGCTGCAGGCGGCGCTCGAGACCGCGGCCGTCCTGCCCGCGTCCCCGTGGCTCAACGTGAACGTCTCGCCCACCGTCATCCTGGCCGGCGAGCCGCTCCGGTCGATCGTCCAGGGCTACCCCGGACGACTCGTTCTCGAGGTGACCGAGCATCTGGCGATCACCGACTACGGGGCCTTCCGTGAGGCCGTAGCGACGCTCGGCCCGGACGTCCAGATCGCCGTCGACGACGCCGGCGCCGGCTTTGCCAGCCTTCGTCACATCGTTGAGCTGCGGCCACAGATCGTGAAGATCGATCGCTCGCTGGTGACCGGCATCGATGCGGACCCGGCCCGTCAGGCGCTCCTGGCGGGCCTCCGCCACTTTGCCGATTCGCAGGGCTGTAGCCTCATCGCCGAGGGCATCGAGACCGAGGCCGAGCTGGCGACGCTGGTCCGCCTCGCCATCCGCAGCGGTCAGGGCTATCTCCTCGGCCGGCCGGTGCCCCTGATCCAGGGCTGACGGCTATAGTGGGCCCTCGATCCACAGGCGAGCGAGGAAGGGGCAGCCAATGAACGCGTACCTCATCTCGGCAGATGATCGTCCGGGCATGGCCGTGGGGATCTTCGGGGCCGCGGCGAAGCGGGGCGTCAATGTCTTCCCGGCCTACGGGCTCTCCGATGGCAAGCGAGCCCTGATCCTGCTCGGCTCCGACGATGAAGCCGGCCTGCGGGCGGCGATCGCCGACGCCGGCTATGCGCCGACGGCGATCGAGATGGCGGTGGTCGAGTTGGACAACCGACCGGGCAGCGGGGTCGAGACCATGCGCAAGCTGGCCGAGGCCGGCGTCGACCTGCGGGTCGCGGTGCCCGTTGGGATGGCGGGCGATCGTGTCCAGGTGGCGTTCGGGGCGACCGACGCCGCACTCCTGAAGCGCGTTCTCGGGCTCTGACCCCGGCCGGGGCTCAGTGACCCCAGCCGGGCGAGCTGCCGGCGGAGCCGCCTGAGCGACCCGGCCCGGAGCCGTGCTTGGCGGGAGAATCGTGCTTGTCCGCCTGGTCATGCTTGTCGTGGCCGGGTCCGCAGGAACCGGAAGAACCCTGGACCTGTAGCCGGTACGTGCCGTCGGCGAGGGCCTTGAGCGAGGCCGCCACGCCGACCCTGGAGTCGTTGAAGCGGGCAGAGAACCCGTTGCCCCTCGTCTTGGTCGTGACCGGGGCGCCGGTCGCGCCGTCGAAGACGACCTTCCCATCGGCCGCGACGTGGAAGGTGACACTCACCGGGGTGGCGTTGCACAGGTGGGCGGACCAGGTCCGTGGCCCGGCGAGAGCGGCCAGCGTGCCGGTCAGCTTCTGGCGGTCCCGGCCGCCGAGCGAAACCTGGACGGCCGCGGAGCCGTCGCTCTTCTTGACCGTCACCGCGATCGTCAGCTGCTTGGTGTAACCGTTTCGGGTGAACGTCACGCCCCCCACGACCGAGCCGCTCTTGCCCCGGCTCTTGGATTTCGGCCCGACCAGCTGGGAGGTCACCCCGGCGGCCGTCGAGACCGCCCCGATGGCCAGCGTCGGGTTGCCGCTCCCATCGCTGCCGACCACATAGGCAACGGTCGATGGGCTGCCGGTGCCGAACACGTCCGCCCACCAGGTCGCACTCCCGGCGAGGGTGCTGAGCTTGGCCCGGGCGACGATCGTCAGGCGATCACCTTTGGCCCGGACGCCCAGCTTGGCGGTCCCACCGGCGTTGGAGAAGGACGCCGTCCCCAAATCGGCCGAGGTCTGGGTGAGAAGGCCGGGGGGACTGAGGTTGACGTTCGAGATGTTCCCGACGGCATCGAGCGCCACCCCGACCGTCAGCGACGTGCCGATGAAGGGCAGCGTCGACGTCATCCCGTGCGTCTGGGCGATCGGCTCGTTGGTGGTGGCCGCGACGCCACCTGGGAAGGTCAACAGGAGGGCTGCCAGCGCGAGGGCGGGGGGCGCCGTGCGGCGCACTGCGTGGCTGGTCATTGGGTCGACTCCTCGTTGCAGGCGAGGCCCTCAGGCCGCGCGACCCGCGGGTCGCAGCCGGATCGGCCTCGCTGTTCGATTGAGCACGCTCCGTTGAGCACGCGGCCTCCACCTTACCCCATGTCCGAGGGGAGCGCCGCCGGCGCGATCAGCCCACCGTCGCTGCAGGCTCGCGGCCACAACCGCAATCCGGTGCCTACTGGCACCACGAGACGCAGAGGTCAACCTCGCCTGACTGGACAGCCTCCGAGCCGTGGCGCCATCAGAGGCCGAACTGCTCGATGGCCCGCCCGGCGAGGGTCCGCCCGATCGCGAGGGAGGCCGTGGCCGCCGGCGAGGGCGCGTTGCGGACGTGGAGGACTCGTCCCGAGCCCGCCAGATCGAAGTCGTCGACGAGGCTGCCGTCACGGGCGAGCGCCTGGGCCCGCACGCCCGAAGGACCGAACGTCAGCTGGTCGCCCCTCAGCTCGGGCAGGTAGCGGCGGAGCTCGGACACGAAGGCGCGCTTCGACCAGTCGCGCCACATCTCGGCCAGGCCGGTCCGCAGGAACTTGCCCGCCAGGCGGACGAAGCCGGGGTAGGTGAGGGTCTCGGCGAGATCGCGGACCGAGAAGTCGCGGCGGCGGTAGCCGGCGCGGGCGAAGGCCAGGACGGCGTTGGGCCCGGCCCACACCTCACCGTCGATGCGACGGGTGAAGTGCACGCCGAGGAAGGGGAAACGCGGATCGGCGAGCGGGTAGATGAGGCCTCGGACGAGATGGCGCGCGTCCGGCCTCAGGGTGTAGTAGTCGCCCCGGAAGGGGACGATGCGGGACGCCGCGGGACCGGAGTCCCCGGTCAGGGCGGCGATCCGGTCCGCCCACAGCCCGGCGCAGGCGATCACCGCGTGGGCGAGGATCTCGCCGGCCGGCGTGCGCACGACCAGCCCGTCGGGACGGCGCTGGATCGAGGTCACCCGGCGACCGGTCTCGATCGAGCCGCCGCGGGCCCGGACCTCCTCGGCGTAGGCGAGGGTGACGGCCCCGAAATCGACGATCCCCGTTGTCGGGCTCCAGAGCGCCCGGATCCCCGCCGCATGGGGCTCGATCTCGCGGATCCTCTCGGGCCCCACGACCTCGAGCTCGGGGACGCCGTTCGCGAGGGCTCGTTCCCGCAATGCCTCGAGCCGTGGCAGCTCGACCTCGGTCAGCGCCACCACGAGCTTGCCGCAGCGCTCGAACGGGACCCCCTTGGCCTCCAGGAACGCCTCGAGCTCGGCCTTGCCCTCCCGGCAAAGGCGGGCCTTGAGCGAGCCCGGCACGTAGTAGAGCCCGGCGTGGATGACCCCGCTGTTGTGGCCCGACTGGTGGGCGCCGAGCGCGGCCTCCTTCTCGAGGACGGTGAGCCGCAGGTCCGGTCGAGCCTCGAGCAGTCGAAAGGCGGTGGCGAGTCCGACGATCCCTCCGCCCACGATCGCGACGTCGACCTGCGGGGTCATGCCGGCTGGACCTCTGGGAAGGGCACGCCGTACCGGGCGGCCAGCTCGGCGCGGGACGGATCTGCGTACGCCGGCATTCGCGCAGGTCCTCCTCTCGAGATGCGTCACCAGGGTTGGGGACTCGGGGCGGCCGATCGGCCCGACTTCGAACACTACACGCGCTCGCGGATCCCCATCGTGTGCTGAGTACTAACGGGTGATGGTGCGCCGCGCAGCCCGCTCCCATCGTCTGGGACACCGACACTCGTCTGTTCGCGACGGGGTCATGAGCCAAGGTCAGCCCGAAGCAGGCGGCGGTTCTGCCGCTCTCCCAACCTCGTGCGGCGAGCGCCCGCCATCGGTGGGCCCGCCACCGAGGACGGAGCAGGGTGCCGGGGGATGACTGCACCGACTGAAACGGCGCCACGCAAGACAGCACGCAAGGGCTCTGCGCAGGGTCCCGGGGGGCTGACGGCGGCTCAGGCTGCCCGAGGCGGCCTCAACGACGGCACGCACGGGAGCTCCAAGGGCGCCCAGACCTCGATCGAGGAGCAGTATCGCGACCTCTTCGAGCACGCCGTCGAGGGGATCTTCCGCACCACCGCCAGCGGACGAGCGCTCTCGATCAACCTGGCTGGCGCTCGGATGCTCGGGTACGACTCGCCCGAGGAGATGCTGGTGGCGGCGGTCGGCGACGCCGGCACGGCCTGGATCGACCCTGACCGCCGAGCGGAGCTCATCGAGCGCGTGCGCGCGGCCGGCGCGGTATCCGACTTCGAGTACGAGGTTCATCGGCGCGACGGATCGACGGCGTGGCTCTCCATCCATGCGCGTGCCGTCTGGGACGCGCACGTCCCGGAGCTATGCATCGAGGGCCAGATCGTCGACGTGACGCGGCGGCGCGAGGCCGAACAGGCGCTGATCGAGAGTCGTGAGCGCTACCTCTCGCTCTTCGAGCAGATGCTCGAGGGCGTCGCTCATTGCCGGATGCTCTTCGACGAAGCCGGGCATCCGATCGACTGGATCTACGTGGACGTCAATCCCGCGTTCGAGGCTCTCACGGGCCTGGCGGACGTGACTGGGAAACGGGTCACTGAGGTGATCCCCGACGTTCGCGAGACCAACCCGGAGCTCTTCGAGATCTTCGGTCGCGTGATTGCGACGGGCATTCCCGAGGAGTTCGAGACGTGCCTGCCCGCCCTCGCGCGGTGGTTCTCCGTCAGCGCATCTCGCCCCCGACCGGAGCATTTCGTGGCCGTCTTCGAGAACATCACGGAGCGCGAGCGCGTGGCCGAAGAGCTGCGCGAGAGCGAGCAGCAGTACACCGCCGTGGTGGACAACCTCACCGAGGGTATCGTGGTGCACGACGCCGCCGGGCGGATCGTCGCGAGCAACCCCGCTGCCCGAGCGATCCTCGGCCTCAGGGTCGAACAGCTGACCGGCCGGACCTCCTTCGACCCGGAGTGGCACTCCCTGTGGGCTGATGGCACGCCCTGCCCGAGCGAGGAGCATCCGGCGCCGCGGCCGGCCTGAGGGCCCTCGCTTACGGCCCGATCGGCCACGGCGACCACGTGGCGGGCATCCTTCTCATCGGGACCTTCGACGAGCGCTTCGCGCGGACGCTCGTCGAGAAGATGCCGGGACTCGCCTCCTTCAGCGCCACCTCGAGCGCGCTGCTGGCCGAGCGCCTGCACGTCTTTCGTCGGGAGGCGGAGCTGCGCGGGGTACTCGCGGCAGTGCTCGCCGCCCGTTCCTTCCACCTTGTGTTCCAGCCGATCGTCGATCTCGAGTCGGGCGAGGTCGTCGGCTATGAAGCCCTCACGCGATTCGACTCAGGCCAGCGACCGGACCTGTGCTTCGCCGATGCCTGGTCGGTGGGGCTGGGGCCCGATCTCGAGATCGCCACCCTCGAGGCGGCGGTGACCGCCCGCGAAGGGGCTGCCCACCGGGCGGTGGCTCGATCTCAACATCTCGCCTCGCATGCTCGGGGATCCCGAGCGTCTGAGCGCGGCCCTCTGGTCGGCCGAGCGCCCGATCGTGCTCGAGATCACCGAGCACGACGTCATCGAGGACTACGGGGCGGTCCGCGAGGCGATCGCCGGCCTGGGGCACGACATCCGGCTGGCGGTCGACGACGCGGGCGCCGGGGTCGCGAACTTCGGCCACATCATCGAGCTGCGCCCGGACTTCGTGAAGCTCGACATCAGCCTCGTGCGGCGCGTCAACGCCAACCTCGGCCGCCAGGCGATGGTCGTCGGCATGCGCCACTTCTCGCGCACCGCGGGGTGCCGCCTCGTGGCGGAGGGCATCGAGACCGAGGAGGAGGCCCGCACCCTGACCAGCCTCGGGGTCGAGTTCGGGCAGGGCTATCTGTTCGGACACCCGGAGCCGGTCGAGGTATGGGCGGCCGTCGGGACTGCCGGACAGGAGCGTCCCGATCCACGTCCGATACCGTCGCCGACACGCGGAACACCCTCCACGACCGGCGCGCCCGGATGATCAGCGCGGTGGGAGAGCGAACCGTCCGCGCAACGACCGAGGGCTCGATGGGCGACGACTCCGGCGTCATCACGCACCCGAGGCTCCGCATGCGGCTGCGGCGCGAGCCGCTCGATTGACCGAGCATCCCCGGCCATGCCGGCCAGGGGTCGTTGTGACTGCACTGACAGGCACCGTGCAGGCACGGCCCCGGAGATGAGTGCCGCTCGACGCCGCGGAGTGCCACCTGCTGCCGCTCAAGTGCGTGGAAGAGGTGGGGTGGCCTACGGGGCTCGAACCCGTAACCTTCGGAGCCACAATCCGATGCTCTGCCAGTTGAGCTAAGGCCACCACGGACGACGCGCGGCACGGCACGGGGCGCGCGGCGCATCTGGGCGAGCGGAGTGTACTCGGAATCCGACGGGCCTCGCCGATGCCGTCGGCGGGCTCGTCAGGTGCCTGGCTGCCCGAGCTGCGCCTCCAGCCGGTCGATGAAGGCGGCCTGCGTCTCCTTGATGTGCCGACGCGCATCGGCAGGGGCAAACCACTCGACGCGATCGATTTCGGGGAACTCCGCGCTGCGCCCCGAGCCCGGCGGCCACTCCACGGTGAAGGTGTTGCTCCGCGCCGCCGCTGGATCGAGGTCGCCTTCGACGGCCCAGGCGTGGACCAGCTTGCCGCCCTTCTGGACGATCGTCCCGAGGGAGATCAGGGACCCCGCCGGGGCCGGGTGCCCGGTCTCCTCCTCGAACTCCCGTCGGGCAACCGCGACGAGGTCCTCGCCGGGCTCCACCTCGCCCTTTGGGATGCTCCAGTGCCCGGCGTCCCTGGTCCGGAAGAAGGGTCCGCCAGGATGTGCGAGCAACAGCTCGAGGCGTTCCTCGCGGATGCGGTAGAGGAGGATGCCAGCGCTGACTCTCATCGCCGGTCAGTATCGCCCGATCTCGGCACCGGCATTCGCGGAGTCGTCGGGCCGGGGCGACCTCGACCGGGTCGGTGGCCGTCGGTGCTACCCTGCCAGCCAGCGCGATGCGTCCCGATCCTGTCCTGACCCGGCGCCGCTTCCTGCTCGCCTCCGCCGCGGCGACACTGGCGGCGTGCGGCCAGGCGCTGCCGAGTCCGATCGCCGGTCGGACGGAAAGTCCAGCCGTACCGTCCAGCCGGCCTCCCGGAGGGTCAATGACGCCGCCGCCCGATCCCCCGACCGCAGCCGCGGAGGCGAGCCCGGGGCCCGCTGCTGCCGCGCGATCCGCGGGTACGGCGCCGGCCACCCGTCGCCGGACGCTCTATCGGGATGGCGCTCTCGCCGACGGGCGCTCCGACACCTTGCGGCTCGGCGTCAGTGTCCTGGTCGAGGACGGCGTCGTGCGCTGGATCAGGCCCTCGGATGACGAGGGACCCGTCGGATCGCAGGCCGGGCTCGAGATCGTCGACGCCAGCGGCACCACGATCGTCCCGGGCATGGTGGACGCCCACAGCCACCTCACTTTGCCCGGCGGCGCGCACTGGATCGATCGGGGAGGGGATTCCCCCGCGTCGCTCGTGGCGGTGGCCGAGGCGAACGCGGGGCTGCTGGCAGGCGCCGGTGTCCGCTGGGCGCGCGACGTCGGAGGCGTGCGGGCGATCGACCCGGTCGACGGTCGCGAGCGGGCGCTCAGCCTTGGCGTTCGCGACCGATGGCGCATGACCGGTCGGCGCAACTACCCGCAGATCCGGGCGGCCGGGACGTGGCTGACCCGTCGTGGATCCCTGCCACAGGGGCTCGCCGTGGAGGTCGACTCGGCCGATGGGCTCCTGGCGGCCGCCCTGGGCCAGCTCGATGACGGGGCCGACTTCGTCAAGCTCTACCTCGACGGCCCGGACCCGGCAAGCTCGCCCTGGTCGACGGCCGAGGTCCGGCGGGTGGTCGACGCGATCCACGACCGGGGGGCCAAGGTGACGGCCCACTCGGGTCGGCTGTCCGGGGCTCGGGTGGGGGTGGCGGCGGGCGTCGATGCCCTCGAGCACGGCTTCGAGCTCGACGCCGACGTGGCTGCCGAGATGGCCAGGCGCGGCACGTTCCTCGTGTCGACCATGGCCGTCTTCCGCTCTTGGCTGTCGTTCGGGCGAACCACCCGGATCGCCCGCTTCGCCTCGTCCGACGGCTCCCGCCAGATCCGGGCCCGCCAGGAAGCTGCCGAGGCGAGCGTCGAGCTGGCGCACAAGGCGGGCGTCAGGATCGCGGCCGGGACCGACTTCGGGGGTGGTTCGCTGCGGGCCAACCAGCTGGCCTGGGAGGTCGAGGCGCTCGTCGCCGCCGGGCTCGAGCCCCACGAAGCCCTCGCGGCCGTCACCTGGCGGGGCGGTGAGCTGCTGGGTGAGCCCGAAGCCGGGGTCCTGCGCGAGGGCGGTCCCGCCGACTTGGTCCTCGTCCATGGCGACCCGCTCGCCGACCCACGGGTGCTGTGGCGGGTCTGGAGGGTCGAGTGGGCCGGCTGAGGCCCGTCCTCGCCGCCCTGCTGGCGCTGGCGCTCGCGGCCGGCGCGGCTGACCCGACGGCCGAGTCGCCAGCTCCTTCGCCCGTGGCGGCCGCGGCGCCTGCGCCACCCGCGGTACCGGCGGCCGCGCCTCAGCGGTTCGCGCTCGATCTCTATCGGCCGGGCGACTTCGTCGGTCAGTACACCTTCGAGTGGTGTGTCGGGGCGAGCATCCAGATGATGCTCAACATGGTGCAGACCGAAGAACGAGCGGGCGAGGGCGCGCCAGGAGGCGCTCTGGGAGCTCGCTCGAGACCTGTCGACGAACCCCCAGCGGGGCGCCAATCCGGTTGGCTGGACCGCCGCCCTCAACGAGCTCGGCATCGGCACCTGGGAGCTGGTGGGCGTGCCCGACTACGAGGAGGCCCTACGCACCGCCGCCGCGGCGATCCGGGCGTCCGGGCGTCCCGTCGGCCTCGTGATGTGGAGCGGCCGGCATGCCTGGGTGATGAGCGGCTTCACGTCGATCGGCGATCCGCGATCTCACCCGGACTTCGTGGTCACCGGCGTCCGTGTCCTTGATCCGCTCTACCCCTATGGCGACGGGGTCTGGGGGCCATCACCCAGACCCGACGCGCTCCTGGCCCCGACTCAGCTCGATGACAACTTCGTGCCGCGGCGCCGCCGCCGCGCCGATCCCAACGGCCGGCCGGACTACGTCCCTGCCGGGAGCTACGTCCTGATCCTGCCGGTCCCGGTTCGGGCCACCGCCAGCCGCGCCGGGGAGCCCGCGTTCGACTGATCCGGCGCGTGGCCGGGGAGTCAGGCTCGGGCAGCCCGATTGGCCGAGCGGCGACCCGCGATCGTGATGCCGGCGACTGCCGCGACCAACCCGGAGAGGGCGAGTGCGAGCCCGACGAGGATCCAGGTGCTCGACTGGTCCGACGCCGGCGTGGCCGGGGTCGTCGTCGCCGCCGGATCGGACGGCTCGCTCCCCGGCCCGCCCGCGCCACCGGCCACGATGGCTGGGGCCGCGAAGCCGGACAGCTCGTCCGAGACCGCGAAGAGCCAGTCGGATCGGCCGCAGACGGTCTCGTCGCCGTTGCACGATGTGCCGCGTAGCCCGATCTCGATGCTGCCGATGCCGCCCTAGGCACGGTGATCGAAGCGACGTAGTGACCGGTGCCCGCGGGGCTTTCGGTGCCCGCAGCCTCGATCGGCAACCCGCCGCCCGGCGGCACCAGCCGGATGAAGACCGGCGAGCCGACGATGGGGCTTGGATCGCCCTGGGACTCGACCATGACGGTCCAGCCGACCTCGAGGACGGTACCGGCTTCGGCCCCGGCGGGGAGCGGCGCATCGAACCGGGCAACGCCGCCTTCCTTGGCCAGCGCAGGAGGCGCCAGCGAGGCCACGAGCAGGGCGGCAGGCAGGGCCGCGGCAAGCAAGGTGCGAGGAAGTGATCGCTGCATCGGAGGTCTCCGTAGGCTACACCGGCTGACGCTCCATCTACACCGGACGGGCCGGCGGGGTTCCCGTCGGCTTCGACCGTCCCGGCGCTGTCCCTGGTACGTCGGTCAGGGCCGAGGGGGACCATCACGCGGGCTGACGGAGCGGTGGGGTCAGGGTACGTTCGGGGCGTCCCCGAGCGGTTCGGTGGACTTCCACTGGAGCGCACGCCGGATGTCGCTGTTCGACCCGCCTGCCTCGCCGTCGCCGGGCTCCGCAGCCCCGCGCACGTCGGCGGGTCGGCGGGACGGATCAGCCGCCCGCCGCTCGCGGACGGCGGGCGCCGTCCTCCTCGTCTTCCTCCTGGCGAGCGGGGCCGGGCTCTTCGGTGCGGCCGGCCGCGCAGTGGCCTGGTCGGGGTTCAACGCCGCCTCCGAGCAGCAGCTCATCGCCCTCACGAACCAGGCCCGGGCGGCCGCCGGACTCCCCGCCCTCAAAGTGGACGCGGCCTTGACCTCGGTGGCCCGCTGGCGCAGCCAGGACATGATCGACCGCAACTACTTCAGCCACTCGATTCCCGGTGGCGGGGACGTCTTCGCCGAGCTCGACCGCCGCGGCTACTGCTACGTGCTGGCCGGCGAGAACATCGGCTGGAACACCTATCCCGACGACGAGGCGACGGCCCAGATCCAGCAGATGTTCATGGACTCGCCCGGCCACCGCGCCAACATCCTCGGCGCCGACTGGGAGGTCCTCGGCGTAGGTGCCTATCAGGGCGACGGCGACAAGCACATGTGGACCGTTCTCTTCGCGGACAAATGCGGAGAGCCGGCGGCCACCCCCAAGCCCACCCCAAAGGCGACGCCTGAGCCGACACCGACGCCGACGCCCACCCCGACGGCCGAGCCCACGCCGGAGCCGTCTGTCACGGCCTCTCCACTGCCGACCGCGGCGCCAACGCCGCGCCCGACGCCGCGCCCGACCGCTGCGCCGACCCCGCGGACGGCCACCCCTGCTCCGACGGTGACTGTTGCTCCGACGGCGACCACCGCTCCGACGGCCTCGCCTTCCCCGAGCCCAATCCCGACGGAGAGCCCGGGCTCGAGCCCGACCGCCTCGCCGACGCCCGTCCTGACCGAGACGGCCACCCCGGCGCCGTCCCCTTCGCCCGAGCCGTCCGCGTCGAGCGCGACCGGCAGCCTGCGAATCCGCGAAGAGCCCGGCTCGCCCGGCCTGGTCGAGTCGCTCGTGGCGAGTGTCCTCGCCTTCTTCTTCGGGTTCTGAGCCGAGCCGATGACGACTGCCGGACCGAGCCCGACGGGCGATCCTGGCGGACCGCGGACGCCGCCAGCCGCCGCGTACACTGACCGCGCCATGACCGACGAGCGGATCGCTCCGCCGATCCTCGAGGCCCGCGATCTCACCAAGCAATACCGCCTCGGCGAGTCGGTCGTGGAGGCGCTGCGAGGCGTCTCGCTGGCCGTCGCGCCCGGTGAGTTCGTGGCCTTCATGGGGCCATCGGGCTCGGGCAAGAGCACGCTCCTGCAGCTCCTCGGCGGCCTCGATCGGCCGACCACCGGGGAGGTCATCCTCGACGGCGAGCATGTCAGCCGCCTCTCCGACGAGCAGGCGACGCGGTTGCGCCGCGAGAAGACCGGCTTCGTCTTCCAGTTCTTCAACCTGATCCCGCTCCTCGATGTCCGTGAGAACGTCGCCTTACCCTTCACGATCGCCGGCCTGGACCCTGGTCGGGGTGAGCTGCGCGAGCGGATCCAGGAGGTCCTGGCGCGGGTCGACCTGGTCGGCAAGAGCCGCCACCGGCCAGACCAGCTCTCGGCGGGCGAACAGCAGAGGGTCGCCCTGGCCCGAGCGCTCGTGACTCGGCCGGCCCTCCTGCTGGCCGACGAGCCAACAGGAAACCTCGACTTCACGAGCGGGACCGAGATCCTCGACCAGCTCTTCCGGACCTGCGTCGAGCGCGGCCAGACGATCGTCCTCGTCACCCACGACGCCAAGGCGGCGGCCTACGCCGACCGCGTCTTCTTCGTCCAGGACGGCCGCATCCGTGACGAGATCCATCTCGGGCGTCGCGTCGACCACAGTGCGGCACCGCTGATTGCCCGACTCGCCCAGCTCGGGCTCTAGGGCGGCCTGCGGTGCGCGGGCTCTCTTCGCTCGCCTGGCGGAGCCTCGCGGCGCGACGGCTCCGCAGCCTTCTGACGATCCTGGGCATCGCCCTCGGGGTGGGGGTGCTCCTCGCCGCCCTCGCCACCGACGCCGGCATCGATGCGTCCATTGGGCGGACCGTCGCCGACCTGGTGGGGCGCGCCGACCTGCGCATCGAGGCATTCGAGGAGCGGGGGCTCAGCCCGGCCACGGTCGAGCTGGTCCGCGAGACCCCGGGGGTCAAGGTCGTCGCGCCGACCCTCGAGCAGCGGACGTTTCTCCAGGTCAGGGGAACCGACCTCGGCCTGCCGGTCACCGTCGAGGGGATCGATCCGGCGACCGAGCGGTCGCTCCGCGACCTGGCGCTCCTGGCCGGGGTGGACCTCGCCCCGGACACGCAGGCGAGCATCCTGGTGACGGAGACCCTCGCCCACGAACGCGGGCTGGGGCTCGGATCGACGGTCATGCTCTACGGGGCGGCGGAACCCGGACCGGCGACGGTGCGCGTCATCGGGATCGTGGCCGGTGACGGCCCGGTTCCCGGCGCGTTCGGACGGACGGCCTGGATCACGCTCGACGCCGCGCAGCGGCTCTTCGCCAGCGAGGCGGTCAGCCGGATCGACGTCGGCCTGAGCCGCGAGGCGAGCCTCCAAACGGTGATCGGCGAGCTCGAGCGACGGCTCAGTCTCGAGCCCTACGTCCTCCGCGAGCCCAAGGACATCGCCGCGTCGCTCCAGGCCTCGACCACCGACTTCCGGATGACCCTGGCCCTGCTGGCCGCGGTCGCCCTGTTCGTGGGCGCCTTCCTCATCTTCAATACGCTCTCGATGACCGTGGTCGAGCGTATCGGCGAAGTCGGGCTCCTGCGGGCGGCCGGGGCGACTCGCCGGCAGGTGAACGGGCTGTTCCTCGTCCAGGGCCTGATCCTCGGCATCGCCGGCTCGCTGTTGGGCATCCTCGCGGGCTACGGGCTCGCTGCGCTCATGGCGGGCTGGGTCCGCTCGATCGAGGCCGTCCCCATCGACCGGCTCGTCCTGCCTGTCGGCGGGGTGGCGCTGGCCGCGGCGGTTGGCATCGTGGTCACCCTCGCGGCCGCCCTCGAGCCGGCCTGGCGGGCCGGCAGGATCGCCCCGGTCGAGGCGCTCCGGGGTCGCCACGACGCGGGGCCGCTGCTGCGCGCCAGGTTGCGCTGGTTGGCGATCGTGGCGCTCGCCGTGGCCGTGCCCGGCATCCTTCTGTGGCCCGGCGAGGGTTCCGGCGGGACGACCCTGGCCCGGCCGTTCCTGGTGTACGGGCTTCTCCTTCTGGCCGCCCTGGCCACTCCGTTCGTGCTGCGGCCGCTGGGACCCGTTGCGGGCCTCCTGTTCGCTCCCTTCTTCCGGACCGAGGAGCGCCTGACGCGGGGCTCGCTCCTCCGCGACCGGAGCCGGACGGCGCTCACCGTGGGCGCCCTGACGGTCGGCCTGGCGATGATCGTCGCGGTCGGCGCCGTCGCTCAGAATGCCCGCCAGAGCGTCAGCGCCTGGCTGGTTCGGGTCGTGCCCGGAGACGAGGTGCTCACCTCGATTCGTCCGGTGGGGCTCGATGAGGGCGTGGGCGAGCTCATCGGCGGGATCGACGGCGTGGTCCGGGTGACGCCGGTGGCGACGTTCCAGGTCGCCGTTAGCGGGGCGCGCCTCGATGCGGCGGCGGTCGTCGGCGCCGATCTGCTGGCCGACGGGCGGCTCGACGTGATCGAGGGCGATCGCGCCTCTGCGCTGCATGACCTGGACGCGGGCGGCAGCGTCATCGTGCCCCGCTCCGAGGCAGAGCGACTCGGTCTTCAGGTGGGCGACGCGTTACCGTTCACGACCGGCGCACCGGCGACGACCCTGCGGGTGGCCGCCGTCGTGGAGCATGGCTTCCCCGGGCCGAACGGAGAGACGTTCCTGGTCGGCTGGCCCGATGCCACCGAGCGGTTCGGGGTCCTCGGGGCCGACTTCTTCGCGGTCCGATACGCAGCGGGCCGGGCGACCGACGCCGCGGCGACCGTCGATGCCGCCGCCCGCGGGCTCGCCCTCGAACCGACCACCCTCGCCGCGATCGAGGGCGAGGTGGAGGCGGCCCTCGGTCGGCTGTTCGGGCTCTTCGATGCACTCGCACTCGTGGCGATCCTGATCGCCGGCCTGGGCATCGTGAACACCCTCACCATGAACGTCCTCGAGCGCGTCCGAGAGCTCGGCATCCTGCGAGCAGTCGGCATGACCCAGGTCCAGGTTTGGCGGATGGTGGTGGTCGAAGCTGGCATCCTGGGTGCCGTCGGTGCCCTGGCCGGCTGCACGGCCGGCGTCGTGGTGGGCGTGGTGATGATGGCCCTGACCGGTGGCGGTGTCGGCGTCCTCAGCGTGCCGTGGGCGACGATCGCGCTGGCGGCGATCTTCGGGATTGCCGTGTCGATGCTCGCGGCGGCATATCCGGCCCGGGTCGCCAGCCGGCTCACCATCGTGCGGGCGCTCCAGGCGGAGTAGGGCCGCCATGGACGTTCCGGGGTTCCTCGTCGCCCGCTTCTACGAGCAGGGGAGCCTGCGCAGCACCGCCGATGGTTTCGAGCTGCGGGCCCACAACGCGCTTGGCGACGGGACACTGATTGGACTAGGGCGGATCCTCGTCGACGGCCGCCTGGTCGACCCGGCATCCGTGGAGGCGATCCCCGACGACGGCTCCGACCCCATCCGCGCGACGGAGGTCACCGCGCTGCGCCCGATCCGGGTGCGAAAGGGGACGGCCGTCACGATCCGGGTTCGCGAGGCGACGGCCCTCTCGAAGGGACGCCACACCCTGAGCGTCGAGCTGTTCGAGCGCGACCTCGGGCGGTTACGCCTTTCGATCACCGACGTCGCCGGCTGAGTCGCGGGCGAATCCGGGCGTTGGGGGCGGGCTCGCCTGTTACACTCGGCCGGCGATGGCCGGCCTCCACGTCAACCTCAGGCGACCCACCCGGGAGGAGCTGCGGATGACCGCCACCTCGAGGATCAACCGGGTTCCCGCCGCGGAGCGGGGGATCACGATCGGCGACTTCCTGGTCCCGATCATGATCTGGGAGCGAATCGGGGTCCGTTCTCGCCACCTGGTCCTCATCCTCACGGGTGCGCTGTTCATTGCGCTGACTGCCAACATCTCCATTCGCGTGCCGGACTCGCCGGTGCCCATCACCGGCCAGACCTTCGCCGTGCTCCTGGTTGGAGGCTCCCTGGGGATGCGCCGAGGCGCCCTCGCCTCGCTGCTCTACCTGGCGCTCGGTTTCGTGGGCTTGCCGGTCTTCGCCGAGCATGCCTCCGGGATCGCCAAGGTGGCGGCCGTGGTGGACGGGCAGCTCGTCCTCGGGGCGACCGGCGGCTATCTCATCGGCTTCGTGCTCGCCGCTGGGCTCGTGGGCCGGCTCGCCGAGCTCGGCTGGGATCGCCACATCGGCGGCTCCGCGGCCGCCATGGCGCTGGGCAACGTCGTCATCTACCTGGTCGGGATTCCCTGGCTCATGGCGGCCCTGGGGGTCCCCGTCGGGCGTGCCATCGAGCTCGGCTTCATCCCCTACGTCCTGGGCGACCTGCTCAAGCTCGCCCTCGCTGCCGGGGTCTTCCCCGCCGCCTGGTGGGTAGTCGGCAGGCGGTCCGAAGACCGCTAAGGGCGCCCAGCGTCCGACCCGCAGGGCATTCTCAACCCGGGCAAGGTCCTGTAAGGGCAGCGCTGGCTACCGGGCCGGCGGGTACACGCCGACGCTCGGTCGGCGGCCGCTCGGCTGGCGCAGCCGTATCCTCGGATCGTGCGTGCGCTGCTGCTGGAGCGGACGGGTCCGGCCAAGGCGGACGGACCGCTGCGCCTGGCCGACCTCCCTGAGCCGGAGCCCCGGCCGGGCGACCTCGTCCTGGCGGTGGCCGCCTGCGGTGTCTGCCGAACCGACCTCCAGATCGTCGAGGGAGACCTCGCCGCGCGGCGGTTGCCGATCGTGCCAGGTCATCAGGCGGTCGGTCGCGTGATCGCGGTCGGAGATGGCGTGAGCGGCTGGCGCGTCGGCGAGCGGGCCGGCGTCGGCTGGCTGGGCGGGGCCGACGGCACCTGCGACCGCTGCCGCGCCGGTCGCGAGAACCTCTGTGCCGCCGCGACGTTCACGGGCTGGGATCGCGACGGTGGCTATGCCGAGCGGATCGCGGTCCGAGCCGACTTCGCGCTCCGCCTGCCGGACGGCTTCGCGGACCTCGCTGCGGCACCGCTCCTCTGCGGCGGCGTGATCGGCTACCGGGCGCTCCGCGTCTCGGGGATTCAGCCGGGTGGCCGGTTGGGGCTCTACGGGTTCGGGGCTTCGGCCCTCCTGGCGATCCAGGTCGCTCGTCATTGGGGCTGCGAGGTCTACGTCGCGACCCGCTCGGAACGCGAGCGGCGGCGGGCCCGCGAGCTCGGGGCGACCTGGGTCGGTGGCTACGATGACCCGCCCCCGGCTTCCCTCGATGCGGCGGTGACGTTCGCGCCGTCCGGCGACGTCGTCATCGCTGCGCTGCGAGCCGTCGATCGGGGTGGGACCGTCGCAGTCAATGCCATCCACCTCGACCGCGTCCCTGAGTTCCCCTATGAGCTGCTGTGGTGGGAGCGGAGCCTGCGGAGTGTGGCCAACTTCACCCGGCGGGACGCGATCGAGTTCCTCACGCTCGCCGCCGAGATCCCCATCCGGACGGCCGTCGAGCGGTTCCCCCTCGCCGCCGGCGCCGCGGCGCTGGCGCGGCTGAAGGCGGGTGAGATCGAGGGCACGGCGGTCCTCGAGATCGGCTGATCGCGCGCTCGTCGGGCCCGGCTAACCCTGGGGTGGCGTGCAGGACGAGCGAGGGACGAAGTGGGTTGGGAGGAGGACCGTCTCGGGCTGGGCGCCGCCCTGCATCCGGCGCAGAAGCAGCTCCGCGGCGATCCGGCCGACCTCGGCGGCGTTGCGGTCCACGACTGCGATCGGCGGCTGGAAGAGCTCCGAGAGCGGCACGTCGTCGCAGCTCACGAGCGAGACCGGTTGGCCAGGCCGGATCCCCCGGGCGGCGAACGCGCGCAGGCAGCCGACCAGGAGCTGGCTGCTGCCGGCTACGACCGCCGTCGGCGGCTCGGGACCGTCGAGGAGCTCGGCGGCAGCGGTCTCGCCGTGCTCCGCGTTGAAGCGGCCGGTGCGGACCACGATGTCGTCGGGCAGGCCGCGGGCACGGAACCCCTCGCGCATGCCGGCGAGCCGCTCCCGGGACGGCCGGACGTCGAGCGGCCCCGAGATCAGGGCGATCCGGCGGTGGCCGAGGTCGAGCAGATACTCGATGGCCGCTCGCATCCCAACGGCGTGGTCCGAGAGGACCGCGCTCATCCGGAGGCGGGCCGGGACGTCGCGATCCAGGACGACGACCGGCACCCGGACCTCGGCGAGGACCTCGAGGGGACCGCGCTTCCGCTCGCTCGCGAGGGAGACGATCATCCCGTCGACTCGGCGCGACCGGAAGAACCGCATGTGGGCCGCATCGAGACTG
Organism: uncultured Chloroflexia bacterium; assembly: GCA_963712585.1. Lineage (GTDB taxonomy): Bacteria > Chloroflexota > Limnocylindria > Limnocylindrales > CSP1-4 > CAVQIH01. Next base: position 43,576 of record CAVQIH010000007.1, read on the forward strand.
GGGTCGTCATCGGAGCTCATGACGACCAACGAATAGCCGCTCCCGCGAAGGACCCACTCGGCGCTCGCCGCGATGGACGCCATGAGCGGCGTCGAGATGTCCCGGGCGACGTATCCGACTGAGAGTGTCGCCCCTCGGCGCAGGCTCTGGGCGAGGAAGTCCGGCTCGTAGCCGAGCTGCTCGACGGCCGCCAGGACCCGCTGGCGCATGGTGGGGCTGACGTCCGGATGGCCTGACAGGACCCGCGAGACGGACGAGATGGCAACGTCCGCCAGGGAGGCGACCTCGCGCATGCTGGCACGATGGCTCAGGCGGTCCTGATCGGCTTGCTCGTTCATGCTCGGACGTCCATCGGGGGCGGTCCTCGGTCCCTGTCGAGCGGTGGCCGCCTGCCATCGCTGCTCCCCGTTCCGGTATCGGTTGCGGCGCCTGCCGCAATCATACCGACCCGGCAACGTGCCTGCGCGAACTCCCCGGCCGCGAGCCGGGGCGGCTCGACCGGTCTACAGCTCCTCGACCGAGACGTCGAGGAAGTGGGTCGCGCAGCTGATGCAGGGGTCGTAGCTCCGGATCAGCTGCTCGAGCTTGTTCGTGGCGACCTCGTGGGGGAGATCGAGGATGGTCGGGGCGAACTTGGCCAGGTCGGCCTCGATCGCGCCCTGGTTCTGGCTCGTCGGTGGCACGATCTGGGCGGCTGAAACCAGCCCCCGCTCGTCGACCTCGTAGCGGTGGAAGAGCAGACCCCGGGGCGCCTCGGTCGCCCAGGCGGCGCGGCCGGGCCGCGACGTCCAGGCGACCCTGGGCTCGGCCGGCGGCGTGTACTCGTCGATGATGTCGATCGCCTCGGCGACCGCGTGGACGAGCTCGATCGCCCGGGCCGCCACGCTCCAGTAGATGTTCGTCCGCATCTCGTCGTGGAGCCCGGTCTCGGCGAGAAGCTCCTTGGCGATCGGGTGGAGCTGGTCCGAGGCGAGGGTGAGCCGCGCCGCCGGCCCGACGAGATAGACCTCGCCGGACTTGGTCCGGGCGTGGAGGGCGTTCGTGCCCTCGACGTGGTCCTCGACGAAAGCCTCGTCCCAGGCGCTCGGCGCGAGGTCGAGGCCGTCTGAGGAGACGATCCGGCCGTCGTTGAAGGGATACTCGCTGGGGTGCTTGAGTGCCACGAGCTTCGGCTCACGCTCGAAGGCCGGCGCCGAGAAGCTGCGCACCAGGTGGACGGTCGCCTTGGCCTGCTCGAGGGCGCCCTCGAGGGCATGGCGGATGGGCTCGAGCTCGGTCCGGCGCGGGACCCGCGACCAGCCGCCGACCCGGACGCTGACCGGGTGGATCGGCCGGCCGCCCAGGATCCGCAGCAGGTCGTTGCCGACCTTCTTGAGGGCCAGCCCCTGCTCGACGACGGCCCGGTGATCCTTGGCCATCGTGATCGCGCTGTCGTAGCCGAGGAAGTCCGGGGCGTGGAGGAGGTAGATATGGAGGCCGTGGCTTTCGATCCACTCCCCGGTGTAGAAGAGGCGACGGAGGGCCCGGACCTGGGGGTCGATGGTGACCCCGAAGAGGTCCTCGAAGCCGTGGACCGCGCTCATCTGGTAGGCAACCGGACAGATCCCGCAGATCCGGGCGACGATGTCGATGACCTCGTCGGGCGTCCGCCCGACGACGAGCTGCTCGAAGTAGCGTGGCGCCTCGAAGATCTTCAGGCGCGCCTCCACGACCTGGCCCTCGCGGACCCGGAGGTGGAGGGTGCCCTCGCCCTCGACGCGGGTGAGCTCCTCGACCTCGAAGAGGTGCTCGCCGGTCTCGTCAGTCGCGTGCATCGGGGCCTCCCGTCCGAGCCTCGACGGCATCGTCGCGCGTGCCGCGGATCCCGCCGTATTCGCTGATCACGTGCCGGAACGGTTCGGAGTAGGCGGTGAAGCCGGCGAAGAGCCGCCCTACCTCGTCACGTGACCGCTCGGGTGTCGCTGAGAAGAAGCGGCCGAGGCCGACCGCGTTGGCCTGCTCGCGCGGGCCGAAGCAGCCGTAGCAGCCACGTCCGAACGAGGGGCAGATCGCGCCGCAGCCGGTCTGGGTCACCTGGCCGAGGCAGGGGATGCCCTTGGCCGTCATGACGCACACCACGCCGCGCCGCTTGCAGTCCATGCAGACGGCCTCGTCGCGCAGCTGCGGGCGCCGGCCAGTCACGAGCGCGGTGAGCAGCTCGACGAGCTGGCTCGGGTCGATCGGGCAGCCGCGCAGCTCGAAGTCGACCGGGACGTGCTCTGAGACCGGAGTGGAGGTCGCCAGGGACTCGACGTACTCGGGGTGGGCGTAGACGGCCGCCCGGAAGGCGTCGTGGTCGGCCCAGTTGCGGAGGGCCTGGATCCCGCCCGCGGTGGCGCAGGCGCCGATCGTGACGAGGATGCGGGCCTGCTTGCGCAGCTCGGCGATCCGGCGCTGGTGGTCGAGGGTGCTGACCGAGCCCTCCACGAAGAGGACGTCGTAGGGGCCGACCGAGCGGGCCGACGAGGCCTCGGGGAAATCGACGATCTCGAAGTGCTCGGTCAGCGCTAGCAGCTCGTCCTCGAGGTCGAGGATCGTGAGCTGGCAGCCGTCACAGGAGGCGAACTTGACGACGCCGACCCGGGGCCGGGCGGCAGTGGTGGCGGCTGACATCAGATGCCCTCCCGGCCGAACGTGTCACCGAGTTGGGCGATCGAGAAGACCGGCCCGTCCTTGCACACGAAGTACTTGCCCATCTGGCAATGACCGCAGAGCCCGATGCCGCACTCCATGTGCCGCTCGAGCGTCACGAAGATCCGGGTGGCCGAGACCCCCCGCCCGGCCAGGGTCGCGGTGGCGGCCTGCATCATCCGCTCCGGGCCGCACACGAAGGCGACCGCATTCGAGCCGTCCCAGGTGGCGTGGTCGAAGAGCTGGGTTACGACGCCAACCCTCCCGTTCCACTCGGGCCCGGCCCGGTCGACGGTCAGGCTGACCTCGATGCCGGCCGCGCTGTTCCAGCGTTCGACCTCCTCGCGGAAGAGGAGGTCGGCCGGTGTCCGCGCGCCGTAGTACAGACGGACGTCGCCGTAGCGTCGGCGATCCGCGGCGATGGCATGGACAACCGGGCGGACCGGCGCGAGGCCGACACCACCGACGCAGATGACGAGGTCGCGCCCGACCGCGCGGTCGAGCGGCCAACTGTTGCCAAGCGGGCCTCGGAGGCCAACCTGGTCGCCGACCTTGAGGCCAGTCATCGCCTTGGTGGCCGGGCCGGCGCCTCGGATCGTCAGCTCGATGCCATCGGTGAGGAAGCGCGAGATGGAGATCGGGAGGGGCGGAAAGCCCGGGATGGCGACCATGGCGAATTGGCCGAGACGGCCTTCGGAGAAGGCCGGGTCGACGTTGGCCAGGGTCAGGGTGACCGTGTCTTGGGTTTCCGGATGGGTGGCGACGACCTGGGCCGTCACGAAGTCCTTCGGGGTCGCCGCGACCGGCTCGAGCGCGGGCGGCTCCTCCGCGAGGGTCGGCGCGGGGGCGATCGCTTGAAGCTCCTCGCGGACGTCGATCGCGACCGGGCACCAGGTGATGCAGCGCCCGCAGCCGATGCAGCCGAACTGACCGAACTGGTCGATCCAGGTGGCGAACTTGTGGGTCAGCCACTGGCGGTAACGATCACGGGGTCGCGACCGGAAGCTCCCGCCGGCGACGCGTGCGAAGCTCGGGCTGAAGCAGGAGTCCCAGTACCGCTCCGTCCGGGCGACCTTGCCCTCGAGGTCGGTCTTCTGGCTGACGCTGGTACAGAAGCAGGTCGGACAGGCGAGGGTGCAGTTCCCGCACGTGATGCAGCGCTCGGCGACCTCGGCCCAGCGCGGATGGTCGAGCTGGGCGAGCAGCCGATCGTGGAGCCCGTTGGTGGGCACGGGGTCACCGATCCGGGCCCTCGTCGCGGCCACGTCGGCGGCCGCGGTGTACTGCTCGACTGAAGTGGCCGGGCGCACGGGGAGGCGCTCCAGGATGATCTCCTGGCCGATCGCAGAGCCGGCCTGGACGAGGAAGCCCTCGTCGAGCTCGGTCAGGGCCAAATCGAAGCCCCTGTCGACCTCGGGCCCGGTTCCCATCGAGGTGCAGAAGCAGGTCGAGGCATTCGTCGTGCACTGGACGGCCACCACGAGGATCTTCGAACGCCGCGCCCGATAGTCCGGATCGCTGAACTGGCCTGCGGCCAGGACCTTGTCCTGGACGCCGATCGCCGCCAGGTCACAGGCCCGGACTCCCAGGAAGGCGTACTTCTCGGGTTCGGGCACCACCGGGCTGAACTCGACGTGATGGTCCTCGCGCCGCCCGACGTTGAGGGGCACGACCGGCGGGAAGAGGTAGTTCTTCCAGCTCGTCGGGCCGACGACGTAGCCGAAGGTCCGACCGTCGGTGCGCTCGGTCAGCCGGTAGTGGCCGGGGGCCTGCTCGTCGCCGACGCCATGGGGGAGCTCCGCGGCCGACCGGATCTCGTCGTAGACGATTGCCCCGTCCGCGACCGTGGGGCCGATGACCTTGCGGCCGTCCTCGCGGAGCAGGGCGATGAGCGCGTCCAGGTTCCCGCGCTCGAGGAACCAGCGGCCGTGTGCGGCGGCCTGCGCCGGGCGGCCGAGATCGGTGGTCACCATGCTGGACCTCGTTGGGTGGAAGAGACCCTATTGGACGGTCTGTTGATCGCGAGCAAAGAGATCGAGGAGCTGGAGGCGCGTTGCGGTCAGGCGCCGCGCGACGACCTGGATCAGGCGGGGATAGAGGACCGCGGCGAGCGCGGCGTCTTCGCGGAGGGCGTTGCGGAGCTCGGCGCCGTCGAACGAGACGGCGACGACGGGCTCGATGGCGATGACCGTCGAGCTGGCCCGGTAGGGCGGCACGATCGCCGACCAGCCGAAGACGTCGCCCTCCTCCACGGTGAGGATCGTGACCATGCCGCGCTCGGGGACCAGCGTGCGCAGGGCGACCCGGCCCTCGAGCACGATGCCGAGCTCTGAGGTGACCTCGCCTTCGACGAGGATCTCGGTCCCGGCGGCGATGCTCTCCTTGCGAGCGATCGACGCCAGGCGCGTCTGGGCGGCGGCCGGAAGGCCCGAGCCGAACCACGTCGCATTGAGCGCTGCGACAAGCGATGCGAGTTCGTCCATGCCGCCACCGTACCGTTCGGCGGACCTGAACTGGGAGGGCCGTTCGGAGGCTCCCCGGGGGCCGTTGGTCCCCGCGGGAGCGGGTCGACCTCTAGACCTCCTTCTTGCGCACGCGGTCTGCGCGACCGCGACGCGGCGCGGGCCGACCGGCGGGGTACGGTTCGCCGGCGAGGTGCGCGATCTCGGCGGCGATGCGGGCCGTCAGCTCGGGCAAGGCCGCGGCGACCGCGGGCGAGAGAGGGTCGCCGAGCCCGAAGGAGGAACCGCCCATGCCGACGAACGTCCCGGAGGGCGGCTCCCCGCGGAGGACCGCGGCGAGGGCGAGCACCTGCTCGACCGGGAGTGCATGAGACGACCGCGGGCCGCCGCCGGCTGCGCGGCCGGCGACACGCTCCAGCGGCAGGGTGACGACGGTGCCGGGTCGGACTCCGACGGCGGCATCGACGATGACGCAAGGGGTGCCGAGAGGGAGCTCGAGGAGGGCTTCGACCTCGAGCTGGCCGCAGTAGCGCACGTCGGCCAGCCGTGCGGCGCGATCCGGCAGCGCCCGTACCGCCGCGAACGCGAGGGCGTCGTCCCCACGCTCGGGCTCACCACAGACGAGTACCGGCACCCTGGTCATCATGCCTGCTCGAACCGGACCTCAAGGGAGCAGGCCGCAGCGGTGCGGGGGCCGCCGGATCGGCTGCTCATCATGCTGGGCTCGTCGCGAGCCGTCCTCTGTCGGCTCTCAACGATACCCGCAGGGACGGCAGCTCCCTCCGTCCCGTCAGTCTCGCAGGCTGGGTCGTTCGACCCGGCGCCCGGGACGTGCTACAGGCTCGGAACCTCCAGCAGGAGCGGCACGCCCAAGATCTCCCGTGCCCGCGCCTCGTCGTCGACCGAGAACGCGATGTCCACGAGACCGTCGTGGTGTCCCACGATGAGCACCCCGTGGATGTTGACCCCGGCCGAAGCCAGCTTCTCCGTCAGCGACGCGAGGGCACCCGGCCGGTCCTCCGTGTCGACGACGAAGGCCTCGCCCTGGATGAACTCGACACCGATGCTATGGAGCACCTCCTGGGTCGCGGCAACATCGTCGGTTGCGAGGACGACCGACCCGCAGTCGCCGGCCCCGCAGGCCACGATGTGACGGATGTTGATGCCCCGCGCGGCCAGCGCTCGGGCGAGGTGGGCGAGCTCCCCTGGCCGGTTGGGGATCGCGACGACGAACGGCTGGACCATGGCTGCCTCCGCTCAGTCCCTGGACGCATCGGGTCCCGTACCCGCTGCAGTCTCGATCGCCTCCAGGTAGGAGGCATCTCCAGCGCTCAGGTCGATCTCCCAGCTCCGGCACATCGGGCAGCCGGTCGGCACCTCGGGCGCGGGCGAGGTCGCCCCACAGGCAAGGCAGCGGAGCTGGCTCGGTTCGTGGCGGACGTGGAGGACCGCGCCCTCCGCAGGCGTGCCCTGGCAGAGGTCGTCCCAGTACTGGCGGATGGCTTCCTCGGCCACCCCGGATCGTTCGCCGATGACGACGAAGACGTCGGTGACGCGGCCCTCGCGGGCTGCCTTTGCCTCGGCCAGGACGCTCCCCAGGAGGTGCTCGGTGAGGCCGTGCTCATGCATGCGCGGTCGCCTCCCGCGGCCGGGCGGCAAGGAGCGCGGCGAGCGCCGCCACCGCCCGCGGCACCGCCGCGGCAACCGGCGCCGACAACTCGTCGCCGAAGTCGTAGACCCGCCGCGCTCCGACTGAGACCACCCAGACCTCGCCGGGCAGCTGCGCTCCGAGCGAGCGGCCCGTTGCCAGCGCTGTGTGGAGCGAAGTGTCGTGGGCGGAGCCAAGATGGCCAGCCGTCGGATCAGGCAGGTCGTCCAGGAGCCGGCAGGTGACCTCGCCAACCCGAACGTCTGGGCTGGCGAGAGCATCCACGAGAATGGCCCGCTCGTAGCCGACGAGCCGCTCCATCAGCGTGAGGCCGCCGACGGATAGCTGCTCGAGCTCGACGGTCTGCGGGTTGATCGGGCCTGTCGCCAGCTGGTCCGGCGCCCCGGCGATGACTCGCGCGAGCTCGTCAACGACGCGCCAACCGACTCCATCGTCGCCGAGGAGTGGATTGCCCAAGCCCACGACGAGCGTCGTCATGGCTCATCAACAGAACTGGCGGAGGACGTCGACCACGTCGCCCTGGGCGATCGCGGATGGTGACTTCCAGCGGCATCTGCCCGGGCAGCGAGTGGGTGGCGCAGCCGAAGCACGGGATCGTAGAGGCGGAAGGCCATCTCGACCCGGTTCAGGAGTCCTTCGGTGACGATCGTACCGCGTGGATCAGGCTCGCCGCCGCCTTGCGGATCGACATCGCTGATCGGGGCGTAGTTGTTGGTCGTGCCGACGATCAGGTTCACCTTCGTCACGATGCCGCGCTCGTCGGTCCAGTAGTGATGGGTGAGCGTGCCGCGCGGCGCCTCGACCGTGCCGACGCCCTCGGTCGGCGTCGCGGTTGGGACGGCGTGGACGTTGGGCGAGGTGATCTCGGGGTCGGTCGCCAGCTCCACGATGCGCTCGGCGGCGTAGAGCAACTCGATCGAGCCGGGCCCAGTGGGTCGCCAGGCGCTGGTGGACTTGCCGCTTGCGGCCTGCGGTGGGCTCGGCCGGCGCGAGGGTGGCGTAGAACCGCTCGTACTCCTCCTGGGCCCGCGGGGTCGCCATCCCGTCGGCGGCGTTGAGGCGGGAGAGTGGCGTGGCGCAGTAGACGCCGGAGTCCGGACCGTCAACGAAGCCCTTCCAGCCGACCTTCTCAGGTAGGGGAACTTGAGGTAGGTCCAGGGCTCGACGCGCTCGGCGATCCAGTCGTTGGTAGTCGGCCGGCGCGTACATCCCGATCCGCTCGCCGTCGGGCGACGACCACGCTCACCGTCCCGTCGTAGAAGTTGACCTTGCTTCGCCTCGTCGACCAGGCCGATGTAGTAGGTCTCGATGGGTGTACGTGTCGCCCAGGATCAGATCGCGGTAGGCGGGGTTGCCCATCACGATGTCGTCGAAGAGCGCAGGCTGAGGACCGGCGAAGTCGATCGCCCAGCGGCCCATCGCCTCGATCTCGACTCGCTGCTCCTCGGTGATGCCCTTGGTCAGCCCGCCCGGGATCGAGGTGGCAGGGATGGATCTTGCGACCCGCCGATCGATCTCGATGATGTGCGTGACCGTGCTTGCGGGCCTGGATGACCTGGCCGCCGATCTCGAGGCCGACCTTGTGGATGCACGCCGAGGATGTTGCGCTCGGCGACCGGCGCGTCCGGACCCATGATGAAGTCGGGCCCGGCGAGCGCGTAGAAGTGGGTCGTGTGATCGGTGAAGTAGAAGCCGCTGTAGAGGAGCTCGCGCAGGAGCTTGGCGGGCCGCGGCGGATCGACGTGGTAGACCGCGTCGACGGCCTTGGCGGCGGCCATGTGGTGGGCCTCGGGGCAGACGCCGCAGATGCGGTTGGTCAGGAGCGGCATCTCCTCGACCGGCCGGCCCGACGCAGAACCGCTCGAAGCCGCGCAGCTCGGGGATCTGGAAGTAGGTGTTGGCGACCTCGCCCTCCTCGTCGAGGAAGATCTCGATCTTGCCGTGGCCTTCGAGGCGGGTGATCGGGTCGATGGTGATGCGCTGCATCGGTCTCCTCCTACTTCGCGGCCGCTGACCAGGCCGGCCGTGCCGGCGCGCAGGAGCGAGCGGGCGAGGCTGAAGCGGTAGAACTGGCCGGCAGGATCGGGAAGCCTGTCCAGGATCCGCTCGATCTCGGCCGGATCGCGGGCGTCGATCGACCGAGGCGAAGGCCGACATCAGCCGGGCGCCGTAGTCGATGACGCCGTCGGCGCGCGCCGTAGCAGCCGATGCACTGGGCGCCGGCCTTCGGGCACAGCGCACCACAGCCGTCGCGCGTCGCCGGGCCGTTGCAGGGGACGCCCTGCTCGAGCAGGCAGAGCGTCGGGTCGGGCTCGGCGAGGTCCTGGATCCGGTGAACCGCGTGATCTTCTTGACGTTCCGCGTCGCGCGGGCACTCGTCGCAGACGGTCGACGTGCCGGCGCCGATGATCGCGCCCGGCGGCGGCAGCTCGGCCTCGCCGTCGAGCGACCGCGATGACCATGTCGACGACCGCGGCGATCTGGTGGGACTCGGGCGGGCAGCCGGGGACGTAGTAGTCGACCGGGACGACCTGGTCGAGCGTCTTGCAGCGACCGGGTAGAACGTCGGGCAGGTGGAGCTCGCCCTCGGGCGCCTGCCAGACCGGCATGCGGCCGGATGCCGTTCGGGTTGTCGGTGGTGGAGCCGTGCGTAGGCGGCGTCGAAGATCGCCTCGGGGCTGCCGAGGTTCGCCAGGCCGGGGATGCAGCCTTCGCTGGCGCAGGAGCCGAAGGCCACCAGGATCTGCGACTTGCGGCGCAGGAGGTGCGCCAGCTCCTCGTTCTCGCTGTTGCGGATGCCGCCGTTGAAGAGGGTCAGCAGGATCGAGCCGTCGTCCATGGCCTCGACGTCCTTGTACTTGGCGTCCATCGCGCACGGCCAGAAGACGACGTCGAAGCGGTCGTCGACCTCGAGGATCTTCTCGCCGATGTTGAGGACGGCGATCTCGCAGCCGCCGCACGCCGGCGGCCCAGTACATGGCGAGCTTGGGCTTGCCGTTGTCGGTCACGCCGGCACCTCCTCGGGAGTTGCCTCGGCCGCCGCTGCGACCGTCGCGTCGAGTCCGGGCGCGTCGCCCGGATCGAGCCCGATGGCGGCCACGACGCGATCCGCGAGCGCTGCCCGGCCCCCGCCAGTCGAGCGGCCCGAGGGCGCGGACTTCCTCGACGAAGATGCCGATCTCCTCGGCCAGGCGGACGCCCTCGGCGGCGCTCGCCCAGACCAGCTTCAGCCGACCGGGCTCGAATGCCGAACTCGGCGAGCGTGCGCTGGAGAAGCTGGAAGCGGCGCAGGGCCTTGTAGTTCTGCTCGATGTAGTGGCATTCGCCAGGGTGGCAGCCGGTGACCAGCACGCCGTCGGCGCCCGCAGGCAAATGCCTTGAGCACGAAGGTCGGGTCCAGCCGGCCCGAGCACATGAGCCGGATCAGCCGGATGTTGGGCGGGTACTTGACGCGTGCCGTGCCGGCCAGGTCGGCGGCCCGGTAGCTGCACCAGTTGCAGGTGAAGCCGATGATGACCGGCTCGAAGGTGGTGGCCGGAGCTCGCGCCCGGGCGCGAGAGATCGAGGGCGGGCGTGTCCTCCACGGTTGCCTCGCTGGTCATGCGGGCACCGCCTCGAGGGTGTGCGTGGGTTCCGGTTCCGGCGCCTTGGCCCCAACGTTGACGCATGAGCAGGCCCTCGATCTGCGCCAGGATCTGCTCGTTGCTGAAGCCGGTTCCGCTGATGGCGCCGGCCGGGCAGGCCGCCACGCAGGTGCCGCAGCCCTGGCAGAGGGCCGGGTTGATCTCGGTCACCCATGCGGTCCTCGTGGAAGCTGATGGCGTTGAAGGGGCAGAGGTCGTTGCAGATGCGGCAGCCCGAGCAGTGCTCCTCGTCGACGCTGGCCCGGATCGGCTCGAGGGCGATCTCGCCCTGCTGGATGCGGCCGAGGACGCGCGCCGACGGCGGCGGCGCCCTGCGCCACCGAGGCCGGGATGTCCTTCGGCCCCTGGACGCAGCCGGCGATGAAGATGCCCTCGGTCATCGTGGCGACCGGATCGAGCTTGGGGTGCTTCTCGATGCAGCCAGCCGTCGGAGCTGCAGGAGATGCCGAAGAGTCTTGGCCACCTCCTTGGCGTCGTGGCGCGGCTCCAGGCCGGCCGAGAGGATGACCATGTCGACCGGGATGCGCCGCTGCCTGCCGGCCAGGGTGTCCTCCGACCTGGACGATGAGCTTGCCCTCTTCGTCCGGGCTCGCGGGCCGCGTCGGTGACCTCGGCGACCTTGCCGCGGACGAAGATCGTGCCCTCTTCCAGGACCCGCTGGTAGAACTCGTCGTAGGCCTTGGCCGGCGTCCGCATGTCGATGTAGAAGTTGTAGACGGTCGCGCCGGTGTGCTCCTTGACGAGGTGGGCGAACTTGAGGCTCTGCATGCAGCAGATCGCCGAGCAGTAGTTGTTGTAGTTGCGGTCGCGGCTGCCGACGCAGTGGATGATGCCGACCGTCTTGGGCTCGGTCACGCCGTCGCGCAGGACGATCTTGCCGTTGGTCGGCCCGGCGGCGTTGCTCAGGCCGCTCGAACTCCAGGCTGGTGAAGACGTTCGGCAGCCGGCCGTAGCCGTACTGCGCGATCCGGCGGGCATCGAAGAGGTCGTAGCCGGTCGCCAGGATGATGTTGCCGACCTCGACGTCTCATGGATCTCGTCCTCCTGGTCGAAGTCGATCGCGCCGGTCGGGCAGAACTTCTCGCAGGCCTTGCAGGTGCCCTTGAGGAAGTAGGTGCAGTTGGCTCGTGTCGATGACCGGGTACTTGGGCACGGCCTGGGGGAAGGGCGTGTAGACCGCCTTGCGGTAGCCCAGGCCGGCCTCGAAGACCTCGTCGATGACCTTCTTGGGGCATTTCTCCTGGCAGATGCCGCAGCCGGTGCACAGCTCCTCGTCGACGTAGCGGGCCTTGCTTGCGGATCGTGACGGTGAAGTTGCCGACGTAGCCCTCGACCTCGCTCGACCTCGCTCCAGGTGAGCAGGGTGATGTTGGGGTGGCTGCCCGACCGAGACCATCCGCGGCGTCAGGATGCAGGCCGCGCAGTCGAGGGTCGGGAAGGTCTTGTCGAACTGGGCCATGTGCCCGCCGATCGAGGGCTCGCGCTCCACCAGGTAGACGTGGAAGCCGGCGTCGGCGATCTCCAGGGCGGCCTGGATGCCGGCGATGCCGCCGCCGACGACCAGCGTGGCCGGGTGGATCGGCACGTGCAGCGGCTCGAGCGGCTCGTGGTGCAGGACCCGCTCGACGCCGCCGGCGACGATCGCCTTGGCCTTCTCGGTGGCGGCGGCCTTGTCCGTGTGCACCCAGGAGACCTGCTCGCGGATGGAGACCAGCTCGCACAGGTAGGGGTTCAGGCCGGCCCTTGGCGCAGGCGGTGCGGAAGGTCTGCTCGTGCAGGTGCGGCGAGCAGGCCGCCACGACGACGCGGGTCAGGCCCAGCTCCTCGATGTCCTTCTCGATCAGCTCCTGGCCGAGGCTGGAGCACATGAACTTGTAGTCGCGCGCGACGACGACGCCGCGGTCGCGGCAGGCTGCTCGGCGGCCCAGTCGCGCGACCTCCTCGACGTCGACCATGCCGGCGATGTTGGTGCCGCAGTGGCAGACGTAGACGCCGATGCGGGGCTCCTGCGGTGCTCGGTCATCCGCTGCACCTCGTCGTCAACTCCTGGCATGCGCGGCATCGGGAGGCCCTGCGTCTTCTTGGGCTTGTGCGGGCGCGGCCGGGCCCGAGGCTTCCTCGCGGCGGCGGCATCTCCACGCCGATCCGGGCCGAGCGCCGGGCCTGGCATCGACCAACTCGCGGCCGAACCCCAGCGCCTCGGGCTTCGATGCCCGAAGGCCAGGCCCATCAGCTGGGTGAAGAACAGGATCGGCATCTTGTAGTTCGTCTTGAAGTGGCGGTTCATCTCGCCCTGGTAGGCGTCGAGGTTCATCTGGCACATCGGGCAGACGCGTGACCATCATGTCGGCGCCGAGCCTGCGTCGGCCGTATGCGACGAGCCGCCGGATCAGCTCGAAGGCCGTCGGCGGGCTGATCTGGGTCATGTGCCCGCCGCAGCAGTCGGTCTTCAGCGGGAAGTCGATGACCTCCGCGCCGAGCGCCGCGAGGAGCTGGTCCGAACTCCGTCGGGATGCTCGTGATCGGTCCAAGCGCTGGTCGTAGTCGGGCCGCGGCACCATGCAGCCCAGGTAGGGCGCCACGCGCAGGCCCTTGAGCGGCCGGACCACCTTGCGCCGCACGGCGTCCAGGCCGACGTCGTTGACGATGACGTCCAGCAGGTGGCGGATCTCGAGCGACCCGGGCGTGTAGTGCAAGGCCGCCGGCCGCCAGCGCCTCGTTGACTTGCCCGCCGAAGGCCGGGCTCTCGGCCATGTAGTGGTCGGCCTTGGCCAGGTTGAGGTAGCAGGCGCTGCACGGCGCGACGACGGTTCGGGACCCGTTGGCCTGGCTGCTCGGCGAGGGCCAGGTTGCGGGCGATCAGCGCGTAGGCCGGCGTCAGGCTGACGCCCAGGTACTCGGTCGCGCCGCAGCAGTTCCAGTCGTCGATCTCCTGAGCTCGATGCCGAGCGGGCTCGGCGATGGCCATCAGCGATTCGTGGTAGGACGCGCGCGCTCGAGTCCATCGAGCAGCCCGGGTAGTAGAGGTAGCTGGTCATGGCGCCGCCTCCAGTTCCTTGGCCCTGGCCAGGATCGCCTGCAGCTGCTCGATGCCCTCGATCCGGTGCGGGGCGTGATCGCCATCCGCCCCTTGGTGAGCATCCCCAGCCCCATCGGCGCCATGCCGGGCAGGCGGCGAGCGGGAAGTGGCGCATGAAGTAGTGGCGAGGCCAGGCCGAACTCGAAGCTGCGGCCGTAGTTCTCGACGATGCCGACGAAGGTCTGCGAGAAATCGGGCGCGGTCGAGTCCTGGTACAGCTTGCTCCGGATGGCCATGCTCTTGAGGGTGTACATCACGTCGGTGATGTGCACCTCCTGCGGGCAGCGCACCACGCAGTAGGTAGCAGGAGACGCAGATCCAGGGCGTGTTGCTGCGCAGCACCTCTTCGCGCATTCCGGCCGCGGATCATGGCGAACAGCATGCCGCGGCGTGTGGTCCATGTCCGCGGCGGATGGACAGGAGCCGCCGCAGGTGCCGCACTGGATGCACATGCCAAGCCGGCAGTCACCGGGGGTGTTGGCGATGACTTCGTCGATGAACGCCGGATAGGCCGGAGGTTGTTCCGGACGTACGGGCGGTGTCCGGACGAGCGGGGCGGGGGGCGCCTCTACTGCCATGGTCAAGGGAGTACCTCTTCACCGTGGGATCGCCCTTGAGGCGGTCCCGGGAGCGGATGCGGTAGGTCCTGTCGTCGACCGGGACGTGATTCGAATCTCGTCGTCACCCTCATCGCCAGCAAGTGACGGATGGCCCATAAACGGCAGGAGCCACTCCGGGACCCCCGGTGAAGACGGCGGCTGCCCGGCCGGTCCGTCCGCCGTGCAAGCTGTCACCGCGGCGGGCAGACTGAGACGTCATGGCACAGCTCGCACCGGCAGACGACCTGAGCGACGAGCAGCGCGCCGTCGTAGGGTGGGGGGCCGGGCCGCTCATGGTCCTGGCGGGGGCTGGGACCGGCAAGACGACGGTCATCGTCGAGCGCGTGCGCCGACTGCTGGCGACCGAGCCGGGGCTGACCCCCGAGCAGGTCCTGGTCCTCACCTACAACGTGCGGGCTGCGGGCGAGCTGGCCGAGCGCTTCGAACGGCGCCTTGGGATCACGGCCGCCAGCCGGCTCACCGTCACCAACTTCCACGCCTTCGGCTACCGCGTGCTTCGCGAACACGGCACCGAGATCGGCCTGCCGGCCCAGCTCGAGGTCCTCGATGACGTCGGCCAGCTGATGCTGCTGGCCGAGGTCGTGCCCAGCCTCAAGCTGGTCTACCACGCCCCGGCGGTCCTCTCTGCGGATGCGCTGCGCGGGTTCGCGGCGGTGATCAGCCGGGCCAAGGACGAGCTCGTCGGGCCGGCGGCGTTCCACGAGTTTGCCGACAGGAAGCGCGCGGAGCTGGAGGCGCAGTTCGGGGCCGGCGCCTACCAGCGTGCGCTCGCCGACCTTCCGTCCGTGGGCGAGCGTGGCCCGGCCGCCGAGGTCCGGCGGGCCCTCCGCTCCGGTTCGGCGGAGGCCGTCGCCGATCGTGAGGCGCGCCGTCAGCTCGGCGAGGCCTGGCGGCCGGCCCCCTGGGGAGAGCTGGATCCGTTCCAGCAAGCGCGAGCCCGCCAGCTGGCCGGGACCCTCCTCCGTGACGCGGCTGCCCTGGAGGTCCTGCGCCTCGAGGAAGAGGCGCTCGTCTACGCCCGCTACCAGGACGCGCTTCGCCAGCGCGGTGCCGTCGACTTCGGCGAGCAGATCCGGCTGGCGGCCGAGCTCTTCCAAGGGCGGCCGAACGTGCTCCTCCGCTATCAGCGTCGCTACCGTCACATCCTGGTCGACGAGTTCCAGGACGCCAACATCGCCCAGATCCTCCTCCTCGAGCTGCTCGCCCAGACGCCCGAGCGGCCGGCCAATGTCGTGGTCGTGGGCGACGACGACCAGTCGATCTACCGCTTCCGGGGTGCGAGCTATGCCGCCTTCGAGCAGTTCGCGTCGACCTTCGGCCCGGACGTGCCCCGGCTGCCACTCCTCCTGAACCGCCGCTCGACCGGTCGGATCCTGTCTGTCGCCGAACGCTTGATCTCGGCCAACTCGGCGCGGCTGAAGAGCGGCTCCGAGGGCCGGCTCCGTTCCACCCATGAGACCGGCCGGCCAGTCGAGCTCATCTACGCCCTGGACGAGGCCGACGAGGCCGAGGCGATCGTGGCCTGGGTCAAGGCGACGTTCGAGGCCCTGCCCGAGCGGATCGAGTTGCCGGACGGCGCGCGGCGTGCCCGGCGCTGGAGCGATGTCGCCGTCCTCTATCGCCAGCACCGGCACCGCGAGCTCCTGGTCGACCGCCTCCAACGGGCCGGCATCCCGTATGCCGTCCTGGGAGGGGCGGGCGTCTTCGCCCGCCAGGACGTGCGCGACGTCGAGGCCGCCCTGCGGGTCATGGTGGACCCATCCGACTCGGTAGCCTGTGCTCGCCTGCTGGCGGCGGGCCCCTGGCGGCTCGATGCGATCGAGCTTGCCCGGCTCACTCGCGCCGCCAGGGCGGACGGAATCCCCGTCTACGAGATGGCGCTCCGGGTCCTCCGCCAGGGAGAGATCGCCATCGAGCTTCCGGTCTCACCGCCGCATGCCGGCGACCCGCTCGAGGGAAGCGAGCCACCCGAGGTGGAGGACTCGCGGGCGGGCGACCCGGGTCCGACCGATGGCGTGGCCCCGGTCGGCTCCGAGCCTCCTCGCCCGTTGGTCTCCCGCATCCGGCTGGAAGCGGGTTTGCGGACCAAGCTCGAGCGGCTGGCAGCCTGCTTCGACGATCTCGTCCCGAGGGCCTACCGCGAGCCGCCGCGGGTCATTCTCGACGAGTACCTGGCCCGCACGGGCCTGCTCGAGGACCTGCTCGCGGTCGGCACGCCGACGGCGACCCGGTCGGTCCTGGCCCTGGCCCGCCTGATGCGTTTCGTGGCCGAGTGGGGGAGCGACCGGCCGCGCGGGACGCTGGCGGACTTCGTCGGCTTCCTCGATCGGTATCAGGCCATTGGCGGTGACCTGGCGGTGGAGGCGCCCGACCAGCTCGACGTCGACGGCGTCCAGCTGATGACGATCTATCAGGCCAAGGGCCTCGAATACGAGGCCGTGGTGATTCCCCGCCTCACGAAAGGCCAGTTCCCGGTCGAGCGAGACCAGGGGCCGGTCATACCCGTCGAGCTCCTTCGCCAGAAGCCGCCCGAGGAGTTCGCCGTCGAGGAGGAACGCCGGCTGCTCTTCGTGGCGATGACGCGCGCCCGAACGCGGCTGCTGGTCACCACGGTCGATGGTCCCGGTGGAACGGGTCGCCCCAGCCCCTTCGTGGGAGAGCTTGTCGCCCGGGACGCGTTCGGCGACCTCACTCCGCTCGACGACCTGCTGGTGGAGCGAAGGAGCCCGGAGCTCGACGACGGGCTCCCTGAGGCGTTGCCGGCCGGGTCCGAGGACGTCGCCGCAGGCGCGACGGTGCGCCCCCGCCGCCTGATGCCGCTGCCAGCCCCGTTCGAGCGACGGACCACGCTGCGACGGCGGGCGCTGGAGCTGATCGGGGCGCTCGAAGGCCTCGATCCGGCAGACCTCCAAGGGCGGGCGCAGCTGACCGACGAGCTCGTTGCCGTCGCGACCGATGCGGCCGGCGCTGCCGATGAAGCTCGCCGGGCCGGGTTGGACCCGCTCACGCTGGGGGTCCTGGCGCGCCATGAGCCAGGTGGGGCTCGACTTCTGGAGCTCGCCCCACTACCGAGCTCGTTCAGCCACTCCCAGTTCCGGACGTACGATGCCTGCCCCCTCCGTTATGCGTTCGACAAGGTCTACAGGATCCCGCCGCCCGAGGCCCATGGGTTCTTCGAGTTCGGCACGGCCGTCCACGAAGCGTTCGAGGCCTTCACTCGCGAGCGGCGAGAGCGGGCCGCGGCAGGGGAGGCGCCGCCCGATCTGGCCCGCCTCCAGGCGCACTTCGAGGCTGCCTTCGACCGGGGTGAGTTCGAGTCGCCCGCCGCCGTCGAGGAGTACCGGGCCCGGAGCGTCGCCGTCCTCGAACGGTTCTATGCCCGCGAGCTTGCCAGCCCCGCCGCCGCCGTCGGGTTCGAGCTCCCGTTCACCATGATCCTCGACCCCGGCGACGGGTCGTCGCCGGTCCGCTTCAGTGGCCAGATCGACCGCATCGACCGTCATCCCGACGGCACCTTCGAGATCGTGGACTACAAGACCGGTCGCGCCCGAAGCCAGGCCGACGTCGACCACGACGATCAGTTGAGCGCCTATGCCCTGGCCTGTCGCGAAGGTGCGGTCCGCGATCCCGAGACCGGCACCCTCATCCCGACCCCCAGCCGGCTGACGCTCTATTTCACGGAGTCCGACCTGGCGCTCTCCACGACCCGCACCGATCAGCAGCTCGACGCTTTCCGTGAGCGAGTCCTGGCGACCGCAGCGCGAATCCGGGGCGGCGACCTGGCCGCGACACCGGGCTACATGACCTGCCGATTCTGTGACTTCCGGCGGCTCTGCCCCAGCCGCTACCGCGAGGAGCTGGAGCGGTAGAGCCGGCCCGAAGACGGGCCCCCTTGCGGGCGCGCGGTATGCTCTCGTCCCGGTCCCGAGGGCAGGGGCCGCTCACACCAGAGGCGACGCATGGCACGCTCGATGTGGCGGGGGGCGATCCAGTTCGGGCTCGTGACGATCCCGATCAAGCTCTACGTGGCCACGGAGTCGAAGGGCATCTCCTTCAACATGCTCCACGAGAGCTGCTTGAACCGAATCCAGATGAAGACCTACTGCCCGTTCCACGAGGAGACGATCTCCCGCGGGGACACCGTCAAGGGCTTCGAGTACGCCAGGGATCGCTACGTTGTGGTGACCGACGAGGACCTCGCCTCGGTGCCCCTCAAGACCGTCCGCGCCGTCGAGATCGAGAAGTTCGTGCGGGCCGACGAGAACCGGGCCACCCTGCAGTTCAGCAAGCAGGCCTACTACGTGGAGCCGGAGCAGATCGGGCGCAAGGCGTTCGCGCTGCTGCGGTCCGTGCTGGCGGATTCGGGGCTGACGGCGATCTGCAAGATCGTGCTGCGCGATCGCGAGCAGCTGGCGGCGCTCGATCCCGTCGGCGACACGCTCCTCCTGAACACGCTCTACTGGCCCGACGAGATCCGCTCGACCGCCGAGCTCAGCCTCTCCGACGGCGAGATCGAGTTCAAGCCGGCCGAGCGCGCCATGGCCGAGCAGCTGGTGGCGGCGATGACCGGTGAGTTCGATGCCGCCGAATACCACGACGACTACCGCGAGGCGTTGATGGCCGTCATCGAGGCCAAGGTCGCCGGCCAGGAGGTCGCGGCACCGGTGGCGCTCGAGCCGGAGGGCAACCTCGTCGATCTCATGGCCGCGCTCGAGGCAAGCGTCGCGGCCGCTCGCGGAGCCAAGGCCGCGGCTCCGGTCGGCGAGGTCACTCGCGCTCGCCCCAAGAAGGCCGCGGCGAAGCAGGTCACCGAGGTCGAGGCCGCCGAGGTTCAGGAGGCCGAGGAGGCAGCGCCCGTCCGCCGCCGCAAGTCCGCCTGACGGGAGACCGATCGATGCCCGGGACGGGGACCGGGCCGCGCCCCCGAAGCCACCCCCCGGCCGGACAGCTGTCCTTGCCGCTCGACCGCGGTGGCCGCCTGCCGGCCCGGATCAGGCCGATGCGACCGACGCCCGGCGACGGGCCGTTCGACGATCCTGCCTACCTGTTCGAGCCGTGGTGGCCGGGGTCGCGGACGTTCGTGGTCATCGAGGCCGGACGGGTGCGCCTCGAGGCCGACGAGCTGGCCGATCCCGTGGCGGCGTTTCCCGAGCTCGGGGCGATCGCCAACCTGATCGTGCCGCCGATCGACGGGACCGTCCTCGGGGGCACGGTGCTCGTGCTCGACCGGGGCGGACGGCCGAGCCAATCCCTGCTCCGCCGTCGCCTCTCGGATCCATCGCAGCATTCGGGTCGCCCGGCCTTCGTCGCCGACGATCTCCTGTACGCCGGGGGGCGCTCGCTCCTTCGCCGGCCGCTGTCGGAGCGGCGCACGCGGCTCGACGAGCTCCTGCGCCCGACCGATTGGTGTCTGGCCAGCCGGGGCTACATCGGCGACGGAACGACCGTGGCGCAAGCCCTCATCGGGCTCGGCATCGGCGGGCTCTCGGCGCGGCGGCTGTCCGCCATCTACCGGCCGGGGCCCGCTGGCGACGCCTGGTTCTGGATCCCGCTCCCGACCGCCGATCGCCCCTCCTCGCCGTTGTTGACCGTGATCCGCAGCCTCGGGCTGTGAGGCACTGACGGGCGCTGGGCCGATGCCGCTCGAGGAATACCGGCGCAAGCGCGACTTCGCCAAGACGCCCGAACCTTCCGGCGAGGGGCCGCCGCTCTCGACAGACGACACTGCGGCACACCCGTCACCGGGGGCGACGCCCCAGCCGGTGCTCGTGGCGGCCCCGGCCGGCCCGAACCGCTTCGTCGTCCAACGGCACCGGGCGACTCGGCTCCACTACGACCTGCGGCTCGAGATCGACGACGTCCTCGTGAGCTGGGCCGTTCCCAAGGGCCCGACGCTGGATCCCGATCAGCGCCGGATGGCCGTCCACGTCGAGGATCATCCCGTCGACTACTTCGATTTCGAGGGCCTGATCCCGCGAGGCGAATACGGTGCCGGCGACGTGATCGTCTGGGACTGGGGCCACTTCATGCCCGAGGGGACCGCCGATCCGGGTGCCGCCGTGCGAGCCGGCGAGCTCAAGTTCCGGCTCGAGGGTGAGAAGCTGCGGGGCCGGTTCACCATCGTGCGGACCTCCGGGCGGGGAGGCGATGCGTCGCACCAGGCCGGCTCGGGCGAGGCGTGGTTGCTCATCCACAAGCGCGACGAGGACGCCATCGCCGGCTGGGACGCCGAGCACCATCCGCGCTCGGTGAAGTCGGGCCTCACCAACGACGAGGTCCGGGCTGGGGGAGCGCGCTCCACTGACGATCCGCCACGCCCGGAAGCCGTCGACGCTGAGGCGGCCGGCGCGCCGACCCCGCCCGAGGCCGACCTTTCGGCCGCCATCGTGGCCCCCATGCCGGCCTTCATCGCCCCGATGGGCGCCACGCTGGCAGCCCGTACCTTCGATTCGCCCGATTGGCTCTTCGAGCCGAAATGGGACGGCTATCGGGTCGAGGCTCTCGTCAGGGCCGGCTCGGTCCGGCTCCGAACACGGAACGGCAACGACGCCGAGACCTACTTCGGGCGCCTCCTCGACCCCCCGACTTGGATCGCCGCCGACGAGGCGATCGTAGACGGAGAGGTCGTGGCGCTCGATCCCGACGGCCGGCCGGACTTCGGCCTTCTCCAGGAGGCGATCTCGGGCCTGACGGGCCGCTCCGCCCCGGGAGCCTGGGGGAGGGGTGAGGGCGCGGGGCAGCACGACCGGCCCGCTGGGGCGATGCCGCGGCCCGCACCGCTCCTCTACGTGGCCTTCGACCTCCTGTATGTCGACGGACGCTCGCTCCTGCGCGTGCCGCTCGAGGAGCGCAAGCGGGCCCTCCGCTCGGCCCTCCGCGAACACCCGCGGGTGCGCTTCGGAGCTCACGTCGAGGCCGCCGGGGTGGCCTTCTTCGAGGCCGCCCGCGAGCGTGCCCTCGAAGGGGTCGTCGCCAAACGCCGCGGCAGCCTGTACGAGCCCGGTCGGCGCTCGGACGCGTGGCTGAAGCTCAAAGTGCGGCCTGAGCAGGAGTTCGCGGTGGTCGGCTATCTGCCCGGGGAGGGCAGCCACGCCGAGCTCGGGTCGATCCTGCTTTCCGTCCATGACGGCGACGGCTTCGTCTATGCCGGACGGGTGGGCAGCGGTCTCGACGCGCGCCTGCGGGCCGAGCTCAAGCGTGCGCTCGACGCAGAGCGGCTCGCGCAGCCGCCGCTGACGGCAGACCCCACCGCCCGGGATCCCGGGCTGCGGGCGGCCATTTGGTCAGCGCCTCGCCTCGTCGCCCGGGTCCGCTTCGCCGGCTGGTCGCGGGAGGGGCTGGTCCGCCAGCCCTCGTTTGCGGGGCTCGACCCGGGCCGCAACCCGGCGGAGGTGACGCGAGAGATGCCCTTGGAGCGAGCCCCCGAGGCGACCCCGGAACCTCGAACCGTCGGATCGGTCGATCCAACCGGTCCGTCTGCCGGTTCCGTTCGCGGCGCGAGTGAGGCCGAGCTCGAGGCGCTGGCCACCGTGCGGCCGTCGGGCGGGCCATGGCGGATCGAGAACCGGGAGGTGAAGCTGACCAACCTCGACAAGGCCATCTTCCCGGCGGCTCCGGATCACCCCGCGGGTCCCCGCCCGGCGGTGACCAAGCGAGACCTGATCCGCTACTACGCCGAGATCGGGCCCGTTCTTCTGCCACACCTCGCGGGTCGAGCGCTCAATCTGCAGCGCTTCCCGGACGGGGCGGGAGGTCCCGGGTTCTGGCAGAAGGCGCTGCGGCCGACCGATCCCGACTGGCTCCACCGCTGGCGGGAGCCTGATCCGCGGGGGCGCGATCCGAACGTTCACCTCGTGGCCGACTCCCTCGCCGCGCTGGCCTGGCTCGGGAACCAGGCCGCCATCGAGCTCCACCCGTGGACGGCCCGGATCGAGGCACCCGATCGTCCGACGTTCGCTCTCATCGACATCGACCCGGGTACCTCGACCATCTGGGAGGAGGTGCTGGTGCTGGCGCGGCTCTACCGGACTGCGCTCGGCCACCTGGCGGTGAGTGGCTTCCCCAAGGTCACCGGAAAGCGCGGGATCCAGGTCTTCGTCCCTGTCGAGCCCGCGTACTCGTTCGACGAGACCCGGGGCTGGGTGGAGGCGCTTTCTCGTGCGGTGGGGGCGATGGTGCCCGAACTCGTGAGCTGGGAGTGGAGCGTCGCCGAGCGGGGTGGCCGCGCCCGACTCGACTACACCCAGAACACGCCCATCAAGACCCTCGTGTCCGTGTATTCGCCGCGGCCCGCCCCGGGAGCCCCTGTCTCTGCGCCGATCACCTGGGACGAGCTCGACGACCCGGTCCTGCGGCCTGACGGCTGGACGATCACGAGCGTCATGGAGCGGGTCCGCGAGCGCGGCGACCTGTTCGCCGGAGCGGCCACGCTGCGCCAGCGGCTACCGAAGCTGTAGCAGCGACGGATCCGCCGGCGTGAAGGCGGGCGACACGGTGCACGTCACGCTCCGCGTCGATCGGGCACCGAAGGTGGTCGCAGTGCCGGCTGAGCTGGAGCGGGCGCTAGCCGCGAGCCCCGAGGCAGGCGTTCGGTGGGTGCGCATGGCCCAGTCGCATCGCAATGAGTATGCGGAGTTCGTCGGCGAGGCGAAGCGACCCGAGACGCGTGAACGGCGGGCGGCCCAGACCGTCGAGCGACTCCTGGAGATCTCACCAACTGCCGGCCGGGGAGCTGGCTAGCCGACCTCGTCGCGCGCGCCGCCGACGACCCGCAGCTCGGCCTCGGCCTCGGCGACCCGGGCGATTACGCCATCGCGCAAACGGTCGAGACCTGCCTGGACGTCCCGGGCGCCGTTGCTCATCGAGGTCAGGGTCGCCTTCATTCCCCGGACCGTCTCGAGCTGCTCGCGGATGCCGGTCAAGGCCTCGCGGATCGCGGCGGCATCGACATCGACGTCGCGCTCGCGCAGGGACGCCAGCGCGTGGAGGCGGGCCAGGCGGACCGCGCCCTCGAGGGCGGCGCGGTCCGGGGCGGTCGGATCGAGGACGCAGTAGACATCGCCGGCGCGAACATCGAACGGCTCGATCCCCCGCGGGGCGTGCTCCGGGGTGAAGATCACGAGCCCGACAGCAGCCGAGCGGTTCTCCTTCGCCTGGCGGAGCTCGTCGCGCATCTCCCTTCCCGACACCGGGCGATCCTTGCACTCGACGACGACGCGGAGGTCCGCGCCCGACGTCAGCGAAGGATCGAGGCTGAGCACGAAATCCCCCTTCTTGGATCGGACCACGGCCCCCGCCTCGGTGCCCGTCCGGTCGCACAGATCGCCGGAGCCGCGGGCGATCTCGCCGAGGAGCTCGTCGACGAGGTCCTCGAAGTCGCCTCCCTTGGCGGTCCCCCTGGCGCGCTCCCGCTCGCGTACCCCGGTCGCCAACTCGAGCGCGGACAGCCGCTCACCGAGCCTGGCGAAGCCGTCGGCGACCTCAGAGCGGAACTGGTGAAGCGGCGAGCCCAGGCGAGTCGGGTCGAGGAGCTGCGCCAGGCGCGACGCGTCCCCATCGAAGTACTGGCCGAGCAGGAGCTGCATCCGGCCGATCGCGCTGTCGCGCTTGGCTGGGTCGAACAGCTCGCCGACAAATGTCCGGAGGGCCCCCCGATCCCCGAGGAAGCGCTCCAGCGTGCGAGGCAAGCGGCCGTCGCCATCGCCGAAGTTGGCGCGGAGGACCTGGTCGAGGGCCGTTGCGGCCCGCTCGTTGGCGGCCTCCGTCTGACGAAGGAGGCCCTCGAACTCGCGGCGTACGACGTCGACGTTGACCGAAACGCCGGCGTCCTGCAGGGCGGTCAGGCCGATCTTGAGGGCGCGCTCGACCACTCCGAGCCGGTCGTCGGCCTCGCGCTGCCCGACGTAGGCCGCCAGGGCGGCGTCGCAGAGCACGAGATGCTCGATAACGATGCGGTCGGCTTCGATCCGGATGTCGGGCGCAGACGTGATCGGCGATGGGAGGGGGACCAGGCGGGCGGTCGTCATGGCGCCCACTCTCGGGGCGACTCGTGCCACCTAGCCTGGCACGAGTCGCCCGCCGGATGATCGCCGTGCCGGGCGATGGTGAAGCCGGGCTGCCGCCGCGGCAGGTCCCGTTCTCCGGGCGCCGGGGTGGGCCCAGTACCGCTGGCCGGTTGACGGAATCCGCGGCGTCCCCATTCTTGGGCCACAGCGGGTGGGTTGGCTGGTATCCGGCGGCGGCCGCCCGGCCGGGACGACGCCACAATGAGGGGCCGATGCTAGAGAGCCTTCGCCGAACGAGACGCGACCGGCCGACCCCGGGTTGGGCCGCGGCGGGCAGGTCCAGGCCCGCTCGGGCGATCGTGACGAGCGGGTTGGCCTTGGCGATCGTCGTCGGCCTGAGCCCGGTAGCCGGCCTGGTACCGATGGTGGCAGCCGAAACCGGCTCGCCGTCGCCGAGCGTGGCGCCCGCGGGGCAACCGACGGACGCACCCCCGACGTTGCCGACGGCGAACCCGGCCGGTCCGCCGATCGGCTCGCCAGACCAGCAGATCACCTCGATGAGTGCCGCCCCGCTGCGCCTCGTGGGTCCCGACGGTCTCGACGAGCAGATTCCGACATCGCGGATTCGAGCCTGGCTCATCCGCCCCGATGCCGGCGGAGCCCAGCCCGGCGAGGCGCCCCTGGGCACACCTGGCGGCGACCCGCCCCCTTCGTCCGAGCCCGGCACGGCCCCGTCCACGGCTCCGATCGCCGACCCGACGGCAGTTGATGTCGACCTGACCGCCGTGGCCGCCTGGCTCGAGCGGTTCGCCGCCCGGTACGCCGTCGCCGGCCAGAGCGCCGGTTTCAAGATGAACGCCCAGGGAGTCTTCACGGCGGTGATCCCCTCGAAGGACGGGCGTGGGCTCGACCTCGACGCGAGCGCGTTGGCGGTTGCCGAGGCACTCCGGCGGCGGGCCGCGGGCGACCTCTCGAACGACCTGGCGACGGTGCTGGTCGGTCCGGCGGCCCCCCCGCTTACCACGGAGCAGGCGGCCGAGCTGATGCCGCGGCTGCGGCGTATCTCGCGCTGGACGACCCACTGGCAGGTCGGCGAGAACAACGGTTTCGGGGCCAACATCATCATCCCTGCTCGCAAGATCCATGGGACGCTGATCCTGCCGGGCGAGGTCTTCGATTTCTGGAAGGTGGTTGGCAGCCCGACGCTCGCCGACGGCTACCGGATGGGCGGCGCGATCATCAACGGGCGGAGTCAGCCGACCGGGGCGTTCGCGGGCGGCATCTGCTCGACGTCCACCACGATCTTCAACGCAGCGCTGCGGGCCGGCCTCGAGATGCTCACGCGCGCCCCCCACTACTACTACATCGACCGCTACCCGCTCGGGCTCGACGCGACGGTCTGGAAGGACGGGCGCTCGACCCAGACGGTGCGTTGGCGCAACGACACCCCCAACCCGATCTTCATTCGGGCGATCGCCAGGCCGGGGATCGTCACCTTCGAGCTCTACTCGCTGCCCACCGGCCGGACGGTCGCGTTCAGCACGCCGATCGTCCACAACCGAACCGGCGCCGCCGATCTCCTCGTCTACACGGGCTCCCTCAAGGCCGGCGTCCAGCTGCGGACCGAGTTCCCGCATTCGGGAATGAGCGTGACCGTGGAGCGCACGGTGCGCGATTCCGACGGTCAGCTGGTCCACCACGAAACCTACCGCTCCCTCTACCACCGGGTGGACGGGATCGTCCTGGTCGGCAGGGACGGTGCGGCGGCGGCCGGCCCGGCGCCGGAGCCGGCCTCGCCCTCGCCGCCGAGCTCATCGCCCGGGCCGGGGCTCGACTGAGGGCCCTGCTCGGCGCGAAGGATCGCGCCTAGCCGTTCGGGTCAAGCTGGTCGGCCGGGCCGATCGGCGAGCGGGGCTCCTGCGCCGGGTCTGTGTCGGGCGGGCGCTCGGTCTCGGCCGCGGTGTCGGCCGCGACCGGGAACGGCGCTCCTGGTTCCGTACCGGGCTCCGGCGGCGCCGCGAGCGGGCTCGGTGGCTGCCCGCTCATCAGCTCGTCGACCCGCCAGGCCGCCGTGGTCGAGCGCCAGGACTCTGAGACCTCCACGGTCGGCGCGAGGCCGATCCGGACCGTCCCCGAGACGAGGAAGAGCGCGGCGAAGACGGGATAACCGGCCGGCGTAGCGGCTAGGATCGCCCCGCCGAGGGTCTGACCGCCGGTGACACCCAGCGATGTCCCGGCCACGTACCGTCCCTGGGCCGCGATCAGCTGGCGCGAGCCGTGGGTCAGCCGCTGCAGCCGCTCGTTGGCGGCGATGGTGCCCGCGGCGTAGCCGGCGTTCACGGTCACCGCGATGACGCACAGGACGAGCCAGGCCAGCGGGTTGCCCGGGAAGGCCAGCGGTCCCAGCAGCATCGAACCGCCCCGGATGACGAAGGTGACGCGCAGGAGTCGCGAGGAGGACCCCCGGTGGAGCCACCCGCCCACGAGCGTGGAGGTCACCAATGAGGCTGCCGAGGACAGCGCGGAGAGGAGCACGGCGAAGCCGGCCGGCAGCGCGAGCACGCTGATCGCGTAGATCGAAAGATAGGGCCCCAGCCCAGCCCCGAACGCGGTGAAGGCCATCGTCCGCAGGAAGTGGCGCAGCTCCGGCGGCTGTGCCACCGGTGGCCCTCCGTCGTCCGCGACGAGGACGCGACCTGGGTTTCGGAGCCGTCCCACAAGGACCAGCTCGGCCAGGCCGGCCAGCCCGGAGGCGGCGAAGACGGCCCCGTAGACCGACAGTCCGACTGCCCTGATCGCCCCATCGACGACGAGGGCGATCGGCAGCAAGAGCGTCGCTCCGACCCCCATCGCCAGGGCCATGACCCGGGGCGCCACGAACCGTCGTTCGTCCTCGGCGAGCACCGCCCCGTACCAGGCGAAGAGGTTCGTGCCGCCGATCATGCCGGCCGCCCCGCCGAGACCCATGACCGTGGCGATGCCGGCGATGGCCGCGCCGGCCGGGATGGCGCGAGCCGCGGCGAGCGCCGTGATCGCCGCCAGCGCGAACCCCCGCAGCTCGCCCACGGCGAGGATGGCAAGGGTGACGCGCCGAAGGTTGCCGCCCGAGCGGCGCAGGAGGCCGGGCACGGACAACTGGGCGATGGCGCCAGCGGCGGGCAGGACGCCCACGACCGTGGCCAGGGCCGGCGGACAGCCGAGGGCCAGCAGGAGCGGGATGGTCAGACCGTCACCGGCCAGCGCTCCGACCGCCGCCTGGGCGAGCCCGATCGACGCGTAACGGCGGTAGTGGCGGCCGAAGAACCGGCGCCACTCGGCAAGGGCGGCACGAGTGCGGGGCAGGCGCTCAGGCACGGTAACGTCGGCGTTCCTGCGACTGGTGGAGACGCTGAGGATACCGGGGCACGAGGCCGCTGGGCCCCCCGATGCCGGAGGTCGTTCAGCCGGCGCGCTTGCCTCGCCGCCGCTCCAACGCGGACCGCCAGTAGACGACCGACGCCTCGAGATCGTCGAGCACCTCGTCGTCCGCCTGCTCGAAGGGCGGGATCACCTCGAGAATCAGGGCGGCGTCGCGAGCTCCGCTGACCTCCAGGGCCTCGAGCACCGCCGCCGCGGCGATCCGTCCGTCGGCGTTGCGGGCCGCCGTGAAAGGCCAGTGATGGTCGCCCTGGGGGTCCGACTGCTGGAGCTGGATCACCGGCGCGCTGGCGCCGAGCTCACGTAGCCAGGCGTACGGATCGCGATCGTCACCCTCCGTGCCGGCCACGCACATGTGCCCCACGTCGAGGCAGAGCCCGATCTGGGCATGGGTCTCGTCGCCGGGCCTCAGCAGTGAGCGAAGCTGGGCAAGGGTCGCTGGCTCTCGGGCGACCGCGAGGTTCTCGACCAGGAAGAACGACTGGCCCACCCGGCGGGCTTCGACCGCGAGTCCCTCGAGGCGCTCGCCCAGCTCGGCCCAGAGCTCCGCGCGGCGGGCAGGGTCCCGCCAGTCGCGGACGCTCAGAGCGCCCACGTGGCCGCCCGTCCCCTGGGCCTCGACGTCCGCGGTGAAGGCGACGGCCCGACGGAACCAGCTCTCGGCCCGAACGCGCGCGCCCCGTTCTGGATGGAGGAGCAGGTTCGAGGAGTAGGCGCCGAGACCCGTGAACGTGGAGTGGACGCTCAGGCCGCAGAGGCGGGCCGCCGAGCGGACCTCCTCGGCCTGTTCCTGAACGGCATCCGGGGGCGCGTCGAGATCGACGAGGTCGAGCGAATGCTGGACGAGATCCAGGCCGAGCCGTTCGGACACGATCGGCGCCCAATCGGTCGGGCGCGGCCAGCGCTTGACGGCGAAGCAGGTGTTGATGCCGAGCTGGAAGCCCATCGTCAACTCCTCACGACCCGGGACGCGGCGAGGTCGCGATAGCGGGCGTCCGCGTCGTCGAGCGCGGCGCGAACGCGAGGGTCGGGCTCGAGGCGCTCCTCGAGGTGGACGGCGCAGTCGATCGCGTCGCCAAGGCCAGCGTAGACCGAGGCCCTCATTCCCGCCAGCCTGGCCACCCGGTGACGGCAGCGTCGCCCGCGACGCGGGGGGCCGGCAACCCGGAGCTGCCTCTCGAGCGACCTCCTCCGGGCCCCGGTGGGCCGCGATCTGTCCCGATCCGCGACCCGCGCGGGGGGCACGGGCAACGGCCGGCGGTACCATCGCCCTCATGGCCAACCGCCTTGCTTCGGAGACGAGCCCGTATCTCCTCCAGCACGCGCACAACCCGGTCGACTGGTATCCGTGGGGTGCCGAGGCGCTGGCCCGGGCGCGAAGCGAGAACAAGCCGATCTTCCTCTCGATCGGCTACGCGGCCTGCCACTGGTGCCACGTCATGGAGCGGGAGTCGTTCGAGGATCCTGCTACGGCGGAGCAGCTGAACCGCGACTTCGTCGCTATCAAGGTGGATCGCGAGGAGCGGCCGGACCTCGACGCGGTCTACATGGACGCCGTGCAGGCCATGACCGGCTCGGGGGGCTGGCCGCTGTCGGTCTTCCTGACGCCCGAGGCACGGCCGTTCTACGGCGGAACGTACTTCCCGAGTGTCGCCCATCACGGCCTGCCGTCGTTCCGCGACGTCCTGACCGCCGTCGCCACGGCCTGGCTCGACCAGCGGACCGAGGTCGAGGCCGCCGGCGTCCGCCTCGTCGCAGCCCTCAACGCTCAGGCCCTGGCCGTGACCCACCCGGCTGGCCGGCCCGACACCGACAGCCGGGGGTCATTGGTACCCGGGCCGCTCGACCCGACCGTGGTGGACGCCGCCGTCTTCAACCTCGAGCGTGAGTTCGACGCCGTCAACGGAGGCTGGGGTGGGGCGCCCAAGTTCCCTCAGCCGACCGTTCTCGAGTTCCTGCTGCGGCGGGCGAGCGCCGGCGACGCCCGGGCCCTGGCCATGGCCCGTCAGACGCTCGACCGGATGGCCTGGGGCGGCATCCACGACCAGCTCGGTGGCGGGTTCGCCCGCTACGCAACCGATGCGACCTGGCTGGTGCCCCACTTCGAGAAGATGCTCTACGACAACGCTCAGCTTGCCCGCGTCTACCTGGATGCCTGGCGCTTCACCGGCGAGCCGCGCTATCGCCAGGTGGCGGAGACGACGCTGGCGTACCTGACCGGTGAGCTCGGTCGGCCCGACGGCACCTTCGCGGCCAGTCAGGACGCCGACACATTGGGCGTCGAAGGCGCGACCTACAGCTGGGATCTGTCCGAGGTGGAGGCCGTCCTGCGGGAGGCAGGGGCCGAGGCGGGCGTCGGCGACCAGCTCCTGGAGGCGTTCCTGGCCGCCTACCCGGTCCCGGCCCACGGCAATTGGGAGGGTCGGACGATCCTGGCCCGAGTCCACGACGATGCCGAGGTCGCCCGGCTGCTCGGTTGGGACCCCGCCGCGACCGCCGGGCGGCTCGCGACGGCCCGCCGGGCCCTCCTTGCGCGTCGTGCCGGCCGGCCACAGCCGGCTCGCGACGACAAGGCCCTCACCGCCTGGAACGGGCTCGCTCTCGGGGCCTTCGCCGAGGCGGCCCGAGCCTTCGATGCAGATCCCGGGGGCACGTCGGAAGCCCAGGCGGCGGCCTACCGGGGTGTCGCGACGCGCGCCGCCGAGGCGATCCTCAACGGCGTCCGGGCGCCCGACGGCCGGCTTCGGCGATCGTGGAAGGACGGTCGAGCGCTCCACGAGGCTGTGCTGGAGGATTACACGCATCTCGCGGACAGCCTCCTTTCCCTGTACGAAGCCACGTTCGAGGAACGCTGGTTCACGACGGCCCGCGAGCTCACCGAAGTCGTCCTGGCTCGTTTCGCCGACCCCGGCGGGGGCTTCTACGACACTGCTGACGACCACGAAGCACTCGTTGCCCGGCCGCGAGGGCTCCAGGACGGCGCCCTGCCGTCGGGCAACGCGATGGCCGCGACCGTCCTCCTGCGCCTGGCGGCCTGGACGGGCGAGGGGCGCTATCGGGACGCGGCCGAGCGGACGTTGGCACCCGTCACGACCCTGGCCGGGCGGCACCCGACCGGTTTTGGCCAGTGGCTCGTGGCGATGGACCTGGCGATCGTCGGGCTCGACGAGGTCGCCATCGTGGGAGCGCCCTCCGACGAACGGACGCGTGCTCTGGCGCGCGTCGCCTCGCGCCGCTTCCGCCCCCACCAGGTCCTCGCGGCGGGCGCCGATCCGTCGGCCAGTGCCGTGCCGCTGCTGGGTGGCCGCTTCTCGCTCGACGGGCTCCCGACGGCGTTCGTCTGCCGCGACTTCGCCTGCCGTCAGCCCGTGACCCAGCCGGAGGCGCTCGCGGCGCTCCTGGCTGGCTGATCAGGAGGTCTGATCGGGCGGCTTCTCGTCCTCGGAGGGACGGAGGTCGCGGGCCTCCTCGCGCGCCGCTTTCACGCCACGCCCGAACGCCTCGCCGAGCTTGGGCAGGGTCTTCGGGCCACGAGCGATGAGGACGATCACCAAGATGACGACGAGAACGATCGCAACGTCAGTCATGGATTGATGGTACCCGACCGGTCGACGAGGGGTGGCTACCCGGACCGGCCCTCGGCACCGCGCAGCCAGGCCCGCACGTTCTCACCGAGCGATGGCAGGTCGTAGCCCCCCTCGGCCAGGATCACCAGGCGCCGGCCGCTCGCCGCGACGCGCCGCCCGGCCTCGTGGTAGGCCGCGGTCGTCAGGCTGAAGTCGCCGAGCGGGTCGTCGCGATAGGTGTCCAGGCCCAAGCTGACGACCACGATCGAACCCGACCTGGCGGCGAGCCAGTCGAGGGCGCGGTCGAGGGCCACCAGGTAGGCCGCGTCGTCCGCTCCGGCGGCCAGGGGCTGGTTGAACGTGGCCTCGGCGCCCGCACCGGCCCCGGTCTCGTCGGCGTACCCGGCGACGTAGGGGTAGGCGCGGGCCGGATCGCCGTGGATTGAGGCGTACGCCACGTCGCCGCGCCTGTAGAAGACTTGCTGGGTGCCGTTCCCGTGGTGGAAGTCGAGGTCGAGGATCGCCACCGGCTCCCCGGTCCGCGCGACCAGCCACTCGGCCGCGATCGCCGCGTTGTTGAAGTAGCAGAAGCCACCGAAGGCGGCCCGCGCGGCGTGGTGGCCGGGGGGCCGGCAGAGCCCGTAGCTGGCCAGCTCGCCGTCGAGAACGAACCCGGCGGCGGTCAGGGCGACGTCCACCGCCGCCCGGGCCGCGTCGTACGTCCCGGCCACGATCGCGGTCGCCGTGTCGAAGCACCACCAGCCGATGCGCCCCGCGGGGGCGATGGGTTCGGGCGGCGGCCCCATCCCCTCGCGCAGGGCGGGCAGGACCAGCGCCTCTGGGAAGATCGCCGACCGGCCCGGCCCCCGTGCGAGCCATTCGGACCAGGCCGTCTCGAGGTAGCGGAAGAGGCCCGGATCATGCACCGCCAGGATCGGGTCCGCTCCGAAATCCGCCGGCTCGGCGACGCTGAAGCCGTCGTCGGCCCGCAGCGACGCCAGGATCGCCTCGGCCCGCGCCCCGACCTCGTGGGCGGAGATCCGGACACCCGCATTCACCTCGTAAGGGGGTTCGTGGAGCAGGTGGCGGGGACTGTAGACGACGCGCATCGCTAGGCGGGCCCCTAGCGTCGCGCGAGCGCTACCACGAGCCGCAACGCGGTGTGGATCTGGCTGAGGCGGACGACCTTGTTGTCGATGAGCCCGGCCGCCCGTGCTGCGTCCATGACGAAGTGGGCGGTGCGCTCGGCAGGGATTCCGCCGACGAGGAGCGTGGCCGGGGCTGCCTCTCCCATTCCCGTATCGTGCCACGTACGATGGGCCCGGCACCATGGCCACCGGACCGCTCCTCGTCTACGGCCCGCGTTCGATCGCCTACGACTTCGGGGCGATGCATCCCCTCACGCCGCGCCGCTTCGGGCCGGGCATCGATCTGCTGCGCGAGGTCGGTGCGGAGCCCGGCCTGGCGCCAGAGCCGGCCACCGACGCCGAGCTCGGGCTCGTGCACAGCGCTGCCTATGTCGCCGCGGTGCGCCGCCTTTCCGCCGCGCCTGAGGGGTGGCTCGAAGGGGGTCTCGGTCCTGGTGACAACCCGCCCTTCGCCGGGATGCACGAGGCGGCCGCCGCGGTGGCCGGTGGGTCGCTGCAGGCCGTGGAGGCCATCCTGCGAGGTGAAGTGGAGCACGCCTTCCATCCAGGGGGCGGCCTTCACCACGCCATGCCCGGCCGGGCCAGTGGCTTCTGCATCTACAACGACCCGGCGCTTGCGATCGCCCGCGCGCGGCTGGCCGGTCGACGAGTGCTTTACGTGGACCTCGACGTTCACCACGGGGACGGCGTCCAGGCGATCCACGAGCACGACCCGGGCGTCCTCACGTTCTCGATCCACGAGACGGGCCAGGCCCTGTTCCCGGGCACGGGCTTCCTTCGTGACTTCGGGCGGGACGAGGCGGCCGGCACGTCGCTCAACCTGCCGCTGGAGCCCTACGCGACGGCGGCGACCTGGCTCGCAGCGGTCCGAGCGGTCGTGCCGGCCATCGCAGCGGCGTTCGGCCCCGATCTGATCGTCAGCCAGCACGGCTCCGATTCGCACGCCTGGGATCCGCTCGCGCATCTTCGGGTGACGACCGATGCCATGGGTGAGGCGGCCCGCCTCGTCGACCGGCTCGCCCACCGTCACGCCAACGGCGCCTGGCTGGCCACCGGCGGAGGCGGCTACGACGCCTACCGGGTCGTCCCTCGCGCCTGGGTCCTGACCTGGCTGGCGGGTGCGCACCGCGACGTGCCGCCCACGACGCCGGCGGCCTGGCGGGATCGGTGGTCGACGGAAGCGGCCCGGTTCCACCAGGTGCCGCTGCCCGGGTCGTACGGTGACGACCCGGCGACAGTCGGGCTCGTCGTGCCGGATTCGCTGGGCGAGATGGCGGAGGCCCGGGCTCAGGAGACCGTGGCGCTGCTGCGGTCCGTGGCCGTGCCTCTCCTCCTCCGTGAGGCCGACGCGCGCGGCTGGTGGCAACCGGATCTCGAGCCGCACGGTGCGCACGTCGACCGGGTGCTGGCCGGAGGTGAGATCCGGGAGCGAGGGACGCCGACGCTCCTCGAGCCGCTGACCGTGGACCGGCTCGAAGGGCTGGCGCTCGCGCCCCGGGTCATTCCGCCCTTCGATCCGGCGCAGGGCCTGCTCATTCTCCGGGCGGCTCTCCAAGGAGGCGCCCGCGCCGTCGGCGCCGCGGTCGGCGGCACGCTCGTGGGGCTGGTGGTGGTCGCTCCACCCGACTCCGGGTTCCTCGACCGGGAGGGTCTCCGCGCTGCGGCGGGCCAGTCCGCTCATCCCGGCGCTCCGGAGCTCCTGGCCGCATGCGGTGTCGCGCCGGAGCAGCGCGGACGCGGCCTGGCGACGGCGCTCCTGCGGGCCGCGGCGGTGTCATCGCAGAGCTCGCGACGGCGATCCGTCCTGGCCCTCGTCACCGCCGCCGAGCGCGATGCCGTCACTCCGCTTCCGCGGGAAACTCGGCGCCGAGTCGCTCGGGCGCTGCTGGCCGGCGCCGGATTCCGCGAGATGGCCCTCCCCCGGCCACTGGCCGCCGTGGACCCGGGCGCGATCGTCGCCTCGCTCGAGCTTGGCTAGAGGCACCGACGGCGGGCAACGTTCCCGGTACCGACCGGTACATCCCTCACTTGAAGGGCCCGATGGCCTATCAGAAACATGCGCAGTGGACTATTCATGCATCGCTTCCTCGCATATCTTGGGCGGGCAAAGACGAGCCCGCCATGAGGCGGATGTGGCAGGAAGGGAGCCGAGGGCATGCTGATCACCGCGCGGACGCACCAGCTGGGTGTCGCGCTCCTCCGGGTCGCGGTGGGGATCATCTTCTTGTGGGCCGGGCTGGAGAAGGCCATCGGGGCCACGTCTTGGACCGCCGCTGGCTTCCTCAGCCACGCCACGGGAGGAAGCCTCAGCTGGCCCTTCGTGACCGGGACGCCGGCAGAAGGGACGGTCTACAACCCCACCCACGACCTGTGGGTGAATCTCTCCACCAACGCGGGGGCGATGACGATCATCAACCTCCTCGTCGTCGGCGGCGAGATCGGGATCGGTATCTCGCTGACGCTGGGGCTCCTTACCCGGTTCGGGGCTGCGATGGGCGCGCTGATGATGTTCCTCTTCTTCGTCGCTGCCTGGGAGTTCACCAACGGGATCGTCAACCAGCACCTCACCTACGGCATCGTCTGCCTGGCGCTCTTCGGCCTTGGCGCCGGCAAGTACTACGGGCTCGACGCCTGGGTCTCCAAGACGAGCTTCGCCCAGGCGAACCCGTGGTTCCGGAAGTGGTTCCTGTCGGGCTTGGAGCCCGCCGCAACCGTCACCAGCTGACCCCCGCGGGCGGCCGACCCGCCCGAGCCGCCCGGTTTGCGACACGGCGAGCCAGCTGGCCCGCCGTGTCGCCGTTTCGGCGCCCGCCGGCGCCGGCTGGACGGTCGAACGGATGGTCGGTTTCGACTGAGCGGCGTATACTCCCTCTCCCGTGACCGCTCGCCTTCGACCTGGCGTGAGTGCCCCCGGGCCGCCTCCGGACGCGCCGGCGTCGGCGTCCGAGGGCGATCCCCTCGACCGGTTCAGCGGCCCCACCCGCGACTGGTTCCGGTCCACGTTCGCGGCACCGACGGCGGCCCAGGCCGACGGCTGGGCCGCAATCTCGGCCAGGCATCACACGCTGATCCACGCCCCGACCGGGAGCGGCAAGACCCTGGCCGCGTTCCTGTGGTGCCTGGACCGGCTCATCACGACCCCTCGTGCGGATGGGCCCAACCCGAGTGTCCGGGTTCTCTACGTCTCGCCGCTCAAGGCGCTCACCTATGACGTCGAGCGGAACCTTCGAGCGCCCCTGGCCGGGATCGCCATCGAAGCAGCCCGGCGCTAGACGAGCCCGTGCCCCACGTCACCGTCGCCTCGCGGACCGGTGACACCCCGGCCGGGGAGCGCCGCGTTCTTGCCAGGCGTCCACCCGACATCCTCATCACCACGCCCGAGTCGCTCTACCTGATCCTGACCAGCGCCGCCCGCGAGACACTCCGCGGAGTGGAGCACGTCATCGTCGACGAGATCCACTCCCTGGCCGGCACCAAGCGCGGTGCCCACCTCGCGCTTTCGCTCGAGCGGCTCGAGCGCCTGCGGTCGGCGGGGATGGCGCCACCCCAGCGGATCGGGCTCTCGGCGACCCAGCGCCCGCTGGCCACGATCGCCCGCTTCCTCGGCGGAGTCGGCGAGGACCGCCAGGTCGCGATCGTCGACGCCGGTGTCCGCAAGCCGCTGGAGCTGCAGGTCATCGTGCCCGTCGAGGATATGGGCCGCCTCGGCGAGGTGCTGCCGCTCGAGGAGCAGCCGGGCGGGCCGGCCACCGGCATCGAGGCGAGGTCGAGCATCTGGCCGGCGATCCACCCTCGGATCCTCGAGCTCGTCCGGGCCCACCACAGCACGATCGTCTTCTGCAACAGTCGCCGGCTCGCCGAGCGGCTCGCGCAGCGGCTCAACGAGCTCGCCGGCGAGGACCTCGTGCGAGCCCACCACGGCTCGATCGCTCGCGAGCAGCGCGTCGCGATCGAGGAGGAGCTGAAGGCCGGCCGCCTGCCGGCCATCGTGGCGACGTCGTCGCTCGAGCTCGGGATCGACATGGGTGCGGTCGACCTGGTCATCCAGGTCGAGTCGCCGACGAGCGTGGCGCGCGGCCTCCAGCGGATCGGCCGGGCGGGTCACCAGGTCGAGGCGGTCAGCAAGGGCGTGATCTTCCCCAAGTACCGCGGCGACCTCCTGGAGTGCGCCGTGGTCACCCGGCGGATGCACGAGGGCGCCATCGAGCCGACCGTCCTGCCGCGCAACCCGCTCGACGTCCTCGCCCAGCAGCTCGTGGCGATGACGGTGATGGACCGCTGGAGCGTCGACGATCTGGCCGCGACGGTCGCCCGGGCGGCGCCCTTCGAGACCCTCACCCGCGAGGCCCTCGAGGGTGTCCTGGCGATGCTCGCCGGAGCCTACCCCTCGGACGAGTTCGCCGAGCTGCGGCCGAGGATCGTCTGGGATCGGGCGACGGACACCGTGGAGGGCCGTCGGGATGCCCGGACGGTGGCCGTCACGAGCGGGGGGACCATTCCCGATCGGGGCCTCTTCGGGGTCTTCCTCGTCGGTGAGGCCGGGGCGCCTGGCCGGCGGGTCGGCGAGCTCGACGAGGAGATGGTCTACGAGCTGCGGGCCGGCATGCACGGCGATGTCATCGTGCTCGGCGCCTCGAGCTGGCGGGTCGAGGAGATCGGGCGGGACCGCGTCATCGTCTCACCCGCCCCCGGGGTGCCGGGCAAGCTGCCGTTCTGGAAGGGTGATGCGATCGGTCGCCCGATCGAGCTCGGTCGTGCCCTGGGTGAGCTCGTCCGGGAGGTCGAGGCCGATCTCGATCGGGGTGAACGCGGCCGTCGGGAGGCGCTGGCCCGGCTCGTCGAGACCCACGACCTCGACGCACTCGCGGCTGAGAACCTGGTCGCCTATCTCGAGGACGAGCGGGAGATCGTGGGCGCCCTCCCGACTGACCGGCGGATCGTCGTCGAGCGGTTCCGCGACGAGCTCGGGGATTGGCGTCTCTGCCTCCTGACGCCCTTCGGCGGCCGAGTCCACGCGCCATGGGCGCTGGCGCTCGAAGCCCGCCTCGAGGAGCGCCTGGGGATGGAGGTCCAGACCATCTGGTCGGACGACGGGATCGCCATCCGGCTCCCGGAGGGGGATGTCGACGGCGTCGAGGAGTCCCTCTTCCCGGACCCCGATGCGATCGAGGACCTCGTCGTCGGGCGACTGGGCGGGTCGGCCCTCTTCGCGGCCCGCTTCCGGGAGAACGCGGCCCGGGCGCTGCTCCTGCCGCGCCGCCGGCCGGGTGCCCGCACGCCGCTCTGGCAGCAGCGCCAGCGCGCGGCGGACCTGCTCGCGGTCGCCAGCCGCTATGGCTCGTTCCCGATCCTCGTCGAGACCTACCGCGAGTGCCTCTCGGACGTCTTCGACCTGCCGGCCCTGCGCGAGATCCTGGCCGGCGTGGGTCGGCGCGAGATCGCGGTTCACGGAGTGGAGACGCTGCGGGCGTCGCCGTTCGCGAGCTCGCTGCTGTTCGACTACGTGGCCGCCTACATGTACGAAGGCGACGCCCCGCTGGCCGAGCGCCGGGCCCAGGCGCTGACCCTGGACCGGGATCTCCTGCGTGAGCTGCTCGGCCAGGAGGAGCTGCGCGAGCTGCTCGATCCTGAGGCGCTGGCAGATCTCGAGTTGGCTCTCCAGGCGCTCGGCGACGATCGACAGGCCGCGAACGCCGACCAGCTCCACGATCTCCTGCGGCGGCTCGGCGACCTGACCGAAGCGCGAGCTGGCGGCCCGTGCCGAGGGCGCCGCCGAGGCGGTGGGGCCGTGGCTGGCGACGCTGGTCGCGACACGGCGCGCCGTCTTGGTCCGGATCGCCGGCGAGCCGCGCTGGATCGCGATCGAGGACGCGGCTCGCTATCGGGATGCCCTCGGCGTGCAGCCGCCGGCCGGCGTTCCCGAGGCATTCCTGGTCCCGACGACCGCCGCCCTCGAGGGGCTCCTGGCGCGCTGGGCGCGCGGTCACGGCCCGTTCCTGGCGGTCGAGCCGACGGTGCGGTGGGGGCTCCCGATCGGGGTGGTTGAAGACGCCCTCGCCGGGCTCCTCGCCGCAGGTACCCTCGTACGCGGCGAGTTCCGCCCCGGCGGCGCCGAACGTGAGTGGTGCGACCCGGAGGTCCTCCGCCAGCTCCGGCGCCGCTCGCTGGCTCGCCTGCGCCGCGAAGTCGAGCCGGTCGAGCAGGCCGCCCTGGGCCGATTCCTACCAGCCTGGCAGGGGGTCGCGCCGGCCGGCGCCAACCTGCCGCCGCTGCGAGGCAGCGCCGCGCTCGAGCGGCTGGCCGAGGTCGTCGACCAGCTCGCCGGTGTCCCGATCCCGGCCTCGGTGCTCGAACGTGACGTCCTCCCGGCCCGGGTTCCGGGCTACCAGCCCCGCCTCCTCGACGAGCTCGGCGCCCTCGGTGAGGTCGCCTGGATCGGCCGAGGCAGCCTGGGGCGCGACGATGGGCGGGTCGCCATGTTCCGGCCTGGCCGAGAGGCGCTCAAGTCTGCGCTCGGGCCGGGGCTCGACGGGTCGGCCCGACCGGAGGGCCGTCGCCACGACGCCATTCGCGACTGGCTCGCCCGCCGCGGCGCCTCCTTCTACCGCGAGCTCCACGGGGCGGCGGGTGGAGGCCCGGACCGCGACGTCCTCGACGCCATCTGGGACCTCGTTTGGGCCGGCGAGGTGACCAACGACACGTTCGCGCCCCTTCGGGCGCTGCGCTGGCGCCGACCGAGCCGGGCCCACCGGCCGCGGCCGGGGCGGCTGACCGGCCTCGGGCCGCCGGAGGCGGCCGGCCGGTGGTCGCTCGTCGGTGAGGGTTCCGCCGCCGGTCCGGACGGTCCAGACGGACCGGGGCCGACCGAGCGGGCGCATGCGTTGGCGCTGACGCTGCTCGACCGCCACGGAGTGCTGACCCGCGAGGCGGCTCTCGGAGAAGGAATCGGCGGTGGGTTCGCCGCCGTCTACCCGATCCTGCGCGCCCTCGAGGATGCAGGCCGGGTCCGGCGTGGGTACTTCGTCGAGGGGCTCGGGGCCGCCCAGTTCGCCCTTGCCAGTGCGATCGATCGGCTGCGGACGTTTCGCGAGCCGGATCCGAACGGGTCGCTCGTCCACCTGCTCGGCGCGGCGGATCCGGCCAACCCATATGGCGCCGCACTCGCCTGGCCGCGTCGCGCCGACGATGACCGGCGCTCGTTCCAGAGGGCTGCGGGCGCCTACGTCGTCCTGGTCGACGGGCTCGCCGTGCTCTACCTGGAGCGGGGAGGCAAGGCGCTCCAGACGTTCACTGCCTGCGACGACGCCGCGGTGGCCGATCGGGCCCTCCGGGCGCTGGGCGGTCTGCTGGCCGACGGCCGCGTCCGCGAGATCGTGGTCGGCCGGGTCGACGGCGTCCCGATCGGCGAGGCGCGGATGCGTGAACGCCTCCTTGCCGCGGGCTTCGTGGCGGGCTATCGGGGTCTCGTCATGCGCCAGGCAACCAGCCGGTGAGGAGGACGCAGCCAACCCGTGCCTGAAGGCGACACGCTCGTTCGGATTGCCGCCGGGCTCCGCCCGTACCTGGTCGGCCGGACGGTCTCGGCGGCCCGGGCGCGCCCGCCCGGGCCGCGCGTCGAGCGACTCGTCGGAACGACGGTCGTGGCCGTCGAGTCGCTGGGCAAGAACCTCCTCATCCGGTTCGAATTCCGGCCTCGAGCTGCGAACTCACCTTCGCATGCACGGGAGCTGGCA
The DNA here is from genome assembly GCA_963712585.1 of uncultured Chloroflexia bacterium. GTDB lineage: Bacteria > Chloroflexota > Limnocylindria > Limnocylindrales > CSP1-4 > CAVQIH01. Next base: position 83,588 of record CAVQIH010000007.1, read on the forward strand.
CCGCTATCCCCCCGGGGCGACCTGGCGGCGGGCGCCGGCCCGAGCCCGCCTCGTGCTCGAGGTGCCCGGCTCGGTCGCCGTCTGTTTCGATGCCCCCGTGGTCGAGCTCCTTGAGGTCCGCGCGGAACGGCTTCATGCGCCGCTGGCCGGCCTCGGCCCGGACCTCCTGGGAGCAGGATTCAACGAGGCCGAAGCCCTGCGGCGGCTGCGCGACCCGGGCCGCGTTGGGTGGCCGATCGGGGAGGCGTTGCTCGACCAGCGAGCCCTGGCCGGCATCGGCAACGTGTACCGCAGCGAGGTCCTCTTCGTCGAGCGCGTCGATCCCTTCGCCCGGGTCTCGGACCTCCCTGACGAGACGCTCCAGCGACTCCTGCGTACCGCGCGCCGGCTCCTGCTGGCGAACATCGGGCCAGGCAGTGGCGTCGTGCGGGTGACGACCGCCGGCGAGCGCATGACCGGTGGCCCCCTCTGGGTCTACCGGAGAACGGGTCGTCCGTGCCGCCGCTGTGCTGCGCTCATCCGTTCGCGGCGCGGCGGCGAACTCGCCCGGATGGTCTACTGGTGCCCGCGCTGTCAGGGAGGCACGGGATGAACGAGGTCGAAGTCCGCTGCGAGCGGGTCGGGGACCGTTGGGTCTGCCGGGTGCGGGTCGCCGATGGTCGCTCGTCCACCGAGCACTCCGTGACGGTTGGGCACGATGCCCTCGCCCGGCTCGACCCCGGTGCAGCCGATCCCTCCGACCTCGTCCGGCGCTCGTTCGCGTTCCTGCTCGCCCGGGAGCCCAAGGAGTCGATCCTCCGATCCTTCGACCTGCCGGTCATCGGGCGCTACTTCCCGGCCTACGAGCAGGAGATCAGGGGCGGGCGCTAGCCCAGCTATCATCCGGGCCGATGTGTGAGCTGTTCGTCGCCCGGGCGGAACGCCCGTTCCGCCTCGCCGAACTCTGGGCATTCGCGGAGCGCCTGGAGCGCTTCGGCGTGGCCGGGTTCGGCTGGGGAGCCGCCTGGCTGGTGGCGGACGGTCGTCTCGATACATACCGCGACGTTCGCGCCTTCCACGACGACCCTGGCCGCGGCGATGTCGGCCGGACCCTCACCCGGAGCGCCCTGGTGCACCTGCGCCGGCCGTCCCGGCTGTCCACGCTGACGCTGGCCGACACGCAGCCGTTTCTCGACCGGGCCGGCCGATTCGCGTTCAGCCACAACGGCGATTTCCGGGATGTGCGCGGGCTCCGGGCCCGCTATCGTGGCGAGGGTCGCATCCAGGGGCGGGCCGACTCGGAGGTCGGCCTCCGTCGGCTGGAGGACGACTGGCCGGGTGGCGATCCGTCGGCCGCCCTGGCGGCCCTCCATGCCGCGCTTGGCGGCCAGGCGAACCTCGCGGTCCTGGCGGCCGACGGGACTGCGTACCTGTACGCCGGGAACAGCGAGAACCCGGTCTTCACCTTCGGGCTGGCTGACGTGCGCATCGCGAGTACCGGGGTCTACTCGCTCGACCGATCGCTCTTCCGACTCGTGGCGCCCGAGGCGACGTCGCGCGGGCTCGTCAGGCTCGGCCACACCGCGACGCTCTGAGGCGCCTGAGCCCGAAGGCAGAGCTAAGGGCGTCAGGCGCCAAACCCGAGGAAGGACCGCGCCCAGGCCCGGATCGCCGCCACGGCCGCCGACGGCTCGCGGCGCAGCGCATCGCGAGCTGTCACCAGCCGGGCGTCCACGGCGGCCCGCATCGCCGGCCAGGCTGCCCGGTGGGTCCACCACAGTGGATCGGGGTGCCGCCATATCCAGGGCACGAGCGCCCAGAGCAGGACGAGGTAGTCGACCCGGGCCGGGCGAGGGAACGCCAGGACGGTCTGCAGCTGCACGAGTGTCGCCGGAAGCGTGGCCAGGGTCAGCACAGCCGCGATCGCCAGCCAGGCCAGGCCCCAGGCGCGCGCTCGCGGGGCCAGGACGATGAAGAACGCCGCAGGCACCCACTTGGTCGCGGTCGAGAGCGCCCAGAACAGGCCCGCCAGGCGTGGCCTGACCGTCTGGGTCGCCCACAGCAACAGGGCCAGGACCAGGTTCACGTTGCCCGTGTCGATGTTCGCCGCCAGCGGGAACGAGAGCAGCAGCACGGCCACGGCAGTCGAGAGGGGCCGGCGCCGATAGGCCCAGTGGACGGTCCATACCAGGGCCAGCAGCGTCCCGCCCCGCCAGACGAACCAGGCGACGTTCCATGGCAGGACTGCCCAGGGCATGAAGATCGGCAGCATCCAGGGGGCGTACACATACGGCATGAAGGGGCCCGTGGGGTGATAGGGGTCTCCGCCGTTCAGCCAGATGCGAACCGCCGCCCAGTACGCCCGGGCGTCAGCTCCGGCGGCCTCTCCCCGGGCGATGAAGCCGGCCGCGAAGATGCCGCCGACGAGGATCAGGATCGCCATTGCCGCGAGGCGCCGCCGATCGTGGAGGCGCGAGACCTCGCGACGGATGGCGCGCCGGAAGACGCCTGCCCGACGGCGAGTACGGTAGAGCGGCGTCGCCGGTGCGGGCCCCGAGGGGGGAGCGGCGTCTCCCGGGCGGGCGCGAGCGGCCATCGGCCCGGGATTATCGCACGTGCCGGTTGGCCCTCAGCGGGGGACCGTCGCCGGCCTCAACTCAAGGTCAACGGGCGGGCAGGTTTCCGATGACCTGGGCGCTGATGCCGACGATCTCCAACGCGGCGATCAGGATGAGCAGGATCCCAACGGCTGTCTCCACGCGTCCCTCCTCGGTCCCTTCCGGCAGCCGATCGTCCGGCCGCCGCGTGTCCGGGCGATCATGTGGGCGCAAGTAGGGGTCGCGCAAGGGTCCGGCCCCATTGCGGCGCCCGCAGGACGGTGCCGCGGCCGGCCGGCTGATCGTTCGATCCACGTAGACTGGGCGCCGATGAGCGCGCCAGCCGACAGCCATTCCATCGTCCGGGGCCGGGCACGGCTGCCACCCGTGCCGCTGGAAGAGCTGCGTCGTCTGGAGGCCGGGATCGCGGAGTGCCTCCCGGCCTACCTGGCCAACCTCGAGCGCCTCGTCAACGTCGATTCCGGGACGTACACCAAGGCGGGCGTCGACGCGGTCGGGAGCTGGACGGAGGCCGAGCTCGAGCGGCTTGGCGGCGCGGTCGAGACGCACCCCAATGGGTCGCTTGGCAACACGGCCGTTGCCAGGTTCGCGGGGAGCCCGGGCGGTCCACGGGCTCTCCTGATCGGCCACCTCGACACCGTCTTCCCGGAGGGCACGGCTGCCGCCCGGCCGTTCCGGATCGAGGGCGGTCGCGCCTACGGACCGGGCGTGACCGACATGAAGGGCGGGCTGCTGACCGGCCTTCACGCCCTCGAGGCGCTGGGGGCGACCGGCTCCCTGGGTCCTGGAGGACTGCCCTTCGAGCATCTCGTCTTCATCGCCAACCCGGACGAGGAGATCGGCTCGCCGGCCTCCACCCCGCTGGTTCGCGAGCTGGCGGCCGAGGCGGACGTGTGCCTCGTCCTCGAGTGCGCCCGCGCCAACGGCGACATCGTCTCGGCGCGCAAGGGGATCGTCGATCTGCGAGCCCGCGTCGTCGGGCGGGCGGCGCACGCGGGCGTGGAGCCGGAGAAGGGTCACAGCGCGCTGCTCGAGGCGGCCCACCAGGTGCTCGCCATCCACGCCCTCAACGGGCGCTGGCCCGGGGTGACCGCCAACGTCGGAGTCATCGCCGGCGGCACCCGCCCCAACGTGGTCCCCGACACGGCCACCTTCGAGGTCGATCTGCGGGCCGCCGACCGAGCGGCCATGGAGGCGGCCGAGGCCGCCCTCCGCCGGATCTGCTGGCACCCCCACGGTCGCCGACACCCGGACCACGATCGAGGAGCTCGCCCGCCACTGGCCGATGGAGAAGCTGGAGCGCGCCGGCCGCCTCGTCGAGCATGCCCAGGCGATCGCCCGCGCGCTCGGTTTCGAGGTTCGGGACGCGGCCACCGGCGGTGCGTCGGACGCCAACACGACGTCGGGGATGGGCGTCCCAACGCTCGACGGTCTCGGGCCGATCGGCGGGCTCGATCACTCCCCCGACGAGTACCTCGAGGTCGCCTCGATCGTGCCGCGGACCGCCCTGCTGGCGGGGTTGCTGCTGGCCATCGGGCGGGACCCCGTGGTGGCCTCATGGCGGACGTCTCGGTGAGCGGCGACCGCGCCGATCCCGGAGCCGCGGCCGCCCGCTCCACCGGCGCCCGTCGCCTGATCTCCTCGGGCGGCCCCTGGGAAGCGACCGTCGGCTACAGCCGGGCGGTCGTCGTCGGCGACGCGTGCTGGGTCTCGGGCACCACGGACGCCGGGCCGGACGGCCGAGCCCGCCACCCTGGTGACGTGGGCGCCCAGGCTCGCGCGGCGTTCGGGACGATCGAGCAAGCCCTGGCCGAGGCTGGCTTCGACCTTGCGGACGTGGTTCGCACCCGGATGTTCGTGACCGACATCTCCCGCGCGGCGGAGGTCACCACGGTCCATGGCGAGCTCTTCAGGGCGGTTCGGCCCGCGGCCACCCTCGTCGAGGTCTCGCGTCTGATCGACGACTCGCTGATGGTCGAGATCGAGGTCGAGGCGCGCCTGAACCCCCGGGCCGGTCGGCGGGCGAGGGCCACCCGGCCAGGCTGAGCGATGGCGCTCCGATCGATGCCGAGCTGACCGATGGGCCTTCGGGCGATGCTCGAGCCAGCGATCGTGCCCGCCTATGGATCCAGCGCGGCACGGATGGCCCGGCGGGCGCTGTTCGGTCCGCGGCGCTTCCCGGGCGATGCCCCGGCGATCTGCGCGGCCATCGTCGAGGCTTGCTGGAACGGCCGCTGCTACACGGCGAGCGCGGGCCACTTCCGGCAGTTCTGGACCCGCGACTTCGGGTTCTCGGCCGAGGCGCTGGTCTGGCTCGGGCACGCGGATCGCGTCGAGGCGAGCCTCGCCTGGGCGCTGGCGGTCTGGGCACGCCGGGGACGGGTCACGACCACGATCTTCCCAGGCGCCCGGCCGGCCGATATCTACACACTTGGGGTCGACTCGCTGCCGCTGCTGTTCCGTGCGATCCGGGCGCTCGAGCGGGCAGGGGAGGGCCGCGGGGAGCGACTGGTGGCCCGCCACGCGCGGTGGCTCATTCCCGAGCTCGCCCGCTACGCCCAGGCGGTCCTCGACGGGCCAACCGGCCTCGTGCGGACGGATCGTCGCTTCGCCACTCACCGCGACACCGTGCGCACGACCGGCAATGCCTATGGGAACGCCATGGTCGCCCACCTCGACTCGATCCTGCGCGAGACGGGCTGGCTGGCGAGCCCCATTCCGGCCGGAGCGAGCCAGAGGTTCGTCGAGGAGTTCTGGTGCGGCGATCACGTCGCCGATTTGCCTCGCGGCGCAGGCCGCACGGGTAGGGCCTCGGGCCAGCGGCCACTGAGCGGCGATGCCAACGTCGTCCCGTTCTGGGTCGGCGTTCTGCCGGCCGAGCTTGGCCTGGCGGCCGCCCTGGCAGCCCTCGATCGCGAGGGCTTCACCCGTCCGCTCCCGCTCCGCTATGCGACTCGCCGCGACCCCGCGGTCGAAGATCCGATCCAGCGGATCTTCGTTCCCGACTACCAGGGGCGCGCAATCTGGACCTCGCTCGGCCTGATGACCGTCGCGCTTCGCCGGCGGGTGGACCCCGCGACGGCCGCTGCCGAGCTCGAGGGCCACGCGGCCCTCGTCCGCCGTGACGGCACCCTCTGGGAGGTTCTCGGTGATGACCTCCGGCCGTATCGCGGGCGTCTTGGCCTGTGGCGCGCCGACGAGGCGATGCTCTGGGCCGCCCTCCTCCTCGAGCTCCTCGAGACGGCGGAGGTCGCTCCACGTCCCGTGCCGCCAGCACCCTCACCCCGCCGGGGCTAGGCCAGGCCAGCCGCCCGGGCCACCGCCACGAGCACGATCGATGAGGCGAGCCCGAGCGGGAGGTTCCGCCGCCAGGCGACCAGGCCGATAGTGACCAGCACGGCCAGCGATTTCGATCCCGACGTGAAACGTCGGCCGCCCGGCGGCGTCCGCGACGATCATCACGTTGGCAGCCGCGAGTGCGGCCAGGACCGCCGGGCCGACGAGCCGCAGGTAGGCGAGCACGATCGGCGGCAGCCGCTCGATCCCGGGCGCCAGCAGTGGCAACGCGCGCGATGGGTAGGTGACCGCGAACATCAGGACCGCCAGGCCGACCAGCTCGGTGCTCACATCGCCACCCCGATCGTCTCATCGTGGCCCGTCGTCGAGGGCGGCCGATCGTCCGGCGCGTCACCGGCGGGATGAGGCACGAGCAGTCCCACCACGGGGCCGACCAGCCCGCCGGCGACGAACCCGACCGCGATCGACGTGGCGAGGCCGACTCCGACCGCCACCAGGGCCCCGACGAGGGCCGCGACCAGCTCTCGCCGGCCGCTGATCACGCTGACGGCCAGGCCGGCCATGGTGACCGGGAAGGCGACGTCGAGCCCGAGCACGCGCGGGTCGGGGATCGCCTCGCCACCCAGGAAACCGACGGCCGTGGCGGCCGGCCAGGGCACGACGATGAAGAAGGCCGCGATCCAGTAGCCCGCGACGTCCGCCTGACCGAGTCGCCGGAAATGGGCCAGCGAGATGGCGAAGGTCTCGTCGGTGAGGATGTGGGCCATGACCGCCCGCTCCAGCCGCGGCCGGCGCTGCAGCCAGGGCGCCAGGGCGGCCGAGTAGAAGAGATGGCGGGCGTTGAGGAGGGCCGTCAGGGGCACGATCGCCAGCCACGACAACCCCTGGGCGACGAACCCGACCGCCGCGAACTGGGACGCTCCGGCGAGGACGATCAGGCTCATCGCCATGGTCTCCAGGAATGAGAAGCCGGCCTGGCGGGCGGCCAGGCCGTACACGACGCCGAACGAGAAGGTGGCGACGGTGATGCCGGCCATTTCGAGCGCCGCCTGGCGCCGCGAAGCGAGAACCACGGCCCGGTCAACGGGCTGCGGCGGCTCCTGGGACGAGGGCCCGGTCAGCGCAGGAAGGTGGTGCCGCAGAGCTCGCATGCCGCGTAGACGGCACGACGCTCGCGGGCATACCCGGCGGCGTGGAGGACTCCGCCGCAGCCCTTGACCGGGCAGTGCCACGTCCACCACCGCTCGGCCTCGTCGAGGGGGAGCGCCTCTGCCGCGATCCGCTCGGCGAGGCCCTCATGGGCCGCGATCGTAGCCGCCACCGTCGCCGCCCGCTCGGCCTCGGTCTCACTCCCGTAGGGGTAGTTCTGAGCGATATTCGAGGACACGGTTCCTCCCACGGTCCAGGACCTCGGCCACCTCGCGAGCGGCCGGCGTGCCGGCGTTCGGTCGCCGAGTATAGCTTCGGCCGGCGTGCATCAGGTCGCCTTCACTGGCTGAAGAGCGCCGCCCGGGTCTCGCCCGGAATCAACGTCACGCGCTGGCCCTCATGCGGTCGCCGGCAGACCTTCACTGCGGGGGTCGGTGGCGGCCGCCAGGGACCCGCCCGCCGCCGGGCCCCCCGCCACGAGCTCGATCGCGTGGCAGTGCCCGAGGCCCGAATCGAACGCCGCCGCCGCGACGACCGGGTGGCCCAGCGCGGCGAGCTCGGCGAGCGACCTCGGCCCGGAAGCGCGGCTCCAGGCGGACGACTTCCGGAGGCGCGAAGTGCTCCAGCGGGTCGACGAACCAGCGGGGCATGGCGACGGTCGCGGCGACGTCCAGGCCGCCGTCGACGAGGGCTGAGACGACCTGGGCATGGATTTGGGGCTGTGCGTCGCCGCCCATGGAACCCACCACGACCCAGGGCCGCCCGTCTCGCAAGAGCATGCCCGGCAGCAGCGTGTGGAGCGTCCGTTTGCCCGGCGCGAGGACGTTCGGGTGCGTGGGATCCAGGCTGAAGTAGGAACCACGGTTCTGGTAGGCGATACCGGTCTCCGGGTCGACGATGCCAGACCCGAACCCCCGGTAGTTCGATTCGATCAGGCTGACCGCGTTGCCGTCTTCGTCCACGACGGCGAGATAGATGGTGCCGCCACCGCGCGGTTGGCGGCTGGGCGCGGGGCGGCTGGCCCGGGTCGGGTCGATCCGGCCGGCGAGCTCGGCCGCGTAGGGCTTGCCGGTCAGGCGCTCGACCGGGATCTCCCGGAACGTCGGGTCGGTCAGGTGGGCATCACGGTCGGCCATGGCGAGCTTGGACGCCTCGATGCCGAGGTGGATCCAGCGGGCATCCGGCCCGAGCCCGCCGGTGAACGTCGTCGGCGCCGGCGGCTCGAACTGCTCGAGCAGGTTGAGCAGCTCCAGCGCCACGATCCCGGAGCTGTTCGGGGGGTGGCTCGCCACGCCCACGCCGCGATAGCTCGTGCCGATCGGCTCTGCCCACGTTGACGTGTGGGCACGCAGGTCCTCGAGGGCGATCGACGAGCCCGCGGCAGCCAAGGCGAGCGCCTGGCGTTCGGCCAGCCGGCCGTCGTAGAAGTCGTCGAAACCGGCCACGGCGAGCCGCTCGAGCGTCGTCGCGAGCGCAGGAAGGCGGACGAGCTCGCCGGGATTCCACGGCCGCCCCCGTGGCCGATAGACCTGCGCCCAGCCACTCGACTCACCCAGAATCGGCGCGAACGCCGTGGCTGCCGCCTCGACGGCGGCCACGAATCCCGCTCCGGCCGCGAACCCGCGACCGGCCAGATCGATCGCCGGAGCCAGGAGATCCGCCCGGGACAGACGGCCGAACCGGGCATGGGCGTCGCCCCAGGAGCGGACCGCGCCGGGCACCGTGATCGAGAGGGGTCCGCGAGCGGGGATCGTGGACAACCCGTTCGCCCGCAGCGCCGCCGGATCTGCGGCCGCCGACGCCCGGCCGGACCCATTGAGGGCCTCGAGCCGGTTCGACCTGGAATCCCAGATCAGCCAGAAGGCGTCGCCGCCGATCCCGCAGGCACTGCCCATCACGACCGCCAGGGCTGCGTTCGTGGCGATGGCGGCGTCGATGGCGTTCCCGCCCCGGGCGAGGGTCAGCAGGCCTGCCGCCGTGGCGAGGTGGTGCGGTGCGACGACGGCTGCCCGCGCGCCGCGCGCGACAGCGGCCGGGACGAGGGGCCGACCCCCGGCTAGCTGGGTCACAGGGCGCATTCTAGGCGTCGGTGGTCTACGCTCACCGGCCATGACCCGCTCGATCGTCGCGCTCCTGGTCGGGACCTTCGTGCTCCGGGTAGGCACGTCGGCCAGCGGAGTGCTGCTGGTGTTCTACCTCACCGGTCTCAACGACCGGGGACTCGCTGCCTTCGGCCCCGGTGAGATCGCTCTCCTGCACGCGGCCTTCTACTCGACCGAGCTGGCCTGCTCGCCGGTTCTCGGTGCGCTGGCGGATCGCATCGGCCGCCGGCCGGTGCTGCTCCTGGGTCCCCTCTGCGGCGGGCTGGCCGTCGTCCTCACCGCGTTGACGTCCGAGTTCGGCCTCTTGGTCGCGGCGAGGCTCATCGCCGGCCTGTCGGCGGCGGCTTCGGTGCCGGCGATCCTGGGTGCGATCGCAGCCTGGACCGCCGGCGATCAGCGGCTTCGCGGCCGGACGATGGCGAGCTTCGAGATCGCCACCCTGGGTGGGCTCCTCGCCGTGGGGCCGCCGGTCGGGGCGGCGCTCTTCACCGCGCTGGGGCAGGTTGCGCTGATGGCCGACGCGGTGGTCTTTGTGGCCGCGCTCGGGCTGTTCTGGATCGCCCGCGACGAGCCCCGCCCGAGGGTCGAGGTCAACGGCCCGGATGTCCGGAGCGCACGCGGTGGCCCTGCCGCCGAAGTCGGGGAGGGTGGCGCGGCCGGCCCGGGTCGGGTGTCCGGCGATCGCCGCCACTACCTGGCGCTCTTCAGTGACCGGCGCGTCCTCGCGTTCGCGCCGACCTGGCTGGCGATCAACGGAATCATCGGCCTCATTGGCGCCCAGGCCCTGTACCTGCTGACCGGCAAGAGCACCTTCGTCGATGCGAACCAGGTCCTGCTGTCCGGCTTCGCGCCGCTGGCCATCGGAGCCGGCGCGGCGGTCCTGGCCGGGGTGGCCGGCGCCGGGATCCTGTTCTGGGGCAACGCCTTTGGGCGCTTCCGGCGGTCCTCCATCCTGGTCGCTGGCCTCATCGCATTCGTGATCGCGACCGTTCTCGTGTTCGCGATCAACCATTCCTGGGGCTTCCCGCAGCCGCTGGTAGCCGTCCTCGGCGGCGCCTTCCTGGTCAGCGTCTTCGTGCTGGCGGGAGCGACCCCGGCCGCACTCGGCCTCCTGGCCGACGTGAGCGAGGTCTTCCCGCACGACCGCAGCGCGATCATGGGTCTCTACGCGGTCCTCCTCGGCGTCGGCCAGCTGGCCGGAACGGGGCTCAGCGCCGTGGTCGCCGGATGGGCCGGCTTCGACGGGATCCTCGGGGCGACGGGGGTGCTGTCGGCGATCGCACTCCTGGCGATGCTCGACCTGCGAGGCATCGAGCACCACATCCCCCGGGTCTCCCACCCGTCGACCTGAGCCGCTGTCTTCTTCCCGTCCGTCCTCGACCGGCCTGCCGCGGGTGCCTATCATCGAACTGGACGCCCGGCCGTCGTCCGGTCCCCGAGATCCGGAACCCGATGGCCGTCCGGTGAGGGAGGTCATGCTGGTGGGCCGTGTCGCCGTCGTCACCGATTCCGCCGCCGATCTGCCGCCCGACGTTGCCCGTGCGGCAGGGGTCGTCGTCGTACCCCTCCACGTCTCGTTCGGCTCGGAGACGTTTCGGGCCGGCGAGGAGCTTTCGTCGGAGGCCTTCTGGGCCCGCATGGTCGCCCCGGACGCGCCATTTCCGACCACTGCGGCGGCCAGCCCGGGCGAGTTTCGCGACGCGTTCACGAACTGCCTCGCGGCCGGTGCCGAGGCGATCGTCGCGGTCGATGTCGGCGGCAAGCTCTCAGCGACGGTGCAGAGTGCCCGGCTCGCCGCGGAGTTGCTGCCCGGCCGCGAGATCCACGTGATCGACAGCGAGAGTGCCTCGATGGGGGTCGGCCTTCTCGCCCTCCTCGCGGCCGAGCTGGCGGAGCGCGGTGTGGCCGCGGCCGAGATCGCGGCCACGCTGGAACGACGCAAGGGGGACCTCGACATCTACTTCGCGCTCGACACCCTCGAGTACCTTCGGCGGGGCGGCCGGATCAGCGGTCCGAGAGCGACCCTCGGCACGCTGCTCTCGGTCAAGCCGATCCTCCGCGTGCAGAACGGCGTGGTGGAGCCGGCCGATCGCGTGCGGACGCGCACCCGAGCCCGAGCGCGCCTGATCGAGCTGCTGACGAGTCGGCCGGCCGAATCGGTCGCCATCATGCACAGCCTGGCGGCCGACGTCGACGCTTTCCGCGACGAGCTGATCGCGGCCCTGCCCGGCGGGCTGGAGCCCGGCCATGCGACGACGGCGATCATCGGGCCGTCCGTGGGACCGCACGTCGGCCCGGGCTGCCTCGCCGCGGTCGTGCTCGCTCGGTCCTGAACGGACGGGCGCTTCCGGCCCCCGCCCGGGGGGCCGGTCGGCCCTCCCGCGGCCGGGAGGCGCCCGGTATACTCGGCCCGCTTCGAACACCCGCGCGCCTCGCCCGTGAACCCCGGCGTGCGCTCGCGGGGGTCGGCCGTCCCCCGACGGCCCGCACGGCGGCGGTCACCCGGAAAGGACCGCCCCACGGAGGAACCCCGTGCTATGACCACCGAGCAGGTCGCTGCGAAGATCAACGCGTGGGAGGTGGCGCAGCGTCAGTTCGACCTTGCCGCCGAGATGCTCAGCCTGGACCCCGGCCTGCGCCGGGTCCTGCGCGAGCCGCGCGGGAGCTGACCGTCCACTTCCCGGTCCACATGGACGACGGGACCGTGCAGGTCTTCACCGGCTATCGCGTCCAGCACAACCTTGGCCGCGGTCCGGCCAAGGGCGGCATCCGCTACCACCAGGACGTCACCCTCGACGAGGTCAAGGCCCTCGCCATGTGGATGACCTGGAAGTGCGCGGTCGTGGGCATCCCCTACGGCGGCGGCAAGGGCGGCGTCGTCGTCGACCCCAAGAAGCTCAGTCGCAAGGCGAGCTCGAGGGCCTCACCCGCCGCTTCACGACCGAGATCAGCGTCCTCATCGGCCCCGAGCGCGACATCCCGGCCCCGGACGTCAACACCAACGCCCAGACCATGGCCTGGATGATGGACACGTACTCGATGCACGTCGGGCTACACCGTCCCGGCGTGGTCACCGGCAAGCCGATCAGCCTCGGCGGCTCGGAGGGCCGCAACGAGGCCACCGCTCGCGGCTGCGTCTACACGGTCGTCGAGGCCGCCAAGCACATCGGTCTCGACCTCAAGGGCGCCACGCGTCGCCGTCCAGGGCTTCGGCAACGCCGGCTCCATCGCGGCCCAGCTCATGGTCGCCGAGGGCTCCAGGGTCATGGCCGTCAGCGACTCGACCGGCGGCATCTACCAGCCCGAGCGGCCTCGACATCGCGCGGGTCATCGCCTGGAAGCAGGAGCACGGGACCGTCGGCGGCTTCCCCGGCAGCAAGGAGATCACCAACGCCGAGCTGCTCGAGACTCGACTGCGACATCCTGATCCCGGCCGCCCTCGAGAACCAGATCACCGCTCGCAACGCGGCGGCCATCCAGGCCAAGATCGTGGCCGAGGCGGCCAACGGGCCGACCACGCCCGAGGCCGACGAGATCCTCTACCGGCGCGGCGTCTTCGTGATCCCCGACATCCTCTGCAACGCCGGCGGCGTGACGGTCAGCTACTTCGAGTGGGTCCAGGACCTCAACCGCGACCACTGGAGCGAGGAGCAGGTCAACGCACAAGCTCAAGGAGATCATGGTCCGGGCGTTCGGCGAGACGCTTGCGCTCAGCCAGCGCCACGAGGTCCACATGCGGACCGCGGCCTATCTGCTGGCCGTCCAGCGCGTCGCCGACACGACCGCGCTGCGCGGTCTCTACCCCTAGTCTGAGCTCCAGGGGGCGAGTCGCGACTCCCTTCCCGCGACCCGCTCCCTCGGCCAGTACGCCCGCGGCCGCCGGTCTGACCGGCGGCCGCGGGCGTTTCAGCTCCGGTGGCCTCGCCGCACAACCGACCTCGGAAGGTGCGGGCCGCCGGTGTACCATCGCGGCCATGCTCGACCACGAAGAGAAGTTCCTGTTCAAGGAGGAGATCCTCCATCTCGCCAACGCCGTCGCCGAGCCCGGGCGTGCTCGACAACGTCGAGGACCTCCTCACCGACGTCATCACCAGCCCGCGCTTCGACTCCGAGGTCTTCACCCTGGAGCGCATCGCTCCAGGTGATGCTCGGGCCGCGGGCCGGAACCACGCTGGTGGGCCTGCTGACGGTGACGCCGGAGGTCTTCGACGAGGTCGCCGAGGTGCGCATCCCGTCCGAGGTCCACGAGCGTCTGGTCGCCTGGCGGGCCCGCTTCGGGCTCGCGATCGACAACGCCCTGAACTTCCTCAACAACCCCGACGGCATCCAGGGCCACAACTTCGCCACCCAGATCGCCCACGTCGAAGATCGGCGCGTGCTGCAGGGTCGGCTGACCCTCGTGCGCTACAACAACGAGCCGCAGTTCTTCGTGGCCGACGCGGGCGTCTACCTGGGGCTCGTCGCCGACGTCCTCGATCGCCTCGGCCCGTACCTCGAGCCCGACGCCGTCGACACGGACACCCTGGGGCGCCTGCGCGAGGGGATCCAGCTCATCGAACGCAAGACCGCGCCGCACTCCTGACGGCAGCGAGCGGCACGGCTGACCGACCGAGCCCGATGCGTCAGCTCTACCTCGCCGCCACGGGCATGAACCGGGGCAAGACCACGGTCTCGCTGGGGCTTCTGGCGGCGCTCATGGAGCGCGGTCTTGCGACGGGCTTCATCAAGCCCGTCGGCCAGCGTTACGCGATCGTCGATGGGATCCCCGCCGACGAGGACGCCATCCTCATGAAGAGCGTCTTCGATCTGCCCGATCCGCTGAACGCCCTCAGCCCGGTCCACATCCCGCGCGGGTTCACCAGGGCGTTCATCGCCGGCGAGGTCGTCGAGGACCTGGGGGCGCGGATCCTGGCTGCCCACGAGTCGGTCGCGGCCGGCCGAGACGTCGTCCTCGTCGAGGGCACCGGCCACGCCGGGGTCGGGCTCGGTGATCGGGCTCTCGAATGCCGACGTCGCGCCGGATGCTCGGCGCGCCGGCGGTCATCGTCAGTGAGGCCGGCGTCGGGCGGCCGATCGACGAGATCGTCCTCAACCGCGGCCCTCTTCGCTCGCCACGGGGTGGAGGTCGCCGGTGCCGTCGTCAACAAGGTCGATCTCGACGCACACCCGAGCTCGCGCCGAAACGCTGGAGCGTGGCCTCGCTCGTCACGGTATCGAGCTCCTGGGGATCCTGCCCTACCGGCCACTCCTGTCGAACCCGACCCTGTCCATGCTCATCGAGCAGATGCCCGGCGAGGTCCTCCACCCCGGTCCCGACCTCGACCGGGTCGATCGAACACGTCGCCATCGGAGCCATGGAGGCCGACCACGTGCTCGAGCGGATCGGGCCAGGGAGCTTGCTCATCGTCCCGGGCGACCGGGAGGACGTCATCGCCGCGACGGTCAGGGCGTCCGAGGAAGCCAAGGTCGAAGCTGACCTGAGCGGTCGTTCCACGCGGCGGGCCGGTCTCGCCGGGCTCCTGCTGACCGGCGGCTACCGCCCGCGATCCGCCCGTCGTTGACGCCATCCGCGCGGCCGACCTGTTCGCCTTCTCGTGCAGCGACGACACGTATGCCGCTCGCCTCGCGGGTCCACGACCTGCTGGTCAAGACCCATCCTGCCGACACGCGAGAAGATCGCCCTCATCAAGGAGCTGGTCGCCGAGCATCTCGACGTCGACCGGATCCTCGAGCGGTTCTCGGCGCCGGCCCGCCCCGGCGCCTGAGGCCCGGCCGGGCCCCTTCCCTGGGCTCGCTCAGGGAGCGATCGCGCCGTCCGCGTCGAGGCGGACGTTGTCGATCAGGCGGGTGGAGCCGAACCGGACGGCGAGGGAGAGCAGCGCCGGCCCGTCGACGCGGTCGAGCTCCTCGAGCGTCGTCGGGTCCGCGACGCTCACGTAGTCGACGGTCGGCCAGCGGCTCGGCGGCCAGGACGGCGACGCATCTCGACCCGCAGGGCCTCCGCGTCACGCTCGCCGCCGGCCCGCAGCGCCGCGCGGCCGTCAGCGCCCGGTGGAGGACCGGGGCCGCCGCCCGTTCCGCCGGCGAGAGGCGGACGTTGCGTGAGCGAGAGCGCCAGGCCGTCGGGCTCGCGGACGGTCGGGCAGGCGACGATCTCGGTCGGGAGGCGCGAGGTCGCGCGCCATCCGCCGGATGACCACCAGCTGCTGGGCGTCCTTCTGGCCGAAGTAGGCCCGCTCGGCGCCCGACCAGGCCGAACAGGATCGCGACGACCGTCGCCACGCCGTCGAAGTGGCCCGGCCGCGCCGCGCCCTCGAGCGGCCGGCGATCAGCGCCCGACGTGGACGGTCGTGTCGAAGCCGGGCGGGTAGACCTCGTCGACCGACGGCGCGAAGACGACGTCGACGCCCTCGGCCTCGCAGCAGTGGCGAGGTCGCGCGCCTCGTCGCGCGGGTAGCGCGCGAGGTCGGCCGGCTCGTCGAACTGGCGCGGGTTGACGAAGATCGTGACCACGGTCGTGGCGTTCTCCGCGCGCGCCCGCCGGATGAGCGAGGCGTGGCCGTCGTGGAGCGCAGCCCATCGTCGGGACGAGGCCGACCGGGCGCGGCGCGCCGGCGAGCGCGGCGCGCAGCTCGGCGCGGGTCCGGACGACCGCACGGTCGGCGGTCGAGCGGCCTGCAGCGGCCGATGCCGTCAGAGGTCGCGGTCGAGCGGGATCGCCCGCCGGCACGGATCCTGCCGTCGGCTCGGTCGAGCGGCGTCCGGCCGAGGACCTCGGCGAGGACGTCGTCGTCCATCCGGACCGACTCTGCTCGGGACCGGGGAACGTGCCCGCCGCCACGTCCGCGGCCCACGCCGGCGGCCGCCTGCGGATCGTGCTCGCGCAGGTCGGCGTACGGGCGGGCGTGGCGGGGGATGAACTCGCCCAGCCCGAGCAGGTCGGTGATGACCTGGACCTGGCCGCTGCAGCCGGCGCCCGGCGCCGATGCCGATCGTCGGGATCGCGCAGGCGCTCGGTGATCGCGGCCGCGAGCTGCTCGGGCACGAGCTCGAGCACGATGGCGAAGGCGCCGGCCTCCTGGACCGCGAGGGCGTCGGCGAGGAGCGCTGCGGGCCGCGTCGCGGGTCTTGCCCTGGACGCGGACCTTGCCGCCCATCGCGTTGACTCGCCTGCGGCGTCCAGCCGATGTGGCCCATGACCGGGATGCCGGCCCGGACGATCGCCTCGATGGTCCGGGCGCGTGCGGACGCCGCCCTCGACCTTGACGGCCTGGGCGCCGCCCTCGCGCAGGAAGCGCCCGGCGTTGGCGACGGCGTCGCTCGACCGTGCGCGTAGGAGAGGAACGGCATGTCGCCGACGACGAGGGCCCGCTGCGTGCCGCGCACGACGGCCTTCGTGTGGTGGAGCATCTCGGCCATCGTGACCCGCACGGTCGTCTCGTAGCCGAGCATCGACCTCGGCCGACGCGAATCGCCGACGAGGAGCATCGGGATGCCGGCCTCGTCGAGGATCGGCGCCGTCGGGTAGTCGTAGGCGGTGAGCATCGGGATCCGCTCGCCGTCGGCGTGCATCCGGGCGATGTCGGCGACGGTCAGGCGGCGGGGCGTTCCGGCGGTCGCGCTCATCGGCTGGCATCTCCTGCGCGGTCATCGCTGGTGGGCGAGCCGCTGTGCGTCGCGGTCCGTCCAAGCACGAGCACGACGCGATCGAGCAGCCGATCGGCGACCTCGCGCTTGGTGAGCAGCGGCCAGGGCGTCGGGCGGCCGCGTCCGGCGGCGAGGATCGTGACCCGGTTCGTGTCCGTGCCGAAGCCCGAGCCGGGCTCGGCGACGTCGTTGGCCGACGAGCAGGTCGACGCCCTTGCGGCGCAGCTTCTCCGGCGGCGCGCTCGAGCGAGCCGGTCTCGGCGGCGAAGCCGACCAGGATCGGCCGGGGCTCGCGCGGCTGGGCGATCCGAGCACCGCTCGCGTCGACCCGCGAACGCTGCCGGCCGACCTCGGCCAGGATGTCCGGCGTCGGCTCGAGCTCGAGCGTCAGCCCGTCGCCGCGGGCGAGCTTCGGTCGGCGGCGGTCCGGCGCGGCCGGAAGTCGGCGACGGCGGCGGCCATGACGAGCACGTCGAAGCCCGGCCGCGCCGTCGCGGTCCGTCGAGGGCTTCGAGCAGCGGCGGCTCGCATCGTCGGCCGTGGACTCGGCCTGGACGACTCGTGCGCCGGCCGGGGAGCGGCACGCTGACGTGCGGCCGACGATGAGGGTCACCGCCGCGCCGCGCTCCAGGGCGGCCTCGGCGATGGCGACCCCCATCTTGCCGGTCGAGCGGTTGCCGATGAAGCGGACCGGGTCGATCGGCTCGGCCGTGCCGCCGGCGGTCACGACGACGTGGCGGCCGGCGAGGTCGGCCTCTCGGGGCCGACCGCGAGCGGCGGGCGGTCGTGACGCGGCTCGGGCGAGCGGATCGGGCGGCCGGCGAGCGGCGTCCACGACCGCGTCCACGATCTGCGGGCAGGTCGGCGAGCCGGCCGGCGCCCGAACTGGCCCGGACGCGAGCGGCCCGACTCTCGGGCTCGACGATGCGGTAGCCGAAGGCGTCGCGCAGCCGGGCGACGTTGGCCTGCGTCGCCGGGTGCGCGTACATGTCGCCGTCCATCGCCGGGGCGACGACGACCGGCGCGGACGTGGCGAGGCAGGTCGCCGTGATCGCGTCGCCGGCGAGGCCGTTCGCCATCGCCCCGAGCCAGTGGGCGCGTCGCCGGGGCGACGACGATCGCGTCGGCCGTGTCGGCGACCACGATGTGGCCGATCCGCCCGTCGGGCAGGAGGGCCAGGACGTCGACCGTCGACCGGCTGCCGCGCTGAGCGTCTCGAGCGTCGAGCGGCGCGACGAAACGCGGCGCGCGCCTGCGAGAGCAGGACCTGGACGTCGGCGCCCTCGGCGCGCAGGAGGCGGAGCAGCTCGACCGCCTTGTAGGCGGCGATCGAGCCGGTCACGCCGAGGCCGACGAGGCGGCCGTCGAGGCGGCCGCCGCTCGGTGGCTCGCGGCAGCCTGGACGTCGTTCATCGGGCGTCCTCGCCGCCCACCGCTCGGCGTGGAGGATGGCCAGACCCTTGAGGGTGAGCTCGCGGATCGATGGCGTCGACCCCGGCAATTCCGCGCGCCCAGGGCGCCGACGCAGAGGCCGCCGGTCAGGACCGTCCGGACGTCGCTCGGCGGGATGCCCGTCGGACTCGGCCAGCTCGCGCCGGATCCGCTCGAGCAGCCCGGCGACGAGCGCCTGGTAGCCGAAGATCGTCCCGGACTGCATCGCCGACACCGTGTCGCGGCCGATCGCCCGGTCCGGCAGCCGCAGCTCGACGCGGGGCAGCCTGGCGGTCCGCTCGGCGAGCGCCTCGAGACCGAGCTCGAGGCCGGGCGCGATCGCACCGCCGACGAACGCCCCGTCGCCGGCAACCGCGTCGAACGGTCGTGGCCGTGCCCGAGATCCGACGACGACGGCGGGCGTCCCGTAGAGCCGGCTCGCCGCGAGGGCGTTGACGAGCCGGTCGGCGCCGACCTCGGAGGGTCGCTCGACGCGGATCGGCGAGCGGCAGGGTTGCCGCGCGTGGCGAGCAGGAGTGGCCGGTCTCGGCGCCGGCGCAACCGCCTCGACGGCAGCGGTGACGGCGGGCACGACCGAGGCGCAGGCGATGGCGCCGATGTCCATCCAGCGAGACGTCGTCGAGCGCGAGGAGGCCGTCGAGGAGCAGCTCGAGCTCGTCGGGCGTCGTGGCGCGCTGGGTTCGTCGCCCGCGCGAGCGCCGGCGATCGCACCGTCGTGGACCAGCCCGACCGTGAGGTCCGTGTTGCCGACGTCGAGCACGAGCAGCATGCGCCGATGATACGCGCGCGATCGCCGGCGCTGACGGAGCCCCCACGGGCGCGCGAAACCACCTTGTTGGGCGCGGTGCCGCTGGGGTACGATCCGGGTGTCGGGACAGGCGGCGGTTCGTCCCGGCGGTCCCCTCCGCGGTTGGCCCTGGGAGGAGCGCGTTGTCCACGACGCCCGCGAAGTTCTTCGTCAACAGCGGCATCGTGTCGAACCCGGCGGACATCCACAACCTGCTTCGACCCCTCCTCAAGCAGACCGTCTCCTACGCTTACTTCCGCGGTCACGACCTGATCGCGAGCGGCACCGGCTGGGTCGAGCGGATCGTGGCCGACGAGCCCACGACCTCCACGTACTTCACCCCGCTCTCGATCTGCCTCAACGTCGATTCCTTCGAGCATCTCGAGTTCGAGACGCGTCCCGACCAGCTCTTGGCGTACACGCTCGTCCAGGGGGACGAGCGTGTCGTGATCGAGTTCGCGCCCCTCGGCCGGCCGACGGACGAGGCGGCGGGGCCACGCCAGCTCGCGTTCGACACGAGCGGGTTCGTCCAGATGGAGCTCCTGGGCCAGGAGTCCAGCGACCCGGACTGAACCGTCCTCCGCCCGAGGGGATCGAGTGTGCTCGGGCATGTCGGGAGTCGGCGCGGGGGCCCATCCCCGATGCCGGCCAGAGCGGTCGTAGGGGGATGGAGGGAGTGCGCCTGTGAGCGCCATCGCGGCCTATTTCCGGTTCGCCGAGCGGGGAACGAACCTCGCGACTGAGGTCCGGGCAGGCCTGACCACGTTCATGGTCATGGCCTACATCATCTTCTTGAACCCGGTGATCCTGGGCAATGCCGGGATCGACGTCCCGGCCGCGTCGGCCGCGACGGCCCTCATCGCGGGCGTGATGACAATCGCCATGGGTGTCGCCGGCAACTACCCGTTCGCCATCGCCGCCGGGCTCGGGCTCAACGGCATCGTCGCGTTCACCCTCGTCCTCGGCAACGGGCTGACCCTGGCCGGTGCGATGGGCGTCATCGTCATCGAGGGCGTGGCCATCACCGTCCTCGTCCTGGTTGGCATGCGCGAGGCGATCATGAACGCCGTCCCGCTCGCCCTGAAGCGTGCGATCGGCGTCGGCATCGGCCTCTTCATCCTCTTCATCGGGTTGGTCGACGGCGGCCTGGTGGTCGCCGGCGCCGGCACCCCGGTGCGGATCGCGTTCCCCAACTCACCGAGCGTGTTCGTCTTCCTGATCGGTCTCCTGATCACGATCTGCCTCTACGTCCTGCAGATTCGGGCCGCCCTGATCATCAGCATCCTGGCGACCACGGTGATCGCGATCGCGGCGAACGTGACGAGCATCCCCAAGGACCTCGTCCTGACTCCCAGCTTCTCCACGCTCGGCCAGTTCGACATCTTCGACATCTTCAACAAGCTCAGCCTGATCGCCGCCCTGGTGACGGTCTTCTCGATCATGCTGAGCGACTTCTTCGACACGATGGGCACCGTGACCGGAGTTGCCGCCGAAGCCGGCCTGACCAAGCCGGACGGGTCGGTGCCGGGCGTCGGGCGCGTCCTCCTCGTGGACAGCGTGGCGGCGATCGCCGGCGGCGCTGCCGGCATCTCCTCGAACACCACCTATATCGAGAGTGCAGCCGGCGTGGCCGAGGGCGGCCGGACCGGGTTCACCTCGGTCGTGACCGGGGTCCTCTTCCTGCTGGCGATCGTGCTTTCGCCGATCGCCGGGATCATCCCCGCGGCCGCGACCGCGCCGGCGTTGGTCCTGGTCGGCTACCTGATGTTCACTCAGATCAAGGACATCCCCGTAGCGGACGTCGAGGATGGGATCCCGGCCCTCCTGACGATGGTGCTCATGCCCCTGACCTACAACATCACGCCCGGCATCGGGGCCGGGTTCATCAGCTGGGTCCTGATCAAGGTTGTGCGCGGCAAGTTCACCGAGGTTCATCCGCTGATGTGGATCGTCGCGGCGGCCTTCGTCGTCTACTTCGCCCAGGACTGGATCATCGCCGTCCTTCCGAAGTGATCCGGCGGCAGGTCGCCCAGCCCGCCCGTATCGCCGACGCCCGGCCGGGATCATCCCGGCCGGGCGTCGCGTTTCGGCTACCCTTCGAGTCGATGTTCGAGCGAACCGAGCTCCCCGACGGCCCGCGGGTCATCAGTGCGCGACTGCCCGGGGCCCGTTCCGTCTCCGTGGCCGTCTACGTGCTGGCTGGGTCGCGCCTCGAGGCGTCCGACCAGGCCGGCTGTGCCCACTTCATGGAGCACCTGACGTTCAAGGGGACCGCGGCGTACCCCTCCACGCGGGCGCTCTCCGAGGCGATCGAGGGGGTGGGAGGCAGCTTCAACGCGGCCACCGATCGAGAGTCGACCGTGTACTGGGCGCGAGTGCCCGCACGCCAAGCCGAACGGGCGATCGTCGTCCTCGGTGAGCTGGTCGTTCGCCCTCTTCTCGACAGCCGGGAGATTGCTGGCGAGAAGGGCGTCATCGTCGAGGAGATCCGTTCCTACCTCGACGATCCCGCGGAGTACGTCCACATCCTCTCGGACCGAGCCCTCTTCGGCGACAGTGCGCTCGGGCGCGAGATCGCCGGCGACGAGGCCAGCGTCCGCGCTCTGCCCGACGAGGCGATTCGGGCCTTCTGGAGCATGGGTTACCGGCCGGCCAACGTGGTCGTGGCAATGGCCGGAGACCTCGACCACGGCGCGCTCGTCGACCTGGTGAGAGGCGCGTTCGGGAACGGCAACGGCCCGATCCCCGCCTTCGCCCCCGCACCGGCCCTGCCAGCCGGCGACCGCTACCTGCTCGAGCGGCGTGACACGAGCCAGGCCCACTTGTGCCTGGGGTTCCCGGCCTTGCGGCGTGACCACCCTGACAGCTGGGCCCTCGAGGTCCTCAACACGGTCCTCGGGGAGGGGATGAGCAGCCGCCTCTTCCTGACCGTGCGCGAGGAGCGCGGCCTGGCTTACGACGTGCACTCCTACCTGGTCGACTACGCCGACGCCGGGGCGCTCACCATCTATGCCGGGGTCGATCCGGCCGGCCTCGGGCGGGCCCTCAAGGCGATCCTGGCCGAGCTGGCCCGCCTGCGCGACGAGCCGGTTCCGCCCGGGGAGCTGGAGAAGGTCAAGGCCTATCTCTCCGGCCGGCTCGAGCTGCGGATGGACGAGACTCGTCACCTCTCTTCATGGCTCGGCGGCCAGGAGGCGCTCCACGATCGAGTCTTGACTCTGGACGAGGCGCTCGCCGAAGTCGCCGGCGTCGGGGCGGTGGATGTCCAGCGGGTGGCCGGGGAGCTCGATTCACGCCGACCGTCTCCGTCTCGCCGTCGTCGCCCCGCCGCGCTTTGGCCGCGGCCTCGACCGCTCGCTTACTCTCCCGGGGGGAGGACCAGGATGACCGAAGAGACAGGTCCCTCCGACGCGGCGCAGGCGGCCGCACCGGAGACCCACCCGGAAGACACCGCGACCGAGGCTGAGAGCTTCGCAGAGGCTGAGAGCTTCGCCGAGGCTGAGCGAGCCGCGGAGGCCGAGGCCCGGACAGCGCTCGGGCGTCGCGATCGGGTCGATCCGGACCCGGCCAGGATGGCCGGAGACGACACTGTCGAGCGGCTCATCGACCCCGCTGTGGCCGCCGCCCGGCGGGCGAGCGACCTGCGACTTGCCCACCTCCATCTCAAGACCGGCGCACACGGCCTGGCCCGGGCGGAGCTCGAGACCTTCGCCGGGAGCGGAGATCTCGATGCTGGCGCGATCATCGACCTCGCCGAGGTGCGCTGGCGGACCGGCGACCTGGTGGGGGCGGCCGAGGCGGCCGAGGCCTACCTCGCGGCCGGCGGCGACGACCTCGTCCCCCTGGTCATCGCCGCCGAGGCAGCCGCGGCGCGAGGAAAGTCGGCCGAGGCCGCCCAGCTCGTCGAGCGGGTCCTCGACCGGGAGGAGCGACCGGTTGACCGCTTCTTCGGGGGCTTGCCGAGGATGGCGCCCTGGCCGCTCGGCGCCTCGGAGATCGTCGAGCTCCTCCCCGATGGCCCTCGCGAGCCGGTCGCGGATGCCGTTGGCGGCCCCTGGACGGGTCAGGAGACGGAGGGCGACTCGGGGTCGGGTGCCGCCCCCGAGCTCGGAGGTCCGTCGTCAGGGCCGTCGGCCAGTCCGGCGGCCAGCTCGGCGGCCCCGGCTCCGAACGGTCCGCCGGAATCGCGGGCCGCCCAGTTGGCGGGGTTCGACCTGCCGGCCGATCTGCCCCCGCCGGATGCCGCGGTGGAGCTGTCGGCGGGGACGGCTGCGCTCACCGCCGGCGACCGCGAGCGGGCGGCGGTCCACCTTGCGGTGACCCTTCGCGTGGCCCCCGCCCTCGCCCCGGCCGTGCTCGCGGCCCTTGGTGGAGCTCAGGGGCCAGCGCTGGATCTCGTGCGCGGCGATGCCTACCGACTGGTCGGCCACGAGCGAGAGGCGCGCCGCGCCTTCGCCGCCGCCGCCGCGGCCCTCGCCGAACCTGCGGCCCTCGGTCCGGCCGTCGAGGTGCCGGTGGACGGCGTCGAGGAGGAGCCCGGGCAGGACGCGGCCGCCGAGCCGGCGCCGGGGGTTCCGAGCCCGAAAGGCTCGAAGAGTCCGAGGCGCACGAGGTCGTCTCGAGTGCAACGGCCTGCCCCAGCCCAGCCCGACGCCGATCGAAGCGGGAGCCCACCCGGCCTCTGGTCGGAGCCCGCCCCGCCACCACCTTCCGAGGAGACGAAGCCGTGACCGAACGGACCCTGGTGCTCGTGAAGCCCGACGGCGTGCAACGCCTCTTGAGCGGCCGGATCATCGCCCGCTTCGAGGAGCGTGGCTTCAAGATCGTCGGTCTCAAGCTTGTCCAGGTGGATCGGCCGTTTGCCGAGCGCCACTACGCGGTCCACCGCGAGAAGCCGTTCTTCGGCTCCCTGGTCGAGTTCATCACCTCGAGCCCGCTCGTGGCGATGGTGCTTGAGGGCCCCAATGCGGTTTCGGTGGTCCGCATGATGGTCGGCGCCACGAGGCCGGACGAGGCCGCGCCCGGCACGATCCGCGGCGACTTCGCCCTCGAGACCGGCCAGAACCTCATCCACGCTTCGGACGGCGCCGAGACCGCGGACACAGAGATCGCGCTCTGGTTCCGCCCGGACGAGCTCGTGGCCTATCCCCGCGAGATCGACCGCTGGGTCATCGGCCCCGCGTCGTAGCGAGGTCTCGGCCGTCCGCGACGCCAGCCGCCAGGCGGCGCTGCCGGACGCGGCGCCGCGTGCCGCGCGGGCTCGCGCAACCGGTCCGCGAAACCGTCGCAGATGCACACCGGGGGAACACTAGCGGCAGAATCCGACGCGAACATGGGTGGACGGTCGTCCGGGCGGGCGGTTGGGCCCGGAACGCGTGCTCCGGCGAACGTAACCCCGTGCGTGGCAACTCCCATCGATGTGGTTCCGCGCCAACCTAGATCCGTTAGCGTTCCCCGGGTGTTCGTTGGCGATGGAACCGGTCACCTCGGCGGCCAACCGCGGCCTCCTCCGCCCGTGAGCTTTCGTCCGCTCGATGGACGGTCACGATCCACCGGATGGCGGCGGGTCAGGGGGACGTCAGCTCAGGCGAGGCCGGCGCCGCGCTGGCACCTGCTCCGGGAGAAACGTCCGGCGGCCGTCCCTCGGCCGGTTGTGTTGCTCCCGGCTCCGGGATGAACGTCTCGCCGGGCCCGAAAGGCTGAGGCGCCTCGGCCCGAGCGGCCTCCGGGATCCCGAAGCCACCCGCGGCGGCGGCCATCCCGAGGAGGCTCAGGACCAGCACCAGCGCGGCGGCCAGCGGCGCCCGGTTGAGACGCCAGGTCGACTCCAGCAGCGCCAGGCGATGCATGAGCCCGCCACGGGTCGATCGTCGCGGCGCTCGACGACCCCGCCTAGTCGCCTGCTCGTACGGGGATGACACCGTTGCCTCGGTCTCGCTGTTCTCGCCGGCCGCGGTGAGGTCGGCGACGCCGTCGCTCCCCGCCCCGGGTCTCTGGCTGCCGAGCTCGTCCTGCTCGCGCCCGGCCTCGCGTGCCCACGGCGCTGCCTCGCTCGGCTCGGGGCGGCCTGTCCGGCTCCTGATCCCGGTCTTGGCGGCGACCGCGCCGGCGGCGAGCGGCTCACTGGCCAACGGCCGCCGCGGCCGGTCGCCGGGGTAGGCCGTCACCAACGCTGTCGGTGCCCCCAGCCCCACCCAGGCGATTCGCGCGTAGTAGGCCAGGGAGGCGAGCCCACCCAGCACCGCCACGATCGCCAGGGGCGCCGGCAGGGCGAGGTCGGCGATCCGGCTGCGAACGTCGAACACGAGCAGGCCGGGCATCCCCACCGTGGCGACGACGAGCGCGGCCAGGGCCACGGCCAGGAGCGGGGCTCGTCGGAGCCACCCCCCGAGCTCGTCCAGCCGCGTCGTCCCGAAGGCGATCCGCATCGCCACGGCCCAGCCGGCGAAGGCGCTCTTGACGATCACGAAGATGAGCAGCCACGTCCGGGCGGGCTCCCAGGCGGAGATGTCGAGGACGGCCAGGGCGAGCATGACGAACCCGGCGTCCTGGACCACCGAGTAGCCGACCACGTGCTCGAGGTCGTCCTGGATTGTGGCCGCCACGGCACCGAGGAGGAGACAGAGGAGCCCGATCCCGACCACCAACGAACGCTCCGCGGGCAGGGGCAGGGCGAGCGGCGAGACCCAGCGGTCGATCCAGACGAGGGCGACGGCCGCGAAGCCGGCTGGAGCCCAGGCCGCTAGCAAGGGCAGCGCCGTGCCCGGGGCGGTCTCAGTCAGGCGGGCCAGCCTGGCGTGGAAGGGGATCGCCCCGAACCGGACCGCGACGGCGACCACCATCGCCAGGTACGCCAGTCCGAGCGTCTCGTTGGAGAGGGCGATGGGACCACCAGGGCCGGCCACGAGCGCGGCGGCCAGGATGGCGAAGGCCCCGGCCAGTCCCACCGTGCGAAGCTCCCGCCCTGCTGAACGGACGCCAGCCGTCTCGGCCGGCACGCGCAGGGCGACGAGCACCCCCACGATCCCGGCGGAAACGGTGGCCGGCAACCCCGCCAGCGGATCGGGCAGGGCGAGCCCGAGCCCGAGCGCCCCCAGACCGCCGAGCATGGCCGCGGCGAGGTTGCGCTGCCAAACGCCCGCCAGCCCGACGATCGCCAGGAGGAGCCCCGAGGTCGTGCTCAGGATCAGGAAGAGCCGCTGGAAATCGCTGGCGGCGAGGGCGCCACCGCTCACCTCGAGCCGATCGCGCGGATCGATCGCGAACGCCGCGACGAGCGCGGCCGCCAACCCGAGCAGGCCGATCGCAATCGAGAGGCGCGGCGCGCGGCGGGTCAGGAGCGTCAGGCCTCCCGCCCCGAACGCAATGGCCAGGAACGGGATGAGGCTCATCGGATCAGAGGTCGTCGTCCGTCCGGGTGCCCAGGTCAAGGCTGCCCGAGACCGCGACGGCGTTTGCCGAGAGGACCGCGATCGCGCCGAGCAGGCCGACGGTCAGGAGGCCGACGGTCACCTGTTCGAGCGGACCCGGCGTGCCCGCCAGCCCGGTCCGCAGGAGGCCCGCACCCGTCAAGAGCAGCACGAGCCCGGCGCCGAGGCGGTAGGCGTCCCGAGCGAAGATGATCGGGGTCATCGAGAGCGCAGTCAGGGCCAGCCCCGCAGCGACCGCCTCGACCGGGCCGCCGCGCTCGATGCCCAGCGCCGAGGGGCCCAGGCCGATCACGAAGGCCGACGCCGCGGCCACGAGCTCGACGGGCCAACCGAGCGACGAGCTGCCCGTCGCGGAATCCGTCTCGCGGAAGACCACCCAGACCAGGTAGCCGGCGAGAATGGCGGCCGCCAACCGGAAGGCCAGTGCCGTGCTGTCGGGGAGCGGGTCGGCGATCACGGGTGCCACGACCCCCGCCAGTGTCAGTCCGAGCACTCCCACCCGGGCGTCCCGGGCCGAGAGCGCAACTACCGCCCCGGCGACCACGGCGACGGCCGCCGCGGCGAGGAACAGGCTCACGGTGCGGCCGGAGCGATCTCCGGGTAGATCGGCGTCGGCAGGATCCCGAACGTGCCGAGCGGCCAGTAGCGGAGCCAGGCGCGGCCGATGACCCGGTCCTTGGCGATCGACCCGAAGACCCGCGAGTCGGCCGAGTTGGAGCGGTGGTCGCCCATCACGAACAGCTCGCCGGGGGGCACCAGCCAGGCGTCCACCGGGCCCGAGGCCGTCGTCGGCTGGAGGTCGTAGATGTAGGGCTCGTCGAGCGGCACGCCGTTGACGTAGACGCGGGCGTCCTTGATCTCGATCCGATCGCCCGGCACACCGATGACCCGCTTGATGTAGGGCACCTTCGGCCCGCCGGTCACCCACGCGTCGGGCGGGTCGAAGACCACGATGTCTCCCCGCTTGTAGTCGTCGAAGCGAGGCGTGAGCTTGTCCACGAGGACGTACTGATCGGGCTCCAGCGTCCGTTCCATCGACTGCTGTTCCACCCGATAGGGCTGGGCGACGAAGTTCTGGATGACAGGAAGATGACGAGGGTGAGGACGAGTGTCTCGACGATCTCGAAAAGGCACCCGAGCGGGCGGCGGCTCACAAGACCGGCAGTATAGGGGCTGGCCGCACGGGGCGCGCCCGTGCCCGATCCCTCGTCGGGGCATTCCCATCCCCAGGCAGATGCACAGGCAGATGCATATGGACGCCCGCCACTGCATATCTGGGCGCATCGCTCGTTTGACCCCCGCTTCGGCCGGTTGATACACTCGCCCGGGATTGGAACGCCCGGGTCCTGGCGTCCTCCGGGCCGCGCGTTCGGTGCCTTGTCTTCCCTTGTTCCGCCCGCGTCGCGGAGTGCCCCGCGGCGGTGGCTCTTGCCCCCAGAGGAGGCCAGACAACCCGATGGACGCCAGCACGCTCCAATGGATCATCCCGATCGCCGGCATCGCCGCGATCCTGTTCGCGCTCTACCTCGCCCGCGACGTCCTGTCGCCGCGACACCGGGCACCCAGGCGATGCAGGACGTGGCCGGGACCATCTACGAGGGCGCGGTCGCCTTCATCCGGCGCCAGTACACGACGATCGCCCTCCTGGCGCTCGGTGGCGCGGTCGTCATCGGCGTGGTCATCGCGGTCGTCGAGACGAAGGACGTCGCCGACACCGACATCTTCGGCTCCGAGCTCGGGCATCCGCACCGGCGTCGCCTTCCTGGTCGGCGCGGCCTGCTCGATGGCCTCCGGCATCATCGGCATGTACATCAGCGTCAAGTCGAACGTGCGGACGGCCGCCGCCGCGCGGCGCAGCCTGGTCGAGGCCGTCCAGGTGGCCATGCGCGGCGGCGCCGTCTCGGGCTTCCTCGTCGTCGCCCTCTCGCTGCTCGGCGTGTGGGCGATCTTCGCCGTCTACGGCGGGCTTCGGCAACCCGGCACCAGGCGCCCTTCCTGATCGTCGGCTTCGGCTTCGGCGCCAGCTTCGTGGCCCTCTTCGCCCAGCTCGGCGGCGGGATCTACACCAAGGCCGCCGACGTCGGCTCCGACCTCGTCGGCAAGGTCGAGGCCGGGCATCCCCGAGGACGATCCGCGCAACGCGGCCGTCATCGCGGACCTCGTCGGCGACAACGTCGGCGACTGCGCCGGCCGCGGCGCGGACCTCTTCGAGTCGACCGCCGCCGAGAACATCGGCGCGATGATCCTGGGCGTCGCCGTCTACGGCATCGCCCGCGCCGCCGGCTGGCCGAACCCCGAGGCCTGGATCTTCTTCCCGCTCGTCGTCCGCGCCTTCGGCCTGCTCGCCACGATCGTCGCGATCGTTCTTCATCCGCGGCAGCGAGACGACGAGGACCCGATGAACATCCTGAACCGCGGCTACTGGGTCACGACCCTCCTGTCGGCGGTCGGCCTGGCGTTCGCGACCAACGTGATGATGCAGACCACCGGCGTCAACGGCGCCAACGGCATCCCCGCCTGGGTCTGCTTCTTCGGCGCCGGCCTCGTCGGCCTCGCCACCAGCGTCGCCTTCGTCTACATCACCCAGTACTACACCGCCGGCACCTTCCGACCGGTTCAGCGAGATCGCCGAGGCCTCCAAGACCGGCCCGGCGACGAACATCATCACGCGGCATCGCGGTCGGCTTCGAGACGACCGCTCGTGACCGCCATCACGATCGGCATCGCGCTGCTCGCCAGCCACTGGCTCGGCGAGCAGGCCGGCCTCGTCAACGCGGACGGCAAGAACGTCGGCGGCATCTTCGGGACCGCCGTGGCGACCATGGGCATGCTCATGACCACGGCCTACATCCTGGCCATGGACACCTTCGGCCCGATCACCGACAACGCCGGCGGCATCGCCGAGTTC
The DNA here is from genome assembly GCA_963712585.1 of uncultured Chloroflexia bacterium. Lineage (GTDB taxonomy): Bacteria > Chloroflexota > Limnocylindria > Limnocylindrales > CSP1-4 > CAVQIH01. Next base: position 112,957 of record CAVQIH010000007.1, read on the forward strand.
AGCCGACGCCGAGGCCGGCGCCCGCGAGATCACCGACCGCCTCGACGCGGTCGGCAACACGACCAAGGCGCTGACCAAGGGCTACGCCATCGCCTCGGCCTGCGCTGGCCGCCTTCCTGCTCTTCTCCGCCTACATCGACAAGGTCAACCTCATCCTCGACCGAACCAGCGGCAAGCGCGCTCATGCGAGTCGGTCGAACCTGGCCAACGTGAACGTCTTCGTCGCCGCGCTGATCGCCGCGATGCTCGTCTACTTCTTCAGCTCGCTGGCCATCCGCGCCGTCGGCACGACGGCCCCGGCGATCATCGTCGAGGTCCGCCGCCAGTTCCGCGAGATGCCGGGGATCATGGATTACACCCAGCGTCCCGGACTACGCGCGCGTCGTCGACATCACGACCCGCGCCGCGCTGCGGGAGATGATCCTGCCCGGCGTCGTCGCCGTCGGCACGCCGATCGTCGTCGGCCTTCTGCTCGGCTACGAGGCGGTCGCCGGCCTGCTGATGGTCGGCACCATCGCCGGCGTCCTGCTGGCCACCGTCCTCAACAACGGCGGCGGCGCCTGGGACAACGCCAAGAAGTACATCGAGGCCGGCCACCTCAAGGACGAGGACGGCAACGTGCATCGGCAAGAAGACCGGCGCCCACGCGGCGGCGGTCGTCGGCGACACCGTCGGCGATCCGTTCAAGGACACCGCCGGCCCGTCGCTCCACGTGCTGGTCAAGCTGCTGGCCACGATCACCCTGGTCCTCGCCCCGCTCTTCATCCGGTAAGCTCGCCGTCACGAGCCGTGGCCCGAGCGGCCTCGCCGCCGGGCCACGATCGGGCCCTCCGATGGACCTCGCTCATCCAGGCCACGATCATCGGCATCGTCCAGGGACTGACCGAGTTCCTGCCCATCTCCAGCTCCGGGCACCTCGATCCTGGTGCCGTAGCTCTTCGGCTGGGACGACCCGTTCCTCGAGTCGCTGGCCTTCACCGTCATGCTCCACATGGGCACGCTGGCGCCCTGCTCGTCTACTTCTGGCGCGACTGGCTGCGGCTCGTGCCGGCCGGTCTGGCCTCCATCCGCGACCGGTCGCTCGGCGGCGATCCGGACCGGCGCCTGGCCTGGCTGCTCGCTCGTGTCGACGATCCCGGCCGCGGCTCGTCGGGTCCCTGCTCAACGACGCGATCGATCGCACGTTCCGGCGAGCCGGCGCTGCGTGGCGCTGATGCTCGTGCTGTCGGGGCCGCGATCCTCTGGCTCGCCGAGCGCTGGGGCGCCGCGCGCTCGGTCTGGATCGGCTCGCGACTTCGGCGGCGCACTCGGGATCGGCGCGGCCCAGGCGCTGGCCCTGGTCCCGGGCATCAGCCGCTCGGGGATCACCATCTCGGCCGGCCTCTTCGCTGGGTCTCGACGCGCGAGGCGGCGGCGCGCTTCAGCTTCCTGCATGGCGACGCCCGATCACGGCCGGGGCCGGGCTCTGTCGGAGCTGCGCAAGCTGGTGACCGGCGAGGCGGGAGTCGACATCCCGCGCTGGGGCTCGGCCGCGGTGGGCTTCGCGGCTGCTGCCGTCGCGGGCATGCTGGCGATCCGCTTCCTGCTGCGCTACCTGCGCAGCCATCCGACGTGACGTCTTCGTCGCCTATCGGGTTCGTCCTGCCGCGGATCATCGGTCGTGCGTGCTGCTGGGCCGCTAGGCGGGGTCAGGCGCATGGACGTCATGAAGCAGCTCCGCCAGCGAGCCATCCGCGACCTGGTGGAGCAGCGACCGGTCCGGACCCAGCAGGAGCTGGCTGCCGCCCTCCGCGAACGGGGCTTCCGGCGACCCAGGCGACGATCAGCCGCGACGTCGCGGAGCTCGGCCTGGTCAAGGTGAGCCGCGAGGGGACGCACGTCTACGCGCTCCCGCCGCGCCTCATCGAGGCCGAAGCGACGGGCGAGGAACGCCTGCGCGAACTGCTGCGCGACCTGCCGATCGAGGTCGCCGAAGCCGGCCTGCTCCTGGTCGTGCGGACGCTGCCCGGCTCGGCCCATGCGATCGCCGCCGCGCTCGATCGGGCGCGCTGGCCCGAGGTGGCCGGCAGCATCGCCGGCGACGACACCCTCTTCGTAGCGACGGGGGACCGAAGCTCGCTCCAGCGGATTCGCCGGCGCCTGTTGCGCATGGCCAGCGAGGGCGGCCGGGTCAATCTTTGACACGGCCCCGGGGGGCAGATAGGATACGCGCCGGTCGAACTTCAGGCGCGCCCCGATGGGCGCCGAGCCTGGAGTTCTTTCCCTTTATCCGACGGGTCCGACCCACGAATCGCTCCTGCCCCACCCTCGGGGCCACCTAGAGGGGACTCCTCCACCGTGAACAACAAGCCCACCTATCTCTCGCGCGAAGGACTCGACAAGCTCCGCGACGAACTCGAGCACATGATCAGGGTGCGTCGGCCCGAGATCGCGGTCCGGATTCACGACGCCAAAGAGCACGGTGACCTGGCCGAGAACGCCGAGTACGAGGACGCCAAGAACGAGCAGGCCTTCGTCGAGGGGCGCATCGCCCAGCTCGAGTCCCTCATCAAGAACGCCGTGATCATCGACGAGAACCACCAGAACGACCACGTCCAGATCGGCTCGACGGTCGATGTCGAGACGACCGACGGGTCGCAGACGCTTCACGATCGTCGGCTCGACCGAGGCGCGGCCCCGATGAGGGCAGGATCTCGAACGAGTCGCCCGTCGGGCGCGCGCTCCTGGGTCACAAGCAGCGGTGAGAAGGTGGTCGTCAAGGTCCCGGCCGGGGACGTCGCCTACAGGATCGTCGAGATTTCCTGACCGGGAGCTCCCGTCCGGGGCTGCCCGGCGAAGCAGTCCGGGCGCACGAAGCCAGGGAAGCGAGGGACCGCTCGATGTACTGGGCCGACGAGCTGGCGGCCTCGGTGAGCGGGCCGCAGGTCGTCAACGACTCGAAGACGCCGTCGGGCACCGTCCACGTGGGCAGCCTGCGCGGCCCCGTGATCCTCGACGTCATCGCGCGGGCCCTGCGTGACGCGGGGCACCCCCACGACGCTCCTCTACGGCGTCGACGACATGGACCCGATGGACGCCCAGGCGCTGCTCACGCCCGACGCGGTCGAGCGGGAGATGGGGCGGCCCGTGAGCCAGGTCCCTGATCCTGCCGGCGACTGTCATCCGAGCTACGCCCGGCACTTCGCGGGGATCTTCATCGCGACCTTCGCCGGGCTCGGGATCCACCCCGACCGCTATTACTGGATGAGCGACATCTACTCGACGGGCGAGGTCGACCCCTACCTGCGCCTGGCGCTCGATCGGGCCCAGGTCGTCCGCGACCTCTACCGGCGGGTGAGCCGGGTCGAGCGCCCGGCGGGCTGGTTGCCCGTCCAGGTCGTCTGTCCCACCTGCGGCAAGGTCGGCACCACGATCGCCCTCGACTGGGATGGCCAGACGGTCCGCTACGAGTGCCGGCCCGATCTACGTGACGTGGGCCCACGGATGTGGCGCGAGCGGCCGGGTCTCGCCGTTCGGTGGCAATGCCAAGCTGCCCTGGAACCTCGAGTGGGCCGCCCAGTGGAGCCTCTTCGGCGTCACCATCGAGCCCTGCGGCAAGGACCTCGCCACCGCGGGCGGCTCCCGCGACCGCTCGGATGCCATCGCCTGCGAGGTGTTCGACCGCGATCCGCCCCTCAACGTCCCCTACGAGTTCCTGAACATCGGCGGTCGCAAGATGTCCACCTCGAAGGGACGCGGCGCGGCCGCTCACCGGATCGCCGAGGCGGTCCCGGCCGAGCCGCTGCGGTTCCTCTTCCTGCGCCCGCGCCCGAACCAGGCCATCGAGTTCGACCCCCAAGGGACTGACGCCATCCCACGCCTCTTCGACGAGCTGGATCGGATCGCCTCCGCGGCCGCCGGTCGCGAGGTCAAGGGTGAGCTGCCGCCCGATCCGGAGCGGCTGTTCGCCTTCAGCCAGGTCTCGCCCGACCACGACCACGCGGCCGCTGCGGCCGCCTACCGGCCCGCGTTCGCGCACCTGGCCCTCCTCGCCCAGATCCCCGGCGCCGACATCGCGGCCCGGGCCGCCGACGACAAGGGCGGGCCGCTCACGCCCCGAGAGGAGCTGCTTCTGGCCGATCGCCTCGCCGCCGCTCGGGCCTGGCTCGAGGCGTACGCGCCGGAGTCGGCGATCGTGGCGGTCCGCCGCGAGGCGCCGCCGGCCGAGGTCGCCAAGCTCGGCGAAGACCAGCGGCTCTTCCTGGGTGCCCTGGCGCTGGCCGCGGCGCGCGAACGACCGGCCGGGGGCGACGCCTGGCAGGCCCTCCTCTTCCGGGTGGCGACCGAGGCCGCCCTGCCCGCCGGACGAGCGTTCGGGGCCGTCTACTTGGCGTTCCTCGGTCGGACCAACGGACCACGGGCGGGCTGGCTCCTGGCCAGCCTCGAGCAGCCGTTCGTGGTCGACCGGCTTCGTGAAGCCGCCGGCTGGCGGCATGGAGGTCAGGACGCATGAGCGTGGGTCTCCCGCGGCTTCGCCAGGAGCCGGAAGTGATCCGGAAGGGCGCCACCGATAAGGGTGAAGACCCCTCATTGGTCGATGCGGCGTTGGCTGTCGACGGGCGCCGGCGGGCACTCCTCTCCGAGGGCGACGGCCTCAAGGCCGAGCGAAACGCCGCCTCCAAGCGGATCGGCGAGGCCGTCCGGGCCGGCGCCGATCCGCTTGGACCCGAGGTCGCCTCCCTGCGCGCCGCCTCGGTCGCCGCCGGGGCACGAATCGAGGAGATCGACGCCGAGCTCTCCGGGCTCGAGGCCGAGCTGGAGGAGCTGCTGCTGCGGATCCCGAATCCGGCCGACTCGGACGTTCCCATCGGCGACGCCGACGCGAACGTGACCGTCCGGACCTGGGGCGAGCTGCTGCCCCGGGAGGCGCCCCTCGCTGGCGAGGTTGGGGCCGACGCGACCCCGGGCGCTGCGGTCTGGATCCGCCGGCCTCATTGGGAGGTCGGCGAGGACCTGGGGATCCTCGACCTCGAACGCGGGGCTAAGATCAGCGGCTCGGGCTTCCCCGTGTACCGGGCCGCGGGCGCCGCCCTCGAGCGCGCCCTCATCTCCTTCTTCCTCGACGTCCACACCCGCGAGAACGGCTTCACCGAGATCTGGCCGCCGGTCGTCGTCAACGCCGCCTCGGCCCGCGGGACGGGCCAGATCCCGGACAAGGAAGACCAGATGTACGTCGTCACCCGCGACGAGCTCTACCTGGTCCCGACGGCCGAAGTCCCCGTCACGAACCTCCACCGCGACGAGATCCTGGAGGCGGTCGACCTGCCGATCCGCTACGTCGCCTACACGCCGTGCTTCCGCCGTGAAGCGGGTGCCGCAGGTAAGGACACCCGCGGGATCCTGCGGGTCCACCAGTTCGACAAGGTGGAGATGGTCCTCTTCGAGCACCCCGAGGACTCCTCGCTGGCCCTCGAGTGGATGGTTGGGCGAGCGGAGGATCTCCTGCGCCGGCTCGGCCTGGCCTACCGCGTCCTCCTGATGGCGACTCGCGACATGGGCTTCGTGCAGGCCAAGAAGTACGACCTCGAGGTCTGGGCCCCGGGCGTGGAGCGCTGGCTGGAGGTCAGCTCCTGCTCGAACTTCCGCGACTACCAGGCCCGTCGGATGCAGATCCGCTACCGGCGCGAGCCCGGAACGAAGCCCGAGCTCGTCCATACCCTCAACGGCTCGGGGCTTGCCCTGGCCCGCGTCGTGGCGGCCATCCTGGAGACCTACCAGCAGCCCGACGGCTCGGTGCTCGTGCCGCGCGCCCTCAGGACGTACTTGGGTCGGGATACCATCTCCCTGCCGGCCTGAGTGGCCGGCGCCTGGTCATGGTGGGCGCGTGGCAGCCCGCGCCGATGCGCCTGGGGAGGTATGAAATCGATGGCCGAACTGCCGCCTGCGCCACCTCCGCCTCTGGGCGGAGCCGTCCCACCACCGCCGACCCCGGGCCCGTCCGTGGGAGCGCCCGGGCCCGCCGGGCCGAGTTGGGGTGGCCCACCGTCGGGCTCATGGCAGCGTCCACCGGAGCTGACGGGCCCCGCCCCGGGAGTCTTCTTCGGCGATCCCGCCGCGCGTCTCGTCGCCTACATCGTCGACGCGATCATCGTCTCCCTGGTCGTGCTGGTCGTCGCGATCGTCGGCGCGGCCGTCGCCCTGTCGGGGCTGGCGACCGGCAGCGACTCGGGCTTGATCGCCAGCGCGATCGGCGGAGTCTTCATCATCGTCGTCGGGTCGCTCGCGTTCAGCCTGGCCTATTTCCCCTGGTTCTGGGCCCACGGTGGGGCGACGCCCGGGATGAGCCTGCTCGGCCTGCGAGTGGTCCGCGATGCGGACGGCGGTCCGATCAGCGGAAGTCAGGCGATCCTGCGGCTGGTCGGCTACTGGGTCTCGGGCTTCGTCTTCTACCTGGGCTACATCTGGATCCTGATCGACAAGCGACGGCGCGGCTGGCACGACCTGATCGCGGGCACCGTCGTCATCCGCACCCGATGAGCCGGTAAGGGGCGAGGCCCGAGACGGCGCGCCCCCGCCCGACCGGGTGAGGGATCGCTGAGGCCGGTTCGCATCCGTGGAGAGGCGTGCTTGAGCGCGCCCGGACGTCCGTGCTGACCGACAGTCAGCGAAAGCTCGGAATCGGCAGTGCGGCGGGCCACGGCAGCGACCGCCCTCAGCCCGTCCGCCCACCGACTGCCGCGTCCGGGTCTGTCGGCATGCTCGGGCACCGGCGTCTCCATGGCGACCGGACGGTGGTTGCGGGGACGTTGGGCCGGCTCGAGCCTCGCGTCGCGTCGGTAACCCACGAATCGTTGCCTGGTGGACAGCAGTTGGGTCCAGGACCAGCCGACGACGACCCGCCACGAGGGCTGGCGACCATCATCTGCCCAGCCTGGGCGCGCGGACGGCCGGCCGTCGAGACGCCTCTCGCTGGTATCCTCGGTACCGCCGGAGAGGTGGCCGAGTGGTTGAAGGCAGCGGTCTTGAAAACCGCCGAGCGAAAGCTCCGTGGGTTCGAATCCCACCCTCTCCGCCAACGGACCAGCAGCGGGTCGGCGTGGTCCTCGTGATCGAACCCCTGCTCGCCAGCCAGCGACGTTGACGGCACCAGTGGACGCCGCGGACGGCAAAGAGGAGAGTGAGAGGGTGAAGACCCTGGTCGGCCTCTTGCCGTTGGCGGTTGGCCTCACCATCGCTGGCGTCGTGATCTGGCAGCTGCTGGCAAGAGGCATGACGGCGGGAGCGTGGCTGCTGGCTGGCCTGCTCGTGGGCCACGGCCTGATCCACGGACTCTTCCTCGTGCCCCGTCCTCAGCCCGCTGCTTCGGCGAGCGCCGGAGGCGAGTGGCCTTTCGACATGGCGCGCTCCTGGCTCGTGACGACGGCCGGGCTCGATCTGAGCCTCGTCAGGATCATCGGCATCGCCCTGATCGCGGTCGTGGTGGTCGGCTTCGTTCTCGGCGGACTCTCGACGGTGGGCCTGCTGATCCCCGCCGGATGGTGGCCCGGGCTCGTCGTGGGATCGGCCGCAGCGTCGATCCTGCTCTTCGTCATGTTCTTCGACGCCCAACTTCTCCTGGGCGTCGCGATCGACGCCGTCCTGCTGTGGGTGGTCTTCGGCTCGATCTGGAGCCCCACGGCGGCCTGACACGCCGATCGATGCCGGGACGCTCCTGCCCGCTTGATCAGCGGGCCCGAGCTCTCGCCGGATGCTCTTGGGCGACTGGAACTGGTGGCTGCCGCCGTTCTTGTGCTGGATCCCGCGCGTGTGAGGATCGAGGGCGATCCGGAGGAGGCGCTCGCCGCAGACCTCGGCCCGCCAGTCAGCGGCCTGAGCCGCGCTCCCTGAAGCTCGCCGCAAGGCCGCGAATGAGCGCGTCGAGGGCCGTCTCGAACTGCGCCTCGTCGTCGCCCATGAGGGTCGCGGCCTCGGCCATCGCGGCGGCGGTCGTGGGGTACCGCATGGGATCGAGGCCCGCGTACGCCGCGTCGATGTCCTCCCGCACGAGGGGCTCGGTGCCCGGCGTCACGCCGGCCTCAACCATGGCCGAGCCGATGACGAGCGCCGCCACGGTGTTGATCGTCTCAAGGGCCCTGCCCGGGGTGAGGCCGCCCGCAACGAGCGACGATGCCGTCCGCTCGATGAGCTCGAAGCCGCGCGGCGTCAACACCGGCTGCGTCGAGGCGACCGGGAGCGCATTCGGATGGCGCAGCAGCGCGGCGCGGTACTCGCGCCCCGCCGACATCGCGATCTCCTGCCACGGCGCGGCCGGATCCAGGGGCGGCACCCTGATGTCAGCGAGGATCGCCTCCCCGACGCCCTGGAGGATCGCGAGCTTGTTGGGGAACCAGTGGTAGGCGGCCATCGGGTCGACTCCCAGCTCCCGCCCCAGCGATCGCATCGTGAGCGCTTCGAGCCCATCGCGGTCCACGATGGTCAGCGCAGCTGCCACCACCCGCTCGCGCGTCAGGCGCTCGCGGGTCGTGGCCGCATGGTCGCGGGTGACAGAGCTGCCCGCGCTCGCGTCTCTCTCCATCAGCTCTCCCAGACCTTCTCGTCGGTGGGCCGGAAGCGCCAGACTGCGATGAGCGTGGCGCCCAGGGCGAACGCGAGCGTCATGGTCGCCGGGACAAAGGTGGCGTCTACCCCGCCATTCTCCAGCACGACTGCGCGGAAGCCCTTGAGCATCCAGTAGGCGGGACTCGCCGGTGCGATGGCCCGGGCCCACTCGGGCAGGGCATCGACCGGGGCCAGCGCGCCGCCGATACCCGCCAGCACCATCGCCGCCAGGTTCACCAGGGCCATGAGCTGGTTCGCTGTCTTCAGCAGCGTCGTGAACAGCATCGAGATCGCAACGAGCACGGCGACCGAGGCGATCATCATGACCGCCACGCCGGCGATCGAGCCGTGAATCTCGAGGCCGAAGAGCACGATGCCGGCCACGAACATGACCACGAGCTGCCCGAGCATGAGGGCGGCCGAGGGCAGGATCTTGCCGAGCACGATCTCGAGTTGCCGGGCGCTGCTCGCGCGGAGGCGATCCCAGGTGCCCCAGCCGTGCTCGCTGAAGAACGCCGTGCCGATGAAGCCGACGCCGAAGAAGGCGAACAGGACCGCCATGCCGGGGACGACCGCCTCTGCACCGCTCGCCGATGTGAACCCGGCGCCACGGAGGACCGCCCGACCGGTGCCCTGGAGGAAGGCCATCATGACGATCGGCATGAGCGTCGTGATGACGATCGGGGCCGGGTCGGCGAGCAGCAGTTGCCAGTTGTGACGCATCAGGGTTCGGCTACGCGACCAGTTCATTGGGGACCTCCTCAGTATCGTCGTTCGGGGTGTCGTTGGAGCGGCGCCCGGTGAGCGCCAGGTAGGCGGCTTCGAGGCTCGGTCGGACGATGTCGACGCTACGCAGCCGCGTGCCTTCGCCGTTCAGGCGAGCCAGGATGCCGGCCGCAGCGTGGGCCGGGTCCGGCGTCCGGAGCGTCGCGATCGAGCCGTCGATGTGGAAGCCATCGAGTGCGGGGGCGGGACCCGCGAACGTGAGCCGCAGCGCGGGGCTGCCGTAGGTGGCCACGAGGTCGTCGAGCGGGCCGCGGGCGACGATCTGCCCGTCCTCGAGCACCGCGACGGTCGCCCCGAGGTCCTCGATCTCGGTGAGGTAGTGGGACGTGTAGACGATGGCGCAGCCGGCCGCCGCCCGCTCGCGGACGACGTCCAGGATCTGAGCCCGCGTCCGGACGTCGGCACCGACTGTCGGCTCGTCGAGGAAGAGCACCTTCGGGCGGTGCACGAGCGCCATCGCCGTGTGCAGCCGCCGCTTCTGGCCGCCGGACAGCGTCGACGCCTTGTGCCCGAGCAACTTCGTGAGGTCGAGGGCGTCGGCGACTTCGACCAGGCGGTCACGAAGCGCAGCGCCGGATGATCCCGCCAGCTCCCCGAAGAAAGCGAGGTTCTGCTCGACCGTGAGCACCGGGTAGATGCCCAGATCCTGCGGGGCGAGCCCGAGTAGCTCGCGCACGCGCTCCGGATGAGCGAGCGCGTCGATGCCGCCGATCGACACCGTGCCCGCATCGGCCCGCCGGAGCCCGGCCACGATCGATACGAGCGTCGTCTTGCCGGCGCCGTTCGGCCCGAGCAGGCCGACGATCTCGCCCGGGGCGGCGAGGAGGTCCACACCTCGCAGCACCTCGTGGTCTCCGTAGGCTTTGTGGAGGTTCTGGATAACCAGCACGTTTGGTCTCCTCTACGTTGTAGAAGTCTACGTCGTAGAGAGTAGCTCTACAACGTAGAGCTGTCAAGAGGGTCGTAATCCAGCTCGACTGCCTGTCGGGGCTCCGCTGGCTCGACGATGGGCGGGGATCCGCTGGCGACCGGCATCCAATAGCCGGTTTCGGCCGCGACCAGGTCGAGCTGAGGCGCCTGGCGGGACCGGCACTGCGGTGAGCCATGTAGCTCGGAGTGTTGACCCGTCCGTCAAGTTAGCTTTGACTCCGCGCGCTATGGTGGTGTCCCGGCAGCACGGGGGTAGCGGGCGGTGGAGGATCTTGCCGGCAGACGGCGCCGGGGACGGGATCAGCAGGATCGGTCAGCAAGAGGTCTCGAAGAGGCTCGCGGCCACCGGAGCGGACAATCGGGGCCATGGGGGCGAGGGCCCCGAATCGGCGAACCCCGCGTGCCGACCCACAGAACGGCTGCGTAGGCGGTCTGTGAGCTATTTCCTCCTGGCATGTCTGCTCTCGATCGCCGCCTCCTCGATCGTCGCCTCGCGCCGTCGAGTCGATCGCTTCTATCTCGTGTTTGGGGTGATCGGGGGCTCGGCGCTGGTCTTCGGCATCGCCCTTCTCGGGATCAGCGGCAACGTTGCGTATCTGACCGACGTCGGTCCGTTCCTGCTGGCTCTGGTGGTCGCCCAGTGGGCCTTCGGCCTCCCGCGTCCGATCGCCCGACGGCTCGGATGGGGTCTGCGCAATCGCGAGTGGGAGTTCGACCGTCGGCTCTATGCAACCGTGGGCGAGTTCGATCGCCTCCTTCGTTCGCGGCCGGCTCAGGCGGACCCAGAAGGCCTGAGCCGGTGGAGAGCCCAGGTTCGCTCACGGGGTCCGAGGCTGGCGACCCGGATCCGGGCGCTGCGAGCGCCTGACCGTGCTTGGCAGGAACTGGCCTCCGACTACGCCGCGCTCTGTGCCCTCGTGATCGAGCACATCGACGACGCGGACGAGCCCGGTCGGCGAGCCGCGGTCGAGCGAGCACGCGCGGATCTCGCGAGGCGCCGGACGATCCTGCAAGACGCATATCGCGCTTGGGCGAAGGACGTCCTGTCGGGCCGGGACCTCCAGCGATGATCGTCGCGTTAGGCTGGCCTCGCGATCAGACTCCCAGGCGTCAGGAGAACTCAGCGGGCTGTTCGCCTTAGCCGACGGACAGCTCGTCGGAGCCCTCGGAGCCGGCAGCGACGACGACACGGTCTCGGCCCTGGGCCTTGGCGCGATACATCGCCGAGTCGGCGGCGAGGATGAGCTGCTCGACCGAAGTTCCGTGCTCCGGATACGCGGCGACGCCGACCGACATCGTCGCCGGCCGGCAGGCTAGTTGGTTCGTCGAGCTGGTGGATCTTGATTCCCTCCCGCAATGCCTCCGCACGGCGTTGCGTGTCATCCAGTGATGCCTTCGGCAGGATGACGACGAACTCCTCACCGCCGAACCGGCAGGCAATGTCCCCGCCCCGCACGGCCGTCGCGAGGAAGCGACCGATCCCCCGGAGGAGCGTTATCGCCGGCGGCGTGACCGAAGGCATCGTTGAGTTCCTTGAAGTTGTCAAGGTCTGCCATCAGGAGGCCCAGGCCGTAGCCCTCGCGCGCGGCTCGACGGACCTCCCGGTCGAGCGATTCCTCCATGTATCGCCGGTTGAACAGACCCGTCAGCGGATCACGCGAGGACTGCTCCCGGAGCATCGCTCGAAGTCGGATGTTGGCGAGTGCGAGGGCTACCTGCTCTGCCAGCGTCTTGACCAGTCGCTCCCGATCGGCGAGCCGTGCCGCCCGCGCCTTGCTCCGCCGCCCGGCGGCGGACCTGCACGTGCAGCAGCCCCAACGTCTCGGTTTGGGCGGCAAGCGGTACGCAGAGCAGGCCGGCAGAGATCGGCTCCTCGACGTGCGGGCATCTGAGCTCCAGCTCGCCGTCATGGACCACGTGGAGCTGGCTGCGCCGCAGGGCCCAGCATTCGGTTGGGGGGAAGACGGTCCGCATCGGTGGGGGACTGCCCCACGCAGGCAACGGCCTCAGCTGCAGTTCGCGATGACCCCAGGGCATACACCGCGCCGGCATCACCCGCGAAGAGGGGGTCGGCGATCCCGGCGATCACCGCATACGCCTCATCGACCGACTGGCAGGACTCGAGCAACCCCGACAGCTGGGCCAGGAGGGACATCTCTCGTCCGCGTCGTTCCAGCTCGTCAGCGTGGCGCCGGAGCTCCTCATGGGCCCGCTCGAGCTGCTCCTGGAGGTTTGTGCGGGCCGTGATGTCAACGACGGTGGCGAGCACGAGCGCACCGCGCCGAGATGGGACCACCGCCAGGCTGATCTCGACGGGGAACTCCGTGCCGTCGCGGCGGCGAGCGGCCAGCACCAGGCCCGCGCCCATCGGACGAGGGGTCGGGTGACGGCGATACTCGGCTCGGTGTGCGGCGTGTCGCTCGATCAAGCGCGACGGTACGAGGCGCTCGATCGGCTCTCCGAGGAGATCCACCGGCGACCAGCCGAACGCCTCCTGGACCCTCGGGCTGGCGTAGACGATTCGACCGCGACTGTTGACGGCGATGACGGCATTCGGGCTCGCGTCGAGCACTGGCTCTGCGCTGAGCCCGAGTGCTGCGACGAGCGGGGCGTTTGACGCCCTCGGGGCATCCATCTGCTGGCGACAGTATTCGCCGATTGTCAAGCACAAGAAGGGGTGGCGGATCGTCCGCGGCGCCGAGCGCCGCCGGGTGCCCGGTGACGATCGGCGTCGCCCTGGGCTCGTGACCCGCTGCCGGCTCGCTCACGTCGGGCGAGATCAGGCCCACCGGCTCAGCTCCTGGCTCCTACCGCCACGTCGATAGGGAACCTGGCGTAGTTGCCTCGACGCACCGCCTCGCTCTAGCATCGCGGGCCCCCGGACGGCGTGACGTCTGGCCGGAGGATCGAGGCGTCCATCGTCGGTCCGCTTCGCGTGATGCCCGAGGCTCGCAGGTCGGATGCTCCAGCTCGAACTCCTCATCGTCGGGCTCGTCGCCGGAGTCTGCCTGGTCGCTGTCGCGACCTTCGGTGATCGCGTTCTCGCCGAGCGGCGCCTCCGCCGCGTGGCGGCGGAGGCGCTTTGGCACGAGGCAGAGGTCCGCGCCAGCTTTCGTCTCGCTCGCCTCGGACTCGTCCTGCCGGACGCCGGGCAGCGAATTGCGATCGCAGCGAGCGGCATCCGGCCGGTTTCGGATCGCCCAGCCGGGGCGGGTCGAACCGGCCGGGCGCGCGAGATCTCGCTGGTGCTGCTGCTGGCCGGGGCGGCGGCGCTGGTGATTCTCGTCCTGCCGGTGGCCCTTCAGCTGATCCCGCTGGAGAGTGGCGCCCCGGCGGGGGCGGTGCTCGAGCTTCGTGGCACGCCGAGCTCGCCGACCACGCCGACCCTGGCGTACGCGGGTCCGGCCTCGACCCTGTCGGCTGCCGCTCCCTCGACGGTGGCGCCGCGGGGAGCCCCGCCCACGGCACCCGCAGGATCAGGATCGACCGCTTCGCCGGTTGCAGCGGCGGCTGTCCGGGCGGCCCCATCGCCGCTTGCCTACGTCGTCCGCCGCGGGGACACGCTCAGCCGCATTGCCGTGCGGTTCAGGACGACGGTTGAGGCGATCCTCGATCTCAACCCCGAGGTCTCGGATCCGAGCCTGATCGTCCGAGGCCAGCTCCTGCAGATCCCGTCCGCCCGCTGAGGCCGGGACGGGCCAGAGCGGATGCCCGGCTGGGCTTCCTGAGCCCGCTGCCGGCGGGACCCCCCGCGGTTGACACGGGACGACCCCAGCGCCTAGACTCCCGGCCACATCTGAAGAGTGGGCGAGGATCGGGACGAGTATCCGTCGACCCGCCGGCAGAGAGACCCAGCGGTTGGTGGAAGCTGGGGCGGCGGCGAGGGTGAATGGACCCGGGAGCCTCCGGACCGAACGGACGCGGTACCCCGCGGACCCAGTAGGCTCCGGCGCAGAGCGCCAGCGATAGCGGGCAGCGCCGATCGGACGGCCAGCGCCATCCCGTCGGTCACGAGAGTGCGGCATCGCCGAATGAGGGTGGCACCGCGGAAGGCACGACCTTTCGTCCCGGACGGAAGGTCGTTGTTGATTTCCTGGGGAGGCTCGTGATGTCGGTCAGCGATCCGCTCAGCCTCGGCGAGGTCCACCGCCTGGCGGGCAGCGCCGACACCATCCTCCTGCGTGCCACCCGCGACGCCGATCTCGAGACGCCGATCGGGGCATTCCTTCGGCTCGACGACGGGGGACCGGCCTACCTGCTGGAATCGGTCGAAGGCGGTGACCGCCTGGGCCGCTATTCTTTCCTGGGCGTCGGCCCGCGGCGCTTGCTCGAGGTGTCCCAGGGCGTTGCCCGCGTCCAGGACCGCCCGGTCGAGGTTCCCGAGTGGGCCCCCGACCTGCCCGTGGCGACCGCCGAGGTGGCCGATCCACTGACCGCTCTCCGGGACTTCGTGCCGCGGCGCCGCGTCGTCCCCATCGAGGGCATGCCGCGCTTCAACGGCGGCGCGGTCGGCGCCCTCGCCTACGACGCGGTCTCGACGTTCGAACCGACCGTGCCGCTCCCTGATCTCGACCCGGTCGGCGTCCCCCTGGCGAGCTTCCTCGAGACCGACCTCGTGCTGGTCTTCGACCACCTCACCCACACGCTCTCGGCGATCGCGTCGCTCCACACCGACGCACCCCGCATCGAGGAGCGGTACCGGATAGCGGAGCGGGCGATCTACCAGGCCCTCGAGCGGACGGCCCGGCCCTCGGCCGGCGAGCTGGTGCCGTCCGCTCAGCGCCGAGGGACCGCGCCGAGCGGCGCGCCCGCCGTTCCCGAGAAGGTTGCGACCAGCCTCGGGCGGGACCAGTACGAGCACGCGGTTCGGGTCGCCAAGGACGCCATCGCCGCCGGCGAGGCCATCCAGGTCGTTCTCGCCCGCCGCCTCACCCTGGAGCTGCCGGAGAGCGCCAGCGGAGCGCCCATCGACGGGATTGCCCTCTATCGCTCGCTGCGACGGGTCAGCCCGAGTCCCTACCTCTTCTTCCTGCGGACGCCGGGCTTCGAAGTCGTCGGCGCGAGCCCCGAGCTCCTCCTCCAGGTCGAGGGCGACCGCCTCACGACGCATCCGATCGCCGGAACCCGGCCGCGTGGCGCCTCGGAGAAGGAGGACGCACTCATCGCCGAGCAGCTGGCCCGCGATCCCAAGGAGCGCGCCGAGCACGTCATGCTCGTCGACCTCGGTCGCAACGACCTCGGACGAGTCTCGCGACCGGGGACAGTTGCCGTCACCCGCTACATGGAGGTCGAACGCTTCAGCCACGTTCTCCACCTCGTCAGCCACGTCGAGGGACGGCTGGCACCGGGCAACGACGCCGTCGACGCGTTGCGGGCCATCTTCCCGGCCGGCACGCTCTCGGGGGCGCCGAAGGTCCGGGCGATGCAGCTCATCGCGGCTGCTGAGGGTGAGCGGCGCGGGCTCTACGGGGGAGCGGTCGGCTACCTCGGCTACGACGGCAACCTCGACACGGCGATCACCATCCGCTCGGCGGTCCTGCGGGACGGCGCCGCCCACGTCCACGTTGGAGCCGGGATCGTGGCGGGCAGCGATCCGGCTCGCGAGTTCGAGGAGACCGAGCACAAGGCCGCCGCGATGCGGCGGGCGATCGAGCTCGCGGCCGGCGATCGCGGCGACCCCAAGACCGACAGCGCAGGCGACGCGATCTCCCCAGCCGGCGGCACTGCCATGTCCGGCGGGGTCCCGACGCTCGCGGTGCCGGGCCCGCAGCGGGGGGCGCGACCGTGATCCTGGTCATCGACAACTACGACTCGTTCACCTTCAACCTGGTCCAGGCGCTGGAGGCGGCCGGTGCGGAGGTGCGAGTCGTCCGCAACGACGCCCTCGATCGGGCCGCCATCGAGGCGCTCGCGGCCGACCCGGCGGCGGACCTCCGCGGCATCGTGATCTCGCCGGGCCCCTCGGACCCGACCCACGCGGGCATCTCGGTCGAAGCGGTCCGGGTCGCGGCCGAGCACCGCATCCCACTCCTGGGGGTCTGTCTCGGGATGCAGGCGATGGCCGCCGCCTTCGGAGCGCGGATCGAGCGGGCGCCGACGCTGGTCCATGGCGAGTCTTCCCAGATCAGTCACGACGGCTCGGGGCTGCTGACCGGCCTGCCGCTCACCTTCCCGGGCGGCCGCTACCACTCCCTGTGCGTGGCGGCGGCGACGCTCCCCGCCGAGATCGCCGTGACCGGGTTGAGCCAGGACGGGGTCGTAATGGGGATCCGCCATCGCGACCTGCCGCTCGAGGGCGTCCAGTTCCACCCGGAATCCGTGCTGACGCCGGACGGCCCACGGCTGCTGGCAAACTTCCTGCGGCTGGCTGGTGAGGGCGAAGCCTCCCGACTCGATGCGGCCACCGGCTCGTTCGCCACGCATGGCCTCGAGGCCATCGAGGATCCCGAAGCGGTCGCGGTCGGCGAGACCGACGACGATGTTGACGACCAGGCCGCCCTGGCTGGCACGGGAGGCCATCGATGAGCGAGATCGTGCGGAGCGCACTCGCCGCGGTGGTCGAGGGGCGGACGCTCAGCTTCGAGGAGGCTCGAGCTGCGGCCGGGGCCATCATGGACGGTGAGGTGACGCCCGCGCAGCTTGCGGCGCTCCTGGTCGCCCTGCGGATGCGGGGCGAGTCCGTCGAGGAGCTGGCCGGCTTCGCCGCCGCGATGCGCGAGCGGGTCGTTCGCGTGGAGGCTCCGGTGGGGACAGTCGATACGTGCGGGACGGGCGGCGATCGGAGCGGGACCTTCAACATCTCGACCGTGGCGGCGCTCGTGGTGGCGGCCGCCGGCGTGCCCGTGGCCAAGCACGGCAACCGGGCCATCACCTCCGCTTCGGGATCGGCCGACGTCCTCGATGCCCTGGGCGTTCGCATCGACCATGACGGCCCCTCTGCCGCGGTGGCCCTGCGGGAGCTGGGATTCGCCTTCCTCTTCGCGCCGAGCTTCCATCCCGCCATGCGCCATGCGGGACCGACCCGCCGCGAGATCGGGGTGCGGACGGCCTTCAATCTTCTTGGTCCCCTCACGAACCCGGCCGGGGCAACCCGCCAGATGGTCGGCGTGGGCGACCCGGAGGCGGCGCCGCGGATCGCCGAGGTGCTCCGCCGGCTCGGTTCGCAGCGGGCCCTGGTCGTTCACGGCGACGGGCTCGACGAGCTGCCGCTCGACGGCAGTGGCGTCGTCCACGATGTCACCCCTGAGGGCGTGACCCGGCGGCCGGTGATTGCGGCATCGCTCGGCCTGCGGCCAGCCCCCACCCGCGAGCTGGCCGGCGGCGACCCTGCCCAGAACGCCCGTCTCATCGAAGGAGTCCTCCGCGGCGAGCAGGGCCCGCGCCGCGACGTCGTCCTGCTCAACTCGGGCGCGGCCCTGGTGGCAGCGGGTCGGGCCTCCAGGATTGAGGACGGGATCGTGATCGCCGCCGAGACGATCGGAGCCGGAGCGGCGAAAGCCCTCCTGGGGCGCCTGCGAGAGGAGCGTGCCCGACACGAGAAGACCGGGGAGGCGCTCGTCCGATGACCCTCACCACACCGCCGCGCGAGCGGGCCGCGGCCGGCAGCCGCCCGACCGGCATGCGCCCGGCCGGCAGGCGCCCAAGCGGCAACCGCAACGTGGTCGAGGAGATCGCGGCCCGCCGCGCATCCGACGTAGCGCGCGAGCTTGGGGGCCGCTCGTACGCCGAGCTCGCGCGTGACGCGTCCATCGCCTCGGCGCCTCGCCCGGTCGCGCCGCGCCTCGCCAGGCCCGGCCTGCACCTCATTGCCGAGGTCAAGCGGAGCTCCCCGTCCGCCGGATGGATCGCGACTGCCGGGGAGGACCCCGCCGTCCGGGCCCGTGCCTACGAGGCCGGCGGCGCCAGCGCTATCTCAGTCCTCTGCGAGCCGCACTGGTTCGGTGGCTCGCTCGACGACCTGCGGGCCGTTCGCGCCGCGGTGGCGCTGCCGGTGCTGGCCAAGGAGTTCGTCGTCGACGAGCGCCAGATCCCGGTGCTGCGCGCCGCGGGCGCAGACCTGGTCCTCCTGCTGGCGAGCCTGCACCCGGTGCGGCGGCTGACCAGGCTCGCCGGGCTGGTTCGCGACCTGGGCATGGAGCCCCTGGTCGAGGCGCATGACGAGTCCGACCTCGAGCGCGTGCTCGCGACCGGCTCCCGGCTCGTCGGCCTCAACAACCGGGACCTGCGGACCCTCGACGTCGATCCCGAGCGGGCGGTTCGCCTCCATCGACTGGTGCCCGCGGATCGCCTCGTCATCGCCGAATCGGGTGTCCGTGACGCCGAGACGGTCGCCGCCTGGCGGGCCGTGGGGTTGGATGGCGCACTCGTCGGAGAGGCGTTGATGCGAGCCGCCGATCCGGCTGCGGCGGTGCGCGCGTTCGTCACGGCGGGCGCAGTCCCGGCGGACCTCGGCGCCGAGGCGCGCCGGCCGCTGGTCAAGATCTGTGGAGTGACCGACGCCGATGGCGTCCTGGCCGCCCTGTCGGCTGGTGCCGACGCGATCGGCTTGAACCTCGTGCCCGGGACCCCCCGCGCGCTCGAGCCGGCGGAGGCGGCGGCTCTCGCCCGGCTTGCCAGGGCCGCGTCGAGCGACGGCCGAAGGCCGGCGGTCGTGGCGGTCGTCGCCGACGCTGCCCCGGCCACCCTCCGGGCGCTGGTTGCCACAGTCGACCCCGACACGGTCCAGCTCTCTGGCGGGGAGCCGCCCGAGGCGATTCCCGCAGTCGGCCGGGCGGTCTGGAAGGTCCTCCACCTGCCGCCGGAGTGTGCCGACGAGCCAGCCGCGATGGCTGTCCCGGCGACTCGAGCGCTCGTCGAGCGGGCCCGCCGTTACCTCGAAGCAGGGACGGAGCGGATCGTGCTCGACGCCGCGGGGGGTCCGTACCCGGGCGGCACCGGGCGACGCGCCGCGACCGAGCTCGCGGCGGCAGTGGCGCGCGAGATCCCGGTGATCCTGGCGGGCGGGCTGAGCCCGGCCAACGTCGGGGAGGCCGTGCTTGCGATCCCGGCGATCGGGGTCGACGTCGCCTCTGGTGTGGAGCTCCCCCGTTCCGAAGCCGAGCGCGCGGCCGGGCTTCGGCCCCGCAAGGACCCGGTCGCCGTGGCGCTCTTCGCCAAGCGCGCCCGGGCGGCTCGATTCGACCGACCGCACGTGCCGTTCGGCCCAACCTCGGTCGACCCGGGCCTGCTCGAGGCCGATGCTGCCGGTCGCTGGGGCCTGGAGCGCCAGTTCGGCGGCCGCTACGTCCCCGAGACGCTCGTCGCTGCCCTGGAGCAGCTCGAGCGTGCCTACGCGGAGATCCGCCACGACCCGCGCTTCTGGGCCGAGTTGCGCGACCGGTTGGCAACGTACTCTGGCCGGCCGACTCCGATCTACCGGGCCGACCGCCTGGCCGCGTCCGCGCTCGAACGGGCACGCGACCTGGCGGGCGAGCACCCGAGCGGGCGACCACCCGCCGCGGTCCCGGAGCGGCTGCGTCTCTACCTCAAGCGCGAGGATCTCGCCCACACCGGCGCCCACAAGATCAACAACGCGCTCGGCCAGGCGCTCCTCACCCGGCGGCTCGGCAAATCCCGGGTGATCGCCGAGACCGGCGCCGGCCAGCACGGCGTGGCCACCGCCACGGCCTGTGCCCTTCTCGACCTGCCGTGCGTCGTCTTCATGGGCGCCGAGGACATCGTCCGCCAGCGCCCGAACGTGCTCCGGATGGAGGCGCTCGGCACCGAGGTCCGGCCCGTCACGAGCGGGACGGCGACCCTCAAGGACGCCGTCAACGAGGCGATGCGCGACTGGGTGACGAACGTCCAGACGACCCACTACGTCCTCGGTTCGGCCATGGGTCCTCACCCGTACCCCACGATCGTGCGCGACCTGCAGCGCGTCCTCGGCGACGAGTCGGCTGCCCAGCTCCTCGCCGTGGAGGGCCGGCTGCCTGACCTCGTCCTCGCCTGCGTCGGTGGCGGGTCCAACGCCATCGGGCTCCTCAGTCGGTTCATCGGGGTGGCGTCGGTCCGCCTGGCCGTCGCGGAAGCGGCGGGGGAGGGGATCGCCAGCGGGCGCCACGCGGCCGCGCTGGCCGGCGGGACGCCGGGGATCCTCCACGGCTCGCGCTCGATGATGCTCCAGGACGCCGACGGCCAGGTCATCGAGGCCGTCTCGATCTCGGCCGGCCTGGACTACCCGGGCGTCGGGCCCCAGGTCGCCGCGCTCGTGGCGGCGGGCCGCGTGGAGATCGCGGCCGCGACGGACGACGAAGCCGTCGCCGCGATTCACTGGCTGGCGGCGACCGAGGGGATCCTTGGCGCGCTGGAGCCCGCTCATGCGATCGCCGTCCTGCCGCGCCTCCTCGCCGGCGTCGAAGGGTCCGGGGCGCCACTCCCGGCCGACGCCCTCGTCCTGCTCGGGCTCTCCGGGCGCGGCGACAAGGACCTCGCCGCGCTCGAGCACCGGGCGGTGGCCCGATGAATGCCGCCGCCGCGGCGGCTCCCTCGGCTCCGCTGGTCGCGCCGCTTGCCCCCGGGACCAACGAGACCGCCGGCGCCCGCCGGATCGCGGTCGCCTTCGCCGCGGCGGCCGCTGCGGGTCGCGCTGCGCTGATCCCGTATGTCGTGGCCGGCTACCCCGACGCGGAGACGAGCCTGGCCGCGGCGCTGGCCGCCATCGATGCCGGCGCCGACCTGCTCGAGCTCGGCCTGCCGTATTCGGACCCCCTCGCGGACGGCGCGACCCTCCAGCGGGCGTCGACCGCCGCGCTGGCGGCCGGCGCTTCGCTCGAGCGCTCGATCGAGCTCGTGCGGGCCATCGGCTCGGCTCGTCCGGGACTCCCGGTCGTGCCGATGGCCTACGCCAACCAGATCATCGGCGGAGGCGACGGCCGGGCAGCGGCCCGAGTCCTGGCGGATGCCGGCGCGAGCGGGCTGATCGTGGCCGACCTGACGCCCGACGAGGGCGCGGGTTTCGAGGCCGCGGCCCGCGACGCCGGCCTGGCCGTCGTGTACCTCGTGGCGCCCACCACACCGCCGGGTCGTCGGGCCTGGGTGGCGTCGCGGAGCGGTGGATTCCTGTATTGCGTCTCGCTGGTCGGGCTGACCGGCGCGCGCAGGAGCCTGCCGCGCGGCGTCGGCCGGCTCGTTCGAGAGGTGCGGGCGACGGCTCCGATCCCGGTCGCCGTTGGCTTCGGGGTCTCGCGGCCCGCCCATGTCCGGACCCTGGTCGCGGCCGGGGCGGACGGCGTGATCGTGGCCTCAGCGCTCGTCGACGCTCTCGGCCCCGACGGCCGCGACGTGGCCGCCCTCGGCCGGCTCGTGCGGGAGCTGCGCGCAGCGACGGCTCGCTGACGCGAGACAGAGTCGCGATGTTCCGGTGATAGGCCGTTGCCTCGACGGCCGCGGGCCCGACCTGGTTATTCCTCCTCGGTGCCGTCGCGCCGCCGGGCCCGGTCGCGCGACTGGACCTTGCGGGTGGCGGCGATGAGCGTCCGGTAGAGGGCGACGAGCTCGGGCTCGGGGAACAGACCGGCGCTGGCGCGGGTGACCTGCTCGATGACTTGCTGCTCGCGGGCCGCATCCCAAATCGCTCGCCGGCCGGTCGCCTTCTTGATCCGCCCGATCTCGAGGGCGATCTCGGCCCGCTCGTTGAGGAGCCCCACGATCTCGCGGTCGATCGCGTCGATCCGGGCCCGCAGCGGAGCCAGCGAGCTGCCCGGATCGACCGGGACCGGGGGCTCGCCCGAATCCGGCGTGCTCGAGGCGGGTGGGCGCCGGGGCCTACCCATGAGCGCCACCGCCGGCCGCCCGCAACTCGCCGGCAGCGACGCGCCGAGCGATCGACTCGAGGGCGTCGTGGTAGCCGACCTTGCCGCGCCCGACGATCGACTCGAGGGCGACGTCGGCCAGGAAGTTGACGTGGCGGAACGGCTCGCGGGTCCCGGGATCCGAGAGGTGGACCTCGACGAACGGGCGCTCGACGCCCAGGAGCGCGTCCCGCAGCGCGACCGAAGTGTGCGTCAGCCCACCGGCGTTGACGATCGCGACGTCGAAGTCGCGGGCATGGAGCCGGTCGATGAGCGCCCCCTCATGGTTGGACTGGAAGAAGGCGATCTCGAGGCCCAGCTCGGCCGCATGGGGGCGCAGCTCGTCGTGGATCTCCTCGAGCGTGTCGCGGCCGTAGATGGCGGGCTCCCGCGTGCCCAGCAGGTTCAGGTTCGGGCCCTGGAGCACGAGCACCTTCATCAGGTGCTCACCGGTTGGGCCACGACCTCGCCCACCACCCGCTCGATGAGCTCATCGGGAACGTCGCTCCGGACCGTCACTCCGGTCTCGGTCGGGAGGACCCAGCGGAGGCGGCCGCCTCGATGCTTCTTGTCACGGCTCATGGCCGCGAGGATCGAGGCGATCGGCAGGTCGAGGGGCCGGGTGGCAAGCTCGAGGCGGTCCAGCAGGCCCGTGATCCGCGCGGCCCGCTCCGGCGGGGTGAGATCGAGCTCGATGCCGATCCGGCAGGCAGCCCGCAGCCCGTAGGCGACGGCCTGGCCGTGGAGGATTCGACGGTAGCTCGCCGCGGTCTCGATGCCGTGGCCGACGGAATGGCCCAGGTTGAGGGCCAGTCGGCCGGCATGCTCGCGCTCGTCGGCCACGACCACTTCGATCTTGGCCCAGGCGCAGCGCTCGACGACCTCGGCGGCGGCTCCCGATTCGGTGATCGCGGGGCCGCCTCGTACGATCGCCGCGCCCTCGGATTCCAGGAGCTCGAAGAGTCGCTCGTCACCGAGGGCGGCCATCTTGACCGCCTCACCGAGGGCCGCCCGCCGCTGGTGAACCGGCAGGGTCGTCAGGAAGGCCACGTCGGCGATGACGGCCGTCGGCTGGTGGAACGCGCCCACCAGGTTCTTGCCCTCGGGAAGGTCGACCGCGGTCTTGCCGCCGATCGAGGAGTCGATCTGGGCGACGACGGTGGTCGGCACCTGCACGATGGGCACACCCCGCAGGTACGTCGCCGCAACGAAGCCGGCGACGTCGCCGAGGGCACCGCCGCCGATCGCGACGAGCGGCTCGCCCCGCTCCACGCGGGCCCGGGCGAGCTCTCGGGCCGCCCGCTCGACGACCCGCAGCCGCTTGGCGGTCTCGCCACCCGGGACCAGGACGCGGACGACCTCGAGCCCATCGCGTCGGAGGGCCGCCGCGATTGCCTCTCCGGCCGCCGCCCAGGCTGTCGGCTCGGAGATGAGGATCGCCCTCCTGGCCTCGAGGCGGGCAAGCGTCGCGGCGACGCTGGTGGCCGCGTTCCCGAGCCCAAGCTCGAACGCCCCGATCGGAGTGGCCGCCCGCAGGAGCGTCGTGCCGGGAACTGGTTCGTCGTCGAGGTGACGCTCGAGCGTGGTGACGATCGTTCCCACCGGCACGATTGCGTTGATCCGTAGGGCCGGCGCGTAGAAGCGCTCCCGCGACGCCGCCAGGGAGCGAATGGTGGCGATGGGGTCGCGGCCGGCGACGAGCGGCCGGATCGTGGCGCTGCCGCGGACGCGCTGAGCGAAGACTTCGGCGGGACCGTCGAACCAGGCCGCCCAGCGGCCGCGATAGAGGAGCCAGCGATTCCGCGGGTCGATGACCGCCCCCCCACCGGTCGCGATGATCCGGGTCAGGCCGGCACTTGGGTCAGCCGGGCCGAGCGCGGTGACGGCAGCTCGCTCACGGGCCCGAAAGCCGGCCTCGCCCTCGTCGGCGAAGATCGACGGGATGGGCCGGCCGGCGTGCGCCTCGATCTGGTCGTCGAGGTCGACGAAGGCCGCGTCGTGACGGCGGGCCAGGCGCCGGCCGACGGCGCTCTTACCGCTGCCCGGGAGACCGACCAGGACGAGGTCCATTGGTGCCCCGGCTCAGTCGTCGCCGCCCGAGCCGGACTCGGCGACCGAGCCGGGCGGCCTGCCAGCGACGGGCGCTGCGGGCACGCGCGCTAGCCGGGCCCGGTAGCGGGCCAGGTTGTCACGCGTCTCATCGAGCGAATCACCGCCAAACTTCTGGAGAACGAAGTCGACCAGGGTCAGCATCACCATCGCCTCGCCGACGACGCCCGCGGCCGGCACCACGCTGATGTCGCTGCGCTCGTAGTGGGCCTTCTCGACGGGCTCGCCGGTGATGAGGTCGGCCGAGGGGAGTGGCCGGGCGAGGGTGGAGATCGGCTTCACGGCCCCCCGAACCACGAGGGGCTCGCCGTTCGTGACACCGCCCGTCAGCCCCCCGGCGTTGTTGGAGCGGTGGATCCAGGTCCCGTCGGGGCCGCGACCCAGGATGACGTCGTGGACCTCCGAGCCGAAGCGACGGGTCTGCTCGAAACCGAGCCCGAACTCCACGCCCTTGACGATGTTGATGCTCATGACCGCCGCCGCGAGCGCGGCATCGAGCCGGCGATCCCAGTGGACGTAGCTACCGAGGCCGATCGGGAGGCCGTGGACGACGACCTCGAAGACCCCGCCGATCGTGTCGCCGCGCTCCCGGGCCTCGTCGATGCGCGCGATCATCGACGTCTCGGCGTCGGGATCCGGGCAGCGGAGGGGACTGGCGTCGGCTTCCTCGCGCGGCCTGCTGCAGCGGGTCGGGTCGACGGCCACGCCGCCGACCTCGGCCGTGAACGACCAGGTCTCGATGCCAAGCTCGGCCAGCAGGGCCCGAGCGACGCCCCCGGCGGCAACTCGCGCGGCTGTCTCCCGCGCCGAGGCTCGCTCGAGGACGTTGCGCACGTCGCTGAAGCCGTACTTGAGGGCGCCCGCGAGGTCCGCGTGGCCGGGCCGCACCCGGGTCACCGGCCCGGCCCGCTTGTTGCCCCCGTCGGCGAGCTCCCGAAGCGCCGCCGCTTGCGCGTCGTCGAGCGGCTCGACCTGCATCACCTGGGTCCAGTTCTCCCAGTCGCGATTTCGAACGATGAGCAGGATCGGCGACCCGAGCGTAAGGCCGTGACGGACCCCCGAGAGGATCTCGGCCCGGTCCCGCTCGATTGCCTGTCGCGCCCCGCGTCCGTAGCCGCGCTGGCGGCGGGCGAGGTCCACGGCGATCGCCCCGGCGGTCAGCGGCAGCCCGGCCGGGATGCCTTCCAGCGTGACGCCGAGCGCCTGCCCGTGCGACTCGCCGGCAGTGAGGAAGCGGAAGGCGCCCACCGGGGAGCGGTGCCCTCAGTCGGCGGCGGCGTCGGCCCCGGCCGACGTGTCGCCCGATGCCGACGCGCTGATCTGCTCGACCCCGGCTGCCAGCGCCTCCTCGAGCGTGCGCTGCATGAGCTCGACCGGCGCCGGCTGGCCCGTCCAGAGGGTGAACGCGGCCGCGCCCTGGTGAACCAACATCAGCTCGCCGTTGAGGACTGTGTCGCCGGCCGCGGCCGCATCCCGCATGAAGCGAGTCTGCGGCGGGTTGTAGATCAGGTCGAGGACCAGCAGGTCGGGCGGCAGCAGCTCGGCCGGGATCGGGCTCTCGTCACCGTCGAGGCCGACCGACGACGCGTTGACGAGGATCTTGGTCTTCGCCAGCTCGGCCTCGATGACCGATTCGTGCCAGGGCATTGCCCGCAGCTCCATGTGGGCGGCGCTCCGGCCGAAGTGGCGAACCAGACCCTCGGCCCGGTGAAGGTGGCGGTTGAAGACCACGACCCGAGTGAAACCCTCGGTGATGAGGGCGTACACGACCGCCCGGGCGCCGCCGCCGGCGCCGAGCACGACCGCCTGGCGGGGCATCTTCTGCTTGCCGACGAGCCGCTCGAGGGCGACCTTGAAGCCGGGCACGTCGGTGTTGTGACCGATGAGGCGCCGGCCCTCCTTGGTGATGGTGTTCACCGCACCGGTGGCGTGCGCATCCTCGGTGAGCCGGTCGACGTATGGGGCGACCCGCTCCTTGTGAGGAATGGTGACGTTCGCCCCCAGGAAGTCGTCGCCGTGGAGCTCCGCGATGGCGTCGGCGAGCTCGGATGGGTGGCGGTCCCACAGCTCGTAGCGGGCGTCGATGCCGAGCGCCTCGAACGCGGCGTCTTGCATCGCCCCGGAGAGCGAGTGGGCCACGGGGTGGCCGATCAGGACCACGCGCTTCGTCATGCTCGCACCCTTTCGAGTTCGGCGAAGAAACCCGGATAGGAGATGGCCGCGCAGTCCGGTCCCTGGACGGCCGTCTCACCCCCGGCGATCAGCCCGGCGACCGCGAACGTCATCGCCAGGCGGTGGTCGTCATGTGACTGGGTGGTGGCCCCGTGAAGCTGCCGGCCACCCTCGATCTCGATGTCATCTCCGTCGACCGTCGCCCGCACCCCCAGGGCCGTCAGGCCGGCGACAATCCCGGCGATCCGATCCGATTCCTTATGGCGTAGCTCGCCGGCACCGCGGATCAGCGTCCGTCCCGCCGCCACGGCTGCGGCGAGGCAGAGGATCGGGATCTCGTCGATCGCCGCCGCCACGTCGGCGGGACCGAGCTCGATCCCTGTAAGCGCGCTCGTCCGGACCGTGAGGTCGGCCACGGGCTCGCCGGCGTCGTCGCCTGGGCTGCCTCCGAGCGAGTGCTCATCGATGTCGGCGCCCATCCTCCGCAGGAGATCGATTATGGCCCGTCGCGTGGCGTTCGTCCCGACCGCTTTCAACGTCAGGCAGGCGTCGGGGTGGCTGGCCGCAGCCACGAGCCAGAAGGCGGCCGCCGAAATGTCGGCGGGCACTCGCTCGGTGACGGCGCGTAGCCGCGTCCCACCTTCGAGCGAGACGGCCGCACCCGCTCCGCCCCCGTCGGAGCCACCCTCTCGTGACACCGGGACTCCCCGGGCGCGCAGCATCCGCTCGGTGTGGTCGCGGGTGGCGACCGCCTCACGGACCACGGTCCGACCCTCCGCGCCCAGCGCGGCCAGGAGGATCGCTGACTTCACCTGGGCGCTCGGCACCGGCGTCGCGTAGTCGATCGCTCGCAGCGGCGTTCGGCCACTGATGGCGAGGGGCGGAAAGCGGCCCCCGCCCCGGGCCGCCAGGGTGGCTCCCATCAGGGTCAGCGGTGCGGCAAGCCTGGCCACCGGTCGCCGGCGCAGGGAGTCGTCTCCGTCCAGCACGGCGAAGAGCGGGCGCGAGGCCAGGATCCCCGCCGCCAGCCGCAGCGTCGTGCCGGAGTTCCGGCAATCCAGGACCCGGTCGGGCTCGCCGATCCCTTCGGAGCCGGGCGAGACGACGCGGTAGTCCACTCTCCCGTCCGGGCGGGTCGTCCGTGTCACCGTCGCGCCGAGCCGACCCACCAGATCCGCCGTCGTGCGCACGTCTTCCCCGTCGCCGGCATCGTGAATGCGGCTGTCCCCCTCGGCAAGGAGGGCCAGGAGCAGCGCCCGGTGACTGATGGACTTGTCGCCGGGCAGGCGCGGCTCACCCCGCAGGCGGGCGGCGTGGCGGACGATCGCGACCTCGGTCAATGCTTGCCGTCGCCTCCCACCCGCAGCGTGTCGGCCTCCAGGATCGGCTCCGCGCGGAGGCCCCGGGACGCGGCCTCGCGGACCGGCCCCAGCGCCTCCATCATCGAGGAGAACTGATCGAGCGTGAGCGACTGCTCGCCGTCGGAGAGCGCCTCTTCGGGCCGGGGATGGACCTCGACCATGATGCCGTCGGCGCCGACTGCCGCCGAGGCCAGGGCGAGCGGTTTGACCAGCCAGCGCTTGCCGGTCGCGTGTGAAGGATCCACCACGACCGGAAGGTGCGTCAGGTGGCGAAGGAGCGGGACCGCGGCCAGGTCGAGGGTGTTGCGCGTGTAGGTCTCGAAGGTCCGGATCCCCCGCTCGCACAGCACCACGTTGGGATTCCCGCTCGAGATGATGTACTCGGCCGCCATCAGCCACTCCTCGACGGTGGCCGAGAAGCCGCGCTTGAGGACGACCGGCCGGCCGACCCGCCCCACGGCCGTCAGGAGCGAGTAGTTCTGCATGTTGCGGGCGCCGACCTGGAGGAAGTCCGCGTACTCGGCGACGAGATCGACCTGGGCCGGCTCCATCACCTCGGTGACCACCGGCAGCCCCGTCTCCTCGCGGGCCTCGGCGAGATAGCGCAGCCCTTCGAGGCCGAGACCCTGGAAGGAGTACGGACTGGTCCGCGGCTTGAACGCCCCCCCGCGCAGGACCCGCGCACCGGCGGCGGCGACGGCCCGGGCCGTCTCGAAGAGCTGTTCACGCGATTCGATCGAACAGGGCCCGGCAATGACCGTCAGCGACCCGTCGCCGATCGAGACGTCGAGGGCCTGGACGACGGTGTCCTGGGGGTGGAACTCGCGGGAGGTCAGCTTGAACGGGCGGGTGATCGGCGTGACCGCCTCGACGCCGGGCAGGGCGGCCATGCGGCTCACCAGCGAGGCCTTACGGGGGCCGATCTCACCGAGGGCGGCCAGCACGACCCGACCCGCAGCCCGGTTCTCGTGGGGGGTCAACCCCTCCGCGAGGATGTGGCTCTTGACGCCGTTGATCTCGGTCTCGGTGGCATTCGCCGCCATGACCACGAACATCGCACGTGTCCTTCCCTGCGGGCGTTCGCCCCGGACAAAGAAAAAAGCAGAGGCACCGCCTCTGCTTCTCCCGGCACGACTCGCGTTCCCGGACTATCCGGGAACGGTCATGCCGGGTGCTCGTAAAAGAAGAACTGCCTCATCGGTGCCCGAACGGTAGCCGCCGCACGAACGATTGTCAATTTCAGCGAGCACCGGTCGCGCTGTGCAGCCGGCGGGGCCGGTCCCGGCCGGCGAGCCGTCCCGGCCGGGACGGCTCCGCGTGCGGCCTGGCCTGTCTCCCTTCAGGTCCTTCTTCAGGCCGGCCTACTGCCCCCGCCATTAGGCGTGGGCATCGGTGCGCTCGCTTCGCCCGCCTGTCACTGTCAAGGGCGGTCCTGGGCTGCCGGGAGGAGGGAGTCCGTGCTCGTCAGCCGGTCCGGTCGGGCTGCCGCGCGATTGGTGAGGCACCAACGCGCATGTCACGGGCCGATCCCGAGCCGGGAATCATCGCGAGCTACTGCTGGTGGCAATGCTCCGGCGGCGCCCCTGCCGCGGCCGCCGGAGGTCCTCAGAGGAGGTCCCGAGCCGCCCGTTCCCCCATGCTAGAATGCGGCCCGCTGCCCGGGAGAGGTCGCATAGTGGTCTAGTGCAGCGGTTTGCTAAACCGCCAAGTGGGGTAACCTGCTTCGAGGGTTCGAATCCCTCCCTCTCCGCCATCTCCCGAGGTAGCCCGCGCGCCCGTAGCTCAGTGGATAGAGCGTCAGGTTGCGGACCTGAAGGTCGTGGGTTCGAGTCCCGCCGGGCGCGCCACTTTCCGAGCACGAAACGACCCCCGGAGGCCATTCCGGGGGTCGGTCCCTGTCTGGCGTGAATCCGTAGCCCTTCGGAGCCCCAAGCCACGGAATCCCGGTGTGGGCTTCGATCCGTGCGTACCAGGCGATAGCTCGCGGCGGGGTCGGGGATATACTTGAGCGATGGCTCAAGTGTTCGCCTCCGAGATCGACGCCGAGGCGTGCTCGGTCGACTGCCTCCATCCCGAGGCCATCGGGCCGCTCCTGGGGCGATCGCTGGGGAGCGACGGGGCTCATGCGGTCGGGGAGCTCTTCGGGACGCTCGCCGATCCCTCCCGGGCGCGGATCGTCCACCTCCTGGCGATCGCCGAGCGGGAGCTCTGCGTCTGTGACATCGCGCTCGTCCTCGGGATGAGCGTGTCCGCGCTATCGCATCAGCTCCGCTTCCTGCGTGAGCGCGGCGCGGTCGAGCGCCGCAAGGCCGGGCGGATCGCCTACTACCGGCTCGTCGACGGCCACCTCCGCGACCTCGTCCTCGGCGCGGCGATCCACGTCGCCGAGATCGCCTGATGTCGCACACCCACGGCTCGGCAGCCGCCGCCAACCGCGGCCGGCTCGTCGCCGTCCTAATCCTGAGCTTGACGGTTCTTGTGGTCGAGGTCGTCGGAGGGATCGCGGCCAACAGCCTGGCGCTCCTCGCCGATGCCGGTCACATGCTCACCGACGTCGCGGGTGTGGGGATGGCGCTGCTCGCGATCTGGTTCGCAGGACGGAGTCCAACGGGTGGGCGCACCTACGGCTACCTCCGCTTGGAGATCCTCGCGGCCGTGGCGAACGCGGTCCTCCTGCTCGGGGTCGCGGTGTTCTTGCTGATCGAGGCCTGGCGGAGGCTGTCCGAACCGCCCGAGATCGCGTCGGGTCTGATGCTCGCGGTCGCCCTCGTCGGCCTGGGCGCGAACGCCGCCTCGCTGTTCCTGCTACGTGACGCCCAGCGCCAGAGCCTGAACGTGCGGGGCGCCTACCTCGAAGTCTTGGGCGACTTCGTCGGGTCGGGCACCGTCATCGTCGCCGCGGTCATCATCGCAGCGACCGGCTGGACGGCCGCGGATGCCGTCGCCTCGGCGCTCATCGGGTTGCTCATCCTGCCGCGGACGCTCGCGCTCCTGCGCGAGGCCACCGACGTGCTCCTCGAGGCGACCCCCAAGGGCGTCGACATGGACCACGTCCGCGGGCACATCCTCGACGCGCCCGGCGTCGTCGACTGCCACGACCTCCATGCCTGGACGATCACGTCGGGAATGAACGTCGTCTCGGCCCACGTCGTCCTCGCCGTGGGGGCCGATGCCGCGCGGACGCTCGATGCACTCTGCGCATGCCTGTCGGGCGACTTCGACATCGAGCACTCAACCTTCCAGCTCGAGGCGGCCGACCGCCGCCGGCTCGAAGAACGGAGCCACCCATGAGGGTCGCGAGCGCCACGGTTGCGAGAAGGCTCCGACGGGATCGGGCGGGAACCGCCAGCGGACCCGCGAGTTCGTTGCCAGCCGGCGTCGGGCGGGCTTGTCAGAAACGTGTCCGGGAATTACAGGATGGCGACCCGCAATCCCGCGAAGCGCACCTGCAATGAAGTAACGTGGACCGCCGAGATCTCGTCATGGCCTGGGAGGGCGGGAAGAATGTCGGTCCCCGACTACCAGACTCTCATGCTCCCGATCGTCCGGATGACGGCCGACGGGCAGAACCATCGGATCGCCGACCTGATCGAGGAGCTCTCGAAGGAGTTCAGGCTCACCGAGCAGGACCGCGATCAGCGGATCGCGTCGGGCCAACGCACGATCTTCAACCGGAGCCATTGGGCGGTGACCTATCTGACGAAGGCTCATGTCCTCGAACGCTCGGCGCGGGGCACCGTACGAATCACCGAGCGGGGCCGCCAGGTTCTGGTCGAGGCGCCGGAGCGGATCGACGTGAAGTATCTCTCGCGGTTCCCGGAGCTCGCAGCGTTCAGGTCGCGATCAGCAGCGCCCAGGGAGGACCACCAAGAACCGCCCGGCGGCCAGACGCCCGATGAGCTCCTCGACGCCACGTACGCTGCTCTTCGGCGCAGCGTGGAAGCCGACCTTCTTGATCGCGTGCTCACTGCCTCGCCCGATTTCTTCGAGCAGCTCGTCGTGGACTTGCTGGTCGCGATGGGTTACGGCGGATCCGAGGCGGGCGCTTCGCGGCGTGTCGGCCGAAGCGGCGACGATGGGATAGACGGCGTGATCGATGAGGACAAGCTCGGCCTCGACGCGCTGTACATTCAGGCCAAGCGATGGGATCCAAGCCATCCGGTTCGGCGCCCCGACCTACAGGGTTTTGCGGGGAGCCTCGAGGGCCAGCGAGCAGCAAAAGGCGTCTTCATCACGACCTCGCGCTTTACAGATGATGCGCGCGAGTACGTCGGTCGGATCAGCAAGCGAATCGTCCTTATCGACGGCCCGACGCTCGCCCGGCTGATGTACGACCACAAGATCGGCGTCCGGGATTACCGGCAGTATCAGGTCCGTCGCGTGGACGCCGCGTACTTCGAGGGCGAGGTCTAGGTCCCGCCGGGCGCGCCAGCCGCTCCCTCACCGAAGATCTCTGCCCGCCCGCGCCGCTCTACGGCCGCCCGCGCACCTCTTCGGTGGCCGCCCCGGTGCGATCGACGACGAGCCCGACCGTCGTCCCCTGCACGAGCAGGGTGAAGAGGACGATCCCGAAGGTGATCTCCTGAAGGAGCACGCGCTGCGGGAAGTCGGCCGGGAGCGAGAGCGCCATCGCCATCGCCACCGCGCCACGCAGTCCCCCCAGAACATGACGTGGAGCCAGGAGACCGGGATCGCGCCGCCCAGCCGGCGGTGGCGCAGCCTCGATGCGCCGCCCAGGAGAGCGTAGATGACGACCGCCCGGCCGACCAGGATCCCGCCGACGCCCCAGGCGATGTAGGGAAGCGCATCAACCAGCTCCGAGACGGTGATGGCGAGCCCGATGAGCAGGAAGACGAGCGCCGTCAGGAGGAACGCCACGAACTCCCAGACGATGTCTAGGGCCTCCTCGGACCGTTTGCTCAGCCCGATCCGGCGCCCGTAGTTGCCGAGGACGACGCCGGCGACCACGGTCGCGATCAGCCCGGACTGGTGGACGGCGTCGGCGATCAGGTACGTCCCGTACGCGGTGGCCAGGGAGATGGTCAGCTCGATGAGGTGGTCATCGACGGTGGCGATGAGCCGCGAGGCGACCAGCCCGACCGCCGCGCCGATGGCGACGCTGACCGTCACCGTGACCACGAACGTGAGCAGGGCCTCGAGCGGGCTGACGCCGGAAGTCACCGCCCGGATCGCGATCGCGAAGATCACCAACCCGGTGCCGTCGTTGAAGAGGCTTTCGCCATCAACGAGGGTGACGAGGCCGCGCGGCGCACCGAGCCGCCGGAACGTCTCGATGACCGCGACCGGATCGGTGGCCGCGACCATCGCCCCCACCACGAACCCGAGCTCCGGGCGCAGCCCGGTCCCGACGGAGAGCACCACCGCGACGATGCTCGCCGCGACCAGGACTCCGGGGGCGGCCAGCAGAGCAACCCCGCCGAACGCACGCCGAAGGCGAGTGGCCTCGATCCGGTAGGCGGCCTCGAACACCAGCCCGGGCAGCAGCACCGCCAGGACGAGGTCCGGCGTGACCGAGACGTCGAGGCCGGGAAAGAGGGCGCCCGCAACCAGGCCGGCCACGACGAGCGCGACGCTGTAGGGGAACGCCAGGCGCCGGACCACCAATGCCGTGAGCGCGGCGACGGTGATCAATGCGACGAAGAGGGAGATCGCGGCGACGGTCCCGGAGTCGTTCACGTCGCGATGGTACGTGGCGGCGCCGCCGCTCGGAAGGACAATCGGTTGGCCGTCGCGGCGTACTAGACTTCGGCGCCGACCACCGATGCGGTGGTTGCACCGAACACGAGAGGAGACCGCGCGTGGAAAGGGTCGGTTTCGTGGGGCTGGGCACGATGGGTGCCGCGATGGCGGCGAACGTCGCCCGGGCCGGGTTCCCACTCCGCTATTGGAACCGCACCTCCGGCCGGGGCGGTGACCTCGACCAGCTCGGCGCGACTGCGGCCCCCACGCCGGCGGCCCTGGCGGCCGATTCGGACGTCGTCGTCACCTGCGTCTCGGACACGCCGGACGTCGAGGCGGTGCTCTTCGGGTCTGGCGGGATCGCCGCGGGGACCCAGCGAGGCTCGCTCCTCATCGACTGCTCGACGATCTCGCCCGCCGCGACCCGTGGCTTCGCTGCGCGACTCGCGGAGCAGGGCGTCGCGTTCGTCGACGCGCCGGTCTCCGGCGGCTCCGAAGGTGCTCGCCTCGGGACCCTCTCGATCTTCGTCGGTGGCGACCCCGCGGCTGTCGAACGCGCCCGCCCCATCCTCGCGGCGATGGGCCGCACGATCACCCACCTCGGGCCGGTCGGATCCGGTCAGGCCGCCAAGGCCGTCAACCAGGTGATCCTGGCTGGGACGTATCTCGGCGTGGCCGAGGGGATCGTCCTCGCCCTCAAGGCCGGTCTGGATGCCGAGGCACTGGTGGGGGCGCTGGCCGGTGGTGCGGCCCGCAGTTGGGTTCTCGAGAACCGCAGCGGCCGCATGATCGCCAACGACTATCCGCTCGGATTCCGGCTGGCCCTCCACCGCAAGGACCTCGGGATTGCCCTCGAGCTCGCCCGCGAGGTCGGGGCGGCCCTGCCGGTCGGAGCCCTCGCGGCAGCGCTGGAGGACGGCATCATCGCCCGCGGCCACGGCGGCGACGACAACGCCGCTCTCGCGCGCGCGATCCGTTCCCTGTCGGGCCTCGAGGGCTGAACGAGCCGATCTGCCGTGGCGAGATCCCTCGGCAAGGTTGACTGAGACTCGAGTAGAGCCCGCTGGCTGGTCCTACTCAGGCCAATGCACACCGGGGGAACACTATCCACCTTACGAGGACGAATTCCGGGCGAGACGGACGCCAGCCGAGCACGACGGCGCGGGCGAGACCCCTCAAGGGACCCAGCCACGCCGCCCGACCCCGGTTAGCGTTCCACGGGCGTTCATTAGCGGCAGTACCGAGCCGGAGCGATGGTATCGAGCCGGAGCGACGGTACCGAACCGGCCTGAAAGTGGAACGACCCCCCGGCGCCGAGCCGGCCCCGGCCGGCCGCCGCGATCAGCCCTCGACCGAGTCCTTGACGCTCGTGAGCAGGAGCGGCAGGCCGAGCTTGCCCGAGTACTGGGGCCGATAGCGCTCGACGTTGTACATCGTGGCCACGTCGACCCGACGGGCCTTGGAGCCCTTGGCCGGCAGCGGGGAGTGGGCGTACTTGCCGTCCACGATCGAGGCCATCCGGCCGCTGACGCCGTCGCGAATCAGGTCCATCGCCACGTTGGCGAAGGTCGTCCCGATCATCGTGTCCATCGCGTCCGGGTCGCCGCTTCGAAGGTCGTAGGTCAGCTCGCTGGCGACGGCTTCCTCGCCCGTGCGGGCCTTGACCTCGGCCGCCAGGATCTCCGCGACGTTGGCCTTATGGCGGTGGCCGAACATGTCGGCCTCGCCCGTCTCGGGGATCTCACCGCCTTCCCAGATCGCTCCCTCGGCCACAACCACCACCGCGTAGCGGCTCGGGTTGTTCATCTTGTCTTCCAGCAGGAGGCTGCACAGGCGATCGAGGTCGAAGCGATGCTCGGGGATCAGGCAACGGGCAGCGGTCACGTACGCCGTATAGAGAGCCGAGAATCCGGCGTCGCGGCCGAAGATCCGGAACACGCCGATCCGCTCGTGCGAACCGAGCGTCGTCCGCTGGCGATTGATGGCGTCCTTGGCCCGCGTCAGCGCCGTCGAGAAGCCGATGCAGTACTCGGTGCCGGGCACGTCGTTGTCCATCGTCTTGGGGATCGCCACGAGCTTCACGCCCCGGTCGACGAGAACCCGCGAGAAGCTGAGCGTGTCGTCGCCGCCGATCGTGACGAGGTAGTCGAGCCCCAGCTGCTCCACGTTGCTGAGGACGACCGGCGTCAGGTCGTAGAGATCCTCACCGACCTGGTAGCGGGCCGCGTCAGCGGGCGAGAGCTGGCGCGGGAGGGCCCTGCCCCGCATCTTGACCGGGTTCGTCCGTGAGGTGTGGAGCCACGTGCCACCCGTCCGGTCGATCGTCCGCGTATTCGACCGGTTGAGCGGCCGGAGGTAGTCGGGATCGAGCTCCGCGCCGGGGAGCATGTGCGTTAGGCCTTCCCAGCCCCGCCGAATCCCAATCACGTCGTAGCCGAGCTCCGAGGCGTGGTAGACGACGCTCTTGATGACCGAGTTGAGGCCGGGGACGTCACCTCCGCCCGTCAAGATGCCAATTCGCCGCGTCCGGCTCATGTTGGCCCTCTCCGTTTCGTGCTGCGCACGGCGCCGCCCCACCGCTGGCTGGAAGGTCGGAACGCTGCCCCTGGCGACGGCCCAATCGTACCGTCCCGGGCGCTGCCGGCGTGGGCCGCGGGTTCCGTTCCCGACCGTCCGGCTGGCCCTGTCCGGCCCGAGCGCCCGGAAGGGACGGCTGCGCCTGTATCATCCATCCGTGAACTACGAACTCTTCATGGGTGAGGCGCTGGCCGAAGCACGCGCTGCCCTGGCGCTTGGTGAGCGCCCCAATGCGGCCGTGGCCGTGGTCGACGAGGCGATGGTGGCGCGGGCCCACGACCGAGTCCGCGAATCCGAGGATCCCACCGCCCACGCGGTCGTCGTGGCCATCCGCGAGGCCGCTCGCAAGCTCGGTCGGGCGCGTTTGGCCGACGCCACGATCTTCGCCACGGAGGAGCCGTGCGCAATGTGCGTCGGCGCCCTTCTGCAGAGCGACGTCCAGGCCCTCGTCTACGCGTTGCCGAACGATCGCGAGGGGGCGGCCGGCACGGTGCTCCAGCTGGCCCAGCATGCTTCGCTTCCGCGCCGACTGCGGGTCATCAGCGGCATTCGACGCGACGAAGCCGAGGAGCTTTTCGCACTATCGCGGGAGCCGTCTCCGCAGCCCGCCGGCTGACCCCAGGGCGCGACGGGCCGCGGCTGAGCCTGGGGCCTCGCAACGAGCGGCGAGCCCCGGCCGCTCTGGTATCCTCTCGCGCGGAGAGGTGTCCGAGTGGTTGATGGTGCCGCTCTCGAAAAGCGGTGTGCGAAAGCACCGCGGGTTCGAATCCCGCCCTCTCCGCCACCCGTCTGACCATCGGCTCGGCCGATCCCATCGAGAAGCCGGCGACGCCGAGCCCTCGCACCACGGAGAGGTCGCCTAGTGGCCTAGGGCGCCGCACTGGAAATGCGGTATGGGGCAACTCATCGCGGGTTCGAATCCCGCCCTCTCCGCCACCTGCTCCCTGCCTGATCCTGGCGGCTGCACGCCCCACCCTCCGGCACGACGAATCCCGGCCCGGCGTGCGACTGCGGGGGCTACCTCAGACGCTGGCCGCCGCCACCAACCCGAGGACGATCGCCCCGACCCAGAGGGTGCCGACCACGATCGCCAGCACCCGCCAGCGGGCGATGAGCAGCGCTCCCGACATCGCCCCGATGCTGGTCCCGGCGCCCGTGACGAGGAAGGCCATGGCCGGGCCGGCGCCCATCCCGCCGGCCATGAGCGAGGCCAACAGGGGGAGGTTGGCATCGGTGCTCATGTAGAAAGGCACCCCCAGGGAGGCCGCCAGGGCGATCGAGAGCAGGTCGGAGCCCCCGAGCAGCGTCGTCATCCAGGCGGTCGGGAGGAGGTCGATCAGGGCATATCCGATGGCGGCAAAGCCAACGAACAGGACGACCATGCGCTGGCCGAGGGCGAGCGTCTGGCCGGCGAACTCCTGAAGCCGCCAGACGTCGGCGCGTCGCTGGAACTCCATGACGCTGGCGGCTCCAGGGCCGAGACTCGGTTCGGGCGCGCAGCCTGAGCCGCGGGGTCGCTCGGTGAAGCGCGCCTGGCCTTCGAGCCAGCCTGCCCCCTCGGCCACGTGGGCGACCGCATAGTCTGTTCGATACAAGGCCGGAAGCCGACCCGCATCGTCCGCCCGACCGGGGCCCTGCTATGATCCCGATGCCGTGCTAGGCGGGGAACTAGCGGTGCCCTGTACCTGCAATCCGCTCCAGCAGGGCTGAATCCCCTCCCGAGGTCTCCGCCGTCGAAGGCCGCCGGCCCGGGCGGCGTCGAGGGCCGGGTCCCGCGCAGCGGCGACTCGTGAACCGCGTCAGGTCCGGAAGGAAGCAGCGCTAAGCGATCTTCGCCGGGTGCCGCGGTACGGCCTGGCCTGAGTCGCTCTCGCCGGTGGGCGCGGTGGCGGACCGATCGACGGAGGGTGCACGGCTTTGGTTCGAGCGTCCGCGTGCCCAGGAGCGTCGTGATCCCGTCGTCCCCCCACCAGGCCATCTACCGTCGCTGGCGGGCCCAGACGTTCGGCCAGATCGTCGGCCAGGAAGCGGTGATCGAGACCCTCCGGAATGCGGTCCGGGGCGGGCGTGTGGCGCATGCCCTGCTCTTCGTCGGGCCGCGCGGGACTGGCAAGACCTCGACCGCCCGCATCGTCGCCAAGGCCCTCAACTGCACGGACCTGCGGGACGGGGAGCCATGCGATCGCTGCCAGGCCTGCGTCGCGATCCGCGAAGGTCGCGCGTTCGACGTCGTGGAGATGGACGCGGCGACGCACAACCGGGTCGGCGACATCCGCGACGACCTGCTCCCGCGCATCTCGACGGCGCCCTCGGACCTCCGCACGAAGGTCTTCATCGTTGACGAGGTCCAGCGCATCACCGAAGGCTGGGACGTCCTGCTCAAGACGCTCGAGGAACCGCCCGAGCACGTCGTCTTCATCTTCTGCACCACCGAACCGCAGAAGATCCGGCCGGCGGTGCTGTCCCGAGTTCAACGCTTCGATTTCCGGCGACTCACGGTTCCCCAGATCGAGGGCAAGCTCCGCGCGATCCTGGCGGCCGACGAGCGAGTGGCCGATCCGGACGCCATCGAGCTGGTGGCGAACCTCGCCGCGGGCGGGATGCGCGACGCCGAGTCGATGCTGGACCAGCTCCTCTCGGCGGGGGCCGATCGGCTGACGGCCGACCAGGTGCGCGAGCTGCTGGGCCTGGCCGATGCAGCCAGCATCGAAGCGTTCGTGACCGCGCTCGTCCTCGGCCGCCCCCTGGCAGGCATCGGGATCCTGGACATGCTCGAGGAGCGCGGCCGGGATCTCGGCACGTTCCTTGACCAGGTCGTCGACATCCTCCGCGCCGCGATCACCGCGGCGCTGGGTCCCAGCGAGGACCGAGTCCCAGAGTCGCTGCGAGGGATCTCGCTGGCGGACCTCACCGGGGCGGCGCGACGCCTCTCGGCGATCGATCCGTCCGTCGCTGGCCCGGGCGGCCTGCACTTCCAGATCGAGCTCGCCCTCCTCGACCGGCTCGTGCCCGTCGGCGGCCCGGCCGCGGTTGGCGGGCCCGCGCCGCTCCCCAACGAGCCGGTACCTGACTCGCCCGCCGAGGCTACGGCGCCCCGTCCCCCGCGGCGGACGGCACCGGGAGCGCGCTCCACGGCTGGCGAGGCGGAGCCGTCAGGGCGCGGACCGCGGCGGTCTCCTCGGGGAGCGGCGGATGAGCGGCCCGCTGCCGAATCCTCGGCGGGTCGCGGCCGCCGGCCCGAGACCGGCGGGCCGGCCGTACCGGACGCGGCATCGTTGCCCGCCGATCCGCTCGAGGAGCTGCGGCAGGCGTGGCCCGCGATCGTGGCCGCCGTGGCCAAGCATCCTCCACTGCGGCCCCTCATCGAAGCCTGCCGGCCCCTGGCAGTCGACGGCTCGGTGGTGACTGTGGGCTTCCCCGAGGGCCAGTCGTTCCTGCGGGAAGCCGCCGAGCGGAAGCGGGCGGCGCTGGAGGAGGGGATCGGCCGGGGGCTCGGGCGCGCGGTGGCCCTTCGCTGCGTGGTTTCCAATCTCGCGCTCGACACAGCCCCGGCCGGCGATGAGGAGCGGCTGCTCGCCGAGGCCCGCCGGATCTTCGCCGACGATCTGGTCGACATCGGCGAAGTCACCTGATCGGCGAAGCCAATCGCCGTCCCGCCCGTGCACAGACGGCGCTGATCACGCAGACTTGGCGGCGATGGCGGTCGGGCCGAGTTCATGGCGTCGTCCGGACCGCACCGGCTCGGGAGGGGCTGACTCGATGAGCATGGCCAACCTGCAGCGGATGGCTCAGCAGATGCAGCGAGACATGCTGCGGGTCCAGGAGGAGCTTGCCCAGGCGACCGTCGAGGGCTCGTCGGGCGGGGGCGTCGTGACGGCCACGGCGACCGGCAAGCAGGAGCTCGTCTCCCTGACGATCGATCCGTCGGCCGTGGATCCCTCGGACATGGAGATGCTCCAGGATCTCGTCGTCGCGGCCGTCAATGAGGCACTCCGCGCCTCGCGCGAGCTCGCGGAGCAGAAGATGGGCGCCATCACCGGCGGCCTGCGCCTGCCCGGAATGTAGGGGTCCCGTCTGGCGTGACCACCCTCCTGATCGAGCCGGTTGCGCGCCTGATCGAGGCGCTCGGCAGGCTGCCCGGGATCGGGCCGAAGACCGCCCAGCGCCTCACCTACCATCTCCTGCGGGCCCCTGACGCCGAGGCGCGCGCCCTGGCGGCGGCCCTCCTCGCCGTCCGCGACGAGGTCGTCTTCTGCGAGCGCTGCTTCAATATCAGCGACGCGCCCCTCTGCCCGGTCTGCCGTGATCCAGCTCGCGACCCGCGCCGTCTCTGTGTCGTCGAGGAGCCGCTCGACGTGCTCGCGATCGAGCGGACCAGGGAGTTCAAGGGGCTGTATCACGTTCTCCACGGGGCGATCTCACCGATCGACGGGATCGGGCCCGACCGGCTCAGGATCGCCGAGCTCCTCGGCCGCGCCGATGACGCCGCGACGTCGGGCGCGCCCTTCCAGGAAGTGATCCTGGCCACCAACGCGACGCTCGAGGGCGACGCGACCGCGATGTACCTGCAGGAGCGGCTTGTGGCACGGGTGGGGGCGGTCACCCGGATCGCCCGGGGAATCCCCGTCGGCGGCGACCTCGAGTACGCCGACGAAGTGACCTTGGTGCGAGCTCTGCAGGGCCGCCGCACGCTCACCGAGGACCACCCGTGAGCAACCTCGTCTTCGAGGTGCTGCTGCGCCTCCTCAAGGCAGCGGTTGCCGCGGTACTGGGGCTGATCCTCTACGCGCTCCTGGTGGGCCCACTCGGGGCGACGGGCTCGCCGGAGCTCGCCCTGCTGTGCTGGCTCGCCGGGGCGGCGTTCATCCTGCTCGTCGAGTCAAGCCCGATCTGAGGAGTTCGACCGGGGGCGCCGCACCCGGACCTCCGGAGCGGCCGGTTTGACAGCGGGTCTGGCCGCCCTTACCATCCGTCTTCGTGTTCGGGAGCCCCCGAACGCACCCCCCCGAGAGACGGGCCCGCAAGGTCCGCTCGGTTGACAGTGCGACTTGGATGGCTCACCATCAAGAGTCGCGCCGGTCGGCCTCTCGGTCGGTGGCGCCGCACCTTCACAACTGAAGAGTGACAGGAAATCCGGTAAGGATGTGCGAGCGGGCAAACCCCTCGAACCAAGTCACGGCCGCAAGGCCGTGCTTACTTCGGAGAGTTTGATCCTGGCTCAGGATAAACGCTGGCGGCGTGCATGAGACATGCAAGTCGAACGGACGATCGGGGCTTGCTCCGGTCGTTAGTGGCGGACGGCTGAGTAACGCGTGGGTGACCTGTCCCGAAGTGGGGAATAACTGCCCGAAAGGGTGGCTAATACCGCATGTGGCGATGCGTTCGGTCGCATCGTCAAAGCCGCGAGGCGCTTCGGGAGGGGCCTGCGTCCGATTAGCTCGTTGGTGGGGTAACGGCTCACCAAGGCGACGATCGGTAGGTGGTCTGAGAGGACGATCACCCAGACTGGGACTGAGACACGGCCCAGACTCCTACGGGAGGCAGCAGTCGGGAATTTTGCTCAATGGGCGAAAGCCTGAAGCAGCAACGCCGCGTGAGGGATGAAGGCCTT
Source organism: uncultured Chloroflexia bacterium (assembly GCA_963712585.1). Lineage (GTDB taxonomy): Bacteria > Chloroflexota > Limnocylindria > Limnocylindrales > CSP1-4 > CAVQIH01. Next base: position 154,611 of record CAVQIH010000007.1, read on the forward strand.
CGGGTTGTAAACCTCTTTTCTCAGGGACGATGATGACGGTACCTGAGGAATAAGCCACGGCTAACTACGTGCCAGCAGCCGCGGTAATACGTAGGTGGCGAGCGTTGTCCGGATTTACTGGGCGTAAAGAGCGCGCAGGCGGTCGTTCAAGTCGAGTGTGAAAGCCCCCGGCTCAACTGGGGAGGGTCACTCGATACTGATCGACTTGAAGGCGGGAGAGGGAAGCGGAATTCCCGGTGTAGTGGTGAAATGCGTAGATATCGGGAGGAACACCAGTGGCGAAGGCGGCTTCCTGGCCCGTTCTTGACGCTGAGGCGCGAAAGCTAGGGGAGCAAACGGGATTAGATACCCCGGTAGTCCTAGCCGTAAACGATGGACACTAGGTGTTGGTGGTATCAACCCCGCCAGTGCCGAAGCTAACGCATTAAGTGTCCCGCCTGGGGAGTACGGCCGCAAGGCTAAAACTCAAAGGAATTGACGGGGGCCCGCACAAGCAGCGGAGCGTGGGGTTTAATTCGACGCAACGCGAAGAACCTTACCAGGACTTGACATGACCAGGACACCGGCGGAAACGTCGGCTCCCCGCAAGGGGCCTGGCCACAGGTGTTGCATGGCTGTCGTCAGCTCGTGTCGTGAGATGTTGGGTTAAGTCCCGCAACGAGCGCAACCCCTGCTGTGTGTTGTATCACTCACACGGGACTGCCGAGAGAAACTCGGAGGAAGGTGGGGATGACGTCAAGTCAGCATGGCCCTTACGTCCTGGGCTACACCCACGCTACAATGGCCGGTACAACGGGCGGCGAAACCGCGAGGTGGAGCAAATCCCTTAAAGCCGGTCTCAGTTCGGATTGTAGGCTGCAACTCGCCTACATGAAGCCGGAGTTGCTAGTAACCGCCGGTCAGCATACGGCGGTGAATATGTTCCCGGGCCTTGTACACACCGCCCGTCACGTCATGAAAGCCGGTAACACCCGAAGCCGGTGGGCCAACCGCAAGGAGGCAGCCGTCGAAGGTGGGATTGGTGATTGGGACGAAGTCGTAACAAGGTAGCCGTACCGGAAGGTGCGGCTGGATCACCTCCTTTCTAGGGAGATCCGAGTCAGGACCCACGGTGGGGTCCTGACGCCATCAGGCTCCCAGGTTGATCGCACGATCGCTCGCGCCTCCCCGCCGGGTGGGACGCGTCGTCGGTTCTTCGGGACCGGCGGAGATCGACTGCGACCCGGCAAACACCGAGACCGCTCACACGTCCGAGCCGGACTTCCTGTCACTCTTCAAGGGTTAAGGTGCAGCCGCCGGCGGTCGGCCCCGTGTCGACCGACCAGTCAGCACGACCCGGCGGGCGTTTAGCTCAGCTGGTTAGAGCACTGCCCTGATAAGGCAGAGGTCTCTGGTTCGAGTCCAGAAACGCCCACCATCCGCCCATTGGCGCAGGGGACGTAGCTCAGTTGGCAGAGCATCTCCTTTGCAAGGAGAGGGTCAGGAGTTCGAGTCTCCTCGTCTCCACCACCTGCGTCCGGAGCTTGCTACGGGAGGGCCTCCATCTGGGCGAGGTCAGGACCCATCACAACTGAAGAGCTCGGGTAAAGCCCCGAAACCACGAGTACCACGACTCCAGACGCTGTCGTTCGACGGCTCGGAGGCCAGGCCTCGAGCCGTCGTTTGGCGTCCGGAGGATCGATCCCCTGATCGATGCGCTCACCTGAAACGAGCCCACCGACCAGCGGATCGCTGGGACTGCGGCCGGCACTGCCGGCACTGGCGAGACCCGTCGCTCAGACGGGTCGCACCTTAACAACTGGATAAGTGTTCGGCAGAAATTGAAGATCTTCGATTTCGCCGGAGTCAAGGAGAATCCCGGACCCCGCCCGCGACTGACCACCTGGTCAGATGCTGGAGGGGGTCAAGCTACAAAGGGCACGGGGTGGATGCCTTGGCGCCAAGAGCCGATGAAGGACGTGGCAGGCTGCGAAAAGCTTCGGGGAGTCGCGAGCAGACGTTGATCCGGAGATGTCCGAATGGGGAAACCCGGCTGGGGTAATGCCCAGGTCACCCCTGGCTGAACACATAGGCCAGGAGGAGGTAAGCCAGCGAACTGAAACATCTCAGTAGCTGGAGGAAAAGAGATCATTCCCTGAGTAGTGGCGAGCGAAACGGGAAGAGCCCAAACCCACTCAGCGTGATAGGTGGCAGCCGTTTCTGAGTGGGGGTTGTAGGAGCCGATCATCGGGACCCTGCCAGGGTCCCGGCGGAGTTACCAAGCGATTCGCTAGTCGAAGCTGTCCTGGAAAGGCCGGCCAGAGAGGGTGACAGCCCCGTAGGCGAAAGCGAGCCGGCCTCCGTGATCAGCCACCTGAGTACCACGTGGAAGGTCTCTCATGTGGGAAGCTGGGCGGACCACCGTCCAAGGCTAAATACTCTTGGCGACCGATAGTGAACGAGTACCGTGAGGGAAAGGTGAAAAGCACCCCGGAAGGGGAGTGAAATAGTACCTGAAACCACGTGCCTACAAGCAGTCAGAGGGTGTTGCCGGCTTCGGCCGGTAGCCTGATGGCGTGCCTTTTGAAGAATGAGCCGACGAGTTACTTGCGTGTGGCGAGGTTAAGTCCGCGAAGGACGGAGCCGGAGCGAAAGCGAGTCTGAATAGGGCGTCTAGTCGCATGCAGTAGACCCGAAACCGAGTGACCTATCCATGGCCAGGTTGAAGCGGGAGTAATGTCTCCGTGGAGGACCGAACTCACTAGCGTTGAAAAGCTAGGGGATGAGCTGTGGATAGCGGTGAAATGCCAATCGAACTCGGAGATAGCTGGTTCTCCCCGAAATAGCTTTAGGGCTAGCCTCGGGCGTTCAATCGCGGGGGTAGAGCACTGGATGGGCTAGGGGGCTTCCCGCTTACCAACCCCAACCAAACTCCGAATCCCGCGATTTCAGAGCCCGGGAGTCAGACTGCGAGGGCTAAGCTTCGTGGTCAAAAGGAAAACAGTCCGGACCGTCAGCTAAGGTCCCTAAATCCAGGCTAAGTGGTAAAGGATGTGGATTCGCACAGACAACCAGGATGTTGGCTCAGAAGCAGCCACCATTGAAAGAGTGCGTAACAGCTCACTGGTCAAGTGGATCTGCGCCGAAAATTCAACGGGGCTCAAGCCTGGTACCGAAGCTACGGACTCCGTCGGCCGGTTCGCCGGTCGATGGGTGGTAGGGGAGCGTTCCGTTCTGCAGTGAAGGTCGACCGTGAGGACGGCTGGAGCGGACGGAAGTGCGAATGTCGGCATGAGTAGCGCAATGTGAGTGAGAATCTCACACGCCGTAAGCCTAAGGTTTCCTGAGGAAGGCTCGTCCGCTCAGGGTTAGTCGGGCCTAAGCCGAGGACGAACGTCGTAGGCGATGGACATCCGGTTGATATTCCGGAACCACCAAAGATCGTTTGCACCGCAAGGTGTCGCCTGGGGGTAGGTGAACGGAGGTTGGCCGGCGCAAGCCGGTCGAGTCCGGGAGCCGATCCCAGGTGAGAGCAAGGGCATGACACGGAATGGTAGTTCGAGCGCGTTTTGGCTATACGCGTCTAAGCCGGTAGGGGGAGGGACAGGCAAATCCGTCCCCTCATTCAACCCCGAGCAGCGAATGAAAGGGGCATCTGCCCCAATTCGAGTGAGCCAAGCTGGCAAGAAAAGTGTCTAGCGAGATCAAAGGTGTCCGTACCGCAATCCGACACAGGTAGGCGGGTAGAGAATACCAAGGCGATCGGGAGAACCCTCGTTAAGGAACTCGGCAACATGGCCCCGTAACTTCGGGAGAAGGGGCGCTTCGCGGCTGCTGCTTGCAGTGGTCGATCGAAGCCGCAGTGAAAAGGCCCAGGCGACTGTTTAGCAAAAACACAGGTCTCTGCGAAAGCGAAAGCTGACGTATAGGGGCTGACGCCTGCCCAGTGCCGGAAGGTTAAGAGGAGGGGTGCAAGCTCTGAATCGAAGCCCCGGTAAACGGCGGCCGTAACTATAACGGTCCTAAGGTAGCGAAATTCCTTGTCGGGTAAGTTCCGACCCGCACGAATGGCGTAACGATCTGGGCGCTGTCTCAACGAGGGATCCGGCGAAATTGAAGTACCTGTGAAGATGCAGGTTACCCGCGGCAGGGCAAAAAGACCCCGTGGAGCTTTACTGCACCCTGACATTGGATTGGGATTCAGCTTGTGTAGGATAGGTGGGAGGCTGAGAAGCTGGGGCGCTAGCCTCGGTGGAGCCGACGTTGAAATACCACCCTTGTTGGATTTCGGTTCTAACCGCGACCCGTAATCCGGGCGCAGGACAGTGTCAGGCGGGCAGTTTGACTGGGGCGGTCGCCTCCTAAAGTGTAACGGAGGCGCCCAAAGGTTCCCTCAGGCTGAATGGAAACCAGCCGAAGAGTGCAAAGGCATAAGGGAGCTTGACTGCGAGACCCACAAGTCGAGCAGAGACGAAAGTCGGGCTTAGTGATCTGGTACCTCCGAGTGGAAGGGGTATCACTCAACGGATAAAAGCTACCCCGGGGATAACAGGCTGATGGTGCCCAAGAGTTCACATCGACGGCACCGTTTGGCACCTCGATGTCGGCTCGTCGCATCCTGGGGCGGAAGTACGTCCCAAGGGTTTGGCTGTTCGCCAATTAAAGCGGCACGCGAGCTGGGTTCAGAACGTCGTGAGACAGTTCGGTCTCTATCCGCCGTGGGCGTAGGGAACTTGAGAGGAGCTGCTCCTAGTACGAGAGGACCGGAGTGGACGAACCGCTGGTGTGCCAGTTGTCCCGCCAGGGGCACCGCTGGGTAGCTATGTTCGGTCGGGATAAGCGCTGAAAGCATCTAAGTGCGAAGCTCGCCTCGAGATGAGGTTCCCCACCGGGTCAACCGGGTAAGACCGCAGGGAGACCACCTGTTTGATAGGCGGCATGTGGAAGTCCGGTGACGGATGAAGCTGAGCCGTACTAATGGTCGAGGGCTTGACCTCTTCAGCAACTGACCAGGGGTCAGTGGCTGGGATCCGATGGATCAGATCCTTGACGACCACGAGATCGAAGATCATCTGCCGGCGCCCCGCGTCCGTCCCTCGGGGACCGTCGCGGTCGGCCGCTGCCGAACACGTCCAGTAACGCATAGATCCCGGTGACTCTAGCGGAGAGGCCACACCCGTTCCCATCCCGAACACGGAAGTTAAGCTCTCCAGCGCCGAAGATACTGAGAGGGCAGCCTTTCGGGAAAATAGGTCGTCGCCGGGATTTTGCGTTTCCGGGAGGCAACAGCCCGGACCGTCGAGCGGCGGTTCGTCGGGCACCTCGGCTATCCTTGGCCGATGCGCGACGACGGGCTGACGACCCCCTCCCCGGACGCCGCGGCCCCCGGATCCCGTTCGGACGACCGCGCCGCAGGCCCGCCCGCCTACGCGGTCTGCCCGTACCTGCTGTCCGCCGACGGGGCATGGCGCAGCGCGTCGGCCGCGCCGCGAGCATCGCTGCACCGCGGTCTCGCCGCCGTCGCCGCTCGCCGCCGACAAGCAGCGCCGGCTGTGCCTGACCGCCGACCACGTGTCCTGCGCCACGTACGTGGCCGCCACCGAGGCCCGGACCGCCGCGCACCGGCCGATCGACCTGCGCCGGCCGATCGCCCGCACGACGCCGCTCGTCCTCGACCAGGGCCGCCTGTCGTCCCGATCGCGTTGCCCGCCATCGCCTCGACGCCGCTGGCCCGCCAGGGCGCATTCATCGGCCTGCTCGGCGTGGCCTTCGCGGCCGTCCTCATCGCCCGCCTGGCGACCGGCGGCGGGGCCGAGACCGGCGTCGTCATCCCGGTCGGCTCCGGCTCACCGACGCCGGCCGTCGACCCGACCGCGCCGTCGCCGGCAGCCAAGGCGACCGCCACGCCGACGACCGACGACCGCCGCGCCGACGCGCGCACACCCAAGACGACGGCCAAGCCGAGCCCGACGCTCCCGCCGACCGGTCCGTCGGCGAGTCCGACCGCGTCCGCCGCCGCGCCGGCCACCTACAAGGTCAAGCGCGGCGACACGCTGAGCGGGCATCGCGGCCAAGTTCGGGACGACGGTCAAGGTCCTCGTCGAGCTCAACGACATCAAGGATCCCATCGAAGCTGCACGTCGGCCAGGTCCTCAAGCTGCCCTGATCCTCGCGGTCAGCGCTGGCAGCCCCGGCAGTACGACGTGACGAACCCGCCCGCCGTGACCTCGGTGATCCGCGTGCCGCAGCGCGGGCACGGCTGGCCGCCCTTGTCGTGGACGGCGAGGAAGTCGCGGACCTGCGTCTCGAACGTCGGCGGCACGCGCTCGCGCAGGATGGCGATCGCGTCGCGCAGCGTCGATCGCGTCGCCTCGTAGAGCTCGTCGATCTCCTCGGCGGCCAGGCTCGCCCGCTTGCGGAACGGCAGCAGGCGGGCGGCGTGCAGGATCTCGTCGCTGTAGGCGTTGCCGATCCCGGCCACGAACGCCTGGTTCCGGAGCAGGTTCTTGAGCTCGCCCGGGTGGCGCCGGATGCGCTCGCGCCAGCGCTCGAGGGTGAGCGTCGGGTCGTCGGCGTCCGGGCCCTGCTCGTCGCCGCCGAGGCCCGGGACCGGCCGGTCGACGCCGGCCGGCAGCAGGTAGACCTTGCCCATCTGGGTCGGATCGCGGTAGCGGACCTCGACGTCCGCATCGTCCGCGGGCAGCCACGCGGCGCCTCGGGTCCAGGCCGCGGCATCGACGCGGCCCGTGCTCGCGCGGCCCGAACCCCAGGACGACGGCCGTCTTCGTCGGCAGCTTCGCGCCGGGCGCGGCGAGCTGGAACCGGCCGGTCAGCATCGGGTTGACCACGAGCGAGTCCCGGTCGAGGTCGACGAGGAGGAACTTGCCGCGGCGCCGGATCGCGCCGACTCGCTGGCCGACGAGCGCCTGCGAGCTCGGCCGGCGTGCCTCGCACGGCGAGCGGCGCGGGGGCCGCGGCGGACCGGATCGGGCGGCCGGCGAGCGCCGCGTGGAAGGCCTCGGCGACGATCGTCAGGTCGGGCAGTTCGGGCACGGTCGGCCGATTGTAGCCGTGAGAAGGCGTGTGCTAGACTCTCCCGGCCCCGAGGGCAGGACAGCTGAAGAGCGACCAGCCAGACCTTTTCCACGCACGAAGGAGCGGACCGCGGAGCGATCACCACGGACCACTTGATCGGACCGGAGACGGCTTGAGCCTCGCTCAGGCCGTTCGTGATTCTCGGGAGCGAATCCAGGACAGGAGAGACCAGACGTTGACCGAAGACCAGCCGGGCGGGACCACGCCGCAGGCGGAGGCGAGCGCTTCCGACACGACCGCGGCGGACGAGCACGCCGTCGCGACGCGGTCGCCGACGAGCCCGCCACCATCGCTGACGCCACCGAAGCGTCGGCCGATCCGGCGTCCACCTCCGACTCCACCGACGGCACCACCGCGGCCGCCGTCGCCGAGGTCGTCGAGCCGGACGTCGCCGAACCAGTCGCGCCCGAGGCGCCCGAACCAGTCGCGCCCGAGGCCGACGCTGCAAGCCCCTCGGCCGAGACCGAGCCGGCGGGTGCACCCGAGGCGGAAGCGCCCGTGGTCGAGGACGTGGCGCCCGCGCCGGTCGAGACCGCGGCCGCGACGGACGCGGTCACCGACGACGAGGCCGCCGACGCGCCGGCCGCCAGCGACGACGAGGAGCCCGAGCCGGCACCCGCGCCCGCGCGCGACCTCGGACCGGAGCCGACCACGATGGAGGAGCTGCTCGCCGAGCAGGACGCCGACATCAAGAGCTTCAAGCACGGCGACGTCGTCGAGGGCAACGTCGTCCGCATCGACAAGGACGAGATCCTCGTCGACATCGGCGCCAAGAGCGAGGGCGTCGTCAGCAACCGCGAGCTCTACGGCCGCCATGGCGAGGGCCAGCCGGCCCTCAACGTCGGCGACACCGTCCTCGTCTACGTCCTCCAGCCGGAGTCGCCCGAGGGCCACGTCGTCCTCTCGCTCCGCCGCGCCGGTCTCGAGCGCAAGTGGCGCGCGATGCAGGAGCAGTTCGAGGCGGGCGTCATCATCGAGGCGCCGGTCATCGACCACAACAAGGGCGGCCTCATCGTCGACTGCGGCATCCGCGGCTTCGTGCCGATCAGCCAGATCGTCGACTTCCCGCGCCGGCCGCAGAACGACCAGCCGCGCGACGCGGCCCAGGAGATCGCCGAGAAGCTCCAGCCGTTCGTCGGCCGCAAGCTCCGGCTGAAGATCCTCGAGGTCAACCGCAAGGCGAACCGCCTCATCCTGTCGGAGAAGGTCGCCCTCTACGAGGAGCGCCGCGAGAAGCGCGACGAGCTGTTCAGCAGCCTCCAGGTCGGCCAGAAGGTCAAGGGCACCGTCCGCTCGATCGCGCCGTTCGGCGTCTTCATCGACCTCGGCGGGATCGACGGCCTCGTCCACAAGAGCGAGCTGTCCTGGAACAAGGTCAACAACCCCGAGGCCGGCTACAAGGTCGGCGACGAGGTCGAGGCCGAGGTCATCGACATCAACCACGAGCGGGGCCGGATCAGCCTCTCGATCCGCCGCCTGCAGCCCGATCCGTGGCACTCGACGGTCGCCGACTTCAAGGTCGGCGACGTCATCGACGGCACGGTCACCAAGCTCGTCAACTTCGGCGCGTTCGTCCGCGTCCGCGACGGGCTCGAGGGCCTGATCCACATCAGCGAGCTGTCGCACCAGCGCGTCGCCCACCCGGCGACGTGGTCCACGAGGGCCAGCCCTCAAGCTCAAGATCATCAGCCTCGACTCCGAGCGCCATCGCCTCGGGCTCAGCCTCAAGCAGGCCGAGGAGCCGCCGGCCCGACCGGCGCCGAGCCGGGCGCGCCCGGCGCGCCACGCGCCGAGCGGCGACCGCGGCCGGAGCGCGGCTACTCGATGTCGGACGCCGTCCAGGAGCCGGAGGGCGGGATCGACAACACGCTGGCCGCCGCGTTCGCCCAGGTCCGCCAGCAGCTCGCGGACGCGGAGATCGGCGACGACGCCGACGACGATGGCCGCCGTCGAGGCCGACCGAGGAGGCTGCCGCCGCCGAGGCCGTCGAGGCGATCGCGAGGAGGTCGCCGCCGTCGAGGCCGCCGAGGAGACCACCGCCGCGGGGGAGGCGATCGAGGAGATCGTCGAGACCGTGGCCGCGGACGAAGCGGCCATCGAGGAGGCAGCCACCGCCGAGATCGAGCAGATCGCCGACGCCGCGGCGGCCAACGACGCCAACGAAGAGCCGGCACTCGCCGCCGCGGTCGAGGTGGTCGAGGAGGTCCAGGCCGCGGAAGCGACCGAGGAAGCGGCGGCCGCCGAAGCGGTCGAGGAGATCGTCGAGGACGTCGCCGCCGTCGAGGCC
>CAVQIH010000008.1:0-344120 GCA_963712585.1 uncultured Chloroflexia bacterium
CGGAGCGGTGATGGTCATCACCGCTGACGGAGGCCTCGAGGTTACCCGGACGGCGACTGGCACCGACGGCCGCTGGAGGGCCGAGCTGCCCGTTGGCAGCTACACACTGACCCCGCAGCCCGTTAGCGGCCTCATGGGAACCGCCGGACCGATCCACTTCACGGTGACCGCCAGCGGATCGCCCGCCAATCTCGATGTCGCCTATGACACCGGCATCCGTTAGGAGTGGATCAGGAACAGCCTGTCCATCACGATGGTTGCCATCGTGTCCCCAATCAGGTAGCCCGCCACCATGCGGGACCCTCGACGTCGCCGTCGGCGTTGGACAGTGGTGGCTCTCGTGGGTAGTACGATCTCTCCCCCTCTCGCGTATCGCGACCGCGACCGGACAGGGCAGGGCAGGAGGATCTGGTCATGCCGCTCTATTTGACCCGGTTCAGCTATACGCCGGAAACGTGGGCTCGATTGGCGAAGAACCCCGAAGACCGCCGCGAGGCCGCGCGCAGGTACATCGAGTCGGTCGGCGGGAAGCTCCACGGCTTCTGGTACGCCTTCGGCGAGCACGACGGCTACAGCCTCTGGGAAGCGCCAGACAATGTCTCGATGGCCGCAGTCGCCATCGCGATCAGCGGCGGTGGTGCGTTGTCGAAGATTCGAGACGACTCCGCTGCTCACCGTCGAGGAGACGCTGGAGGCCCTTGGCCGCGCAGAGGGGGTAGGGTACCGGCCGCCGGGTGCCTAGGCCGGGACTCTCGCTGCCGCATCGCCGGTGATCGCCGCTGACGCATGCCGTCGGCGGCTGGCGAGGTCGGGGACACCGACAGGTCATAGCGTCGGGGTCGACGGGCCGAGATAAGCCGTAGGTGAGTCGCCGGCGCTAGGGTGCAGCTGGGCCCCGCTCCGGGGGCGGACGACGATCCCGGCCCTAGCCGGCCAGCTCGAGCCATCGCGTCGCGGCTCGTGAACGACTGGGCCGCCTCAAATGGGCCCCGCCCAGAGGTGACCACGAACCGACCGGTCCGGCGGGCTTTTCGCCCACAGGGGGCAGCGGCCAATCAGAGCGTGAAGAGCAGGCCGAAGCTCATGGCGATAACCGTGACCGCCAGGCCGGTCTTGACCCACGGGCTGTTGGCCCGGTTCCACCGGCCCAGCTGGCCGAGGATCCTGCGGTTGCTGACGGCCGCGAGCAACAGCACGAGTGGGGCGATGTAGGCGAGGTTGTACAGCGCCAGCAAGGCGAGCCCGCTGACCCCGCCGCCCGACGCGTGGAGGACGGCCACGAGGGGAGGCGATCTCGAAGCCGATCCGCTCGAGTCCGGCGGCGACCTCGGCGGCATGGACGCCAGCGTGCCAGACGTAGCCGACGGCCAGGGAGGGGACGAGAGCGAACGCAGCGGACCAGTCGACGCGGGTGTCCCCTGAGACCGTGGTGTGGCGGTGGCCCGGTGTTCGCCCGTGGCGCGCCCTGGGCGCTCGTGTGGCCTCATCGGCCGCGCGTTGGCCATCGACGCGCATGTAGGGTCGTTCCGCTGGTCCCAAGCCGTTGTACACGCCGTCGCGCCATGTTCCGTCCAGGCTGACTCCGTAGGGCGGATCTGTGGCCAAGAGCCGTGGCTCCGCTCCGTCGAGCAGTCGGGCTACCGCATCCGGGTCGGTGGCATCGCCGCAGAGCAGCCGATGGTCGCCGAGGACGAAGAGGTCGCCTGCCTTCACGTAGACGTCGGCCTCATCGGGAAGTGGCGGGATCTCGTCGGGGTCGCCGAGGAGCTGGCGGCCGATGCCGTTCTGCTCGCCGAGCTGGGCCAGCAGACTCGCGAGGGCGTCGTCCTTGGGGGAGAGACCCGCGAGAAGAGCCGATAGGGCATCCCGTTCCGCGGTCGCCATCGCGGCGAGCGGATCGAGGGTGGCGAGGACGAGCCGCTCCTCATCCTCGGTCAGCTCGACGTAGACCACGGGCACCGTCGGCTCGTGGCGGCTGAGGGCGAGCTCGACCCGTAGGTGTCCGTCCACGACATGGCCGGTCGTCCTGTTGGCGAGGAGCTGATCGGGTGACTCCTCGCCGTGGCCGACGATCCGGTTGCGCCAGGCTGCGGTCGGGGCCGCCGCGACGGGCGTCTTCGTCGTCATCGGGCGACTACCGATCTTCGGCCTTGCATCGTCGCGCCAGCCGAGCAATGGATGTCCGGCGCGACGCCAGATGGGCGCCGGCAAGCCAAGGAGCGATGACCATGACCGAAGAGACGACGACCCTGCGACGGTGCATCGGCTCGGAGCGCTTCGGGATCGAGCCGCACGAGGCGCCACCCGAGGAGTTCCCGGTCCAGCCCTCCCAGAAGGATGGCCTGGGTCGGATGTGCCGGCCCCATTGGAACGCCTACACAGCGGGTCTCGCCCGCGAGGCGAAGGCGCGCAAGGCCGCCGCGAGCGGAGACGTCCCGACGGTGGATCCCGAGGCCGCCGCCCCGAGCGAGGGGATCACCCCTGAGCCCGAGGCCGCCCGGAAGCGGACCCGACGGAGCACCGCCCCCGAAGCGGCTGCCCAGGGCGACGCCGGATAGACAAGACTCCCGTTCCCGCATCCAGGGCCCCGGGCGCGATCCCGGGGCCCTGTCGCGTCCGGGATGGAGTCTGGCGTCAGTGGCCACCTGCAGGCTCATCGGGCCACCGCCGGGGAGTCGACGGCGCGGACGTACCCGGTGGGGGGACCCGGGAGTCGGTGTGGATCAGACCAGCGCGCCGTCATGCCCTCAAGCGTGCGGGTGACGGGCCGCAATTCCTATTCGGCCGTTTGGGCCATGCCGTCGCGTTGCCGACCGTGGGTACGCTACGCGAGGAGGTGCCGGTGGCGTAGCACGAGCAATCGAGGCGCTAGCCGGACCCCGGTTGATACAGCGGCGAGCGCGTCTCGAGCCACGATGCGAGCAGGTCCGACACGAGGCTCACGGCCTCCTCGCTCGTTCGGCCTGCCTCCTGGAGCGAGCCGATGACCCACCGACCGAACACGGTCATCACCACCGCAACGGCATCGTCGTCCGAGGACAGCGGCCCGAGCGCCGCGCGGACGAGGGCGTCCAGTTGCCGATAGAAGCTGGCCTCGGCATCGGCCCAGAACGAGACGCCAGGACCTTCACGCTGCGACGCGCGGTACCACGACTCGCTCCGGTCGAAGAACGCCGACAGCTCCCGGACGAGGAGATCGACTCGATCGCGTAGCCCGACGACCCCGTCGAACAGGTCCGGCGTCGGCATCCGGAGTTCCCCGAAGATCTCCCCGGTGACCTCGGCCGCGAGTGCGGCGGCGGAGCCGAAGTGATTGGCGACGGTGCCTGGAGCGACGTCGGCACGCCGGGCGATATCGAGCATCGTGGTCGCCGACACGCCCCGCTCCTGGTACAGCTCAAGGGCGGCCGCGATGATCCTGCGCCGCGTCTCGGCCTGCTGCGCCGCCCGCTTCCCGAGCTCGTACTTCCTAGGCAATCGGCTGCCGCTCCAGTCTATTGACTTCGTGATGCAACCAATATAGCATCCGGGACCGACGAGCCCCGCCGGTGGCGGGCCAGCCGTGGCGATGGTAGGCACATCGCCGCCGAGTAGTGAGGACCTGAGGCATGACCTGGGCTGACCTCTACCCGTGGCTCCTCGTGTTCCACGTCCTGTGCGTGCTCGCGTTCCTCGCGATCCACGGCGTGTCGATGGGAGTCTGGTGGCGGGTTCGGCGCGAACGCGACCGCGCGAAGCTCATGGCGTGGTTCGAACTGTCGGGCAGTTTCATGACGCCGATGTTGGCGAGCGGCCTGCTGCTGATCGTGAGCGGTGTCGTCGTGGGAGTCGCCGCCGGGTGGTGGTTCAACGGCCAGTGGTGGCTGTGGGTGTCCATCGTCTTGCTCGCCGCGATCGTCCAGTCGATGAACTCGCTCAATGCTATCCCGATGGTCAGGATGCGCCAGGGCCTCGGGATGCCGAATCTCGCGGATGCGCGGGCAGGGACGACCCCCATACCCGTGGACGGCGCGACCCTCGACGCCCTCCTGCTCGATCGCCGTCCGCTCTTTGGGAGCGCGTTCGCGATCGCCGGGATCGTCGTGATCACCTGGCTGATGGAGACCAAGCCGTTCTAGCGGACCGCCATGTGCGACAGGAGGATCGACGATGGCGACTGGATCACTGGCCATGGTTGACGCGCGACCCGCGCTCGTCCTCGGGGACGTCGGCCGGCGAGCGGCGCAGGTGGCCGCCGGCCTGACGATCGGTGGCGCGACGGCCCTGGCGGCCTTCTTCGCGGTCGGCGAACCATGGGGCACGCTCAACGACAGCCTGTCGATCTGCCTGGCCTGGGCCACCGTGCCGATCGCCGTCGACCTGGCCCGGCGGCATCCGGCGTCGCGGCTCCTGGCCTTCGGCGTCGTCGTCGATCTGATCGGCGTTGCGACGACGACGATCTTCACGTCCCTGCTGATCTCGCGCCGGATGACGTTCGAGGACAGCCTGCAACCGATCCTCACCGGCCAGGCGCTCATCGGGACCTGGCTGATCCTCGCCGGGGTCTGGGCCTGGTCCGACCCGGCATCCCGTCGCGCGTCGATGCTGGGCATCACTGGCGGCGCGGGCCTCATCGCGACCGCGGCGGGGATCGCGACCGGTGGCATGAAGAGCCCGGTCGCCGCGGTCGGATTCGTGGCCGCCCTCGTCGGCACGACTGGGGCTTACGTCATGTTGGGGCGCGATCGGTCGCGTCGCCATCGCCGTGCGTAAGGAGGACTCACCATGGAGCGCACCATGCTGACCGCCGGGGCCGAGGCTCCAACGTCGCTCGGGATGCGCGTGGCCGGACTGGCATCGGTCGCAAGCGCCGCGATCGCAGCGGTCGCGGTGATCCTGCTCATGCTGATGTTCGGCGCCTTCAGCCTCGGAGCGACGTCGGCCGGACAGGCGGTCGGCGCGATCAACGACGTGCTGACCCTGGTCGCGTACCTGCTCGCCGCCCCCGGCGTCCTGGCGACCGGGGCGATCCTTCGGCACCGCCGGCCCGTCCTCGTGTCGATCGGGGTGCTGATGGCGATCGGGGCGATCGCCGTGGTCGTGGTGCTGCAATGGCAGCTGGTCTCGGGTGCCCTGGCATTCGACCAGCAGATCGGTCCCGTCTCGGTCGCGTTCCTGATCCTGGGTGCGTGGTTCGTGCTTTCAGCGCACATCGGAGCCGGCCTGCTTCCGTACGGCGTCGGGATCGGCGTGTCGGCCGCGCTCTACATCGGCTATCCGGTCCTGGCGTTTCGACTGGGACGGTCCCTTCGTCGAGGAGGTGGCGCTTGAACGCCGTCATCGAGAACACGGTCGAGATCGCGCGAACGCCGGAGGCGGTCTTCGACTACCTCGCCGATCAGGGGAACGAGGTCCACTGGAATCCCGACTGCGTATCGATGGAGCCGTTGACCGCTGGGCCCCTGGGGGTCGGATCGCGATTCCGGGCGAAGTGGAAGCAGGGTCCGGTCGTCGAGACGGAGTGCACGCACTTCGAGCGGCCTCGGATGTGGCGGTACGAGAACGGCGGGCCGATCAGCGTCGTGCTCACGGTCACGCTCGAGCCAACGTCGAGTGGCGGCACGCGGATGACGTCCATGGCCAGTGGACCCCGCACGGCTCGGCCCAGCTCTCATTCCCGGTCTTCATCCGGGTGATGCGTCGCGCCGAGCGTGGCTCGTCGCGAACGCTCGCCGGGCGCTCGAGGAGCGGCCTCGACGCGCCGGCCGCCGCCGTGAGGTCGCGGGCTGACGCATGACCCCGACGTCCGTGCCGCCATGGTGACGGTGCCGCCCTCTGCTCGCTTGCGCTCGGACTGGGTTTCGGGCTGCCGGCCATCCTCGGCACGCTGCACTTCGCGCGGACCGGAGAGATCTGGACGTTCATAGGGTTCCCGACCTACGGCGACGGGCCATTCGAGCAGCTGGGCATGGAGACGTCGGTCCCGCTGCTGATCGGCTTCGTGCTCGTCTGCCTGGTCGAGGTAGCCGTCGGCTTGATGCTGATGCGTGGCGTCCCACATGCCGCGACCGTCAGCTACCTGCTCCTGCCGTTCGAGTTCGCGTTCTGGATCGGGTTCGCCCTCCCGTTCGGTCCGCCACTCGGCATCGCCCGAACGAGCCTTCTCCTTTTGGCATAGGCCCGCCCGTCGGCTCGCCCCTCTCAAGACCGCGCAGGCAGGCGTTGAAGGCTCGTACGACCGCACACGCTCGGCCCGCCCGCTTGCCGCCGATCACGGGAGGGCCTTCTGGAACTGCCAGAGATCCGCCGGCGTGAGCTATGCGTCCGATTGCGCTACACCGTCGGGCTCGGGCAGCCGCTGAGCCAGGATCCACACGAGCTGAGCCGTCGTCGTCGCGCCCACCTTGGACCGAGCGTTCGCGAGGTGGTGCTTCACGGTCGAGTGGGACAGGCCGAGTCGGTGGGCGGCAGCCTTCTCCGATCCGGCGACGAGGACCGCCGCGACCACGACGACCTCTCGGTCCGTCGCGCATCCGGCGGGGCGATCTCTCATGCCAGCCGCCTCGCCGCGGCCAGCCACTCATCGCGGCCCTCGATCGGGAGGCTGTAGGTTGCTAACGCGCGCCCAACACCTGTCGGGCGCGCCATAACAACCTGCGGCCGCCCGAGCGCCAATCCGTGCGCATGAGCAGCCGGGGTGAAGCGGGCTGAGACGACGATCGGCCCGGCGGCCGCAGCCGCCAAGGTTGCAGAAAGCGCGCCGAAGCCCGAGCCGATTGACCGCACCGTGGCGCCCCGCCGATGGCCCGCGTTGATGACCGCCCGGACCTCCTCGTACCGATCGGAGCGGTCCCGAAAGACCGCGTCGAGCTCATCGAGCAGGAGGGTGGCGTCCGGCGTCGCCTCGCGGGTCCGAAAGATCGTCGAGGCCGTCGGGGCGACCGCGATCCCGCTGGCGCCGTTCGCCAGGAGCGCGAGGCACTCGAGCAGGCGGGTCTTGCCCGACTGCTTCTCGGGGCTCGAGATCGCGAGGTAGGGGGTCGCGTCCGCGGACTCGAGGGCGTGGGTGTGGGCGATCCAGAGGACCACCACGACCAGGGCCTCGGGCCGGGCCAGGACGACGTAGCTGTCAGGCTTCGCTGATCATGACGGCGATGTCGCCCGCGGAGGGCACGCGCCCGGCGCTCACGAGCTTCCCGTCGATGTAGAGGCCCGGGGTGCGCAGAATGCCCCGCCGGCCGATCTCCATCTCGTCGTAGATGTGAGTCACCTCGGCATCGACGCCGGCCATGACGGCGGCCTCCTTGGCGTTCTCCTCGAGCCGCCGGCAGTAGGAGCATCCTCGGCCCAGCACTTCGATCTTCATTCCGTGGTTTCCTCCGTTGGACACGCCGCCCAGCGACCGGATGGCCGGCTGACCTCGTGGCTCAAGTGAGCACGCTGAACAAGTAGCCGATGTCAATGAACCCTGCCGCGACGATGCCGCCGAAGACCGCCAGAAACTGCGGCTTCATCACCCGGCGGAGGATGACGAGGATGCCCGCGCGAGTTGCGTTGCTGAGGAGCGCAGCGACCTCGACCTGCGCCCTGGTGTCGAGCACTCGAAGCGCGAGGCGAAGGCCAGGGGTCGCAGGCGTCTCAAGAGCCGTGGGCGGGTCCTTTCATATCAGTCGTGAGTGGTCTCACTCCGAGATGACATGCGGCAATGCCCCGGAGAGCCTGTCGCGACCGTGCCGAGTGGGAAGGGACAGGAGCAGGAAGAGGCCGGACCCTGACGAGGCGCGGTAGCAGGGCTCAGACTGCGAGACTCGATCTCTGGCGGAACCGGCTGGGCCGGCCGGCCGAGCCTACTCATCAAGGAACGAGCTCGATCGTCGGCTCGACGACGATCTCGGACTTCACGGAGTTGGCCACCAGGCTGTACTTCTGGGCCGACTGCAGGGCCCGGCGTGCACGGGCCTCGACCACGGCCGGCCGCTCCGCGCCCGCGCTGATGCGGATCTGCGGCCAGAGACGCAGGTGGGTGAAGATCTCGGTGCGGTCGAGCTCGATCAGCTTGGTGCCCTCGGCGCGGCAGTCGTACGACTGCAGGTTGAGCTTGAACCGCTCGGTCGCCCAGATGAACATCATCATCACGCAGGTGTTCGCCGCCGCGACGAAGGCGTCCTCGGGCGTCAGCACGCCGGCATGCCCCTGGGCATCGGGCGGCGCGGAGAAGGCCATCTCCGGGCCGTTGCCCATCACGATGTGCCCCCAGTGCTCGCCGGTCCACGTCACCGTCGTGTGGTACGTCGCCGTGCGGCTCATGGTCGGGCTTCCTCCTGGTCGCAGAAGGCGGCGTACTCGCGCGCCAGCGCTGCCGCGTAGCGCTTCATCGGTCCCGGCCGGCACGTCGTTGTAGATCTTGACGATCTCCAGCAGCTCCCTCGTGACCTCGGCCCCGGGCGCCTTGCCGGCGCCGCGGAACTGCTCGAAGATCAGCGGCAGGGCCACCAGGGGAACGGCCTGGCCCGTCGCACGTCCACCTTCTGCACCGGGATGGCGGACCCGCAGGAGCAGCCTGGCCTGCGGCGCTCCTCGGACTGTCGCCGCCGGCTGCGGCCTCGACGAAGGACCCGCTGCGTCGACTCCATTGCCCGCCGAGCAGCTCGTCGACCAGGCCCGCGACGCGGTCCGCGGTTAGCTCGACCGCCTGCCGGCCGCTCGCGTTCAGACGCCGCGCGCCCTCTGGCCGGCCCAGGCCGATGCTCGCTCACCAGGTCGCTCACGACGACGCTGGCGGCGGGCTTGCCCGAGTACTGCTCGGTGGCGCGTGCCGCGCAGCGCTTGTCGCAGCCGTCGACGGCGATGGTCGGATAGAAGCGGGCGAACGCCCGGTCGCCTTCTCCGCCGGCCAGGAACAGCGGCAGGCAGATGGTCACCGTCTCGCCGGGGCGCAGCTGCTCCAGCACCTTGAGCGCGGCCAGGCGGGTCACCGTCCCCTCGGCCAGCTCCTCGCCCGAGCAGGCGACGATCCCGACCTTCCGACCGCGGCAGCTCAGGCATGGTCGGCTGCCCTCCTCGCTGCGAGGTCACGTCGTCGACGACGGCGGCGATCTCCTCGGCGAGCGCATGGGCGAGCAGGCTGCCGCCCTCGTTCAGCTCGGCGATGCCCTGCGGCTTGAGCTCCCGGTGCCGCCGGTACACGTCGAGCACTGCGATGCCCTGGGCGACCGTGCCCTCCGCTCTCCTGCACCATCTTGGCGGCGCAGGCGAGCTTGCACCCGTCGATCGTCACCGCCGGATGGGCCCTCGACCGCGGCGCGGGCGTCCTCGTCACCCAGGACCAGCAGCGACAGCGCCACGAGCTCCGTCGACTCCGGTCGCGAGTCTTCGGTGACCTCGTAGGCGGCCTCGCGGCTGACCGTGCCGTACGTCTTGCCGATGCCGCTGCACGGCACGACCATGACCTTGCGCTCTTCGGACGCTCATAGCTTCTTCGCTTCCTCTTCGGCCTGGGCCTGTCATCAGCTCGAAGTACGCCTGCGGGTCGAGCAGCGCCGTCGCGATCCGCCGGCCAGTCGGGGGCGTCGATGACGGCCAGCCAGCCTTCGCCGTACGGGTCCTGGTTGATGGCCTCGGGCGGACAGTCTCCATCGCCGGATTCACCTCTACAACCGTGCCACCGACGGGCGAGAGTCACCTCCACGTTGGCCTTGATCGTCTCGATCACCGCCACCTCGTCGCCGGCTGCGACGGCCGTGCCTTCCGACTTGACCTCGGCAAAGGCGACGTCGCCGTTGCGCTGTTGCAGGAAGTCCGTCAGCCCGACGCGGATCCGGTCACCTTCCGCCAGCGCCCAGACGCCCTCGGCGCTGTAGAGGCGGTCGGTCGCGACCCTGAAGATGAACTTGTCGACGGTGGTTTCCAGGTAGTCCGTCATCGCCCTGCCTCGTGTGGCAATGAAGCGCTGTATCGCGGGACTGCGGACGAAAGGGTCAGCGGGAGCCGGAAGGGGAGCGGGATGACGCGCGCGATGGCGGTCATCGGCTGCACCTCGGCGCAGCGTTCGGCACGGCCTGCCGTCCGCCTTCAGCATTTGCCGAAGGAGGCGGTGCCAGCACGGAGCTCAGCGTGCCGAGCGCGACCGCGCAGGCGACTTCGTCACGTTCGTAGTAGACCCAGCGGGCGTCCCCCTCATGGCGGGACGCGCGGACGAGACCCGCGTCGCGCAGCCGTGCGAGGTGGTTCGAAATGTTGTTCTGCCGCTCGCCGAACGCTGCCGCTATCTCGCACACGCAGTGTGGTCCGTCGCGCAGCATGGCGAGGATGCCGGCGCGAGTCCGGTCCGCAAGGAGCGCCGCGGTGCCGACCGAGTCGTGGACGTCCGGTGCGGGCAGGTCGAGACGCGGAATGGGCGCGGCGGACAGTCCGACTGGCAAGTCAAGCGACATCGGCAACCTCCGCCGGCTCGCCGTTCACGGTGAGCCGGATCTCGAGCGGTCCCGCGCGAGAGATGGTTCAATTCGCGGAACGCCTGAATTCAGGGTGTTCACAGGTGCTAGTGGGGTCGACCAGGTATCAGCCGCCACTGTATCAGCCCGCCCTGATGTGTAGGGCCTGCTCTTCGGATCATCTTGGCCGTGTCGAATGGCCTTCCAGGGACACGCTCAACCCCCGGATCCGGATTGCCGCCTCGAAAGCTTGGCTGTCACAGGGAAACTGTCGATGAGGCTCAGTTGTTGCCGGGGAAGACCAGGCTGAGCGGACCGCGCCTGCCCGGCTCAGGCCAGCGGGCCGTGACCTCCTTCTCCGTCGGTCGAGTCCCTATTGGATGGTGCGAGGCGAGCTTGAGCGCACCGGGAATGTCCGGAGCCGGCTTCCCCGGCACGTATGCCCGGATCGCGGCGAGCTCCGCGCGCGGCTGGATCGTCATCCTCAGTCCGCCGGGCGGGCGAGTCCGAGCGCCCCGTCGAGCTGGACGGCATGATCCTCGAGGTGCTTCGCGAGGCCCGAGTTGACGACCTGGGCGAGTGTCATCTCGCCGCGCACCGGATGAACGCCGCACCGCGTGAGCGTTGCGTCGTCCAGGCCCCGGAGCCGCGCCGTGACTCGCCGCACATCGACGTCCGTGCGGTCGAGGAGCTCTGCCACGGGCAGAGTTCGGTCGCGTTCGACGCTGAGGACCCGGATCGGATCGGCCGCGGTCCGCCCGACCGGGATGGGATCGTCACCCCGCGCCAGGATCCGCTCCATCTGGCCGAGCCAGTAGGGGACCATCTCGGAGAGGTGTGCAAGGATCCGGCCGGGGTCCCACGGAGCGCCGACATCCGCCGGCGCGGACTTCGGCCCACCAGCAGCCTCCCACGCCAGAAGGGCGTCGCGACGGCTCGCTACCACCGTCCACGCCGCCTCGATCCGATCGGCCATCGCGGCCGCCTCGCCCGCTCGGGGGACCTCGAGGACGCTTGGGTCCATCACTGCCACCTCATGGTCGCGCCTTCTGCTGTCACCGAGAGGCGTGACTGGGGCGGCGCATGTGACCGCTACGATAGGCCCATGCGCACCCTGGGCGTCGATTTGGCCTCGGGCGATCGGGACACCGCAGTCTGCCGGGTGGACTGGTCAGGGAGACAGCCGCTGCTCGAGCGCCTCTGGGTGGGCGCCTCGGACGACGACATCCTCCGCCTCGCCGAGCGCGCCGAGGTCGTGGCCAGCCCCGAGCAGGTGGAGCTGCTGGCGAGAAGCGACCATGCCCTGGATGCGCTGGTGGCGGCCCTCGTGGGCCGCGTCTTTGAGCGGGGCTGGGCTGCTGGCCCCGAAACACCCGACGAGCGCGAGGCGGCGCGCATCGAGGGCTGGATCTGGCTGCCGACCTGCGCCCTGGAGGCGCTCCGAACCTCGTAGTCGGTCCCGGCTTGATCGCCCGCGGGCTTGTGCGGCGGTCATCGCCGTGGTCATCGCCGCGCTCCTCGCGTTCCCGCTCGGGATGATGGCGGTGGCGACCGTGGCCGCGTCTTGACGGCCCAGCGGCGACGGTCGCGGAGCGCCGCCGCCGACTAGGCCGGTCCCCAAGTCTAGAACGGCAGGCCGCGGCAGGACACGCGCGGGTTCCAGTCGGCGAAGAGGCCGCTGCGGGTTGTTCTTCCAGAGCCAGAGGTGGATCTCGTAGAAGTCCGGCAGCCCGTAGGCGTTCGGCGCCGGAACGAGCATCAGCGGCTCGTCGAAGAGGCGCGGCGGGCTGCTGCCGTTCGCCGCGTGCCAGGCGTCCTTGAGGACGATGTACTCGACGGCGACGAGTCGATAGCCGCCACCGCCACGCGGCTCGTAGACGAGCGCTTCAGGCCGGAGCGTGTCGAGTGCCGGGTCGGCGACGAGGTCGCCCTTGACGTAGTGCTGGCCCATCCCGCCGACGCCGGGGTTCTGGGCGCAGCCCTTGACCGCGCCGTAGCCGGCGGCCATCGCCACGTCGAGGTTGTGGAACGGGGCGGTGGCCGCCCGGACGTCGCTCAGGTTCTGACCGTCGTCGTTGTTACCGGCGTAGGCGACCGCCGCGCCGAGCATGGCGACGACGGACACCAGTGCGATCGACGCGATGAATCGCGCCCGTTTGTTGCGCATCACGCTACCTCCGCAGTCAGCTCGTAGACCTCGGCGGTCGGGTGCCCCGCCCGCTCGTGGACACGCATGACGGATTCACGCGACGGCCCGCTCGAGAGGCAGAAGACCTTGCCCGAGTCGGGATCGAGCCAGGCGCGCTCGAAATGCACGCCCTCTTCACGCTCGATCGCCAGGTCGCGCTCGTGGGCTTCCTTCAGTTGCTCGGCGGTGACGCCGAAGAAGCCCGAGTGGACGTCCATGAAGTTCGCCATAGTCAACCTCCCTGCGCGAGGGCCTCGACCATTCGGGTCGGGGCCCTGGGCACGCAGCGTCGATCCGCGAAGCCGAGGGGTCATCGGTCGAATGACCGATGACCCCCGACGCCCGTGGCCTACACTTCGCTGCCGATGCACACCGCGCCGAGAGCCGTCCGTTGCCCGCTCCTCGTCGGGCGTGACGACCTGCTCGTTCTCGCGGATCGACGGCTCGACGACGTCGCC
The DNA here is from genome assembly GCA_963712585.1 of uncultured Chloroflexia bacterium. Taxonomy (GTDB): domain Bacteria; phylum Chloroflexota; class Limnocylindria; order Limnocylindrales; family CSP1-4; genus CAVQIH01. Next base: position 13,059 of record CAVQIH010000008.1, read on the forward strand.
GCCGGCCGGGGCCAGTTCCTCCTGCTCGCCGGCGAGGCCGGGATCGGCAAGACCCGGCTGCTGGCCGCTATCCGGCGCAAGGCGGAGGCCCGCGGCTTCTCAGCGGCCGAGGGGGCCCTCGCCCCCCAGGACCGCGACGTCCCGGCAGCTTCGATCCTCGACCTGGCGCGCTCGATGACCCGGCTGGCGCCCTTCGCCGACCTCGGCCGGGAGCTGCTCGATCTGTGCGATGCGGCCATGGCGGCCGAGCACGTCCAGCGTCGACGGCTGGTGATGGAGCTCGTCGAGCGGATCCTCATCTCGCTGCCGGGCCCGACGATGCTGTCGTTCGAGGACCTGCAGTGGGCCGACGACGTGAGCCTCGAGATCATCGGGGAGCTGGCGCGACAGTCACGGGACCGGCCGCTCCTCCTGATCGGCGACTACCGCACCGAGGACGTCGCGCCCGGTGCGAGCCTTCGGGACTGGCGGGCACGGCTGATCACCCAGCGGATCGCGGAGGAGGTCCGGCTCGCCCCGCTGACGCCGACGGAGACCGCCCTGGTCACGACGCTGATCCTCGACACCGGGCTCCCGGCGCCGCGGGAGGTCGCGGCCGCCGTGTTCGAGCGGACGGATGGGATCCCGCTCCACATCGAGGAGCTCCTCGGCGCGTTGAGCGCCGAGGCGCGAGCCGACGGGACGGCGATCCGGGAGGCCACCGTGCCCGACACGATCGAGGATGCGGTCATCGCCCGGATCGCGCAGCGTTCGCCCGAGGCGCAGGCCGCCGCCCGCGCCGGGGCCGTCATCGGTCGCTGTTTCGTCCCGGAGGTCCTCGCCGGGATCATGGACGTGCCGCCGGAGGCGCTCGAGGCGCCGCTCCAGGAGCTCGTCGACTACTTCGTCCTCGACCCGCCCGGGTTGCGCGGCCTGTACGACTTTCGGCACCAGCTGCTGCGCGACGCGCTCTACCGCACGATCCCGACCTGGGAGCGTCGCCGCTTCCACGCTCGGGCCGGGGAGTTCGGGGCCCAGCTCGAGGGAGCGTCGGAGATCCACGCCTCCGTCCACTACGAACGCGCCGGTCTGCGCCGCCAGGCGTTCGAGGCCGCGGTCGCGGGCGCCCGGGAGGCCGCGCGATTGTCGGCCCACCGCGAGGCCTTCGAGCTCTATCGACGCGCCGTCGCCAACATGCCGGACGACCTCGACGATGGACGACCGGGGAGCGCTCCTCGACGCGTATGCCGATCGAGGCCATGGCGATCGAGGAGCACGAGGTCGCCGAGCGCACCTTCCGTGACGCTCGCGCGGCCTATCTGGCGGCCGGGCGGCCGGCGAAGGCCGCCGAGATGCTCGTCGGGGTCCTCCACGTCTGGCATCGTGAGGTCCGATCGGTCGGGGACCGGTCCGACCTGGCCGGGTCGTTGTTCGAGGAGCTCGAGAGGCTCCCTGCTGGCAGCCTGCAGGGGAAACTGCCAGGCTGGTTGCTCGACGAGTGGACCCGGATCCACCTGGACAGGACGGCGGTCGACACGGCCCGCTCGGTGATCGAGACGATGCGCGAGACTCGCGAGGGCGCACGGCGATTCGTGGCTCGCGATCCAGGCGAACGAGTTCGCGGCGATGGCGGCCGTCCTCGACGGCCGGGTTGCCGAAGGTCTTGACGGGATCTCGGCAGCGGCCCACGAGGCGCAGCGGGCGGGTTTCGAGGACTTAGGGGTCACCGCGTTCCGCGACGCCGCCACGCTCGCCGTTCGGGCGATGGACTACCGCGCGCGCGGACGCTTCCTCGCCGATGGGTTGCGCTACGCCGACGCGACCGAGCAGTCGCACTGTCGGCACGTGATGGGCGCGACGTCCGCACTCGTCGCGTGGGCGGGCGGGGACTGGGTCGATGCGGCCACGACGGCCCGCCAGACGATCGCCGACCACGGCTGCCGGCGCGCGGTGATCGATGGCTCGATGGGCGGTCGGGTACGTGGCTCTTGGCCGAGGGGACTTCCAGACGGCGGAAGCGGAGTTGTCAGCCGCGCTATCGGTCGGGGAGGAGGGCGGCGCCGTCGACCTCATCCTCCCGCCGCTCTGGGGGCTTGCCGAGGCCGCGCTCCTCGCCGACCTCCCCGACCAGGCGGCTGCGCGCTGCCACGACGCCCTCGAGCGGGCACAGGCGGTCGGTGAGCGGGCTCTCCTGGTGCCGTTCGTCGTCACCGGGGTCCGCGCCGAGCAGGCAGCCGGACGACCCGCCGAGGCGGAGGCCTGGCTCGCGGCCTGTGCCGAGCACCTCTCGTCGATGCCGGCCGTGGCGCTACCGGCCCTCGATCACGGCCACGGCCTGGTCGCCCTCGCCGCAGGTGCGACCGGCGTGGCTCGCCACGCGTTGGAGGCCGCGATCGACGGATGGAACGAGCGAGGACGGGTCTGGGAGGCTACCTGGGCACGCCTTGACCTCGCGAATTGCCTGACTCGCCTGAACCGGTTCGCAGATGCGGTCGTGCTGGCCGTGGAAGCTCGCGCGGTCGCCTCCCGGCTCGACAGTCGGCCGCTCGCCGATCGGGCGGATGCCCTGCAGCGCGTGGCGCGCGGCCACGTGTGGGTCGACCAACCGTGGCGCCCGTTGACGGCCCGCGAGTTCGCCGTGGCGAGGCTGATCGCGGAGGGGCTGACGAACGCGGAGATCGCCAGAGAGTTGTCGATCGCCTCGAAGACGGCCAGCAGTCATGTGGAACACATCCTGGCCAAGCTCGGAGCGTCACGCCGGACCGAGATCGCCGCCTGGGCAAGTGCCGTGGAACACGCGGCTGGACGTGGCTAGGGTCGATACCTGCGCCCAAGCGATCGGGACCGACGGCCACTGACTCACCATAGTGTCTGGGTGGGAACGCCCGGGTGAGCCGGCAGATGAGTCGCCGTAGCTATCTCGCGGCGGCGACCGGGGGCCGTTCGCCCAACTCGACCGTCGCGGGGTCTGGTTGCGCCGCGCGCTCGATTTCGGGGAATGACCGGGTCAGGGCGACCTGGTTCGACGCGGACGGAGGATCAAACTGAACGAGCGTGCAGCCCCCTTTCTCGCCGAGCCGTTCTCGATCCAGGTTCCCGATGAGGTCCTGGCGGACCTCAAGGCGCGGTTGCGACGGACGCGGTGGCCGGATCAGCCGCCGGGCGGGCCGTGGGAGCAGGGCACCGATCTCGCGTACCTCGGCCGTCTGGTCGCGTACTGGACGGACGGATTCGACTGGCGCGCCCAAGAGCGCCGGCTGAACGGCTTCCACCAGTTCCGAGCGCAGCTCGGGAACCTGCGCATCCACTTCGTCCACGAACGGGCGGTCGGCGGGCACGGAGTACCCCTTATCCTCACCCACGGCTGGCCCTCCTCCTTCGCGGAGATGCTGTCCCTCGTGCCGCTGCTCACCGATCCGCGTGCCCACGGCATCGACGGGCCCGCGTTCGACCTCGTCATCCCGTCGCTCCCGGGATACGGCTTCTCTGATCGCCCGGCGCACGCGACGTATCGCAGCACCGCCAGGCTCTGGGAGGGGTTGATGCGCGGGCTGGGCTACGAGCGATACGGAGTCGGGGGCGGTGACTTCGGAGCAGGGGTGGCCACGTTCATGGCACTCGAAGAACCGGGTCGGGTCCTCGGCGTCCACCTGAGCACCCCGGAGCTCTCCCCGTACATCGGAGCGAACTCGGCGCCTCTGTCGCCCGCCGAGGCCGCCTATCTCGAGCAGCGGAGCGCCTGGGACGATGTCGAACGAGGATACTCGTCGATCCAGTCGACGAGACCTCAGACCGTCGGGTACGCCCTGAACGACTCTCCGGCCGGCCTTGCCGCGTGGATCCTGGAGAAATGGCGAGCCTGGGCCGACACGGACGGCGAGCTCGATGGGCGCTTCTCGCGGGACTTCCTCCTGACGATTGTGACCCTGTACTGGGTGACCGGAACGATTACGGGTTCGATGCGTGACTACTTCGACAATCGCTGGCACGGCCACGCGATCGGACCGGAGACCTTCGTCCGCGTGCCGACCGCGATCGCGAGCTTTCCGCGCCAGTTCGCATTCGAAGGAGACCCGCCTCGCGAGTGGGCGGAGCGGCTGTATGACGTCCGGAGATGGACGCGGATGGAGCGTGGCGGGCACTTCGCGGCCGCCGAAGAGCCTGAGCTGCTCGCCGGCGACATCGCGGGTTTCTTCGGCAGCCTCTGAGGCGTGGATATCGGACCGACCCTGGGCCGGACCGTCAGCGCGGGCCGCCGGATCCGAGAGCTGCCCGCGCAGGTACCCGTCCCTCATGCCAATCGCCTCGCCGCGGCGATCCACTCGTCGCGGCCCTCGATCGGCATCCGATAGGTTGTTATCGCGCGTCCAACACCTGTCCGGCGCGCCGTTACGACCCTTTCCGGCAGCGCCAGCGCCAGGCCGTGCGCGTGGGCCGCGCACACCTGCCCCGGGCTGGGACGGCTACCGCACGCGCCGCGGCAGTCGGCTCCGCAGCGGCCGGTCGCCCCCTGCGGTCGGCCTCTGAGGACCTTGCGTCAGCCGTTCATGCTCGCGATCTGGATCAGGTTGCCGCACGTGTCGTCGAAGACTGCGGTCGTGACGGGCCCCATCGCCACGGGCGGCTGGGTGAAGACGACGCCGCGCGCCATGAGCCGCTGGTACTCGGCCGCGCAGTCGTCCACCGCGAACGAGGTGAACGGGATCCCATCGGCGACCAGCGCTCGCTTGAACGGCCCGGCCGCCGGATGCGCATCCGGCTCGAGCACCAGTTCGGTGGCGTCGGGCGCTTCGGGCGAAACGACGGTCAGCCAGCGCGGACCGCCCATGTCGACGTCGGCCTTCGGCAGGAAGCCGAGGACGTCCGTGTAGAACGCGAGCGCCTTCGCCTGGTCATCGACCAGGATGCTCGCCAGGTGGATTCGCATCATCGGCCTCCGGGTTGGTTCGGACCGCTGTCGCCGGGCGCCGCCAGCGATCCAGCATGGTCTCGAGCGGCGCCGGGTTGAGCGTGTGGAGCTTCCAGCGCCCGTCGCGGCGCGTGTCGATCAGGCCCGCGGCCTCCAGCACGTCGAGGTGCTGGCTGATCGCCTGCCGGCTGGACGCCACGCCGTGCCCGTTGGCAAGGCGTGCGCAGATCTCGAAGAGGGTCTGGCCGTCACGCTCGGCCAGCTCGTCGAGGATCAGGCGACGGGTCGGGTCGGCGAGCGCCCGAAATGGGTCTCCCATGGGTTCGGCGCCGATGATATGCAAGTCCCCGCTTGCATGTCAATGGGAACCCATCCGCCCCCCGAGCCCGGATCCCGAGGTGGGCGTCGGAGATGCTCAGTGACTTTGTCAGTCTCCACCGATGAGGGAGAGACTGACCTTGAACACGCGCGACGAGCAACGGATCGATGTCCTGGCCCGCTGGGGGAGGGATCGCTGACGGTCGAGGAGGTGGCGACGCTCACCGGGGCAGGCTCCGCGAACAGGCGGCCCTTTCTGCGCCGTTTGGCTTACAGCATCCAAGCCAAACTGCCTCTCGCGGGCTCAACCGGCGACGGGCAGGTACCTGCCCGGCTAGGACGACCGAGGGCCCGGCGGACCGCTCCTGCCGGGCTCTCTCCCCTCGCTTCCGACCGTCTACGCCGCGGGTCGGCGCCGGCCGTTCCTCGTCTCGGAAGCCCAGCGCGGCCTTGTCGTCGGGCCGGGCCGCCTGTAAGCGTTGCCGTGGAGCACCACGGCCGCCTGCTCGTGAGCCGGGCCGACCTCCGGTCGGCCGCCGACGGGCGCATGATCGTCGCAGCGGCCAGCGAGAGGGCGAGCCCCTGTGAACCTCCAGCGAAGCTCGTCGAAGATCAAGCTAACAAGGGACTCGAGCTGGGCCCGAGCCCGTGTCCTGCGCGCTGTCGCGGACGAACTGGCGCCGTTCGGTCTCACGATCGACTCGCCGCGAGAACTCTGGCCCGAGGGCACCTTCGGCCGCGCCGCGGAGCGGCTCCGCCGCGACGAGCCTAGGCCCTCGTGAGCCTCACGTCCGCGCAGCTGAGCGCCCGCCGGTAGCCTCCTGTCGGCCCCGCTCCGCGTGCCGCCGACGATCCCGGTCCGCCGGCCAGCTCGAGCCGTCGCGACGGGCTCGTGCACGGCGGCCTGGGGCCGACTTCCTCCACGACCTTCAGTCCAGCGGTCATCATCGCGCACCGCCGCTCTTCTGAACGGGTGCGTCGTCAGCTCACGTGAGGGCGCCGAACCGCGAGGCAGAGGCCTCAAGCGTTCGCGGCCTCGGCCTGGGCCCATGCGTAGAGCGCGTCGTAGACCGGGAGTTCGAGTTCGAGCTGGCACTGGTCATCGAGGCCGAGGAGCGCAAACCCATCGGCGATGGCTTGGAGGCCCGGCGATTGCGGGGTGGCGTCGCGATCCTCGGACACGTCCGCGCCGTGGACGACCCGGGCCATCAGGGCCAGAGCGGGATCGTCCTGCAGCTTGTACTCCTCGACGAGGACCTCGAACGAGCAGAGGCCGTCGCGGTGGGTGAAGCGCGCTCCGGGTGCGTCGAAGCTGATCGCCCCCTCGCGCTCGGCGTAGGCGAGGACCTCAGCGCGCCCGACATAGACGATCTCGGCGTCCGGATCGATGAACTTCCGGATGAGCCACGGACAGGCGATCCGGTCGGTCCTGGGGTGCTCTCGGGTGACCCACTTCATCGCGCCGGTCCTCCTTGGCGACTTCACGCGACGGGTGCCCCGCAGCCGGGTCGTGATGGCGGGTGAGCGCATGCGGATCTTCGCCGGCGTGCCCGCAGGGGTTGACGTGGATGACCGCGGTATCGAGCCGACGGACCTCATGGAGCAGGCGGTGGCGCACCTCTTCGGAGACCCGGTGGCCCTCGGCGACGGTGAGGTCGCAATCGACGGTGATCGCCATGGACGCCTCGAGGGCGTGCCCCAGCCAGCGGAGCCGCAGGCGATCGACCGACTGGACATCCGGCACCGACGTCGCGATCGCCTCGACCTGCTCGACGAGCTCGGGCTCGACCGCATCCATCAGCCGCCCGAGCATCTGGGCGGTCGCCTGCTTGAGCACGACGAGGATGACCGCGGTGATGAGCAGCCCCACCAGCGGATCGGCCAGTGGATAGCCGGCGGCGACGCCGAGCGCGCCGCCAACCACGGCGAGTGAGGTCAACCCGTCGGTCCGGGCGTGGTAGCCGTCGGCGACGAGGGCGGCCGAGCCGATCGAGCGACCGACCCGGATCCGGTAGAGGGCGACGGCTTCGTTGCCGGCGAAGCCGATGAAGCCGGCGGCGATGACGATCGGGACGTTCGTGATCGGCTGGGGGCTGATGAGCCGGCTGACCGACTCATAGGCCGCGAGCACGGCCGAGGCGGCGATCATGAGCAGGACGAAGAGCCCCGCCAGATCCTCGGCCCGCCGATACCCGAAGGTGTAGCGCCGGGTCGCCGCCCGTCCGCCGATTGCAAATGCGATCCAGAGGGGGACCGCGGTCAGGGCGTCGGAGAAGTTGTGGATCGTGTCGGCCAGGAGCGCGACCGAGCCCGAGACGATGACGACCGCGAGCTGGGCGACCGCGGTGATCCCGAGCAGGACGAGCGAGAGCTTGAGCGCGCGGATGCCGCGCGCGTCGCTCGTCAGCGCATCGTCGAGCGAGTCGCCCGGATCATGGCTGTGACCGACCAGTGCCCCAACCAGCCGGCGCAAGCGTCCCTCGGGGTGGCGGTGAGCGTGCTCGTGGTCGTGCCCGTGCGGGTCACCGTCAGGGTGGCTCTCGTCGAGGTGCTCGGTCATCTGGAAGCGTCAATGTCCCCATACGACGTGCGTGACCAGGGGGTCGGATTCCGCGCGACGCCACTATGGTCCGCCGCGACCGATCCTCGTCAAGGGCCGCCGATACCGTTGAGCATCGGCATGCTCAGGTCGAGGGGGACGAGGTCGGGCCCCAGCCGATCCGCACGGAACGTCACGACCCCCGGCCGAGGGGGGAGTCGGTCGGGGGCCGCAGGTTAGGGTACTCGGCGGGCATCCTGCGCGCGTCCGCTGACCGCAGTCAGTTGCTCCGTCGCGCGAGCTCCGGCCCACCATGCACGCATAGTGTCGGGGTCTGACGGCCTCGTTACTTGAGCGTCAGTGAAGTCGCCGGCGGTAGGGTCAGTGCAGCCCCGCTCCGCGGGCGGACGACGATCCCGGCCCTGGCCGGCCAGCTCGGGCCGTCGGGCCCGTGGCCGGCGGCCTTGCGGTCGTTGGTCCGGTTTCCCGGTGCCGCCCCAGGGATTGCTGCGCAGGTCGGTTCGGCAGTGACCCCGGCCGCTGGCGGTCTCGCCGTTACGACCGAGCCCCTGCGCGGAGCCGGGGTGGGCGTAGAGTGAGGGCGGCGATCAGCTTGGAGTTGTCGGGGAGGGACGGGATCACAGGACCATTGCTGGGCCTGCGAGTCGGGGTCGCTCCCCGTATCAAGGTCGCCAGCGCCCGGCCAACCCGCCGTCGTGCCGCGAGTGCGAGCGCCGTCGCGGTCCCTGTGGCCGAGAAGACCGCCCACGCCGATCTCGACCCGCCCCAGACGCCCGCTGACGCGGTCGTCATCGGTCTCGAGGTGGTCGACGAGGATCGGAGCGAGCCGCGCGCATTCGCCGCCGATGCTCACGCCACGCTCGACGATGAGGAGCTCGAGGAGCCGACGGCTGAGGAGCTCGAGACACCGTCGGCTGGGGAGCCGAGCACCGTGGCTGGGGACCACCGAGCCGGCGGCCGAGGAGCTCGCGGCCGACGTGCTCGGCATGGACGACCCGGTCCGGATGTACCTCCGGGAGATCGGCAGCGTCGCCCTCCTGACCGCCGAGGGGGAGGTCGTCCTCGCCAAGGCGATCGAGCTGGGCGAGTGGATGGTGGAGTTCCCCGCGAAGGCGATGGTCAGCCTCCACGAGTGGACGCTCCACGACACCGAGCGCAAGACCCGCACGGTGAAGCCGCAGCACCGCCTGCCGTTCGGGCCCGAGGCGCACGCGATGGTCCGCGACGCCATCGCCGACGAGGCGGCCGGTGACCTGCTCGTGGCCCCGCCCGCCTTCTACTTGGTCAAGGCCGCCAAAGATGCCGAGTCCGATGGGACCAGGGCGCTCCTCAAGGAGGCTCGCCACCTCGTCGCGGCGTATAACCGGTCGCGCTCGCCGGATGACTTCCTGACGCTCCTGGATTTCGCCTACCTCGCGGTCCACAACGGCGACCTCGACTCGCGCGACAATGTGGGCCTGCGGGCGATCTACGACTGGACCCGCGATGAGGTCGCGTTCCCGGCGCTGCAACGTTGGATCACCAGCGGGCCACGACGCGGACCTGCTCAAGCGGATGGGCTACGACCCCGAGGTCCCGCTCAACACCAAGCTCGCCCACCGCAAGGGCGAGATCGTGCGCATGGGCCGAGACGCGCGCGAGCAGCTGACGTCGGCGAACCTGCGCCTGGTCGTCTCGGTCGCCAAGAAGTACATCGGCCGCGGGATCAGTCTCCTCGACCTCCTGCAGGAGGGCAACATCGGCCTGATCCGGGCGGTCGAGAAGTTCGACTACGAGCGAGGCTTCAAGTTCTCCACCTATGCCCACTGGTGGATCCGCCAGGCGATCACCCGCGCGATCGCCGACCAGGCCCGCACGATCCGGATCCCGGTCCACATGGTGGAGACGATCAACCGGCTGTTCCGGGTTTCGCGGCAGCTTGCTCCAGGAGCTCGGGCCGCGAACCGACGGTCGAGGAGATCGCCGAGGCGATGTCGCAGGGCCAGGAGGTCGTGGTCACCCCCGAGAAGGTCCGCGAGATCATCAAGGCCAGCCAGCAGGCGATCTCTCTCGATACGCCGGTCGGCGAGGAGGGGGACAAGACCCTCGGCGACTTCATCGAGGATCCCGCCGCGCTGGCCCCGGCCGAGGCCGCGGCGCGCCAGCTCCTCAAGGAGCAGGTCGCGGCCGTGCTCGACTCGTTGACCGGCCGCGAGCGCCGAGTCCTCCAGCTCCGCTTCGGGCTGGAGGACGGCCGGGCGCGGACGCTCGAGGAGGTCGGCAAGGAGTTCAACGTCACCCGCGAGCGGATCCGCCAGATCGAGGCCAAGGCCCTCCGCAAGCTGCGCCACCCGTCCCGCTCGCGCAAGCTCAAGGACTACCTGGAGGAGTAGGCCGGCAGCCCGGCCGGAGCGGCGATGCTGCCCCGGGCAGGCGCACCCGGGCCACAGAGAGGGAGCGCCGTCGACGAAGTCGCGGCCGCGATCGCCTGCTGGGGACCGGTCGCTTGCATGGGCGGCCTCGCGAGGCGAGCGTCCGCGCAGCTGCCGGCCGGGCGGCCTCGTCCGGCATCGTGGTGCGCTCCGCGCGCGGGCTACCCGACCTCGAACCAGACGTCGGGGGTCGCGTGGCCCCGGATCCTCCGCTGCACGCGGTGTCGGAAGACGCGCACGAGGGCGTGTTCGAGGTCATCCACGTCGGCGATGCGGGAAGCGGCGTGCTCCACGCTGGCCTGCCGCCCCTCGCTGATCTCACCCCAGGTGAGCAGGTAGAGGCGCCGTCCTCCCGACCAGGCGAAGACGGTCTCGACCCGCGCCGGCGCGTCGCCTGCCACCATCGCACCCCTGCAGTACCCGCGCCCGAGGCGCCGGATCGAAACGAAGGCCGGCCGCAGCGCGATGACCGCCACGACGTGCACGGGAAGCAACGCCCGATCGCCAACGCTGCCTTCCCGTTTCGAAGCCGCTCCAGTATGACCCCGGCACGGGCCGGCCGAGGGCAGGTCCGTCCAACGATGGCGCGTCACCCGCGTGCCACACGCACCCTGATCCCGACCTGACACAACCCGGCCCAGGCGCGTTCCATGCCGTGTTTCGTGGAGGGGTGGCAGAGATCGGGTGTGCCGGCAATGTCTGCTGCAGGGGGCGCTGCGCAGTGTGAGCCGACGAGGATTACACATGGCCGATCCGAGTCAGACCCTCTTCAGCGTCGCGGCCGCAGGCCGCCGCCGAGGGAGGCCAGACCGTGGAGGGCGCCGCTCCGACGGCCGACCCACCCAGCCCGACCGAACCCAGCGGTGTCGAGCCCGAGCCTGCCCGGAAGCGAACGCGACGGGCGGCGGGCCCTGACCCGGCTGCTCAGGGCGACGCCGGATAGACGAAGCTCCCCTACCGGCACCCAGGGCCCGGGCGAGATCCCGGGGCCCTGGGGCGTCCGAGGACGTCTCTCGCGTCAGTGGCCAGCCGCACGCTCATCGCGCCACGTGCGCGCTCTGTCGCGCCCGTGGGCGAAGCCGTGAGGGTATCGGAGCGGTTCATGCCACGTACCACGCCAGTCCGTCGTCCTCAGACAGCCGGCGGGTCTCTGAATTCCCTTGGGGGCACTCCCGCTGTCTTTTGAAGAAGGGCCGTGTGGGGGGCGTCCACTCGATCGCCTCCACCCGCTGGTCATCGACGACGACCCGCTCAGAGACCGAGCGTCGGTTCGACCGGCAGGTCAAACGGGTCCTCGATGAGGCGGGGGGCCTGTCGGATGGATTCATTCAGCGCCCGTAGGCGCGCAGTTGCGACGTAGAAGCGGCCTCGGCGCTCGCCCCTCGCTTCCAGGAGTCCGACTCTCACCAATGTCTTGAGGTCGCGTCCCGCGGTGTTCTCGTTCACTTCGGCCACCTCTCGATAGATGGCATTGCGAAGGCGAAACCCCATGGACGCATTGAACAGCGCAGCGACCATCCGTTCAGGCAGGTGCATTCCCTGTGCTTCGGTTTCGAGGATCGCCCATCGCTGCTCGGCCTCTTCAGCTCGCCGCACCATCGTCAGTGCTTGACGGTAGTGTGCTGTCAGAGCGAAGCGAATCCACGGCCGAGCATCGCGTTGCGGCCGCCAGCTACCGTTGCCGACATCCGCGAGGACCTGGTAGTAGGGCTCAGTGTTGGCGCCGAGGTACTCCTCAATGCTGGAGAAGGGCGGCGCGATGGTGCCTTCTCGCGCAAGCACGAGGGTCTGAAGGCAGCGGGCCATCCGCCCGTTGCCGTCTCGGAACGGATGGATCATCACCAGGTTCAGGTGGGCCATCGCGGCGCGGATGAGCGGTGGGACCAGGTCGGCCCGGCGCAGATCCTCGATGAGTTCGCGCATGAGCCCGGGGACCTCAATCGCATCTGGCCCCGTGTAGACGATCTCTTGGGTACGCTCATCGAGCACGTAGACAGAGCCAGGTCGCCATCGCCCCGGGCTCTTGTCAAGGGCGTACTTGAGCATCATGTAGTGCAGGCTGCGAATGAGTGTCTCGTCATAGGAGAAGTGGCTGTCATCGGCCAGCTGAAGCACATACGTCATCGCGTCGCGGTAGCCAAGGACGGCCACCCAGGCCTCACGCTCGGCGTCCAAGGGCTCCTCGCCGGCGACAGCCGCGACAGCATCATCGAGGGTCACGTTGTAGCCCTCGATGCTGTTGGAGCCCCGGATCGCACGGGCAAGCATGACGCGCCGAAGCAGGCCGACCCACCTCCGTTGCTCAGGGAGCTGGTGGCGCAGCGCATCACGAATCCTGTCGATCCGAGCGACGACCTGGAGCTCCTGCTCGCTCAGGGTCGGGGTGTTGAAAAGCATGCCGGATAGTCCCTTACATTCCCTCGTGATGTCAGATAACATCTAACATCCTGCTGGAATGTATCACACTATCCACGAGGTGCCGCGGCGCGTCAAGGGGCGACCTCCTCAGCCGCCGACGTGGAGCCCGGCTGGAGCCAGTCCGGCCTCGCGAAGATAGCGTCGGAACCTGCCAACGAGACGAAGCTCGGAGCGACACGGTTCACAAGGAGGTCTGGCGATGGATGGGATCCGCGAGGCACTCGAGCGGGCGACCGCCTATCTGTCGGAGCATCCGGACGAGGCGACCTACACCGATAGCGTGGCGACTGCGACCCTCGAGTCCGGCCTCCGCGTCCGCACGACTGGCCCGGCGGGCGAGGACATCCTGACTGACATGCCGACGTCCGTCGGCGGCACGGCCTCGGCGCCGTCGGCCGGATGGCTGCTCCGGGCCGCCGCGGCGAGCTGCGTGGCCACCCTGGTCGCGATGCGAGCGGCGCAGCTGGGCTGCGCGCTCGAAACCCTCAAGGTCACGGTCGACTCCGTTTCCGACGATCGCGGCATCCTCGGCCTGGACTCGTCGATTCCGGCGGGGCCACTCCGAGGAAGGATCTCGATCTCGCTGTCGGCCACCGATGTCGCTCGGGCCGATCTCGAGGAGCTCGGCCGCTGGGGCGTCGATCACTGTCCAGTCGTGGATGCGGTGCGACGGGCGGTTCCGCTGACGGTCGTCGTGAACACCCATGCAGAGCCGGGCGTTTGACGATAGGCCCCCAACCACTATGTCCGCATAGCGTTCAGAAGCCTGTCGTGCTCCAGGGGGTTCCACGCTCTGGCCAGGGCTCCAGCGCGCCCTGTCAGGCCGGCTCCGGTGGTGACACCTCGAGGGCTGCGCCCGCGCGCTCGAGGTTGAGCGCGAGCAGGCGCGCGAGCAGCTCGTCGTCGGTGAGGTCCGCGGGCCAGCCGTAGGCGGCGAGGACGGCCGCGGTCGAGGCGGTCGTGGACGTGCGCGAGCCAGGTCGGGCCGCTCGTTGTAGAGGTTGGTGAGGGTCGCGCTTGCGAGCTCCGTCGTCGGAGAGCGCCGGGCGGGTTGAGCCAGCCGTCGCGGAGCTCGATCGAGCCGCGCGGGCGGCCGCGGCGATCGCCTCGCGCTGCTCGTCGGTGGGGCGCGGGAAGGGGAACGTCTCGAAGCGTCGTGGTCGGCGTGTAGCGGAAGCCGGACTCGACCTCGCGCAGCTGCGTGCCCATGCCGCGTGCCCACAGCTCGTGGACGCGCGAGTGGAGCACGCCGAAGGTGTAGTCGTCGTCGCGGGCGAAGACGACGAGCTGGCTGTCCGGCGAGCGTGCTCGCACGGGCAGCCACACGAAGAGCCGGTGCTTGGCGAGGCGCGGCGTGGCGATGTAGCGCGGCAAGCTCGGCGAGCGCCGCGCGCATGCCCGGCCGCGGTCTCGCTCGTGAAGCCACCATCGGTCGGCGTAGTGCGGCCGTCGAAGTCCGCCTCGGATCGGCTGCACGTGCGCTCGCACGTACTCGAACGGCGCCTCGTAGAGCGCCGCCTCCTCGCGGGCCATGTCGGCCCCGAAGTCGATGATCCACATGCCCGCGCGGCCGCCGCGTGACGTCGAGCCCGTTGACCCACGGCCGCACGACGTCGCGATTCGAGCGGCCGTCCGGGTTGTGGGCGGCGAGCATCGGCTAGGCGCGACGTCGGCCGGGATGTCGAACGGTCCACCCTTCTGATCGCCCATGAAGGCGATGCCCGCGGTTCTCGGGCAGGCGCCGCGCCCGCGTCAGGTCGACGCCCGGCGGTGAGGTTGGCGTTGATCGCGGCGACCGGCTGGCCGTCGAGCGTCCGCTCGGTCTCCGAGCCGTCGTCGTAGCCGACGAAGCTGATGTGGACGTCGGCCCCGTCGAGGACCCAGGGCTCGTCCGACCAGGCGAGGAAGATGTCGCCGGTCTCCTTGATCCGCTCGAGGACCCGCCGGTTCGCGCCGCCGCGGATGCCCTGCGTCGCGAGCAGGCCGACTCGCTTGGCCCGCCCGGCCTCGATCATGCGCCCGCGCCTTCTCGTGCCAGTAGCAGCACGAAGTCGGCCATGTCCGGGACCCGGCCGTCGAAGACCGACGAAGAGCGCGTCGACGTACTCGTCGCCCAGGCCGCCGTCGCAGCAGCTTGCCGCCCAGGAACGGCGGGTTGCCGACGATGAACGTCGGCCGTCGGGCCACTCGGCCTCCCTCGGGTGCGTCCGGGTCGGACAGGTCGAGGAGCGCGTCCCGCGTCTCGATGTTGTCGAGCGGCCGCAGGATCGGGTCGCGCCGGTAGCCGAAGCCGTGGCGGAGCATCCACTGGATCTCGCCGATCCAGATGATCACCCGGGCGAGCTCGGCGGCGTAGGGGTTGATCTCGATGCCGATGCACCGCCTGCGGGCCCGACCGCGGGGATCTGCATGCGGCAGGCGCAGCGTCGAGCGAGCCCCAGAGGATCGCCTCGCGCTCGAGGTCCTTGAGCGCCCGGAGGGCGAGGTAGAGGAAGTTGCCCGAGCCGCAGGCGGGGTCGAGCACGCGGCACCGCGCGCAGGCGGTCGAGGAACGCCTCGAAGACGGCGACCGGGTCTTCGCTGCGGGCGGCGTCGGCGCCGTGACCTTGCGCGCCGGCGAGGACGAGCCTCGGTCACCTCGGCCTGCATCGCCTCGAACTCGCGCCGCAGCGGCGCCATGAGCACCGGCTCGACGAGCCGCCCGATCGACGTCGCGGTCGGTGTAGTGGGCGCCGAGCTGCGCTGCGCTTGTCGGGGTCGAGGCCGCGCTCGAAGAGCGTGCCGAAGATGGCCGGCTCGATCTGCGCCCAGTCGAGCTTGCGCGACCTCGACGCAGCGACGTCGATCTCGGCGGCCGTCGAGCGGCGAGGACCTCGGCGCCGTCGAAGAGGCCGCCGTTGAACCAGCTCGATCGCGCTCGACGCCGAAGAGCCGCCGCCCGGCGGCCATCTTGCGCGAAGAGCTCGCCGAGCGCGGCCGATGAAGGTCGGCGGGCTCGCGCGCGGGTCGCGTCGGCGAGCCGCGCGAGGAGGCCCTTGGGCAGGAGGCCGGCGTCCTCGGCGAAGAGGCAGAAGAGGAGCTTGTCGAGGAAGTGGGCGACCGCCTGGGGGTCGTGGCCGCGGTCGCGCAGGCGCGACGGCCAGGCTCGGCGAACTGGCGGGCGGCCTCCTCGGTGAGCTCGCTGGCGCGTGCGCGTCGGGCGCAGCGCCTCGGGGTCGCTGAAGACCGCGCGCAGGATGCGCAGCGGCTCGGCCGGGTCGGCCGCCGAGGTCGTCGAGGGTGAAGGCGGTGGACCTCGGCGACGGTGCCCGTGAAGTTGGTGTGGACCTCGAAGCGGTCGAGGTCGCAGACGACGAGGAGCGGCGGGTTCTCGAGCGCCTCGCGGTAGTCGGAGCAGCTGGCGGTAGGCGGCCGCGAGGTCCTTGCGCTTGCCCTTGTACTCCCAGGCGAAGTGGCCGCGCTTCCAGACGTCGGCGAAGCCGTCGCCGCCGCCGAGCTTCTCGGCGCCCTTCTCGAAGGCGTACCACGTCGCCGGTCGGGTCGGCCTCGTTCGGCGTCGGCTACGCCGAGCATCCGGCAGAGGTCGATGAAGTGCTCCTGCGCGGCGGCGCGCTCGGTGCGCGGTGCTGCCGGCCCACTTGGCGGCGAACTCGGCGGGGGTCACACGCCGACCCCTTCGTTGGCTAGCGACCACCGAGCGAGCATAGCTCGGCGCCGTGCCTGACCGGTGGCGGATCACGCGGGCGACAGTGACGCGTCGGACGATGTTCGGGCCGTAGCGGGGCTTCCACACGACGAGCAGATGAGAGTTCCCCCTCCCTCAGGAGCTCCGCAGGCTTGGTCGCGGGAGGCGAGCCCCACTTCATGGCCGGCGCCCTGTGCCTCGGTGGGAGAATAGGCAACACACGGGAGGCACCGACGCGTGGCCTGCAGGTGGCCGGCAGGCAGGGTGTACATGCTGGGAGGCGTGTGATGAAGCTCTGGGGGAGGCGCGGCCCCACGAGTGCCGCTGAACTCGAGCGCCGGAACGATGTGCCGGGCCTGGTCCGGGCGTTGCGGGACGCGGATCGAAACACCCGCTGGCAGGCGTTCGCAGCACTGGGCCGGATAGGCGATGCGCGGGCCGTGGAAGGCCTCATCGCCGCGCTCCGAGACAAGGACGCCTACGTGCAGGCCTCGGCGGCCCAAACGCTGCCCAAGATCCGGGACCGGCGGGCCCTGCCGCGGCTGCTTGCCGCGTCCCACGACAACGATGTTCTAGTGCGCCGGGTTGCCGTCGAAGCACTGGGCAGCGCTGGCGGGGCCGAGGCGGTGGAGAGACTGATCGAGGCGCTGCGCGACCCTGACCCAAGCGTCCGCGGCAGTGCCGCCGCGGCTCTGGGCGAGACGGCCGCCCCCGAGGCGGTTGAGCCGCTTCTTGCCCTCGCGGCAACGGACATGCCGCTGGCAGCCGCCGAGGCGTTGGGCAAGATCGGGGATCCGCGTGCCCTCGATGTCCTCGTGGCGATTGCGCAGGATGAAGCCGACGATTTCAGCAGGGACATGACCCGGAGCATCGCAACCCGGGCGTTGGGCAACCTGCACGACCCGCGGGCCATAGAACCCCTCGTCGCGCTCTTGCAGGACCAGAGCGGAACCGTGCGCGGCAGCGCGGCTGACGCGCTGGGGCAAACCGGGGATCCGCGCGCCCTTGAGCCCCTGGTGGCCGCGTTGCGGGACCGGGACTGGGCCGTCCGACGCGGGGCCGGCGATGCGCTCAAGAAGCTCGGCGTGCCCCCCGATCCGGTCACCCAGGCCCGGTACGCTGTGGCGCAGGGACTGTGGGACCAGGCTTCTGAACTCGGCCAGGTAGCCGTGGAGCCGCTCATCTTCGTCCTCGGGGAGGCGGATAGCTACGAGCACGCAGCGTCGGCGTTGAGTCGGATCGGGGCGCCGGCGGTGGAGCCGCTCATCGAGACCCTCAAGAAGGGGGACCGTTGGGTCCGCCGCGGCGCCGCCACGGCGTTGGGCCGCCTTCACGACCGCCGTGCGCTTGACCCGCTTGCCGCCGCCCTCCGCGATGAGAGCAGCTACGTGCGGAAGGCCGCCGCCGAGGCGCTCGACCGGATCGAGCGACCGACTGACCCTGTTGCGCTCGCCTGGTACGCCGTGGCCAAGGAGGACTGGTACGCGGCCTCGTCGGCTGGCGAGGCTGCCGTTGAGCCTCTCGTCGTCGCGCTCGCGGAGGCGGAGGAGGTCGACGAACGGCTCGAGCTGGTGGACGCGCTGGTCCGGATCGGCCCGTCGGGCGTTGCGCCGCTGGCGACCATCCTGCGGAGTCACGAAGACGAGACGGTGAGGCAGGGCATCGCGCTGGCGCTGGAGCGGATCGGCGACGCGCGGTCCCTGGAAGTCCTGTCGGCGGCGCTGCAGGACCGAAACCAGGGGGTTCGCGAGGCTGCGCAGCGCGCGTTGGATCGGGGCGGGTCCCGGTCGTGAGGCCGTAGTCGCCTTCCGGGGTGGCCTCGATCGGGCTCCGATGACGATTGGCCTGCCCGTCAAGCGCGATCTGACGCTCGCCTACGCCTCCTCGCTGGTCGTCTCCCTCGGCATTGCGGTCGCCTCCGTTGCGGGGCTCGTAGGCGGCTCTGACGGCCTGTACGAGGTCGAATCGCCACTCGTCCTGGTCTCCCAGGGAGGGGACGCTGCCAATCTCATCGTCGTGCTGCCGGCCCTCCTCGGCTCGCTGTGGTTCGTCTGGCGCGGATCGCTGATCGGCCTCCTCCTGTGGCCGGGCGCGCTGTTCTATGCGCTCTACGCCTACGCGGTCTACCTGGCCGGTGCGCCGTACAGCCTGCTGCTCTTCGGCTACGTCGCCCTGGTGACGCTGAGCTCTTTCACCCTGATCGGCATCCTCGCGAGCATCGACGGTGAGGAGGTCCGCCGGCGCTTCGCCAGCGCGCCGACGCGCAGGGTCGGTGGCGCCCTGGTCGTCATCGGAGTCGCGGCCTATGCCGGACTGGCAGCGACCGCAGTCAACGTGCTGGGGAGCGCCACGAGCGAGGCCGGGATTCGCCCGCAGTGGGCGGTCGACTGCGCGCTGGGCACGCCGGTGCTGCTCATCGGTGGCGCGCTGTTGTGGCGGCGAGCGCCGCTGGGCTACGTGGCCGCCGCGGGACTGCTGCTGGTGTCCGGGCTGGGTGGACTCGCGTTCGCGGCCGCCGCGGTGCTTGACGCCCTGCTCACTGGTCGTAGAGATCGAGCCGGCGGTCGTTGCCGTGCACCTGGTCATCAGCGCGGTCAGCTTCGCGCTTCTCGTCTTCTTCGTCAGCCGGGCGACCGGACGGCCGCCTCTTGCGCGACCCGGGACGAGGACGGCGCCGCCGACGCTGCGGTAGGGACGACGAAAGGAGTCAGCCGGATGCCTGGCGGAGTGGGCGCCCTGGCTACACGACCCTCTACGGGCGCTACTTTGGGTATTGGCAGCTCGACGACCGCACTGGCGAGATCCTGCGACGTCCAGGAGAGCGCAGCGCCAAGCGCCCAGCGGACCGAGGGGGGCGCTCCTGACCGTGGCGCCGGCATCTCCGACGGCCGGCCCGGGAAGGCTCACCATCCAGGCCATCGTGGTGGATGGTCGAAGACCGCAACGACGCACGAAGGTGACCGGTATCGCTCCACTACGCGCTAACCTGACGCGGTGACTTCGTACCCGTTCCTGGTTCGCTGGGTCCCGCTCGCCGCGGGATGGATGGTGGCGATGCGTCGTACCCTGTGGCCATGACTGACACCAAGCGCACGTCCGCACCCGTCAAGTCGGATGCCGAGTGGCGCGCCGTCCTCACCCCGGAGCAGTACAAGGTCCTCCGCCAGAAGGGGACCGAGCGAGCCTTCACCGGGGACCTGTGGGATGAGCACCGGCCGGGCGCGTACCGCTGCGCCGGCTGCAAGACGGAGCTGTTCCGGTCCGACGCGAAGTTCGAGTCCGGCACGGGCTGGCCGAGCTTCTTCGCCCCGGCCGACCCGGCGGCAGTCGCCACCAAGACGGATCGCTCCCTCTTCATGACGCGGACCGAGGCCGTGTGCGCCACCTGCGGCGGGCACCTGGGTCATGTCTTCGACGATGGCCCGGACCCGACGGGCCTTCGCTACTGCATCAACTCGGCGGCGCTGGAGCTCGATCCGAAGGACTGATCGGCCGCGCCGGGTCTAGGCCGGACCCGATCGTGAGATGAGGCAGCCCGAATGAGGAGGTGCTCGCGGAGCACCGGTGGGCCTTGACCGCCGGTCCTGCGTTATAGAGCGGGGCTCGCGTCGACGGCGTCCGTCCTGGTGAGGTCTGTCGCCGCCAGGTCGAAGGGGCGGATCAGCGACGTCAGGACCAGCACCACCACGACGATCGCGGCGAGGGCCAGGAAGCCGGCGGCGAAGTCGCCGGTTGCGTCGAGCAGGGTCCCGACCAGGGGCGGGCCGAAGATTGCCGTGAGCAGGCCCCCCAGCCCACGATCGCCTGGGCCGACGCGGGGCTCGTGCGCGCGCTGGCGGCGGCTCCATTGAAGACGGCGGCATACGGGAAGCCGACACCGAGGCCCGTGACGACGAGCCCCACGATGGCTACGGGCAGCGTCGGCGCCAGGGCCGTCATCGCGAGGCCGATGACGGCCAGAGCAAGCCCAGCCCGGATGAGTCGGACCGGTGGCATCCCGCCCTCGAGGATGACGCCGCCCGAGGCGCGGGCGGCGATGCCGGTGACGAGGGTCAGCGAGCCGATCAGCCCGGCCGCCGCGATGGGCAGCCCGAAGGCGTCGGCCAGGTAGAGGGTAGCCCACGTACCGATGACGATGGCCATCCCAAAACCGCACATGTGACAGAGCGCCAGCAGCCACGTGTTGCGCTCACCCAGGGCAACCGCCAGCGCGACCCGCCCTCTGGTCGCGGCCGGGGCCCGGGGTTCGTTCGGGGCGAGGAGCGTCCACACCACCCAGACCGCGGCCACGGCGAGGGCGGAGAGCGTGAAGGCAAGCCGCCAGTCGCCGGAGGGGCCGGCCAGCATCGGGACGTAGACCAAGGTGATCCCCGACCCCAGCATGAACGACGCGCCGTACAGGCCCTGGGCCAGATGGCGGCCGCGATCGTCGAAGATCGATCGTGTGTACGACGCGCCGGCGGCGAAGCCGAAGCCCGCACCGAGGCCCCCCAGGACGCGCCAGCCGAGCAGGGCCGGGAAGCTCGGTGCCAGCAGGCCGGTGCCGAGGTTGCCGATGGCCACGAGCAGGAAGCCGAGGGTGACCGCGGGCCGTGTGCCGATCCGATCGGCGATGGCGCCGCCAGCCAGCATGGTGATCGCGGCGCCCACGAAGAACGCCGTGGCGATCGCCCCCGCATCCGCGGACGACAGCGCGAACTCGGCCCGTATGAACCCGAGCACGGGACCCTGGATCGTGTAGTTCGTGGCCACCGCGACAGCGACCGCACAGATCAGCAGGAGCGCCCTGCGGCGCGACGAGGCTGGCATCCTGGGAACTGTAGCGGCGTGGCCGCACCTGCGGTCCCGGACCGCAACGCGTGCCGCTGTTATGCATCGGACCAGGAGTTCCAGGCGATCAGCTCATCGAGGCACGATGAGCGTGGGTAAGCCCCCGCTTCGAAGTGAGGCGCCCCGCTAACACGATGTTGCCATCGTGGTGGGGGGGTTGATGGGCCACGTGTCGCCGGCGTCGCCTGTTCCCTCGAACGCGGTGGCGACCCGGTGGATCCAGTCGTCTCCGATGGTGAGGAAGTCGGCCGCGCGGTGCGGTGACGCTCTGGCGTGCTCGCCCTACTCGAAGGTGGGGGCGGGCCGGGCGTCGTACCGCGCTCGGGCGGCGTCGATGTCTCCGGTGTGGACATCGGCCCACTCGATGAGTTGGCGGACGGTGGCGAGGAGGGTGTGGCCGGTCGGCGTGAGGTCGTAGTCGACTCGCGGCGGCACAACCGGGTAGACCTTTCGAGTCACGATCCCGTCGCGCTCGAGGCCCCGCAGCGTGACGGTGAGCATCCGCTGGCTGACGCCATCGATCGTGCGCAGGAGATCGGTGAAACGACGAGGCCCATCACCGAGCAGGCCGATGACGTAGACCGACCACTTGTCGCCGATTCGGTCGAGGACGTCTCGGGCGCGGCAGGTGTCGATCGTCGTCGGATCCGGGTGGCTCGCCGATGGCTGCATCGTCCGGGTTACCTCCGAGTCACTGACGCACCGCGAAGTGCGTTCTTGTGCGCCTCCCGATTGTGACGGATCATGTGGTCACACACAAGAGGGAACTTACCGCATCGGTCGAACTCACCGGTCATCGGGCGAGTCGGCCCCCCATAGGACCAGGAGACTTCAGTTGCGCGCATTTGTGGTTCGTCAGTTCGGTGAGACCGGTTCGGTCGAGGACCTCCCAAAGCCTGAAGCCCAGGAAGGTGAAGTGCTCGTCCACATCCGAGCTGCCGGCGTGAATGCCATGGATCCGATCCTCACCACCGGCCTGTACAAGGAGATGATGGAGCACCGCCTGCCGCTGATCCCCGGTCTCGACTTCTCGGGCACCGTGGAAGCCGTCGGATCGGGCGTGGAGGGCCTGGGCGTCGGAGACGAGGTATTCGGACGCTCCACCAAGCCCTATTTCGGCGAGGGCACCTTCGCTGAGTTCATGACCACACCGACCGGTGGCCTCGCTCGCAAGCCGGCGTCGCTCAGCCACACTGATGCGGCCGCGCTGCCGACGGCGGGGACCACCGCGATCGCGCTCGTCGACGCCGTCGGTCTCACGGACGGAGAGACGGTCGTCATCGTCGGAGCCGGTGGCGGCGTGGGGAGCTACGCGACGCAGCTCGCCAGGCGGACCGGCGCGCGCGTCATCGCCGTCACGCGGTCCGACTACGCGGATCACGTCCGCGGGCTTGGCGCGGCCCAAGTGATCGACTACAACGCCGGCGACATCGCAGAGCAGATCAAGGCCATAGCTCCTGCTGGGGTGGATGCGATCATCGATCTGCACAGTGACCGCGACACGCTCCTTGGCCTCGCCGCGACCGCCAGGCCTGGCGGCCGCATCGCCTCTGCCCTCAACGCAGTCGATGCCGACGCGCTGGCCGAGCGCGGCCTGACTGGCAGCAACGTCAGGGCAGCCACCGAGCGAGTCGGCGAGCTGGCCGATCTGGTAGCGAGCGGTGAGCTGCAGGTGCCGGTGACATGCACATTCACCCTCAGCGAGACCGACCACGCACTGGCCGAGCAGGCCAGCCGCCAGTCGCGCGGCAAGCTTGTGATCGTGATCGAGTAAGCGGCGATGGACTGGCGCTCCGCCACCCTCAGGAACCCCCTGGGATTGAATGGTCTCGGTCGCTCGGGTGCTGTCGCGTCCGGCCTTGGCGGTGGCCATGCCATGACGTCTTCGTCCTTCGCCGCAGCCGGCGCGCCGAAGATGCCGGCCACCGACAGCGAGTACCGACCCGGCACATGCAACATCGGCCCAGCCGAGATCGGACGTCGTCGGCGAGCCGGGCACGTGGGGCTTCTGGCCACGCTCGGACTGGCAAGCCTCGGGATCGGTGTCGGCATCGGCGTCCTTGCCGTGTTGCTTCCGCTATGACCACCCTCGGCAGCGGGGCCGCCGAGGGCCCAGACGCGGCCGACCCCGTCGAGCGGGTCGCGGCCGTCCTCCGCTCGCACAACATCGAGGCGATCGTCGTCGACACCGGGGCCGAGGCACGCACCGTCGTTCTCGGGCTCATTCCGGAAGGCGCGGAGGTCCATTCTGGAAAGTCCAAGACGCTCGAGGATGTCGGCCTCTACGGCGAGCTCGTCGACTCGGGACGCTACGACGCGATCCGGCCGCGCCTCTACGCGATGGATCGTGCCACGCAGGGACGCGAGATCCGCAAGCTCGTGGCCGCCCCGGACTTCATCCTCGGCAGCGTCGCCGCGATCACCGAGGACGGGGCGCTCGTTGCCGCGTCGGCCACCGGAAGCCAGCTCGGCCCGTATGCCGCGGGCGCGGGCCGGGTGATCCTCGTCGTCGGCAGCCAGAAGATCGTGCCCGATCTCGACGCCGCCTTGGCCAGGATCCGCGAGGTCGTCTTCCCGTGGGAGAACGCCCGGGTCCGCTCGATGCTGGGCGTCGACACCGTGCTCGAGAAGGTCCTCCTCACCTACGGCGAATGGCGGGCCGGGCGAACCACCGTCGTGCTCGTCCGCGAGCCGGTCGGGGTCTGAGGGGCTCTGACGGCCACCATCTCGCCGTAGTGTCGGGGTCTTCAGGCCGAGATAGGCGGCAGATGAGCCGCCATGGCCCCTGCCCCGCTCCTCCGGCCGCCGTGGATCCCAGCGCTCCGGCCGGCCAGCTCGAGCCGTAGCGACGGGGCTCCCTCGTAGGGAGGCTTCGCCTCCTCGCCCCCCCAGCAGGATCCGCCCGTCGAGGCTGTCGTTGCGGAGCTGGGCCGCGGCTGTCGCCCCGGCGAGGCTCGCGCCGACGATGACGAACGTCTGTCTGGCCATGGCCCGCCCGTGGCCCGGGAGCGCCCGTGAGTTCTGGGTCAGGGCTTGACGAGCGACCAGCCGGTGTAGTTGCCGTTCGTGTCGCCGGGCGCCTTGTCGTTGGCGAAGAAGTAGAGGGGCAATCCCTTGTAGGTCACCTGGAAAGTTCCGTCGTCGGTTCGGGTGATCGTGCCGAGCGTGCCCGTGACACCGGCACCGGCAACCGGGGTGCTGCCCGCCGGCACGGTGAGGGCCGGCCACTTGGCCAGGCAGGCGCCGGTGCAGGCGCTCGTGCCGCTGTTGGCGACGTCCTTGGCGAAGGTGTAGACGGTCATCCCGTTGGAGCCGGCCACGAGGACGGTGCCGACGACCATGTTCACCGCCCTCGCTTCTACGGTTGCCTTCGGCGCCGCGGTCGCCGGTGCGTAGGGCCCCGCGCCACCGCTGCTGCTACTGCTGCACGCCCCGACGACGATGGCGATGATGAGCGACCCGAACACGAGAGCCCTGGAAGTCGACACGGCTGAACCTTCGTGATGTGGGGCTTGGCCTTGACCCTTCGATCTACGCGCTGATCCCGAGGCCGGTTTTCCATGGCGGACCGGGGCCCGCGGGCCCAGAACGAGCCTGCTTGGCTCGCTCGGCGGCGATGCCTCGCGGTGCCAACCGCAGGTGATGTACGCCAGACCGCCAATCACGAGGAAGACAACCCCAGCCGCGCGCGGCTGGGACCAAGGCTACCCGGCCGGCTCGTCTCTGCGTGCGCGACGGACGGGCGTGTGAGCGGCTCTGCCCCCTCGGTCGACAGCACGCATGACCAGCCGGTCGCTCGACGAGTCGATCCCCTCGCCGGCCGTTGGGACCCCCCGCCCATCAGAGCACGCCCGCGACGCCGTCAGGCGGTGGTGTGTCGACCCATGACCAGCCGGTACCACGCGATCACGACGACGCCGTCGATCACGGCGACCACCATGCACCCCATAGTGTTGGGGTCTGCCCATCGAGGCCGTGTGAGATCAGGCGCTCAGTTTGACCAGCCACCTCGCGGATGGCGGCAGCCCGTCATGTTGCCCGTCTCGCTCGCGAGTCGCCCTCATCGGTGGAAGTGACTGACGGCTCTTGTCGGTCATGGAAGCCGGGCCGATGCTCGCGTCGCGCGGTCGGAGCGAGTGGCCGGATAGGGTCGGACGTAGCGGCTCCGCTGACCGTCGCGGACCTTGTGGATGGGCGGGGCGATGGGTAGACGGGCCATCGTTCGGGTCTTCGTCGGCGCGTGGGTGCTGTGCGTCTGCCTGGCGGTCGCTGTCCTCGTGTCTCCGCGCCCGACGGGCGCGGCCGATGAGGAAGCCCCGGATCAGATTCTGGCGGCGCTTGGCCTCCCGAAGGTCGTCGCGATTACCGCGGGTGGTGGACACTACTGTCTTCTGGGCGACGACGGAAGCGTCTGGTGCTGGGGTGGCAACAACTACGGGCAGCTCGGCAACGGGACGACCGAGCCTCCCCGAGTGCCGGTCCGGGTCGAGGGGATCCCGGGTCGTGTCCAGCAGGTCGTGGCCTTCGAGGTCAGCACGTGCGCTCTGACCGAGAGCGGCGGCGTCTGGTGCTGGGGCTACAACAGCGACGGCCAGCTCGGCGACGGGACGAAGGAGAATCGGTCCGTTCCCACCCCGGTCCTCGGGCTCGACTCTGGCATCGCCACGCTCGCGCGGGTCGGTGCCACGTCGCACATGTGTGCGATCCGAGCCGACGGATCCGCGGTCTGCTGGGGAAGCAACTGGGGAGGCCAGCTGGGCGACGGGACCACGGACGAACGAGTCGGGCCAGTGCGGGTGACGGTCACGAACGAGAACCTCATCGCGATCGCCGCGGAGTCGGGTACGACCTGCGCGACGACGGACCGTGGGGCGGTGCGCTGTTGGGGTGCGCTGTGGGCGGACGGCGAGGGCAAGACGGAAGAGGGCTCGGCCACCGACCTCGCTGCCGCCACGCCACTCGGTCTAGGGACCGGCGTCAAGTCGCTGACGGCCAGCGGTGACTCCGCCTGCGCCCTTCTGGAGAGTGGCCAGATTCGCTGCTGGACATGGGGGTGGGATCCCGATTCCTACACGGTGTCCTCGCCCTGGGAGCCGGGCCCGATTCCCGAGACCGTGGCGGGCCTGCCGGCCGGCGCGGACGGGGTCCAGCTGACCAGGCTCAACTGGAAAGAAGCACCTGAGTCTCAGGATCTCCATACAACCATTTGGGCGTGCGTCACCCGCGATGACCGGGCCTGGTGCTGGGGCAACAACGACCGCGGCCAACTGGGCGACGGTACCCAGACGGATCGGCCTTCGCCCGTCCAGGTGCAGACCGCTAACATCGCTGAGCTCGCGATCGGCCACTTCTCCAGCCTCGCTCTCCTCCGTGACGGGTCGCTCGTCACGTGGGGGAACGGCTCCCCGATTCCGCGCTCACCGTTCGGGTCTTCCCCGGTGCCGACCAAGCCTCCGACCACCGGCTACCGCGAGCCGGACACCCTGGTTCCAGCGATCACGACCCACATCCCGACGCCGGCCGACATCTCCACCGACCCGCCGGTCGTCGGAGCCAACCTCCTCCTCGCAGCGCTGGCGATGATCGCCTTCACGATCGCCACGGAACTCCTGAACCGGACTCTGGCGCAGAGCGAACCGTTCCTTCGCCGCCGCCTCCGGCCGCTCGAGCGGCTCGACCGGTCCCGGGCACGGCTCGATGCGGCCCTGATCGGGCGGCTGGGTGACCAGGGTCACGGACGCCTCGCGGACGCGCTCCGGATCCTCGGCATCGCCGCGTTCTACGGGATCGTGTTCGCCCTCCTCGATCCGACCTGGGACCCGCTCACCGTAACCGGCCTGTGGCTCGTCCTCATGATGGCCGTCGCGTTTGGGCTGATCGGCCTCTCGGACGACGTCGCGTCTTGGGCGATGGCCCGGCGCTGGGGCGTGGCAGGCGAGCTCGCGGTCCGGCCCGGGAGCCTCCTTGCTGCGATCGGTTCGACCGTCGCCACGCGAGCCCTCGTCCTCGTGCCTGGCGTGATGATCGGGACCCCGGAAGCACTCGAGATCGATGAGGAGCGGCTCGACACCCGCCGGCTCGGGCGACTTGCCGGCGCTGGCCTCGGGGCCGTCCTCGTCGTCGGGACGGTCGCTTGGGTCGGGACACTGGGGACGACCGCGCTTCGCGGAAACGGCGGGGCGCTCGACGTCGCGCTCGGTGGTCTCGAGGCGTTCCTGCTCCTTGTCTTCGCCGTCGCGGTCCAGAACGGGTTCGTCCAGCTGCTCGCGTTTCGAGGTAGCGCGGGCCGGGCACTCCTGCGGGCCCACCGGATTGCCTGGGCGGTCGCCCTCCTCGGGGTGACGTTCGCCTTCTGGCACACCCTGGTGAACCCGCGCGGTGACCTCGCCGCCGCGCTCGGCTCCACCAATGTCCAGGCGTTCCTGGCCACGGTCGGGATCGTCCTCGCCGTGGCCGTCGTCGCCCAGGTCGGGCTGTGGGTGGGTCGGCGACGCTCGACCCGGGAGCCGTCCGCGGAGGGCAGCGCGCTCGCCGATGCGGCCGCCTCCGCACCGGAGATGGCACCGCCCGAAGCAATCTCCTCAGAGGCAGCGACGCAGGGTGTGGCGCCGCAACCCGTCGCGGAGGCGCCGCCGACCGAGGCTCCCTCGACGCCCCGCCGCTAGCGACGATCGCGACGATTGTGGTGGCGGCCGTGGCGCTCGTCGCGAGCGAGGACCGACGGGCGCGTCGGGCCGACCCGGTCGCGTATCCGGCCGCACGGGACATGAGTCTCGGCTGGAGGGCTAGGATATGCACGGCCCCGCTCCGCGCGCCGACGGCGATCCCTCTTGGGGATTGGCTAGATCGCGCCGACGGGGCCTCTGGCGGGGCCCAGGACGTGCCGCCCGGGAGGCGTGACGATGGAGGAGCCTCGGCCCCTCGGCCTGCGCGGGGGCTTGCACCGGTTGAGCCGAGGGCTTATCGCCTACGGCATCGTCGGGCTCGTGGTCGCGGCGATCGGGTTCGGCGCGATGGTCTGGGTGAATGGCCGCATCAGCTACCTGCGCGGCGAAGCCGAGGTGACCGTCGCCCGGCTGGCGACCACGACGGAGCTCGCCGCGGTGGTGCTCCGCGGCGCGTCAACGACCGCCGAGTCGTTCAGCGCGACGGTCGATCAGGCGGCGCAGGCCGTGTCGTCCGCGGCCCCGACGATGACCGAGACGCGATCGGCCCTGTCCGCTCTTGAGGCGCAGCTTCGCTCGGTCAACATCCTTGGGGCGACGCCGTTGTCGTCGCCGGCGGACGCGGTCGGACGGATCGCCGCGAGTATGGAAGGCCTCGATACGCAGCTCCTCCTCATCGCCGACGATCTCAAGGGAAACGGGGACGCGCTGGCCGGCAACGCCGCCTCGCTCAACGAGCTGGGCCAGAGCACCGAGGCGCTCGCCGCGCGCCTCGGCCCGGGTGTCGGCCAGGACTCACTCGGCGACGTCCAGCAGGTCATCGCCGTCACGCTGCTCATGTTCGCGGCTTGGTCGTTCGTGCCGGCGGTCGGGGCGCTCGGGCTGGGCGTGTGGCTTCGGCGGGAGCTGGGTCGGTCGCGGTCGGCGTGACAGGTCGGCGCGGCCCCAGGCACACGGACCGGGCGTAAGGACCGGCCTGACCGTCCTGGCGGGTGCCAAAGCGAAGGCGTCGGCACGATCTCGCCATGTGTCTGGGTCGGAACGCCCGGGTGAGCCGGCAGATGAGTCGCCGTAGCTATCTCGCGGCGGCGACCGGGGGCCGTCGCCCAACTCGCTCTATGCATCCAGGCCCGGAGCGGGCACAATCCACCGACCGGGAGGGGGGCACGGGAGCTTTCGGGTTCTCACCAGCGCGGCGTCCCCACACGGTCGCCCGACCGTCGCGCAGGGCCAACGGCGAGACCGACCCTTCCGGCGAGGCAAGCGTGCCCCAGGAAGGAGCGTCTCAATGCCCAAGTTCATGGACGTCCATCACGGCATGGTTGGGATCACGGCCGAGGCACTCGTCGCGGCACACGCTGGCGACTTGGCCATTCAAGCCGACGAGGGTGTGAGCTTCGAGCACGCGTGGGCTGATCCCGAGAGCGGGAATGTGTTCTGCCTCTCGGAGGCGCCGAGCGCGGATGCTGTCCAACGGATCCACACCCGCAACGGCATCCCGCCCGCCGAGATCTACCCGCTCCCGCTCGAAGTCTGAGGCGGAACGTAGGAGCGGCTCCGCACCTCACGGTGGCTGGTCCGCTCGGCCGCCAACGAAGACGACGGACACGAAGCGCCCGCCCGGATTTCCGCGACCTCGCATCCGCCGCCATTGACGGACGCCACGTCTTCCGGCGTGCCGCCGGTCGACTGGCCAACCGCCGACCGAAGAGCATGGACTCGGTCATCGTTAGGGCCGATCGTCGGGGTCCAAGATCCACTCCTGCATCGACCGGAGCAAGTCGCGTCAGATCCCGTCGAGCAACGGATCGGCGGGATCCCCCGGCTCAGCCCATCGAACCAAGTCGGTTCCACGGCTGGCACTTGAGGGATGTTCGTTCAGCACGCTCACCCGGAGGTGCAGACGGCCCGTGGTGCCGGCGAGGGCCAGGGATCTAGTGTGCTCCGGCGGTATCCCGGAGACCTCTAGGGCCAGCCTCGAACGCTCATTGCCACCCTACTCAGGGGCGTGATCGCCAGCGTATAGTCGCCGCGAATGGGGGTGGCACTGGGAGGGCATGACGTGTCGTATCGGGAGAAGGAGGAGTTGTCCGAGGACCTCATTGTCAAGACGGCACGAGGCCGTTCGGAGATCTGGCATCCGGCAATCGAGTTCAAAGGACCGGGTGTCGTCATCCACACCACTGCTGGCGCCATCGGTCATCCGCACGGAAGCGAATTCGTCGTCCCGGACCCAGGCACCCACATCGTCATCGAAACCGTATCTCCAGCCCCGACTCCGCCGCCCACCTCCTTTCTGGCCTATTGCGGTCTCCAGCACGAGGCGGGCACGGATGGCGTCAACGAGGACGGCTCGTGGACCAGCGTCACACGCGATCGCTGCGTGGACTCCAGGGCCGAAGTGGACAGCCACCAAGATGGCGGCGCGATCGTGACCCAATTCCTCGGTGGCGCATGGGCTGGCCCCGTGGGCTGCGTCTAGAGCGACCCGGACACGGCTACACCCGGACAGGGGAGATGACTGGGCGGTCGTGAAGGAGCGTCCCAGACGTGGGAGCCCCGCCGCCGGGGATCTCGCGCGATATTGAGCCCGCCGGGTCGCGTCCGAGGTGCCGGCGCGAGTCTGCCTCGGCTCCGGTCACCTAGAACGAGACGCTCGATGTTATGTCGTCTGCATCGGTCAGGGGTTGCCCAAGCCCTCGGGAGCCGACCCTCGATGATCGAAGCGGTCGTGACCGTGGTTTCGCAGCCGAATGCTCGCGTTTCGACCGCTGGGGGTTTCTGGCCACCATGCACGCATAGTGTGGGCGCAGTGCCTCAGATCCGCGTCAGCGAGGCTAGCCAGGCCTGCGCTCCGCGCCCGGGCACGCTCGCGGCGAACCGCTCCGTGACGATCGAGTCGATCCTCCAGCCTGACGCGAACGTCGCCCGGATCTCGCCCTGGGTTACGCGGCGCGGACCCCACGACCCAGGCTCCTGCTCGCTGAAGCAAAGCAGGAAGTAGCGGGCACCTCCGCGGAGCGTCTCGTGGAGGCTCTCCTGAAAGCGGGCGCGATCGGGGTCGGAGAAGGTGTGGAAGAGGCCGCAGTCAAGCGCAACGTCGAAGAGCCGGCCAAGGCTCTCGAGTGCGCACGCGTCGCCGACGAGGAAGGTGGCCGTGCTGGCGCGAAGGCGCGCCTTCTCTTCGGCCTGGGCAATCGCAGTCGGCGCAGCGTCCATGCCGACGACCTCGAGGCCGCGCGACGCGAGGTAGAGGGCGTTCTCGCCCGTGCCGCAGCCCACATCGATGACCCTGCCGGCGATCTGGCCCTGCTCGGCGAGCCGCACGATCACCGGCTGCGGCCGCCCAATGTCCCAGGGAGCAGTCCCGCTGCGGTAGGCCCACTCGAACCCCATGGGCCGACACGATACCTTTCCCCTGCGAGGTGGTCGCAACCTGGGGCCAGCTCACGTGGTCGGCGCCGATGGAACGGACCAGCTCCACATTCCTCGGCCCGCACACGCCGGTCACATCCGCCCCGAAGGCCCTGGCGAGCCGCACCGCGAACGTGCCCACGCCGCCCGACGATCACGTCAGTGCAACAGTCGCTCCCAGCCCCGAGGCACCCGACCGGCCGGTCCCGGCACGGGCTGGTCGAGCGGGTGGTGGTGCGGAGGCGCCAGGACGGGACCCTCGAAGTCCTGCTCGGCTGCGTAGTCCCAGAACCAGTCCTCGCCAGGCTCGTAGCTCTGGACGACCGGATGTCCAGCAGCGGCCGCATGCTGACTGGCATGCTGGGATGGCGATGAGTCGCAACAACCGATGTGGCCGCAGTGCGCGCAGCGACGGAGGTGGAACCACCAGCCGCCGGAGGCGAGGCACTCGACACAGCCGGAGCCGCTCGGTCGTGCCGCAGGATCGATCTCGTGCTCATCCACTATTGACCACCCTTCTCGCATACGCCCGCCCCTTGCGCACTATGGATCGTCCGGCTGATGGAGCGGCAACCTGAGTCGCACGTGGTCGCCAAGCCACGACGTTGCCATCGTGTCCGGGCCTGAAGGCCCAGATGGGCCGCGGGTGAGTCGCCGAGGGTGGGACTCGACACTGGCCCGGCTCGGCGCACCGCCCACGATCCCGGTGCAGCCGGCCAGTCCGGCGTCAGCGAAGGGGCCATCGATCCCGGTGATAGAGTCGGGGCCACGCCGGGGGCTCTGACCCGGGGCACAACCCCGGCCGCCGGAACCGCACTGAGCCACTGGCGGGACCCACACCCGAAGGACTCTTCAGGAGGAGGCGAGACCGTGGCGGATACCGCCCTATTCATCGGCTATGGGCCAACCATCCCGGGCCGCGAGCAGCGAGCGCTGGCCCTGTTCAACGAGGTGCTCGGGTACTACACCCAGCTCCAGGCGCGGGGCGACATCGAGAGCTTCGAGGCGGTCCTCCTCGAGCCGCACGGGGGCGAGCTCAATGGCTTCCTGCTTCTCCGCGGCGAGGCGGCCAAGCTCGACCGCGTGCGCCGCAGCGAGGAGTTCCTGGGCTACAACGCCCAGGCCGGGCTAGTCGTACTCAACTTTGGTGTCGTTGGTGCCTACATCGGGGCAGGCCTCGAGCGCCAGTTCGCCGTCTTTGGGAAGCTGCTGGCGGATTTCAGCGCATAACTCGGTCCCGCACTCTTGAGGTCGGCCGAACCGCGGGCACCCAGTTCGGGACCCAGGGACGCGCGACGTAGGTCGACCGAGCAGCCCTCGCAGCAAGCTCGCCGTAGTCGTTGGGGTCCGGGGTCGCGAGACACGCGGCGCCACGGCGTGCATGCGGGCGCGACCTGCAGCCCTTGGCTCGGTTCGTGACGGACGGCTCTGGCATCCGCTCGCAGGGCACCGACGGACGATCCCGGGCAGCGGGACACGAAGCGAGGTGGCAAGACGTGTCGGGGGTGAGACGGTCTGGCCGCGCGATCGATGGTCGAAGGTGCCGTGGGCGGCCTCATCGCGGCGGTGGTGCTGGGGGTGCTTGCCGCGCTGATCGTCCGGCGGCTCACCCCTCGGCGATGGCGCCGCATGATGGCGGCGGATGATCGCTCGAGGAAGGCGGCGCCCGAACGCATGCGGACCCTGCAGGGAAGCGTTCGGCTGCGCGAAGCCCCCTTCGGATGGGGCCGCTAGCGAACCCGCAGGCGAGTCCCGATGACGCCACCCTCGAGGACGACGTGCTCGACGCCACGGACCGTCAGCTCATGGCTCGCTGCCAGCCCTGACTGTCCCCCACCGATGACGACGCCGCGGACGCGCTCCATGGGATCTCCTGAGGGCGATCGACGATGCGCGCCATGCTACCCGCCGCGCCCCGGGCCGCGAGCGGGATGTGCTGCTCCTAGAAGGCAGCGGTCTGTCAAGCGCCGGCGCGGCCGAGAACGCCCCGTTCTGGGCTTCGTCCGCCCGGCCGTCCCGTGTCCGGGGGGCGCTTCAGCGGACGGTGAGCGTGCCGGTCATGGCCAGATGAACGGAGCACCTGAGGTTGTACTCGCCGGCGGGGAGGGCCGGAACGGCGTAGGTGATCGATGAGACACCGGTGATGATCTTGCCGGAGAAGTGAGGCGCGCCGGCGCCGATCGCGATCGTGAGGTTGTGCGGGACAAACGCGTCGGCGTTGGAGAAGGCAATCCTGAACGGCTCGTCCGCCGGAGCGCCGACCGCGGCGGGCAAGAAGAGGAAGCCTCGGGCCTCGACAGCCACGATCACGGGAGCGGGCGTTGGCCCGGGAGTCGGCTTCGGCGCTCGCGTCGGTGTGGGCGCGGGGAGTCGGCTTCGGCTTGAAGGTCGGCCTGGGCGTGGGCGCGGCGGTCGTGCTCGGGGTCGGCGACGCCGCGGGAGTCGAGGTCGCCGACAGAGCGGCCGTGGGAGTCGCCACTGGGCGAGTGCTCGCCGGCGGTTCGGACTGTGGAGCCACCGAGGGAACCGAATCCGCCGGCATGTCTGTCGCTGACGCCGACGCCCTGACCGATGCCGTCGGCACCGCGGCGGGGTCGCCCGACAGGCCCGCCACCGGTGACCCGGGCGCGGCCGAGCTCGGCGCGGACCCGCTGCAGGCGGCAACGAGCAGGCAGATAGCAATCAGTTTCGGCAACCGGGCTTGGGGCACCGCGGCATTGTAGGGCCGTCCGGGGATTGCTCGCCTGGCGGCGCGAAGCTGCCTGTCAGTCGGTTTCCAAGCACTGGTGCGCGGTCCTGCGCGTTCGCGCGGTAGTTCAGCTCCGCCAGAGGAGGGCGAGGACCGCCGCGGCGGCGAACGAGCCGAAGGCCATCACCGCCGCCACGCCGCCAAGGAGCGCCGAAGCGAAGGCCCGCCCGCTCTGGTCGGCCATGGCGGCCCTGTAGGCACCGATGGCCCCGGCGACCGCAAGCCCCGCGAAAGCCAGCCCGAGGACCGCCGCCCCGGAGCTGAGCAGCGGGATCTGGCTCGCATCGCGGACCGTCAAGGCATACAGCAGATACAAGAGCGAGCCGAGAACGGCAATCCCGAGGAACGTCCGAGTGGGCGTCAGCCGCACCCTGCCGATGTAGCGGCCGACCCGCCGTCCCTTCCCGCTCGTTTGACGGGGCGACACCTGAAAGCGATCGTTCATCGACCCTCGGTTGGCGCCGAGCCGTTCCGGTCGCGGTGGTAGATCGCCACGTTGTAGCTCAGCCGCGGGCGGCGCAGCTCTCCTCCGATTCGCTCGCCGGGTTCGCCGAAGAGGCCGCCGAGGAGTTCGCGCGCC
The DNA here is from genome assembly GCA_963712585.1 of uncultured Chloroflexia bacterium. Lineage (GTDB taxonomy): Bacteria > Chloroflexota > Limnocylindria > Limnocylindrales > CSP1-4 > CAVQIH01. Next base: position 47,577 of record CAVQIH010000008.1, read on the forward strand.
TCATCTGTCGAGGCGAACGTCCACCAGCAATGGATGACCCGGATCTTGAACCCGTTCTGGAGGAACCAGCCGTCTCGCCGGCTCCAGGTGAACACGTCCGTCTGGTCGCCGGGTCGGAGCGGAGCGGTATCGTCTCGCCCGTAGTCGTGGAGGACGAGGAGGCGCCCGGCCGGCCGGAGCACCCGATTCGCCTCCGCCAGCTCCTTGGGGCTCGGGCCACGGAAACCCGACCAGCAGCTGACGAGCACGTCGGCCGACGCGTCCGGCAGACCCAGCTGCTCGAGCGACCCTTGCGCGACCCCCACACGTGGCATCGTCCCGCCGCCCGTTGCCTCGATCGCGCCGAGCTCAGCAGGCGACCCAACGACCGTCACCCGTCCTCCGAGCTTGGCGAGCTGTCGGGCTCGGTAGCCCCGCCCCCCGTCCGCCAGGACGACGTCTCGGTCGGCGATGGGCCCGAGCGCCTCAAAGGCGCGCGCGATCTTGCCCTCGACGTCGAGGGTCTCCAGGACGCGTGGGGCGAGGGTCTCGTGCAGGAGGTCCAGCGGCAGATCGGCCACCCGGCGAGTTTACGGGTTTCGCACTGAGCGGAACCGGCAAGGCCCACCGCCGGCCGGAGCTGGTGCCCTCAGGACGTCCGCAGGACCAGACCGTCGCGGGCGGGGACTTCGAGCCGGATCCGTCCCGCGCCGACCCTGAAAGTGACGGTCGGACCACCCTCGAGACCCGGCCATCGCTCCCCGACCAGGGTCCGGCCGTTGACTTCGGGCACCGCGACGTCGAGCACCGCCCGCTCTTCGCCGGCGTTCACGGCCACCAGCAGCCATTCGTCGGCGAGCTGCCGCGCATGAACGTGGCACATGCCATCGGCGGCGACGGTCCGGTGCGTCCCCGAGCGCAGCGCCGGGTGAGCACGCCGCAGGGCGATCGCCCCGCGGATGAACGCTCGGAGCTCGCGGTCGCCGGCCATCGGATCGACTGGGTAGGCGCCCCGACATCCGGGGTCGTTGCCCCCTTCCAGGCCGATCTCGTCGCCGTAGTAGATGCAGGGGGCGCCGGTGATCGTCATCTGCAGCAGCGTCGCCAGGCGGACCGACGCGAGGTCGCCACCGCAGACCGTCCGGATGCGGGGCGTGTCGTGGCTTCCGAGCAGGTTCAGCTGGACGGCGGTCACGGCCGGGTCGTAGGCGGCCAGGATCGACTCCAATCGCGCTGCGAACCCGGCAGCGTCGGTGGGCCGAACGAATTGGGCGTACTCGTGGTGGGCGGCCACGACCGTCTCGTCGAGGTGGCGACCCGGGACGAACGACGAGGATGGCCTCGGTCAGCGGGTAGTTCATCAGGGCGTCGAAGCGGTCACCGGAGACCCATTCGGGGGCGGGCTCCCAGATCTCGCCGACCAGGTAGGCCTCGGGGTTGACGGCCCGGACCCGCTGCCGAAACTCGCGCCAGAAGGGCGGATCGTCGATCTCCTGGGGGACGTCGAGCCGCCAGCCGTCGATCCCGAAGCGGATCCAGTGCTCGGCGACCCCCAGCAGGTACTCGCGAAGATGCGGGTCGTCCGTGTTCAGCTTGGGGAGCGCGGGGTGATCCCACCACGCTCGATAGCCGAGGCGGGCCTGCGAGACCGCGCCGGCCGCTCGCCCTCCGGCGGCCTCGTCGCCGGCCGCGGCGGCCAGCTCGCCGGCCGTTGGATAGGCGCGCAGGCCTCGGCGTCCTTCGAGCACCGCCGGATCGAGGTGGAACCAGCCCCGGTACGGCGAGGCCGCTCCGTTCTCGAGGACGTGGTGAAACGGCCAGAAGCCGCGTCCGGCGTGGTTGAAGACGCCGTCGAGCACGACTCGCATTCCCCGCCCGTGGGCCGCGTCGAGCAGCTCTCGCAGCGCCGAGTCTCCGCCCAGGAGCGGGTCGACCGCCAGGTAGTCGTAGGTGTGATAGCGGTGGTTCGACGCCGAAGCGAAGACCGGCGTCAGGTAGAGCCCCGTGACGCCGAGGTCGGCAAGCTCGTCGAGTCGTTCGGCCACACCCAGCAGATCGCCGCCCTTGAAGCCGTGCGGGGTCGGAGGCGAGTCCCAGGCTTCGAGCGGCCCGGGCCTGGGCACCCGAGCGCTTCGGGCAAAGCGATCCGGGAAGATCTCGTAGAAGACGGCGTCACCGACCCAGGCCGGCGGGTCGACGCTCAGCCCTTCACCCCGCCGATCGCGAGCCCCCCCACGATGTACCGCTGGAAGACGAGATATACCAGGGAGACGGGCAGCGCGACGAGGATAGAGAACGCCGAGAGCACGTTCCATGGCGTCGTCGCGGCGTACCCGCCCACCATCCCGTAGAGAGCCATGGTGAGGGTGAAGTCTGCTGGCTTCGTCAGGAACATCCACGAGAAGTAGAAGTCCGTCCAGCCCGCCACGAACCCCAGGAACGCCGTCACCGCGATGGCCGGCGTGGCCAGCGGCAGGATGATCCGGATGAACGACTGGTTGCGCGAAGCGCCGTCGACCGCGGCCGCCTCCTCGAGGTCCTTGGGGATCGTGTCCAAGTAGCCCTTCAGGTTCCAGATCGCGAACGGCAAGGCGCCGGAGATCAGCGCCATGGCCACGCCCGGGATCGAATCGCGGAGGACGAAGGTGCCGATCCTGATGCTGTTGAGCAGCACGAACAGCGGTGTGATCGTCGCCACCGATGGGAGCATGAGGACGCCGAGGACGGCAATCATCAGCACCTGGCGGAACCGGAAGTGCAGCCGAGAGAAGGCGTACGCGGCACTCACCCCGAACGCCACCGAGACCAGCGCCGTAGCGGTCGCCAGCTTCAGGCTGTTGAACGCAAGCTCCAGGAACGAGACCGGGTTCTCGGTTGGCCGCTGGATGGCCCGAACGAACGCGTCGAGGTTCGCGCCGGGGGGAATGATGTTGAGGCTGTCGGGCCGCGCGATGTTGCGCGGGTCCAGAGCGATGCTCACGATCCATAGGATCGGGAACAGGACAGTGAAGGTGACGAACAGGCACAGCGCCTGGAGGAGAGCCTGGCGGCCCCAGGCGGGGCGGCGGGGGCGCCGGGCCGCGACGGCCACGGCCTGGGACACTGGCCTGGTGATCGAAGTGGTCATCTCCGCGGCCCTCGGGCAACACGGCTGAACGAGCGCTCAGTCGGCATAGCTCGCCGTCGCCTTCGCCAGCCGGTTCGTCACGAGCGTGAGGCTCAGCAGGATAAAGAACATGACCACCGAGAACGCCGCAGCCAAGCCGTAGAGATGCTGCTCGTTGACGAGCCGGTAGGCCTGGGTCACGAGGAGCTCCGTCCGGCCGAACGGACCCCCGTTCGACATGAAATAGGAGAGGTAGAAGAGGTTGAAGGTGATCACGAAGCCGTAGATCGCGTACGGCAGCATGGCCGGCCGCAGGAAGGGCAGAGTCACGGTCTTGAACTTCTGCCAGGCGCCGGCGCCGTCCATCTCGGCGGCTTCGTACAGGTCGTTCGGGATGCTCTGTAGGGCGCCCGTGGCGACCACCGCGTTCAGCGGCCAGCCCAGCCAGGTGTTAGCGATGAGCAGGGCGAAGTACGAGAGCGGCAGCAGTGAGAAGAACGGGATCGGGCTGCCCGGGTCCGTCAGCCACGCGATGTTCACAGTACCGGGTGGCTGGCGGAGGAGCGCTGCAACCAGCAGGTTCACCGCTCCGTTCGTCTGGTCGAACATGTTCCGCCAGACGGTGGCCACGATGATCGGCGGAATGACGACCGGCAGGATGAAGAGCGCGCGGTACACGCGCCGGCCGCGGAGGCCCTTGGTGTTGAGCAGGATCGCGATCGCCACGCCCAGGATGACGTGGATGATCACGTTGGAGAAGGCCCAGAAGAGGTTGAAGGCGAGGATCCGCCAAAAGTCGAAGTTGGGAATGCCACTTATCTGGTTGGTGAAGATCTTCTGGTATTGATCCAGGCCCACCCAGGTGGGCGCCGGTGCCCCGGACCGCAGATTCTGGATGCCGAAGTCGGTGAAGGACATCCAGGTCTGGAAGAGGAGGGGATAGAACGTGATGATGCCCATCACGAGGAAGGCTGGGAGCAGGTAGAGGAAGGCTGTCCTCGCGTCGCCGCGGGGACGCCTTCGGACGGGGCGGGCGGGCAGCGCGGCTGCGATCGAACTCACGTCTCGTCGTCCCTTCCTTTCCCACCCCTCGATCGGCTCGGGGGCGAGGCCTCCGGCGTCGACACCTCGCCCCCGAAACCGTTACTCCGGCTTGCTTGCTACTTGCCGTTCGCCTTGTTCATCGCGGCGCAGGCCGTTGCGACGGCGGTCGTCGCGTCGGTTCCCTTGTTGACGACTTCCGCCTGCGCGTTTCCGAAGTTGCTCCAGTAAGTATCGAGCTCCTTGTTCTGGGGACGAGGATACCCATCGAGGTTGGCCTTCGCGAACTGGGCGCCGATCGGATCGGTGACCGTGATCGCGGTGTAGGCCGGAAGGTGGCCGGCCTTGTCGGCGAAGATCTGCTCGGCGGGGCCGCTGACCATCCACAGGGCGAAGGCCACGGCCAGCTCCTGATTCGGCGAGTTGACGTTGATGTACCAGCCGTCGACACCGGTCATCGGCTGGCTCTTGCCGTTCGGGCCCGGCGGGATCGGCGCGCTGGCGAGCTTGTCGGCGAGCGCCGTCTTGAAGTCGCCCGACGCCCACGGCCCCTCGAAGACGATCGCCGTCTTGCCGGTCTTGAAGTCGGCCTGGAAGGTCGGCTTGTCCTGGTAGAACGTGACGTTCCCGGTGGCCTTGAGATCGGCCAGATACTTGAGGGAATCGGCGACGCCGCCCTGGTCGGCCACGCACTTGCCGGTGTCGTCGAGGATCTTGCCTCCGAAGGCCGAGTAGAAGGCCCAGTTGTAGTAGGCGCCATCGACGAGGTCGATGCCGATCTTGGTCCCGCCCTTAGCCATCGTCATGAGCTCATCGAGTGAGGCTGGCGGCGTCTGGACCAGTGACGTGTTGTAGAACATCACGAGCGTCTTGGCCGACTCGGGCACCATCATGAGCTTGCCATCCACCTTCGAGCCGTCGACGGTGATGGGGGCGAAGCCGTCGAGCTTGCCCGCCAGGGCGGTGTCGAGGTCGGCCAGGATCCCGAGACGGGTCTGGACGCCGAGGCTGTCGTTCGGGGCGATGAACATGTCGGGCGTGGCGTCGCCCGCGCCCCAACCGGCGTTGGTCTTGTTGAAGATGTCACTGAACGGGACGTTGACCCTTTCGATGGTCAGGTCCGGGAAGGCGGTCTTGGCCGCGTCCAGGGCCGCGATCATCGCGTCGGCTTCGGCGCTGCCGCCGGATCCGTAGGTGTCCCAGATCGTGAGCTTGCCGCTGAGGGTCGGGGTCGGGGCCGCAGTTGGGGCCTCCGTAGCCGGGGCCTCCGTCGCCGGGGCCTCCGTCGCCGGGGCTGCCGTCGCCGGGGCGGCGGTGGGGGCCGACGTCGCGCCGCTGGAGCATGCTCCTACGACGATGGTGAGCGCGGCGAGCGCGCCCAGTAGCCTGATCGATCGGTGCATCTGCTTCCTGTCTCCTCCTGTTGCCGCCTGGGCATTCCCGGCGGGTATTGCTGCCTGCTCCGGTCGATCCACCTCGACCGAGCACCGTGCTCCTCACGTGGGCTTCAGGTGCCGGCGACCACCTCCTGCCGCTCTCGCGGCGCCGGCCCAGTCGAGCCACGGACGATCAGCCGCGTCTCCAGGTGGAGATGGGCCGGCCGCCCGCTGGCGGGCCGCTCGATCGTGGAGAGGAGGAGCCGGACCGCTTCTTCACCCTTTCGGCGGACCGGCTGGTGGACCGTGGTCAGCGGGGGGTCCGTATGTTGCGCGAGATCGATGTCGTCGAACCCCACGATGCTGATGTCGGCGGGCACGCGCAGCCGCAGCTCGCGTGCCGCGTGCATGGCCCCGATGGCCATGGCGTCGCTCATGACGAGGACGGCGGTCGGTCGCAATCCGTCCTCCCAGGCGCGCCGCAGGCAAGCCATGCCGCCCTCGATGCTCGGCGGCCCGACGACGACCCGCTCGTCCGGTAGCTCCAGGCCGACCGCGTGGAGGGCAGCCCGGTACCCGCGGAGACGGCGACCCATGACCCCGTCCGGGCTCAGCTGGGTGGCGGGCGTCGGCGGCTCGACGCCGATCACGAGGTACTCGCAGTGGCCGAGCCCGATCAGGTGCTCGGCCGCTGAGCGGGCACCGCCGTCGTCGTCGATCTCGATGGCCCCGTGCTCGGGGAAGGCGGCCGAATCGACCAGGACGAGGGGCAGGCCTGCGCTCCGGACCTGCTCGACCTCGGGATGGTCCTCTGAGAGCCCCAGGGCGACGAAGCCGTCGACGGTGGCCCTCTCGACCGCTTGGGCCAGCGAGCCGTGGAGCGGCGAGACGAAGAGCAGGGCGTGCCCGCTCTCCTCCGCGGCGGCGGCGACGCCCTCACTGAACTCCGCGAAGAACGGGTTGGAGAAGACGATCGAGAGAGCTTGAGGGGTGAGCACGCCGATGGTCAGTGTCCGCCGCTGGGTCAGCATCCGGGCGACCGGGTTCGGGCGGTAACCCAGGGCGGTGGCGACCTCGCGGATCCGTTCGGCTGTCTCCGGGTTGAGCCGCTCCGGAGTGTTGAAGGCGAACGAGACCGCGGTCTTCGAGACGCCCGCCTCACGAGCGACGTCGGCGATGCGCGGTCGTCGAATCCTCGGCTCCAACGCTCCTCCTCGGACCAGCGGCGCCGCCTTGAACCGGTTTAGCAAACCGGTTTAGTGGGACCCTAACGAGTGCGCGATCTCCTGTCAAGACCCTATCCCGGAGGGGCCGTGGCACAATCGTGCGGTGAGCGACTCGACGACGCGGATGCCCAGCGGCATCCGCGTCTTTCTGGGGTATGCGTTCCTCCTCCTGGCGGGCATCGGGCTTTCGATGCGCTGGGTCATCGACGAGGCGATCGCGGCTCCGGTGAGCTTGATCGGCGTGGTCTGGATGGTCCTGCTCGCCTACACGATCTTCACCATCACCATGGTCCTCCAGCGAAAGCAGGCCGCTTTCGGGCTCGCCCTCGGCCTGGCCAGCCTGACCCTGCCCGCCATACCTCTCCTGCTCCTGAGCGGCCTCCTGCCGTTCTCCCTGGTCGTCCTCGCGCTCGCGATCGCCGTGTTCGTCGGCCTCAGCCGGCCGGCGGTCAAGGCGTACCTCAATGAGCCCTGATCGCCGAAAGGACCACGCACCAGATGGGTAAGCGTTCCCGCCGCGTCCGCGAAGGCGCGACACCCTCGTCCCAGCAGCAGGACCCCGGCGAGCCGATCGCCCGCGCAGGGCGACGAGAGCATGACCGCGTCAGGATCGATCGGCGTCCGGCTCTCGAGCGCTATCGCGGAGCCATCATCGCCATCGCCGGCATCGCCGTCGTGGCGGTCACGGCGGCCTGGCTCTTGGTCGTCTCCACCCAGAAGGCCTATGCCTGCTCGACGATCCTCGATCCGGCGGCCCTGGCGTCCCCCCTGCCGGGGCAGATCGGCAGCGTGGTGGACGACCTGGGGAATCACCATGTCAGCGTGGGAACGGTCGTCCGCTACACCTACTGTCCACCGGCGTCCGGCCAGCACTACAACGAGTTGCCCGACGGGCCCGATCCCCGAGGGGTTCTACGGGCAGGATCGAGAGACCGTCCCGGAGGGCTGGATCCACAACCTGGAGCACGGTCAGCTCGTCGTCCTCTACAGCTGCTCCCAGGGTGGGTGCGGTCAGGCGGAGCTGGATCGCCTCGCGGCGTTCTACCGTTCGCTCCCACCGAGTCCGGTTTGCGGTTTCCCCAACTACGCCGTGGTCACTCGCTTCGAGGACATGAAGGCGCCCGTCGCGGCGCTCACCTGGGGCCGCATCATGTTCCAGCAGACGCTCGACACCGACCAGCTCCTGGCTTACTTCCAGGCGAACGCCGACCGCGGCCCGGAGCCCCAATGTGCGAGCCCGTCGCCGACCCCGGCCCCAAGCCCCGCCCCGAGCCCTGCGGCGAGTCCATCGCCAAGCGCGCCGTAACGACAGAGGGGAGTCGCCGATGCGCCTCGCAACCCTGGCCGGACCGGCCGGCCGCCCGCAGACCGCGGCGGTCGTGGACGACCGAGCCCTGCCGCTCGAGGCGCTTGCCGTGGCAGGCCACCTCGACGAACGGCTCGCCAGGCTCGACCTGGTCGCGCTGCTGGCGGCTGATCCAGAGCTCGCTGCCACCCACGCCGCCCTCGATCGGGCCCGGGCTCGCGACCCGGGGTGGATACCGCTCGCCGCCGTCCGCCTGCTTGCGCCGCTTGCCCGACCCGGCAAGATCGTCTGCGTCGGCTTCAACTACCGCGACCACGTCAGCGAGCAGAAGATCGAGCCTCCCGATCGGCCTCTCCTGTTCGCGAAGTTCGCCAACGCCGTGGTGGCCGACGGCGCCCCCATCGTCCACCATGCCGCGACTCATGCCCTCGACCTCGAGGCGGAGCTGGCCGTCGTCGTCGGGCGGACCGCTCGGCGGATCCGGGCCGAGGAGGCACATGCCCACATTGCCGGCTACACCGTCGTCAACGATGTGACAGCCCGCGATCTGCAGGGGACTCGGCAGGCCCTCGGGCCAGGCGAGCGCGGCGACGGTCAGTGGCTGCGAGCGAAGGGGTCGGACTCGTTCCTGCCGATGGGGCCGGTGCTGGTCACCGCCGACGAGATCGGTGACCCGGCCCGCCTGGCGTTACGATCGTGGCGGACGCCGGCCGAGGGGCCGGATGCAGGCCGCGAGGTGGTCATGCAGAGTGGATCGACCGCCGACATGATCTTCGGCGTCCCCGAAATCCTCGAGTTCGTCAGCGCGGTCATCACCCTCGAGCCTGGTGACGTGATCGCAACCGGGACCCCGGCGGGGGTTGGCGTCTTCCGGGATCCACCGGTGTTCCTGAAGCCGGGCGACGTCGCCCGAGTCGAGGTCGAGACGATCGGTAGCCTGGCCAACCCGGTCGTGGACGCCGAGGGCGAGGCTCCGCCCGGGAGTCCGGCCGCCCTCATGCTGGCCGAAAGGGCCACGGCAGCTCGGAGCGGATGAAGCCATGCTCGCCCTGGTGAAGACCGCGCCCGGCCCCGGCCTGCGCCTGGAGCACGTGCCGGACCCCGAGATCGGCATCAACGACGTGCTCGTCCGGGTCCGCAAGACGGGCATCTGCGGGACCGATCTCCACATCGAATCGTGGGACCCCTGGGCCGCCCGGACGATCGTGCCGCCGCTCGTGGTTGGCCACGAGTTCGTGGGTGACGTGGTCGAGGTTGGTTCGAACGTGACGGGGTTTCGACCTGGCGACCGCGTCAGCGGCGAGGGCCACGTCGTGTGCGGGCGCTGCCGCCATTGCCTGGCCGGACGACGCCACCTCTGCGCGAACACGGTCGGGCTCGGTGTCGGTCGCGCCGGCGCGTTCGCCGAGTACGTCGCCCTGCCGATGAACAACATCTGGCATCACTGGCCGGGCATCGACGAGGAGGTCGCCGCGATCTTCGATCCGTTCGGCAACGCCGTTCACACCGCCCTGGCGTTTCCGGTGCTCGGCGAGGACGTCCTCGTCTCCGGCGCCGGCCCGATCGGCCTCATGGCGACGGCCGTCGTGCGCCATGCCGGCGCGCGCCACGTCGTGGTGTCGGAGCCGAACGCCTACCGCCGCGAGCTGGCGACGCGGATGGGGGCCACCGTCGCCGTCGATCCCCGGGAGCGCCAGCTCGGCGACGTGCAGGCCGAGCTAGGAATGGTCGAGGGCTTCGACGTCGCCCTGGAGATGTCGGGCAACGCTTCCGCCCTGCGATCGGCGATCGCCAACATGGCCCATGGCGGCGGCGTCGCCATCCTTGGCATTCCGACCGAGGAGATCGCCCTCGACGTCAGCGAGATCGTCTTCAAGATGCTGACGCTGCGGGGCATCTACGGGCGGGAGATGTACGAGACCTGGTACAAGATGACGGTCATGCTCCAATCCGGATTGGACATCCGGCCTGCCATCACCCACCGCTTCCCGTTCCGCGAGCATGACGCTGCCTTCGCCGCGGCTCACTCGGGCGAGTCCGGCAAGGTGATCATGGCGTGGACGGCCTGACCGCCGTGCCGGTGCGGAGGCTCCCGAGATGACGACCACCACGCCCTACGACCCGCTGGCCCACCTCGGCGAGGAGCTCGACGAGCTCCGAGCCGCCAACCTCTTCCGCCCGCTCAAGGTGATGAGCTCCGCCAACGGCACCCGGGTGATCGTCGATGGCCGCGAGGTGATCAGCCTCTCGTCCAACAACTACCTCGGGCTCAACACGCACCCCCGACTCGTCGACGCGGCCCTCGACGCGGTCCGCCGCTTCGGGGCAGGATCCGGTGCGGTGCGCACGATCTCGGGGACGATGAGCCTCCACCAGGAGCTCGAGGCAGAGCTGGCCCGCTTCAAGCACGTAGAGGCGGTCCTGACCTTCCAGTCCGGCTTCACGGCCAACACCGGAGTGATCCCGGTCGTGACCGGCGAGGCCGACCTGATCGTCTCGGACGAGCTCAACCACGCCTCGATCATCGACGGGATGCGGCTCTCGAAGGCTCCTCGAAAGGTCTACCCCCACAAGGACGTGGCGGCGCTCCGCGAGATCCTCCGAGAGGCGCGCGAGCGCGGCCGGGCGGACGGCGCAGGGCCGTACCGCTCGATCCTCGTCGTGACCGACGGCGTCTTCAGCATGGATGGCGACATCGCCCCGTTGCCGGGGATCGTCGATGCTGCCGAGGCGTTCGGCGCGGCGGTCATGGTCGACGATGCGCATGCCTCAGGCGTTCTGGGGCGGAACGGCCGCGGGTCGGTCGACCACTTCGATCTCCACGGACGCGTGGCGATCCAGGTGGGCACCCTCTCCAAGGCGATGGGCGTCCTGGGCGGGTACGTGGCCGGTTCCCAGGTCCTGCGGGACCTGCTCATCCAGCGTTCTCGACCCTTCCTGTTCTCCACCTCGCACCCGCCGGCCGTGGCCGCGTCCTGCCTGGCGGCCATCCACGTGCTCGAGGACGAGCCCGAGCTCATCGAGCGCCTGTGGGCCAACACGCGACGGTTCAAGGCCGAGCTCACCGGACTCGGGTTCGACACGGGCATCAGCGAGACCCCCATCACCCCGGTGATGGTGGGAGACTCGGCCACGGCCATCCGCTTCGCCGATCGCCTCTTCGCCGAGGGCGTCTTCGCCACCTCGGTCGTCTATCCGACGGTCGGCCTCGACCGGGCTCGCCTACGGACGATCGTGACCGCCGCTCATACGGACGACGATCTCGACACCTGCGTGGTGGCCTTCGGGCGGGTCGGGCGCGAGCTGGGGCTCGTCGCCGGGTGAGCGCCGCCGACCGATACGTCAGCTCGGGTTCGCCCGAGACGCCCGAGGCGGCCGGGATCGCCGACCGGGACCTCCCGCTCGACGCCCATCTCCATACGGACCGTTCAGCCGACGCCGACGTCCCCCTCGAGGTCTATTGCGCCCTGGCGGTCGAGCGGGGAATCGGCGGAGATTGCCATCACCGATCACATCGACTTCAGCCCAGGCTGGCCGAACTACCGACCCGACGCCGGTGAACGCGAGCGGCTCGTCCGCCGGGCCGCCGAGCGCTGGGCCCCCCTCGGGGTGACGGTCCGCTACGGACTGGAGGTCTCCTACGAGTCGCGTCGGGAGGACGAGATCCGGGAGCATCTCGCGAGTCACCCCTACGACTTCGTGATCGGCTCGGTCCACGTCGGGCCCGAAATCGCCGTATCGGCCGGCCAGTGTCGCCCGGTGGGTCGCCGGGCGCACGCTCGGCGAGGTCGTCGCCCCGTACTTCGACGAGGTGGCGGCAGCCGCCCGAAGCGGCCTCTTCGACACGTTGGGGCACCTCGACTTCGTGAAGCGCTACCTGGTTCCTCATGTCGGGCCGGGGGTGCTGGGGGCCGCGTTGGAGTTGTATGAGCCGGTCCTGCGAGCGCTCGTCGAGGGCGGCACGGCCCTCGAGGTCAACAGCAGCGGTCTTCGCCAAGCTGCTCGTGAGACGTACCCCGGGCAGGCGGCGGTGGCGCTCTTCCATGAACTCGGAGGGCGCCGGGTCACCGCCGGCTCCGACGCCCATCTCGCGGCCGACTTCGCGAGGGGACTCGCGACGGCCTATCGAATCGCGGCCGCGGCGGGCTTCGAAGCACTCACATTTCGAGGTCGGCGGATCGAGATCCCGCTGCCTGCGGCTACGATCGCGCGATGACCGTGCGGTGGCAGTCGTGGAGCTGATCATCCTGGGTGCCGGACCGGCCTACTCCAACCGCCCGGGCGCCCTGGGCGCGGCCTACCTGGTCCGGTTGGGCGACGCGGCCCTGCTCCTCGATCTTGGGCAGGGCGCGTTTTCCAACCTCGCGGCGACCATGGAGCCGAGTGCGCTGCTGGCGGTCGCCATAAGTCACCTCCATCCCGACCATTTCATCGACCTGGTCCCGCTCCGCCACTACCTCCGCTACGACTTCTCTCCTCCACGACGGGTTCGCGTCCTGGGCCCGCGCCACCTCGCCGAGCGGATCGATGCCCTCCATGCCGAGCCGGGTTTCTCGGCCGAGAGCCTCGATGTCGAGGCTCTCGGCGAGGGAACGCTCCGGATCGGCCCCTTCGACCTCGAAGCGCGCTGCGTGGCCCACACGGACGAGAGCTACGCGTTCCGGGTGAGCGTCGCCGGCGAAGGAGGCCCAGGCGTGGTCTACTCCGGCGACTGCGGCGACGCCGAGGACCTGGCTCCGCTGATCCGCCCGGACGACGTGCTGCTGACCGAAATCTCCTTCGGGCCCGGGCCAGTCCCCGCTGGGGTCCGTCACCTGGACGTCCCGGCAGTCGTGGGCCTCGCCCGCCGAACCCGCCCGGGGCGGGTGCTGCTGACGCACCTGCTGCCCGCCTACCAGGTGACGGACACCGAGGCCGCGGTCCGGGCTGGGTACGCGGGCCCGGTCGCGTTCGTCTCTCCGGGGGACCGAATCCCGATCGACTGACGAGGCGACCGCGGGCGCGCGGCCCCATCGCCCCGATCCGCCCGCTACCATGCACCCCGCACGGCCCACCCCGGCAATCGGCCATCGAAGGGAGCGAAGTGAGCTCGTCCGCCGAGCATGTCCCGCCCGTCCGAGCCCTCGTCCGCGCGGCGGTCGAGCGTGCGTGGCGCCGGGCGATCGCCGAGGGCGACCTGCCGCACGTTCCGGATGGCGGCGAGACACCGACAGTCGAGGTCGATCGCCCCGCCAAGGCGGAGCACGGCGATCTGGCCTGTAACCTGGCCCTCAAGCTCGCCCGGCCTGCCCGTCGAGCTCCGCTCGAGATCGCCCGAATCCTGGCGGAGCAACTCGCCCGCGAGATATCGGGGCCACGCGAACCCGGGGCGGCGTCGGTCGCCGCACCCGACGCGGGCGACTCGCTCGGGCTGGGCTCGCCCGTCGGCTCGGTCGAGGTTGCCGCGCCCGGCTTCCTCAACATCCACCTCGCACCGGCCTTCCTCGAGCGAGCCCTCGACCGGGCGCGAGCCGCCGGGCCGGCCTTCGGTCGGGTGGTCACGTCGCGGCCGCTGCGGGTCAACGTCGAGTTCGTCTCGGCCAACCCGACTGGACCACTCCACATCGGCAACGCCCGTGGCGCCTTCGTGGGCGATCTCCTCTGCCGCGTCCTCGAAGCTGCCGGGCACGAGGTCACTCGGGAGTACTACTTCAACGATTTCGGCTCCCAGGTCCGCAATCTCGGCGCCTCCGTCGCCGCGATCCGGGCGGGCGAGGTGGTCCCCGCCGATGGCTACCACGGCGACTACGTGCCAGACCTGGCTCGCGAGCTGCCCGACGACGTCTGGGCGACTGCCACCAGCACCGGCGCCGACGCGTGACTGGATCGTCGGGGTCTGGGCCTCCGAGCAAGTCCGGTCGGGCATCGAGGCGAGCCTCGCCCGCCTCGGCGTCCGCTTCGACGTCTGGCGGAGCGAAGGCTCCCTCTACTCCGAGGGCTGGGTCGAGCGGGCGGTCGAGCGCCTCCGGGCCTCAGGCCACCTGTACGAGCAGGACGGGGCCCTGTGGTTCCGCTCGACGGAGTTCGGCGACGACAAGGACCGCGTCGTCCGCCGCTCCAGCGGCGAGTTCACCTACTTCGGCTCGGACATCGGCTACGTCATCGAGAAGTTCAGCCGCGGCTTCGACCATCTCATCTACGTCTGGGGCGCCGACCACCACGGCACCGTGGCTCGCCTGCGCAACGCCGCCCAGGCGATGGGCTATGAGCGCGACGCCGTGGAGATGCTCCTCATCGCCTGGGTCCGCTTCGTGCGGGGTGGCGAGGCCGTTTCGATGGCCAAGCGCGCCGGCGACTTCATCACCCTCGACGAGCTGCTCGGCGAGGTCGGCGTGGATGCGGCGCGCTGGTTCTTCGGGGCGCGCGGCCACACCAGCGGGATCGACTTCGACATCGAGCTCGCCAAGCGCCAGTCGAACGAGAACCCGGTCTACTACGTCCAGTACGCCCATGCGCGGATCGCGTCCATCTTGCGCAAGGCCGCCGCGGCGGGGCTCACCGCCGCGGCGTCGTTGGAGGGAAGCCTTGGCGGCGACGAGACCGCCCTGGGGCTGGCCAAGCTCGCCCTCGGGCTCCCCGAGATCGTGGAGGACGCCGCGGCGGCGCACGAGACCCAGGGCGTGACCGCCTACGCGACCGAGCTGGCGACCTCTTTCCATGCCTACTACCGCGACCGGCGAGTGGTCGACCCGGCAGACCCGACGAGGTCGGCGGGGCGGCTCGCCCTGGTGGAGGTCGTTCGGCTCGCCCTGGCAAACGCGCTGGGGCTGCTGGGGATCTCGGCTCCCGAGTCGATGTAGGACGGGGACCCGATCCCCGCCGAGCCGCCCGGTTCAGTGGCCGAGCGCGGCCGCAAGCCTCCCGAGGACGGCCGCATCGCTCGCGACCAGCACGTCCAGCCCGGATCCCGAGGCGGCCACCCGAGCCGTGCCGAGCTGGGCCACGACGCGCTCGGCCTGGGCCCGGAACTGCTCCAGGTCGGCTTCGCTGTCCCAGGCCGTGCGCAGGGCGATGGCCCAGGCGCCGTCGGGTCCCTCGTAGAGGGCGACTCGGTCGCCGCCCCAGCCCGCGGCCGCGGTCGTCGCGGCGGCCACCGTGACGGCCTCGCCGAGCCAGACCCGCAGCTGGAGCTCGCCGAGGGTGTCCTCGGTGCCGACCGACCAGCCCGTCCCGAGTCGGGCGGCCACGTCGGAGGGAAGCGCGACCGCGATCGGCGGCTCGTGGCCCGCGTACTTCTCCGGGTGCAAAACCTGCTCGGTGGAGTCGGGCGGATTGCCAAAGGCGGCGTCCACGGCGCTCCAGCCACCCGACGACTGCAGACCGAGGACGAACTGGAGGCCCTGGGTGTAGGGGAAGAGGAGGGTCTCCGAGAGGATCTTGGGGAGGGACTCGAGGAGCTTCATCGACTCCGGATCCGCCGACTGGCCGGCGAGCTCGAGGAGCTGGGCCGGCGTCAGCGCCTGCTGAGCCCAGTAGGTCATCACGAGGGTCGCATCACCCTCGACGAGCGACAGTCGTGCCAGCGACCGGTCGCCCTGGCCGATCGCGTCGACACCCAGGCCCTCGAGGCCGAAGTGCTGATCCTGGAGCGAGTGGGTGTACTCGTGCGCGTAGACGATCTCCTCGAGGGGACCGAGCCCGCCGCCGCGCGACACGACGTAGAGCCGGCGGGTGTCCGGGTCGTAGTAGCCCGCGACCTGGCTGCCGAACATCTCCACGTAGAGCTGCTCGAGTGAGGAGTCCGCCGGCACCAGCCCCAGCCCCTTGAGCAGCCGCTCCGAGGCCGCAATCTGGGCGGCCGGGTTGTCCCTGCGGAACGAGGCCTCGATGTTCTGCTTGAGTCGCGTCTCGTCGATGAGCGTGGGGTCCTGGCGGCGGGCCGGCGAGAGCTGGCGGATCTGCTCGACCTCGCGCTCGATCTCGAGGTAGGCCGAGGACGGCACCGCCGTAACGCTCGGGCTGGGCGATCCGCTCGGACTAGGGGTCGGCATGGAGGACGCCGGCGGGACGATCGCCCCGGTCGGCTCGACCGTCGGAGCCGGCGAGCTGGACTCCGACCCACAGGCCGCCACCAAGACCAGGGCGAGAACGACCGCCGCAGCAAGACGCCGCGGGGGACGACCGAGTCGCTGACCGAGGTTCACGGAAGAGGCCGAACGCATGTCGGCGATTGTGGCACCGATCCGCCCGAACGGCGCTCGGCGGGGGCCGCGGCCGGTCCGACCCGTGCAAAGGCCGAACGTGTCACTTTCTTAATCCTTTGGCGGCTTGTCGCTTCACGCATGCCCGGTACCGTTCGTCTTGGAACTGACGCGGGAGATCGAAGCACCTCACCCCTCCCCAACCAAGACCTCCCACAGGTTCCATCCTCCCTCCCTCCGACCGGAGGCGCCGAATGGGCAGGCGCCTCCGGTTTCTTCGTGCGCTCGCGGGCTCATCGCCCGCGGCCCGTCGGCGGCCGTCGGCCGAGGTCGGCGGCAGGGGGGGCGCTGTGTCAGAATCGCGGGTCATGGAGATCACCTGGTTCGGCCGCAGCTGCATGCGACTCAAGGGTCGGGACGCCGTCGTGGTGAGCCGACCCCTATTCATCCGTCGTCGGGCCGACCGGACGGGGGATCTCGGGTGACATCGTGACCTTCAGCCACCCCGACGATGCGCCACTCCCCAAGGCCAAGGGCACCCGCTCTCGAGATGGGCTGACGGTGATTCCGGCCAGCCTGGAGCATGCCTTCTGTCTCGACGGCCCGGGCGAGTACGAGATCAAGCACGTCCTCATCAGCGGCGTGCGGACCGCTCGTGATGATCAGAAGGGGTCTGAGCGCGGCCGCAACGTGGTCTTCGTGGTCGAGCTCGACGGGATCCACACCGTCCATCTGGGTGACATCGGACACCTGCTGTCCGAGGAGAAGCTCGGCGAGATCGGGCCGGTCGACGTTGCCTGCATCCCCGTCGGGGGCGCGCTCTCGGCAACGAAGGCCGCGGAGCTGATGGCTCAGCTCGATCCCAAGCTCGTCGTCCCCATGCCGGTCTGCGAAGACGGTGTCTGCGAAGAGGCGCTCGGCCGTTTCTTCCACGAGATGGGGCTCGGGGCACCATCCACCCCTCAGCCGCGGCTCTCGATCACGCCCTCCTCTCTACCCGGTGAGACCGCCACGGTCCTCCTCGAATCCCGAGGCAGGAACGGCTAGCGAGGGCTCAAAGCCCGCGCGACTGCCGCCTCACGGAGCCGCTACCCAGCCCGCGAACCCCTCCGCGAAGTCGCCGGCCTCGACGGCGTCCGGTGCCGCCACGACGCAGGTGGCCCCGTCCGAGGTCCGCACCAGGACCGCCTCGTCGAAGCTCCGCGACGTTCCACTGTCCCAAATCGGTGGGGCCGCCAGTCGCAGGAGCACGTAGCCGGCGGCCACGTCCTCCAGGGTTGCCGCGTAGTCGCCGCTCGGGAAGACGAAGACGGGGGCGGCCGCATCCGCCTGGCCGAGATGGACGACCAGGACCTCCGCTGGGGACACTCCATCGGCAGGTTGCCTCGGATCGGCTGGCATGGAAACCGCGATCACGTTTCCGCTAACGCCCCAGCCGACGTTCCAGGACCCTTCCGTGACTGGGAGATCGAGTGAGGTGCGCTCCCCCCGAAGATCAACCGACCAGCCCTGGTCGCCCTTGGCGGTCAGGGCCTGGATCAGCGCTGCGCCCGTGGTCGCGTTGATCCGCCAGAGGGGGAACGTCGCGTTGGAGGAGGCGAGCCCGAGGGCCGCGCCGACGACGAACCCGTCGATCTCCTCGAGACGACCGCTCGCGACCTCGACGGCGACCGGCTTCTGCCAGAACTCGGCCTCGCCGAGCGTCTCGTACCCGTACAGGCGGCTCGCGTCCGCCGAGAAGCCGATCAGGCCGTAGCCGGTCTCGCCGTAGGTCGTGGCATCGAGCGTCGTTGCGGTCGCCTTCCCGTCCGCGTCGAAGTGGACGACCCACCAGGGCGACGTCCCGATCGCGAGCGAGCGGCCGTCGGACGACCAGGCGAGGCCGAATGGTGCCACCAGGAATGCCCACGTCGTGGTCGCGGCCTCCGGCATCTGCCAGGCCAGCGATCCGTCGTGGGCGAACACCCGGAGGCGCTGGCGGAGCACGCCGCTCCCCATCGATTCGACGACGGCGATGTGGCGACCATCGGGGGCGACGAGGACCGCGCGCTCGACCGAGCCGAGGTCGCCGAAGTCGCTGCCGGAGGGCGCTTCCCACGTGTCCACCGTCACGAGGGGCTCGAGCGGCGCACCGGCCCGCCACGTCCAGATCGTCAGGCGGTCCGGAGCGCTGAGCGACCAGAACGTGGCGACCGGGGCACCCTCGAGCGTCTGGCTGGCGATCGGGGGGATGGCCGGGTCGGCGCTCACGCCCGTCGGTTCCGGCGCGAGCGACGTGCCCGGGCCGGGTGAGCGGACGCCGGCGACCAGCAGGCCACCCACGAGAGCGACGGTCAGGACCGCCGCGGCCGAAAGCAGACCGAGGACAGGACGGGTTGCTCGGCCGCGTCCAACTCGGGGTCGCCCGACCGAGCGCGGCGAGACCGCGCCGCCGGCCTCCGGCGTCTGGGATCGAGCCGGCTCGTGCGCCGGGTCGCCCCGATAGGCGGCAGCGTGCCGGCCGACGGCGCGGGCAGCGCCGCAGAGGGCGCCAAGCTCGGCGACGCGCCTGTCCACCTCAGGCCCGTCGTCGGCTCGGACGGTCGCTTCGGCCGCTGCCATGGTGATCCGTCCGGCGACCACCGCCTCGGCCAGGTCCAGCAGGTCGGCCGGAACACGACGCGGGTCGCTCATCGGGAGGCCTCCTCGCCCATCTCGGCGGCGACCCGCCGCAGGCCGCGGTGGACCAGGGTTCGAACGGTGACAACCGGGGCGCCGAGGATCCGGCCGATCTCCACGTACTCGAGGCCCTCGTGGAACCGCAGGTAGATCGCTGCGCGCTGGCGGCCGGGCAGACCGGCCAACGCGCGGTCGACCTCTCGCAGCTGCTCATCGAGGACGATCCGCTCGAGTGGGGCCGGCGCGTCGTCGGGCCGGTCGAGCACGAGAGCCAGCGGGTCGAGCCGCCGGCGCCGGCGGTAGTGGTCGACGACCACGTTGTGAGCGACCCGCAGGAGCCAGGCGCGGCGTGCGCCCGCGTCGACCGGAGCGGGACCCGTCACCAGCCGCCTGAAGACCTCTCCGACCAGGTCGTCCACGTCGCGGCGGTCGGCGACCCGGAAGGCCACGTACCGGCGGATCGTGGGCTCGTGCTCCTCGAAGAGGGTGGCCGCGTCGGCCGCCGATGGCCGGGCGCCAACGGCGCGCACCGGTCTCTCCATCACGCTCGTGCCGGCCATTGGCTGTCGGTCGTCCTCGCTCGGCGGATCCCCGTGAGGGCCACGGTCGTGCGCACCGTCACGAGTAGAGACGCGGAACGGGCTCCGGCGTTGCACTGCGTGGCGCCGGGATCAAGGCCGTTCGAACACCACGTGGCCCTGCTTCACCACCGCCCGCACCAGGTCCGCGCCCGGCCAGTAGGGGATCTGGACGTGACTCGGAACGCGCCACACGGCGAGGTCGGCGAGCTTGCCCGCCTCGAGCGAGCCGATCTCCGCCCCGAGTCCCAGCGCGTGGGCCGCGTTGACCGTGACCGCCGCCAGCGCCTCGGACGGCGTCAGCTTCAGCTCCAGGCAGGCGATGGTCAGGACGAGCGCCAGGTTCGGTGCCGGCGAGGTGCCTGGATTGAAGTCGGTGGCCAGGGCGACCGGGATGCCCCGCCCGATGAGCGCACGGGCCGGGGCATAGTGCTCGCTCATCAGGAACCACGTCGTGGCCGGCAGGAGGGTGGCCACGACCGGCCGTCCCCGCGTGGCCGCGGCCGCAAGGGCCGCGATCCCCGCCTCCGATGGCGCGGCGAGGTGATCTGCCGAACAGGCCCCGAGCTCCGCGGCCAGCTCCGCCCCGCCCGATGGGGCGAGCTCGTCCGCGTGGAGGCGGGGCTGCAGGCCGCGGGCCATGCCGGCCTCGAGGATCCGGCGACTCTGGTCGACGGTGAAGACGCCGTCCTCGCAGAAGACGTCGCAGAACCGGGCGATCCCCTGCTCGGCAACCGCCGGCAGTTGATCGGCGATGACGCTCCGAACGTAGGCCTCGGTGCCGTCCGGCTGTGAGCGGAACTCCGGCGGAACCGCGTGCGCGCCGAGGAACGTGGGCACGAGCTCGATCGGGCCTTCGCGACTGAGCTCCCCAATGCCGTCCAGGAGGCGCAGCTCCGACTCGGCGTCGAGGCCGTAGCCGGACTTCGCCTCGATCGTCGTCACCCCGTGGGCGACCATCTCGCCGAGCCAGCGGCGGCCGTGAGCGACGAGAGATCTCGAGCGACGCCGAGCGCGTCGCAGCGACGGTGGAGAGGATCCCGCCGCCGGCGGCCAGGATCTCCAGGTAGCCCGCACCACGCTGGCGGAGGAGGAGCTCACCCTCCCGCGTGCCGGCGAACAAGAGATGGGTGTGGGGATCGATGAGACCCGGCGTGACCGTGCCGCCGGCCGCGTCGAGGTGTACGAACCGCCCGACCGGCAGGCCGCGCGCCTCGAGCTCCCGGCGCACTCCGCGAGCCGCCCCGACGGCGACGATGCGGTCTTCCCAGCAGGCGACGACCGGGGCCTCTGGGTCGTCCGGGTCGCCCGGATGCGCGGCCACGATCGCCGCGGGCTCGTCCTGGTCCGCGCCCATCCGCAGCCCACCGGCCATCGTCACGATCTCGCGGGCCCCCGTGATCAGCAGGCCGGGCGCGGTCCCCTGCTCGTCCGCCCGTCCGCCATGGATGACGCGCAGGGTCATGGCGCCCCCTCCGCGGCCGCGAGGCGGAGCTCGAGCACCTGGAGGGGCGAGGCGTCCCGCAGCCGCAGGTATCGGCCGGCGGCGGCGACACGCTCCTCGACCGGGGCGGGTGCGGGCACCCCGGCGTGGGCGGCCACATCGAGGAAGGCGGCCAGGGGTGCCAGCCCGATCAGCTCCGACTCTGCGATCTCGACGCCGGCGGCTGCGGCAAGCGCCCCGACGTCATCCCAGACCCGCCACAGGGGCGTCACCGTGAAGTCCAGCAGGTTCATCGAGACCTGGGCGCAGTCGGGGTCGTCGAGCCGAAACCCCCGCGCCTGCACCCTCGGCAGGCCGCCGCTCGACTCGCGCACCGCCACGGCGATCCGCTTGGCGAGATCGACGTCGGCCGAGGCGAGATTGATGTTCCAGGCGATCAGGAAGGGTCGCGCGCCGACGGCCACCGCCCCGGCCGTGGGGTGCAGCCGGGCCGGCCCGTAGTCCGGTCGCCGGCCGGGGTCCGAGATCGCCGTCTTGAGCCCCTCGTACTCGCCCTTTCGGACGTCGGCCAGCCTGACCCGATCGGGCCGGGTGGCCGCGTTGGCGTACAGGTAGACCGGCAGGTCGAAGCGATCCGCGATCCGCGATCCGAAGGCTCGCGCAAGCTCGACTGCCTCATCCATGGTCGTCCCCTCGAGGGGCACGAAAGGAACCACGTCCACGGCCCCGATCCGGGGGTGTTCGCCCGTGTGGCGCTCCATGTCGATCGAGGCGATCGCTTCGCCGACGGCGGCCTCGAGCGCGGCGCCCACGGCGCCGGAGGGTCCGGCCAGGGTGAGGACGCTCCGGTTGTGGCTGGCGTCACTGGTTCGATCGAGCAGCTGGACCCCCGGAGTGGCGCTGACCGCGTCCGCGATGCGGCCCACGACCTCGGGGCGACGGCCCTCACTGAAGTTCGGGACCGACTCGACCAGCTTCGTCACGCTCCCGCGTCCTCCCACCGCTCCGGCGCCGCCACCCCCGCCGGGTATCGTGACACGCCGACAAGGGGGCGTGCCGGGCCCGGCGGCGCGGTCCGCTCGCTCATCCAGACCCGCTCGCGTCGCTAGACTGGCAGCCGTTCGCCGCCGCCCCGACTACCCCCGCCCAATGACTCTGTGGAGCCTTCGTGACGTCGTCTCCGAACCCCGGCCGCAGCCTCTGGCGCCATCCCGACTTCCTGAAGCTCTGGACCGGCGACACGATCAGCCAGTTCGGCAGCCAGATCAGCTTTCTCGCGATCCCCCTGGTCGCGATCAAGATCCTGGTCGTCACGCCCTTCGAGATCGGGCTGCTCGGGACGATCGAGTTCCTGCCGTTCATCATCTTCGCGCTGCCGGCCGGAGCCTGGGTGGATCGACTCCGGCGCCGGCCGATCCTCATCGCAGGCGACCTCGGCCGCGCGCTCAGCCTCGCTTCGGTGCCCATCGCCTACCAGCTCGGGGTCCTGTCGATCTGGCAGCTCTATCTCGTCGGCTTCGTCAACGGCGTGTGCACCGTCTTCTTCGACGTCGCCTACCAGTCGTACGTGCCCTCGCTCGTCGAGCGCGACCAGATCGTCGACGCGAACTCGAAGCTGGAGATCAGCCGCTCGGCCGCCCAGATCGGGGGGCCGGGGATGTCCGGCGTCCTGATCGGCATCGTCACGGCACCGATCGCGATCATCGGCGACGCCCTCAGCTTCGTGGTGTCGGCGGCGGCGGTCTTCGCCATCCGCAAACGAGAGTCGACGCCGGACCGCCATCACGACGAGCACGGCCGACGGCGCGGCTCCATGAGGTCCGAGATCGCGAGTGGGCTCAGGTACGTGACCGGACACCGGTACCTGCGCTCGATCGCCGCCTCCACCGGCTGGTCGAACCTCTTCACGACGATGGCCTTTGCGGTCTACCTCCTGTACGTCGTCCGGATCCTGGGCATGAGCGAAGCGGCGATCGGGTTCGTCTTCGCCGTCGGCAACATCGGGACGATCGTGGGGGCCTTTGCCGCCCGTCCGCTGGCCAACCGGCTCGGCGTCGGGCGGACGATCATCCTGTCCATGGCGCTCGCGGGACCGGGGACCCTCCTGATCGCGGTCGCGCCCACCGAGAACCCGATCCCGTTCCTCATCGGCGCCGGCCTGTTGTTCGGCTTCGCGGCGATGGCCTACAACATCAACCAGGTCAGCTTCCGCCAGGCGATCACACCGCGAGCGCATGCAGGGCCGGATGAACGCCACGATGCGGTTCATCGTCTGGGGCACGATCCCGCTGGGGAACGATCCTCGGCGGCTTCCTGGGCGGGATCATCGGCCTCCGCGAGACGATCTGGGTCGGGGCGATCGGGGGCTGGTTCGCCTTCCTCCCGGTCGCTGTCGTCGGTCCGACCCTCCGCGACGATGCCGAAGCCGGTCGAGGAGGATGGCGCGGGACGTTCGCGGCACGGCTCGGAGCCGCACTGGCCGCCGCGGCGGCGGCGGCAGCATCGTCCGGCCGCTCGAGCGTCCGCTCGACGCCGAGGCCCGCAGCGCGTGACGCTCGGCCGTCGCGGCCGTGCGGCTCGAGCGGGCGCAGTCGCCGTCGAGCAGGTCCTCGGAGGAACGCCGAGCCCGGCGCGGTGCGCGTCCTCGAGCGCGGCCTGAGCTCGGAGCGTCGGTCAGCCGTTGGCGTGGTCCCGCGCGGCCGGCCACCGGCACGTCTCCGGCCGATGGCCGCGGACCATGCGATCACCGCGATCGCGATCGGCCGACCTGTCGCCAGGCCTCGCGGTTCGACGCCCCGCGGCACCGGACCGTCCGCCGATGTCGCGCGGGCTCTAGCCGTCGAGCATCGGGATGCGGACGCCGCGCTCGCGGGCGACCTCGATCGCCCGCTCGTAGCCGGCGTCGGCGTGGCGGATGACGCCCATGCCCGGGTCGGTCGTGAGCACGCGCTCCAGCTTCTGGGCGGCCAGGTCGGTGCCGTCGGCGACGACGACCATGCCCGGCGTGCTGGGAGTAGCCGATGCCCGACCCCGCCGCCGTGGTGGATGCTGACACCCAGGTCGCGCCCGCGGCGGTGTTGACGAGGGCGTTGAGGAGCGGCCAGTCGGCGATCGCGTCGGAGCCGTCGCGCATCGCCTCGGTCTCGCGGTTGGGTGAGGCGACGGAGCCCGCAGTCGAGGTGGTCGCGCCCGATGACGATCGGCGCGCTCGACCTCGCCCGTCGCGACCAGCTCGTTGAACGCCAGCCCGGCCTTGCGCCCGCTCGCCGTAGCCGAGCCAGCAGATCCGCGCCGGGCAGCCCCTGGAAGGGGACCTTCGCCTCGGCCATCTCGATCCAGCGCCGCAGCGGCGGCGTCCTCCGGGAAGAGCTCGAGGATCGCTCGGTCGGTGCGCCGGATGTCCGCCGGGATCGCCGGAGAGCGCGGCCCAGCGGAACGGCCCCTTGCCCTCGCAGAAGAGCGGCCGGATGAAGGCCGGCACGAAGCCCGGGAAGTCGAAGGCGTTCGCCACGCCGGCGGCCTGCGCCTGGGCCCGGATGTTGTTGCCGTAGTCGAAGGTGACCGCGCCGGCCGCCTGGAAGGCGAGCATCGCCCGGACGTGGTCGGCCATCGAGCGCCATCGAGCGGCGGACGTAGTCGTCCGGGTCGCTCCGCCGCAGCTCGCGCGGCCTCGTCCAGCGTCAGCCCCGCCGGGACGTAGCCGTTCAGCGCGTCGTGGGCGCACGTCTGGTCGGTCACGACGTCGAAGCGCTCGCCGCGGCGGACCAGCTCGGGCTCGATCTCGGCGGCGTTGCCGACGAGCGCGATCGAGAGTGGCGCGCCCTCCGCAGCGGCCGCACCGCGCCCACGCCGAGCGCCTCGTCCAGCGAGTCGGTCAGCCGGTCGACGTAGCCGATCTCGCGGCGGCGCGGCGCGCCCGGGCCTCGTCGACCTCGACGCAGAGCGCGACGCCCTCGTTCATCGTCACCGCCAGCGGCTGCGCGCCGCCCATGCCGCCGAGGCCGGCGGTCAGCACGACCCGGCCCCGGAGCGTGCCGCCGAAGTGCTGGCGCGCCAGCTCGGCGAACGTCTCGTACGTGCCCTGGAGGATCCCCTGGGTCCCGATGTAGATCCAGGACCCGGCGGTCATCTGGCCGTACATCGTCAGGCCCTCGCGCTCGAGCTCGCGGAAGTGCTCCCAGGTGGCCCACTTGCCGACGAGGTTCGAGTTGGCGATGAGGACCCGCGGCGCCCACGGGTGGGTGCGGAAGACGCCGACCGGCTTGCCCGACTGGACGAGGAGCGTCTCGTCGTCGCCGAGCCGGCGGAGCTCGCGGACGATCGCGTCGAAGGCCGCCCAGCTGCGGGCCGCCCGGCCGGTCCCGCCGTAGACGACCAGGTCGTCGGGATTCTCGGCGACCTCGGGATCGAGGTTGTTCATGAGCATCCGCAGGGCCGCCTCCTGGGGCCAGCCGCGGCAGGAGAGCGCGGTGCCGCGCGGCGCGCGAACCGGCCGAGCGCCACGAAGCGCCGCGGCGCCGGAAGAGGCTGACGTGACAGCGGGGGGCAGCGTCATTGGTGGGGTCCTCGCGACGGCACCTGCCGGACGACCGGCGAGACCCCCTGAGTGTGCGCCGGACGACGCCGGTCGTCACGCCCCCGAGCCTCCATCCCGGTCCGCCCCAAGCGGCCGTCAGGGACCGCGAAGCCCTCCGATCACGGCCTCGGCGAGCGCATCGGAACCGAGCGACAGGATCGAGACGACGAGGCGGCCCTGCCGCACCCGGAAGTGGAACGTCCGGGCACCCCCAAGGCAGCTCGCGACGTCGACACTCCGGCCGGCGACCTGGCGGACGCCGGTCGAACCGACGCCTCCGACCGCCGCACAAGCGGCCCGGTCATAGTCGACCCGCCACCGCGCGAAGAAGGACTCCACGTCGACAGACGCCCGGAGCTCGACCAGGGAGACCGCGACAAACCCGCCGCTCGTGGACAGCTCGCCCGCCTCGGCGGCGGCGAAGCCTGCCGCCGAGGCGGCCAGGGAGGGGTCCGCGGTCGCGGCAAGCTCGATGGCCGTTGAACGCCGCAGGCAATTCCCGCCGACGTCAGCCGGAAGCACGGTCAGGAGGGAAGGGTCGAGCGCGACGGTAGCGCGAGACGGTGTCCGTCCAGCGGGGGCGCCCGACTCGGCCGCAGCTGTCGCCGCCGGAGCTGCCTCGAATGGTGGGCACGATCTGGCGGCGGTCGGTGAAGGTTCGGCCGAGCCAGCGCGGAGGGTCTCCGAGGTCGAGGCCGCGGCGGCCATCGACCCTCCGGGCGCGGTCGCCACCGCGGGTGCCCCGCAACCGGCAAGGACGGCGGCAACGAGGAGGCCCAGGCCCACGACCGTGCGTCGAGCGTGGATGCCCACCAGCGCCGCGTCGAGATGCAATCGACTCGTCAGGCCGGACCCCCGGTGTCCCTCGTGGACCGTGTGCTCGTCCGGCTCAGGCCAAGCGGCGCCCGGGAGCGAGCCCGACCAGGGTATCTCCGGCGCCGCAGCCGCCACCCGAGGGCTGCAGCGCCGACTCGGCGGCCGAGCCTGCCACGAGGAGCCGACCGTCAGCCACCTCGATCGTCCCGGATCGATGGCTCTCCGGGCCCGGGGTCCCGGTCGGGCCCTGCTGGCAGGCGGCGAGCATCGCGGTGAGGACCGCGATCGCCCCGAGGCCGAGCGTCCGTCTCATGGGTCTCCTCATCGTCAGATGTGCGCATGCCGCTCCCGCGAGCATACCCGAGTAGTCCCTCCAGTACGGGAAGTGCAGCCGAGGCACAACCTGACAGGTGGCGTGCACTTTCCGGCGTAGGCTCGGAGACTGACCAGGTGGAATCTTCGGATCGGAGGCGGGCATGGTGACGAGCTTTCAGGTGACATTCGACTGCGCGGATCCGGACCGGCTCGCTCACTTCTGGGCGGCGGCGTTGGGTTACCGGATCCCGGAGCCCCCGGCCGGTCACGCCACCTGGCAGGAGTGGCTGCGTTCGAGAGGGGTGCCCCAGGAGGACTGGAACTCGGCCAGCGCCATCGAAGATCCCGAGGGCGCGCGGCCCCGGATCTACTTCCAGCGGGTTCCGGAGCCCAAGACCTCCAAGAACCGGATGCACCTCGACCTCACCGTCGGTGGCGGCAGCGGGGTCCCCGTCGATGAGCGGCGGGCGCGCGTCGACGCGGAGGTCGCGCGTCTCAGGGCCCTGGGCGCCAGCGACCATCGTGGCGCCATCGACCAGGACGGCGAGTACTGGGTCCGCCTGAACGATCCGGAAGGCAACGAGTTCTGCCTCCAGTGAGGTTCTGACAGGGCCAGGCCCGGCGAGCGAACGACGAGGAGATGGCGGAGGGCACCTGACTCCGGATCAGCTGGCCCGCTGCATCGCTTCGAACTCGCGCCTCGTTCGGTCCTACCGCGTAGCATCAGCCGCGCGATGCAGCACGACACCGTCATGCCGCCGCAACCGACCTTGGAGCCCGCGCCCGGCCGGCTAGCGCTCGCGCGTGCGAGGTCGTATCTGGTGGACTTGGCCAGCGCCGACGATGCGATCCGGCGCTACAAGGCCCGGACGCTCGTGCTCGGGGAATCTGCCTCGTTGCCAGAGCTCGCCGCGCTGCGCTCGCGGATCTCCTCCACCCCCATCGCCCGCGCACTCCTGGGGCACCGCCAATCAGATGGAACCATCGCCGCAGCCCCGTACCGCAAGTGGCAGGGGCCGCACTGGACGCTGACGTGCCTGGCGCTGATCGACTACCCACCCCGGGACCGCGATCTCCGGCCGATCCTCGAGCAGGTCTACGCCTGGCTCTTCTCGGGTCGCCACCTTCGGCCACCTGGCACCGCGATCTACGAAGGCCAGGAGGATCGGGTCCGGCGGTGCGCGTCCCAGGAAGGGAACGCCATCTGGTATGCCGTTCGGCTCGGGCTGGCCGACGAGCGGACGCGCGAGCTGGTCGATCGGCTGGTCGCGTGGCAGTGGCCGGACGGAGGCTGGAACTGCGACAAGAGGCTCGAGGCTCGGTCGTCGTCGGTCCAGGAGACCGCCATCCCGCTGCGTGGACTGTGGGCCTATGGGACCGCGTTCGATTACCGACCCGCGCTAGCTGCCGCGACCCGCGGTGCCGAGCTGCTCCTATCGCACCGCCTGCTGTGGCGGCGGCGCGACGGGGAGATGATCCGCCCCGACTGGGGTGGCCCGGTGGACCAGATCCACTTCCCGATCCAGTTCTACGACGTCCTCTTCGCGCTCCAGGTGATGGCCGAGCTTGGGCGCATCGGCGACCCCCGCTGCGCGGACGCGCTCCGCCTGCTCGTCTCGAAGCAGCTCCCCGACGGCGGCTTTCCGCTGGAGGAGCGCATCGCGACGACCGCGAAGGCGATCAAGAGCCGGGGCACCTGGGCTGACTGGGGGCCAGGAGGGCTCAGGACCGCAAACCCCCTGGTGACGGTGGACGCCCTCGGCGTCCTTGCCGCAGCCTCGGGGCCCGGACGATCGGACTCGGCCGATCCGGTCAGCTCGTCCTCGATGGCCTCCGCGGGCTGATGCTGCCGTTCGAGGAGGTGGCCCGCAGCTCTGAGGCCACCCTCGTCCGACACGCGTTCACCCATGCGGCGTCCAGCCTGGTCAGGCGCGCCTTCTTGAGATTCTCGCTGACGATCCAGCGGACGTCCGGATCGTCGACGTCGAGCCAGCGCTCGAAGACGACCCGTTTCGCCGCGGGGGCGTAGACGATCGCGACGCTCCAGGCATAGCCCAGGGCCTGGCGCAGGACGCGCACCGGCTCGGAAGGCCGTCGATCGGTTCGGCTGCGCAGACGACTCGGTGATCCGGTCGAGCACGTCGACGACCCGGGCCGCCACCGCGCCGTCGCCCAGCAGGGCGGGTTCGGCGAGTGCTGCGACCACCGCCCGCTGAACGAGCGGGTCCGGGTCGAGCACCCACGGCTCGAGCAGGTCGACGATCGCGCCCGGAGTGGCCGCCCCGGCCCGCTGGAAGGCCATTGCGACACCCTCGCGCACCCGCCAGCGCGAATCGCTCGCGAGCTCGTACAGGATCGGCACGACGTCGGACCGACCGTCGGCCAGCAACCGCCCCAGCCCGACCGCCCCGGCCACGACGAGGACGACCGGCGGCTGGTCGCCCGGCGCCTGCTCGAGCGGGAGCGATGCCCATCGCCGCATCGTCGGCTCGTCGATGGTCTCGGCGAGCGCGGCGATGAGCTCGAGGTTGCCGCGGGGCCCGGGCAGGCCGGACTCCGCGAGGGCGAACGGCTCGGGATCCGCGAGGCCCGCCAGCTGGGCCCGGTACGTATCGATCCGAGACATCGTCCCCCACCTCCTGCGTCGATGGTCAGCGCGCTCAGTATCGGCGGTGCCGACGGGCTCCGTTCGCGTCAATCGGCGGCGTCCGTTCCAGCCGCGAACGGGGCAGCGGGGAGACACGAGCCGATCAGCAGCTGGCGTTCCGTCCTAGGATGAATGGCCCCGCGCAGCTGCCCAGGTCGCGGCAGGCCCCGGGACCGCCCCCATCTACGCGAGCTCCCGCCGGACGACCGGATAGCGGTCATCGTCCACGACGAGGCGGAACCCCGCGCGGAGCCAGAAGCGCGAGCTGGCCGCGCTGGTTGCGTCGGCTGACGTACCGGCCTCAGGGTAGGCCTCGACCGCGGCGAATCCCCGACGGCCGAGCTCGCGGCAGACATCGTCCACGAGGTGGAGCGCGTGTCCCTGCCGCCGGGCCTCGGCCGTCGTGGCGATGCAGGTGACGATCGCGGGGAGTGGGGTGGCGGGCAGCTGCGGGTACAGCTCGCGGACTCGAGCGGCCCGCGGATAGGCGGTGAGCGGCCCGAACTGGCAGTAGGCCACGGGCACGTCGTCGACGAGCAGGACGCGCCCGTAGGTCCCGAAGACCGCGAGCCCCCGACCGAGCAGGCCGAGCTTGCGGGGGCCGCCTTGTGGCCGGGCGGGCGTGGACGGCCGCTTCGGTGCGAACGGGTTGTCGGCGAGGGGATCGCCAGCGTCGTCCTCAAACGGATCGAAGACGAGCCGGCCGCGACCGCCGGCGGCGAACGGGTTCGCCGCCTCGTCGTCGGGATCCCGAGCGAAGGGGTTGCCGGACAGCGTGGACGGCCGCCTGGCCTGGCCGTCGCCCGACGGTACTGCCGGCCTGAGCCAGCCGGGCCGGGCCGCCTTCGACCCGCGCTCGGCGTCCTCCCAGTAGTCGCAAGTCCGATGGTCGAAGGCGGGATCTGCGCACGGAGGGAGAAGGGCGAACGTGTCCTCGTCGGCGACGTCGACGATTCGGATATCGCTCATTGCGCGGAGTCTACGGCGCGCCTCGTGCACGGACCAGGCCGGGGCGCGATAGGCTGGGATCGATGAGCGCCGACGGGCCCAGGTGGCCCATCAGAGGGTCGGTCCGGCTCGGTCCGCTGACCCGCGGGATCACCCGTAACGTCGTGGCGCTCGGCCTGGTGAGCCTCCTCACCGACGTGTCGAGCGAGATGCTCGCCTACGTCATCCCGCTGTTCCTAGCCAACGTCCTGGCCGCCTCACCCTCGGTCATCGGGGTGATCGAGGGGGCCGCAGAGAGCACCGCGGCGCTGCTGAGGATCGTCAGCGGGGCCATCTCCGACGCCTTCCATCGGCGGCGCCTGCTGGTGGGCCTCGGCTACGGGACGTCGCTGGTGAGCAAGACCCTCTACCTCGTGGCGGCCAGCTGGCCGGTGGTCCTTGCCGCTCGCGTCAGCGACCGTGTCGGCAAGGGAATCCGCACCGCGCCGCGCGACGCCCTCATCGCCGACTCCACTCCGGCCCATGCCCGCGGCCGCGCGTTCGGCCTTCACCGGGCGCTGGACACGACCGGTGCGGTCATCGGCGTGGCCGTCGCCGCGCTGATCGTGACCGCCCTCCAGGGGCAGACGAATGCCATCGACGAACGGACCTTCCGGGTGCTCGTGCTGGTGGCCCTCATCCCCGGCGTGCTGGGGCTCGCCGTGATCGTGCTCGGTGTCCGCGACATTCGATCCGCTCGCCACCCGGGCGGGCCCAGCGTTTCGGGCGAGCCGACCGGTCCGGCGACTCGGGAGCGTCTCAGCCTGACGCGCGCCCGGGCCGCGCTCCGCTCGCTGCCGCGTGCCTATTGGCTGTTCGTGATCGCCTCGGGACTGTTCACCCTGGGCAACTCGAGCGACGCGTTCCTGTCGCTCCGCTCGCAGCAGCTGGGCGTCCCCGTTCGCGACATCCTGGTCATGGTCATCGCCTTCAACATCGCGAACGCTTTGATCTCGTGGCCGGTCGGCGCCATCTCCGATCGGGTCGGCCGTCGAGGCTTGATCGGGCTGGCCTGGGGCATCTACGCCGCCTCGTACCTCGGCTTCGCGGCGGTCGACTCGACGTCGTTGGTGCCCTTCCTGTGGATCCTCTACGGCTCGTACTACGGAGTGAACGAGGCGGTAGGGAGAGCGCTCGTCGCGGACCTCGCCCCGGGCGAATTGCGCGCTACGGCCTACGGGATCCTCAACGCGGTCGTCGGCCTCGTCCTACTGCCGGCCTCGATCATGGCGGGCATTCTCTGGGACCGCGTCGCGCCCGCGGCGCCGTTCTGGTTCGGTGCCGCCTGCGCCGCGGCGGCTGCCTTGCTGGTCCTGGGCTTCGTCCGGCCGACCCGCGCGATCGATCGAGGCGAGCCAACGAGCTGAGCGTCTCCAGCGCACTGCATGGGTCTGCCTCGATCGGGTCTGCCTCGATACTGCCCGGGGCATTAGACGGACGGGCATCCGCTGACAGCCAGGATCCCGGCCGAGCTCGTGACCGTTTCGAGCCCATCGGCCTGTGCGGCCGCCTGCTCAGCTCCGCCGCGGTCGGGCCGACCGGAGAGCGGATAGCCGAGCTCTGGCATCGCGCGGAGACGGAAGCGCCACTCAAATGCCGCCCGTTACTGCCCCGGGCAGTACGCCGCAGTGCTGCACGATGGCAGACTCGCGGCCGGCGCAGCCCTCACCGCGTCGCGAGGTCGGCCAGCGCTCCAGTTCGCACGAGCTCCGTCGCGGCGGCGATGTCCGGGCCGAGCTCCCGGTCATCGTCGAGATGGGTGATCGACTGCCGGATCCGGGCGTGGGCCTCGGCGACCCCCTCGCCCGGCCGGAGCTCGCCTGCGCCACTGCCGGACTGCCGGGCCATGGCGGTTCGCAGGTCGAGCCCCTGCGCCGCGCAGAGCAGCTCGATGGCCAGGATCCGCTCCACGTTGGCGCAGGACCTGGCGGGCATGCCGGGCGGCGATCGCCCCCATCGACACGTGATCCTCCTGGTTCGCGCTGGTCGGGATCGAGTCGGCCGAGGCCGGATGGGCGAGGACCTTGTTCTCCGATGCCAGGGCGGCGGCCGTGTACTGCACGAGCATCAATCCTGAGTGGAGGCCGCTTCGTTCGGTCAGGAAGGGCGGCAGGCCGCCAGAGAGCCGGTGGTCGAGCAGGAGCGCCGTCCGGCGCTCGCTGATGGACCCGAGCTCGGCCAGCGCGAGCTTGGCGAAATCGAGCGCTAGCGCGATCGGCTCACCGTGGAAGTTGCCACCGCTGATGACCAGCCCGCCGCCGGTCGCGGCCGCCTCGCCGCCGGTCAGGCCGCCCTGGGGAAAGACGAGCGGGTTGTCCGTAGCGCTGTTGAGCTCGACGTCGAGGACCCGCCCCAGATGGGCCAGAGCATCGCGGACGGCGCCATGCACCTGCGGCACACAGCGGAGCGAGTAGGGGTCCTGGACCTTGTGCGTCGCGGCGTGGTGGCTGGCCAGCAGCGACGAGTCGCGCAGCAACCAGCGGAGCTCGGCCGCGACCGCGACCTGCCCAGGGTGGGGCCGGGCCAGCTGGTAGGCGGC
This sequence comes from uncultured Chloroflexia bacterium, assembly GCA_963712585.1. Classification (GTDB taxonomy): domain Bacteria; phylum Chloroflexota; class Limnocylindria; order Limnocylindrales; family CSP1-4; genus CAVQIH01. Next base: position 80,351 of record CAVQIH010000008.1, read on the forward strand.
GGAGTAGGCGACATCGGTTCCCAGCAGCGCCTCGACGCTCATCGCGGCGATGACGCTGGCGGTCCGGCCGAGCCGCTCGGCATCGGCGAGCAGCAGCGCCCCGATGGCGCTCATCAGCTGCGTCCCGTTGAGCAGCGCCAGCCCTTCCTTGGCCTCGAGCACGAGCGGCTCCAGGCCCGCCTCGCGCAGGGCGAGTAGCGCGGGCACCACGCGCCCCTCGAACTCGACCTCGCCGCGACCGATGAGGGGCAGGGCGAGGTGGGCGAGTGGGGCGAGGTCCCCCGATGCCCCAACACTGCCCTGCTCGGGCACGACGGGATGGACGCCGGCTGCCAGCAGGGCCAGCAACCGGTCGACGAGGAGCGGCCGGCAGCCCGAATGGCCGAGGGCGAGCGTGTTGGCTCGCAGGAGCAGCATGGCCCGCACGACGTCGGTGCTGAACGGAGGCCCAACACCCGCGGCGTGGCTGACGAGGAGGTTCTCTTGGAGACGGCGACCGTCGGCCGGGTCCACCCGGCTCGTCGCCAGGTCGCCGAATCCCGTCGTCACACCGTAGACGACCTCGCCCGCAGCGACGAGCCGCTCGATGACGTCGCGCGCTTCTTGCATTCGCGCCCGCGCACCCTCGTCGAGGCGCGCGGTGGCGCCATGGCGGGCGACCGCCTCGACCTCGGCGATGGTGAGGTCGGCACCCGTGAGGACGATCGGCGAGGTCACGGTCCGCAGGATAGTCCGCTATGCTCCGGGCCGTGTCGGGCTCCTGAAGCGGACGACGGGACGCGGGGACCTTGCCCGAGTCGCCCTGCCGCACTGACGCCCCGGCCGGCCGCCATGCGCCCGCCATGCACGAGGTCGTCCTCCCGGACATGCTCGCCTTCATTGACCAGATCGTCATTCCATTCCTGGAGAGCCTGTACGGGGCCGTGGGCTACCTGGGCGTGCTCATCGCCATGACGATCGAGTCCGCGATGATCCCGCTGCCCTCCGAACTCATCCTGCCGTTCGCGGGGTTCCTCGTCTCCGATCCCTCGAAGCTCGAGCCACTGACGCGCAGCCCATGGGGGTTCTGGTTGGTCGTTGTCGTAGGCACGATCGGGAATACGCTCGGGTCCCTGATCGCCTACGCCATCGGTGCCTGGGGCGGCCGGCCCTTCCTCGAGCGCTACGGGCGCTATCTGCTCATCCGCCATCACGACATCGAGCTGGCCGAGCGGTTCTTCGACAAGTACGGGTCGGCCACCGCCTTCTTCAGTCGCCTGCTCCCCGTCGTCCGAACGTTCATCAGCTTCCCGGCAGGCGTGGCCCGGATAAATCTCACCAAGTTCGTCGCGTACTCCACCGCCGGCGCGTTCATCTGGTCCACCGTGCTCGTCTGGGCTGGCGTGCAGCTCGGCGCCCGCTGGGAGGACATCCGTCACGCATTGGCCCCGTTCGACCTGCTGATGGTCGTCGGGGTCATCGTCCTGGTCGTTCTCTTCGTGTGGTGGCGCCTGGGGATGCCCCGGCCACGCCGGCTGCGCCCAGGTGGCAACGGCGAGGGCTAGCAGGCCAGCCCTCGCGGTTACCCATACGGATCGGCCCGCAGCTCCACGCCCGCGAGGGCCTCGGAAGCGAGCTCGGCCGGGATTCCGAATTCCCGCTCGATCGCCTCGACGACCGCGTGGCGGTTGGGCAAGTGCTCCACCGACGATCGACTCCCAGCGGAGCGAACGAGCGAGAAGTTGTGGAGCGCGGCGGAGGTCGCGCCTTTGAAGCGCACCACCATGACCGCATTCATGAACGTGGCCTCAGCACGGAACAAATCGGCCACGACGGAGCGGAAGTGCTCCTCGGTTCGGGGCGTCGGGCTGAGCGTGTAGCCGTGGAGGCGCGCGCCGTCGCGATAGAACACCAGGCTTGACCGACCCTGGGCGTCCCGCGGCTCGAGGACATAGCGGTCCCGGCCGCGCGCCACGACGACGTCTCGACCCCGGTCGAGGGGCAAAGGCTCGAGGAACGGCGCGGCGTAGCCGGCATCGACGAGCAACTCGCGCCCGCCGATCGCCACGGTGATCACAGCGTGGACGTCCACCCCTGACCGCATTGCGGCTCCACACAGCGTTGCCCGATAGCCCAGGCCCTGGAGGAGCCGCCAGAGGTGGAAGTTGTTCGCGTAGCAGGTTCCACCGAAGTGCCAGCGCTCGATGCCCTCGAGGTAGCGGTCGAGCGAGGGGACTTCGCGCAAGCCCAGCCGACGCCGGTACAGGAGCTTCGAGACGTTCTCGAACGGAACACTCGTGACGTGAGCCGTGACGAGGGCGCGGAGCGCCGGCAGGCTCGGAGACGCTCGGGGCACGCCGAGCACGCGGAGGTACTCGGTGGCCTGCTCTCGCGAGAACGGTCCGCTCTCCACGTCGTCCTCTGGTCCCTGCGGCCGCAGGGGCGACACGCCCGGTCCACCGGGATGGCCGTCGCGACGACGGCCGCCACGCTGCGAGTCTACGGGGCGCCGGACGCGGTGACTGAGCGACGACACCGGCCCCGCCGGCATCGAGCGCCGGGCGTGCGAGAATGCATCCGGAGGTACCGCGACCCGGATGAGTGACCACGACGCCCACGGCCAGCGACCCGTCACCGCCGCCGAACCGCTCTCCAACGAGGCATCGGCAATCCCCGACGACCACCACGCCGATGCCCATGACGCGGCAGCTCATGACCACGGCGGTCGGCTGGGCCCGATCGATTGGCCGGCCCATGGCGCGGGCGCGCTCGGGATGGCGGCGGGCCTGGTGATCGCCGCCGCGTTCGCCCTCACGAGCGGCCTCGTCAACGTCTGAGATCCGCTTGCCGGGCCGGATTGGGCGGACGCCGAGCGCATCGACGCCGGAGGTATGAGCGTGTCCCGCGCCGGTCGCCCCGGCTTCGGCCCGAACGACACTGCGGTTGGCGGCTTCCTGGCCAGGGTCATGCGCCTCTCCAATGAGGAACTGATCGCGCTCGCCACCTATCGCGACGACGAGGCCGACGCCGCAGGTGCCATCGACCGTGCTCGTTCGGCGATCGAGACGGCGGCCGCGCAGGCCGGATTCAGCGAGAGCCTCCACGCGGCTCGACGCGAGCTCGAGCACTGGGCCATCCGAATCACTGACAGTGGTGCCGGCGTCTTCGCCATGAGCGCCGGGCTGGACCGCCTCGATCTGCGGATGGCGGCTCTGCCCGTCCTCCTGGACGCGATCGACGGGCTTGCCGCGCGAGGGATCGCCCCGGACGCCGCGGTCGAGACCCTCCTCGCCCCGTGGCGGCTGCTCGTGGAGCCCCTCGACCAGCGCTAGAAGAGCCCCACGACCTCTCCGTCGCCGTCGATGTCAATTCGCTCGCCACCCGGGACGGATGGCAACCCCGGCATCGTCCGCATGTCACCGCACAGTGGGGTGATGAAGCCGGCCCCCGCGGACAGCCCGATGTCGCGGATGGGCAGGGTGAAGCCAGACGGCCGGCCCTTGAGCGCCGCGTCCGCGCTGAGCGAGTACTGCGTCTTCGCCATGCAGATCGGCAGGTGGCCGTATCCGAGGTCCTCGTAGAGCGCAAGGGCCTTCTCCGCCGGACTCAAGAACTCGACGCCGTCTGCCCCGTACACCTTGACGGCGATCGTCTCGATCTTCTCCCGCAGTGACGCGTCATCCGGGTAGAGGAGCTGGAACTGTGGTGCCCCGGTCTCAGCGGCAGCCCAGACCGCGCGGGCGAGGTCCAGCGCGCCGGCGCCGCCCTCGATGAAGTGGCGAGTCACGACCGCGTCGCTGGCGCCGGCGGCGAGCGCCACCTCCCGGATCGCCTGGTACTCCGGCTCGGTATCGGTCGGGAAGGCGTTGATCGCCACCACGGTCGGGACTCCGAAGAGGCGCACGTTCTCGACCTGCTTGGCCAGGTTGGCGGCGCCGCGCCGGACCGCCTCCACGTCCTCCGTGGTCAGCGACGGGTCGAGCGGCTTGCCGGCCACGATCCGCCCGACGCCGCCGTGCATCTTCGAGCGCGCGCACGGTCGCCACCACGACCGCCGCATCGGGACGCAGCCCCGAGACCCGGCACTTGACGTTGAAGAACTTCTCGGCGCCCAGTTCAGCCCCGAAGCCGGCCTCGGTGCAGACGATCTCATTGGTGGCAAGGGCCAGCCGATCGGCCAGGATGCTGCTGTTGCCATGCGCGATGTTGCCGAAGGGGCCGCCATGGACGAACGCCGGTCCGCCCTCCAGGGTCTGGAGGAGGTTCGGCTTGATCGCGTCGCGCAGGAGGACGGTCATCGCGCCGGCGACTCTGAGGTCTTCAGTCGTGACCGGTGCGCCATCCACGTTCCGAGCGAGCAGCGATTCGCCCCAGGCGGGCGCGCAGATCGGCGAGGTCGGAGGCGAGCGCCAGGACCGCCATCACCTCAGAGGCGACCGTGATCACCCACTCGGTCTCGCGCGGGAGGCCGTCCTCCCGACCGCCAAGGCCGATCACGACGTGGCGCAGAGCGCGGTCGCTGATGTCGACCACGCGGGGCCAGAGGATGGCGTGCGGGTCGATCCGCAGCGGGTTCCGGTGATGAAGGCTGTTGTCCAGGAACGCCGCCGCGAGATTGTGGGCGGCCCCGATCGCGTGGACGTCGCCGGTCAGATGGAGGTTGAAGTCCTCCATGGGGATGATCTGGCTGTAGCCGCCGCCCGCCGCGCCACCCTTGATCCCGAAGACCGGACCCAACGAGGGTTGGCGGATAGTCACGGCGGCGCGTCGGCCGATCCGATTGAGCCCCTGGGCGAGGCCCACCGTGGTCGTCGTCTTGCCTTCGCCGAGGGGTGTCGGCGTGATCGCCGTCACGACCACGTACTTTCCCCGCGGATTCGCGGCCTCGAGCCGGCGGATTCCCTCCAGGGTCACTTTGGCCTTCGTCCAGCCGTACAGCTCGAGCTCCTCGTCGCGAAGGCCGAGGTCCCGGCCGATCTCCAGGATCGGGCGAGGCGTAACGGAGCGCGCGATCTCGAGATCGGACGGGAAGCTCATCGGGGCTCCTCTTCGGTTTCGGATCAGGTCAGCGGCGGCCGGCAACTCGCGCCGCCGGTGGCTCGCGAGCCGGGCGGCCGGCGGCCGCCTGGCGAAGGGCAGCTTGGAGCACATGCGTCAGCAGAATCGCGTTGGTGACCGGGCCGACCCCGCCCGGCACCGGGGTGATCGCGCTCACCACGGTCTTGGCGCTCTCGAAGTCGACGTCGCCGAGGAGCTTGCCGTCCACGACATTGATCCCGACGTCGACGACGACCGCACCGCGCGCCAGCATCGCCCCGTCGACGAGGCCCGGCTTGCCGACCGCCACCACCACGACATCGGCGTTCTTGAGGTGGCGACGGAGATCGCGAGTTCGCGAGTGGCACATGGTGACCGTGGCGTGCTCGCGCTGGAGGAGCAGGGCCGCGGGCTTCCCGACCACGTTGGAACGCCCGACCACGACTGCATTCCGGCCGAGGAGGTCGATACCAGAGCGCTTGAGGATCTCCACCGCGGCCTGTGCGGTGGCCGGCAGGAAGCCTTCGAACCCAAGCGTCAGCAACCCGGCGTTGAGGGGGTGGATACCATCGACGTCCTTGGCCGGATCCAGGGTGTCGATCACCGCCCTCAGGTCCAGATGCCGCGGCAGCGGCATCTGGACGATGATCCCCGACACGAGGGGGTCGCCGTTCAACTCGCCGATGACCCGTCGGAGGTGGGCGCCCGAGACGCGCCCGGGCACTTCGACGAGCCGTCCCGAGATGCCCACCGCGCGGCAGCTGCGCAGGATCTGATGGAGATAGACCGCCGATGGCGCATCCCTGCCGACCAGCACGACGGCCAGGGTCGGCGCGAAGCCGTTACGTCGCTTGAACGCGGCGACATCGTCCTTGACGCCCGCCCTGATCTCAGCGGCGATCGGCGCGCCGGCCAGGAGTCGCGGACCGCCCCGCGGGCTCATTCGGCCAGGGGCTCGCGGGCATGTCCGCTCGCAACCACCGCTGCGGACGGTCCGCGCAAGCCCTTCGATGGCGGCCAGGGCCTCATCGACGCGGAACGAGAGCCCGTCGGCGAGTTGGGGGTCCCCGACCGACGCCAGGTTGACCCGCACGTTGGCCGCGGCCCCGTGCGCGGCGGCGACGGCAAGATGCGCGGCCACGACCAGGTCGCTCGCGGCGTTCGCGTTGCTCCGACCGGCGAGGGTCTCGGCGGCCGCGACGAGATCCCGGCACGCATCGACGCAGGCCATTGGCACCTGTGCCGCCCCGCGGGCCGCCGCCCGGATGGCCCCCACCCGCACTGCGATCTCGGCTTCCGTGTCGCGCGGCAGCTTGAGGGCGGAGGAGAAACGCCCGTACGCCGCCGCATCCTCGTCCGCGAGCTCGAGGAACCGATCCGCGAGCCGGCGACCCTCGGCCTCGGCACGGGCGATGGTGAGCGCGTGCGTCGCGTACTTGGGACGGCCCCTCGACAGCGCTGCGACCATCGCCACGAGCGCCGCCCCCAGGCTCGCCGCCACTGCCGACGCACTCCCTCCGCCGGGCACGGGCTCCCCCGACGAGAGCCGCCTGACGAACCCGGCGAGTGTGTCGTCCCGGAACCACCCGGCCTGCGTGCTGGGATCCGCCATGCGGCGATTGTAGGCCGCTGGGCGGTACAGGGAATCCCTGTGCGGCGTGGAACCGACCCCGCCCGGCGCGGCTCAGCCGATCAGGCGGCTCGGTCGGAGTCCCGGCCCTCCAGGACCCAGCGACGCGTCCGGTGCCCGAACGAGAGTGCCAACCGGGCGTCCGGCGTGAGCACCTCGAAGAGCGTTCGCGGCCCGGTCACCGCCGGGTAGGCGGATTCCTCGTGTCGGACCGCCGCCAGCGCAAGGACGGGAAGTCGCCGTCCTCCGACAAGGACCTCGCGCGGGCGACCGTCGAACCAATCCGTGCGGACGCGGACCTCGACCGGATCTAGTCGGATCATCGCCATCTCGTCGCCTCCTTTCCGGGTTCAGGCGTCGCCCGGGGCACGTCGGCGACAGAACGTATGTTCGAGTTGGTTTGGACTCTAGACCGAACGCCTGTTCGATGTCAAGCGTTGACCGAACGATGCGGGTCGGCCGTGCCACCTCTCATGGCACGCCCGTGCCCGCGCTGGCCGAGCGCTTCATGGGACGCCGCGTGGCTCAGGAGGCCGGGTCGTCCTGGTCCGTGTCGAGCCCGCGGCGCGACAGCGGCGAGCGGGGATCGCGCTCGAAAGGAGCAGGCAGTTCGCGGCCGAGAAGTCGAGCCCGGGTGATCGCCCGGTCGCCGAAGCGGCGCCGAACGACGTCCGCGGCCTGGGTGGCTTTCCTCCTCCGCGTTTCGCCCTCCCCCTGGCCGAAGAGTCCAAGCTGCTCGCGCTCGCCCAGCTGGTGGGCTGCGACGCCGAGAAGCCGGATCCGCTTGCCGCGCAGCTCGGGCCGGGCAAGCTCGAGAACGGCCTTCCAGATCGGCTCGGTCAGGTCGGTCGGTTCGGCCAGCGATCGCTGGCGGGTGATCGTCCGGAACCGATCGTCACGGATCTTGACCACCACGGTGGAACTCCGCAGCCCGGCGGCTCGCAGGCGACCGGTCACCCCTTCTGCGAGGCCGAGGAGCGTCCGTTCGATCTCCTCGCGATCGCTCGTGTCGACGGTGAAGGTGTGCTCGTGACTGATCGACTTGGCCGGCCCGGGGCCCGTCACCGCTTCGGCGTCGACGCCCCGGGCGCGCTCGGCCAACGAGGCGCCGTGCTTGCCGAATCGGCGCACCAACAGGTCTTCCGGGAGGTGCGCCAGATCTCCGATGCTGCGAACTCCGTATTCGCGGAGCGCCGCGGCCGTCTGCTCGCCCACGCCCCACAGGCGACGAGATCGGCAGGGGCGCCAGGAACGCTGCCTCCTCCCCCGGCGGCACGACGACGAGGCCGTCGGGCTTGCGCAGATCGGACGCGATCTTGGCGACCAACTTGGTCGTCGCCACCCCCACTGAAGCGGTGAGCCCCAGCTCGTCGCGGATCGCCGACTTGATCCGGGCCGCGATCTCGGAGGGCGGTCCGAAGAGTTCCTCGGAGCCGGCCACGTCGAGGAAGGCCTCGTCGATGGAGACCTGTTCCACACGGGGCGTGAAGCGCCGCAGGATCGCCATGACCTGTCGGCTCACGGCCTGATACTTGCGCCCGTCGACGGGCAGGAAGACGCCTTTCGGGCAGAGAGCACCCGCCGTGCGGAGCGGCATCGCCGAGCGAATGCCGAAGGCCCGCGCCTCGTAGCTGGCCGTGCTGACGACGCCGCGATCCGTGGGCCCACCGCCGCCGACGATCACCGGCCGGCCGCGCAGCTCCGGACGGTCACGCTGCTCGACGGCGGCGAAGAACGCGTCCAGGTCGACGTGGAGGATCGTTCCCTCGGCGGAGCGCTCCTGCCTGATGACCGGCACCGCCAGTCCTTCTACGTTGCGCGGCTGGGGATCGTGAGGGCCCGACGGGCCTGTCCCGGCCACTGCAGGGGACGGTAGCGCACCAGCACCCACACCAGAAGCCCGACGAGGAGGAGGTTTCGAGCCGCCAGCACCGCCACCGCCTGCGGCTGGAACTCGAAGAGCGCCCAGTAGCCGACCGGATAGATGAGGACCGAGAGGAAGGCGAGGAGGAGGACGAAGGACGCCTGGCGGCGAGGCAAGAGACAGCCGAAGGGGAGCAGCCACAGGAGGTACTGGGCCGAGAACACCTTGTCCGTGGCGATGAGGGCGGCGGTCACCGCGAAGGCGTAGGCGATGAGTGTCGTGTTCGCCGGCGCGACGGCGTGCCTCACCTCGGAGCGTCCGCGGAGATAGGCCAGCATCCAGATCACCGCCGTCACGACTGCCAGGATGGGCATCAGCAGACCCACGAACCCGTCGAGGATGGGCACCGACACTTCCAGGGACTGGAACCCGTAGACGACCGAGACGGGGATCGAGAGGAGCAGTGCCCGACTAGGACAAGGCTGGACGGAACGCTCTCGATCTGGACGAGCCGGTCCTGCAGGAGCCCCAGATCCCACCGATCGAGCCGCATGCCCCGAGCCGTCAAGGGTCCGGCCGGAGTGGCCTCGGCCACCGGCCGTCCCCCAGAACCCATCGAGTCGTCCACCGCTGCTTCGCCTCGTCTCGGCGGGGATGTGCTCCCGCCCCAGGAGCGCCGCGCTCGGGGCGCAGCACTGCGACAGGGCGCCCGCCGCAGCTCGCGCGGCGGCAGTGTAGACGCCCTGTGTGCGGCTAGCCCTTCGGGCTCGACGACGACCGTGACCTCGGGCGTCATGCCGGCGAGGACCTTGACGGCGACCTTGTACGTGCCGAGCGACTTGAGCGGCTCGTCGAGCTCGATCTTGTGGCGGTCGACCACGATCCCGCGCCGCCCGAGTGCGTCGGCGATGTCCTTGGCGGTGATGGAACCGTAGAGCTTGCCGCCCTCGCCCACCTTGACGCCCATCGTGAGCGTCGTGCTCGAGATCCGGTTGGCGGCGATCTCGGCTTCTTCGCGCTCGCGACGGCGCTTCTCCTCGCGGCTGGCGATGTCGTGCTGCCAGGCGCGATACGCGCCGCCGGCGGCCGGGACGGCCAGCTTCCTGGGGATCAGGTAGTTGCGGGCGTAGCCGTCGGCGACGTCCTTCATCTCGCCGCTCTTGCCGAGCTTGTCGACGTCGGCGGTCAGGATGACCTTCACGCGATCGAACCCTCCTTGGTGACGAGTCGCTGGATCTCCGATGCCCGGCGCACGGAGCGGCCGGTCATCCGGATGGCGCCCGGGAGCCGCCGGACGACGCGCCGCAGCGGACGGCGGAAGCAGCCGCCGCAGGCGGGCGACGTCGGCCGTCGAACGCCTCGCGGGGGATGTCCAGCTCCGCGAGCTTCTCGTCGAGTAAGCTCGACCGGCACGCCGTCGAGGAAGAGGTCGCACGGCAGAGCCGCCACGACGACGTCGTCGACCGCACCGAGCAGCGGGACCCGGTCGGGGACGAGGTCGCCCGGCAGCAAGAGGTAGGCGAGACCGCCGCCAGCAGCACCTTCCGGCCGGGGAGACTCGCTCGTCCCCGACCAGCGACCAGCCGAGCCGAGCGTACGCAGGGGCCCGGCTCGCCGCTGGCAGCAGCACCAGCATGCCGAGCGCCCGTCCGATCGCGCGGCCAGGCGATCGCCGACGAGCACGCCTCGCGGCCCGCCTGGGCAATGCTGCCGTCACCGTCTCAACCGCTCCGTCGATCGGCCCGGCCTTCCGTCCTCGAGCGGTCATCTGCCCGAACACCTGGCGCTCCGTCCTCCACGGCCGCTTCCGGGGGCGCGCCAGAGGGCAGGCCAACGCCGGGGATCAAGAGTCTAGCAGCAGAGCGCACCGTCTCGCCGGATGTCGGCGCGCAGGCTCACAGACGCCCGGCCACGATCGAGTCTCCCCGGTGGCCCGTCGACGTTGGGCCGGGCTTGACATTCGAACGTCCGTTCGGTACTGTCGTCCGGTGAAAGGAGGCGCCGGTGACCAAACACGACGCCGAACGGAAACGCAGGATCCTCGACTACATCGCGGCGACCCTGCGGGCCCGCGGCTACCCGCCGTCGGTCCGTGAGATCGCCCAGGCCGTCGGACCTCGCCTCGACCTCGGCCGTTCACCACCATCTCATCGCTCCTCGAGACGCGAGGGCTACCTCGAGCGCGGAGCCGCCCGCTCACGCGCGATCCGCCTGACGCCAACGGCGGCCCTCCACCTGGGCCTGTCGAGCGAGCTCGTCCCCCAGCAGGCCGTCCAGCCGAAGCCCACGTCCTGCCGATCGTGGGCGAGATCGCCGCAGGCGGACCGATCGAGGCCTACCAGGAGGTCAGCGAGACGCTGGCCGATCCCGGATCTCCTGGCACCCAGCGGGGACGCGTACGTCCTCCGGGTCCGTGGCGATTCCATGATCGAAGCGCATATCGAGGACGGCGACTACGTGGTGATCCGCCCGCAGCAGACCGCCCGCAATGGCGACATCGTCGTCGCCCAGGTCGAGGAGAACGCCGTCACCCTGAAGCGCTTCTTCAAGGAGCAGGGACGAATCCGCCTCCAGCCCGCGAACCCAGCCTATCCGCCGCAGTACTACCCGGACGTCCGGATCCAGGGCAAGCTCATCGGGGTCATCCGCCGACTCGACTGAGCGAACGTGGCCGGGACCGGAGTGCTCCGTCCACAGCTCCTGTCCACAAGCCGTCCACAGCTAACGGCGATTGGTGGACATCGGCGCTGATAAGCCGCCCGCGCCATTCGTCGGATGCCAGGGCGCTTCGAGCCCGCAGAATCAGCCGGTCCGCATCACAGCCAGCTGGAGCGCCCATGTCGATCGACCGCCTCCCGCCCCAGAGCATCGAGGCCGAGCAGTCGGTTCTCGGCGCCATCCTGATCGACCGCGACGCGATCATCGAGGTCGCCGAGTTCCTGCGACCCGATGACTTCTACCGCCAGGCCAACGGGATCGTCTACGCCGTCGATCGCTCGACCTGTTCGAGCGCCGCGAGCCGATCGACATCGTCACCGTGGCCGAGGCGCTCGAGCGGAGCGGCCAGCTCGAGGCCGTCGGTGGCCGCGTCGTACCTCTCCGCGCTCAGCAACCAGACGCCGACCGCGGTTCACGCCGTCCACTACGCTCGGATCGTCGAGCGCAAGGCGGTCCTCCGCAACCTGATCGCCGCAGCCGGGCGGATCGCCGGCATCGGCTACGAGGACGGTCCCGAGATCCAGGAGGCCATCGACCGCGCCGAGGGCGAGCTGTTCGCGGTCAGCCAGCGGCGGGTGGAGGTCGGATTCAGCCCATTGCGCCGCTCCTCCACGCCGCGTACGACCGACTGGACTACCTCCACGCGCATCGCGGCGAGGTGAGCGGAGTGCGGACTGGCTTCCCCGACCTGGACGCGCTGACGACCGGGCTCCAGAAGAGCGACCTCATCGTGCTCGCGGCCCGCCCGAGCGTCGGCAAGACGAGCCTCGCACTCAACATCGCCGAGCACGCGGCCGTCCGCGACGGGAAGACCGTCGGCGTCTTCAGTCTCGAGATGAGCAAGGAGCAGCTCGTCCTCCGCCTCCTCTCGAGCGTCGCGACCATCGACTCGCAGCGGCTGCGGACCGGCTTCCTCGAGGAGATGGACTTCGCGCGGATCGCACCGGCGATGAACGCCCTGTCCGAGGCCCCGATGTACATCGACGACACGCCGAACATCACGACGATGGAACTGCGCACGAAGGCCCGCCGGCTCCAGGCCGAGGCCGGCCTCGACCTCGTCGTCGTCGACTACCTCCAGCTGATGCAGGCGAGCAGCACCACCCGCGACGCCAACCGGGTCCAGGAGGTGTCGGAGATCTCGCGCGGGCTCAAGGCGCTCGCTCGCGAGCTGGCGGTCCCGGTCATCGCCCTCTCCCAGCTCTCGCGACAGCCGGAGATGCGCGAGTCGAAGGAGCCGCGCCTCTCGGACCTGCGCGAATCCGGCGCGATCGAGCAGGACGCCGACCTCGTGCTCTTCCTGTGGCGCGAGAAGGAACGCCCCGGAGAGGACGACGGGGCGGACGGCGAGGTGGTCAACCTCAAGCTCGCCAAGCACCGCAACGGCCCGACCGGCGATCTCAAGCTCTGGTTCAAGAAGCGCCAGACACGCTTCGTCAGCTACGCCGGCGAGCGGTACGCCGACCTGGCCAGCTAGGCACCACGCCGGCCGCGGTACAGGACGGCCCTATCCGGGCATTGACGGCCCTCGTATCTTCACGCTCATGAGCCCCGGGCCAAGTCCCGGGAGTCCGCCCGAGCCGAGCACGCGGACGACCACGTCCCCGTCATCTCCGCCGCCCGTCGGGCCCTCCGCCCGCGCGGGGCTCTCGACGCCATCATCCGCCTCGAGAGTGAGGGGCCCACGGTGTACCAGGACCGCACGATCATCTGCCGCGATTGCGCCGAGCCGTTCGTGTTCTCCGCCGGCGAGCAGGCCTTCTTCGCCAGCAAGGGACTCGAGCACGACCCGCAGCGCTGCCCGTCGTGCCGCGCGGCGGCGAAGAAGAACCGGATAACGGGAGGACCACGGGAGTTCCACGCGGCCATCTGCGCCGCCTGCGGCGGCCAGGCTGTCGTGCCGTTCGCACCACGCAACGACCGGCCCGTCTACTGCAGCTCCTGCTTCGAGCGCGTCGCGGCAGGTGAAACGCCCAAGTCCACGGCCCTCTCGGGTTCCCGGCGCTAGGCGCAAGACGGCCGAGGGCTGACCCGGGACGCTCGGTCGCCACCGACCCCGGGGCCCCACCAGCCCTAGACTGGTCCCGAATGCCCGTGACGGCGGGCACGTCCGAGCACGATAGCGAGGACCAGATGGGCGTCTACATCATCAGGGAGATGGTCGGGACCAGCCCGAAGTCATGGAGCGACGCCGCGCGCCAGGCCGTTTCCACCGCCTCGAAGACCGTCCGCAACATCCAGACCGTGGAAGTCGTGAAGTCGACCGCGGTCGTTCGCGACGGCGAGATCGTCGAGTACAGAGTCGAACTGAAGATCGGTTTCGAATACGAGGGCTGAGGCCGCGTCGCCGGGCTCTCTCCGTGAGCTTCGGGGTCGAGACGGACGAAAGCACCGGGTGATGAAGCCCCCGGTCGCAGCTAAGCGACAGGTGAGGGGTCCTGGGCAGCATCCCCTCATGGCCGTCCCCGACCCTGTCCTCATTGACGCCGCAGCCGAGCGATCCCTATCGTACGCGCCACCTCGCCACGCGGACGCCCAAGGCCCGGCTAGGATCTCGATACCGGTCGGCCCAGGGAGGGCGGCTCCATCGGCCCCGCCGGTCCCAGGAGCTGGGAATTCCGTGCCCGAGTTCCCGATCCAGACGAGCAAAGTCCAGCGACCCCCGCTGCGCGAGCAGACGCTTCAGCGGGACCGACTGCTGGATTGGCTCCAAGTGAAGATCCACCGGCGAGTGGTCGCCGTCGTGGCCGAGGCCGGCTACGGCAAGACCACCCTGCTCGCGGATTTCTCGCGACGGAGCCGGGTGCGGACCCTCTGGTACCGCCTCGACGAAGAGGACCGGAACTGGGTCAGCTTCCTCAACTACCTGGTCGCGGCCGGGCGGGAGGTCGAACCGGGATTCGCCCCGAACACCCTGTCCCTTCTGCGCGAGATGGCGGTCACCGGTCCTAACCTCCAGCCCACGCTCGAGACGTTCATCACCGAGCTGCGTTCTCTCGCCGACCGCGCCACCGCGCTCATCCTGGACGACTACCACCTGGTGGCCGACGTTCCCGAGATCCGCTCGATCGTTCGCGAGTTGATGATCCGAGCCCCGGAGCGCCTCTCGTTCGCCTATCTCACTCGTCGGCCCGTCGGGCTCGCCCTGTCCCGCTTGCGAGCCCAGGGCGAGGTCGCCGAACTCGGCGTGGATGACCTGCAATTCGACTCGAGCGAGACTGAGCGGCTGTTCCGGGAGACGTTCGGTCACCCTTTGGAACAGGACGTGCTGGATCTCATCGAGCGTCGCACGGAGGGATGGGCGGCCTCGCTCCAGCTTGTTCAGGCGGCGCTACGGGATCGCTCGGCCAGCGAGATCCGCAGGTTCGTGAGGAACCTGAGCGGCGCCCACGGGGAGCTGTACGACTACCTTGCCGAGGAGGTCGTGGGGAGCCTCGACGTCGAGACCCAGGAATTCCTCATGCGCTCCTCGCTCCTCCAGCGGGTCGATCCGCCGGTGGCGGCCGTCGTGAGCGGTCTCGAGCTGATGCGGGTGAACGCCCAGATCGAGATCTGCGAGCGCGTCGGCTTGCTCTCCCATCCCAGCGACGGCGCAAGGGGTAGTGGCCAATTCCATCCGCTCGTCAGCGAGTTCCTCCAGGCGCGCCTCCGGCGCCAGATCGGCGACGCGAACGTCGACGAGTTGCACCGCCGGGTTGCGCACTACGGCGAGGCCCGCAGCTGGCGGTTGGCCGCACACCACTATGCGGCCGTGGGCGACGCGGAGGACGTCCACCGCATCCTCGTGAATGCGACCCAAACGATCATGGGCACAGGCGAGTTCGCCCTGGCGGAGTCCTACATCGCCGCTTTCCCGCCTTCTTCACCGATGCCCTGGTTTGAGATCGTCCTGTCACGTCGCGAGCTCCAAGCCGGCCGCGTCAGCTCTGCGCTCGAACGGGCACGCGCGGCCGTCCACGCATTCGCCGACACGCAGTCCAGCCCGGACGCCCATCTCGCGATCGCCAATCTCATGTCGGTCGAGATGGCAGCTAACGACTTGGACGATGCCGCGGAACTGGCGTCAGGCCTCCTGGAGCGCCACCCCGGCCCGATCCTCGCCTCCATTGCCCGGGGCACGCTGAGCATGTTGCGTTCGTCCATCGACGGCAACCTCGACGAACTCAGGGCGATCTTGGTGCTAATGGCCCAAGTGCAGGAAGCCGCGCGGCTATCGCCATTACTACGGGGTGACGATGCTGAACCTCGCTTGTGTGGACCGTGCCCGGGGTGCGGCCGAGACTGCTCTCGACGAAGCTAACGCAGCGATCGACGCGCTTACGGAGACATCGGCGGGCATCGAGCTTGGGTCGGCAAGAGCCGTGCGCGCCTGGGCTCTCGGCCATCTTGGACGCGCTGAAGCGGCCAGAATCTTGAGCTTGAGCGGATACTTGCGGCTCGCTTCGAAGTCACCGTCGTCGAGCTACACGCCGAGGCAGCTTACGTTCGAACGCTGTATCACGACCCGATACTGGGAAAGAGGACGCTAGAGGAAGTCGATCCAGAGGAGCACCCGCCCGCCGCGGGGCTCGATCTGTGGCAGCTCTGCCGATCCCACAACTTCGCCCAGCTGGGCAGGCTGGCCGAAGCGCGCCAGGCGATTGAGACCTCGCTAGCAGGATCGCTGAGTTCAGACGTTGCCCACCTCAGTCGAGCAATGGCCGTGGATGCCCTGATCGCGTTCCTCGAGCAGAGACCGGACTGCATACGACGAGCGGCAGCGGCTCGCGGCCATGCGACTCGTCAAGGGGCCGCTCTTTGGGCCGCCTTTGCCATGATCATCCAGGCAGCTTCGCTCGGCAGCGACAAACTGAACGCCGTCGTCCGAACGGTGGGCCGCGACGATCCTGCAATCCTCAGCATGGCTGCAGAGGCGATCGTTGGGTCGCTGGGCTCACTCGATCAAGGCACGCTCGAGACAGTGAGAGGTGAAATCGACCGCCGACCGGCGCGGTGGAGGACTGCGCTGAGGAACTGCCTGGATAGCACAGCAGCGACCGAGACGGCCCTTGTCGCTGCACGGTGCCTCGACGCCGTTGGCAGCGATGAGGACGTTCCCCGGCTACGCGGGTTCGTACGGCGGTTTCGGCCGACTGGCGATGACGCGCAACTAGGGCGAGGTTTGGCCCGGCGGATCGCGCCGAGGGTGTTTGTGGAAGACCAGGGCCGAATCACCCTGCGGATCGGCGACCGTGAGGTCCCCGGAACACAGATCCGCCGAAAGGTGCTCGCCCTCCTGTGTTTCCTGCTGTGTCGCTCGGATCTGTCGGCCACGCGCGATCAGGTCCTCGAGGCGATGTGGCCCGAGCTCGAACCGGACGTCGCGGCCAACTCGCTGAACCAGACCCTCTACTTCCTGCGCCGGGTGTTTGAGCCCAACTACCGCGAGGACGTGTCGCCCGCGTATGTGCACTACGATTCCGACGTCCTCTGGCTGGACCAGGAGCTCATCGCGAGCCGGTCCGTGCTCTGCTCACGACTCCTACGCGAGATCGGCGTCAACCCGAGTCCCGATGAGGTCAACCGACTGTCGGAGACCTACCAGGGACGCTTCGCGCTCGACTTCTCATACGAGGAGTGGGCAGCGCCCTATCGTGACTGGCTCCACGCGCGATACCTCGAGGTCATCGAGAGGGCAGTCACGGCCGACACCCATGCGGGCCACTTTGATCGCGCCCTTCGCCTCGCTCAGCGCGGCATCTCGGTCGACCCGGATGCGGATCAGATCGAGCTGGCCCTCCTGCACCTCTACCGCGTGACCGGGGCGCACGCGGCTGCAGCCGAGCAGTACGGCCACTATGCGGCGGTCATGCGCAACGAAGTGGGCATCGAGCCGCCGCCGCTTGAGTCGATTTGACGGGGGAGTCAGGTTCGCTATCGGGGCCCTAGGTAGGGTGCCGTATTGACCCCCCCAGAAGGCGACACCTATAGTCCCGCCTGCGACTAGTACGAGAGTACTAGTAAGCAAAGTTAAGAACCTCGGACGCGCCGAAGCCCCGACCGAAATGGGCACTTAGGTCGGGGCCGAGCGACTAGTGCAACCGACCGACGGACAAGTCAGGTCGGTTTTTCGTGCTCCAGTCGGAGTACGGAGGCCGCCACGGAGGTACGTCGGCTATGAGCGAGTGGTCGAAGGGCTGGACCAGCGGTCAAAGGGCTGGTAGCTATCGCAGATGAGGAGGTCGATCCGATGAAGGCGCGCCTGCTCCGCATCGGGATCGCCATCAGCGCGATTCTCTCAGCCGCCCTGGCGGGCGGAGCGTCGGTCAAGGGCTTCTAACCCGTACCGACTAGTACTTTCAGCGCGGGCCCAGCCTGAGGTTGGGTCCTATAGACTGCGGGCGCACAGGCAGGCCTCCACGCGGAGTTGTGCATGCCCCGCCAGCTGAAGATCTACATCACTACGGTCGCCCGGCGAGCGGTATAGTGCTCGCGTGGGCGACCGTTGCGTTTCCCGTGGATGAGCGCATCGGCGTTTCGAGCGAACTCCCGGCGATGCGTCGACTCGCCGTCGGGCTGCTCTTCTGGACGGTCGTCACGGTGCTCGTCTCGGCGCTACCAGTGAGGCTCCCTCGCGGCGCCTTGGTTGAGTGTGGGCATCGCCCCATTGATCGTTGTCATGAATCTCGGTGGTCCGGCGGCCGTCGGCTGGGTGGCGCTCGTGGGCACCACTGAGCTTCGCGAGTTGCGTGGTCGAATCCCCTGGTACGGCACGGTCGCAAACCACGCCGGCGTGGTCTTGCCAGCAGTGATCGCCGGCGTCTCGGGTGATGCTCGTGCCGGGTCGGCCACCGGGTCGACGGTCGACTGGTCGCCACGCTCGTGGGCGGCATTGCCTTCGTACGGCGAACTGGACCATGACGTCGGTCGTGGTGACGCTGCGGACTCGTCAGCCACTCCGGGCGTGTTCGCCGCCGACGTCCGCGGTGTGGCCACTAACCTGGTCGCGCTGGCGCCGCTGTCGTGGCTGATGGCGCAAGTGTACGAGGTAGCGGGTTGGTGGGCGACGTCTGCTGTTCGCCCTGCCCCTGTGGACTACCGGGTCGCCTACCACCGTTTCGTCGAGACGCGCGAGATGTTCACCCAGACGGTGGCGAGCCTCGCGCAAGCGGTGGATGCGCGGGACCGGTTTACGAGCGGCCACAGCCAGCGCGTGATGCAGATCGCGGTGGACATCGGGCGCGAGATGCGGCTGTCCGCGGCGGAGATGGAGGCGCTCGAGTGGGGCGGCTTGCTCCACGACGTCGGCAAGATTGGAGTACCCGACGACATCCTGCTCAAGCAGGATCGACTCTCCCGCGACGAGCGGATGAAGATGAACGCCCACCCGGTCATCGGGGCCAACATCATCGCCCCGGTCACGAAGCTGGCGCCGGAGTTGCCGATCATTCGGCACCACCACGAGTGGTACAACGGCTCGGGCTATCCCGACCGCCTCATCGGCGACGAGATCCCCAAGCTTGCCCGTGTCCTGCACGTGGCCGATGCCTTCGAGGCGATGACCGCTCAGCGCCCCTACCGGATGAAGCCGCTCACTTATGAGCAGGCAGTCTCGGAGCTCCGCAAGTTCGCTGGCGTCCAATTCGACCCGATCGTTGTCGATTCGTTCGTGAAGACGCACTGGGCCGACGGCGTGGCCGACCCGGGTCGATACGTCGCCCCGAGGCCGGTCCCGCTCATCACCCAGGCGGCTGGCCGGCTGACGCAGGCGACCGCGATCGGCGAGACAGCGTCGGCGACGACCGAACTGTCCTAACGAGTGCTCGTCGGCGGGGTCATCCTCGGACTCGTCGTCGGGCTCCTGGTCGGAGGCAGGCTCGACAACCTCCTCGCGGTCAGGCTTCGGTGGATTTGGCTCCTGTTCCTGGCGGTTGTCCTCCGCTACGCCACCGAGTTCGCCCTGGGCCGCGGGATCGAGGCCGCCGACACCTTCCGCGTCCCGCTCTTCGCGCTCTCCTACGGAACGCTCTCCCTCGGGCTGTGGCTGAACCGCCGCTACCCAGGCATGACCATCGCCCTTGTTGGGGTGCTCCTGAACGGCACCGTGATCCTTGCCAACGGCGGCCACATGCCGATCTGGGAGCCGAGCCTGCTGGCGGCGGGGTACACGGCCAACGACATCTCGACCCCGATCCACGTCATCCTTCCGGCGCCGCTTGACGGCAACTTCCTCCTCCACCTGGGTGCCTTCGGCGACATCTTCCCCATCCCCTTCGATTTCGGACGCAACGTCGCCTCGATCGGCGACATCTTCCTCGCCGCCGGGCTGGCGTTCTTCCTCTTCGCCGCCGTGGTCCGGCGGCCAGGAGAGCGCGATCTTGGGCTCGCCTATGAGCCGGCGCTCGACGACGACGCGATCGCGCGGCGGCTCGACACGTTCGTCCGTGCCCCCGAAACCGGCCTGCGGGCCGGGCTCGCCGAGTCGGCGGCGCTGGAGCGGCCGATGGTCCTGGGCGGCTCGGGGGCAGGCGTCGCGACCCCCGCCCTGACGCCCTCGGGAGGTGTGGAGGGGGTCTTCGGGCCTCCCATCGCCGTCCCGGGCCTGCCACCCGTCCTGGCCCGGGTGCGTCGCCATCCCTACGTTCGCCTGGCGCTGAACGGTTCCTTCTCGGCGCTGTGGGTCGGACAGGTGATCAGCTTCTTCGGCGATCGGGTCCATCAGATCGCCCTCGCCTCGATCGTTTACGGCCTGACCGGCTCGGCCCTCGCCCTGAGCCTCGTCTTCGTGGCAGCCACGTTGCCCAACCTAGTCTTGGGACCGCTCGCGGGAACACTCGTCGACCGCTGGGATCAGAAGCAGGTGCTCGTCGTCAGCGACCTCCTGCGGGCCGCAGCCGTGCTCCTGATCCCAATCGCTGCGGTGCAGAACATCGTGCTCGTCTACCCCCTGGTCTTCTTAATCACCAGCATCTCGATCTTCTTCAGGCCGGCACGCACGGCGATCCTGCCGCGCATCGTCCGCGACGACGAGCTCGTGACTGCCAACTCCGCATCCTGGATCGGCGAGACGGCCGCCGACGTCCTGGGCTACCCGGCCGCAGGGTTCTTCGTGGCCTTCCTTGGCTCCGCGGTTGCCCTGGCGTTCTGGTTCGATGCGGCAACGTATGTGGCTTCGGCGGTGATGATCACCACGATGTCGATCCCGCCGGTCCGGCGCGTCGTTGCCGGCGTCGGTCGCGCAGGGACAGGGATCTGGAGCGAGACGATCGCCGGCTGGCGCTTCCTGCGATCCGAACCGGTTCTGCTGGCCAACACCCTCCAGGCCGTCGCCGCCCAGTTCAC
This sequence comes from uncultured Chloroflexia bacterium, assembly GCA_963712585.1. Classification (GTDB taxonomy): domain Bacteria; phylum Chloroflexota; class Limnocylindria; order Limnocylindrales; family CSP1-4; genus CAVQIH01. The sequence continues at coordinate 100,900 of CAVQIH010000008.1, forward strand.
CATCGGGGTGACGATCGCCTTGGCACTACCGTACGCGGGGCATCTTCTCGAGCGCGGGACGCTCGATTTGCAGGCCGCCTACGGCTTGCTCGAGGCGGGGATCGGCGTGGGCAATCTAATCGGGGGGTTCATCGTTGGCTTGATCGGGAGCCGGATCGCCAAGGGCCCCACGGTCATCATCGGGTACGTCGCTTTCGGCGCGTGCACCGCGGCGCTGGCCCTGACCGGGAACCTCGCCGCGGCGATCGGGCTGATGTTCGGGATCGGCGTAGCGAACATGGTATTCGTGATCCCCAGCCAGACCCTGTTCATGGAGCGCACGCCGCGGGACATGCTCGGGCGAGTCGTCGGGTTGCGCTTCTCTGTGGTCTTTGGGTCCATGACTGTGGCGATGGCCATGAGTGGCCTCCTGGCCGAGACAGTTGGAATCCCACTGGTGCTGGCTACGTTTGGCCTCGTCAGCGTGGCCGCCGGTCTTGCCGGCCTGACCTCCAAGGCGGTCCGCAGCGCCTGAGGCGGCTCCCCTGTTCTCGCGGCACTGGGGGTCGCGCTTCGCTACACTGGCCGGCGCAGCCCCACGGAGCCACCGGCTGCGCCGCGGCATGGCCGCGCACCGACGGAGACGGATGATCCATGACCGAACAGGATCGCCAGGCGATGCCGGACGACGCGGCCGACGCAGCCGCCGACGCCACCGCGGGGATCGCCGGCGAGGCCGACGAGACCGAGGCGGACGAGTTCGAGCAGTTCGAGCGAGCCCGAGCCTGCCCAGCCAGCCAACCTCACCGCGACCCAGCCCGCGGAACCACAGTCGCGAGGTGGCGAGTCTCGCCCCGCCGGCCGAACGACCAGCGGGGGCGGGCCGGCCGGGGCGGCGACCGGTGGAGCCGGAGCGGGGAGGCCCGGCCGATTTGGCCGTGGCGCTCCCCACCCAACCCCGGCCGCTCCGACGCCGTCGGAGATCGCGGTGCGGATCGACGATCGGGTCTCGCAGGTCTTCGTGCTCGTGATCGCAGGCGTCTTTCTCCTGATCTTCCTGAACGCCTTCGTCCTGGGGAGCGGGGGTTTGCTGACGCCCATCCCGACGCCGTCGCCCGTGCCGACCGCCGCGCCGTCACCGGCGCCCAGCCCGACGGCCGCGAGTCCGACTGCGGCGCCGACTCCCTCTGCGGCACCGACTCCCTCTGCGGCGCCGACTCCCTCGGCGGCACCGACGGGCGCGACCCCCGCGCCGTCGCCGTCGCCGTCCTAGCCCTCGGTATACTCGCGGGCCATGGCCCACGTCTTCGTCGCGCCCCACCCTGACGACGTCGCCCTCTCCTGCGGCGGCCTGATCGCCTCGTTGCGCGAACTCGGCCAGAACGTGACGATCCTGACGGTCTTCTCCGGCAGTGGCGCCACCGCTGCCCTCTCGACCTACCAGCGCGAGGCACTCGGGTTCGGCACCAAGGCCCTGTGGCCCGCGACAGAGGCGTTCAATCGCGCCTCGATCCTGGGTGACGTCCCCCGGCCGGACGGCCCGGCCCCCTGGTTGTCGGACCCGGACGCGCTCGCGGCGACCCAGGCAGAGGCCGACTCATCCGCCAAGCGCTTCTGGCAACGCGCATCGTGGTACCGGCGTGCCGAGATCCACAACCAACCGCTGGCAGACCAGCCGCTCTCAGACGACATACCCCAACAAGGCGCCCTGCTGACCGCTGAGATCGTGGAGGCCGCTGGTGCCGGCGATCTCATGGCCGTGCGCCGCCTCGAGGACGAGCGCTATGCGTACTTCGCCGAGGCCTCGGTCGTCTTCCTCGACCTGCCCGATGCCGTCTTCCGTGGGTACGAGGGCGACGGGCAGCTGCTGGGCATGCCTCGCCCCGACGACCTCTCCCCCGCGGGGCTCCTGGCCCGCGAGATCGAGCGCCTGGAGCCCCAACGGGTCTACTTCCCGCTCGGCATCGGCAACCATGTCGACCACCAGCTGATGCGACGCGTCGGGGTCGAGCTGCTCAACGACGCCCGCCGCTGGATCATGCCCGGCCCCGAGTACGCCGGGATCGTCACGTTCTACGAGGACTTCCCGTACGCCTGGTGGAAGGAGTTCACTCGGCTCTCGGACTTGCCCACGGAAGCGTTCGCGGACCTGCCGTCCGACGTCGGCCTCAGCCCTGAGCTCGCCGACGTGACCGACATGACCGAGCGCAAGATCACCGGCATCTCGCTCTACGCGAGCCAGGTGGACAGGCTCTTCGGCGGATCGCGGCAGATGGCGGACGCGGTTCGCGGTTTCGGCCTGCGCACGGCCGGCCTCGGTGGGGTCGCCGGCCTCGCCGAGCGTTACTGGGCGACCGAGCGCACGTAAGCTCAGGCCGCGACGAGCTGGCCGCAAGCCGCCGCGCCTGGAGGTGAGTGGCCCGTCCCGGAAGCGTGTCGACGTCTGCTAGAGTCGAGTCATGTCCCCGCCGCTCGTGGAGCGCGGGATCCGCGCCACGATCACCGACGTCGGCCACGCCACGATCAGGCGACTGCGGGCGGCATTCGTCGCCCCGGATTCCATTCCCCCCGGTGACGGGCACCCGGACGCGTCGAGTCCGCTTCGAACGCGGCTCATTCGTGATGCGATTCTGGTGGCGACGGGCGGGCTTCTGGCGGTTGCCGCCTGGGAGATGGTCTGGCTGTGGCGGTACGTCGATGCCCAGCGAGCCCTGGGGATTGACCTCAGCTTCTACCAGGAAGCCGCCCGGCGGTGGTGGGAGGGCGGTCCGCTCTACCTCCCCGACCAGCTGGCGGGCCCCTACTCGTCGCGGACCCTGATGGACTTCCTCTACCCGCCCGCGGTGATCTATCTCTTCGCCATCTTCGTGGTTGTGCCGAGCATCATCTGGTGGATCGTCCCGCTCGGTCTGATCGTGTTGGTGCTGGCTCGGCTGCGGCCAGCGTCGTGGACGTGGCCGCTCCTCGCTGCCGCGATCGCCTATCCCAAGACCCTGAGCGCGGTCCTCTACGGCAACTCGGACCTGTGGGTGATGGCGGCGGTGGCCGGGGCCACGCTGTGGGCATGGCCGAGCGTGCTCGTGGCGCTGAAGCCCTCCCTGGTGTTCCTGGCTCCCCTCGGGGTGCGCCGCCGTACCTGGTGGATTGCCGGGGGTGTGCTGGTCCTGATCAGCGTGCCGCTGGGTGGGCTGTGGGTCGACTACGCGCGGGCGATGTTGAACCTCCGCGACTCGTGGACTCGCTCGCTCGTCGACTTGCCGCTCGTCACCCTTCCGCTCGTCGTCGGCCCTCGGGCGCCGCGACCGAGCCTCGCCGGCGCACGTCGCGCTGAACCGGGTTCGCTCGGCCAGGGCCAGGCGCTGATCCGACGCCGTGCCGACGCCGCCCGAACGTGGGCCCGGGAATGGGGCTTCGGTACCATAGCGGGCAGCCCGCCGCGCGAGTACGCTGCGCCAGCCCTGGGCCTCCCGCCGGGAGGCTCGTTTGCAGGGGGACGCCCGCCCATGGCCATTCCTTCGCGGATTCCGGAGGCGCCGACGGCCCACCGAACGGCGTCGACCACCCGTGACGAGCCCCAGGCTCTCGACCTCGACGTCGTGGTGCTTGGCGGGGCCGGCCACGTCGGCTTGCCGTTGAGCCTGGTCTTCGCTGAGCGCGGGCTCCGGGTCGGCATCTACGACATCAACCAGGTGACGCTGGAGCAGATCAGGCGTGGTCAGATGCCGTTCCTCGAGCACGGCTCGGACGCGCTGCTCAAGACGATCCTGCCGACCGGACGCCTTGAGGTGAGCACGGACCCCGGGATGCTCGGCCGAACGCTCCAGATCATCGTCGTGGTGGGGACGCCGATCGATGAGTTCCTCGGCCCCTCGATGTCGGTCTTCGGCAGGGCCGTTGACGAGTTGGCCCCACACGTGCGCGACGGGGCCCTGGTCGTTCTTCGGAGCACCGTCTATCCCGGTACCACCCAGTTCGTGGCCCGAGCGCTGCGGGAGCGCGGACGGCGGATCGACGTGGCGGTCTGTCCGGAGCGCATCGCGGAAGGCCACGCGCTCGAGGAGCTGCGAACGTTGCCCCAGATCATCGGGGCCGACGATCCGGTCGCCGCGACGCGCGCCGAGGCGCTCTTCGGACGACTCGTGGAGCGAACCGTTCATGTCTCCACCGTGGAGGCCGAGCTGGCCAAGCTCCTGACGAACACCTGGCGCTACATGAAGTTCGCGGTGGCCAACCAGTTCCTGATGATCTCCGAGGAGGCGGGTGTCGACTACACGAACGTCCTCCGCGCGATCAGGGAGGACTACCCGCGGGCCGCCGACCTGCCGGGGCCGGGGTTCGCGGCGGGACCGTGCCTCTTCAAGGACACGATGCAACTCGCGGCGTTCACGAGCGACCATTTTCCGCTCGGTCAATCCGCGATGCAGATCAACGAAGGGCTGCCGGCGTTCATCGTTCGGAACCTCCAGCGACGCCACGGCGATCTCGCCGGACGGGCCGTCGGGATCCTCGGGATGGCGTTCAAGGCAGAGTCGGACGACACCCGCGCGTCGCTGAGCTACAAGCTGCGCAAGCTGCTCGATTGGGCAGGCGCACGGGTCCTTTGCACGGACCCGTACGTCCGGGATCCGCGGCTCTTGCCTCTCGATGAGGTTCTCGAGCAGAGCGAGATCGTGATCCTGGGTGCACCGCATCGCGCCTACCGAGGGCTGCAGCTCGAGGGCCGCGATGTGGTCGACGTCTGGGGCTGGCTCGGCCACGGAATTCGAGTCTGACCGTGCAAATCCTCGTCACCGGTGCCGCGGGATTCATCTGCGGGTACCTGATCCCGGAGTTGCTGGAGTGCGGCCACGACGTGATCGGGATCGACAACTTCAGCAAGTACGGTCCGACGGCCCGAAGCTACGACCGCGACCCTCGGTTTCGCTTCGTCCAAGGCGACGTCAAGGACGTGGCCCTAGTCGGCGAGCTTCTCGCCGATTGCGACCAGGTCGTGGCCGCGGCGGCGATGATCGGCGGCATCAGCTACTTCCACGAGTTCGCCTACGACCTGCTGGCCGAGAACGAACGGATCCTGGCCGCAACGTTCGACGCAGCCATCGAGGCCCATCGGCGGGGACGGCTGGCGCGGATCGTCGTGCTGTCATCGTCGATGGTGTTCGAGTCGACCGACGTGTTCCCGACGCCCGAAGGCGCCCAACTGACGAGCCCGCCGCCGGTCTCCTCGTATGGCTTCCAGAAGCTCGCCAGCGAGTACTTCGCCCGGGCAGCCTGGGCGCAATACGGGCTGCCCTACACGATCCTGCGGCCCTTCAACTGCGTGGGGATCGGCGAACGTCGAGCCGTTCGCGACACCGACGTGATGAGCGGCAACGTGAAGCTCGCCCTCAGCCATGTGGTGCCCGACCTGGTCCTCAAGACGCTCAAGGGCCAGGATCCGCTCCACATCCTCGGCGACGGGCGGCAGGTTCGCCACTACACCTACGGCGGCGATCTCGCCCACGGGATCCGCCTGGCAATGGAATCCGAGGCGGCCATCAACGAAGACTTCAACCTCTCGACGGAGACGAGCACGACGGTGCTCGAGCTCGCCGAGCTGATCTGGCGGAAGGTGCACCCCGACCGACCGCTCCAGTGGGTGAGCGATCCCCCGTTCGAGCACGACGTTCGCCGCCGCGTTCCGGACGTGCGGAAGGCCCGTCGTATCCTGGGCTTCGAGGCGACCACAACGCTCGATGAGATGCTCGGCGAGGTCATTCCGTGGATCCGCGACGAGCTGGCGGCGGGCCGGATCTGACCGTGGAAGAGCATCTCGATCCGGTCTACGCGAATCGGTTCGGCGAGGAGGACACCGCGTCGCGGGACTCGATGTGGCGCGAGATCTGCCGCCACCTGCAGCGTCATGTCCCAGTCACGGCCACCGTTCTCGACATCGGCTGCGATCAAGGCACCTTCATCCGTCACATCCGCGCCGGCGAGAAGTGGGCGAGCGACGTCCGGGACATGTCCGCGGTCATGCCGCGCGACGTTCACTTCGTGTGCGCGGATGGGCTGCGCCTCGGAGAGGTCCTGGCTCCGTCGTCGTTCGACATGGTCTTCATGAGCAACTACCTGGAGCACCTCGCCAGCAGCGATGCGGTGATCGAGCAGCTCGGGGTCGCCCGCCGGCTGCTGCGGCCGGGTGGCCGGGTCATGGTGATGCAGCCGAACATCCGCCTGGTCGGTGGCGCCTACTGGGACTTCATCGATCACCGGGTTCCGCTCACAGAGCGCAGTCTCGAGGAGGCCGCCACCGTCGCCGGATTCCGTACCGAACGGCTGGTTACCCGGTTCCTGCCCTACACGACCAAGAGCCGGCTGCCTCGCCATCCGGTCCTCGTGCGCGCCTACTTGGCATTCCCGCCGGCCTGGCGCCTCCTCGGCAAGCAGACCCTGTACGTCGGTGAACGGGTCTGAAGCCACGCCGCCAGCGACTCCGCCGACCTTCGGCGGTCGCCAGGCGGCGGCCCCGTGAGGGCCGACGGCGACTGGGCGCTGCGTCTCGCCGGCCTCGCCATCAGCGCCGCAGCGGCCCTCCTGGTAGTGCGCTCGTTCGATCTGGGGGCCACGGCCCAGATCCTCGGACGAGCCGCGCTCGCCCCGCTGGGCGGAGTCCTCGTCGTCGGCGTCGCCCAGGTCACGATTCGCACCATTCGGTGGCAGGCACTCCTGCCTCGGCCCGCTGGACGGCGCCCCCCGACCCTCGCCAGGTTGGCCCCCGTCCTGCTGATCGGTTACCTCGGCAACGTCGTGCTGCCGGCCCGCCTCGGCGAAGCGATTCGCGCCTTCCTCGTGGCTCGCCGTGAGCAGCTGGGGGCCGCCGAGTGCTTCGGCGTGGTGGTTCTCGAGCAAATCCTCGACACGGCGACCCTGGCGGTGATTGCCTTCGCCGGCGCGGTATGGGTGGGGGCGCCGGCCTGGATCACCCAGATCAGCGCCCTCGCGGCCCTGGGTGGCGGCGCGATCGTCGTCGTCCTGGTGACGACGGGGCTGGGACCCCTGATCCGCGGGCTGAGGTGGTCCGCCCGGCGCTTCCTGGGGCGGGAGCCCGCCGTGCTCGACCTCCTCGATCGGTTCGCCGGCGGATTGGACGGCTCACGACGAAGGCGAGTCGTGGCCCTGGCCGCCCTCATCAGCGCGGCTGCCTGGGTCCTGGACATGTTGACGTTCTGGCTCGTCGCGCGCTCGCTTGGGGTCGACCTCACACTGGCGGTGGCGCTCCTGGTTGCCGCGATCACCGTGCTGTCCACCGCGGTCCCCGCAGCCCCGGGCTACGTCGGGACGTTCGAGCTCGCAGCCGCCTCGGCGGCCGGCGCCTTCGGCATTCCCGGCGCCGAGGCGCTCGCCCTGGCCTTGCTCGCCCATGCGATGACCGTCATCCCGATCGCCCTGGCCGGCGCGACCGCGCTGCTGGCGCTCGGGGGGAACCTCGGCAGCCTCGCCGCCGGCGCGGAGACCGCCGAACGCTCGGCCGAGGTCGAGGCCCGGGCGTGAGCAACCCCGGCGTGGTCGAGCTGTCCGTGGTGATGCCGGTCTACAACGAGGGCGAGAACGTGGTCGCCACCCTCGTCTCGCTCGATCGGGCGGTTCGAACCCCCCGGGAGATCCTCATCGTCCACGACTTCGACGGGGATACCACGATTCCCGTGGTGCAGCGACTCCAGGCGTCGATTCCCGGCCTGGTCCTCTTGCGCAACGACCTGGGACGGGGCGTGCTCCACGCGATGAGGGCCGGCATCGCGGCATCGCACTCGCCGTACGTCCTGATCACGATGGCCGACGGCTCTGATGAGTACGACCGCGTCGACGAGATGATCGCCCTGGCCCGTGCCGGCGCCGATATCGTGGCCGCCAGCCGCTACATGCGGGGCGGTCGTCAGGTCGGAGGCCCCCGACTCAAGCGGCTCCTCAGCCGGACGGCCGGTCTCACCCTTCATTGGTTCGCCGGGGTCCCGATCCATGACCCCACGAGCAACTTCAAGCTGTACAGCCAGCGCTTTCTCGAGCACGTGACGATCGAGAGCACGGCTGGCTTCGAGCTCGCCCTCGAGCTCTCCGTCAAGGCATCGCTGGAGGGCCGGACCCTGGCCGAAGTCCCGACCACCTGGCGGGATCGCACGGCCGGCGAGAGCCGGTTCAGGCTGCGCACCTGGTTGCCCCACTACCTGCGTTGGTATCTGCTCGCCCTCAGGGGGCGGGTGACGGGGCTTACCCGCCGCCGGAAGGCAGGTTGAACGGACCCTGCTCGTAGGGTCCGGCCGGTCCCGGCCAGTGGATTGACCAGATCTCGGGCGGCTCGACGGCCACGATGCAGGGCGTCGCCCCACCGATGCATGCGCTTGCCCGGGCCCAGTCGTAGGCCGGCCGATCCCTCATCCGCAGATCGCCGATGACGCCGACCAAGAGCACCCCGACGAGCGCAGCGGCCGCGGTCCGGGATCGTCCCTGTCCCCGTGCCAGCACAAAGAGGGCCATGCCGCCCAGCACGAACCCGGGGATGATGAAGTACCGCTCAGCGACACCGACGTCGAGAAGGATTGCGAACTGGCCCCAGGCTCGGACGATGCCCGAGATCGTCGCGGCGACCACGAGGTACAGGACCACCGCCCGGGCGCGAGGCGGTAGCCCAGAGGCGGCGACGATCAGCAACCCGCCGATCGCCAGGATCAGGCCGGCGATGGCGGCCGGCGGAACGTTGAGCTCGAAGAGCAGCGAGGCCCAGATCGTCCCGATGAACGGCGTGAGGATGCCCCGCAGTCCGATCGCCACCGCGACATCGGCCAGCGCCGGCACTTGGCTCCCCGCCGCGTGCTCGACGAAGAGGATGGTGCTCGCCTGGATCAGGGCGGGAAGGGCGACACACGCGCAGCGCCACAGGGCGTCGCGGTCCCGCCGTCCTACCAGGCGGCCGACGTAGAGCGGCACCATCAGGATCGACAAGGGACCAGAGAGACCGGCGACGACGAGGGCGGCTCGTTCCAGCTTCCCCGGCCACCCCGCCGCAGGCGTGGCGAAGGCGGCCGCGGCCGTGAAGATCCCCAGGTACCACTGGGCGTAGGTGATCGACCCGAGGGACTCGTGACTCTGGGGCAGCACGAGCAGGAAGCCCGCCAGGGCAAGGCGGACGCGACGATCGGGAATGGCGCCGGCCAGCCGGTCGCTGGCGATGTATCCGGCGACGGCAGCGGTCAGCAGGAGAGCCGCGGTGTTCATGACGAGCGGAGCATCGGCCACGGGTACCGCCCGGGCCATGAACCCTACCAGGCGTGGCGCGACGTGGAGATAGCCGGCGTACGGTCGCAGCAGGGACTCGAGCGGGTTCCCGAAGTAGGCACCGAGGTAGAAGACCTGGCCGTCCTCGTCGAAGAACCCCGGCGCCAGCACTGATCCGGGACGGCGGAGGAACAGCAGGAGGAAGGCCACGCTGAGCCCGGTCGCCCAGCGCGACCACCGGGGCATTCGCCACCAGACCCGCTGCACGGTGAACTCAATCGACCGGCGGGTCAGGCTCCCACCCTCCGCCGTGGGGGGCTCCACGGTCGCGAGCGTACCATTCGACGTCAGGACCCGGACGCCCGTCGCCGGGCCGCTACACTCGCCGACGTGGAGTCGTCGCTGCCCGCCGGGTCTAGCGCTCGAGGCCTGAGCGGCTGGTCGCGCCAGGAGCGCGCGGCCCTGGCCATCGGCCTCGTCGTGGCGATCGCGGTCCGCCTCCCGCTCCTGCCCATGGACGGCCTGAGAGGCGACATCGATCAGTTCGTGATGTGGGTCCACGGGATTGCCAACGGCGGGCTGTCGAACGCCTACGACCGGGACCTCTCGTTCCCGCCGGTGATGACCTACATCTTCGGCGGGCTGGCAGCCCTCGATCCCGCGTTCAAGACGGTCACCGATGGATCAGACCCCTGGGTCCGGGTGGTCATGAAACTCCCGGCCACCCTGGCCGACTTCGGACTGGCGCTCGTCGCGGTCTACGCGCTCCGGGGCCACCCGAGATTCGCAGTCGCCGCAGCACTGGCCATCGTGCTACACCCGGCCGTCATCGACGTCAGCGCCTGGTGGGGCCAGTTTGAGTCCATCTACATCCTCTTCGGGGCGGTCGCCCTCGTCCTCGCCTCGGAAGGCCACCCCACCTCGGCCGCGGTCGCGCTCGGGGTCGCCATCATGACGAAGCCTCAGGCTCTGCCGTTCATCGTGCCGTTTGCGGCCTGGTTCCTGGCCCGTGGAGGCCTGCGAGGCGCGCTCCTAGCCGTCGCTGCGGGGGTCGCGACCGTCGCGGTCCTGTGGCTGCCGTTCCTATCGGCCGGCGGGCCGGCCCGGTACCTCGATAACCTCGCCCACTACCAGGGGGACGTCTACAACGTCCTTTCGCTCCGCGCATGGAACTTCTGGTGGCTGATCCAGCAGCCGCTGGGGGGAGGTGCGTTCGTGGCCGACGGGACGGCAATCCTCGGACCCATCTCCGCGCGCTTCCTGGGGTACGGCCTCGCCGCAGCCGGAGAGCTGGCCGTCTTCGTCGCCGTCTGGCGGCGACCAAGTCCAGAACAACTCACGCTGGGGTTGGCCGGCGCCTCGCTCGTAGCCCTGACGTTCCTCACGACGATGCACGAGCGCTACGCGTATGGCGCACTCATCGCACTCGCCTTCCTTCTCTCGGCCACGTCGGCGCGCCTCCTATGGGCCGGCCTCGGAATCGCGCTGACCCTGAACCTGCTTGCGGCCGCGCCGCCGTCCGGAGAGATCAGGAGCCTGATCCCGATCGACGGCCTCCTCGGAGTCGCGGGCTCAATCGCCATGGTCGGGCTGACCCTGGCCGCACTGTGGCTTCTGACTCGGGCCGGCCCGCGCGAATGAGAGCACTTCGGAACGGCTCCCAGTCGCGCACCTCTCCGCCTGAGCCGGATCAGCGCCGGACGAAGACCGCGCCCTCGTGGTCGCTCTGGACCTTCGACCAGACTGGATCGGCCGCCAGGAGCTCGGCGAGGGTCGGCTGCTGGGCGCTGACCGCCACGATGGTCACGTCCAGGCGCTCGAGGATCGAGGCCCAGTCCGCCCTGCCGGCCGAGACCGCGACGTAGTCGGCCCAGGCCTCGGGCGGGATCGCCTCGACCCGCGAGTCCACGAAGACCGGGGCCGCTGGCACCGCGAATTCGAGCCAGGAACCCCACGGCTGGTAGGCGAAGATCCGGTCGGCCGGGGTGGCTCGTTCCACCAGTGCGAGCGTTACCCCCTCGGGGGCGTCGCGCAGGAGCCCGCCCGACCCGAGCCGGGACGATGTCGCGGTCCACGGCAGGGCGGCCAGGCCAATGATCACGATCGCAAGGGCAGCCGCGAGAACCCCGTTGAGCGGAGCGCGACGGGGTGCCTGCCTTGTGGCCGGCCACTTTGGGACCAAGACCGCCGCCGTCACGGGCGCCCCCAGGGCCCACCAGGCGATCCCCCTGGCCGTCCAGAGTCCAAGGGCGAAGAGTCCCCCGAGCCACAGCAGGCTCGTCCAGGGCACGGCGCGCCGACCTCTCGCCATGAGCACCGCGACGGCGCCCGCCGACCCGAAGAACAGCAACCCGTCGACGGAGCGCGGGGAGGGCGGCAGCCACTCGGTGATGAGTTGGGTAACCAGGGGGTTTGAGCCCAGCGACAACAGGTAACCCCAGACGCCGGTCCCGAACGGGTTGACCAGGGTCGCGATCGCGGCGACAACCGCGATGGCCAGGACCTGCCGCCAGCGCCCGCGGTGGGCGACCAGATCCTCGAGTGCGATGAAGCCGACCAGCAGCGGTCCGAGCACGAAGCTGCCGTGGACGTTGGCCCAGACGATCACGATCGGCACGGTCAGCCAGACGGCCCCGGTTGACCGATCGCGCTCACCCAGGAGGGCTACGACGAGCGCGAAGAGAAGCATCCCGAAGAGCTGGGCCCGCAGACCTAGCGCCGGGGCAGCCACCAGGAAGCTCGCCAGGGTCAGCCAGGCCGCGGTGCGGGGCTCCGCCCCGGCCCGCCGGCATGCACGCAGGACGAGCCAGAAGATCGATCCGACGAGGATCGCCCGAAGGAGCGCCAAGGCAGGCCATCCTCCAACCCTGAAGACGGCGCTGAGCACCAGCTCGGCGCCCCATTGCTGATTGAGCCAGGGCTGGCCGGCTGCGCTGAAGGTGAAGGGATCGGTCGTGACGAGGGTGCCGGAGCCGAGCATCAGCTCGCCCGTGCGGACGAGGTAGGCGAGGTCGACGGTGGAAAGCGGCGCGATGACCGCGGCGAGCACGGGCAGGGCAACCGCCAGGACGGTCCACAGCTCGTCGATCGTCAAGCCCAGCGCACGGTCCAGTCCGGATCGGACCGCGCGGCTGTCCATGGCAGGCGGAGGGATCGCCGGGTTAGCGGGTGGCTTCGCTGCCGGCAAAGGCAGCCAGCTGCTCCCTGCGGAACCACTCGGCGGTGAGAGCTAACCCTCGAGGGAGTGTTACCTGCGGAGACCAGCGGAGCATCCGGCGGGCCTTTTCGATGTTGACCACGCGGCGACGGATGTTGTCGACGTCGCGCCGGTCGATGTGGTCGACGAGAGCCTCGAGTCCGAGAGACTCCCCGATGAGCCGAGCCAGCTCGTTGACCGAGGTTTCGATGCCCGTCCCGATGTTGAAGACCTCGCCCTCGGCTCGGGGATGGACGGCCGCGGTGAGGGTGGCTTCAACGGCATCGTCGATGTAGGTGAAGTCGCGAGTCTGAGCTCCATCGCCGTGGACCTGGAGAGGTTGGCCCTGATCCGCGGAGACGAAGAACTTGGAGATGACCCCGCAGTAAGGGTTCTCGGGGCGCTGCCCCGGGCCGTAGATGTTCGAGTACCGAACGGACGCCACCGGGAGCCCGTAGCTTTCGTAGAAGGCGAAGCAATAGTTCTCGCCGCCGAGCTTGCTCACCGCGTACGGGGTGAGCGGCTGGAGGTGGTCCTCCTCGTTGATCGGGATCGAGCGGGGGTTGCCGTAGATCGATGCAGACGAGGTGTAGACGACCCGTTCGACCTTCGACTCACGCGCGGCAAGGAGGACGTTTAGGGTCCCCCCGATGTTGGTCTCGAAGTCGCTCCGCGGGTTGGCCGTTGAGGCCACGATGTTGCGGGCGGCCAGGTGGAACACCAGTGACGACCGGGCGACGAGCTCTCGGACGAGCTCCACATCGGTGACTGAGCCCTCGACGAACTCGACGACGGACGGAATCACGTCGCGCCGGCCCGTGAAGAGGTCATCGAGCACCGTCACGCGAGCACCCGCCTCCGCGAGGCGGCTGACGAGGACGCTGCCGACGAATCCGGCCCCGCCGGTCACCAGGATCCGGCGCCCGCCGAACGAACGATCGAGCGAGATCATCGCTTCACCCCCAGCCGAAGGAGGATGGCTGGCCGGAAGAGTCGCCACCAATCTGGCAGCCCGCGCATCTTGGTGAACCCCTCGCGCTGATGGTAGACCACGGTCACAGGTACCTCGACGACCCGGTAGCCCAGTCGGATCGCTTTGAAGAGCAGGTAGGGCTCGAGGTCGTAGCTGTCCAGCCAGGGCTGACCGAGATGGATCCTGGAGTCCTCGAGAAGGTCGGCCCGAAAGACCCGGAATCCGTTCGTGGCATCGGTAATGCGGCGGCCGACTAAGGCGCTGAAGACGACCGAGTAGACGCGGGTCCCCAGGGCCCGTCCGGGCCTGGCGCCCTTGACGACTCCACCAGGCCGCCATCGGCTGCCTTGGACGTAGTCAGCCCCAGTGCGAAGCGCGGTGTCGAGGGCCGCGACCAGCTCCTCGGGCTCGTGCTGGTCATCTCCAGAGATCAGGGCAAGCCAAGGCCGCCCTCGCCCGAGGCCGGTCTGGAAGCCAGTCCTGATCGCTGCCCCGACGCCGCGACGAACGGGGTGGCGCACCACGAGGGCGGCGCCGTGCTCTCGGGCTTCCTCGCCGGTTCGATCGCTGGAGCCGTCATCGACGACAATCGCCTCGAAGCGCCCGTCTTTGGGCAGCTTGTCAAGCACGCGCCCGATCTTGCCTTCCTCATTGAGGGCAGGGATGACGACGGCAACGAGGGGCTGGTTGACGCCGGAGACCGCCATGGGCGCATCGTAGCGGTGCTCGCAATCACCGCTACGACCCGATGGTACCGCCGCGAAAGGCCACCTGGCCCCGCGCTGCGCCCGCCGCCGGCACCCCCGGTTGCGGGGGCGACTCCCGGTTCAGCTCGCGGCCACCCTCGTCAGCCTGACGGCTCGGGCGCCTTCGTCGTAGATGTCCTCGATCGCCTCGACCATCAACTCGATCGCGAAACGCTCATGGACGAGGTCGTGACCGGCGCGGGCGATGGTGTCGGCAAAGGGGTGGTCGCTGAGCACCCGAGCGATCGCCGCCGCCAATGCGGGGGCATCGTGGGGCGGGACGAGGAGGCCGGTCACGCCGCTCTCGATCATCTCGGGGATCCCGCCCACGTTCGAGGCGACGACCGGGCGGCAGAGCGCCATGGCCTCGAGAACGACGAGACCCTGTGCTTCGCGGTACGAGGGCAGGATGGCGACGTCGAGGGCGGCCGTGACCGCCGGGATGTCGTCGCGCCGCCCGGTGAAGACCACGCGGTCGGCGATCCGCAGCTCGGCTGCCTGGCGTTCGAGGTCTGTCCGGAGGTTGCCTTCGCCGACGACCAGCAGGTATGCGCCGGGCACCTGTTGCAGCACTGCGGGCCATGCGGCGAGCAGCGTCGCGTGGCCCTTCTCCGGCTCAAGGCGGGCGACGACCCCCGCGATCTGCGAGCCGGGCCCCATGCCGTACTCCTCACGCAGGGTGCAGCATGGCTCCTGGTGGTCGTAGCGCTCGAGGTCGACGCCGTTGTAGATGAGCGAGACAGGCGCTCCGGTCCGCCCTTCCGCGTCGATCTTGGCACCGATCGCGCGCGAGACTGCGATCAGGCGGTCCATCCGCGGCGTGAGCCGCCGGATCTGCTCGCGGTCTTCGGGTGAACGGATGCGGCTCGAGTGGACCGTCGAGACGACGAACGGCTTGCGGTGCCCGATCTCGCCGAGGGCAATCGCTGCCCGCGTCCCGACGAGCTCGGCCCGGTACATGTGGTTGTGGACGACGTCGGGGCGGATCTCCACGAGGTGGGCGGCCAGGGCACCCACCGCAATCGCGTCGTCGGGCTCGTCGATGACGAGGGTTGGATACCCCTCCCGCTGCAGACGACGAGCGGCGCTCCCGGTACCCAAGGAGACGACGCTGGCGGTGTATCGGGAGCGGTCGAGGCGACGGAGCAGCGAGGTGACGTGCTCCTGGGCCCCGCCGTTGGTGCCGCTGGCGAGGACCTCGACGATGCGCACCCGCTGCCCGCCGGGAAGAGGCGGACGCGAGTGACTCCGCGGACCGGCAGCTCCATGGAGCAGGCCGCCCATCGCCTTCAGCCTCGCACCACGAGGAGACGCTGAATGGGTTCGTTGACCGCGCCCCATTCGTACTTGTAGGCCTCGTCGCCCCGCAGGAAGTCCACCCGCCGCCGACCGCGCGCGATCGCGTCGGCGATCCAGCGGGCGACCATGACCACCCCCGCCGACAACTCCCTGGCGGCCGGGTCGATGCCGGCGTTGTAGTAGTAGACGCTGCCTTCGTCAACGAAGGCGATGCCGGCCGCGATCCGCCGGCCGTTCACGGTCAGGAATTGCAGCTCGACCGTCCCGTCTCCGCCGGCGAGCTCGAAGAGCCGCTCCATGAAGCGGCGGCTCTGGGCGCCACCCTCGGTGGCCGGGAACAGCCCCTCGGCGCCCCAGCGCTTCTGGTGGAGCTCGACGAAGGCCTCGAGGTCGCTGCCCGGGTCGGTCGATGGCTCGAGGGCGATCCTGCCGGCGGCCTCGGCTCGCCGGACCTTGCGCCGGATCTCGTGGCGCTCCTTCTTGTCGAGCGTCCCCAGGTAGCCCTCGAAGTCGAGCCCCTCCGGGACGGTGACGACCGGGCAGACGTCCTCCTGCTCCAGGGTGACGGCCCACCCTTCCCGAGCCGCCCGGGCACGGAAGGCATCCGCCAGCGCTTCGGCGGTCGGGTCGCCGCAGCGCAGCCGGCGCAGGTCGACGACGTCCCAGGGGTCGGGATGGGGGTCGCCTGAGGACGCCGCTCGAGCCAGCTCCCCGACGGTCGCCTCGGCGACCGCGGCCAGGTCCCCGGACGCGGCGAGGATCGTTGCATAGTCGGCGTGGTAGGCGGCGCCGAAGAAGACAGCCTTCGCGGTCGGCGCGACTGGCGTCGGGTGTCCGGGCGTTCCGTGGCGCATCTGTGTCCGGAGGATCGCGTCGTCGGGCTCCACCTCGTGGCGGTGCATGAGCGGCACGATGCCCACGAGGAGGTCCGGCTGGTCGCGTCTGACGACCACCAGCGTCTCGTCGTGGGCATTCGCGCCGTAGGCGTCCCACCAGGCGCGATGGAAGGGCCAGCCCGAGAACGGCGTCGCCCAGGCCGAGCTCGCGAAGAGGGCGTCCCACGCGGGGCGCGGGATCTCCCCGAAGGAACGTCGGACCGCGATCAGTGGGACCGGTGCGCTGCCGGACTCTGTCTCAGGAGAGGGAGGCGGACAGGGAGGCTCCTGGTCAGGCATGGCGGCGATGGTCATCCGGCCGAGGATAGCAGCGGCGAGCTGAAGTCGCAGGCAGTTGCACACGCAACGAGATGGCGCCGGCACACCCGCGCCACCCGACGTGCCCCGTACACTCGCCGACATGACGGACCTGGCTGCGGTGACGGGTGACGAGCGGTTGAAGGGGTCCGAGTGGCGCTGGGCACTACCACGTCTTGCGGCCATCTTTCTCGTCACGCGGATCCTGCTGGTCGTCGTGGCCGCCGCCGTGGAGGCCACCCAATCCCCGCCCCCGAGCGGCGTCCGTTGGACCGACGCACCCATCCTCGCCAGCCTCACCGCGTTTGACGGTCATCACTACCTTGACATCGTCACCGCCGGCTACCACGCCCCATCCGAGCTGGGTGCCCAGGGGAACGTCGGCTTCTTTCCGATGTACCCAATGCTGGTGCGCGCCTTCGCGGTCTTCACCCTCGGCGACGTGGCGACGGCCGCGGTTGTCGTCGCGAATGGCGCATTCGCCCTTGCCCTCATCTGCCTCTACGCGCTCTCGCGACGGTATCTCTCGCGAGACGCCGCCCTTCGAAGCATCGCCTACCTCGCGATCGCGCCCGGAGCGGTCGCGTTCGGACTCGCGTACTCGGAGGGGCCGTTCCTGCTCTTCTCGGTTGGCTCGTTCCTGGCAGCCGAGGTGCGCAAACCGAGGGCCGCGGGGTGCCTGTATGCGCTGGCGGCCCTTACCAGGCCAACTGGCATCGTCCTGGGTATCCCCTTGTTCCTCCTGCTCGCCCGCGACCGCAAGCTACGGGACGATCGCGCCTGGGGTTGGACCGCGTTGGGGCCGATCGCATGGGCGGGATTCGTAGCCTTCGCCTGGAACCTCACCGGAGATCCCCTCGCGATCGTTCATGCCCAAGCGGTACTGCCCGACGTCCTGAACGACAGCGGCGCTTCCAGCGCAATCGCCGTGCCCGGGCGGCTTGTGGGGCCCACCGACGCCGGGTTCCTCGTTCCGTCTCTGTGGCTCGTTTCGATTCTCTTTGCGGTCTTCCTGTTCGTATTCTTCCGCGGCGACCGAATCCGGTTGCCGTATGCACTCCTGGCGTTCCTTGCCGTCGCAGGGATCTTCGGGGCCGGGCGTTTGATGTCCGCGCCTCGCATCCTTGGAGTCGCCTGGCCATTCGACTGGGCGCTCGCGCTCCGACGGTCCCGCTGGGTCCATCTGCTCGTTCCCGCGGTGTTCATCGGACTCCATGTCGTGTTCGCCTGGCTGGCGTTTACCTGGCAGGCGGCACCATGACCGGCCGTGGGCGCGGCTGCGTGCGGCTGACCAGGGGCCCCACGAGCCCGACCAGGAAGAGGAGCGGATAGAACGCTCCGGGCAGCCACCCGGCGACCGGGATGAGGACGGCCCACCTCCGCCCCCGGTCCAGCAGCAGAGCGACCGGCAGGAGCAACAGGACGGCATAGTGGACCCAGACGACCGGTGAAACGATCTGCGACGCGACGGCGGTCACCACCAGCGACGTCGCCTCGTCGGCCCTTAGCCAGGCGTAGATCACGATGCCGCCGACCAGGGCCAGGAAGGACCACTGAACGACCGTGGCGGCCGACTGGCCCCACCCGGCCTGGTAGGCAATCGCTCCTGCGCTGACGCTGTTCGGGGTGGTGATCGGATCGGACACCCGGACCACCAGCGCAAGGTAGTCGCCCCAGGTGGTCAGTCCCGTGAACAGCGACGCGCCGGCGGACAAGACCAGGACCGCGAGCACCCCGATGGCCGCCGCCCGTCGGCGGCCGGTAAAGAGCGCCCATGCGAACAGGAGCGCAGGTTGGAGCTTGACCAGTGTCCCTGCGGCGATGGCGGTGCCCAGGACGCCCGGTCGAGCGCGCCATCGCCAGGCGATTGCGCAGAGCAGGAACAGGAGCGGGCCGACCTGCCCGAGCTTGATCGAATAGAGGAACGGCCAATCGAGGGCGGCCAGCAGCACGACCAGCCAACGCACGTCGCGCCGGACCGGCAGGATCGCCACCCCGACAAGGAAGACCACAAGCTGCGTCGCAATCCAGGAAAGCTGAGCAAAGGTCCCCTGGGGCAGGAGCGTGAAGGGGATCGCCGCGATCGCAAACGGCGGTGGATAGAGATACACGCCGAAGCCCACGGCCACCTGCACCGTCGGATCGTAGAGAGGCTTCCCGTCGAGGACCCTCTGGGCCGCCCGAACGTATGCCTCGAAGTCGTAGCCCAGGGTCGGCCCCGCGATGAAAACGATGCCGATGGTAGTGAAGGCGAAGACCCCGCACGCGACGATCGGCAGGAGCGGCAGCGGGGCCCTGGCTGGCGTCCTCCCGGTCACAGCAGCGGCCACGACTCGGCGACGGTGAATCCGAGTCGAGTCTCCGGCTTGCCATCGGCCGCAACGGCAGGAGGTCGAGCGCGGTTCATCGAGGTGAAGTATCCGAGCTTCGCGACCCGCCGGGGAGCCCAGAAGTACTGGGGTTGTTGGATGACCGGTGGCCTGTTCGTACGCCGGCCACGCATGCTAGCGTCGGCGCTGTGCCTCTCACTGCGCTTCATGCGTCAATAGCTGGGCCGGCCTTGAGCCGACGTTGGCTGACGCCCGGCCGGTTCGGTCTTGCCTGCGCGTGGGGCGCGGTCTTGGGCATCATCGTGCTCGGCCTTCTGGTCAACCCAGCCCTCACCGCCAACGATCCCTTTACCTACGCCGCAGCCGGCGAGCGCCTGAACGCCGGTCACCTCCTTTACGCGTTGTCGCCCGGCGATCGCCCGGTCGCGATGAACCCCCCCTACTGGACCGTGCCGCTGCTGGGACCCCCACCGATCGCAGTCCTGTGGCGCCCACTGGCGATTCTGCCGGCGGTCTCCATCCCCATCTGGATGGCCACGTCGCTCGTCGCCTGCCTCCTGAGCGCCGCGTGGGTGACGATCGGACAGCAGCGCCGGTTCGTTGCCACGATCGTAATCGCGGTCCTGAGCCAAGGCTTAGCCCTCCTGGCCCTGACGGGCAACGTCGACGGCCTGCTTCTCTGCGGCACCCTGCTGGTCTGGCGCTTCAGAAACGGAGGCCACGAGCGTCTGCTTGGAATCGTTGTCGCCCTCGCCGTGGCCGTGAAGCTAACGCCATTCATCTTCGGCTGGTGGCTCATGGTGCAACGTCGGTGGTCCGCGGTCACCGCCGCTGTGGTGACGGGCCTGGTCATCGTGGCCGTCACCTTCGTCGGGGCGGGCCCCGACTCGTTCCGGGCCTATCTTGAGGTCGCGGGGCAGACCCTCAGCGGAGGAGCGACCGAGGGGAGTCTGGCTGGCATCGCCGAGGGGTTGGGTCTGCCGCACGCAGTAGCGACGCTCCTCCCAATCGCGTTTCTGGCGAGCTGCGGACTCGTCATCGTGGCACTTCGCGACCGTCCCGCCCCGGCGTACATCGTGGCCGTGATCGCCACGGTGTTTGGGTCTCCGGTTGTCAACTTCACCAACCAGGCGCGGCTGCTCGCAGTCCTCGCGGTGGGTGTGCACCAAGGCACGCCGGATCCCCCGGGCCGTCGCCCGGCGTCCGAGCCGTCCGGCTCGCGGCGACGAGGGTCGCGCTCATGGTTCGGTGCCCTCTTGGGCTTCGGTCCCGACTTTCCCCACTCGGCGGTGAAGAAAGGGGATCCGCAGGAGATCCCAGGCCACTCGGAGGGCGAGGCCCGGCCGGGCCCGCATGCGTGAGCCATGCCGGTCGCTCCAGCGGATGGGCACGATCGCAATCCGGTAGCCGCGACGCCTCGCGAGGTAGATCAGCTCCACGTCGAAGACGATGCCGGTGACTCGCTGCTGGGAGAAGAGATCGCGCGCAGCGGCACGGCGGAATCCCTTAAATCCGCACTGCGTGTCACGGACCGGGCCGGTGACCCACACGGAGGCAAGAGCGTGGAACGCGGCACCGAGGAACCGCCGGAGCCGCGGTTGCGAGGCCCGCATGTCCGAGCCATCCAACTGGATCCGACTGCCGAGCGCCACGTCGTGGGTTGCGAGCGCATCGAGCAGCCGGGGAATCTGGTCCGGTGGGGTAGCCATGTCCGCGTCCGCGAAGAGAACACGCTCGGTGTCTGCGGCCAGGATCCCCGCCCGGACTGCGGCGCCCTTCCCGCCATGAGCTACGGACAGGACCTCGAGCGCGATCGGGCCTTCAGCCTGCTGGCGCGCCTCTGGTCGGTTCCGCACGAGATCGGCCGTCGCGTCGGTGCTCCCGTCATCGACGACGAGCACCCGCACCTCACTTGGGAGCGGGCTAGTTGCCCCGTGGATCGGCGACCAGCTCCCGTTCGAGCAGAGGTACTCGAAGAGCTCGTCGAGTGCCGGGCCGAGCCGAGCCTCCTCGTTGTACGCCGGCAGGATGATCGTGAGTGACTCGGGCTGCATCAAGCGGGAGTCTACCTGCGCGGGTCAAACCCGAGAGCCGCTCGGCCGGCAGCCTCCGGCCCCTCCCGTGGCGGTCGAGGAACCGGACCTCGCTCGACGTCCAAGAGCGCCATCCAGCCGATGCTAGACTCCGCGGCGGTGCGTATCCCCTTCGTCCTGTACGCGCTCGCGCTGGCGGTCCGGCTCGCCCTCATCGCGCTCTTTCCGGACCCCGCCTACCCCAATTCGTACTACTACGTGGACGTCGCTCGGGCCCTGGCCGCGGGGCACGGGCTCAACGTGGATTTCGTCTGGATCTTCGCCGAGGTCGGGAACCGAATCCCGGCCGTCCCGACCCTGCCCGTGCCGTCGAACGCCCACTGGCTGCCCCTGGCCTCGTTCATCCAGGCGCCCTTCATCGCGATGCTCGGTCCAACGGCGTTCGCATCGGCACTGCCGCTGGCACTGATCGGCGCGCTCGCAGCACCGCTGACCTGGCTCATCGCTCGCGACGCAGACGCTCGGCCCCTCGTCGCGGTCGGGGCGGGCGTGCTCGCTGCCATCCCGGCCGCCGGCCTGGTGTTCATGGCTCAGCCGGAGAACTTCGCGATCCTGCAACCGCTGGTGGCGGCCACCCTGTGGCTGGCGGCGCGGGGGCTGAGAGGGCACGGCGGGGCGTTTGCCCTGGCCGGCCTGCTGGCCGGATTCGCTTCCCTCGCCCGCAACGACGGGTTCCTCCTGGGCGGCGCGGTCGGGCTGGTCTGGGTGGCCGATCGCGTCCGCTGGTGGCGCCGGGGTCGCGGCTCACGAGGCTGGTCCCATGGCGAGGTTCGTCGCCCAATTCCCCTGTGGTCGGCGGTCGGCTGCGTGGCGCTCTTCCTGGTAGTCATGGCGCCCTGGTGGGTCCGCCAGCTGGCCGTCTTCGGTTCCGTCTCGCCGACGAGCTCCAACGGGGCCGCGCTCTGGATCCGCAACATCTCCGAGTGGAACTCCATCACCGCCGACCCCTCTCTGGCGAAGTTCTTGGCCCAGGGCGCAGGACCCATCGTGGAAAGTCGCCTGGGCGGCCTCTTCTCGGCTGTCGGCAATTTCGCGGTGATCGTCTGCTCGATCGTCCTGGTGCCGTTCGTGCTGATCGGCGCCCTCGGTCGCCGCCGGTCGCCGGACTTCGCTCCCTGGCTCGTCTATACGGTCGTCGTGTTCGCCGGGGCGACGTTCCTCTACCCGCTGCACGTCCCGGGGGGAGCGTTCATTCACTCCGCGGTCGGACTGGAGCCTCATGCCTACATCCTCGCCCTCGAAGGCGTCCTCATGGCGGTCTCCGGAATCGCCCGAATCCGGTCCACCTGGCGTGAGGCGGTGGCAGGCCCGGTCTTCGTCTGGGCGACGGTCATCTTCACCGTCGGGACTGCAGCCCTCTACGCCATCCCGGTAGTGCAGGCATGGGACGCCAGCCGTCAGCCCCGGATCGCCCTGGCCGCCGAGCTCGACCGCCTCGGCGTGCCCGCGACCGACCGGCTGCTCACCATCGACGCCGCCGGGTTCAAGTACTGGACCGGGCGGCCCGGCGTGGTGACTCCGAACGACCCGCTCCAGACGATCGAGGCGGTGGCCCGCGCCTATGACACCCGATGGCTGGTCCTCGAGCGAGACTCGCTGGCGAGCGCCCTCGCGCCGGTGCTCAAGGGCGACTCGCGCCCGAGCTGGATCGGACGACCGGTCTTCTCCGTGCCGGCAGCGGACGCAGGTCCCCCGCGGCTGGCGCTCTATCCGGTCTGCCTTGCGGCCGACGACGCCCGCTGCCCCGCCGGCCCGTGACTGAGGAAGGCAGGCCATGAGCAGGCGCCAGGCGTGGCTCAGCGCAGCCGGGATCTTCGCCCTGGCACTCGTCGTCCGGGCGGTGGCGGCCGCCCAGGTGCCCTTCCCGGTCCCCGAGGACACGGCCTACTACGTGGGGGTGGCCCGCAACGTGCTCGAAGGCCGCGGGCTCGTCAGCGACGCCCTGTGGAGCTACCAGACGCCACCGCTGGTGGTGCCTCGGCCGGCGTTCGAGATCTGGCTGCCGCTACCGACCCTCCTCGCCCTGCCCTCGATGCTGCTCCTCGGAACGTCGTTCGGCGCCGCTCAGGTTTCGTCTGTGGTCGTCGGGGCCTTGGTCCCGGTGCTGGCATGGCGGCTGGCGGCCGACCTGGTGACGGAACGGATGATCGACGCCTCCAGGGGACGGCTCGTCGCGCTCGGGGCAGGCGTGACCGCTGCCCTCTACGGACCGCTCGTGCTGCACAGTGCGCTGCCCGACTCGACGATGCCGTTCGCGGTGCTCGGTCTAGGGGCCTGCACCCTGATGGCCCGGATCGCTCGAGACGCCCGAACCGTACCGTGGACGGACCCGCGGTTGATCGGGCTGGGCGCCCTGCTCGGGCTGGCGGCCCTGACCCGCAACGAGGCCATCTGGCTGGCGCTGGGGTGGGTGATCGTGGCCTGGGGACAGGGCCGGCTGTCACGAAGTGAACGGCTGCGCCTGGTCGCAGTCCCGGCGGTGGTAGCCGTTCTGATCTTCGCTCCCTGGGCCATCCGGGATTGGGCGGTCTTCGGCAATCCCCTGCCCGGCCAGGCCCTGTCGAACGCCCTGTCACGCACCGGCCGGGACGTCTTCGCCTACCAGGACCCGCCCACACTCTCCTCCTACCTGGCGCAGGGGCCGGCCAAGCTGATCCAGGATCGCGTGGATGGGTTCGGCCACAACCTGGTGACCGTGCTGCTGCTGCCGGCCTTCCCGGTCGGGCCGATCGGGCTGCTGGCCCTGCCCTGGTTCGGGCGCGGTCGCACGCTTCGACCGTTGCTCGTGGCCGGGCTGGTCACGTTCGCCGTGACCACCCTGCTGTTCCCCGTCTCGACGACCTGGGGTACCTTCCTCCACGCGTCGGGGCCGATCCAGGTCCTCCTGCTCGTGAGCTGCCTGCTCGCGCTCGACGCTGGCGTCGCCCGCGTCGCCCGCTTCCGGGGCTGGAGTCGCCAGAACGCCTGGCTCGCCCCGCTCATCGCCTGCCTGATCGGCCTGCCGTTCCTGGGGCTGACAGCCACCGGCATCGGATCGGTCGCCAGTGAGACCCAGGCCCGCTACGACGCACTCCGGAGCACCCTCTCTTCCACGGGGGTCCCACTCTCGACGCTGGCGCCGATCGTCTCGGACCATCCGGTCTGGATCGCGGAGGAGGAGCGCGTCCCGACGCTCGGGCTGCCCGACGAACCGGTGTCGAGCGTCCTCGACCTTGCCCGCCGCTTCGGCGCCGGCGCACTCGTCGTCGATGCACGAGGCGACGGCCGGTGGCCGGCCATCCTCGATGCCGCGGGCCCGGGGACCGAGTGCTTCAGGGAGGTCCATCGGGTGCCGGATGATCCGACCGGATCGGCCGACACCTCGCCGAGCGACGGACTGCGCGTCTTCCTTCTCGTCTGCCGCTGAGCTCACCGTATACTCGCGAGACGATGGAGAGCGGTCACGGCGCGGTTGACGCCCGAGAAGCCCGCTTCGACGAGCTGTACGCCGAGGCGAAGGCGACCCTGGGGTACGGGGCCAACACCCTGCGCTCAATCACGGAGCGTTACCGCTCGTCACACCGCGAGGCGCTCGGCCGCTGGCACGGCGATCGCGACGAGCTCAACCGGCTCGAGCGCTCCCCGCTGGCTGAGCGCGGCCCGCTCGCAGGCGAGGTTACCGAGGACGCGGCGGCGGCCGAGGCCGAGGAATCCGCCCGCGAGTCCCACCACCAGAGCCTTGCCGCTTCCGTCGAGCGCCGTACCGCGGAGATCGGGGCTCACCAGACCGAGCTCTCCAAGCTCGAGCTGGCGGTCCGCAACCTGGAGAGCGTGTGGCTCTTCCTCGAGCGCGGCGACACTTCGCTGGTGGCCGACGCCGGCTCCCCCCATCTACCCGCCGACTTGCAGATGCGAATCGTCGAGGCCCAGGAGTCCGAACGGGCCCGGATCGCCCAGGAGGTTCACGACGGGCCAGCCCAGTCGCTCACCAACGCGATCTTCCAGGCCGAGTACGTCGAACGGCTTCTCGACCAGGATCCGCGGGTGGCCCGGACCGAGCTGCATCTCCTGCGGGAACTCCTCCGTCGGGAACTCGGCGACGTTCGCAGTTTCGTGAGCCAGCTCCGGCCACCGCTCCTCGACGAGCTCGGGCTGGATGGGTCGATCCGCGACACCGTCGAAACGATGGCGGCCCTGACCGGTGCTGAGATCCGCGCCGATCTGGCTGGCGAAACCGAGCAACTCAGCGAGACGGCCCAGACGGTCGCGTTACGCGTCCTCCAAGAGGCTCTCCAGAACATCCGCAAGCACGCTGCGGCGACTCGGGTGGTGGTGGCGACCCGGAGCGACGAGAGCGCGTGGTCCCTGGAGGTCCGCGACGACGGCCGGGGCTTCGACCCAGCCGTGGTGGCGGACCGTGGACGCCGCAACTTCGGCCTCCAGTTCATGCGCGAACGGGCCGAGGTGATCAAGGCGCGGTTCGAGGTCCTGTCGCGACCGGGTGGCGGCACCGTCGTCCGGCTCGCAATCCCCTGGGAGAGGAGCAGCGATGAGCGCGAGTGACTACCGAGGGCCGGACCGCCGACGGGGCGGGCCTGACCG
This sequence comes from uncultured Chloroflexia bacterium, assembly GCA_963712585.1. Lineage (GTDB taxonomy): Bacteria > Chloroflexota > Limnocylindria > Limnocylindrales > CSP1-4 > CAVQIH01. The sequence goes on from CAVQIH010000008.1 coordinate 126,539, forward strand.
CCGAGGTGGCGGCGAGCCGGTCAAGATTCTCCTCGTCGACGACCATGCGCTTTTCCGAGTGGGGATGCGCAACATCCTCGAACGCGAAGCCGACTTCCTCATCGTCGGCGAGGCCGACGATGCTCGGACGGCCTTCGACTACGCGGTCGAGACGTCCCCCGACATCATCCTGATGGATCTCTCCCTGCCCGCGCCTGGGGGGATCGAGGCGACCCAGCGCATCAAGCGGGAGCTGCCGTCGGCCGGCATCATCGTGCTCTCCGATGAAGAGGACGAGGACGCCCTGTTCGAGGCGATCAAGGCCGGCGCCGCGGCCTTCATCCTCAAGGATGTCGGCCCGGACGATCTGGTCACCATCATCCGGCGCGTCGGCCTGGGCGAGTACCTCATCAACGACAAGGTCTTCGCGCGCCCCTCTGTCGCCAGCCGGGTGCTCAAGGAGTTCCGCGAACTAGCCGTGTATGGGCAAGAGGCCTCACCCATCTTCGCCCCCCTCTCGCCACGTGAGGTCGAGATCCTCGACAACATCGCTCAGGGCATGACCAACAAGCAGGTCGCGTTCGCCCTCTCGATCAGCGAGCAGACGGTGAAGAACCACATGTCGAGCATCCTGCGCAAGCTCAGCGTGAACGACCGTACCCAGGCCGTCGTCTACGCGATGCGTCAGGGCTGGATCCGGATGCCCGAGGACTGATGTCGTCCGGCGAGAGGGTCACGGTCGCCGACCTGGGCGAGCGACTCGCCCAGGAGATCGCGTCCCTCGAGAACGAGCTCGGCGAGATCGACATGCTGCTCCAGCAGGCGCGTACCGAATCGGCCCGCCACGAGCAGAAGCTGACCGAAGTCAGTGAGCGGGTCGCCTCGATGAGTGGCCGCGATGCCGACCGTCGCGAGCTGGCCGAGGTGAACGCACAGCTCCTCACGATGACTCGACGCGCGGCGTTCATGGAAAGCCAGATCGACGTCCTGGAGGGCAAGCGCAAGGTCCTGGCCCGCTTCCGGGAGTCACTCGAGCACCTGACGGGAGCGATCGGAAACCTGGGCGAGGCAGGCGGCCCGGCCCCCCACGGCGCGGCTGACACGGGCGGGGGAACGCCCGCTTCACTCGCTCCGGCCGTTTCGAGGATCGTCCTCACCGCACAGGAGGATCTGCGACGCGATATCGCCCGGGCCATGCACGACGGACCCGCCCAGAGTCTCACCAACATCGTCCTCCAGGCTGAGATCGTTCAGCACCTCATCGAGCGCGATCCGGAGGCCCTCGCCCCGGAGGTCCGAGCCCTGGTCGAGATGGTCCAGCGGACCCTCGACGCGACGAAGACCTTCATCTTCGATGTGCGGCCGATGGTCCTCGATGACCTCGGCCTCGTGCCGACCCTGCGCCGCGTGACCCGTGACCGAAGCCGGCGTGCCCAGATCCCCATCGAGTTCGATTCCGTTGGCCAGGATCGGCGTCCGCCCATCGAAGTCGAGAGCGCGGCCTTTCGGATCCTGGACGAGGTGATCGCCGGGTTCCAGTCCACTCGCCCCGAGCGCATCGTGGTGGCCCTCGACTGGAGCGACCGGCTCGCCGCCACGGTGCGCGCGCCACTCCCGGAGCCGGGGACCCCCGAACCGGCGATCGCCGTACCGACCCAGGAGGCGCCGCAGCACGCGCCGGACCTGCCGCCTGCACTCGCGGCCATGATCGCCGAGCGTATCGAGGCCGAGCGCGCGGCCGCAGTCCCGGAAGTGCGCGCCCCCGAGGAGACCGCCCTACCGGCGGCGGTATGGGCAGAAGTCCAGCAACGGGCTGCCTCGATCGGAGCCGCCGTAACGCTTTCGGATGACGGCCACGAAGTCCGCCTCCGGATCGAGCTCGAAGCGGCGGGCGACGTGTGAGTGCCTCGTCCGCCCTCTGGGAACGTCGGTGGGCCGGGCCGTCTCAGCAAGCGGGACAGGGGATCGTCGAGTACGGCCTGATCCTGAGCCTGATCGCCGTCGTCGCGATCGTCTCCCTAACGCTGTTCGGGACACAGCTCTCGGCGGTTCTGGCCTTCATCGCGGCGTCCATCGACGCAAGCACCTGATCGGTGCCCGGAGGCGACACGGCATCCCCCGTGTGGGGCCGCTCACCCGGACCATCGTCTCATTTGCGCGGCCCGACACGAGAACCTATCGTGGTGGGTGCCCTCATTTTGGGGGGTGTGCACTCATTCAGGAGGCCTCAGATGCCGCTCGTTCAGTTGGCCCTCACTTGGCTCGAGGGCTGGTTCCACCGCGATGAGGAGGGCCAGGGACTCGCCGAGTACGCCCTGATCCTCGCCCTCATCGCGATCATCGCAATCGTCGCCCTGATCTTCCTCGGCCAGCAGACCAGCAAGATCCTGAGCACCGTCGGCAGCTCGATCTAGCGTCGTTCGTACTCGGATCGAGCGGGGCCGGTCCTCACCGAAGGGCCGGCCCCGCTCGCGTCGCAGCCCCCGCGATCGCGGGGGGCTTGGCGGAGGGAAAGGAGGTACCGCCGCGATGTCGCTCCTCTTTGCACTCATCACATCATCCCGTGACGACGAAGGTCAGGGCCTGGCCGAATACGCGCTGATCCTCGCCCTCATCGCCGTCATCGCCATCGTGGCCCTGCTCTTCGTTGGTCAAGGCGTGAGCAGAACCTTGAGCACCGTGGGCAGTTCGATCTGAGCCCCTGGGTTTCAGGCTCAGCAAGGGCGGGCTCACGGCGAGCCCGCCTTGCTGATTCCGGGGCCGCGCCGCCAAACTGGCGCGCGAGCGCACCGTCTCTGGCCCGCACGGCTTGACACGATTCGGCTGGGTGCTAGGCTTCCGATCCCGGCACAGACCGGAAGGTCGGTTGCGGCTGGTGCCGCGCCTGTCCTGCCGATTGGTGCCGATCCGCCCCCGCCTGGGCGGGGGACTCTCGACGAGAGGAGGTGAACCCACCCATGCTGTCGCTTCTCTACGGACTCATTCCTTCGTTTGACGACGACGAGGGCCAGGGACTCGCCGAGTATGCCCTGATCCTCGCCCTCATCGCGATCATCGCCATTCTCGCCCTGATCTTCCTCGGCCAGCAGACCAGCAAGATCCTGAGCACCGTCGGCGCCTCGATCTAGCAGCACCGACGCTGGCTTTATGACGCTAGGAGTTGGGGCCGGTCCTCCCACGAGGACCGGCCCCAAGTGTTTCCGAGACGATGGAAACTCCATTTCTGACCATTTCTGCCCACTGGTCATAGCCCTTTGGTATAGTCGCGCCGCCTTAGGGCGGTGCTACAGTGGTGCCCTCTTATTGGGACGGCAGGGGAGACAACCACCTTGAAGCGATCAAACCGACTCATCCTGCTCATCGGATTGCTGCTCGCGGTCGGTGCCTTCGTCGCAATCATCGTGGTCTTCCAGAATCGCGGCACGACCTCGGGCCCAGCGGTCACGACGACGAAAGTCGTGGTGGCCCGCCAGGACATCCCGCTCGGTGACCAGATCACGGCGCAGAGGCTCGACTACAAGGACATCGACCTCACCGCCAAGACGCCCGACATGTTCGACGACGTCGGCAAGGTGATCGGCAAGACATCCCGCGCGAACATCCTGACCGGCGCCATCCTCACCCAGTCCGATTTCACGTCGACCGGTGGACAGGACGTCGACGCCTCTGATCCAACCCGGCTTGCGGGCCATGGCCGTCAAGGTTGACGCCGTCAGCGGCGTCGGCACTCTGATCCAGGTCGGTGATCGAGTCGATGCAATCGTCGAGGTCGACCATCAAGCCCGTGATCGTCAACCAGCCGACCGGGACTGGAAGCGCTGGCCAGCCACCGACGTTCACGGAGCTGCCCGGCGACGCGCAGCCGACCGGTGAAGGCGATGCTGCAGAACCTGGAGGTCCTCGGCACGCTCAGCACCGTGGTTCCCACGACCGCCGACCGGCCGGCCACCAGGCCGGCCAGGCCCAGGGCGGTGGGCTCGACGCACAAGAGGTCGTCATCCTCGGGGTGACGCCTCAGCAGGCCGAGGTGCTCCGCTTCGCCCAGCAACAGGGCTTCTCCAATCAGCAGAGCGCCGGCATCGTCTACAACATCACCCTGGTGCTGCGCTCACCCAAGGACAAGGACGCGCCGCCGGTCGAGACGACGGGCATCACCCTGAAGACCCTGGTCGAGGATTACGGCCTCCTGCCGCCCGACATCGTGGAGTTCGCCCTGCCCAAGCGCTGACGGCCGCGGGCGGGTGAACCGCTCGTTCGACCGCGCGCCCGGGCTGGCTGATGGGCATGTCCGAGCAGATCCGCGTCCTGATCGTCGACGACATCGCGGAGACCCGCGATCACCTCTCGAAGTTGCTCGGCTTCGAGCGCGACATCTCAGTTGTGGGAACGGCGGCCTCGGGCCCCGAGGCGCTCGAGCTGGCGGCCTCGCTTCGCCCCGACATCGTCCTGATGGACATCAACATGCCGGGCATGGACGGAATCGCGGCGACGGAGCGGCTCTCGGCGACCGTGCCAACCGCGGCGATCGTCATGATGTCGGTCCAGGGCGAGGCCGACTACCTGCGCCGTTCGATGCTGGCCGGGGCTCGCGAGTTCCTCGTCAAGCCCTTCAGCAGCGACGAGCTGGTGACGTCGATCCGCCACGTCCACGAGCGTGAGCGGGAGAAGATGGGCCGGATGGCACCACCGGCCCCTGCGGAGATCCGCGGTGCCCCGGCCCACACCGAAGCCGCTGAACCGGGTCGAGTGGTCGCCGTCTTCGGCCCCAAGGGTGGGGTGGGCCGGACGACGATCGCGGTCAACCTCGCGGTCGCCGTGGCCGCCGATCCGGATCGCCGTGTCGTCCTGGTCGACGGCTCCTTCCAGTTCGGTGACGTGGGAATCCTGCTCAACCTGAACCCCCGCAACAAGTCGATCGCCGACCTCGTCCCCGAGCTGCAGACCCTCGGCGAACCCGAATTGATCGATACCTTCACGATCACCCACTCCTCGGGCGTCCGGGTCCTCCTGGCACCGCCATCGCCCGAGACGGCCGAATTGATCTCGCCGCTCTTCGTCAAGCGGGTGATCGAGTCACTTCGGCGGACCCACGATCTCGTGGTGGTCGACTGCGCCGCCTGGTTCAGCGACGCCACACTGGCCATCCTCGACCTCGCCGACGTGATCCTGACGGTGCTGACCCTCGAGATCACCAGCATCAAGAACATCCGCCTCTTCCTCGAGGTCGCCGACCAGCTCAGCTACGAGACGGGGAAGATCCAGCTCGTTCTCAACCGTGCGGACTCCGCCCTGGGGATCCGCGTCTCCGACGTGGAGCACTCCATCGGCCGAAAGATGGATCATCAGATCATCAGCGACGGTCGAAGCGTGGTCTACGCGCTCAACCGCGGTGTACCGTTCGTGATCAGCAACCGGGAGATGCAAGTGTCCCAGGACATCATCCGCCTCGCCCGAGCCGTTGCCGGCGATCGGCCGCCGGTAGCGGAGCAACAGAAGGCGGACCGCCGAAGAGGCATCTTTGCACGCCGCTGAGAATGGGTGATGATACCGGTCCTCCACCGGCATTGAAGGGGTAAGCAATGTCCCTCCTGAAGCGAATCGAGAGCGCCCGTCCCGGCGCCGGGACGGGAACGCCCGCTGCCCCGGGAGGACTGCCGGTTCCGGCGGGTCCCAGCGGCGGCTCCGGCGCGCCGCCAACCGCGCCGGCCCAGCGGCTCCTGACCCAGGCTCCGGTCCGCGAATTGTTCCGCGACGTCAAGTTCCGTATCCAGTCACGCGTGATCCAGGATCTCGATCCGCGCCTCGATCTCTCCAACCAGGTCGAGGTCCGCCGTCAGATCGAGGAGATCTTCAGCCGCGTCATCGATGAGGAGGGACTCGCCCTCACCCGGGCCGAACGCGTCCGGATGCTCGAGCAGATCACCGACGAGATCATCGGCCTCGGGCCGCTCGAGCCGCTCCTCCGCGACGAGAGCGTCACCGAGATCATGGTGAACGGCCCCCGGCAGGTCTACATCGAGCGGAGCGGCAAGCTCGAGCTGACCAACGTGGTCTTCCAGAACGACGACCACGTGATGCGCATCATCGACCGCATCGTCGCCCCGATCGGACGGCGGGTCGACGAGTCGAGCCCGATGGTCGACGCCCGCCTGCCCGACGGCTCCCGCGTCAACGCGATCATCCCGCCGCTGTCGCTCGTCGGGCCGGTCCTCACGATCCGCAAGTTCGCGGACTCGCCATTCACGGTCGAGGATCTGATCCGCTTCGGGACATCAACCGGCGAGATGTTCGACTTCCTGCGAGCCTGCGTCGAGGCGCGCCTCAACATCGTCATCTCCGGCGGGACCGGCTCCGGCAAGACGACGACCCTCAACGTCCTCTCGTCGTTCATCCCCGACGACGAGCGGATCGTGACCATCGAGGACGCCGCCGAGCTGCAGCTCCGCCAGGAGCACGTCGTCACCCTCGAGATCACGCCCACCGAACATCGAAGGCCGGGGCGCGATTCCGATCCGCGATCTGGTGCGCAACTCCCTGCGCATGCGGCCCGACCGGATCATCGTCGGCGAGGTCCGTCGGCGGCGAAGCGCTCGACATGCTCCAGGCCATGAACACCGGCCACGACGGCTCGCTGACGACCGTCCACGCCAACTCGCCGCGCGACATGCTCGCTCGCCTGGAGACGATGGTGCTCATGGCCGGCGTCGAGCTGCCGCTGCGGGCGATCCGCGAGCAGGTCGCCTCGGCGGTCGATCTGATCGTCCAGCAGAGCCGCTTCAAGGACGGCACTCGCAAGATCACCAACATCACCGAGGTCCAGGGCATGGAGGGAGACGTCATCGTCATGCAGGACGTCTTCGTCTTCGAGCAGACCGGCGTCAGCGAGGGCAAGATCCAGGGGCGCCTCAAGCCGACCGGAATCCGCCCCAAGTTCGTCGAGAAGTTCGAGGTCATGGGCATCCGCCTCCCACCGGGCCTCTTCGGGTTCACCTACTGAGGGCGTGGTGCGATGGAACCGATCACGATCGCACTTGCACTTGCCGCCGCGGGCGGGATCGTTCTGATCGCCTACGCCATCGCTTCGCGGGGTCCGTCGGGGATCTCCGCGCGCCTGGAGCGATACGCGGCCGGAAAACCGGACGCGCCTGCGCCCTCGGCGACGTCGTCGGGGGGTTCCGGCTCGATCGCCGACCTCTTCGCCCAGAGCGTTGCCCTTACCCAGCTGAACCGGGCGGTCGAGCAGCGCGACTTCGGGACCCGGATCGCCCGCGATCTGGCGCGAGCCGATCTCAAGCTGAGGGTCAGCGAGTACCTCCTCATTTGGGTCGGCTGCGTCGTTGGTGTCCCCGTTGTCCTGTTTGTCGTGGGCTTCGTTGTGCCCACTCTGCAGAGCCCGCTCATCTATGTCTTCGGAGCCCTTGTCGGGTTCTTCCTGCCACGCTTCTACGTCCGCCGACGCCAGCACGGTCGCCTCAACTCATTCAATAAGCAGTTGCCCGATACGATCACCCTCATCGCCAACGCCCTGCGGGCAGGCTCGTCCTTCCTTCAGGCCATCGAGCTAGTGGTCCGAGAGTCGCGGCCGCCGATCTCGTCCGAGTTCGGCCGGGTCATCCGCGAAGTGAACCTGGGGCTACCGTTCGACCAAGCTCTGGACAACATGGTCCGCCGGGTCCGCTCCGACGACCTCGAGCTGATGGCGACCGCCATCACCATCCAGCACACCGTCGGCGGCAACCTGGCCGAGATCCTCGACTCGATCGCGTTCACGATCCGAGAGCGGATCCGCATCAAGGGCGAGATCCGAACGCTGACCGCCCAGCAGCGGATGTCCGGCTACGTCGTCGGCTTCCTGCCGATCGGCCTGGCCGGGTTCCTGTTCATCATCGCGCCGAGCTTCATGCAGCCGATGTTCCAGAACGACCACCCGACATTCTCGGCTTGCCCGCGGGCGTGGTCATCCTCTGCTTCGGTGGCTTCATGATGTTCATGGGCTTCATGGCCATCCGACAAATCGTGGACATCCAGGTCTGATCCGATGACTGACGCGCTGCCGATCGTTCTCGCCGGCCTAGCCGCGGTCGGGATCCTCATCATGGCCTACGGGGTGGCCGGGCGCGCACCGGCCGACCCGGTACAGGCACGCCTCACCCAGCTCGGCTCGATGCAGGCGAGGAACCTCGAGGAGATCGAGCTCCAGCAGCCGTTCCTCGAGCGAACGCTGCGTCCGCTGGCCGGACGCCTATCGGGTCGCCTGAGCCGCATCGCCACGGCCTCGTTCACTCAGCAGACCGAGAAACGGCTGGCGATGGCCGGCAACCCGGGCGACATGCGGGTCAGCGACTGGCTGGGCGTGAAGGCCGTTTCGGCGGTCGCCTTTGGGGCGGCTGCGTTCTTGCTCTTCACGTTCGCTCCTGGGGACGGGCCCAGGGCTGGGGCTGCTCTTGGCGGCCGCCGGGCTGATCATCGGCTACATCGCCCCCGAGTTCTGGCTGGGGCGGCGAGTTCGGGCTCGCCAGAAGTCGATCCTCCTCCAGATCCCCGACGCGCTCGACCTGCTGACGATCTCGGTGCGGGCCGGTCTCGGCTTCGACGCCGCCCTGGCGAAGGTCGTCGAGAAGCTCCACGGCCCCCTGACCGAGGAATTCCGCCGGGCGTTGGCGGAGATCCGGATGGGCAAGACTCGCCGCGAGGCCCTGCGCGACATCGTGCCCCGCACCGAGGTCCTCGCCCTGACCAACTTCATCGGGGCGATCATCCAGGCCGAGCAGCTGGGCGTCTCGATCTCCAAGGTCCTCCAGGTGCAGTCCGAGCAGCTGCGGATCGAGCGTCGCCAGCGCGCCGAGGAGATGGCCGCACGCGCGCCGATCAAGATGCTGTTCCCCCTCGTCGGCTGCATCTTTCCCTCGCTCTTCATCGTCATCCTCGGCCCGGCGATCATCTTGATCATCCAGAACCTCCACGTCTGAAGGCTGCGGGTGGCGGCCGCTCGCAACGCGACCCGGGGGACGGTCATCGCCAGCGACCTCGAGATCGCCGACTCGTTCTGGGGGCGTTTCCGCGGCCTGATGGGCCGCGGCCGGCTCCTTGCGGACGGAGGCCTGTGGCTGCCCGGCGACAGCAGCATCCACATGCTGTTCATGCGGTTCCCGATCGACTGCATATTCCTCGGCGTGCCGGCGTCCGATGGAAGGCGGCCCGTCGTGGGGCTGCGGCGGGCGCTCCCTCCCTGGCGAGGCGTCGTCTGGCACGTGCGGGGCGGCAGGGGGGTGATCGAGCTGCCAGTGGGGGCAATCGAGCGGTCAGGCACCCAGATCGGGGACACGGTCGAGATCGCCGGCTAAGGGTGGCGCACGACGCAGCAGGTGGGCCGGTGACGAGGGGTAGAGCGACTGCGAAGCGCCCGCTGACGGGCCGGTGAGCGACACCTGAGATGGTCGAGCTATGCAGATCGCAGCCGAGGACTCGCCTGGCGGGCACTCGGGCCACGTAGTCCCCGCAGAAGGGTCCTCCCCGACCGTCCTGGGCCACGTGTTCGGACGCCTGGTCGACGCCGCGCTCCCTGCGAGATGTCCCGGATGTGGCCTCGAGGGCGAGCCGATCTGCAGGGCCTGCCGCCCGTCGCTCTACCGGCGGTCCGATGCCCCGATCGGCACCCCCATCGGGCTCCCGTCAACCACGCCGCTGCCGCTCCTCCAGCTCGAGTGGGCAGCGCCCTTCGAGGGTCTCGCCAGGCGGGCCATCCACGCCCTGAAGTACGGCGGCGAACGGCGGATCGCTGGCACCCCTGGCTGACGCGGCGGCAGCCCGCTGGCGATTCGCCGGCGTCGGGGGCGAGCTTCTGGTCCCAGTTCCTGTCCATGCCGAGCGGCGACGCGAGCGCGGCTTCGACCAGGCAGCGCTGCTCGCGGCTGCGCTGGCGCCTCGCCTGGGCCTGCCCATGTCGCCCATCCTGGTGCGGAGCCGTGCGACGCTGGCGCAGTATCGCCTCGGTCGGGAACGCCGGGCGGCCAACGTGGCCGGCGCTTTCAAGGTCTCCCCGGCCCTCGGCCACTCCCAACCGCTGGCCGGGCGGTGGTGCATCCTCGTCGACGACGTGGTGACAAGCGGTGCCACGCTGGCCGCGTGTGCCGAGGTCCTTCTCGCTGCCGGAGCACGAGGCGTCTCCGCGTTGACCGTTGCCCGGGAGCGATGATCCTCCGGCCATGGCGCGCCGGGAGGGCGCCGGATCGAGTGGGGATATACTCGGAGGCGTGACGGATCCGTCAGCCCTCTGGGCGCGCGCCGGTCTCCCGTTCGGGGACGGCGCGCGTTCGGCGTTTCAGGGAGGTCATCCGTGAGGACCATCGTCAAGGGCAAGAACATCGACGTGCCTGAGCGTGTCCGACGGTATGCCGAGAAGCGCCTCCGACGACTGGAACGCCTCCTCGACGATCGAAGCGACGCCATCGTCGAGCTCTCGACCGAGCAGCATCGCAGCGCCGATGATTCCCACATCGTCGAGGTCACCCTGGTCATCGACGGCCAGACGCTCCGCGGTCGAGCTGCCGGGCCGACCCACGAGGCCGGGATCGACGTGGTCGTCGACAAGATCGAGCGACGCGCCGTGGACCACAAGGAGAAGCCTCGCGTCCGTTCCCGCCCCCAGGAAGAGAAGCAGCTCCTCTCCCGGCTCGCCGACGGGACAGCCGAACCGGCCCGGGAGCCCCGGGTGGTCAAGACGAAGCAATTCGGCATCGTGCCGATGTTCGAAGAGGATGCCATCGCCGAGATGGAGGATCTCGGCCACGACTTCTTCATCTTCGTCAACGCCGAGACCGAGCGGATCAACATCCTCTACAGGCGCGACGACGGCGACTACGGCGTGATCGAGCCGGTCGTCGGCGGCGTCTACACGAAGGGCAAACTCAACCGCAACTGAGGCGGCAGGCCAGCTGGCGCCCCAGCTGCCCGTCTCAGGGGCCCCGACTCAGCTGCCGGACTGGCCCGCGGTGCGGCGGTAGATCCCGCCTTCGCGGGTCATGAGCCCGGCTTCCACCAGGTAGCGTCGCAACGCCGCGACATCCGGATGGAGCAGGGCCAGGCGCTGGTTGACCTCCTTCTCGGCGTAGGCACGGTCATCCGGGAAGCAGCGCTCGCGCAGGTAGCGCAGCACGACGAGGCGCTTCTTCTCCTGGGCCGGAATGCTCTCCAGGCGCCCGCCGATGATGAAGCCCCGCAGGACCTTGGCGTCAAACGGGGGAACGGGCTCGCCGTCCGGGCCCGTTCCGATCGTCGGTTGAGGCGCCGATCGCTCCACCTCGTCGAGCTGTCGGCCAACATCGTGGAGGCGCCCCAGCCTGAGCGAGTACTCGACGTACGGGTGCCGCGGCCGAGCCTCGACGAGGCCGGCGGCGGCAAGGCGCTTGAGGTGATGAACCACCGTACCGGGCGAGAGTGCCAGTTCGGCGGCCAGCTCCTCGACCGCCATCGGGCGGCCGGCCAGGAGGCCCACGATCCGCAGTCGCGACGCGTCGGACAAGGCCTTGAGGGTGGTCAGCAACTCCGGGTCCATCACCGCATCGTGGACGATGATTTGACAAGCGTCAAATCACGGCCACGTTGACGACGCCTACGGTAGGATTCCGGGGCCTGCCGGACGGCGTGCCGACCGGTCCGTTCACGACCAGCCCCCATCGTCGCCAGACGAGGCTGCAGGGATGCCGACCCTCTTCCGCAAGCCGTCCCGCGATCGTCACCTCGAGGCGACCGCGCCACGCCGGCAGGCCGACACGCCCACGCGGCTTCCGGATGGCCGGCCGCTCGGGGCTCACCTGCCCCTCGGGGGCGGGATGGTCAAGGCCGTCGACCGGATCGTCGCCATCGGCGGCAGCGCCCTGCAGGTCTTCAGCGACAACCCGACGGCCTGGCGCCGGCGGGCGGCACCGCCGGCGGAGCTGCCCGCCTTCCGGGCGCGCCTCGTCGAGTGTGGCGTGGGACCGGTGGCCATCCATGCCGCGTACCTGGTGAACCTCGCCGGGCCGGACCCCGAGCTGTTCGAGCGGTCGATCTCGGTGCTCGCCAGCGAGCTTGGCGTTGCCGGGGGTTTCGGAGCGTCGCTGGTCAACGTCCACGTCGGATCCCACCGGTGCACCGGAGTCCGAGCTGGGGTCTTGCGGGTGGCCGAAGGGCTTGGCCGCGTCCTTGGCGCGGTGGAGGGCGGCCCGCATTCGGCGCAACTCGTGCTCGAGAACTCGTCGGGTGGTGGGTTCGCCGTCGGGGCGACCGTCGAGGAGCTGACAGAGGTCCTCGAGGCCACGGCGGCTCGTGGGGTCGACCTCCGGCGGGTCGGAATCTGCCTCGACACGGCTCATCTCTGGGGCGCCGGGTATGACCTCTCCGATCCGGACGCCATCGACGTGCTCCTGGCTCGGGCGGAGGCACTCCTCGGGCACGGCCGGATCGCGATGGTCCATCTCAACGACTCGAAGGCTGAGCTCGGCTCCCGGGCCGACCGGCACGAGCACTTGGGCGCGGGCCGCATCGGCCAGCACGGTCTGCGACGCCTGCTCTCGCACCCGGCGTTGGCTGCGGTCCCCTACTACCTCGAGACTCCCGGGATGGACGAGGGTTTCGACGCGACCAACGTGGAGCGCGCTCTGCGGATCGCGGCGGGCCTGTCGGTTGCTCCCCTGCCACGCTCGGCGCGCGCGGTGCGTGGGTCGCGGGCCCGCACGCCACCCCCCGACGACCCTTCGCCGTGACCGCCCTGCTGGGGGACCGCGACCGCTGGCAGAGGCATGGCGATCTCCTCATCGTTGCCGGCCTGCTCGTCCTCGCCGCCGCGCTCCGCTTCGGCGGGTTGGACGGTCGGGGCACCTGGGATGCCGACCAGGGCCACGACATGCTGGTGTTGCGCGGACTCGTCCGTGACGGAACGATCCCGCTCCTGGGCCCACCGACCTCCATCGGCGATTTCCACCACGGCGCCCTCTACTACTACCTGCTCGGGCCCGCGGCCGCGCTCGGAGGCGGGGACGAGCCTCTGACGGTGGTCGGGGCGATCGCCGCGATGGGCGTGGCTGCCGTCGGGGTGACGTGGTGGCTGGCCCGCGCGATCGGCGGTTCGTGGGCGGGAGTCATAGCCGGGCTCCTCATGGCCGTCTCCGCGACGTCGATCAACGAATCGACCTTCATCTGGAACCCGAACCTGATCCCCCTCTCGAGCGCGATTGCCCTCTCGGGCGCGTGGCAAGCCTGGCGCTCGCGCCGACCGCGCTGGTGGCTCGTCGCCGCGGCGGGGCAGCTCGTCACGATGCAGAGCCACGTGCTGGGGTCGGTGCTGCTCCCCGGCCTCGCCTTGCTCTGGGCCGCCGACCTCAGGCGACGCCGGGGTATGTCCCACGATCAGGGGCGGACCGCCGATCCCGGACGCCGGGCCGTCGTCCTCGCCGGGCTCGGTGCAGTGGCGTTGCTAGCCCTGGGCTGGCTCCCTCTCGCCGTCCACGAGCTGACCCATGACTTCTCGGAGAGCCGCGCCGCCGCCGACTTCGTCCTCCACGGCGGAGTCCCGGTCGCGCTTGATCCGCTGACCCGCCTCGCCTTCGTCGCCCTCCGGATCCTGGCCTGGCCGTTCACCGGCCTGGTAACTGACGCGCCGGGGGCAGCGGTCCTCGGAGTGACCTCATTGACGGTCGTGGTCGCCTGGCGGTTGCGGGAGGCAGTGACCCCCGAGCGAGAGGCGATCGGCTGGCTTGGCGCGACGGTGGGGCTGGGCATCCTCCTCCTGGGGTTCGGCGTGGCCGGCTTGACGACGGTGACCCCGCTGCCAGTCGATCACTACCACGCCTTCCTCGATCCGGCGCTCTTCGTCGTCGCGGGCGTCGGCACGGCGGCGCTCATCGCACGCGGGGCGGTGGGGCGACTGCTGGCCCTGGTGGGGGTGGGAGCGGCGCTCTCCTTCAACGTCGCGACCTGGCCGCTGCCGGTGGCGTCCGATGGAGGCTGGCCCGCCGCGCAGGCCGCTGCCGCCCGGATCGGGACATCGATCGGCGATCGACCCACTGCGCTCGTCAGCCTGCCCGTCTTCAAGACCCCCGAGGCGTACGCCTACCCGCTCGTGCGAGATGGGCGCCGGCTGGTCGAGCCGGCAGAGGCGCCTGCGCGCATCGTGGTCATCTGCGACGCCCTGTTCGTGACCGATTGCGGGGGGCCCGCCGAGCGCACCGTCTCGGACTGGCCGGTCCTCGATCGCTTCGCCGCGGCCCCCGGGAGAACCGTGACCGTGCTTGGCCCACCATAGGGAGTGGCGTGGGGTCGCGACCGGGGAACCAGAACGCCGGTCCGCGGCGGACCGGCGTTCTGTCTGCTCGCTGACCTGAGGTGGAGGAGGAAACCTCGGGTCAGCTCCCGGAGCTAGGCGTGATCAAGATCGGTCCCCCGGACGACGACCGCCGATCGCGGCAGCGCCCCGTCCGTCCCGGCGCAGCTCGTGGCGGCCCGGCGCCAGGACAGGGCGAACCGAAGCGTCGGGACGGCCCATGCCGCCACTCGCGGCACTTGGCCGTGGCGGAAGGCTAGCCAGCGCACCGGGGGCGGCCGCGGAACGCCGGAGCCGGCGAACCCGGGCGGCGAGGTAGAGCTCCATCACCTGGCGGACATCCGCTTCGGTCAGGGTTTCGTCGGAGCGAAGCGCGTACTCGACGCGGGCGGTCGGGTTGGTCGGCCCGGAAGAGACGAGGCCGAGGTACTGTGGGGCCTCGGCGTCGTCGCGGATCTCCCGCAAGCCGCGGGCGAGCTTGGTCGCTGTGCCGAGCGAGGGCGTCCGGTCGCCGCGGACGAGCCGCGAGATCGTGGAGTGGTCGACGCCGGACTGCTGGGCGAGCTGGCGCTGGGACATCTTCTTGGCCCGCAGCTGCGCTCGAAGCCATTCGTTGAACGGTCGTCCGCTCTGTCCGGACATCATCTCAAAGGGCCTCTCGTGGGTCGCGATTCCGATCGGCGATGCTCGAACTATCAGGGGCCCGGGCGCACCACCGATATGGCCCGTTGGTACCGCCGTGCGGCCGCCGGTCGGGGGACCTCTGAGCACGGTTCCAGGCCGCCGGCACCTCGCCACCCGGGCGCTCGAGACCGGACCGGACGGTCGCTCAGGAGGCGCTCGGGCGGGCCCCCGTGGGCGCTCGGATCCCGGCGCCGCGGCGCTTCGGCGAGACCGCGTAGGCCGCGCTGCCCAGGACGATGATGGAGAGGACGCTCAGGGCGCGATCGACCAGGGTTATGGTCAACGCCTCGGTCACCGAAACCCCATAGATCGTGGTCAGGATGCCGACGACCCCCGCCTCGACGAAGCCGAGGCCGGCGGGCGTCAGCGGGACGGCCGTCAACAGCGAGCCGGTGAGCGCCACGAAGAAGGCGCCGCTGATCCCGAGGTGAACGTCGGGCAGGCCGAGCGCCTCGACCACGAGGTAGAGGCGGACGGCTTCGGTGGCCCAGATCGCGCCCGTGATGACCCCCAGGAGGGGCAGCGCTCGCAGTCCGATCGAAGAGAAGACACCGTCCTCGAAGCGGTCGTAGAACTCCAGCACCTGGGGCGGGAGCGGCAGGCGGTCGAGGACCCGGCGTCCGAAGTTGCGCAGGGTGAACAGCCCCAGGGCCAGCAGGATGACCAGCCCCACGCCGATGGCAAAGACGATCTGGACATCCGCGGGGAGACCGGTCCGGAAGCTGACGAAGCCGGCGGCCAGGCCCAGCACCACGATGGCGAAGAGGTCGAAGATGCGCTCGATGAAGACCGTCCCGAAGGTCCGGCTGAGCGACACGTCCGTGTTGATCTTGAGCAGATAGGCCCGGTAGACGTCGCCCAGCTTGGCCGGCACGAGGCAGTTGACGAGCCAGGAGAGGAAGATGATCTCGGTGCCGTCGCGAATCCTGATCCGCGAGCCGGTGCCGCGCAGGAGGAGCGTCCAGCGCCAGCCTCGCAAGGGGAAACCGGCGTAGTAGACGGCGAAAGCAAGCAGCAAGAGGAACCCGTTCGCGGCCAGGACGTAGTCGGGTAGCCTGTCGAGCTGGAAGCCCGGCAGGGCCTGCAGGAAGAGGACGAGCAGGACCAGGGGCAGCAGGATCGACACGACCGTCCGCGGCTGTCGCAGCCGTCGCCCCAGCGAGAGCTGCTCGGCGGTGATCTCCCCTTCCCCGCCGTGTCCGGCGGGTCGACGATCCACCTCGTTCAGGAGCGGGAGATCCTGAGTACCCGCAGCGGGCGGCGGTTCGCCGGCATCCGGGCGGGGCGGTTCGGTCATTCCCGGAAGTCTCTCACGTCCGGGGTGGCACGCGACGGACGCCGTGGAGACGCTGGATAGCCTTGGCCAGCGGCGTCGCCGCCCGCACGAAGTAGGAGGCGCGCCCCGTCGAGAGTTCCCCGGTCTGGAGGGCGGCGAGGAGCCCCGCCGGCGTGGCCGGATCGCCACGCACAATCGTCGAGGCGACGCCGACCTCGAGGAGCGTGTGGGCGTCCGAGACGGCCACGCCGGGCAGACCGTGCTCGCGGGCAAACCGCGCCGCGTCTTCGTTGCCCTCGCGGCTCACCACCCGGGCATTCCACGCCTCGACCCAATCAACGAGCGCCGCCATCGAGGCCAACCCCTCGTCGCGCAGCAGCGAGTTCCTGAAGCGGTCGAACGGATGGGGGATGCCCACCAGGCCGCCCTGCTCGCGAGCGGCGGCAACGGTCTCGGCGACCGAGAGGCCCGGCGGAATCGGCCGCTCTAGGAAGACACAGATCAGGTCACCGGCAGCCGTCTTGACCTCCTCGCCGACGATGACGACGAGCCCGGCCGGAGCGTGCTCGCGGGCCTCCAGGGCGCCGTCGATCCGGTCGTGATCGGTGATCGCGAGGTGGCTCAGGCCGCGGGCGTGGGCGAGGCGGACGACCTCGCGGGGGGACGACAGCGAGTCGAAGCTGGCCCGTGTATGGCAGTGCAGGTCGACGAACGCGCGCGGGCTATCCCCGCCGGGCACCTTGCTAGACCTGTTGGACGAGGGACTTCTTGAAGAAGTCGAAGTGCTCCAGGGCGAGCCCGGTCCCCATCGCCACGCAGTTGAGGGGATTCTCGGCGACGTGGCAGGGAACGCCGGTCACCTGGGTCAGGAGCTTGTCGATATTGCGCAGGAGGGCACCACCCCCCGACATGACCATGCCCTTGTCGATGATGTCGCTGGAGAGCTCGGGCGGGGTCTGCTCGAGCACCGAACGGACGGCGGTCACGACCGCCTGCAGCGGTAGCTCGATTGCCTCCATCACCTCGGAGCTCGTGATCGGGATCGTGCGGGGCAACCCGGCGATGAGATCGCGCCCCCGGACCTCCATCTGGAGCTCCCGCTCAAGCGGGAGTGCCGTCCCGATGGCGATCTTGACCTCCTCGGCAGTCCGCTCCCCGATCATCAGGTTGTACTTCTTGCGAACGTAGCTGGCGATCGCCTCATCGAAGCGATTGCCGCCGATGCGGAGGCTGGTCGAGACGACGATCCCGCCCAGCGAGATGACCGCGATTTCGCTCGTCCCGCCCCCGATGTCGATCACCATGTTGCCCGAAGGGCTGCTGATCGGGACATTCGCCCCGATGGCCGCCGCCAGCGGCTCTTCGATCAGGTACGCCTCGCGGGCACCGGCCTTGAGCGCCGCGTCACGGACGGCGCGCTTCTCGACACTCGTCACCCCGGCCGGGACACTGATCATCACCTCGGGTTTGCCGATCGCGAACGGACCGCGATCGACCTTGCCGATGAAGTAGCGGAGCATCGCCTCCGTGATGACGTAGTCGGCGATGACGCCGTCCTTCATCGGTCGAATGGCGGTGATGTTGCCGGGCGTCCGGCCGATCATCGCGCGGGCTTCCTCGCCCACCGCCACGATCCGGTTGTCGTCGCTGACCGCGACGACCGAGGGCTCCTGGATCACGATCCCGCGGCCCTTCACGTAGACGAGCACGTTCGCCGTACCCAGGTCGATGCCGATCTTCATGAGGTTGGTGGAGGTCCTTCTGCGACGCGCTCGATTCTGGCTCCGAGGTCCAGGAACTTGCGTTCGATGTTCTCATACCCCCGCTTCACGTGGTGGGCTCCGCGGATCACCGATGTCCCGTCTGCCGCCAGAGCCGCCAGGATCAGTGAGGCACCGGCCCGCAGGTCGCCGATCTCCAGCTCCGCCGCGTGGAGGGCGGCCGGTCCGCTGATCACGGCGTGGCGGGCGTCCTCGATTTCGATGTGGGCACCCATCGCCACGAGACCTCCGAGCCATTCCAGGCGGTCCTCGAAGATCGTCTCGGAGACGCGGCTGGTCCCCTGCGCCTGCGTGAGCAGCACGCAGGTCGGGGGTTGGAGGTCGGTGGCCAGGCCTGGGTAAGGGGCCGTGGCGATGTCGGCCGCGCGGTACGTACCGGCGCGAGATCCAGTGACCTCGATCCGGTCGGGCCCGCAGCTGACCGTCACTCCGACCCGGGTGAGTGCCTCGAGAAACGCGCCCAGATGGGCACACTCGACTCCCTGGACGCTGATACGGCCGCCGGTCACCGCAGCCGCGACCACGAACGTGCCGGCCTCGATCCGGTCGGGCATCACCCGGTGATCGGCCCCCCGCAGGCGCTTGCGACCCTCGATCTCGATGGTGTCGGGGGCGGTCCGCTCGATCTCGGCGCCCATCTTGCGCAGGAACTCGATGAGGTCGTCGATCTCGGGCTCCTGGGCGGCCGGGCGGATGGTGGTATGGCCCTCTGCAAGCGCGGCCCCGAGGATGGCGTTTTCGGTCCCCATGACGGACACGATGGGGAAGGTCACGAGGCCGCCGCGCAGTCGCCCCGGGGCCTTGGCGAAGTAGTAGCCGTTGCGGTAGTCGATCTCGGCACCCAGCGCGCGCATCGCGTCGACATGGAAGCTGACCGGGCGGCGTCCGATCCGGTCGCCGCCCGGGTTGCTGATGATGACTCGACCGAATCGCGAGAGGAGCGGCCCCAGGAGAATGAAGCTGGCCCGGATCTTCGCCGCAGCTTCGAGAGGCACGAAGAGCCACTCGACATCTCCCGACGCGATCTCATAGACGTTCGCAGCCGGCCGCTCAACCACCACTCCGAGATCCTCGAGGGTCTCGGCCATGACCCGAACGTCCTCGATCTCGGGCACGTTGGTGAGGCGGCAACGTTCACCGGTCAGGGTTGCCGCTGCGAGCATCTTGAGGGCCGCGTTCTTGGCGCCGCTGACCGCCACTGAACCGCGGAGCGGCACGCCCCCCTCCACCCGGAAGGATTCGCGAAGAACCGGCTCCGGGTGGAACTCCCAGTGGAAGGGGCGAGCGTCGGCCACGAGGTCGTTCGGTCTGCCGCGGTCAGCCGCGGCGCCGCGAACCCTCGCGGTGGCGGCGCTCGGCGACCCGGATCCGCAGGAGCGCGCGTTCGAGGGAGGCCCGGGCCGAGGCGAGGTCCGTCGGCTCGATGAAGCCTTGCTCGAGTGTCCGTTCGGCGTCGACGCGGGCTTGTTGCGCACGTTCGAGATCGATTTCCGATGCCAGGTCGGCCGTCTCGGCCATCACCACGACCCGGTCCGGGCGGACTTGGAGGAACCCGCCGGCGATCGCGAAGTACTCCTCGGAGCCGCCCCTGCGGATGCGCAGCTCGCCCACGCCCAGGACCGTCACCAGTGGCGCGTGGTGGGGCAGCACGCCGAGCTCGCCTTCGATGCCCGGCAGATTGACCGAATCCACCATCGCCGAGTAGGCCAGCCGCTCCGGAGTCACGATCTGGAGCAGGATCGGCATCAGCGCCCTCCTGGCCGCGACATCCGGACCCGGGGCGGCCTGTTCATCCCGCCAACTTCTCGGCGTTCTTGCGGACGTCGTCGATGGTTCCGGCCAGGAAGAAGGCCTGCTCGGGCAGGGTGTCGGTCTTGCCCGCGACGATCTCCCGGAACGAGGCGACCGTGTCGCGGATCGGGACGTAGACCCCGGGCCGACCGGTGAAGACCTCGGCTACGAAGAACGGCTGGCTCATGAACCGCTGCAGCCGCCGCGCTCGGGCGACCACCGCCTTGTCCTCCTCGGACAGCTCATCGACGCCGAGGATGGCGATGATCTGCTCGAGATCGCGGAAGCGCTGCAGAACGCGCTGGACTTCGCGGGCGACGTCGTAGTGCTCCTGCCCCACCACGTTGGGGTCGAGGACGCGGGAGGTGGAGGTGAGGGGGTCGACGGCGGGGTAGATCCCGAGCTCGGCGATCGAACGCTCGAGGCGGATGGTCGAGTCGAGGTGGGCGAACGTCGTCGCCGGGGCGGGATCCGTGTAGTCGTCGGCGGGCACGAAGACCGCCTGGAGCGAGGTGATGGAGCCCTTCCTGGTGGAGGTAATCCGCTCCTGGAGGCCGGCCATCTCGGTCGCCAGGTTGGGCTGGTATCCGACGGCCGACGGCATCCGGCCAAGCAGCGCGGAGACCTCCGAGCCGGCCTGGGTGAACCGGAAGATGTTGTCGATGAACAGGAGGACGTCCCGCCCTTCCTCGTCCCGGAAGTACTCGGCCATGGTCAGCGCCGTGAGGCCGACCCTCAGGCGAGCTCCCGGGGGCTCGTTCATCTGCCCGAAAACGAAGGCGGTCTTGGCGAGGACACCCGACTCCGTCATCTCGTGGATGAGGTCGTTCCCCTCGCGCGAGCGCTCCCCGACGCCGCCGAAGACCGAGACGCCGGCATGCTCCTGGGCGACGTTGCGGATGAGCTCCTGGATGATGACCGTCTTGCCGACGCCGGCGCCACCGAAGACACCGACCTTGCCACCCTTCTTGAACGGGCAGATCAGGTCGATGGCCTTGAGGCCCGTTTCGAAGACCTCGACCTCGGTGACCTGCTGATCGAACCCCGGGGCCGAGCGGTGGATGGGGAGCGTGGTCGTGCGATCGACCTCGCCCTTGCCGTCGATCGGCAGGCCGAGGACGTCGAAGACGCGGCCCAGGGTGGGCGCGCCGACGGGCACCGAGATCGGGCCACCCGTGTCGCGGACGTCGGTGCCGCGGGCGAGCCCGTCGGTGGTCGTCATGGCCACCGTCCGGACCCAATTGTTGCCCAGGTGCTGCTGAACCTCGCAGACCAGCGGCCTGCCACCCGGCCGCTCGATCTCGACGGCATTGTAGATCGCCGGCAGCCGGCCGGCCGGGAACTCGATGTCCACCACCGGGCCGGTGATCTGGATCACCTTGCCGGTGGTGGTCGGGGCGGCGGTGGCCATCTTGTCTGTGTCCTCCGTCGTCGCGTCAGCCGGCCCGGGCGCCGGACGCGATCTCGATCATCTCGCGGGTGATGTTGGCCTGCCGAACCTTGTTGTAGCTGAGGGTCAGGTCCTCGATCAGCTCCTCGGCGTTCTCCGTGGCGTTCTTCATGGCCACCATCCGACTCGACTGCTCGCTGGCCGCATTCTCGAGCACGGCCTGGTACAGCCGCGTCGCAACGTAGCGCGGCAGGAGCTGCTCGAGCACGCGCCGGGGGTTCGGTTCGAAGATGAACTGGTTGCCAGGGATCCCCGACGTATCCTCCCGCGGCTCGATGGGCAGCAGCTGCTCGAGCCGCGGCTGCTGGCTGAGGGTGGTCACGAAATGCGTGTACACGATGTCGACGCGATTGCTGGTGCCCCCGAGGAACTCGTCGGTGACGAGCCTTGCGAGGGGGGTGACGTCCCCGAACGTGGCGCGGTCGCCGAAGCCATTGAAGTGGGCGTCGATGCGGGCACGGACGCGCCGCAGGGCATCTCGGCCCTTCCGCCCGGAGGTGACGAAGGCGACCTCACCGGGAGTCTCGGCCAACTCGCGGAGGGTGAAGCGTATGGCATTCGTGTTGAACGGTCCAGCCAGGCCACGGTCAGTGGTGATGAAGACGATGAGACGGCGGCCGCCACTCGGCCGAGCAAAGAGCGGGTGCTCTTCCCCGGAGAGCACGGTCGCCAGGTCGGCGAGGACTTCGTCGATCTTCTCCGCATACGGTCGCGCGGCGAGCGCCGAATCCTGGGCGCGCTTCAGCTTCGAGGCGGCCACGAACTGCATCGCCCGGGTGATCTGCTTGATGTTCCGGACCGCGCCGATGCGCCGCCGGATCTCACGCTGACTCGCCACGCTGCCGCCGCCTCGCTCGCTTAGGCCAGGAAGACGGCGCGGTAGGCGCCGACCGCTTCGTCGAGGGCGGCTCCGGTCTCGTCGTCGAGGGCCTTGGTCTCGCCGAGCTTCTGGAGGATCGCCGGGCGCTCGGTCTCGAGGAACCGATTGAGCCCCTGCTCGAACTCACGCACCCGGGCCGTGGCAATGTCGTCGAGCTGGCCCTTGGTGGCCGCGTAGAGGATGGCGACCTGTCGCTCGACCGGCAGCGGCTGGTACTGCGGCTGCTTGACGACCTCCGACAGCTTCTCTCCCCGAGTCAGCTGGTCGCGGGTCGCCTTGTCGAGGTCCGAGGCGAACTGGGCGAATGCTGCCAGGGAGCGGTACTGCGCCAGGTCGAGCTTCAGCGGCCCCGCCACGTTCTTCATCGCCTTGGTCTGCGCGGCCGAGCCGACCCGGCTCACTGACTGGCCGATGTTGACGGCCGGTCGCTGGCCGGCGTTGAAGAGGTCGGTCTCCAGGAAGATCTGGCCATCGGTGATCGAGATCACGTTGGTGGGGATGTAGGCCGAGATGTCGCCGGCCTGGGTCTCGATGACCGGCAGGGCGGTCAGCGACCCACCGCCGTTGTCGGCGTTGAGCCGGGCGGCCCGCTCCAGGAGGCGGCTGTGGAGGTAGAAGACGTCGCCGGGGTACGCCTCCCGGCCGGGTGGCCGCCGCAGCAGTAGCGACATCTCGCGGTAGGCCCAGGCGTGCTTGGAGAGATCGTCGTAGACGCACAGGGCGTCCTTGACGAGCGCCCCGTCGACCTCGACGCCTACCTCCATGACTTCCTCGCCCATCGCCACTCCCGAGTATGGAGCGAGGTACTGGAGCGGCGCCGGATCCTCGGCCCCGGCCACGACCACGACCGTGTGCGCCATGGCGCCGTGGCGCTCGAGGATGGCCACGGTCTGGGCGACCGTGGAAAGCTTCTGCCCGATCGCCACGTAGATGCAGACGAGACCCTTCCCCTTCTGGTTGATGATCGTGTCGATGGCGATCGCGGTCTTGCCCGTCTGACGGTCGCCGATGATCAGCTCACGCTGGCCCCGGCCGATCGGGATGAGTGCGTCGATGGCCTTGATGCCGGTCTGGACGGGGGTGTCGACCGACTGACGGACGATGACGCCCGGGGCGATCCGCTCGACCGGCCGGCTCTTCGTGGCGGCGATCGGGCCCTTGTCGTCGAGGGGACGTCCGAGCGGATCGACGACGCGCCCGAGCAGGGCCGCGCCGACCGGCACCTCCACGACGCGGCCCGTCGTCTTGACGGTGTCGCCCTCCTTGACCGCTCCGGACTCGCCGAGGATCACGACGCCGACCGTCTCCTCCAGGAGGTTCAGCGCCATCCCCATGACGCCCCCGGGGAACTCGAGCAGCTCCGACGCGAGGCAGGCATCCAGGCCGTACACCTGGGCGATCCCGTCGCCGACCTCGACGACCGTTCCGACACTGCGCGTCTCGCTCGAGGTGTCGAAGCGGTCGATCTCGGACTTGATGATGCTGATGATCTCGTCGGAACGGATGGCCATGCGTGTCTCCTAGAGGGCGCCCGAGACGAGCCGGCTGCGCAGCCGTTCGAGGCGGCCCCGAACGCTCCCGTCGATCAGCCGGTCGCCGATCCGAACGACGACCCCGCCGAGCAGGCCCGGATCCACGTGGGTCTCGAGCACGACTCGCCCGCCGGAGGATCCCGCCAGCTGGGCCGTTATGGCCAGGACTTCGTCCTGCTCGAGCGGCACCGCACTGGTAGCAGTTGCCGTGATGACGCTGTTGCGGAGGTTGTCGAGCCGCCCGAATTCAGCGGCGATGCGCGGCAGCTGGTCGACCCGACCGCGGCGCAGGAGAAGGAGGATGAGGTTGAGCGCGGGCACGGAGACCACCCGTCCGAGGGTGTCGGTAACCAGCTGGTTGCGCTCCTGCAATGGCCGCGCCGGACTGCTCAGCGCCCGGGCCACGCCATCGTCCTCCACGATCCGGCCGGCAGCCTCCAGATCGCGCCGCCAGGTCTTGAGCGTCCCATCGCGAAGCGCGATCTCGAAGGCGGCGCCGGCATAGCGGCGGGCGGCTGGCGTCGGGCGTGCCATCAGTTCCGCGACTCCGGGCCGATTCCCCCACGAAGGAAGTCGTCGACGAGGCGCCGCTGGCGCTCGTCGGTCATCGATTCGCCGACCACCCGGCTGGCGGCGGCCAGAGCGAGATCGGCGACTTCGGCGCGCAGATCGGCGATCGCTCGCTGCTTCTCGGCCTCGATCTCGGCCGCCGCACGCTCGCGCAGCTGGTCCAGCTCGGCTCGGGTGGCCGCGAGATCCGCCTCGCGGGTATCCTGGGCGATCGTTTGGGCCCGCTCGAGGATCGCCTTCGCCTCGCGACGCGCCTCGTTGAGGGCAGCGAGGCGCTCGCTCTCGGCGAGCTCGCGGTCGCGCCGGGCCGTCTCGGCGTCGTGCAGACCCTGCTCGATCCGCCGGCGACGGCCCTCGAGCATCGATGACAGCGGCCGGAAGGCGAACGCCCAGATCAGGGCCAGGAAGAAGACGAAGTTGAGGGCACTCACGATCACCCAGAACAGGTTGATCGTGAACCCGCTTGCTTCCGTGCTCCCCTCGGCAGCCAGTGGAGCGATCGTTCGGGCGAGCTCGCCTACGACGGCGAAGACGTGCACCGCCAGATCTCCGGGGCTCGGTGGGCTACTTGATGAAGATGGCGAGCAGGCCGACGACGATCGCCAGGACGCCGAGGCCCTCGGCGAACGCCGCCAGGATGATCGCGAGGCCTCGGATCTGTGAGGCGGCCTCGGGGTTGCGCCCGATCGCCGAGCTCGACAGGCCGGCCAGGATGCCGATGCCGATGCCCGGGCCGAGCACGCCGAGGGCGGCGAGGCCAGCGCCGAGGTGTTCCATGTCCGGGGTTCCTCCTAATCGTCCCGGGCCGAGCCCGGGTTCATGCTGTCGTACACCGTCGACATCAATGAGCGGGCGCCGGGGAGGGTCCGTGACCACGAGCCGTGGCTTCCTCGACGATCCCCGACTCTGCATCCTCGCTCTCGTCGTGATGGGACTCCATGGCGATGAGCGTGAACATCAAGGTGAGCGTACTGAAGATCAGTGCCTGGACGAAGTTGAGCATCGCTTCGAGGCCGATGATGAAGACCGGCACGACGGCGATCGTGAGCGCGGTGAGGACCCCCAGGGCCACTTCGCCGCCATAGATGTTGCCGAAGAGTCGCATCGAGAGCGTGATCAGCTTCACGAACTCGAGCATGAGCTCGATGAGGCCCACGAACATCGAGAGCAGGCCCGCGCCGAGGCCCTTGCGGAACTCGGAGAACGGGAGGAACTTGGCCAGGTAGCCCAGGCCGTTGGCGAGGAAGCCCTGGGCCTCGAAGTAGACGAAGGCGACCAGCGCCAGGCCGAGCGTGATGTTGACATCGCTGGTGGGGGCTCGCAGCTCCTCGATTTGTCCGACGGGCGGTACCAGCCCGCTCCAGTTGGAGAAGAGGATGATCAGGAAGAACGACGCGAAGACCGGTACGTGCCGTACCGCGGCGGCGCCTCCCATGGAGACGGTCCAATCCCGGAGAGCCTCGTAGGCGAACTCCACGGCGTTCTGCGCCCTACCCGGAACGCTGCGCAACCTCCGAGTGGCGAGGAAGGCGCCCAGCAGGAGGACCGCCTCGATGATCCACATGGTGAGGATGGTCGAGGTGATGCTGGGATGAAACCCGATCACCAGCGATCCCGATGGCAGCGGGTTGGCGGGATCCAGGTCGAGGACGACGTGCGGAGGCGGGAACTCCAGTGTCCCGTCGATGAAGCAGACCGGGAATGCGCAGGCGTCGCCCGGCCCACCGCCCCTGGGGAAGGGCGGAGCGACCAGGAAGGCGAGTACGTCGATGGCGATCACGGCGATCGCCAGCACGCCCAGGATTCGACCGCGGCTCCAGCGGCCCCTCGGCCCGGCCGCTACCTCCTCGCTGCCCGGCTCGGCGGCCTCGGGGATCGGCTGGTCGCTCGTCACGCTCGCTCCACAGACAGGAGCGCGGCGGATCCGCCGCGCCCGTCTCAGTCTTCGTAGGTTGCCAGAAACCTCGAGATGATCTGGTAGACCGCTCTCGCTCCGGCCGCCAGGCCCAGGAAGAGCCCGGCGAGGGCGAAGATGGGCAGCGTGCCTAGCTGCTTGTCGATCCAGTAGCCGCCGAGGACACCCGCCAGTACCGTCACCAGCAGGATCAGACCGATCTCGGAGAACAGGGCGAAGTACGCGCCGAGACGTCCGAGTCCGTTCATGGGCGACCTGATACGGCCGGCCGAGTATAGCAGGACGTCGCGAGTGGTCCGCCCAGCGACACGGCCGAGCTCAGGGTCTCGAAGGGCTCGCGGGTGCTCTCTGGGGGGCCGATCGCCCAGTGGCCGCGAGCACCCCGCCGGGCGGCGAGGCGGGTGGTGCGGCGGTGAGGGCCAGCGCAATCGCGGCGATCACGGCAACCGTCACGAGCACGGCCGACATGTCGCGCGCGAGTCGCCCCCGAGGGTCGCCGGCGACGGGCTCCTCAGTGGGCAACTGCGCTCCGACAACAAGGTGGCCGTCCGGCGTCCACCTGGTGACCACCGTCCGAGGGCGGATCGGCGCGCTGATGACGAAGGGCGCGTCGCCGGTTCCACCCGGATCTCGCGTGGCCACGTGCCGGATCGTAGCACCGTGGTGCCCACGCGCACCGCGGTCCCGTCGGCTCTCAGTCCCGAGCAGGGCCGGATTCGCCGAGTCGGCCCGCCTCGCCCTCGTCGCGGTCGCTGGCTGGGCCGACACCGTTCTCGGGGAACGCGGCCGCCGTCAGTTCCTCGGCCCGCAGCGAGCGATGGGTGAGGGCGAAGAGGACGATCCCGGAGGCAACCAGCACGCCCAAGAACGCATAGAGCTGGCCCGTCCCGGAGAGGATGAACGAGAGGCCGGCGAGCGCCGCGCACATCGCGTAGATGAGCACCACGGTCTGGGTGTGGGTGAGGCCCAGGTCGAGGAGGCGGTGGTGGATGTGGCCTCGATCCGGCGAGAACGGCGACCGTCGGGAGGCCAGCCGGCGGACGATGATCCAGAAGGTGTCGATGATCGGGACGCCCAGGACGAGGAGGGCAACCGCGACCTTCGCCGTCCCGAGGATCGACAGCAGGGCCAGCGTGTACCCCACGAACAAGACGCCGCTGGTCCCGGCGAAGATCGAGGCCGGGTGGAAGTTCCAGCGCAGGAAGCCCAGAAGCGCTCCCGCCAGTGCGAAGCACAGGAACGCCACGTACGGCTGGTCGATGGCGGCGGTCAGGCTGATCAGCCCGAGCGTGAGCGCCGCGATCAGCGCGATGCCCGACGACAGTCCGTCGAGACCGTCGATGAAGTTGATGCTGTTGATCATGCCGACGATCCAGAGCATCGTGAATGCCGATCGCGAACGGCCCGTTGAGGCGGATCACGCCGGGTCCGAACGGGTTGTTGAGAACGTCGACCCCGATCCCCAGCGAGACGCACCAGCGCGGCGAGCACGAGCTGGCCGGCGAGCTGCCAGCGCGCCCGCAGCTGGAGATAGTCGTCGAGCGCGCCGAGGATCGTGGCCAGGGCCGCTCCCCCGATCAAGGCGAAGACCTGGTTGGGACCGATCGTGCTCGGGCGTGCCGTCAGGTGGAGTGTCTCCGCGGCGAGAACGATCGCCAGGGCCACGGCCAGGAAGACCACCGCCACCGCCAGGCCGCCGCCCCGGGCGACCGGCCGAGCGTTGACCCGGCGGGCCTCGGGCGGTCGACGACGCCGATCTGCTGGGCGAGTCGGCGGACGACCGGGGTGAGCACCAGCGAGCCGGCGGTGGCGATGAGGAAGATCGCCACGAGCGCGGGCAGGACGTCCGCGGCGTCGGGGGTCAGGCGCATGGCGGGGTCACCGCGCTCCGGCGCGCCCGACAGGCGGGCGCGACCTCATCGCCGACCCGTCCGGAGCCGGCTCACGCCGCCGGCAGGCCGGGAACCGGGAACCGGGCACAGATGGCGCGGACCTCCTCGCGGAGCCGGGCCTGCACGGCGGGGTCACTCCGCGCCTTGATGGCACTCGACGATCAGGTCGGCAACGGCCCGCATCTCCGGGGCCCGAAGCCACGCGTCGTCGTGGCCGGCGTGCCGATGCGAATGCCCGAGGCGATGTTGGGCGGGTTCGCGTCGAACGGGATGGCGTTCTTGTTGACGGTGATCCCGACCTCGTCGAGGAGCTGCCTCGGCCTCGCGGCCGGTCACGCCGAGCGGGGTCACGTCGACGAGCATGAGGTGGTTGTCGGTGCCGCCGGAGACGACGCGCGCACCCGCGCTCGCGAGCGTCTGCGGCCAGGACGGCCGCGTTCGTCGATGGTCCGCCGCTGGTCCTCCCGGAACTCGTCGGTCGCCGCCAGGCTGCAGCGCCACCGCCTTGGCGGCGATGACGTGCATCAGCGGGCCACCCTGGACGCCCGGGAAGACGGTCTTGTCGACCGCCTTGGCGAGTGGCCTCGCTGGCGAAGATCGAGCCCGCCGCCGCGGGACCGCGCAGGGTCTTGTGGGTCGTGGTGGTCACGATGTCCGCGTGGGGGAACGGGCTCGGGTGCAGCCCGGCCGCGACGAGACCCGCGATGTGGGCCATGTCCACGAACAGCAGCGCGCCCACGCCGTGGGCGATGGCGGCCATCCGCTCGAAGTCGATGTGCGCGGATACGCGCGAGGCGCCGGCGACGATCAGCTTCGGGCGCACCTCGCGCGGCCTGGCGCTCGAGGACGTCGTAGTCGATCCGCTCGGTCTCGCGGTCCACGCCGTAGGCATGGACCTCGTACGAGCTTGCCCGCTGAAGTTGACCGGCGAGCCGTGCGTCAGGTGACCGCCGTGGGCGAGGTTCATGCCCAGGATCCGGTCGCCGGGCTCGAGGACCGCGAAGTAGGCGGCCATGTTGGCCTGGGCGCCCGGAGTGGGGCTGGACGTTGACGTGGTCCGCGCCCGGGAAGAGGGCGAGCGCGCGGTCCTGGGCGAGGCGCTCGACGACGTCCACGTACTCGCAGCCGCCGTAGTAGCGCCTGCCGGGCAGGCCCTCGGCGTACTTGTTGGTGAGCCACGAGCCCTGCGCTTCCATGACCGCCGCGAAGGCGTAGTTCTCGCTGCGCGATCAGCTCGATCTTGTCAGCGCTGCCGGTCGCGCTCGCCGCCATCGCCGCCCACAGCTCGGGGTCGACCTCGGCGAGGCGGGGCGCCGCGACCTCGGGCGCGGATGGCGTGGTCATCGTCCTCCCTCCGTTTGCGCGGGCCATTGTCACCCAAGGCCGGTTGCGTGTGCGCCAACCGTCGCCGGCGGTCCGACCTCACCGAGGCCAGCCGACCACCCCAGCACCAGGCGCTCGACCATTTGGGCGACTCCCTCGTCCTCAAGGGGCGGCGCGACGTGGCGAGCCACCGCCGTGACCGCCGCGGGCGCCGTCGGCATGGCCACACCGTGGCCCACGGCCTCGATCATCTCGAGATCGTTGAGCTGGTCGCCGATCGCCATCGCCTGCCCGAGTGGGATGCCCAGCCGTCGCGCCAGCCAGGAGACCGCGCGCCCCTTGGAGACGCCCGGGGCAACGAACTCGAGAAAGTGGGGGTTGCTCAGCGTCGGCACCGCACGGCCCTCGAAGGCGGCTTCAGCCGCGGCCAGGAGCTCGAGCCCACGGTTCCCTCGGCCCACGCTCAGCACCTTGGTGACGGGGTGCACGATCGAGCTCTCAATGTCGGCGACGAGGCGGAGCCGGCTGCCGATGAACCGCGAGTAGTCATCGGCGCGCGGGTCATCCGCGGGCAGGATCATCGTCTCGAGATGATTCAGATGGGGCTCCAGGCCCACCCCGCGTGACCAGGTGACGACCTCGCGGGCCACCGCCGCCGACAGGGGCCGGTGGACGAGCAAGCGGCCCATTCGCGGGCTACCCGGCGGCGGCATCTCGCGGATGACGGCACCTTGGCAGGCCACGATCGGCTGCCGGAGGCCGAGCACGCGAGCGAACCGCAACGCGCTCAGCGACATCCGTCCGGTGAACAATGAGACCAAGACGCCCCTGGCGACCGCCTCGGTGACGGCCCTACGCGTCCGTTCCCCGATGACGCCGTCCTCGCCGACGAGCGTGCCGTCGATGTCGAGGGCGATGAGCCGAATCGGGAAACGGGACGTGGTCACACGCCGAAGTATGGGGCCTCGCCGGGGCGGCGGCCGCCAGCGGTCGCCGGATGACGGCGTCCACGCTCAGGCGCCGCGGGCAAGGCGAGCGACGCGCGGCCGGCCTTCGAGATCAAGGTGCACGACGCATCCCCAGCCCGGCAGGCACTCGCCCACCGCGGTCTCGATCGTTTCCTCCTGGCCCGCGCCGATCTCGATGAAGGCCACCCCGGCGACAGCCAGGCGCTCCGGGAGAACCGCCAGCAGCCGTCGGATCGCGGTCAGGCCATCGGGCCCACCGTCGAGGGCGAGCCGGGGCTCGAAGGAGGCCGCGACAGGCAACCCCTCGACCTCCGCGGAGGGTACGTAGGGGAGGTTCGCGAGAAGCACGTCGAACGGCTCGGAGACCGGCGGCAGGAGATCGGCCTCGATGAAGCTCACCCTGTCCGCGACCCCGTGGGCGACCGCGTTCTCCCGTGCCAGGGCGAGCGCGTCCGGAGCCAGGTCGGTGGCAAGCACCGCCACGTCGCCGAGCATCCGGCGGCGGCGGAGCAGGATCGCCAAGCTGATGGCAATCGTCCCCGCCCCGGTTCCGATGTCGACGACCCGCAACGGCGGTCCCTCCAGGGGTCGGGGGGCCGCCGCAAGGCGCTCCGCAACCTCGCGCTCGGCGAGCTCGACCATGAGCTCGGTCTCCGGGCGAGGAATCAGGGCGCGACGATCGACCGCGAAGGCGATCCCATAGAACTCCTTGAGCCCCCGGACGTAGGCCACGGGCTCACCGCTCGCACGGCGCGCCAGGGCGTCCTCGTACCGCCCCGCTGCGCCGGCGCCGACTGGCGCCTCGGGATGGGCCACGACGGCGATCCGATCCACCCCGACCGAATGGGCCAGGAGGAGCTCGGCGTCCAGGCGCGGCGTTTCGGAGCCGGCAGCGCGAAGCCGCTCGGTCCCCTTGATCAGGAGTTCGCCGACCTTGGACACCCCGGCGGTTCCTCCCGTCACGGCCGAGCGCTCACCCCGCCTCTTCCTCCCCGAGCTGGCGGAGGCGCTCGGCCTCATCGGTCGTGATCAAAGCGTCGATCAACACATCGAGGTCGCCCTCGAGGATCGCCGGCAGGTTGTGGAAGCTCTGGCCGAGCCGGTGGTCGGTGAGGCGGTCCTGGGGGAAGTTGTAGGTCCTGATCTTCTCGGCCCGTTCCCCGGCGCCCACCATGCTGCGCCGGGCGGCCGAGCCGGCCACCCGCTGCTTCTGGAGCTCGAGGTCCAAGAGCCGCGACCGCAAGACGGCGAGTGCCTTGGCCTTGTTCTTGTGCTGGCTCTTCTCGTCCTGGATAGCGACCACGAGGCCAGTGGGCAGGTGGGTGACGCGGACCGCGGAATCGGTCGTATTCACCGACTGGCCGCCCGGACCGGTCGAACGGTAGACGTCGATTCGGAGGTCTCGCTCGTCGATCGCCACGTCGACCTCGTCCGCTTCGGGCAGGACGACGACCGTCGCGGTGGAGGTGTGGATGCGTCCGCTCGATTCGGTCACCGGAATGCGCTGCACGCGATGGACACCACCCTCGAACTTCAGGCGGCTATAGGCGCCATCCGCGCTGATCTGGACGATCCCTTCCTTGAGCCCGCCGATCCCGGTCTCGTTGAGGCTGAGCACCTCGGCCGCGAAGCGCCGCCGCTCCGCATACCGCAGGTACATCCGCAGCAGCTCCGCGGCAAACAAGGCCGCTTCCTCACCGCCGGCCCCGGCCCGGATCTCCATGATGACGTTCCGGTCGTCATTGGGATCGCGCGGCAGGAGCAGCAGCCTGAGATTGTCGAGCAACCGCTCCTCACGCTGGATCAACCGCTCGACCTCGTCGCGGGCGAGCTCCCGAAGCTCCTCTTCGGCGCCGCCGTCCCGCAGCTCGCGAGCACCGGCGAGCTCGGTCCGGGCGGCCTGGAGCTGGCGGAACGCGGTGACGACGGGCTCCAACCGGGCGAGCTCCTTGCCCAATCGCTTGAGCGACGCGGGATCGGCCATGGCCTCGGGGCTCGCGAGCTCCGCCTGAAGTGCGTCGTACTGCTGCGACACCTCGAGGAGCTTGGCGTCGATCATCGGTCGTCGGCAGCGGCCGGTGCAGTTGGCTCAGGTTCGCCGATCGTGGTCTCGCTCGGGTTCGACCCCGTCACGGTCGCCACCGCCAGCTCAGCCCGATGGCGTGCCTCGGCTACCTCGAGCGGCTCCCAAGCGAATTCGGTCGACCCCTCCGGGACCGCATGCCCATCGGCCTCGAGGGCACGCTCGAGCGATACGATCGCGACCTCGATCATGTCGTCGGTCGGCTGACGCGTGGTAATCATCTGGACCCAGATACCGGGCATCGTCAACCAGCGAACCAGCCGATGCTGCCGGTGCCGGGCGCCGAAACGAAGGATCTCGTAGCTCACGGCAGCGATGGCCGGGATCAGGAGGGCACGCGTCGCGATCGTCAGCGGAATCGACTGCCGGCCCACCAGGGCAAAGGTGAAGATCGAGAGCATGATCACGACGACGAGGAACTCCGTGCCGCAGCGAGGGTGCGCCGTTGGGTACCGGCGGACAGCCGCCGTGGTCAGCGGATCGCCGGCTTCCAGGGCATGGATCGCCATGTGCTCGGCACCGTGGTACTGGAACGTTCGCCGGACGTCGCCCGCCCGACCGATGAGCAACAGGTAGCCGATGAAGATGGCGACCTGGAAGCTGCCCTCGATCGCGTGCTCGAGGAGCCCCGGCTGCGATCCGACGACGACCCGCGTGAGGAAGAACGGCAGGAAGAAGAAGAGCCCGATCCCGATGGCCAGGGTGAGGACGAGCATGAGGGCGATGGTGCCCTTCCCGATCTCCACACCCTCACCGGTCGCGTTGACGCCTGCGGAGCGGATCAGCCAGCGCGTGCCCGTGACGAGGGTCTCGTAGAGGACGACGAGCCCTCTGACGAGCGGCAGACGAGCCCAACGCGTGCGCCGGAAGCCGGTGTCGAGTCGCTCGCTGGCGGTGACGATCCCCCCGCCGGGATGGCGCAGGGCAACCGCAATCGCGCCGCGACCGCGCATGAGGACGCCCTCGACGAGCGCCTGGCCCCCGTAGCTGAAGCTGGGCATCGCCCGGCCCGGGCGGTCGGCCTAGCGGCCTGTGGCGGCCCGCTCGAGGCGCTTCTGGAACCGCTCAACCTGACCGGCAGTGTCGATGATCATCTGCTTGCCGGTGAAGAAGGGGTGGCAGTTGGAGCAGACGTCGACGCGGAGCTCGGTGCGAGTCGAGCCGACCGTGAACTCGGTCCCGCACGTCGCGCAGTGGACTGTCGCCTGGTGGTATTTCGGATGGATGTTCGGCTTCACGGAGACTCCTCGGGCGATCGGCGCCCGCGCCGGCCCAGAGGTCGGCACTCTCGTCGGTCGGCGGACCTATTCGACCGCGACCGGCTCGATTCGAATGCGCTTCTTGGCCCGGGTCTCGTGCTCGAACCGAACACGCCCCGTCGCCGTCGCGAAGACCGTGTAGTCCCGGCCGAGGCCCGTCCCGGGGCCGGCGATGAATGTCATGCCACGCTGCCGGACGAGGATCGAGCCGGCGGGCACGAGCTGGCCGTCGCCGACCTTGACCCCGAGCCGCTGGCCGACACTGTCGCGGCCGTTCTTCGAGCTGGAACCTGCCTTCTTGTGGGCCATCTCAGCCGTCCTTCTTGGTCCGGGACTTCTTCGGGGTGGCCGAGGCGTCCGGCTCGCCGGGAGCGGCTTCGGCCGGTGCCTCGGGGGCCTCCGGCGCCTTCGCGGCGCGAACACGGGTCCTCTTCGGTGCGTCCGCGGCCGGCGCCTCGGCAGGGATCGCGGTCACGGCCGCCTTCTTGGGGCGAGCCCTCTTCGTGGCCACGGGAGCAGCCGCGGGCTCGGCGTCCCGGGCGGCAAGCTTGGCGGCCAGAGCGGCGTCGGCGGCTGCCTGGGTTGCGGCAGCCTGCGCGAGCCGTTGGCGCTCCGTCTGGGCTGCCTCTTCGGCCTGACGGACTTCGGCAGCCGCGCTGCGACCGTCGACGGTCACGTCCGTCACGCGTAAGACCGTGAGCTCCTGGCGGTGACCCTTCTTGACCCGCCGGCGGGCCTTGGGCCGGTACTTGAAGGCGATGACCTTGTCGCCCCGATCCCGGCGGAGGATCGTCGCCTGGACCGCGGCGTTGGGCACGACCGGGCGCCCCACCCGCGCTTCGTCGCCATCGGCGACCAGGAGGACGCGCTCGAGGGTGATCGCCGAGCCTGGCTCGGCATCCAGGAGCTCGACCTCGAGCTCGGTGCCGACCTCGACGCGGTACTGCTTACCGCCGGTTTCGATGACTGCGTACATGGATCCTCGGATCTCGAGCGGGCAGCGCCCGAAGACGGCCGCTGACGGGGGCGACAGGCAACACCCGACCGATGCGGGCGCGAATGGGGAGTGTACGACCCGCCGCCGCCCCTGGTCAAACTCGGCGGCTCAGCCGCCGGTGACGGTCAGGGCACCCTTCATCCCCTGCTGCTCGTGACCGGGCAGCCGGCAGACGTAGACGTATGTACCCGCCTCGAGGCGCACCGCGATCGACCGCTCGAGCCCGGGCACGAGCCCCTCGATCTCGTCCACCACGCGCTCGCCCTGGAGGATCTCGAACTCGTGCTCGACCGAGCCCGAGTTGCGCACCGTGAAGGTGACTTCTCCGGCGTCCACCGTGGCGCTCGACGGGTCGAAGTGGTACTCGGAGGCCGAGATCCGCACACCGGACGTGCTACCGGACTGGCCGGCCGGGGCTGCGCCGGAGCAGGCGGCGACGCTGGCCAGGGCGAGCACCAGCAGGGCAAGCAAGCGTGACGAGGTCGGCATGGTGAGAGTCTCAGGCACGTGCAGCGGGGCTTCAGGTCGCGGACCGCTGGCGTCGCATCCGCGGGCGGTCGCTGGCGACGAAGACGGCGAGGGTCGGGACCAGAAAGGCAAGGTAGGCCGTTAGCTCGAGCGGCGTGGGCGACGAGCGGTATCCGAAGAGGCCGGCCAGGACCGCGCCGAGCGGCCCGGTCTCGGGCAACACCCCGCCGAGGTCGTACGCCGTTCCGCCGTTCACGATCAACCCGGCCTCGCCGAACTCGGCGATTGCGAAGGCGACGAGTCCGGCTGCCACGAAGATGAGGACGATTCCCGTGATGGTGAAGAACCGGCGCAGGTCGATCCGGATCCCGGCCGTGAAGATCCCCCAGCCCAGCAGTGCCGCCGCAACGAGACCGGCCACTCCCCCGGCAAACGTGAGCGCACCGGGCCCCGCCGACGAGCCGATCGCCAGCAGGAACAGGACCGTCTCCAGCCCTTCCCGCCCGACGGCGATGAACGCCAAACCGGCCAGCATCATCGTCGAGCCGCGAGAGAGGGCGACATCGAGGCCGCGCTCGAGCTCCCCCTTGATCGCCCTTCCCTGGCGACGCATCCAGAAGAGCATCCAGGTCAGGACGCCGACGGCCAGCAGGCCCGCCAGGCCTTCGAGCGTTTCCTGAACCACGAGCGGCAAGCGGCCGACCGTGACCACGATCGCGACCCCCACCAGCACGCACCCGCCGATGGCCGAGCCGACGCCGGCCCAGACCAAGGGCAAGGCGTCATGCCGGCCCACGCGGACCAGGTACGCGACGATGATCCCGACGATGAGAGCCGCCTCCAGGCCCTCACGGAGCGTGATGAGGAACGTGGGCACCATGGCCAGGACTCCTGGGGACGCGAGGATTGATGGCCTTGCCGTACAAGCGCCCTTGCTCAACGGCGACAAGGGTGCCTGACTCTCGTTGTCGTGCATCCTATGCCACGGCGGACGCGTCCGTCAACGGGGATCTGCCCCCAGCGTCGGGCCACCCCTGAGGAAACCCTGACGGCGATCAGGCCCCGGAGGATGGCGTCTCGTCGGCGAGCCAGAGCCGCTCGCGGACGAGGCACTCAGCGATGAGCGGCTCCCCGGCTGCGGCTGTGAGCCGTTCGGTGAGCTCGGCAATCACCTCATCGGGCCGGCCGCTGCCCTCCTCCTGCGAGTGCCGGAGGCGCATCCACAATGCGCCGAGGCCACGGCCGGAACTCACGTCGGCGGCCCAGCTCTGGACCCGTAGGCCGAGCAGCAGCGGCCGCAGGTCATACTCGACTGCCTTCGTCTCCCGTCGCTTGACGCGGATCACTCGATCGGCGGCCCATAAGCCGGCAACCGCGAGGTCGACGGCGGTGCGCTCAGCCGGTCCGGCCACGGTGACGCGATAGTCGGCGGCCACCAGGCGCGCAGCCACCGCCGGCTCGCCCACCCAGACGTCATGCAGGCCGGCGAGCTCGTAGCCGCTCGGTAGCTCACGCTCCAGGCGTGCCCGCAGATCCGCGATCGTCAGCCGCTCCGCTAGGTAGAGGTCGACGATCTCGCGCTCCCCGAGCATGCCGAGCGGGAGCGATGCGGCGAAGACGAGGCGAGACTTCGGCGTATGGCCCTCGGACAAGGCGATCGGAATCCGGCCTCGTCGGAAGGCGCGCTCCCAGAGCTTCACGGCATCGAGATGAGCGAGGTAGCGGGCCTCCTCATCCCGCCGGAATTCGACCCGCCAACGCTGCCGGACCTCGCTCACGCCCGTGGTCCCGCTGTGACCCTCGGGTCGCCGACCTTGCGGCGCGTGTCGCCGGGTGGGCCGACATAGCGCCACCGCCGGTCCGCCCGCCCGTCCTGGCCGGGAGCGTCCAGGCTGAGCATCGCCCGCCGGGGACCGTCGCCGCCGAGACGGCAGTCGAAACGAGAGGTGGCATCGGCCCCACAGCCGGAGCAGGCGTCCCAGTGGCAGTCCGGAGTGGCGATCTCGTGCAGAGACCGCGCCCACTCCTTCCGGAGGAACGCTTCGGTCACTCCGCCGTCAAGGTGCTCCCACGGCAGCGGCTCGTCGAGGGGTATGTCGCGCTGCGCATACCAGGCCGGGTCGAGTCCGGCCGCGGCGAACGCCTCCCACCAGAGATCGGGCTGGAAGTGACCGTCCCAGGCATCGAGGCGAGCCCCCCGTTCCCAGGCAGATCGGACGACGGCGTTGAGGCGACGGTCGCCGCGGCTCAAGGCGGCCTCGAGCAGTGAGCTGGCGGGGTCGTGCCAGCTGAAGTCCAGCCCCTGGCCGCGCAGCGCCCGCTGGAGAGCGGCCACCTTCGAACGGATCTCCGCCTCGCCGTCCTGGCCGGACCAGGCGAACGGGGTGAGTGGCTTTGGCACGAACGTGGAGACGTTGGCCCGGACGAGGGCCCGGCCGCCGTGATGGCGGCGCCCGATGACCAGGACGCGCCGACAGATGTCGGCGATCCCGACGACGTCCTGCATCGTCTCGCCGGGCAATCCGATCATGAAGTAGAACTTGAGCGCGCTCCAGCCGCGGCTGAAGGCCAGTTCGGCGGTCCGCTCGATCTCCTCGTCCGAGACCCCCTTGTTGATGACGTCGCGCATCCGCTGGCTGCCCGCCTCGGGAGCGAAGGTGAACCCGGTCCGACGGCCCGTGGCCAGGGCATCGGTCAGCTCGACCGTGAAGGCATCAGACCGCGTGCTGGGGATGGAGACCGTCACTTCTGGGTGCCGGCGGCGGAGCTCCGAGGCAACCTCGACGACGTTCGTGTAGTCGGCGGTCGAGAGGCTGGTCAGGCCGATCTCCTCGTACCCGGTGGCCGCAAGAATCGCGTCGGCCGCGGTCACGGCCAACTCCGGCCCGCGCTCTCGGAGCGGCCGGTACTGCATCCCGGCCTGGCAGAAGCGGCAGCCGCGGGTGCAGCCGCGCATCACCTCGATCTGGGCGC
Source organism: uncultured Chloroflexia bacterium (assembly GCA_963712585.1). GTDB lineage: Bacteria > Chloroflexota > Limnocylindria > Limnocylindrales > CSP1-4 > CAVQIH01. Next base: position 164,659 of record CAVQIH010000008.1, read on the forward strand.
GATCAAAGACGACCCCGACGTTCGGCACGAGCTGTCGGATGCCCCGCACCTTCGTCGCGAAATCGGCCACGATCCGGCGCGTCACCCGCAGCGGCACGCCCGGATCATGCCGCTCAACCCAGGCGATCCTGCCGTCCGGGTGATGGGTCACCTGATAGAGCGAGGGGACGTAGACGCCGGGGATCGTGGCAAGCGCCCGGAGCGCCTCGCGACGGGTCACACCCCGAAGGATGCCTCCGTCGGGAGCGGATTCGAGGCGACCCCATCCCAAGCGCGCCAAGAGGTCGGCGATCTCGAGCACGACGTCCTCGCCCTCGCCAAGGACAACCGCGTCAAGCACGTCGCCGAGCGGCTCGGGGTTGACGGTCGAGGTTCCTCCAGCCACCACCAGCGGCTCGACGTCACCACGCTCGGCGGTCGTGAGCCCGACCCCGCCCAGGGCCAGCATCGTCAGGACGTTCGTGTAGGTGAGCTCGTAGCCGAGGCTGAAGCCGATCACGTCGAAGGCCGCCAGGGGTCGCTTCGTCTCGAGGCTCCAGAGCGGCAGCCCGGCGGCACCCAGCTCCTCCTCGAGATCCGTCTCTGGGGCGTAGGCGCGCTCGGCCAGGACGTCCGAGCGGTCGTTGAGGACCTCATAGAGGATCTTGAGCCCGAGGCTGCTCATCCCGATCTCGTACAGGTCGGGGTAGGCCAGACACCAGCGCGTGGAGACGGCCTGCCACTCCTTGACGACGGAGTTCCACTCACCGCCCACGTAGCGACCGGGCTTCTGGACACGTCCGAGCACGGCGTCGATGACCGCCATTGGAAGCGGATCGGGCCGCAGCGAGCCTGGCGGTCGGTCGCCGAACGGTCTGGCCGGCGCGACCGGGGGACGCGAGGCCACGGTGTCGGGAGTATCGAGGCGGCGCCGCCCCGTCACCACTCCGCCCGGGTCTGGCGGATGTTGACGCTCTGGAGAATGCCGAGGCCGAGGGCGAGGCTGATCAGGGAGGCGCCGCCATAGCTGATCAGGGGCAATGGGATCCCGGTGATCGGCATGATCCCGATGACCATGCCGACGTTGACCAGCAGCTGGAAGAGGATCATCGAGGCCAGCCCCGCGCCGACGAGGAGACCGAAAGGATCACGAGAGCGCCACGCGGCGAGGAGGATCCGCCAGAGTAGGACCACGAACAGCGCGAAGACCACGAGTGCCCCGATGAACCCGAGCTCCTCGGCAAGGATCGCGAAGACGAAGTCGGTCGACTGGACGGGCAGGAAGCCCAGCTGACTCTGGGTCCCGTTGGTGAGGCCCTTGCCGAGCCAGCCGCCCGAGGCCGCCGCTATCTGTGACTGCGCCAGTTGATAGCCCGAACCCTGCGGGTCGCTGGTGGGATCGAGGAAGCTGAGCAGCCGCGCCTTCTGGTAGTCGTGGAGGACGTAGTTCCAGGCGAGCGGCACGAGGGCCACGCCGGCCGTGGCCAGGACCGCCAGCCAGCGCAGGCTGGCCCCGGACATGAACAGCATGCCGGCCAGGATGGCGACCAGGACGAGCGACGTCCCGAGGTCCGGCTGCAGCATCACCAGGATCGCCGGCGGCACGACCAGGAGACAGGCCCCCAGGATCGACGCCAGCGAATCGAGACGGCTCTCCCGCGCACTGAGGTATCGCGCCAGCACGACGACCATGGCGATCTTCGCCAGTTCACTGAACTGGAATTGGAACCCGAAGACGCTGACCCAGCGTGCGGCCCCGCCCACGCCATCACCGATCGCCAGGGACACCGCCAGCAACCCGAGATTGGCGAAGTAGATCGGCCAGGCGAACGTCTTGAGCCACTGGTAGTCGAATACGGTTGCCAGGGCGAACGTCCCAACAGCGAGGCCCGCCCAGACGAGGCCGCGAACGAAGGTGGACCCGAGCGAGAGCGGCACCACGCCGTTCTCGACGCTGTTGCTGTAGCCCATGACGAGGCCGATCGTGACCAGCATCAGCGCGTACACCGCGAGCTGAAGATCGAACGCCCGCCAGGCCGCCCCGGCAGCCCGAGAAGCCCAGTTCTGAACGCGCGCCGGCTCGGCTTTCAGGACACCCATCGGTGGTCCTGCTCGCGGGGGCGCGGAGGAGCGTCTCGTCGGCTCATCAGTCGCCGTAGAAGTTGCCGCGCTCGAGAAGGGAGGGGAGCCGGTAGTCCTTCTCGATCCCGTAGTGGAGTTGGAGATAGTACTTGACGATCTCGGTGGCGGCGTTGCCGATGGTATTGCTGCCGAATGTGAAGGCCACGACGGCAAGCTCGGAGTCGGGCTTGTCGACATTGCCGCTCTTCGACACGTAGGCCACGAACCAGTTGTGGTATGGGAGGCGTCCTTCGACGTCCCTCACCCCGTACTCGGCCGTGCCCGTCTTGCCCGAGACCACGATCGGCAGGTCGACGAAGTTGTAGGTGTGGCGGCTCACGACGACTTCGCGGGCCGCCTCGCGCATGGTCTTGAGGACCGCGGAAGACACGTCGAGCTTGTGGATCAGCTTCTTCTTGAAGGGCCGAACCACCGTGCCGTCAGGTCCGATGATCTCCCGCACGACCTGCGGCTGGTAGAGCTTGCCTCCGTTGGCCAGGGCGGCATAGGCATTGAGGAGCTGAAGAGGGGTAACGGTGTCATAGCCCTGGCCGATCCCGGCCTGGAGCACTTCGCCCTCGAAGATGGCCTGGCCGAATGTGTCCTGCTTCCACTGGTCGGTGGGGACGTTGCCGGCGGCTTCTCCAGGCAGATCGATGCCGCTGGGCGACCCGAATCCGTATTGCCTCGCCCAGTACGCCAGCCGATCGATCCCCAGCATCTGAGCCAGCTGGTAGAAGTAGGTATCGCTGGAGTGCGCGAGCCCGCTGTAGATGTCCTGCAGGCCGAATCCCTGCCGGTTCCAGTCCCAGAACTTGTCCGGTCCGATCTGGATGTAGGGCTTGGTCAGGATCTGAGTGCCGGGTTCGATCTTGTCGTCGGCCAGGGCGCCCGTGCCCGTCACGAGCTTGTATGTCGATCCCGGCGGGTACTGCTCACCGATGGCATGGTTCAAGAGCGGCTGCCCGGGATTCTCCAGAAGCTGGTCGAACTTCTCCTGGCTGATCCCGCCGGCGAAATCGTTGTTGTCGTACGTTGGCAGGCTGACCATCGCGAGGATCTCGCCCGTTTGGGGATTTATGGCGATGAGCACACCGCGGCTGATGCCGGCGGTCTTCAGTCCCCACTCGAGGGCCTTTTGCGCGTTGCGCTGCTCCTTGAGGTCGAGGGTCAGGATCAGGGAGTCCCCTGCCTCCGGTTCGCGCGTCGTTGCGAGAACCTGCACCTCCCGGCCGGTCGCGTCCCGCTCGACGCGCTGCTCTCCGTACACGCCCCGCAGGGCCGTCTCGTAGACTGACTCGACGCCCGACTTGCCAAGGCGATCGTCGGGCAGGTAGCCCTGGTCGCGAAGGGCAGCCAGCTCCTCGGCGTCGATTGCGCCCGTGTAGCCGAGGACCTGCGAGATCAGGGCGCCGTACAGGTAGTCCCGCCTCGCCTCGACGACCACCTCGACCCCAGGCAGACGGACGCGCTCTTCGGCGATCAGTCGAGCCGTCGGCTCGGCGACGTCGTCGGCGATCCGGACGAGGTCGAACCGGGAGCCCGGGTTCGCATCGATGCGCCGGTTGATTTCGGCGGCGTCCATGCTGAGGAGACTCGCCAGGCGTCCGATGATCTCGTCACGCAGCGAGTACGGTAGGTCAGCCGGGCGAATCTTCACCGCATACGTCGGGACGTTGTTCACCAGGATGTGCTTCGAGCGGTCGTAGATCAGACCGCGCGACGCGGGGATCGCTTCGGTCGCCATGCGGTTGGCGTCGCTCTGGGCAGCGAAGTGCTCCCCCTGGGCGATTTGCAGGTAGACCAGCCGGACGGTCAAGGTGCCGACGACGAGCACGATCGCCAGGCCGAAGACGAGGAAGCGTGCGGGCCGCCTTCGGCGCACCGAGTCCTCTCGGAGGGTCGTCGCGCTCACCAGTCGATCCGCTCCGATTCGCCGAGCCGACGATAGATGCCCAGGGCCAAGGGCGCGGCCAGAGCCGCCAGAACGGTGCCGTAAAGAGCGTCCGGCAGGACCGCCCCGAGTGGATCGGCAACCGATACCGGACCCCGCAGTGCCCCGTAGACGGCGAGCTCCAGGAGCGGGCTCGCGATGCCCAGGATGAAGGCCGTCCCAACGAGGGCGACGGCCCGGCCACGGGAGACCAGCCGTCCGACGACGGCCGCCACCCCCACGGCGATGAGGAGCACGAAGGCTGTAGAGCCGAGCGGCCGCATGGCCAGAGCGTCGATCACGAGTCCTCCCAGGAAGGCGGAGACAAGCCCTCCATCGAGGCCGGCGACCATCGTCCAGACGATGGCCAGAACGAGGACCAGATCAGGTTCCGCCCCTCCCACATTCAGGAAGGGCACGATGGATGACTGAAGTAGAGCCGCCGCGACGGTGGCGACCGCCGCGAGAGCAAGTCTCATGGCAGTCGTACCTCTCGTGACTCGCGGGACCGCCGCCGAACGGCGCGGCAACAATCCGCCTCGAGGGGCAGCGTCCCGGGCGAGTATATCGAGCGCCCGTCGTTGCCGGCAATCGCGCCTTGCCCAGCCCCGGCGCCGGACCATCCGCCCGCCGGGCGTTCCGAGGGCCGAGGTTGGCTCGGTCGGGTGCGGGCGAGGCCTCGGGGCGTGGGCTGCCGCTGTGTTTCACGTGCAACGTTGCCGGCTGCGCCCGGCATGCTTGCGGACCACCGACGACGAAGTCACTGGTAAGTCCGAGAGAAGCGAGGTGGCCGAACATGGCGGCTGCGTCTCCTCGCGCTGCCTCCGGGGTCCGAGGGGCGCGAATGGTAGACTTGATCTTCACCAGCGTGATCCGAACGGGGTACTGAGTGGGTCAGACGGTCGCCTGCGCAAACCAAAAAGGCGGAGTCGGCAAGACCACCACGGTCATCAATCTCGGCACCTACCTCGCATTCGCCGGTCAGCGCGTCCTCATCATCGACCTTGACCCCCAGGGCAACGCCTCGAGCGGCCTCGGCGTGGACCGCGGCCAGAACGAGCGATCCGTCTACGACGCCGTCATCGAGGACGCCGCTCTCGACGAGCTGGCCGTGGCCACTGGGATCGAGCGGCTGTGGCTGGTTCCCTCCTCGATCTCGCTGGCGGGTGCCGAGGTCGAGCTGGCACCTCTTGCCCAGCGCGAACGACGGCTGGCCCGGCTCGTGACGTCGATGCGTCGCACCTACGACTATGTCTTGCTCGACTGTCCACCCTCGCTCGGTCTGCTGACGGTGAATGCCCTCACCGCGGCTGACTCTGTGCTCATTCCGATCCAGTGCGAGTACTACGCCCTGGAAGGCCTGAGCCAGCTCATCGCCACCGTCAACCTCGTGCGTGACCACCTGAATCCCGACCTGGCGATCAAGGGCGTTCTGCTGACGATGTACGACGCGAGAACGAATTTGTCGGCCGAGGTCGCTGGAGAAGTCCGCCGCCATCTTGGCCCAGCCGTGTTCTCCGTAGTCGTGCCCCGCAACGTCCGGTTGGCAGAGGCTCCGAGCTACGGCCGGCCGATCGCCCTCTACGAGCCCGAATCGCGTGGCGCAGAGGCGTATCGGGCGCTCGCCGACGAGATCCTCAGGCGCGACGGCCGGGTCGACCCCGTCGGCGACCGCACCACCCATCAGCCCGAGATGGCCGTAGCTGAACCGGCCAGTGCGGCCGAACCGGGTGTCGCAGGCCCGAAATCCGCGCCTCTCCCGTCTGAGGCCGGGCACCGGTCCGCCCATCCCAGAGTGGCGAGCCTGTCGGCCCCCGGCCAGACTCGCCACGAGCACCCGTCATGACGGCGCGTCCGGAGCGACATCCAAGCGGTCTGGGCCGCGGGCTTGCGGCCCTCATCCCGCAGCACCCGACGACCGTTGCCGCCCCGGTCGAGATCCCGCTCTCGCGCATCGCGCGCAACCCGTATCAGCCACGCCGCGGACTGGAGCAGGAAGCCCTCGAGCGCCTGGCCGAGAGCATCGCCGAGCACGGCGTGCTGCAGCCCATCCTGGTGACCGAGACACTCGATGGCTACCAGTTGATCGCCGGCGAACGTCGGGTCAGGGCGAGCCAGATGGCGGGCCTCGACCGGATCCCAGCGCTGGTCCGCCAGATCACCGACCGTGACCAGCTCGAACTCGCCCTCGTCGAGAACATCCAGCGAGCCGACCTCAACCCGCTCGAGGAGGCTAGCGCGTACCGACAACTCGTCGATGAGTTCGGCTACTCGCAGGAGCAGCTGGCTTCGCGTGTCGGCCGCGCCCGTTCGACCGTTGCCAACAGCCTGCGCCTCCTCGATCTCGATGCTGCCGTGCAGGACGCCCTCGCCGACCGCCGCATCACCGAAGGTCACGGTCGGGCGCTCGGTGGTCTGGCCGCGGCGCAGCAGGCCAGGGTTCTCCAGATCGTCGTTTCGCGGGACCTCTCCGTGCGCCAGACCGAAGAGCTTGTTCGGAGGCTGCGCGACCGGGCCACCGAGGCCACCGCCCCGCCGGTTCACCCGCTGGCGATCGACCCGGACCTGGAGCGCGTCGAGGAGAACTTGCGGCGGGCATTGGGCACCAAGGTCAGCGTGGCCAGGTCGAGGAAGGGGGGCAGGATCGTGATCGAGTACTACAGCGACGAGGAGCTCCACCGGCTCTACGAGCGCCTCACCGGAGGAGACGCGTGACCGAGAAGGCGGCGCAACGACGGACGGCGCCCAGCACTTCGCGAGCGTCTCCGCATCGGGGCACCCGAGGCCGGAGCGGATCCGCGTACGACGCGTCGGCCATCCAGGTGCTCGAGGGGCTCGAGGCGGTCCGGCGCCGTCCGGGCATGTACATCGGCTCGACGGACGGACGCGGCCTCCACCACCTGGTGTGGGAGGTGGTCGACAACTCCATCGACGAGGCGATGGCCGGGTATGCGTCCCGCATCGACGTCACCATCTGCGCTGACGGAACCGTGCTCGTCCGCGACGACGGACGCGGCGTTCCGGTAGGCCGACACTCGACCGGCAAGGATGCGCTCGAGGTCGTCCACACGGTTCTCCACGCCGGAGGGAAGTTCGGCGGCAGCGGCTACAAGGTCTCGGGCGGCCTGCACGGTGTTGGGGTCAGCGTCGTCAATGCCCTGTCCGAGTGGATGCGGGTCGAGTCGGCCCGTGACGGGTTCATATGGGCTCAGGAGTACGCCCGCGGCAAGCCGACGATGCCCGTGACCAAGGTCGGGCCGAGCGACGGTCGCCTTGGCACGACCACCACATTCCGGGCCGACCATGAGGTCTTCGAGATCATCGACTACTCCTTCGACGCCATTGCCCAGCGCTTGCGAGAGTCGGCCTACCTCAACAAGGGGCTCTGGATCTGTCTCGTCGATGAGCGGGCCGACCGCGAACGTTCGTTCTATTTCGAGGGCGGGCTCATCTCGTTCGTGCGGCATCTCAACCGCAACAAAGAGGCCCTGCACGACCGCCCGATCTACGTCGACCGCACCGAGAGCAGCGGCGCCCACGGGCGCCCGACCGCGATCGAGGTTGCCCTCCAGTACAACGACAGCTTCACGGAGAACGTCCTCTCGTTCGCCAACAACATCAACACCGTCGACGGAGGGACCCATCTGACCGGCTTCCGGACGGCCCTGACGCGCTCCCTCAACGAGTACGCCCGGCGGGCCGGGCTTCTGCGTGACTCGGACAGCAACCTGACCGGCGAGGATGTCCGCGACGGACTGACCGCGGTCGTGAGCGTGAAGCTGGCCGAGCCGCAGTTCGAGGGTCAGACCAAGGCGAAGCTCGGCAACGCGGAGGTGGCCGGCCAGGTCGCCACGGCCGTGGCCGACGGGATCGCCCAGTACCTCGACGAGAACCCCTCCGACGGCCGCCGCATCATCGAGCAATGCCTTCGTTCCGCGCGAGCCCGCGAGGCCGCTCGCAAGGCGCGTGACCTGGTCATTCGCAAGGACGCCCTCGAGGGTTCCTCGCTGCCCGGCAAGCTCGCCGACTGCCAGGAGCGCGACCCCGCCAAGAGCGAGCTCTTCCTCGTCGAAGGGGATTCCGCTGGTGGTTCCGCCAAGCAGGGCCGCGACCGGCGGTTCCAGGCCATCTTGCCGCTGCGCGGGAAGCTACTCAACGTGGAGAAGGCCCGGCTCGACCGGATCCTGTCGAGCGAGAACGTCCGGCCGCTCGTCATCGCCCTGGGCGCCAGCATCGGAGACAGCTTCGACCTGGCCAAGCTGCGCTACCACCGGATCATCATCATGACCGACGCCGATGTCGACGGCGCACACATCCGGACGCTGCTGCTGACGTTCTTCTATCGGCACATGCCGCAGGTTCTCGGGAATGGCTACCTCTACATCGCCCAGCCCCCGCTCTACCGGGTCACGACCGGCAAGGTCACCCGCTATGCGAAGAGCGAGGCCGAGCGTGACCAGATCATCAAGGAGCTCCACGTCAAGAACGTCACGGTGCAGCGCTTCAAGGGACTCGGCGAGATGAACCCCGAACAACTCTGGGAGACGACGATGAACCCGGAGACGCGGACACTTCTGCGGGCCGAGGTCGAGGAGAGCAGCGGCGAAGTCGACGCAATCTTCACGATGCTCATGGGTGAGAAAGTGGCGCCTCGCAAGGCCTTCATCACGACCGAAGCCCGCAAGGTGCGCAACCTTGACGTCTAGCGTCGGCGCGCCGGGAGCCCGAGTCGAGATCGCCCCCCACAACTGCTTCGCCTGCGGTTCGCTCAACGCCAATGGCCTGCAGCTCGACCTCCATGTCGAGGACGGGCGCTGCTGGACCGACCTGACCCTGCGGCGGGACTTCGAGGGCTGGGAGGGCATCGCCCACGGAGGCGTCATCACGACCATCCTCGACGAAGTGATGGCCTGGGCGACCGCGTCCTCGGACTTCTGGGGCCTGACGGCGCGCATGACGGTCGAGTTCAAGCGGCCGGTCCCGATCGCCGTGCCCGTGCACGCCGAAGGCTGGCTCATCGAGAGCCGTCGTCGGCTGGTGCGCACAGCCGCCAGAATTGTCGACCCGGCCTCGGGCCTCGAGTTCGCCACGGCCGAAGGGCTTTACGTCGGGGCCTCCGACGCGCGCAAGCGCGATCTTAAGGCACGCTACGGGCTGCGCTGGGTGGCCGCCGACCAGATCGGCGACGGGCAGGTACCCAGGCAGCCCGATCGGGCGAGCGTCGGGCCGGCCACGCCACGTTCTGGGGAAGCAACACCGTGAGCGTCAGGCAGACGAGCGCCCTGACCCGCGATGCGCAGGCGTTCGTGGCGAGCCGCGCTACGAGGGCCCTCGAGCTCGGGCACCGTCTCGCCGATGAGATCGACGATCCCGAGGCGTTCGCGACCGCCCTCCGGCGGGGATTTTCGGATCTCGCGGATCCGGTCTATCGCGATGCCCAGGCCTGGATCGCGCCCGGAGTGGGGCCCGTGATCGGAGTTCGGTGGCCTCTCATCCAGGCCGTCCAGCGAGGCCTTGACGCCGAACTCCACGGCGTCCCGTCCGGGCGACTGCTCTTCGTCGCGGACCGGCTCCTCCGCCAGCCGACCTCCGAACTCCGTTGGTTCGCGCTGCATCTCCTGCGCAGGATCCTGGCCGATGATCCCGAGCGGTCGTGGCAGTTGATGCGGCGTGTCTCGCGCGAGGCCAGTGACTGGATCACCGTGGACAGCCTCGCCCAGGTCTTCGGCGACGGCATCCTGCGGGAGCCGTACCGCTGGGCCGAGCTGGAGCAGCTCGCCTACTCGCCCTCGCGGTGGGAGCGCCGGCTCGTTGGCTCGACGGTGGCGACCGTCCCCTTCATCGACCGCGCCCGCGGCCGCAGGCCCGAGGTTGCGGCCCGCGGGCTGGGGTTGATCGGGAACCTCATCGGCGACGCGGAGCCGGATGTCCAGAAGGCGCTCGCGTGGGCGCTCCGCTCCCTCACGCTCGTCGATTTGGGGGGCGTCATCGCATTCTGCCGGGAGCAGGCGGAGCGGGCCGCAGAGACCGACGATGGCGCTCGTGCCTGGGTGATTCGCGATGGGCTCGGCAAGCTCGATGCCGCGGTCGCCGGGCCGCTCCGCGACCGGCTCGCCGGAATCCGTCGCCGTCGGGCCGCCCCGTCCACCTCGGAGGCGTCCGCCGCAGCACTGCAGTTCAACCGCCTCCCCACCGCCACCAGCCTCGCCGACCCACCGCTGACCTGACCGGGAGACCGCGAACGTGACCGACGACCTCGGCGACATCAGGGCCGTCCGCATCGAAGACGAGATGCGGGTCAGCTACCTCGACTACGCCATGAGCGTGATCGTGGCCCGAGCGCTGCCCGACGTGCGGGACGGCTGCAAGCCCGTTCATCGCCGGATCCTCTTCACGATGGGCGAGATGGGCCTCTTCGCCAACGCGTCGTATCGGAAGTGCGCCGCGATCGTGGGTGAGGTCCTCGGCAAGTACCACCCCCACGGCGACGTCGCCCTCTACGACGCCCTCGTCCGCATGGCCCAGGACTTCTCGATGCGCTACCCGCTCGTGGATGGACAGGGCAACTTCGGGTCCATCGACGGCGACACGGCGGCGGCCTACCGCTACACCGAGGCCCGCCTCACCGCCATCGCAGCCGAGATGCTCGCCGACATCGACAAGGATACGGTCGACTTCGTCGACAACTACGACGGCCAGCATCGGGAGCCGGCTGTCCTGCCGGCCAAGCTGCCCAACCTCCTGGTGAACGGCTCGTCCGGGATCGCCGTCGGGATGGCCACCAACATCCCGCCCCACCATCTCGGTGAGGTCTGCTCCGCCGCGATCGCCCTGATCGAGGACTCCGAGATCAGCTCGGACGAGCTCTGCACCCACATCCAGGGCCCGGACTTCCCGACAGGCGGCACCCTCTACCGCTACGAGACCCAGCGCAACCCGATCACGGGCGAAACCGAGACCGTCGACGCGATCCGCCAGATGTACGCACACGGCCACGGGCGGGTCGTCGTACGCGCCCAGGTCGCCTTCGAGGAGACCCGCAACAACCGCATTGCGATCATCGTTAGCGAGCTCCCGTACCAGGTGAACAAGGCCGCTCTGCTCGAGAAGATCGCGGAGTTGGTCAAAGACAAGCGGATCGACGGGATCGCGGCCCTGCGCGACGAGTCCGATCGCGACGGGATGCGGATCTACATCGAGGTCAAGCCGGACGCCAACGCCCACAAGGTGCTGAACAACCTGTTCAAGCACACCCCGATGCAGTCGGCCTTCAACCTGAACATGCTGGCGCTCGTCGACGGACAGCCCCAGACCCTGCCCCTCAAGGCCGTCCTCCAGCACTACATCGACCACCGCCGGGACGTCGTCCGGCGGCGGACGGAGTTCGACCTGGCCAAGGCCCGCGAGCGAGCGCACATTCTCGAGGGCCTCAAGATCGCCCTGGACAACCTCGACGCGGTGATCCGGACGATCCGCGAGTCGGCCGACGTCGAGACCGCCCGGAACGCCCTCATCGAGCTCTTTGGGCTCAGCGAGATCCAGGCGCAGGCCATCCTCGACATGCGGCTCGCCCGCCTGGCCGCCCTCGAGCGCAAGAAGATCGAGGACGAGTACCTCGCGGTGATCCAGCTGATCGCCGAGCTGGAGGACATCCTGGCCAACCCCGGCCGGGTGTTCGCGATCATCAAGGACGAGCTCGGCGAACTCCGTCGCAAGTACGCCGGAGAGCGGCGGACCAAGGTCGCCGACGACTCCTCCCGCGAGATGACCGACGAGGATCTGATCGCCGACGAGGATGTCGTGGTCACGATCAGCCAGCGCGGCTACATCAAGCGCCAGCCGGTGGCGACCTACCGCCGCCAGCACCGTGGGGGCAAGGGCATCATCGGCCACGTCACCCGCGAGGAGGATGCCGTCGACAGCCTGCTCGTGGCAAACACCCACGACTGGGCCCTCTTCTTCACCAACCGCGGGCGGGTCTTCAGCTCGAAGGTCCACACCATTCCCGACGCGAGCCGCCAGGCCAAGGGGATCCCGATCATCAACCTGCCGGGGGTCCAGGTAGAGACAGGCGAGGTCCCCGCCGCCACGATCGTCCTGCCGGGTTTCGAGAAGGGCCGCCACCTGGTCCTGGCCACTCGCAAGGGGATCATCAAGAAGACGCCCCTCGAGCAGTTCGAGAAGGTCCGTTCGAGTGGGATCCGGGCTATCACCCTGGCCGAGGACGACGAGCTCGCCTGGGTCGACGTGACCACCGGTCACGACGATGTCATCCTCGCCACCGCTCAGGGCAAGCTCGCCAAGTTCGCAGAGCGCGAGGTTCGGGCAATGGGCCGCGACGCCGCGGGTGTGATCGGGATCCGTCCCGCGGGCGCGGGTGACCAGGTCGTCGCGATGAGTGTCGTCCAGCCGGGGACCGACCTCCTGGTCCTGACCGAGACGGGCTACGGCAAGCGGGTGGCGTTGGCCGACTTCCGCGTCAAGCACCGGGGCGGGCAAGGCGTGATGCTCATCCCGCTTGAGGGCCGCAAGACCGGTCGGGTGGCCGCCGTCCAGCAGGTCACCGAAGCGGACGACGAGCTCCTCCTCATCAGCGCCGGTGGCCAGGTGGTGCGCACCGAAACCAAGACCATCAACCGCTACTCGTCGGGGGCCCGCGGAGTGATCGTGATGCGCCTCAACGAAGGCGATCGGGTGGCCGGGATCGCCGCCTTCCGCGAGGGACTGGCGGAGCGGGGGAGCATGGGCGACAATGACGGCCCGGATCGTCCCCCAGCGGGAGGACCGGAGGACCGGCCGGCAGGATGAGGACCTTCGGGGCGCAGGAGGGACCCGTGTACACCGACCAGTTCGACGTCTACACGGGCAATGCGAACCCGGCCCTGGCTCGCAAGATCTGCCACTACCTCGGCCTCGAGCTCGGGGTGGCCGAAGTCTTCCAGTTCGCCAACGAGAACATCTTCGTCCGCGTGCTCGACAACGTCCGCGAGAAGGACGTCTTCCTCGTCCAACCGACCTGCCGGCCGGTGAACCAGTCGATCATGGAACTGCTGATCATGATCGACGCCTTCAAGCGAGCCAGCGCCGGCCGGATCACGGCGGTCATCCCGTACTACGCCTACGGCCGCTCCGACAAGAAGGACCAGCCGCGGGTTCCGATCACGGCCCGCCTGGTCGCCGACATGATCACCGTCGCGGGCGCCGACCGGGTCCTCACGATGGATCTCCACCAGGGCCAGATCCAGGGCTTCTTCAACATCCCCGTCGACGAGCTGACCGCGGTCCACATGCTCTCGAACTACTTCCGCCAGAAGGAGCTCGACAACCTGGTGGTTGTCACCGACCTCGGCTTCGCCAAGCGTGCCCGCGCCTTCGCGGAGCTCCTCGACGCCCCCCTGGCGATCATCGAGAAGCGCCGGGTGGAGAACCTCGATCGGGCCGAGGTGCTTCGGGTGATCGGCGACGTTCGCGGCCGCCGGGCGATCGTGGTCGACGACGAGATCGACACGGCCGGCACGCTCATGGAGGTCGTCCGCGCCCTCGAGGACGAAGCCGTCCATGAGATCTATGCCTGCGCCACCCACGGCGTGCTCTCGCCGCCGGCGGTCGAGCGGATCGAGGAGTCGTCGCTGCAGGAGGTCGTCCTGACGGACTCCATCCCCTTGCCCGCGGCCAAGCGAATCGATCGCATCACCACCCTCTCCGTTGCTCCCCTCATTGGCGAGGCGATCCGCCGGATCCACCGCGGCGAGTCGGTCGGGGCGCTCTTCAGCAGCGAGGTTTCCTTCACCCAGTCGATGCTGCTCTGGGAGGATGGCGACGCGACCGCCTCGAACGCGACCGGCGAAGCACCCCGCGACTCGTCCGAGGAGGCCCCTTCCCGGCCCCTGACCAGGGCCACCTTCGGAGACTGATGACCCTCCAGCTGCACCGCCCTGATGGCCGCGGCGGTATCGAGCCTCGGCCTGTCGACGATCCGAATTGGCGACGGCAGCTCCGTTCGCGTCGCTGGAACGTGCCCCGCCTGGCGAATCCGGAGATGAACCCGACGTCCCGCTCGCGGTCGGTCGCCCTGTGGCTCGGGCTCGCCCTGCTCACCTTCGTCGTGCTCGTCGCCGGATACGGGTCCGGCTTCTGGGGCTGAGCGCCTCGGAGCACGGACAGCGGCGCCGGCCAGACGGATTCAACACCGGGACCCCGAGCGGGCCCGACCGACCCCCTCGCCTATACTGACGTTCCCATGCTGAGCTTCCTCAATCGATTCGTGGACTCGAACGATCGCGAGTTGCGGCGGATCCACCCTTACGTCGATCGAATCAACGGGCTCGAACCCGAGTTCGAGGCGCTCTCCGACGCCGACATCCGCGCCCGGATCGACGAGATCCGGACGGATGTCCGGGAGGCGGTCGTCCCCGACGAGCCGTCTGACGACGAGCGCGAGCACTCCGACCTCGAGCGCCGCCGCGAGCTGGCCAAGGAGCGCCACGTACGCGAGCTGACTCGCGTCCAAGCCGCCCTCGACGATGTCCTGCCCGAGGTCTTCGCGGCGACCCGCGAAGCGATGAAGCGGACGCTCGCGATGCGCCACTTCGACGTGCAGCTGGTCGGCGGAGTGGTCCTCCACCAGGGCAAGATCGCCGAGATGAAGACCGGCGAGGGCAAGACGCTCGCCGCGCCGCTCGCGGCCGTCCTGAACGGGTTGACCGGCCAGAGCTCCCACATCGTCACCGTGAACGACTACCTGGCCCGCCGGGACGCCCAATGGATGGGCCCGATCTACCACTTCCTGGGCGTGAGCGTGGGTGTCATCACCCACGACACGAGCTACGTCTTCGAACCCGGTTACCCGACGAACGACGAGCGCTTGATCAACCTCCGCCCGTGCGAGCGACGGGAGGCCTATGCCGCCGACGTAACGTACGGGACCAACAACGAGTTCGGCTTCGACTACCTGCGCGACAACATGGTCACCGAGCTCGACCAGCGGGTGCAGCGCGGTCACTATTTCGGGATCGTCGACGAGGTGGACAACATCCTGATCGACGAGGCTCGGACGCCGCTGATCATCAGTGGCCAGGCCGAGGAGTCGGCGGACAAGTACTACCTGTTCGCCCGCCTCGTGCCGCGCCTCGTCGGCCGGCCCGAAGTGGACGAAGAGGGCGGCGACTACTTCATCGACCTCAAGGACCGGGCCGTGTCGCCGACTGAGCTCGGCGTGACCAAGATGGAGAAGTGGCTCGGTGTCGCCAACCTCTACGACGCCGATCCGACCCTCGCTCGCCACTTCGAGCAGGCGCTCCGGGCTCACGCCCTGTACAAGCGCGATCGCGACTACATCGTCAAGGACGGCGAGATCGTCATCGTCGACGAGTTCACGGGTCGCCAGATGCCCGGCCGGCGCTGGAGCGAAGGGCTCCACCAGGCGATCGAGGCCAAGGAGGGGCTCCGCGTCCAGCGTGAGAGCGTCACGCTGGCCACCATCACCTTCCAGAACTACTTTCGCCTCTACGACAAGCTGGCTGGGATGACCGGCACCGCGATGACCGAGGCCGAGGAGTTCCACAAGATCTACAAGCTCGAGGTCGTCGCCGTCCCGACCCACCGGCCGATGATCCGCGACGACGATTCGGACCTCGTCTATCGCAACGAGCGCGGCAAGTTCGGGGCGCTCATCGACGAGATCGTCGAGCTCCAGGAGGCAGGCCGGCCCGTGCTGGTCGGCACCATCTCGGTCGAGAAGTCCGAGTTGCTCGCCGAGCTCCTCAAGCGACGGGGCGTCACGCACGAAGTCCTCAACGCCAAGTTCCACGAGAAGGAGGCCGGCATCGTCGCCCAAGCGGGCCGCACGGGCGCGGTGACGATCGCCACCAACATGGCCGGTCGAGGCACCGACATCCTCCTCGGCGGGAACCCCGCGGGCCTGGCGTCAGAGCTCCTCCACCGGCGCGGCTTGAATCCGGCCGAGGTGGACAAGGAGACCTACGCGGCGGCCCTGAGCGAGGCCAAGCAGATCTGCGACGAGGACCACGTGCGGGTCGTGGCGGCGGGTGGACTGCACATCATCGGCACCGAGCGCCACGACTCGCGACGCATCGACAACCAGCTCCGTGGGCGAGCCGGCCGGCAGGGCGATCCGGGCTCTTCGCGTTTCTACCTTTCGCTCGAGGACGACCTCATGAAGCGGTTCGCCTCGGAGCGAGTCGCCGGCCTGATGGAGCGGATGGGCCTCGAGGAGGACGTCGCCATCGAATCCCGGATCGTCTCCAAGACGATCGAGAGCGCCCAGAGCCGGGTCGAGGGCTTCAACTTCGACATCCGCAAGCGTGTCGTGGAGTTCGACGACGTCATCAACCGCCAGCGCGAGACGATCTACGCCGAGCGCGACAAGGTCCTTCGCAACGAGGACCTGACCGAGACGATCAGGGTCTTCCTCGACGACGAGGTCGACGCTCTCGTAGACCAGTTCTGCTCGAGCGACGCGGTCGACGACTGGAACTTGGAGGGTCTCGCCGCGGCGTTGCGGGCAATGGGCCTCGACGGGCCGGGCACCAGCGAGGACGAGCTCTGGGAGGCCGGCGGGCGCGACGCCATCGCCAGCCACCTGCGCGAACTCGTGGACGACCGTATTGAGTCCCGGGAGCGTGAGGTCGGCGCCGACGACTGGAAGATGGTCGAACGGCTGGTGCTCCTGCGCACCATCGATGCTCTCTGGGTCGAGCATCTGACCGAGCTCGACGACATGCGCCGGGGGATCGGCCTGCGCGGCTACGCCCAGCAGGACCCCCTCAACGAGTTCCGCAAGGAGGCGTTCAGCCTCTACGAGGAGCTGCGTGGCTTCATCCGCCACCAGGTCGCGGCGACCATCTTCCGCGTCTCAGTCGTCCGCCAGGCCCCGATCGCCTCAGCTCCTCAGCCGATCGGACCGGCGGCGACGGTCGGGTCGAAGACGGCGACGAGCACAGCCGGCGGGACCGGACGAGCAGCGGCCGGGCCAGGCACCGTGACCTCGAGCGGCCATCGTCCGTCGGCGGCGCGCCTCGACCGGCCAGACGGCCCCGGGCGAGGAGACGGCGACGGCAGCCGTTCGCCAGCCGCCCCTGCGCCGCCCGGCTCCGGCGGCCTGGCGCAACGGCCCGGCGGGATGCCGCTCGCCGGCCAGATTGCCCGCGGGATTCCGGCGGCCCCGGCGATCCGGGGAGTCCACGCCTCGCTCGGTGACCAGCCGGTGGCGGGGGCTCCCGGCGGCGCCCAGGCACGGCCGGGCTACACACCGTCCGGGGCCAAGATCGGCCGCAACGACCCCTGCTGGTGCGGGTCGGGCCAGAAGTACAAGAAGTGCCACGGGCGGTGAGGGAGGCGACGGCCAGCTGAAGCGCGCCATGGCCCGTGATCTCGCGACCCTGACCCTGGCGGCGTGCGCGGGCGCCGCCCTTCTGGTGGGCTATGCGGCGTTCCGGATCTGGCAGCAGGGCGAGCGCGACGAGCAGCGGCCGGCCGGGGCCATCGTGGTGCTCGGCGCAGCTCAGTTCGACGGCTGGCCCAGCCCCGTCTTCGCCGCCCGCCTCGACCATGCCGTGGCCCTCTATCTCTCGGGCCTGGCACCGCACTTCGTGGTCACGGGCGGCGGGGCCGAGGGAGATCGGCAGACCGAGGCCGACGCCGCCCGCGCCTACGCCATCGCTCACGGCGTGCCCGACGAGGCGATCCTGGCAGAGGACCGGGGCCGGACCACCCTCGAGTCGCTGGAGGGCGTCGCCGAGCTCCTGCGCACGCATGGAATCGACGACGCAGTGTTCGTATCGGACCGCTCTCACATGCTGCGGGTGCTCCGGATGGCCGCCGACCTGGGGATCACCGCCTACGGCTCGCCCACGCCCTCGAGCCCGCGCGATCTCGACCCGAACAGACGCCTCGACGCCACGATCCGCGAGCTCGGGGCTCTGGCCTACTACCTGCTTGCCGGCCAGGACCTGGCGCCCGATTCCGGCCCGTAGGCATCGCTCCGACGGCGGGCGGCCATCGTGACCCGGGCGGGTGAGAAGCGCCGGCCATCCACCAGGACAGGGTAACCGGCGTAGGGCCGTTGACCGGGCACCTTTGCCCTCTTGGCTGGCCAGAGATCAGCCCGTATACTGCGGTTGATCCCGCGATACCGGACACTCGTGTCCGGTCTGTGTCCGTTCGCCCTTGCGTCCCCGGGACGTATTCGGACCCATCGAGTGTGAGGGAGTAGTGAAGCAGGCCGAGGACGCATCCTTCATCGACCTGATCGCCTGCGAGCGCGACTGCCGGTTCTGCAGCTATGCTGCCGCCCTCGACTGCGACGGTAACTGCGGCGTGTGCCCCCATAACGCCTACTGCCCGTGCGTCAACCCCGTCGTCGCCCGTAGCAAGACCGCCATCCGGCTGATCGAGCTCCGGCCGATCCTCCTCCAGGACGTTCGAGGTCGGAGCTAGGTGGAGCTTTCCGACCTCCGCGATCTCGCCGAGCGGATCCGCGCGACCTCGGGGCGTCTTTGACCTCCCCGCCAAGGAAGCTCGACTCGCCGAACTCGACACGCTGACGACGTCGCCCGGTTTCTGGGACGACCAGCGCGCGGCACAGCGAGTCCTCCGCCAGGCGGACAGCCTGCGTTCCGAGATCGGCCTCTGGCGAGGTCTCACCGCCCGGATCGACCTGCTCCTCGAGCTGCGCGAGATGGCCTCGGAGGCCGACGACCCCGAGCTCCTGGCCGAGATCGATCGCGATGCCGGCGCGCTCGCGGCCACCTACCAACGAGAGCGGACGGCCCTGCTCTTCAGCGGGGAATATGACGCGCGGGGCGCCCTCCTCTCGATCAGCGCGGGGGCCGGCGGGACCGAGGCCACCGACTGGACGGAGATGCTCCTGCGGATGTACCTGCGGTGGGCCGAGCGGCATCGCTACCAGACCGAGATCCTCGACCAGACGGAGGGCGAGGAGACGGGCCTCAAGAGCGTTACGGTGGCCGTCGACGGCCGCAACGCCTACGGCTACCTGCGGGTCGAGCGTGGTGTCCACCGGCTGGTGCGGATCAGCCCGTACGACTCGCAGAAGCGCCGCCAGACGACGTTCGCCCTGGTGGAGGTGCTGCCGGAGGCCGAGGACGATGTCGAGGTGGAGCTCGACTGGGACGAGATCCGGGTGGACACGTATCGCTCGACCGGAGCCGGGGGACAGCACGTCAACAAGACCGACTCGGCGGTCCGCCTCACCCACGTTCCGACCGGGATCGTCGCTCAGAGCCAGAACGAGCGCTCCCAGATGCAGAACAGGGAAACGGCGGCGAAGATCCTCAAGGCCCGTCTCCTCGAGCGCGCCCTCGAGGAGCGCGAGGCAGAGATCCGGCGCCTGAAGGGTGAGCACGTCGCCGCCGGCTGGGGCAATCAGATCCGCAGCTACGTCCTCCATCCCTACCAGATGGTCAAGGACCTCCGGAACGGCCACGAGACGTCAAACACGACGGCGGTCCTCGACGGCGACCTCGACCCGTTCATGCAGGCCGAGCTGGGGCGGCTGGCGACGGGTGCCCCAGTCGCCGCCGAGGGTGGGCCCGACTGATGGCCGGGGTCGCCGACGAAGCCGCGGCGATTCGGCTGCGACCGGCTACCTCGGACGACCTGCCGGCGTGCGCTGCCATCTGGCACGAGGCCATCTCCGAGTACGGTGCCCGCCTGAACGCGCCATCGTTCCCGCCACCGGGGGCATCGTTCCACCGCCTGCTCGCCCATCTACGCGAGGGTGACCCCGATCGCTTCCTGGTGGCCTGCGGGCCCGAGCACGTCGGCCCGCTCGGCTTCGTGTCGGCGAGCATCCGTGGTCCGCTGTGGTTCCTCGGCCTGCTCTTCGTCCGGCCGTCCGTCCAGGGCGCCGGGCTCGGACGGCGCCTGCTCCAGGCCACCCTCCCGGCGTGGGCGGTCTCGGGTGGCGGCCCACTCGACGCCGCCGCGAGGATCCTGGCGACCGCCACCGACAGCGCCCAGCCGATATCCAACGCCCTCTACAGCGGGTACGGCATGGTGCCACGCCTGCCCGTCCTCAACCTCGTCGGGTACGTCGAGCGGCCGGCAATGCTCCCGGAGCTGCCGGCCGGGGTCGCGGCGCTCCGCTTCGAGGACCTCACCCCAACCGACTCGACCGGACCGGCGTGGCAGGAGCTCATGGGGACGCTCGGCTCGATCGATCGAGCCCTGCTCGGATTCGAGCACCCCGTGGACCATCGTTTCCTGCGTCTCGACGCTCGGACCGGCTTCCTCTACCGCGGCCCCGACGGCGCGAACCTGGCCTACGGCTACACCTCGGCACTGGGGCGGGTCGGCCCGGTCGCCGTTCTCGACCCCGATCTGATCGGGCCGGTCATCGGCCACCTGCTGCGAGCCGTGGAACCACGCGGGGCGTTCGCCAGCTGGGTCCCGGGGGCGAACGACCGGGCCGTCAGGACGTTCCTGGCGGCCGGACTGCGCCTGGAAGGCTTCCCCACCCTGCTCTGCTGGACGCGACCCTTCGCCGATTTCGGGCGGTACCTGCCGATCAGCCTCGCCCTCCTTTGAGCCGGACCCGCTCGGTTGCCGGTTCCGACGCGCCGGGGTACGCTCTGGCGAACGTGGCTTCCATCGCCGTGCCCGCGGACGGAGCCGACAGGATCGGCGCCGCCGGGATTCCCCGCCCGGCTCGCCCGCCGCGGAGCGGAACGTGACGCTGGCCCCCCCTAAGCCCGCCGGCCGCAGTCTGCGTGAACGGCTGGCCGGCCGACACGACGAGCCTGCGCCGGCCGCCACCTACGGGGCCGTGCGGCCGGTCCTGTTGCTCCGCGACGTCACGAAGGCCTACCCGAACGGCAACGTGGCCCTGCGAGACGTCGACCTGACGGTCCGAGAGGGCGAGTTCGTCTTCCTCGTGGGCCCGTCGGGGGCCGGAAAATCGACCCTCATCAGGCTCCTCATCCGCGACGAGCTCGCGACCTCCGGCCAGGTCGTCGTCGACGGGCAGGATCTTGCCCGCGTGTCCCGGCGGCAGGTCCCCCGGATCCGGCGCAAGATCGGGATCATCTTCCAGGACTTCAAGCTCCTGCCGACGCGGACCGTCTGGGAGAACGTCGCGTTCGCCCTCGAGGTCACCGGAGCACCCCGGCGCAAGATCGGACCCGCCGTCGACCGCGTGCTGTCCCTGGTGGGCCTCACCGCGGCGGCCCGCCAGCAGCCCAGCCAGCTCGCCGGTGGGGAGCAGCAGCGGACCGCCATCGCGCGAGCGCTCGTCCACGATCCGCGTCTCATCATTGCCGACGAGCCGACCGGCAACCTCGACCCGCTCATCAGCTGGGAGATCATCCAGCTCCTGCTGCGGATCAACGAGCTCGGGGTCACGGTGCTCATGGCGACCCACAATGCCGAGGTCGTCACGGCCCTCCGCCGACGGGTGGTCGCGCTCGAACAGGGCCGCGTCGTCCGGGATGAGCTCGGGGGCGCCTACCACCGTGAGGACTGACCGTCGGCCGTGAGGAGCGAGGTTCGGCCCCGGTGATCCCCTTCGTCGCCTTCAGCATGCGACGCGCCTGGCAGGGCTTCTGGCGCAACGCGGTGATGAGCTTTGCCGCGACCGCGACGATGGTTCTCATGCTCCTCCTGCTGGCGGGCTTCTGGATCGTTCAGAGCGGGCTGACCGCCGGGCTCGAGTTCGTGGAGCAGAAGGTCCAGATCGTTGCCTACTTCGAGGACGGGGCCCTCGACAGGGAGATCCAGGCGGCGACGGCTGCTGCCGAGGCGATGCCGGAGGTGAAGAGCGTCGAGTACGTCTCCAAGGACGAGGCGCTCCGGCGCTTCCGCCAGCACCTCGCCGAGCGGGGCGAGCCCGACCTGACGACCGCGCTGGACGCGAATCCGCTGCCCGCCAGTCTCGAGATCCTGCTCGTCGACCCGGCCGACTTCGGCGATGTGGTCGCCGTCTTGCGTCAGCAGCCGGGAATCGACCGCGTCGAGGAGATCCAGCAGCTGGTCGACCGGGTCCTGACCGTCACGGCGGTCATCCGCACCGTGGGGCTCGGGGTCCTGCTCCTGGTCGGACTCACGGTCCTCTTCATCATCGTCAACACGATCCGCCTCGCCGTCGTGTCGCGAGCCGAGGAAATCGAGATCATGCGACTGGTCGGGGCATCTGACGCCTTCATCCGCTGGCCGTTCATCTTCGAGGGCGCCATGGTGGGCGTGATCGGGGCGCTGATCACCTTGGTCCTCCTCGCGTTGGCCTCCGGGCCGCTGACCGACCTGATGTACGGCTTCTTCCAGGTCCTGCCGCTGCAGGTGGGCAACCTGGTCCGCGACGTCTCTCTGCTCGTGGTCGGCGTGGGCCTGGGGCTGGGTGTCCTCGGATCGTACGTCTCCGTCCGGAGCTACTTGATTCGCTGATTCGAGAGGAACGGCGGCCTTCGAGCGGCCAGCCTGGCCCCGGGACTGCCCGCGTCCTCGCGCCGGGATCCGGCCGGGCCGCCCCCGCGTACCGGTGTAGGCTGTAGCGCGCTTCGAGGCTCGGGACCGACGGGTGATCCAGGCCCCGGCACGTCCCCAGAACGAACGTTCCGCCGTCGTCATAGGAGCCCACGATGCTCCCCGCCGAACCTTCCCAACTCGAGTCGACCCTCCCGGAGCCATCCGTGGGGCCGCCTGTCGAGCCGCGTGCGCCGCAGGAGCCGGGTCCCTCGGCTGCTGCCGCCCTCGGCCCCCCGGGTGGCCGCCGTCGCGGCGGTCCTGCGGTCGTTCTTGCCGGCGCCCTCGTCGCGGTCCTTGCCGGAACGGCCCTGTTCGTTTCGGGCTTCGCCCTGGGAGCCCGGGTGGCGACGACCCCGGGCACGCCTCCCGGCGAGGAGGCGGCGTTCGGGGCCTTCTGGGACGCGTACCGGGCGATCAAGGGCTCCTACGTTGGCGAGGTCGACCAGAAGGCACTGGTCGAGGGTGCGATCGGGGGGATGATCGGGGCGCTCGAAGATCCCTACTCCTCGTACATGACCTCCGAGGAGTACCGTCGCTCCCTCCAGGGGCTCTCCGGCCAGTTCGAGGGAATCGGGGCGGAGATCGGCACCAGGGCGACGGCCGGTTCCGACTGCGCAACCCTTGGCCCGACGTGCGCGATGGTGGTCATCCAACCTACGGAGGGGGCTCCGGCCGAGGCCGCCGGGCTGCGCGCGGGGGACGAGATCACGGCCATCGACGGGATCCCGGTCGCCGGACTCACCCTCGACGCCGCCGTGGCCAAGATCCGGGGGCCCAAGGGGACCACCGTGACCCTGACGGTCATGCGCGGCGGCGGGACGACTCTGGAGCTAGCCATCGTCCGCGCCGTGATCCAGCAGAAGGAAGTCACGACCCGCTCGCTCGCGGGTGGCCAAGTCGCCTACATCCGGCTGGCCGGCTTCAGCGACACCGGCGCCGCGGCCGTCGCCGTGGCAATTCGCGCGGCCGCCGACGGGGGTGGGACCAGGCTGATCCTCGACCTTCGCGGCAATACCGGCGGCCTCGTGACGGCCGCCCGCTCGATCGCGAGCCAGTTCGTCGCCGCGGGCCCGATCTACTGGCAGGAGACCGCGCGGGGTGGCCGCGTGGCCATCGATGCCCAGCCCGGTGGCGCGGCAGTCGATGCGCGCTTCAAGGTAGCTGTCCTCATCGATGGCGGCACCGCCTCGGCCAGCGAGATCGTCGCAGGCGCCCTCCAGGACACCGGCCGGGCCACACTGATCGGTGAGAAATCGTTCGGGAAGGGTTCGATCCAGGAGTGGCTACCGCTCCCCGACGACACCGGCGGGTTCCGTCTGACCATCGCCAAGTGGTTCACCCCCAAGGGGCGTTCGATCCATGGAACCGGGCTCACCCCCGACATCGAGGTCAACGGCGGGGGTGGTCCCGTCGAGCAGGATCCGGTCGTCCTGCGGGCGCTCGAGGTGCTCGGGGCTCCATCGGCGTCCAGGCACCAGCGAGCCGCCTGACGGTCGGGCGCCGGCCGGCGCCCGAAGGGGCGACTACGAGCCCCCGAGATCGCGTCCGAGCATGGAGACTCGTTCTGCGACTGCTGGCAGCCGTACGCCGACGCCGATCGTCACCGCATCTGCGTCGCGGCCGGCAACCACTCGGCCCGAGAGGCGCGGCCATGCTTGCACCCCTCAAGGGGCTGGGGTATGGTTCGCGGGAACGAAAGGAGGTGATGTGCAGTGATAGACAGTCCTAGCTGCACCACCCCGCAGGAGATGGCCGGCTAGCCGACCCCTGCTCGGTGGTACCGCAACCGAACGCCGGCCCGCCATGGGCCGGCGTTCGCGCGTCCGGGCTGCCGGCGCCGTGCCTCAACCGACCCTAACCGAAGGAGCTCCCCATGGGCGAGCAGACGATCGCCCTCAATCGAAAGGCCCGCCACGAGTACACCATCGAGGAAACACTCGAGGCTGGCATCGTCCTGACCGGCACCGAGATCAAGTCGATCCGCGCCCATCACGTCAACCTCTCCGAGGCATACGCGCGGATCGAACACGGCGAGGCCTGGCTGGTCGGCGCCCACATCGCCCCGTTCGAGGGCGGCAACCGCGGCAACCACGAGCCCAAGCGCACGCGGAAGCTGCTGCTGCGGCGCTCCGAGATCGACGAGCTCCTCGGGCGGACGCGTGCCAAGGGCCTCACCCTGGTCCCCCTGCGGCTGTACATCAGCGAACGCGGCCGGGCCAAGATCGAGCTCGGGCTCGCCCGCGGCAAGCAGCTTCACGACCGTCGGCGCGACATCGCCGAGCGCGACGCGCGCCGCGAGATCGCCCGCGAGCTGGCCGATGTCAGGCGGGGGCGCGGCTAGCAGGATCGAGTCGGCACGAGGCCGGTCCGGCCCTGGCGCCGCTCGAGAGCGGAGCGGAGTTGAGCCGTGAGCTCGGCGAGCTCGTGCACCAGCTCGTCCGCCCGGCGATAGGCGTCGCTGCCGGGCAGGGCCGCCCGGCGGAGGCGCATCGCCGCGCTGGCGGCATGCTTGAGACGACGGAGTGACGCTTCGAGCTCGGACATGCGGGCCTCCGGGCCGGTGGCACCCGCTCGCCTTGCGGGCGGGCATGGCCAGCATGATGAGGGGCGTCCTTGAGCACGGGGTTAGCGAGCGGTGAAGAATCCGTGAACAACGGCCCCCGGGACGGGAACGACCCGCCCATGCGGTACACTGGCGCCGAGCTCGTGGCGCATCGCGCCGGGCTCCACCGACGTGGGGATGCGTGGTTTCGACAGGGCCCCGACGTCAGGGAACGCGAGCCGAGGTGCCGTCAGGCCTCGCTAAACAGGCGGCAAACCGAAGTAACTGGCAACCGCCAGCCTGCTCTCGCCCTCGCCGCTTAGGCGGTAAGGTGAGCGTGGAAGCAGCCCCGTCCCCGCGGGCTGTGGAAGCGTCATTCAGCGGGGATGCGCCTTCGCCCAGCGTCGCGTAAGGGAAGGCAAAGCCCGATCTAGGGGCACGTGACTGGACCGGTCGACGCTCCTGCCGGTGGGGGCATGGCCGGTCGAGATCCAAGCACCGGACACGCTCGTAGCTGGTCCCTGGCCACAGGTTCTGGACGGGGAGTTCGACTCTCCCCCATCTCCACCACTCCTCTTGGTCCCCGTCGGGTGGTGTGACGAACGCACTTCACCCTGACTGGTGCCCGGACACTCGAGTGGCCGATCGGCCTCGGCAGGTCTACCGCCGGGACCGCCATGGGGACGTGCGGTCGATCGTCGAGGGCGAAGGGGGTCGCAACTTCTGCGTCGGGCGCGGGCGATGGGCGGTAGTCATCCCCGCTCCTCCTGCACGTGCTGCGCCAGAAGGGGCCTCACCAGTCGACGTGCGGCCTCAGCCCGCTCGACGACGTCGATCCTCGAGGGACCGCCGCGCTGCCCACCGGCCGACCATCGGATCCTGGTGATCTTCTGGACTTCTCCGTTGGTGGGCTACTCCTCTGGCCGACGCATCCTCGCCGTCGGCGTCCCGCTCGGCGAGCATCGCCGATATGGGGAGCCTGCCGAGCACGCCGCCGCCCACCGGCTCGATGCGGCGGTCTCCGCGCTCGGATCGAGCCCTTCCTGAGTGGGTACGCCGTTTGAGCCACCGCCCGCCGTGGCGAGCCACCGGCACGGCGGGGTGGAGGGACTACGGCGCCGGCGTTGGCTCCGCTGGCGGCTCCGCAGACGGCTCCGGTGACGGCTCGGGTGAGGGCGACGCCTCGGCCTTCTTGCCGATCAAGGTGAGGCCGTTCACCCGGGCATAGCGCGAGTAGAAGGTGTCCTCGCGGATGACCGTGCCGTTCTTGTCGCGGACGGTCCGGGTGACCCACGACTCGAAACCCGCGGTCGGGTACTCGAGCCGCTTGGACTGGCCGGGCTTGAGCGAGGTCGTGTACTCGGTCAGGTCGGACGCGGCACGGTAGTTCTTGATGATCGGCTCGGAGAACTCGACCGTGCGTCCGCTCGGCACGCTGTAGAAGTCGAACCGGACCTTGCCCGGAGAGGCGTAGCCCCGGATCAGGATCGGGTAGTCGGTGTCGTTGCGGAAACGGACCGAGCGGGTGGTCCCACCGGTGATGTAGACCGTGGCATCGAGGCCGACCGGATAGCGCGAGATGTAGTAGTAGTGGGCCTCGCGCTCCAGGATCTCGTAGCCGGCGCGCACCGCAGCGTTGAAGAGGGTCGTCGAGCATGAGCAGATCCCGCCTCCGAGGGCGCCGGTGGGGCTCGTGCGGCCGTTGATGATCGCCCCGCCGTCGCGGTAGCCGGCCTCGTAGGTCGGGATACCGACGACCTTCCAGAAGTCGAAGACCTCGCCGGGGGCGACGACCGTCCCGTCGATGACCCTGGCCGGGATGGTGATGTTCGCGGCGAACCCGTTGCGCTCGCTGACCTCGTAGTTGGTGGTCCAGGTCGAGACCCGGGTCATGAGCGGGGCGAGTTGCTCCGCCTCGGCTGTGGTCATCGCCGGGTCGACTTCGGTGAAGGCAAGCGCCACCGGCAGGTCGGTCTGCGCATAGGGCAACGTCCGCGCGAGCAGAGCGTCGCGGACGCGCTGGGCCGTCGCCGCGGCGTCGAGGGTCAGCCCGGGCTTCCCCGCCACGACGCCGACGACTTTGCCGTCCTTGCCGGTCAAGAAGCTGGCGCTCTTGGGTGCCCGCTCGATCTCGGTGGCGAGCTTCGCGATGGCCGGCTCGATCAGGGTCGGATCGATCAGCGGACCGTAGCTACCGTCGGGTCGTGGTCCGATCGTCACCCAGCTGCGCACGGTCTTGGTGGCGATCGTCCAGTTGTCCTTCTCGTGCACCAGCGTGATGGGCCCGATCGCCCGCTGCGCGGCCGCCAGGGCCTGACGGGCGATCGGCATCGCTCACGACCGGGGCGACCGGACTGTAGTAACCGTTCACGGTGATCCGCGGGGGAGCCGCCGAATCGCTCAGCGCGGCCAGGATCTCCGCCGCGGCCGCCTCCTGGTCCAGCCCACTCCCTGCGACGGCCGGCGTCACCCTCGAGCCATCGGCGAAGATGGCCGCGGTCGCGCTCAGGGCGGGCACGTCGGTCGTGGCCGCGATCGCGGCCACACGCTCGGCGACGCGCGCCGGGTCGAGGCGAACCTGCGGGTCGATCCGGGTCCCACGCAGGAAGGACCGGATGCCGTCGAGCGTCCGCTCGACGGCGCTACCGGTGTGCCCGACCGCCAGAGCCTCCGCCACCAGGGTGTCCGCGTCCGGCCCCCGGCCGACCTCCGCGAAGCCGATCTCCTGGGGACCGCTGCTTGTCTGGACGACCACGACGCCCTGGCCGTAGCCGGCAAAGGCCTCCGTCAGCGCGGCCCGGGCATCGTCGGGACTCAGCCCGGAGAGGTCGACGGTGCCGACCCGGACACCGGGCACGATGCGTCCCGCGTACGCCTGATCGAGGGCCACCAGCAGACCCGCGCCCAGCGCAGCAGCAGCAACGAAGCCGAAGGCGAACGCCGCGACGACCCGAGCCCAGGGGATTCGGGTGGCCGGAAGCACAGCCTGCTCAGGGGCGGCGGGAAGGCTATCGGTCTGCGTGGTCATGACGGAGGGCCATCCTAGCAGCCGGCTGCCAAAGGCAGGCACGACCCGTCGGTACCGGGGGATCCGCCGGAGCTCCTACGAGCGTCCCCGACCCCGGGGCAATCCTAGCCGCGGGGGAGGACCACGATCCGCCGGTTCGGCTCCTCACCGATGGACTGCGTGGCAACGTCCGGATGGTCGCGCAGGGCGATGTGGATCCAGCGCCGCTCGAGGGCCGGCATCGGCTCGAGCTGGAGCATCTTGCCCGTCTCCGTGACGCGTTCGGCAGCCCGGCGAGCGATCTCGACGAGCTGCCGTTCGCGACGGCCACGGTAGTCCTCGACGTCCACCAGAACGCGGGTCCACTCACCGATCCGGCGGGACAGCATCAGGTTCACCAGGTGCTGGAGCGCCGAGAGCCGCTCCCCCTTGCGACCGATGAGGGCCCCGAGCGCCTCTCGTTCGTCGCCCTCGCCGACCACATTGAGCCGGCTGGTCTCGCCCGCGGCGACCACGACCTTCACCTCGAACCCGAGATGACCCATCAGCGCCTCGAGAATCTCCTTGCCGGCCGCCAGCGTCTCGGGGGAGGCTTCGGCGGCTTGGAGCTCCTCGCGCTCACGGGCAACCGAACGCGCCGCGGCCACCTCGGCCGCATCGGCCTCCGAGACTGCGGACTCACCACCGTAGGTGCGCTCCGGGCGCCGTCCGCGACCGTCCGGCGGGCGCTCGTCGCGCCGGGGCCGTTCTTCTCGGCGTCGCTCCGGAGCGGGTTCGGGCACGCGACGGGGCGCGACCTGGCGCTCATCCCGGACCGGAGGCATGTCGCGGACCGCAGGCTCATCCCGGACCGGAGGCATGTCGCGGACCGGAGCCACGTCGGGGGCCGGGCGCTCATCCCGGACCGGAGGCTCGTCGCGCCGCGGCCGCGCGTCCCGGAAGCCGCCCCGGTCACGGTCGCGGCCGCCGCGCTCATGACCCTCACGGGCGGGCGGGGGTGGCAGCGGGCGAGCGGCGGCAGCCTCGCGCTTGGGGGCCGCCCCACCGAGTTCCGAACGGGGAGCGGCAACGATCCGGGCCGGCTCGGCGCCCATTCCCAGGACGCCGCGGCTGCCGGGCGTCAGGATCTCGAAGTCGAGCTCGTCGAGGCCGACCCCAAACTCGTCTCGAGCGATGCGGAGGGCCTCCTCGACGGTCTTGCCAGTGAATTCGCGGTAGGCACTCATGGTCAGCGTCTTCTCCCTCGGCGGCTCGTGCGGCCGCTTCTCTCGCGGGGGCGGACGGTCGACGCGGCCGAGGCGGCTCGATCGGTGGCCGTGCGCGATGGGGTTGGCTTGGCAGGTCCACTGCCCGAGGATCGGGGCGGGGCGGACGGGAGCGCGACGGGGAACCGGGGCGTGTGGTTCTGGGCGAACCCCGGCGTCCAGCCGCGGACCGGGAAGAGGGACCCCCACCCGACGATGAGGTACTGCTGCACGACGGAGAAGACCGTCGTGACGATCCAGTAGATGAAGAGGCCGGCCGGGAGGATCCCGCCGTACAGGATCGAGAAGAGCGGCAGGAGGAGGAACGTCTGCTGCTGCATGCGAGCGCTCGAGTCACTCCCGGTTGCCTGGGGCATGACCATCCGGGTCTGGACCAGCTGCAGGAGGGCCGAAGCGACGGCCAGCAGGCTCAGCCCGAAGCCGACGATGGTGAGGGTGATCTCGGGCTTGCCCACGTCAAGGTTGCCCAGCCACCAGATGACGGTGTTGATGCAGGGCTTGGCGATGTCCACCGTGCCATTGACGACGTTGCTGCAGTGGAGCGGAACCACTTGGGTGCCGAAGACCTTCAACAACGCGCTCGGGTCGTAGTTCGTCAACCCGTCACGGATCACCGAGTACATCGGGATCAGGAGGAACATCGTCAGGATCGTCGGCAGGCAACCCTGGAGCGGGTTGACGCCTCGCTCCTTGTAGAGCTGCATCTGTTGCTCGCTGACCTTGGAGCGATCGCCCCGGTACCGCTTGCGGATCTCGTTGATCTCGGGTTGCAGGAGCTGCATCCGGCGCTGGGAGACGATCTGGCGCCGGAAGACCGGCACCAGCAGGACCCGCACCACGAGGGTCATGACGACGATGGCGACGCCGATGTCGCCGAAGACGTCGTAGAGGCCGACGAGGAGGATGAAGAGGGCCTGGAAGATGGGGGTGAAGAGCCAGGCCAGCAGGCTGACCGGGTCGGCACCCGGCTGGGCGATCACCAGCGGCGTCGGCCGGGGGGTGGCCGGGACGCTCGCCCCCGGCGAGGCGCCGGGGCCAGTCGTGGTGGCCGGGACGCAGGCGGCAACGAGGAGCATGAGGGCGCCGAGCAGGAGGATCGTCAGGATCCAGGCGCGACGCGATCGGGGAAGGCTCACGGGTTGAACGTCCTCGCTAGCGGACCGGATCGTAGCCGCCGGGATTCCAGGGCCCGCACCGGGCGATCCGCTTCATCCCCAGCCAGGTCCCCTTGAGCAGGCCGTATCTGCGGATCGCCTCCTCGGTGTATCGCGAGCAGGTGGGCTCGAACCGGCAGCTGGGGGGCAGCCAGGAGAAGACGACCCGGTAGAGCCTGATCAGCCCGATCCCGATCGACTTCACGAGTCGTTTCGACCTCCTATGACGCCCCCCTCGCGGAGGAGCCGGCCCAGCACGCCTACCAGAGTCTCGGAGCCGGCCTCGACGATGCCTGGCCGGGCCACGAGGAGGACGTCCCAGCCCGGCTCGAACGTCGACCCCATCGCTCGTAACGCCTCACGGAGCCGCCGCCGAACCCGATTCCGGGTCACCGCGCCCCCGAGTCGCCGCCCGACCGAGAAACCGAACCGGGTTACCCCGAGATCCGTCCTTCGGAACCGCGCGGCGAGGAACCCGTGAGATCGACTCGTGCCTGCACGCTGGAGCGCCGCGAAGTCCGATGTTCGGACGAGCATGACGAGACGCGGCGAGTTGTGGCCGCGCTCGTCGGTCAGACGGTCAGCCTCTTGCGGCCTCGAGCCCGTCGGCTGGCGAGCACGCGCCGGCCGCCCGTGGTCTTCATCCGAGCGCGAAAGCCGTGCTCCTTGGCGCGATGCCGCTTCTTGGGCTGGTAGGTCTGCTTCATCGGGGTGGTCTGGGATCCTCTGCATCCGGCCTCGGGGACTGGAGTTCTTGCCCCGTAAGGCACGCAGACGCGCCTGGCGCATGGGAGCGCGTCGGCGCGTCATCGTCCGGCGGATTATATGGACGCCCGAGAACGGGTGTCAAACGTAGGGTGACCCTCGCCAGCCGCCCGGGCTCCTCTGGACCGCCTCCGACGACCGGCAGCGAGCGGCCCTCCGTGGAGACACCCTTATACTCCCATGGAGTATAAGGAATCATCGACCCGGAAGCCTTGCGACGGCCGCCGGGGCGGTGCTATTCTTCGGCGGCCCCCGGCGCCGGGACGCACGTGGGCACTCCCCCAGAGGAGGGGAGGAGCCCGAAGAGCCCCGCCGCCATCTGGCCCGTTCGGTCGACCAGCCGCGGGCCGTGTCCGAGCCTCTCAGCGTGCCCCTTCCCCCGCGCTCTGCGTCGAATGTCGTCCACTTCCGAAACCGCACGGATCGCATCGTATCGATGGACGCGAAGCAAGTCTGGCGCGCCGCCCTGGGAGAGCTCCAGGTGGCCCTTTCGCCTGCCAACTACGAGACCTGGCTGCGTCAGACCGCGCTCATCGACGTCGAGGACAACCGCTTCAGGATCGCGGTCCCCAACGGGTTCGCCAAGGATTGGCTCGAGCAGCGGTACCGCCCGCTGATCTCCCAGACACTGGCCCGCGTCGTGGGCTACAGCGTCGTCGTCGAGTTCGTCGTGCGAGCGGAGCCCGAGATCGCGGGCACCCCTCCGCCCGGCTCGCTGCAGACCGTTCGGGTCGAGGCCTCTCGCGTCGGCGGCGAGGGCGGGGCGACGAATGTCAATCCGCGCTACACCTTCGCCAACTTCATCGTCGGCTCGGCGAACCGGCTCGCCCACGCAGCGAGCCTCTCCGTCGCTGAGCGGCCAGGCCACGCCTACAACCCGCTCTTCCTGTACGGAGGGGTCGGTCTCGGCAAGACGCACCTGATGCATGCCATCGGGAACCACGTGGTGACCAGGTTCCCGCGCAAGAAGGTCGTCTACGCCACGAGCGAGAAGTTCACCAACGAGTTCATCACCAGCATCCAGCAAGGCAAGATCGACGAGTTCCGCAATCGCTACCGGCGGATCGACCTCCTCCTGATCGACGACATCCAGTTCATCGCCGACAAGGAGCGAACCCAGGAGGAGTTCTTCCACACCTTCAACGCGATCCACGAGGACGGCAAGCAGATCGTCCTCTCGTCCGACCGCCCGCCCAAGCAGATCACGACGCTGGAGGAACGGCTCCGCAGCCGCTTCGAGTGGGGGCTCATCGCCGACCTCACTGCACCGGACCTCGAGACGCGGATCGCCATCCTCCGGGCGAAGGCCGAGGAGGGAGCCGTCCCCATCGGGTCCGACGTGATCGAGTTCATTGCCCGCAAAGTGGTCAGCAACATCCGCGAGCTCGAGGGGGCCCTCAACCGGGTCGTCGCCTTCGCCAGCATGAACGCCCAGCCGATCGGGATCGAGCTCGCCCAATCCGTCCTATCGAACGTTCTCTACAACCCGAAGAAGCGCCAGGTGACACCGGAGCGCATCGCCAAGGCGGTCGCCGACTACTACGGTGTCCAGCTCGACGCGCTCAAGGGCCAGAAGCGCGACAAGGCCATCGTCGTCCCCCGCCAGATCGCCATGTACCTGATGCGGGCCGAGACAGACGTGTCGTTGCTGCGGATCGGGGCTGAGCTCGGCGGTCGTGACCACTCAACGGTCCTCCACGCCTGCGACAAGATCAACCGCGAGTCGGCCATGAATGACGAGCTGCGCCGTGACATCGCGGCCGTCCGCGAGCTGATCTACGCCGACTGATCGCGCATCCGCCCGTTCTCCAGCGACGGGCCTCCCCGAACCCCTGGCTGTGGATAAGCGCCTGATTCCGGTGGAAAACCCCCACCGGCTGTGGACAAGCCGGTCCGGGACCACCGCTTGGCCGTCCGTCGAGTCAGGCTGCCCAGTCTCGGTCATCCCCACACTGGACACCATTCCGTCCGCCATCTGGCCTGGGTTCGTCCACCGCAGCCGCTTGGTTACTGACAGCCGCCCGACGTTCGGACGAGCGGGACTCTCCACGGCATCCACACCCTGATGACGGCGGCGGCGAGGTGAGAAGATACCGAGAACACTCACGACCGGGAGATTCGTGGATCCCGCGCGGCGGTCCCGCTGGGCTTTGGGGAGTGCGACCAACGTGATGAAGCTCTCAGTCATCCAAGAGAACCTCGCCCGTGGCCTGCAAGTCGTGAGCCACGCCGTCTCGACGCGGAACGCCCTGCCCGTCCTCGCCAACGTCCTCCTCAAGACCGAGGACGGGGGGCTCAAGCTGACCTCGACAAATCTCGAGATCGGGATCACCTGCTGGGTCCCGGGGCGAGTCGACGAGGACGGAGCCATCACCGTGCCGGCCAAACTCCTCGCCGATTGGGTGAACGGCTTACCGAGCTCGACCGAGAAGATCGACCTCGAGCTCCTGAACGGCGATCGGCTCCATCTCAGCAGTGGGCGGTTCGAAACGCACCTCAAGGGAATCTCTGCGGATGAGTTCCCGGCGATCCCTGCGGCAGGAGAGCGCCCCACAACACGGATCCCCCAGAAGGCCCTTCGCCGTGCGCTCGAGGAAGTCGCCTTTGCGGCCGCTACCGAGGAGGCCAGACCGATCCTGACAGGCGTCCTGACCCGCTTCGAGGGCGACCGTCTCACCCTGGCCGCGGCGGACAACTACCGGATCGCGATCACCACGATCGGAGTCCTCGACCCGGTCGAGGAGACGAGCGTCGTGGTCCCGGCCCGCTCCTACAACGAGCTGATCCGGGTGCTCGGCCAGGTCGAGGATCCGGTCGAGATCGTCCTCTCGCCCGGCCGCAACCAGGTCCTCTTCCATCTCGAGGGGATCGACCTGGTCAGCCGGCTCGTGGACGGCCAGTTCCCCAACTACCAGCAGGTCCTGCCCAAGGAGCACGCGACCCGCGCCGTGGTCGACCGCGAGCAACTCCTCAAGGCCGTTCGGTTGGCGGCCCTCATCGCGAGCTCTTCGGCCAACATCGTCAAGCTCCACGTCGGCGCCGACGGCGCCGGGACGATCACGGTGACTGCCGCGGCGGACATCGGCGACCTCCAGGGCGAAGTGGACGCCACCATCGAGGGCGACCCCACCACCATCGCCTTCAACGCCCGCTATCTGAGCGAAGTCCTCCAGAACGTGGACGCCGAGGCGTTCTCGATCGAGCTCAACGGACCGTTGTCGCCCGGCGTCTTCCGGCCAGTCGACGGGCGCGAATACACGCACGTGGTGATGCCGGTTCGGACCACCTCGTAGGAGGCCGGGCCGGTCCGGCGCCGAACGCTGCTCGCCTCGTTGCGCCTGGGCGACCTCCGCGGCTACGACGAGCTTGCGGTCGTGTTCGGGCCCGGCCCGCAGCTCGTCTGGGGGCCAAATGCCGCCGGCAAGACCAGTCTCCTCGAGGCGGTCGTCCTACTGGCCTGGGGACGCTCGCACCGGACGTCCGCCGACGCTGAGCTGATCCGCTGGGATGCCCCGTTTGCGCGGGTCGAGGGCTCGATCGCGCCGGGGGCGAGCCAGCCGGTCACGATCGAGGTCGTCCTTCAGCGAGAAGGAAGCTCGGCCGGTCGGAAGCGGATCCGGGTCAATGGCGTCGGGCGTCGCGCCGGCGCCCTCGGGGGATTCCTGCGGGTCGTCGTCTTCGCCCCCGAGGAGATGCTGCTGGTGGCCGGCTCCCCCTCACTGCGGCGGACCGCCATCGATCAGCTTGCCGGGGACCGCTCACCCGCCTACGGGCGGGCGCTGGCGACTTACGGCCGGGCGCTCCAGCAGCGGAACAGCCTGCTGCGGGCGATCCGCGAGGAGCGGGCATCCAGGGACCAGCTGCGGTTCTGGGACGGGGCGTTCCTCCAGTCTGGGGCGGAGATCGTGGCAGCGCGCCTGGCGTTGCTTGAGGAGTTGGCCGAGCCACTGGGACGAGCTCACGCCGAGATCGCCCCCGGGGAAGGGACGCTGACCGTCCGTTACGCGACGAACGCCCCGCACCTGCCTGGTGAGGCGCCTGCGGACGCCCTGGCCCGGCGCCTCGAGGAAACTGCCGACAAGGAGCTCTGGCAGGGGGCGACCCTCGTCGGACCGCACCGCGACGACATCGTCTTTAGGCTCAACGGGCGGGACCTGGCCAGCTTCGCCTCGCGTGGCCAGCAGCGGACGGCGATCCTCGCCTTCAAGCTGGCCCAGCTCGACCTCCTCACCGAGCTCGACGGGCGGCCGCCGCTCCTGCTCCTCGACGATGTCTTCAGCGAGCTCGATCCGGAGCGCCGCGCCCACCTCGTCCGGCGCATTGCCGAGCTGCCCCAGGCCTTCGTGACGACCACGGCCCTCGACGATATCGACCCGGGGTTGCGCACCCGGGCGGTGGTCTGGCAGGTCGAGCCAGGATCGGCTGCCGGCGGCGCGCGATTGCTGCCCAGTCATGGGTGAGCGTCAGCGGCGACCGATGCGGCGCGTCGGCGACCTCCTGCCGGGGGCGGCGCGGGAGCTCGGTCTGGAGGAGGAGCTCCGCCGAGCGCGGGGGATGGCGATCTTCGAGGCGATCCTGGCCGAGCGGGTTCCGCTGGCCGCCGGCGCGGCTCGGATGCTCCGGGTCGAGACGGCGACTCTGGTCGTCGAGGCCGACCATGCCCTGGTCGCCCAGGAGATCCGCCTCCATGGGCCTGAGCTCATCGCCGCCTTCGCTGCCGCCCCCGGCGGCCAGCCCGTTCGTGAGCTCCATGTCCGTATCCGCAGCCGCTGACCGGCGCGGCCCGCGTGCCGCACGCTCGGGCGGCCGGGAGGTCGTGGCCCAAGCGGCGCGTATAATCGCGCCCACCTACCGCGCATCGGTCCCCGCGTCGGCCGCCGCGCCGCTCGCCGCCGCGTCCGCCTAGCCCTCCCGCGAGCATCTGCCACAAGTCTGAGATGGCCGTCCGGCTGCAGATGAAGCTCGGCGTGGTCGCCGAGGAGGAGCGCCTCCAGGACTCTCCGGACACGATCGTCGTCGTCGAGCCGACGGTCGGCAGCACGGCGCGGTCGAAGGGGAACCTGTACCTGGTGGCCACCGGACCGACTGGTGTCGGCCGCGCCCTTGAGGCGACGCGGCTCGTGGCCGAGACGATCCGTGACGAGTACTACTACGACGAGTCAGCCGGCATCGTGGGGTGCCTCGAGAAGGTCATTCGGTCGGCGAACAAGCGGCTGACCGCGCAGCGCGAGCGGTATGGTCTGGGCCCCCAGGCAGCGAACGGGCCGATCGGCCTGGGGGTCGCCGTTGTCCGCGGCAGCGAGCTCTACGTGGTTACGGTGGGCCCGGTGGAGGCCTACCTGGTCCGTCAGGCTCGCCTCCTCACTCTTCCCGACCCGCATCGCGAGCGCGGCCTTCCTTCGAGCGACCTCGGGTCGGAGGTCTGGCGAGGCGACATCACCGTCGGCGACACCATCGTCCTGGTGTCCGCGAGCCTGACCGCGAAGCTCGGGATCGACGCACTCAAGGACGCCCTCGTGACCCTCCATCCCCAGTCGGCGATGGAGCACCTCCACCACCAGTACGTGGCCCTCGACGGGAGCGGCGGTGACGCAGCTCTCGCCGTGGAGGCCACCGAGGTCGCGGCCACGCACCGCCAGCGCGAGCTCGTGCCGGTCCATCCCGACGAGCCGCTCGCCGGCGTCCCGGATCGATCTCCCATCCCACTCGCCGACTCCGTGAGTGGCGGCGTCGCGGCAGTTCAGCATTCGGCCAGCCGAGCGAGGACTGCCGCCGGCGGCGCTGCGGTCGGGTTGCTGACGCGGCTCCAGGACGTGATGCCCCGCCGCGGGCCGCAGCACCGCCGGGTCACGCCGGCGTCCAGGCGACGGGAGAGCCAGCGCCGGGCGGCCATCGCCGTCCTCGTCCTTGTGGCCGTCGTCGCGGCGCTGGGGCTCGGCATGTTCGTCTTCGGCGGTACGGCGCCCTCAGAACAGATCCCGGGTCTGACCGCCAGCCAGCGGGCCCTCGCCGCGGCCAAGGAGGATGTCCGCCTCGTCTTCGACAACGGGGCCAACCTCGTCGAGGACGATCCCCAGGAAGCCCGCCAACTCCTCACGGACGCGTACGCACAGCTTGGCGAGGCCGACAAGGGCGGCGTCCCGGCGTCCGCCACCGATCCACTCCGGGTGCGGGTCGTGGCCGGCCTCGACACGCTGTTCGGCGTCGTGCCCGTCGGCGCCACCCAGGTGTTCTCATTCGCGGCGGCGGATCCCCCGGTCGACATCGTCCAGCTGATCCGGGGGCCGGACGGGGCACCCTTCGTCCTCGATCGAGCCGGCAAGGCCGTCTACCGGATCGACACGAAGGAGAAGAAGGCCACCCTGATCCTCCGCCTCGGCGACGCCCTGGCAGGGACGAAGGCCGGCGAGCCACGCTTGCTGGCAGTGGGCGGCCCGGATCTGCTCATCCTCGACAGCAAGAGCATCCTCTGGCGCTGGCGAGCCATCGACAAGAAGGGCAACGGCACCATCGCCCGGATCCGGGTGGCCGAAGCGTCGGACTGGGGCAAGGACATTCAGGCCATCGGGACCTTCTTGCGTGTCCCCGAGCAGGGCCTCTACAACCTGTACGTCGTGGACCCTTCGGCTGAGCAGATCCTGCGCTACTCGCCCGCAGCCGACGGCAGCGGCTATCCGGGGGCCTCCTCGGGCTACCTCGCGGCCCCCCAAGACGTCTCCGACATCCACCAGCTCTACATCGACGGCGACGTCTGGGCGCCGGAGGCGGGCCGCGTCGTTCGCTTCGTGTCGGGTCAACGTACGGACTGGGAGGCGGCCAACCCGGGTGACGAGCTCCTCCGTCCTAGGCCGGACTACTCGATCGTGGCCTCGCCTTCCGGGCAGGGCGAGGGAATCCTCTACGCCTACGACGCCCCGAACTCGCGGGTCATCGCGGTGGAGAAGGCGACCGGCGGGTTCGTGGCCCAGTACCGGCTGGCCGCCGCGCCCGAGGACTGGGCGTCGATGCGGGGGATGTACGTGGTTCCCCGACCCGAAGGCCAGTCACCGGTCCTCTACTGGGTGGACGCGAACAGGCTGGCCACCTCGGCCCTCCAAGCCGTGACGGTCCGAGCTTCGCCGGCCCCCGGTGCCTCCCTGGCCAGCCCGGCTCCGTCTGGCGCGCCGTCGGCGGCGGCCACGGCCCGACCGACCCGAACGCCCTCGGCGACGCCCTGAACCTGCGTCCCGGAGCAGCGTGGGATAATCCGAACATGCCTGGCGGACAGGTCGAGATGGTGGTCGAGAGCGTGCGGATTCACATGCTCTCGAGCCAGCATGTGGTCATCCTCAAGGAGCTGGGGCGCGACCGCTACCTGCCGATCTGGATCGGTCCATGGGAGGCGAATGCGATCGCCATGCGGCTGCAGGGCCTCAGCCCGGAGCGCCCGCTCACGCACGATCTCTTCGCAACGACGCTCGACCAGCTCGGTGTGTCGATGCGCCAGGTGGTGATCGTCGACCTCGCCGAGGAGACGTTTCACGCGCGCATCACGCTCGAGTCGGACGGCCGGATCCTGGAGATCGACTCGCGCCCGTCCGACGCGCTCGCCCTGGCGGTCCGAGCTGGCGTTCGCATCTTCGCCGCGGAGGAGGTTCTCGACCGGGCTGGCGTCATCCCCAACGACGACGACGAGCAGGACGAGAAGCTCTCGGTCTTCCGGGACTTCGTCAACTCGCTCGACGTCGATCTCGGCGGCCCGACCGGCTCCTGACCCCCTCCTCGAGCGGGACCGTCAGCCCAGGATCGGCTCGCCTCGTCGGAGCGCCGACGTCCGAGAGGCCCAGAGGCGAAGGCGGAGCGACCAGAAGTCCTTGACCGCCCGGAGGACCACCCTCGGCTTGGCGCCGGTGGGTGAGCCGGCGCGGCGAGGATAGTGCGGCACGCTCACTTCGACGACGCTCCGCCCGGCGGCGCTGAGCTTGATGAGCAGCTCCGCGGAGAAGAAGGCGCCGCCGGAGTCCACGCGGATCCCGGTCAGCGCCTCGCGGCGGAAGACCTTGCAGGCGCAGTCGATGTCGCGTACGCGGATGCCGAAGAAGACCCGGTTGGCCAGCCGGTAGAGGCGGGCATAGAGGGTCCGGATCGGGGGGTCCGCGCGATGGGCGCGGAAGCCGGCCACGACATCGGGCCGATCCGGGGCGAGGAGCCGGGCGATCAGCCGACCCAGGTCGGCGACCTGGAACTGGCGGTCGCCGTCGGTGAAGGCCACCTGCGCGTAGCGGGCCGCCCGGAAGCCGGATCGCAGCGCCTCCCCGTAGCCGAGGTTGGCAGGGTGATGGACCACCCGCACGACACCGGGATGGGCGGCCGCAAGGCGGTCTGCGATCTCCGGCGTCGCGTCGCGGGATCCGTCGTCGACGACGACGATCTCGAAGCATTGGGCCAGGCCGGGCAGGGTCGCCAGCGCTTCCTCGACAAGCGGCTCGAGGTTGGCCTCTTCATTGTGGGCAGGGAAGAAGTACGAGAGCTCCAGCAACGGCCCGAGGGCTTCGCCGGCTGGCTGGGGGGCGTGCTCAGAATCCCCCGACGCCCGTCGCTCGTGCCTCGCGACGCTCACGGTGCGAGCTCGCGCCGAGCGTTCACGCGCAGGACTTCCTGGCCGATGGGCAGGCTCACGACAGGCTCCAGGTCGTAGTCACGGAAGAGTTCGCTGGTCTCCTGGGGCAGGCGGATGAGGTAGACGGGCCGCCGGCCGAGGTTCGCGTCGATCACGTCGCGGACGCCGCCGAGGTCCTGGTCGCGCAGGGTCCGATCATCGACGATGGCGATGTCGGGTCGCCGACCCTCGACTCGCTGTGCATACCATAGCGGAGTGGAGTAGCTCCACCAGCTCAGGACGACGGCGTCGGGCTCGAAGGCGGCCAGGGCCGCCGTGCTCCAGCGTGCCGCGGCGTCGTTCCGGCGCTGGTCGACGGCCGCGGCTCGATCCGGCAGGAGCGGCAGCAGCGGCGCGACCATGGCCGCCGCCATGGCCACCTCGACCAGGGTCGCTGCCCTGAGCGAAACCTCGCCGCGAATGGCGAGGCGCCCCTGCCCGAGATCTGTCAGCCACCCGGCGAGGATGCCCAGCCAGCTGGCCCCGAGGAGCGCCGGCCCGAGATAGTAGCGCTCGATCTCGGCGTTCTCGTAGGAAACGGCGAATAGGCAGGTGATGAGGAACCCAAGGCC
This sequence comes from uncultured Chloroflexia bacterium, assembly GCA_963712585.1. GTDB lineage: Bacteria > Chloroflexota > Limnocylindria > Limnocylindrales > CSP1-4 > CAVQIH01. The sequence continues at coordinate 205,136 of CAVQIH010000008.1, forward strand.
GCTCAGGAGCGCATAGCGCGGCCGGCGAACGACGGTCGCCAGGAACGCGAACGGCAGGGCGACGACGAGCGGCCCGAACTGGAGCTCCGCGACCCGCCGGAGCTCGCCGAGCGTCCGGCCGAGGTCGGTCAGCGGGTTGACGAACGTCCCCTGGAACTGCTGCCCAAGGACCACGTACCAGAAGCCGCTCCACGTGTCTGGGTGCCCGTACACCTGGGGCGCGTGCATCGCCGCCCGGATCGGCAGCTCGAGGTAGAGGAGCGCCGTCGTCAGGATCAGCACGGCGGCGCACCTGGCGACCAGGCGCGCGCGACGCCACAGCCCGGGGTCGACGGTCGTCACGAAGACGGCGATCGGGAGCGCCAAGAGCGCCGTCAGGGTGTGGTTGGCCAGCGCCACGCCGTAGACGAGGGCGGCCCCGACCAGCCAGCGATCCGCTCGGGAGTAGACCTTGGGAGCCGATCTTCGGGCGGCCTCCCAGCCGACCAGGAGGACGAGCAGGACGGCGACCAGGGCCAGGTGGAGCGCGTGGGGATCGGCGTGGTTGGAGATTCCCCAGACGATCTGCCCGACGGCAAAGGCGAATCCTGTGGCGACCGCGATCAGGTCGTGACCCGTGAGGCGCCGGACGAGGACCACGAGCGCACCCGAGCCCGCCCCGACGGCCAGCGCGGAAAGGAGGTTCATCCGCAGGGCGGGCTCCCCGAGCGGCTGAAGGACGATGGAGGCGAGCCAGCCGAGGATGACGTAGCTGGGGAAGCCCGTCGGGTGGGCCGTCCCCAGGAGCGGGCCGACGGTCTGGAACTCACCGGTGTCCCAGTAGGCGACGCCCGGGAGCAGCGTCGCGGCACCCAGGGCGAACGATAGGGTCCCGACGAAGATGGGCCCGGCCGCCCCGCCGGCCCCGGACATCCGCCCGCGGGCCCGTCCGGCGCGGGCCGGCGCGGGGTCACCAGCCAAGGACCGCCCCCCAGATCACGCCCCAGAGCTGGATAGCGATCGAAACTCCGATCAGGATCACTGCCCCGGCTCGTAGGCCGCCGCGGCGCTCCAGCCCGATGGCGACGAGGATGAGCGCGAACGGTGCGAAGTCGTTGCTGAAGCGGTAGCCGAACTGGACCCAACCCTGGCTGAAGTGCATCAGGTTCAGTAGGGCGATGGCGACTACCGCCAACAGGGCGCCGGCGACGATCCGATCGCGCCTGACGTGGGTCGGGGCCGGGATCCCGAGCAGATAGGCCGGACTCGTCAGGATGAGGCTCATCCCGATCGCCCGAGGAATCACGAGCGGGCAGGTCTGGCTGAACACGCCCGGGGCCGCTCCGGCCGGGCAGGCCGGCAAGACGTCCGGGGCTCCGAGCAGCATGATCCCCAGGTTCTGGGGGAGATAGCGGAGGTCCTCGATCCCCCAGTCGCCGTTGTAGCCGAGGTCGGGATACGCCCAGACCTCGTAGCGATAGAGGGCCTCATACGCGGGATGGAAGACATGGCCGGTGGTGGCCAGGTTGTAGGCAACCAGGCCCAGGAGCGGGATCGCCATCCCCAGACCCGCCGACACGCCTCTCCGCAACCAACCGCCGCCTCCGCCGGCGAAGACCAGGAACGGCGCTCCGAGGGCGACCGTGAGGCGGGCGGTAGCCGCCAGCCCAAGGAACAGGCCTGCCAGGAACTGGCGTCCGTCGACCTGGCCGAGGAGCCAATCCAGCCGTCCGGCGTTCCAGCCTGAGTGGTCTGCCCGCCGACCGCCACGGTCGCCTTCACGCACGGCCGCCCGGCTGAAGGCGGGATCGGCGCTCAGCGCCACGCCGATCGCCAGGCAGGTGAGGAGCACGGCCAGCACGTGAGCGAGGAACCACGTCGTGCCGAGACTCGAGGTGTACCAGAAGACGGTACCCAAGCCGAGAAACACGGTCGCGGCGATCCGCACCGGCTCGCGGATGCGGAGTCGCCCCAGCATCCAGTAGGCAGCGCCGACCGCCAGTGCCCCGAGGATCGCCGCCAGGAGTTGCGCGTCGGTGGTGAGGCCCCAGATGGCCACGAAGGGCAGGAGTACGACCGCCGGGAGTGGCGGAAAGGGGATCAGGGCGCGCCCGGGCGCACTCGCCGTCGGTGCACTGACGACCATCACGTCCTGGAAGTAGGCGTTGCCGAACAACCCTGGCGAAGGTTCGACTGGGTAGCGGATGCCGGCCTGACCCTCCAGCCAGGCCGAGGCCTGCCACACGAAGTGGTTGTAGAAGTTCGTACGGTCGGGATTGCTCGCCACATAGACGACCAACATGACGAGCACGATGCCGACGCCGACCCAGAAGGTCGGACCGGCCCCGTCACGGGGCCCGTTGCCTTGGTCGCCGACGGGCCCGGAGGCCGGACCCTGGGGTATACTCCGCTCCACCTCAGCGCTCGTGCAGGAGGCCGATCTCGTTGACTGGCCCCGCAACGGGCGTACCCGACCGGGGCGGATCCACGCCTGCAGGGACGACGAGGCCCGGGGACGCCGTCAGCGCGGTCGTCATCCTCCTCGCGCTCGGGTTCGCCCTGCGGCTCATCATCGCATACGTCCTCGTTCCAGGGGCCGGCTTCGGCGTTGACATCCAGGCGTTCCGCTTCTGGGCGGGGGAGCTGGCCAGCCACGGGCCGTACGGCTTCTACGAGCGTGGCTTCTTCGCCGACTACACCCCGGGCTATCTCTACGTCCTCTGGCTCGTCGGCCTGGTCGGACAGGCGATCGGCGGGATCGGCGACCTCATCAAGCTGCCGCCGATCCTGGCCGACGTCGGCATCGGCTGGCTGGTCTGGTCCATGGCTCGCGAGCTCGGCGCGCCCCGGGCCGGGGCGCTGGTCGGAGCCGCCTTCTTCGTCCTGAACCCGGTCTCCTGGTTCGACAGCGCGGTCTGGGGCCAGGTCGATTCCTTCGGCACCCTCTTCTTGCTCCTGGCCGTCCGCGAGCTCTGGCGCGGCCATTCCGCGAGAGCGACGGTCCTGACGACCGTGGCCGCGATCATCAAGCCCCAGTTCGGCATCCTCATCCCGATTGCCGCGGTGGTACTCCTGCGGCGGCACCTCTGGGTTCGCCGTGACGGTGACGGCCCGCTCAGGCTCACCCTCGTGGTCGCGGCGGGGCTGGCGACCGCCACCCTGATCTGCCTGCCCTTCGGGATGACGATCCTGGAGCTGGCCCGCCGGATCGTCCAGACGGCCACCGAGTACCACTACCTGACGGTCAACGCCTTCAACCCCTGGGCGCTCGTGAGCCAGGACGGTACTGGGCTCGCGGCGGGCGGGACCTGGATCGACGACGTCGGCTACCTCATCGGGCCGCTGCCGGCCGTGGTGATCGGCTCCGCTCTGCTCGTCGCGGCGATCGTCGCGGGCTGCGCGGTCGTTGCCCGGCGGGATGACCGCCGGACGCTGCTGCTGACGCTGACGATCCTCGCCGTCGCCTTCTTCGTCCTTCCCACCCGAGTCCACGAACGGTACCTCTACCCGTTCTTCGCCTTCGCTGCCATCCTCGCGGCGGTCTCCCTTCGCTGGCGGGCCGCCTATCTCATCGCCTGCGTCGCCAACTTCGCCAACCTCTACGCGGTCCTGACCAACCCCTTCTACAAGAACCCCGGCGTGCTCGATTGGCTGGGGCTCGGACCGCAGATCCGCTCGTTCGGCGGCGTCGCGCTGGCGGCACTCGCCCATCTCGGCGTCCTCGCCTGGGGCGCCTGGCAGTTGCGAGCGAAGGCGCTGGACGCGGAGGACGTGACCTGGGCCCGCGCGGCAGCCCACGAGCGGGCGGCCGCGCTCGCCCTCCCCGGCCCTGGTTCGCCGCCCGCTCGCGGTCGCCACGCTGGCCAACCTGCCGGCCGTGGCCGGCGCCGGCTGGGTTCGCCGCCTGATCCGACACCCGACCGACGATCAAACCGCGTCGCTCGCGAGGGAGCCCGGCGGGCGCCTCGACCGGCTCGACCTGTGGCTGGTCATCGTGCTCGTGACGCTGGCGCTGGTCAGCCGGACCTTCCGGCTCGGCGAGCCGGTCCAGATGCACTTCGACGAGGTCTACCACGCGCGGACGGCGACGGAGTTCCTCCAGGACTGGCGTTATGGGATCCCGCACGACATCTACGAGTACACCCATCCCCACCTCGCCAAGTACGCCATCGCGGCAGGGATCGTCGCGTTCGCCGGCGACTCGGTCACGGCTCAGAGCTCGGTCGGGGCACCGGTCCGATCCGCGGTCGTGGAACCCCGCTACGCCGACCCGACGCTGCCCGGGGGCCTGGGCGGGGAGCGGGTGTATCTCGCTACGGGGGCCGAGATCCGAGCCTACGACCTCGGCAGCCGCGCCCGGGTGGCGACCATCCCCGCGCCCGGCGCCGCGGCCGTCGCGGTGGACCAGGTCGGCCACCGGCTTCTGGTCGGCACCGATGGCGGCGATGTCCTCGACGTGGACACGCGCTCGACCCTCGACACGGTCCGTTCCGGCGCCGCGACGCCGGCGTCCGTGACGCTCGCCCACGTCGGCGGGCCGATCGTGCGCGTGCTGGTCACCGAAGACGGCGGCGCGATCGTCGCCGTGCTCGCGGACGGGACCGTGGTCACCCTCGACGCCGCGACCGGTGCTGAGCGCGGCAGGGTCGCCGTGCCCGGAGCGTCCGACCTCGCGCCCGGGGGGACGGCCGAGGTCCTGAGTGCGACCCCGACCGCGGTGCCCGATGTGGCCGCCGCCGCTCGGACCCTGGCCGACCTGCTTGGAGGCGACCTCTCCGGCTACGAGGCCACGCTCCGCAGCAGCGCGGCCGAGTCGATCGTCGCCGGCTCTCTCACCAGCGAACAGCGGACGGCCGTCAACGCGGCCATCGCCGACGGCCGGCTCGATGGCTTCGCCCTGGTCGCCAAGCCCCAGGTGGCCGTCGCCGCGACCGCCGGAGTCGTCTTCATCGACCCGTCCACCGGCGGCGCAGCCGAGACGATCGCCCTCGACACGCCCGCCACCGGACTGGCGTACTTCGAGGAAGGCGATCCTCCCCGCCTCTACGTCGCCCAGGACCTGAAGCTCGCGGTGATCCGGATTCCGCGGGCGGGGGACACCGCCGGCGGCGGGCCCGGGCTGGACCGCACCTATGCGATGCCGGGACGGATCGAGCGCGTCGTCGTCGACGATGGGACCCGCATCGTGCACCTGCTGGGGCGGACGCCCGATGGGTCGGCCACCACGATCTACGCCGTCGAGACGAACGGCAACGCCGTCTTCTCCGACTCCCGATTGCCGTTCGAGCCGGCGGCCTGGGCGCTCGATGCCGCGCCGCTGTACCCGAGCTCCGATCGGGAACAGATCCTCGCCTTCGCCGAAGACGGAGCCGCGGCCTCGGTCTCCGTGGGTGGCTACGCCTTCGCCTGGCGGCTGCCGGGAGTGATCGCCGGGGCGCTCATGGCGGGCCTCATCTTCCTGCTGGCCCGGATCCTCTTCAGGCGGCGGTCGATCGCGGTCCTGGCGGGCCTCTTCGCGCTGGTCGACGGGATGTTCTTCGTCCAGTCGCGGATCGCCATGAACGACGCCTACGTCGGGCTCTTCGTGGTCGGGGCATTGACGATCTTCGCGGCCCTGTGGACCGGCGCATGGCGGGCGCGGGCGGCCTTCTGGTTGGGCCTGCCCGCCATCGGCCTCTTGCTCGGCCTCGGCCTCGCCTCGAAGTGGGTGGCGCTGTATGCGATCGGCGGGATCGTTCTGCTGATCCTGGCTCGCTCGGCGCTCGGGCGGGTCATCGCCATCCTCGGCCTGGCGGGCCTCACGGCCGTCCTCGGCTACCTCGCGATTGCCGTCCCGCCAGAGGCCGCGACCAGCGGCGGCAACGTCTTCTTCCTGGGACTGATGATCGCTATCACCCTGGGAACGGTCGTCGCGAGCGTCCTCCATCCGGTCGCCTGGACGCTCGAGGAGATGTGGTTCGCCGTCGTGGCCCCCGGGGCCCTTGGGGTCGCCGGGGCGCTGGCCGCCTTCGCCCTCGGTCTCCCGTCCGTCGTCCTGCTCGGCTCATTCGGGCTGCTCGGCCTCGCGGCTGTCGCGGCGGTCGCCTTCCGGATCGCGGCCTGGTGGGGTCTCGGACCGCTCGCGCCGCCTCTGGCGCCAGACGATCCCGGCGCCCTCCTCGAGTCGTCTGCCCCGGCCCCTCCCGGCTGGCTGCGGCTGGGGTCGGGCTGGGGAGTCCCGGCCGTCTGGATGGCGTTCTCGCTGCTGGCGATTCCGCTCGTCGTCTACGTCGTCTCGTACCTGCCCTGGGTGGCCCTCGGCAACCGCCTGACCGACACGTGGCCGCCGGGGAACACCGGCCAGACGCTCCTCGACCTGACGCGCTCGATGTACGAGTACCACAACAATCTCCGGGCGACGCACGCAGCGTCCTCGCCCTGGTGGGCCTGGCCCCTGGACCTCAAGCCGGTCTGGTTCTATCAGGAGAGCTTCGCAGGGGCGACCTCGGCGGCGATCTACTCGGGGGGCAACCTCGTCATCTGGTGGACGGCCATCCCGGCCATGGCGTTCGTCGGCTGGCAGGCCTTCCGCCGGCGAAGCCTCGCCCTGGCCTTCGTCCTCGTTGCCTTCCTCGTGATGTGGCTGCCCTGGGTGCGGATCGACCGGGCGACCTTCGAGTACCACTACTACACGTCGCTGCCGCTGGTGATCCTGGCGCTCGCCTACTTCGTGGCAGAGCTCTGGCGTGGCCCGTCGCGCCGGACCTGGCTGCTCGCCCGGATCGCGGCCGCGCTCACCGTCCTGGGGGCGCCGCTGATGTGGCTCCTGAAGGGGCCGCTCTGCGTCTACGTCCGGGTCGAGGCGGTCAACCCCGGCTCTCAGGCCTGTGTCAATACCGCCGGCCAGGTGGTCGTGACCGAGCGCGTGGCGGCGATCGTGATCGTGCTCGGTGTGGCGATCGCCGCCCTCCTCTGGCAGCTCTTCCGCCTGGAACGGACCCGGGACATCGAGCCACCGGCGATGAACCGCCGGCTGCTGGGCCTCGCGTCGACCGCCGTCGCGGCCGCGCTCGCGCTGGCCGCCACGGGCGGGCTCTCTGCCCAGACGGCGATCCTGACCCTCTCGTCGGTCCCTTCCGAGCTGATCGCCCTCCTGGTGGCCGTCCCCTTCGTCCTCGTTGCCTGGGTCGTCCTCGGCGCGCGTGACCCGCGTCGCTTCGTCTACGGCTTCTGCGCGGCGGCCGTCGCCTTCTTCGTCCTGTGGTACCCGAACTGGGCCGCCCTGCCGCTCCCGTCGACGGTCTTCAACGCCTACCAAGGGTTCTTGCCGACGTGGCTGTACCCCTTCCAGTTCCCGGTCAACACGGACGAGCCGTTCCCGGTCAAGCTCTTCGACGTCTGGCCGGCGGTCCTGCTCGGGGCGCTCCTGGTCACCTGCGCTGTCGTCGCCTACAGCGTCTGGACGTGGCGCCTCGCCCTGGCCGAGCGGGCGGCCGAACGGGCGGCCGGCGGGAGTGGCGCGGAATCCCTGGCCCCGGGTGGTGGTCGGTAGCGGCTACCGGGTGAGCGGCTCGGCCACCGCGGGGTCGGCCTCCCCAGTGGCGTCCGCCGGGATCGCGGTGACCCGGGGTGAGGGCGGCACGGCCGCCGTGAAGCCGCTGGGGAGGGCGCCCTGCGCGGCGAGCCGGCGGATCACGAAGCCGTAGTACTCCTCGACCTTGGCCGCGATCCGGTCCCAGCTGAACTGCATCGCGCGGAGGTGGCCGGCCTCGCCCATTCGGGCCCGCAGCTCGGGATCCAGGAGGAGGCCCGCGATGGCGCCCGCCAGACCCCGTGCGTCACCTGGCGCGACCAGCAACGCCTCCTGGTTACGACGGACGACGCCCTTGTAGCCGTGGATGTCGCTGCAGACGATGGGCGCGCCGGCGGCCATGGCCTCGAGCAGGACGATCCCGAACGATTCCCGCCCGGTGGCTGGTGACACGAAGATGTCGGCGGTCCGGAACAGCTGGGCCTTCTCGTCCTCGGCGACCCGCCCCAGGAACTCGACATCGCTGAGACGGCGAGTGAAGACGTAGCGGCGCGCCTCGCGCTCTTGAGGTCCGGAGCCGACCACCAGGAGGCGACAGTCGAATCCGCTCCGGCGCAGTGTCCGGAAGGCCTTCAGGAGATGGATGATCCCCTTGCGCTCTTCAAGGCGCCCCACGAACAGGACGTTGGGCGTCCCGTCCTGCCAGCGGGCGATGGGGACCGCACGTTGGAAGCGGTCCAGATCCACGCCGTTGGGAATGACCTTGTAGTCGCCCGGGAAATAGCGGTCGATGAAGTGGCGGGCCGCGGCGCTGACGGCGATCCGTCCGTGGAGGCGCTCGGGGTAGCCACGGAGCGCCCGCCGCCCGAACTCGTATGAGGGCGAGAAGCCCGCGTACGCGTGGAATGTGGCGATGTTGACAGCCTGGGACTCGCGCAGGACCACCAGGCTCAAGAAGGGCACGAAGGGCTCATGCAAATGGAGGATGTCGAAGGCCTCACGATCGAGGACCTGGCGAACCTGGCGCAAGAACCGCCCGGAGAGGGTCAGGGTTCCGATGGAGCCGTTGGCAGGGAAGGAGAACCCCTTCCCGAGCCGGATGACGTCGCCCTCCGACGACCGTTGCAGGCCGTGGCTGCTGCTGATGATGCGCACGTCGTGGCCGCGCAGCCGCAGCTCCTGGTAGAGGTGGCGGACGTGCTCGTTGACCCCGCCCGGCAACGGGTAGACGTAGGGGGTCACGAGGCCGATCTTCATCGCCTCATCTCCTTGCCCGGCTCGGCGTCCGCGTCGGCGGCCGGCGCGTTCCGGCTTGCAGCGTCGCCTGGACGGCCGAAGGCCGCGTCATCGAATTGCGGGGGCCGGTGGCGACCGCCAGGGTAGCCCAGGTCGCGCCGCGTGCCGTCAGCGCGCAGGCGTCCGAGCGTCTCGTCACGGAGGTCGCGGCCAGTATCTGCGCAGCTGCCGCCCGAAGGTCGGCAGCTGGCCGGCGGTCGAATGGAAGCTCCCCTCCCAGTGCACTCGGCCCTCGAGAATCGCCGCCCGGACGTCTTCCGCGGTGCGGCCCGGGAAGCGGGTCCGGCCGGTTCCGACCGAAGCAAGGTCATGGGCGTCGCTGTTGCCGATTCCGGGCACGCCCGTTTCCTCGGCGAAGCGCACGACTCGTCCGTGGACGGCGCGACCGAAGAAGGTCGGGTTGAGTGCCTCGATCGCGTCGGGCCGAGTCCGTTGGTCGGAGCCCCCGAGCAGCCGGCGCAGCAGCCAGCCTTGCGCACAGAGGGGATACGGGAAGAGCGGGTGGGCGACGATCGCCAGGCCGCCTTGCTCGTGAACCTGGGCGATCGTCGCCCCGAGCGTTTGGGCGGGGCGGATTTGCTCTTCCACGAAAAGCGCTAGGAGGTGGCCGCCCAGCGTCGAGACTTCCTCCCCGACCACGACCTCGACCCTCAGGCCGCGGCGGCGGGCCATCGCCCGGGCGGCAAGAGCGGCATCGATCCGCTCGTGGTCGGCAATGCCAATGACGTCGAGGTCGTTCTCTCGCTCGACCCGCTCGAGGATCTCCTCGATTCCCGCGGTTCCGTCCGAGGCCAGGGTGTGGATGTGGAGATCGGCTCGTCCCAGTTCCGGCGAGCCGGTTGCCTCGCCGTTCACTCGCCTTCCTCGGTGTCCGCCCAGATCGGGAAGAAGACCGCCCACCATTGTTCGGGCGCGGCGGCCACCGCGCGCTCGATGAGGCGCGCCTCGTTCTCGAGGAACACCCTCACCCGCTCGCGGAGCTGCCCATCGGCCGGGACGGCGAGCGGGGCGAGCCAGCCCCGGTAGCGGCCGATCCCGGTCCGCCGGACGGCTGCGAAATAGACGGGCGACCCGGTCTCGATGGCGAAGAGCGCCGGGCCCGCGGGTAGCCTCGCCGTCGCCCCGAAGAGGGTGGTGGCTACCCCGCCGCCGCTGACATCGCGGTCGGCGACCATGCCGACGGCTTCGCCGCGCCGGAGAGCGGCGGTCAGCTCCCGGTGAGCTTCCCGCAGGCCGACGATGCGGATCCCGACGGCGCCGCGGGTGCGGGCGAACCAGCCCTGCAGCGGCGGGTCGTCGATCGTCTCCATCGGCGCGGTCGCCGGCCGGTGAGCGAGGTGGACAAGGATGTAGGCCGGTAGCTCGACCGGCCCGAAATGGGCGCTCAGGAAGATCGTCCCGCCGGACTCGCCGAAGGCCCGGGCGACGACGTCTGGGCTCTCCACTTCGAGGCGCTCCGTCAGGAAGCGCTCGTCGATGGTGGGGGCACGGGCGAGCTCCAGGTAGTAGCGGGCCCGGTGGCGGAATGCCGCCCTCACGAGCCGTTCGAGGGCTGCCGGATCCTCGGCGGCCGCCCGGCCGGCCGGGCTGCCGATCCCTTCGGCAGCCAGCCAGATCGCGACGCGGGCGAGGTTCCTGCGCGCCTGCGCGGCCTGGCCCGGAGCGAGCCGGTACCACAGCCGGCCGGACGCGTCCGCCAGGCGCACGAGCGGTCCCTCGGGCAGCCGGCACGCGAGCCACGAGCCGGCGCCGACGACGCGAGCCCGCAGGCGCTGGCCGGCGGTGCCGCCGCGGCCGGTCGAGTTGGCCGCCGGTGTCGCCCGGCTGCTCATCCGGGGGCAGCGTCGGGCCCGGCGCCCTGACCCGTCGACGCGTCGGTGCCAAGCGAACCGTCGATCGCTGCAGGCCATGCGACCGCTCGCGAAGCCGACAGGTGCGCCCGCTCCTCTTCTGAGGTTGGCCACATCGGCTTGAACATGTACCACTGATCGGCGATCGGGCGGATGGCGGCCTCGAGCTCCGTGGCGATGGCCTGGGTCGCGCGGGCGATCTCGGCCGGCTGCGACGAAGCGACCTGGATCGGCTCGAGCGGCGTCGGGGCGTAGCGACCGTCGGGCAGGCGCGGCACCACGACCGGGACGATGGTCGCGCCGGTCCTGGCGGCGAGGATCGCCGGTCCTTCTGGCAGGGTCGTCCAGGCGTCGAAGAAGCGGACGGGCACGCCGTCCGCGCGATACCCCCAGTCGACGAGCAGCACGACGGTCCCCCCAGCCCTGAGCACGCTGTAGACCGCCCGCAGACTTCGCCACGGGACCAAATGCACGCCCCAGGCGGCCCGTTGCGCCTCGAGGTAGGCGTAGAGCTCCCGGAACTCGGAGTCGTCGGCGACCGCATGGATCGTGGACCCTCGAGTCCCGATCACGGCGGCGGCCGCCTCGTTGTTGCCGAGGTGGGCCGCCACGATGATGACTGCTTTGGACGCGCGGCGAATCTCCTCGAAGCGGAGGATGCCGGACAGCTCGACCATCCCCTCGACTGCTCCGGCCGGCAAGCCCGGCAGGCGCATCAGATCGACCAGGTAGCGAGCGTAGTTGCGGTAGGCCCGCCGGGTCAGGCGGTCGACGTCGGGATCGTCGGGGCTCAGCCCGAGGACCCGCGCGTAGCTCGCTCGGGAAGCCCGACGGCGGGCCGGCCAGACCAGGTAGACGCTCTGGGCGAGGACCCCACCGACGCCGGCGGCGAGGCGCGGCGGGGTCCGGTCAAGGACTCCCGCCGCCCCTCGGTAGCTGAAGAGGACGAGCCGCTCGAGGAGCCGCCGACGGAGCGGAATTCGCCCGTCGGGGCCCGTCTGCACGGTCACTTCCGCGTGGTCACCGGGCCGCGCCCGCGGCCGCCCTCGGCGGAGCCAGCTTGCGCGTCTTGTTGGCCGGCAGAACCTCGGTTCCGTGCAAGGTCTCGTTGTCCTCGCCGCGGATGAACGCCGCGACTCGCTCGCGCGCGATGTCGTCGTGGATCTGGAGCGGCGGCGACTTCATGAAGTATGACGAGGGTGCCACGAGCGTCCCCGCGAGGCCTCGGTCGAGGCCGAGCTTCAGGCAGCGGATCGCGTCGGTGACGACACCGGCGCTGTTCGGGCTGTCCCAGACCTCGAGCTTGAGCTCCACGTTGAGGGGTACGTCACCGTAGGTCGTGCCCTCCATCCGGATGTGGCACCACTTGCGGTCCTTGAGCCACGGCACGTAGTCCGAGGGGCCGACGTGGACGTCGTCGGGATCGAGCTCGTAGTCGAGCATCGAGGTCACCGCGTTGGTCTTGCTGATCTTCTTGGATTCGAGGCGCTCACGCTCGAGCATGTTCAGGAAGTCGGTGTTGCCGCCGAAGTTGAGCTGGTAGGTCCGATCGAGCCGCACGCCGCGATCCATGAACAGGCGGGTCAGGACCCGGTGGGTGATCGTCGCGCCGACCTGGCTCTTGATGTCGTCGCCGATGATCGGCAGGCCTTCCTCGGCGAAGCGGCGCTGCCAGTACGGCTCGCGGCCGATGAAGACCGGGATGCAGTTGATGAAGCCGACGCCAGCCTCCAGCGCCTGCTCGACGTACCACTTGGTGGCTTCCTCGCTGCCGACCGGCAGGTAGGAGACCATGACATCGACCTCGCGCTCCTTGAGGATGCCGACCATGTCGGCCGTGGGGCCAGGGGCCTTCTCGATGATCTGGGAGAGGTACTTGCCCAGGCCGTCATGGGTCATCCCGCGGTCGACCCTGACACCGAGGTGGGGGACCTGCTGGAAGACGAAGGTGTTGTTGGGCTTGGTGTAGATCGCCTCCGAGAGGTCCTTGCCGACCTTGTTCTTGTCGATGTCGAAGGCGGCCACGAACTCGATGTCGCGGATGTGGTACCCGCCGAGGTCGACGTGCATCAGCCCGGGGATGAAGTCGCCGGGCTTGGCATTCTCGTAGTAGTAGCGCCCCTGGACGAGGCTGCACGCGCAGTTGCCGACGCCGACGATCGCGACGCGGATCTTGCCGTCTTTGCGACGCGGTCGGTGGCCGTTGCCGCCGGCGGCGCTCAGCTCGGCCTGCTTCCTTGAGGTCCCGTTCTTGGCCATCTCGGTGCCTGGCTCCCTTCATGGCGTGGTAGCGGCCGACTCCGTCGGCCGACCGGTTTACCCGGGTTGCTGCGGTTCGTGATGCTCGGATTGCGCCTGGACGTGGAGGATGCGCTGGATGACGGTCAGCGAGGCGAGGAAGGCGATGAGGGCGAGAGTACCGGCGAGGACGATGTCACCGGTCGCGGCAAGCCACGTCGAAGCGCCGTCGCCGAACGTGGCGCCCGGGACAACGCCACCGCCAAGGCCGGTCGCCACCAGCCCGGCGGTCAGGACCACGAGCCGCACCTCGCGCGGCGCGAGCCCGACGGCCGCCATCCCGCTGCCGTTCTCGAAGCCGAGGCCTTCCGCCCTCGCCCGGACGTAGCTGACGAGGAAGGCCGATGCCATCGCGGCGGCGGCGAGCCACGCCCCGAGTTCGAAGCCGGCCCTGGTGCTGCCGATGACGATCCCGACGTAGACCGCCGCCTCGCCCCAGCGATCGAGGGTCGAGTCCATGAAGGCGCCGAACCGGGAGACCCGGCCGGTCGCTCGGGCCAGCGTCCCGTCGAACAGGTCGAAGATGCCGCCGAAGAGGACGACGAGGCCACCAGCCAGCCAGTGCCCGCCTGCGAGGAGGATCGCGCCGAGCAGCGTGATCAGGAAGCCGACCAGCGTCAGCGCATTCGGGGTGAGGCCGATCCGGCCGAGAAAGATGGCGATCGGCGCGAACACCTCTCGCACCACCCTGCGGACCCCGCTCGTGACGGGCGAGGTCCCACGGATCGGCTGCGCAGGGGTGGGGGGCATGGGCGTCTCAGGCATCAGGGATCACGGGCGCGGGGGTCGCCAGCACCCTCGTCTCCGCCGGTCGTGGCTCGGGGAGCTGCGGTTCTCGAGCCTCCGGGGCCGGCAGGCCGAGGAGGGCACGCTCACGGAGGGCGATCTCCTCGAATGCCTCCGGCCGAAGCGAACAGCTGGTCTCGCGGCCGAGTCGCTCGGTCACCACGATGCCGGCCGCGCGCAGGCGGCCGAGGTGCCAGCTCACCAGCGGCTGTGAGAGCCCGACGTGGTCGATCAGCTCGGTGACCGACGCCGGCCCGGTCGCCAGCCGGCGTACGATCCGGAGGCGATTGACGTCGGCCAGCGCCTTGTGGAACGCCCGAAGCTCGCGCAGGTCCTCGGGTGGGTCGACGATCGTGGCGATCGTGGAACGAATGCGGGCGGGGCTCGGCAGCGTCGTGGCCTCCGGCGGGACATCGAGCCGGCGCTGGGCGCCGTGATGGCTCAACGAGCGTTTATATAAACGCGCGTTGATGCTAGGCGCGCGTCGCGCGACTGTCAAGGGCCGCGACCAGCCGCACGGTGGATACACTCCATGCGTGGATCGGCGCAGCGCCCTCGTCCTGCTCGCCGTGCTCGGCGTCGGCGTCTTCCTCGCCGGGCTCGAGCTGATGATCACCGCCGTCGCCCTGCCCTCGATCGTGGTCGACCTGGCGGACTGGACCGACAGCTCCGCCACGCGTCCTGGATCATCAACGCGTACCTGCTCGTCTACGTGGCCACGATGCCGCTGGCCGGGCGGCTGGCGGACCTCTGGGGCGCCCGCCGGCTCTTTCTCGGCGCGCTCGTCGTCTTCACCGTCGGCTCGCTCTTGGCGGGCCGGGCGCAGACGCTCGATGAGCTGATCTGCGGCCGGGTCGTCCAGGCGATCGGGGGCGGCGCGCTCGTCCCGGTCGCCACGGCAGCGGCGTCGCACCTGTTCGAGGGCCACGCGCGGCCGCGGGCCCTCGGGCATCATCGGTGCGCTGACGTTCCTCGGCATGGCCGCTGGGCCGTTCGTTGGGGCGGCCATTCTCGACACGATCCGCGTCGAGCCAGGCCCTGCCGGCGCTCGGGCATCGGCGCCGGGGCCCTTGCCGACGCATCTGGCACCGGCCTGGCGCTGGGTCTTCTACGTGAACGTCCCGATCGGCATCTGCGGCACTCGCCCTGGCCTGGGCCGCCGGCGCCGGACTGGGACACGCCGCGCCACGGCGCCCGGGTCGACGTCGCGGGGGCGTTGCTGTTCACCGTGGCGCTGGGTGGCCGGCTCCTCGGGCTGACCCTGATCGGCAGCGAGCCGACGGACGGCGGCCTGCGGCCGGACGGCCGCTCGGCGCTGTTCTCGTGCGGCGGTCGTGGCCGGCTGCCTGGCGCGTCGTCCGTGGTTCACGGCTGCGCGCGACGAGCCGTTCCTCGATCCGCGCCTCTTCCGCGACCGGGTCTTCAGCTCGGCCGCGCTCGTCTCACTGCTCACCGGGTATGGCTTCGCGACGGCCATCGTCGGCGGTGCGATCTTCGTCGACCGGGTCTCTACGGCGGTCCGGACGAGCCAGCGGCGTCGCGCTCGGCGCCCTGGCCGGGGCGACGGCGATCGGCGCCCTCGTGTCCGGGCTTCGCTGTCCGCCTCGTCTCGCTTGCGGCGTCACCCTGTCGGGCCTTGTCGGCGAGCACGGTCGCTCTGGCTTGTCATGAGCCGCTGGACCTCGGCCGTCTCGCTCGAGGAGGTGGCCGTCTTGATGGCGCTCTTCGGCTTCGGGTTCGGCCTGACCGTGACCCCGCGCTCGACCGCGGCGGTCGAGGCGGCTGGCCGGCGGGCGTTCGGGCGTCGCTTCGGCGACGGTGACCGTGGCCCGGATGATGGGCATGGCGGTCGGGCTGGCCGTCCTGACCGCCTACGGCTCGACCCAGATCGACCGGATCAGCGCCCAGGTGTACGCGACCCCGGATGGCTACAGGGCGGTCATTCCCGCCGAGCTCCAGGGTCGGTCGCTGCAGGACCCGCTGGTGGTCGCGGCGCTCGAGGCGTGGGCCGCGAGGAAGGCCGCCGAGACGATGGTCGGGCTCTTCCTCGTGGCGGGGATCGTGACCGTCGTGGCGATCCCGGCCGGGCTTCTGCTGGGCGACCGCCCGCGTATGCTGTCGGCCGAGAGCGCCGCGCAACGGGCGCTGGCTGGAGCTGGAGGTGGCGATGGCGGAGACGGCCGGGACGTCGAGCCCCTCGCCCTCTGAGTCGGAGGGCCCCGTCCCGTACCGGAATCACCGGCCGGCGGTCCCGGGCGTGGGAGTCGAGCACGTCCGGGTCGACCGGACCGCCATCGAGGCCGTGGCCGCGACGACGTTGCGGGTGACGAGCTGGCGCGACGGCTCGCTGACCGAAGTCCGCTCGGTCGCCGGGCTCCGTGAGCTGGTCGCCGACCCCGCCACCCGGACCTGGATCGACGTCAGCGACCCCTCGGAAGGTCTCGTCGCCGAGATCGCCGACGCCCTCGGGCTCCACCCGCTCATCGCCGAGGACATCGTCGAGCGCAACCAGCGCTCCAAGGTCGAGCTGACTGGGGACTTGATCCATCTCGTGGTCTTCTCTCTTGCCCTGAACCGGGAAGTCGAGGCCTCCGAGATCGATTGCGTGCTGACGCCCAGCTACCTGCTCACCATCCACGAGGCCGGCTGGGACCCGTTTGCCACCGTCCACCTGCGCCTCGGGCCAGGCCCGCTCCTCCTGCGCGGGGTCGACTACCTGCTGTGGGCCTTGATGGATGCCCTGGTCGACAGCTACTTCCCGGTCTTCGACGCGCTGGGGGACTCCATCGACCAGCTCGAGGACGACCTGGTGGCGAAGGCCAGCCCGGCCACGCTCGAGCGGCTCTTCGACCTCAAACGCGGGCTCACCGAGATCCGCCACGTCATCGGGCCGCAGCGCGACATCTTCAATCAGCTCACGAACCGGGAGCTGGCGCTCGTGGCGCCCGAGCAGATCCTCTACTTCCGCGACCTCTACGACCACCTGATCCGCCTGACCGACGAGCTCGACACCTTCCGCGAGCTGGTGGCCGGCGCCCTCGACGTCTACCTCTCGACGATCAACAACAACCTCTCGGCGATCATGAAGCGGCTGACCGGGGTGACGGTCATCCTCGCCGGCGTGGGGGCGGTGGCGGGGGTCTTCGGGATGAGCGAGGCCGGAGCGCTCCTGGCCGGGGAGAACACGGGCTTCTGGGCGGTGACGCTGGCCGTCTCGGTGGCCGCCGGCACAACGGCGTTCGTCCTCCGGCGGATCGACTGGATCTGACCCTCGCAGGCCGCTCGAGGCGGCTTCCCGGCGAGACCCGCCCGCCACGTCCGCCGCGGGTCAGCCGCAGGTTACGGGCTTGGGTGTGGGGTGGGCGTCCTCGTGGACGGCGGGCCCGCTGCTGATCGGGTCGGCGATGACCTGGAGCTTGGTCGACTCGCGGAGCGGGCCCTCCGACGTCTGCAGCCAGAGCTGGTCCCTGGTGACCGAGAACGGTGCGTTCAGCGCGCCGTCCACGTTGACGTGCCGGCGCACGCGGCCGATCTGGTAGAGGAAGACCTGGTCGTCGCTCGTATACACCTCGACGACCATGCCCAGCATGCGCGAGCCATTGTCGACCTGGGAGGCGGTGAGCAGCGGCAGGAACATCCCCTCGCGGGCGTGGGCGTACAGGTAGACCACCTTCTCCGTGCCGGGCGAGCCGAAATGCGGATCAACGAAGTACTCGGCAACGTTGCAGGGTGGGAACGATTCGTCGGGCGAGGGTTTGATCACCGGCAGGTCGATGTCGAGCGCAGGCACCACGACGCGGGTGACGACCGCCGTGCTCGGCCGAGGGCTGGGTGTGGCCGCGCTGGCCGTCGGCGAGGGCAGCGAGGCCATGGGCGTCGCGGCCGCCACCGAGGGGAACGGCACGAGGGTCGGCGACGGCGTCGGCGTGCTCGAGTCGCCGCTTCCGTTTGCAGGCGACGCGCTCGGGCGGGGGCTCGACGGCGGACTCGCGTCGGCGCCTGAAGCCAGCCCCCCGTAGCTCAGCAGTCCGGCCACCACCAGGGTGACGCCGGCCGCGGTCATCACCGCGGGCAACAGCCGCATGCCGAGCCAGGAAACGATCGTGCGCATCGGCGACGAATCCTAGCAGGGGAGGAGGCCCAGCAGCCCGGGGCGGTGCCGCCGAGCACCGGCCGGGCCCACCGTCCCCCGACCGGGCCCACCGTCCCCCGACTGCGGGCTTCAGGTGCGGCCGGGCGCGCAACGCCGCTCGCTGGTACGCTCGCCGGCGATGATTCCCCGCCTCGTGGTCCTCGGAGGCCTGCTCGCCGGTGCACTCGTCGCGGTCCTCGTCGGTGCCGCGGTCCTCGTGGCGGCCCCCGAGATCGCCCAGCGTGTGTCGCCGCCGCCCGCGCCGACCGTGATGCGACCATCTCCGTCCACCGCCGCGCCGGCGACGCCGAGCTCGGCCAGGCCGGTCGCGGCAACCCCCGGGCCGTCGCCCTCGCCGACGGCCGGCTCGATCGGGGACCCCGGCGGGGGCTCGTCTCCGACCCCGGTCGCGGCGACGCTCTTCGGGGTCGGTGGCCCGGCCAAGCCATTGGTCGTCCCGAGGGTCGGCGGAGGGACGATCGACCTCGCGGCCCTCCTCGGCAAGGCAGTCTGGGTGAACTTCACGGGCACCTACTGTCCGCCCTGCCGCGACGAGGAGCCGCTCATGGAGGGCTTCGCTGCGCGCTATCGCGACGACGGCCTGGTCGTCGTGGCGGTCCACGTCCGGGAAGACGAGGCGACGGTGGCCGCCTTCGCCAAGGAGCTCGGGGTCACCTTCCCGCTCGGCCTCGACGGCGACGGATCGGTCGGCCGGGCCTGGGGTGCGGTCGCGCTGCCCGTCCACGTCTGGATCGACGCCCAGGGGATCGTCCGCGATGCTGCCATCGGTGGGATCGGGCCGGACGTGATGGCCCGCGGCGTCGGCGCGATCCTGCCCGGAGTGACGGTCACGCCCTAGGTGGCTCTTCCAGTCAGCTGAGCGTCCCTCTTCCGGGCGGCCGCGCCACCGCCTTCACGCCCCACGCCGTGGGCTGCCAGGCAGAGCGAGCCCGTGCGAGGGACGGGCATTCGTCAGCCGGATGCTCGGCAAAGCGGTGGGCCCGACGATGCGGCGGCGTGAACCGGCCGAACGCCCAGCTGAGCTCGGAGGCAGGCCAACCCGAGAGGCTGGTGGGGACCGAACGGGACGCGTAGCCTGCACACGAATGCGCAACCGGGCTGCCCGGGTTCTGTATCCGGGTGACGCATAGTCATCCGTCTTGCCCGGGTTGCAGCTGGTCGCAGCCATCTGGTGGCGCATATCTGGCAGCCTAGCCGCGGAAGGTCCTGCCGAGCATCCGCGTCACGGATACGCGTCCAGTCTCCGGCACTCCCCCGTCGGCAGACAGCTCCCGGCACAGAGCTCGCGAACCGCCCGGCGGCCGCCCGAGAGGGGGTCTCGCTCCGAGCCGCACGGAGGCGCCGATCAGGATCGTGGACCGCTGGCCGGGCGACCGATCGCGACCGCCGCGGCCTAGCCGGCGATCGCGCGGGCGGCCGTGCCGACCCAGTCGAGAAGCGGACCGGGCAGGAGCCCGAGGACGATCGTGAGGACGGCGGTGACGGCGAGACCCAGCCGCATCAACCCCCCATGCGGCACCGCGACCGCCTCGCCCTGGGGCTCCCGCATGTACATGTAGACCACGACCCGCAAGTAGTAGAAGGCGGCCGCGGCGGCGTTCAGGACGGCGATCACGGCCAGCACGGCCACCCAGCCGCCGGCCTGCACTGCGGCCAGGATCACGTAGGCCTTGGCGAAGAAGCCGGCCGTCGGCGGGATGCCGGTGAGCGAGAGCAGGAAGAGGGTCATGAGGACGCCCATCAGCGGCTCGCGCCGTCCGAGCCCGGCGAACGTCTCCAGGGCGCTCGTCACCCCTGGCCGACGTTGGAGCGCCCCGACCACGGCGAACGCGCCGAGGTTCATGAAGCTGTAGGCAACGCCGTAGAACAGGAGCCCCTCCAGGCCTCGGAGCTGGCCACTCGCGTAGGCGGCCAGTCCGACCAGGATGTAGCCGGTGTGGGCGATCGACGAGTAGGCCAGCATCCGCTTGACGTTGGTCTGGGTGAGGGCGACGAGGTTGCCCAGGGTCATGGTGATCGCGGCCAGCACGATCACCACCGGCAGCCAGTCGGCCTTGAGCGGAAGGAGCGCCTCGGCGAAGAGTCGCAGGATCAGGGCGAAGGCCCCGATCTTGGGACCAACCGAAAGGTAGCCGGTGACCGGTGTCGGCGAGCCCTGGTACGCGTCCGGGGTCCAGTAGTGGAAGGGGACGGCCGCGATCTTGAAGGCGACGCCGGTGGTCAGGAACGCCAGGCCCATCGCCAGCCCCGGGGCCAGCGGAGCCTCGCCGGCGGCGATCCGCCCGAGCAGCTCGGCGATCTCGGCGATCCGGGTCGTCTGGGTCAATCCCCAGACGAAGACCAGCCCGAACAGGAAGATCGCGCTCGAGAAGGACCCCAGCAGGAAGTACTTGATGGCGCCCTCGGTCGAGAGGGCATCGCCTTTGGCGTACCCTGCCAGGAGGTAGCCCGGCAGGACCATGAGCTCGAGGCCGAGGAACAGGACCAGCAGGTCCGCCGCGGCGGAGATCAGCATCGCCCCCGACATCGCGAAGACCAGCACGGCCGCGAATTCCGCGAGCGGCAAGCCGCGCGGGGCGAGGTAGTCGGGCGCGAAGACGACGGTCAGGGCGACGATCGATACGAAGAGGAGGTCCAGGAAGGTCGTCAGGGCGTCGACCTTGTAGCTGCTCCCGAAGGCCGTCCCGGGGGTCGTCCCGGTCCACGCGGTGAGGGCGGCGACCGCCGCCAGCCCCAGGAGCGCCACGGAGACCGTGAGGCGAGCTCGCCCGGGCAGCGTCGCGTCGACGAGCACGATGGCGATGGCGACGAGGATCGCCGCGACGAGCGGGGCCGCCAGGGTCAGGTCGGACCAGGTCATGGCTGCTCCGGTTACCGCAGGAGACCGGTCGCGGCTCCGCCGTTGACCGCGGCGAGGACCGTGTCGACCGTCCCGTTGATGACGTGGAGGAGGAGGCCGGGGAAGAACCCGAAGACGACGACGAGCGCCGCCAGCGGGGCGAGGGTCAGGATCTCGGCCGGGCGCATGTCGGTGAGGTGACCGCCGAGCCCTCGCAGGAAGTCGGTGACATCCCCGAAGGCGAGCCGCTGGAACATGAAGAGCAGGTAGGCCGCGCCCAGGATCATCACCGGAGCTGCCACGGCGGCCACGATCGGGGCGAAGTCGAACGAGCCGACGAGGACCAGGAACTCCCCGACGAACCCCGACAGCCCGGGCAGTCCGGCGGAGGCGAAGACGAAGAAGCCCAGCACGGCCACGTAGACCGGCACTGGTCCCGACAGGCCGCCCATCTTGGCGATGGTCCGGTCGTGGGTCCGTTCGTAGATGACCCCGACCAGCAGGAAGAGGGCACCCGTGATGAGCCCGTGGTTGACCATCTGGAGCACGGCGCCCTGGACGGCCTGCTGCTGGAAGACGAAGATCCCGAGCGTCACGAAGCCCATGTGGCTGACCGAGGAGTAGGCCACCAGCTTCTTGAGGTCCGGCTGGACCAGGGCCACGATCGCACCGTAGATGATGGCGATCAGGCTGAGGACGATGATCAGGGGGGCCCAGGCGTGGGCAGCGTCGGGGAAGAGCGGCAGCGAGAAGCGCAGGAACCCGTAGCCGCCGAGCTTGAGGAGGACGCCGGCCAGGATGACCGAGCCGGCCGTCGGGGCCTCCACGTGGGCGTCCGGAAGCCAGGTGTGGAAGGGGAACATCGGGACCTTGATGGCGAAGGCCAGGAAGAAGGCCCCGAAGGCGAGCATCTGGAAGGTCTGGTCGAAGCCGTGGCTGCGCAGGACCTCGTAGTCGAACGCTCCCGACCAGCTGCCCGTGGCCGACTGATAGACGAAGGCCGTGCCCAGGATCGCCACCAGCATGAGCAGTGAGCCGACCAGCGTGTAGAGCACGAACTTGATCGTCGCGTAGATCCGGTTCGCGCCTCCCCAGATGCCGATGATCAGGTACATCGGCACCAGGACGACCTCCCAGAACACGTAGAAGAGGAAGAGGTCGAGGGCCAGGAAGACGCCCACCATGCCGACTTCCAGGATGAGGAAGGAGATCATGTACTCCTTCACTCGCTCCCGGATCGGCCCGAAGCTCGCCAGGATGCTGATCCAGGTCAGGGTCGTGGTCAGGACGACGAGGACGAGCGAGAGCCCGTCGACGCCGAGCTTGTACTGGATGCCGAAGAGCGGGATCCAGTCGATCGCCTCACGGAACTGGAATGCCAGGTTGCCCGGTTGGTAGGCGAGCAGCAGGACGACGGAAGCGGCCCAGGTGGCCAGCGCGGTCAGCAGGGCAAGCCAGCGGATGAGGCCCAGGCGCTGCCGGGGAACGAAGGCGATCAGGAGCGCCCCCGCGAGGGGCAGGAACGTAACGAGGCTCAGGATCGGCACGCCGGCGAGGTCGATTCTCATCGCCGCCCCTACCGCGCCACGAGGAAGAGGTACGAGCCGGCCATGACGATCAGGCCAATCGCGATGCCCAGCGCGTAGTTCTGGACGTGCCCGGTCTGGACCCGGCGCAGGGTGCGCCCGGTGCCCACGGTCAGCGCACCGATGCCGTTGACCGTGCCGTCGACGACCACCCGGTCGAACCACCAGCAGGCGCTCGCCACGCGGCCGCCGATGACGATGAAGAGTAGGTGGTTGAGGTCGTCGAACCACCACTTGTTGAACGAGGCGCGGTAGAGGAACGGCAGGCGCGCGCTCAGCGAGCGCACCAGGTCGGGTCGCGGTGCAGCGCGAACGATGAGCAAGCGCACGCCGAACAGGCGCCAGGCCACGACGATACCCGTGGTGGCGACGGCCACGCTGGCCAGGGCCAGGCCGCCGTCGATCCCGGCGAGCTGGTAGGACTCGGTGGCGTACCCGCCGAGCCTGATCGCCTCCTCGAAGACCGGGTCGAGCCACTGGGCGATGAGCCCGGTCCCCGGCGGGATGCCGACCGCCAGACCGATGCCGATCGCCCCGAACGCCAGCAGGATCAGCGGCACGGTCATGGACGGCGGGGATTCGTGGATCTTCGGCTCCACCGCCGGATCGACCCGGCTCCGGCCCCAGAAGGTCAGGCCCATCAGCCGGAACATGTAGAAGGCCGTCATGCCCGCCACCAGGATGCCCACGGCCCATACCCACAGGAAGCCGTTCTTGAAGGCTGAGGCCGAGAATCTCGTCTTTGGAGAAGAACGGCGCGAGCGGCGGGATGCCGGCCATGGCCAGCGAGCCGACCAGCATCGTCACGTAGGTGACCGGGATCCTGCGCGCCAGGCCACCCATCCGCCGCATGTCCTGCTCCTCGTGGACCGCGTGGATGACCGAGCCCGAGTCGAGGAAGAGGAGGCCCTTGGTGAAGCCCTGGGCGAGCAGGTGGAAGATCGCCGCCACCCAGGCGCCGACGCCGAGCGCGGCGAACATGTAGCCGAGCTGCGACACGGTCGAGTAGGCCAGGACGCGCTTGATGTCAGTCTGGGTGAACGCGATCGAGGCGGCCAGGATCGCGGTGAAGATCCCGACCCCCGCCACCACCAGCATCGCGGAGGGGGCGTGGGCGAAGATCGGGTTGGCCCGGGCGATGAGGTAGACGCCGGCGTTGACCATGGTCGCCGCATGGATGAGGGCCGAGACCGGAGTGGGGCCCTCCATGGCGTCGGGCAGCCAGACGTGGAGCGGGAACTGGGCGCTCTTGCCGACCGCGCCCGCGAACACGAGCAGAGCGATGACCGTGATGACGGTCGGGTCGAGCTCGCCGATTTGCTCGATCGTCTGGCGGATGTCTCAGGGTCCCCAGGTTCACCCAGATCAGCATCATCCCGAGGGCGAAGCCCACGTCGCCGACCCGGTTGACCAGGAAGGCCTTTTTGGCCGCCAGCGCCGCACTCCGCCGGCGATACCAGAACCCGATCAGGAGGTAGCTGCAGAGCCCGACCAGCTCCCAGCCGGCGAAGACCAGCAGGAAGTTGTCGGCCAGCACCAGCAGGAGCATCGAGAACATGAAGAGGTTGAGGAAGGCGAAGAAGCGCCAGTAGCCCTCGTCGTGGGCCATGTACCCGAGGGAGTACACGTGGACGAGCATGCCCACCGTGGTCACCACGATGAGGAGGATGGCGGTCAGGTTGTCGACGAAGAAGCCGGCTTCGATGACGAACCTGCCGGCCGGGATCCACTCCCAGAGCCTGACCCCGAAGCCGCCATCAGCGAACGGCGCCGTTCCGCTCAGCGAGGCGTACACGACGACCATCGCGGCAGCCCATGAGCCGATCACGGCCAGGAGCGGCACGAGGCTCGCGGCGCGCTTCCCGAAGGCGAACTGGAGGCGCCGTCCGAAGAGCGCGGTGAACGCGAAGCCGGCCAGCGGCAGGCCGGCGATGAGCGGCACCAGGAGGCTCATGAGGTCGGTGCTCATCTATTGCCGCATCGAGTCGTACTCGTCGACGAGGGGTGTCCGCCGATTCCGGTAGATGGCGATGACGAGCGCCAGCCCGACCGTCGCCTCGGCGGCTGCGACCGCGATTACGAGCAGGGCGATCACCGCGGCATGCACGTGGAGGGCGGGCACGAACGCCCCGAAGGCGAGGACTGCCAGGTTGACCGCGTTGAGCATCAACTCGATCGACATCAGCATGCTGATGGCATTGCGGCGGGCCAGGAACCCGAAGCTGCCGATCGCGAAGAGGAGCCCTGCCAGGATCAGGTACGCGTCGAGCGAGTTCGCCATCAGCCGCGTTCCTCGCGCTTGGCGAGGAAGACCCCGCCGATCACCGCAGCCAGGAGGAGCACGCTGACGATCTCGAACGGCAACACGTACTGGTCGAACAGGAGCCGTGCGATCGCGTCCGAGGCGGTGGCGGCGCGCTGCCCGAGCTCGGCCCAGTCGGTGGAGACGACGGTGACCGCCAGGATGAGGCCCAGGGTGATCGCCGCCAGGGCGGCCGCCCAGGACTGGGTCTGGAAGACGAGGCGGGCCGGGGCCGCTTTCGTCTGCGTCAGCATGATGGCGAACAGGACGAGGACGCTGATGGCGCCGATGTAGACCAGCACCTGGGCGGCCGCCATGAGCGGCGAGCCGAGGATGACGTAGAGCCCAGCGAGGGCACCGAAGCAGACGATCATCGCCAGGCCGCAGCGGATGATGTCCCGCAGGGTCACCACTAGGATCGCGGACCCGAGCATGATCGCCGCGAACAGGACGAACAGCAGGTCCTCCCACGGTACCCCGATCAGCGGGACGGTCTCCGGTATCGGCACGCGGCTTCCTCTCTCCCTCCGCTCGTGTCGTCCTCGCGGCCCGGCAGGAGGCGCGCCGCCAACAGCGGCCGCCGGGCCCAGCTTCCTAGCCCGGGTGGGCCCGGCGCCCGGCGGAGCCGTTGCCCTCGGCGTCGCCAGGGTGGCCGTTCCCGTGCGTGACTCCCTGGCCGTTGCCGGCCGAGATCGAGGCGGGCAGGACCGGCGAGCTGCCGACCGGCCGTGACCAGGCGGCCCTCTGCGATGGCCCGTTGAGCCCAATCCCGCTCGCGCCGGATGTAGGTCATCTCGGTTTCGCGGTCGAGCGCGGCGATCGCGATCAGATCGATCATCGGCTCCTCGCGGCTCGCGTGAGCGAGCTCAAAGTCGGGGCCGTGCCGAAGTGCATCGTAGGGGCATGCGTCGACGCAGATTCCGCAGAGGATGCAGCGGCTCTCGTCGACCTCGAACTTCTCGAGGAGCCTGGGCTTGGGCATGAGCGCCCCCGTCGGGCACGTCTCGGCACACCGCCCGCACGACACGCAGGGCGTGTCGTTGAGGCTCATGTCGAGCGGCGTCGTCACCAGGGTGTCGAAGCCGATCCGCATGAAGTCGTAGCAGGCCGCCCCGACGACCTCCGAGCAGACCTGCGCGCACCGTCCGCAGTCGATGCAGCGCGACGGCTCGCGGAGGATGAAGGCGTGGCTGTCGTCGCGGATGTAGTCGTGATTGAGCCCGCTGAACCGGTTCTCGGTAACGCTGCGGTAGCCGGCCCCGGCGTGGTACTGGGGCTCCAGGGTCTTGAGCGTCGTGCCGTACTCGATGCCGAGGCGGCGCAGGTCGCAGTAGCCGATCGCCTCGCACGTGCACTGCAGGCAGCGCGTCGACTCGGCGACCGCCTCCGTCCGCGAGTACGGGATCTCGTACTCGACGTAGCTCGCGTTGCGCTCCTCGGCGGGCAGCGCCCGCATGCGGAAGCGAGGCTCCTTCAGCTCGCTCGTGAAGGGCACGATCGAAAGGAACTCCGGCTGGGGCTCGGCGAGGGTCTGGCGCGTCCGGATCGCGGCGAGGTCCATTCCCTGGAGGTAGGCATCGACCGCGTAGGCGCAGCGGCGGCCCTCGGCGACGGCCGCGACCACCGTCTGCGAGCCGAGGCGTACGTCACCCGTCCCGAAGACGCCCGCCCGCCCGGTCTCGAAGGTGACCGCGTCGGCCTTGAGGCGACGCTGCCTGGTCGCCTCGGGTCCCTGGGAGCCCGGGCCGATCCAGGCCAGGTCGGGACCCTGGCCGATCGCCTTGAGGACCCGGTCGCAATCGATGACGAATTCCGTGCCGGGGGCCGGCTCGGGGCGCCGCCGGCCCGAGGCGTCCGGCTCGCCGAGACGCATCCTGATGAACTCCACGCCGCTGACCTTGCCCGCCTCGTCGGTCAGCACCCGCGTCGGGCCGGCCTGGAAGATCGCCGTGACGCCTTCCTCGATCGCCTCGTGGACTTCGTTCGCGGCCGGCATGTCCTTCATGTCCCGCCGGTAGACGAGCGTCACCTGGGCGGCTCCCTGGCGGACCGAGGTCCGTGAGCAATCCATCGAGGTGAACCCGCCGCCGATGACGACGACCCGCGTCCCGCGGTGGCCCGGGTATTCGTGGCCGAGGGTGGCGATCCGCAGGTAGTCGAGGCCGTCGATCACCCCGTCGGCGTCCTCGCCGGGGATCCCCAGGTCGTTGGTGGCGTAGCAACCGATCGCCAGCACGACTGCGTCGAAGCCGCCGTTCTGGAGGTCGTCGAGGGTGAAGTCCTTGCCCAGCTCGCGGCCGCACTCGAACCGCCCGCCCAGACGGGTGATGCTCTCGTATTCGGGGTCCAGGACGCGGTCCTTGGGCAGCCGGTACTCGGGGATCCCGTACCTGAGCATCCCGCCGGGCTCCGGGTCTCGCTCGAAGACGGTCACGGCGTGGCCGGCGATGAGCAGGTAGTAGGCCGCGCTCGCGCCCGCCGGCCCCGAGCCGATCACCGCCACCCGCCGGCCCGTCTGGGGCTGGAGCTCGAAGGGAACGGGCGGATCGATACCCTCCTCGGTCATCGCCCGCAGCACCTGGTCGCCGGCGTAGCGATGGCTGTCGCGGATGGCGATCGCCTCGTCGACCTCGTCGCGCCGGCAGTGCTCCTCGCAGGGGGCAGGGCAGACCCGCCCCAGGATCGAGGGGAAGGGGATCGTCCGCTTGAAGATGCGGGTCGACTCGCGCCAGTTGGCCTCCGCGTTCATCTTCAGGAAGCCCGGGATGTCGATGTGGCTGGGGCACTTGTTCTGGCAGGGCGGCAGGCAGTAGGCGTTGTGGTCGCTGAAGATCAACTCGAGGTTGGTCGCCCGAAGCTGGCGGACCGTCTCGGTCTGGGTCCGGACCACCATCCCGTCCTCGGCGGCCCGGGAGCAGGAGATGGGAGGGTGCGTCTCACCTTCGACATCGACCACGCACATCCGGCAGGCCCCGAAGCCCGGCAGCTTGGGCTCATAGCAGAGAGTCGGGATCTCGATCCCGTTGTCGCGGCAGACCTCGAGGATCGTCTGGCCCGCCGCACCCTCGATGACCCGGCCGTCGACCTCGAGCCGGATGACGGGCGCCGAGAGCGGTCGCTGGGGCGCTGGCGACGTGAGCAGGCGCTCGGCCGGCGCGTCGGCTTCGGTTCGCGTCGCGGGAAGCAGGTCGGTCACGGGCGGCCTCAGTGCACCGTGCCGGGGGCGGCCACCGCGAGGGGATGGCAGACGCCGGCCGGGCAGGAGCTGCGGAGGAGGTGCTCGTCGATCTCGGAGCGGAAGTATCGCACCCCGGTCGTCAGCGGGGAGGTGGCGAGCCGCTCGTGATCGCAGAGCGCCGATTCGACGATGTCGTGACTGAGATCGCCGAGGAGCGCCACGTCGGTCGGGCGCGGCCGACCGGTCGCGATCCGCTCGCCGATCTCGAAGAGGCGCCGCAGCCCGATCCGGCAGGGAATCGTCTTGCCGCAGGCCTCGTCCGCACAGAAGCGGGTCAGCAGGTTGGCCAGATCGACCACGCAGGCCCGCTCGTCGGCGACGACCACTGAACCGGAGCCCACGTGCGCCCCGACGGCGCGGAGGGCGCCGAACTCGTACGGCGTGTCGAGCAAGTCCGGTGGGAGCAGGCCGCCCGACGGACCGCCGACAAGGAGCGCCTTGAGGGTGTGGCCGGCCTGGACCCCGCCGGCCAGGGCCACGATCTCGCGCAGCGGCGTGCCGAGCGGCACCTCCGCGATACCGGCTTCGCCGACCGAGCCGCTCACCCCGATCAGGGTGGTCCCGGATGCGTCCGGGGAGCCGATCGAGCCGAAGGCGGAGGCGCCGTGGCGGACGATCCAGGGCACGGCCGCGAGGGTCGCGACGTTCTGGACGACCGTCGGCTGGCCGAAGAGCCCCCGCTCGGCTGGGTACGGGGGGCGCTGCTCGGGCTGGCCGCGCTTTCCCTCCAGGGCCTTGATCAGCACGGTTTCCTCGCCGAGCATGAAGGCGCCCTGAACCGTGCGTATGGTCACCCTGAGATCACGCCCGGTGCCCAGGATGTCGGTCCCCAGGAAGCCGGCATCTTCGGCTTGGCCGATGGCCGATTCGAGGCGCCGGACCGCTTCGCCGTAGTCGGCCCGAACGGCCAAGATCGCCTCGCTCGCCCCGACCGCGAACGCCGCGATCGCCAGACCTTCGAGCACGAGATAGGGATCTTCCTCGAGGAGTGCTCGGGCCGTGAAGAGGCCGGGATCAGCTTCGTAGGCGTTGGCGACGACGTAGTGGATCTGGGACTCGGTCCCTGCGCACAATCGCCACTTGTCGCCGGTCGGGAAGCCGGCGCCGCCCCGCCCCCGCAGCCCCGACGCGGCCACCACGGCGATCGTGTCGGTCGGGCCGTGGTCGCGCATCGCTCTCCGCAGGCCGTCGAACGCCCCCGCCCGAACCGCCTCGTCGAGGTCGGTCGGGTCGGGTGCCCCGAAGCGCGCCGTGAGGATCCGCGGCCAGGCCTCGGGCGTCGCCAGCAGCCCCGTCATCGGCCCGTCCCCAGGGCGCCTTCGAGGGCTCCGAGGAAGGCCGCCTCGCTCGATCGCCGGCCCCCCGGACCCGTTTCAGGCGAAGCATCGGGCCGCTCGAAGCTCAGGTGGCCGTAGTAGGAAGCCGTCCCATAGACCATCGCGTACCAGGCGCCCGTGGCGAAGGCGATCTCCTTGAGGGCGGCGACCGGGAGGTAGCCGTAGGCGTGCTGGGTCCGCTCGAGGATCTCGAGCATCAGTTGCGGATCGTATTCGAGCTCTTCGAGGATCGTTCGCACGGGAGCCAGGTCGATCGCCTCGAAGGCCGCGAACGCCGGGTCGGGCACCGGCCGCCCGGATCTGCGCAGGGCGGATTCCTCCCGCCGCTCGCCGTACGTCTCGGCCGGGCCCCAGTGGACGTGGTAGCGACCCCTGGTGTCGATGCCCCCCATGTCGATGCACTCGATCGGGCAGGCCTGGGCGCATTGGAAGCAGGTCTCGCATTTGAGGGTGCCGTGCTCGTCGTACAGGAGCTGGAGACGACCTCGGAACCTGGGCGAAATGTCCGGGGTTTCCTCGGGGTACTTGACCGTCACCTTGGGCTCGAGGAAGCGGCGCAGCGTGAGGGCCATGCCGCGGACCATGCCGAAACCGGGAACGAGGCTCATCCGCGCGCCCTCACCGGTTGACCACGATAACCGCCAGGGCGGTCACGAAGAGGTTGAGGAGCGAGGCGGGGAGGAGCCACTTCCAGGCGAAGCCCATGAGCTGGTCGATGCGGACCCGGGGCAGCGTCCCCCGCAGCCAGACGAAGGTGAAGACGAAGACGTAGGTCTTGGCGAAGAACCAGAGCAGCCCGACCACCCAATCGAAGCTCACGAAAGCCCAGCCGAGCACGGCCCCGACCCCGGCCACATTGAACAGGACGAAACCGATCACGAGCGCCTCGAGGGTGCCGATCCGGCTGCTCATCCAGAACGGGGCCGCCAGGACGAGCGTTCCGACCACGGGCACCACCGCCACCAGGATCAGCAGCCCCACCCCGAGACTGGCCGGATCGAGCGACGAGAGATCGAGGGGCCACGGCCAGTTGAACGGCGCCGTCCAGCCGCCGAAGAACAGCGTCACCGTGAGCGCCGAGACGACGAACACGTTGACGTACTCGGCGAAGAAGAAGAAGCCGAAGCGCATCCCCGAGTACTCGGTGGCGAAGCCGGCCACGATCTCGGAGTCCGCTTCGGTGAGGTCGAATGGGGTTCGGTTGGCCTCCGCGGTGGCCGCGATAAGGAAGATCAGGAAGCCGAGCGGCTGCTGCCAGACGAACCAGTCGAGGACCGATCCTGACTGGAGGAGGACGATCTTGTTGAGGCTCATCGTCCCGGCCAGGATCAGCAGGCCCACCACCGAGAGCGTGAGTGGGATCTCGTAGCTCACGATCTGGGCGGCCGAGCGCAGGCCGCCCAGGAGCGAGTACTTGTTGAAGCTCGACCAGCCGCCCATCAGCAGGCCCACCACGGTGAGCCCACCCATGGCGAAGAAGTAGAGCAGGCCCAGGTTGAAGTCCTGGCCGAAGAGCCCTGGGGCAAACGGGATGACCAGCATCCCCATGACCGTGGCCATGAAGACGACCACCGGGGCCATGGTGAAGACGAATCGGTCGGCGCCCGTCGGCGTGAAGTCCTCCTTGGCGAGGACCTTGAGCCCGTGGAGCACGCTCATCGCCGTCCCCCACGGCCCGACCCGTTGGGGGCCGATCCGGAGGTTCATCAACGCGATGACCTTCATCTCCATGTAGATGATCACGAACGCCGTCGGCACCGACAGCAGGAGCACCGCGGTTGCAGCCACGACGAACCGGACCAGGGGCAGGTTCGCCGCGAGGAAGTCGGCGACCGGTGGCCCGAGGACGATCACGGCCGCGAGCAGGCCGATACCCATGACGACCAGGAGCGGCACGAAGACGGCCAGGATCTTGCCCGGAAGGGTGAGCCGTTGCCAGGCGGCCCCGACGACGCTCATCTACTTGTCGACGCCGCCCATGACCGCGTCCAGCGAGGAGAAGACCGCCATGGTGTCCGCGACCAGGTTGCCCGGCAGGACCATCGGCATCGCCTGGATGTGGACGAAGCTGGGGTCGTGCACGTGGAGGCGGAACGGCTGGTCAGTGCCGTCGCTGATCGCGTACGCGCTGTACAGGCCGCGCGGACTCTCGACTGCCGCGTAGGCGCGGCCCGGTCGCGGCCGCAGGAGGCGCGGCAGCTTGGCCATCACCGGCCCGTCGGGCATCCGGTGGAGGCACTGGTCGATGATCCGCAGGCTCTGCTTGATCTCGTCGACGCGGAGCAGGTAGCGAGCGAGGGAGTCGCCCTCCTGGCGGGTCGGAACATCGAACTCCAATTCGGGGTAGACCGAGTAGGGGTGGGCGCGGCGTACGTCGAAGGGGACGCCCGACGCCCGGGCATTCGGCCCGCTCAGGCAGAGGCGGACGGACGTCTCGTGGTCGAAGACACCCAATCCGCGCGCGCGCCGGACGAAGATCTCGTTCTCGTTGAGGAGCGTGGTGTTTGCCTCGACCTGGGCGGCGGCATGGTCCATCCAGGTCCCGATTCGGCTCATCAGGTCGTGATTGAGGTCGCCGTTGACGCCCCCGATCCGGAAGTAGTTGAAGAGCATCCGCGCGCCGGTGAGGGAGCCGAGCAGCTCCACGATCTCGTCACGCTCGATGAAGCTGTAGAGGATCGGGGTGAGGCCGCCCAGGTCGAGCGCCATGAACCCCATGAACAGGGTGTGGCTGGCGACGCGGTTCAGCTCGCCGGCCAGGACCCGGATGTACTCCGCTCGGCGCGGGATGCCTACGTCCAGGAGCTTCTCGTAGGCCATCACCGTGGGCCACTCGCAGAAGAGCGAAGCGAGGTAGTCGAGCGGGTCCATGTAGGCGATCGTCTGGTGGTAGTCGGCGTTCTCGCAGAGCTTCTCGACGCCGCGGTGGAGGTAACCGACCACGGGGTCGACGTCGACGACTCGCTCGCCGTCGAGCTTGAGGACCAAGCGCAGGACCCCGTGCGTGGCCGGGTGGTGGGGCCCGATGTTGATCAGCATCTCGCCATCACCGAGCGAGTAGAACTCCGCCTCTCGCTCGGTGCGGGGGGCGGGGATCGGCTCCACGAGTCCGGTCCAGTGGTCCTCGATGACGACCCTGGGGTCGTCGAGCGAGACGGAGGTGTGGGGTTCGCTGGTCATCGTCGGCTCAGTCTCGGGCGGGCCGCAAGAGCGTCGCCGGCGTTGCGTCGCGCGGCTCCGCCGCGTTCTCCATGGGGCGAACGCCTTCGCCCGGCGAGCGCGACGCGTCGTCCGGGAGATGGAAGTCCTTGCGCAGGGGGAAGCTCGTGTAGTCGGGCGGCAGGTAGATCCGGCGGAGGTCGCGGTTTCCCTCGAAGACGATGCCGAACATGTCGTACGCCTCGCGCTCCCACCACTCGGCCGTCTTCCAGAGGAAGGTGACCGACGGCGCGCGTGGTTCCTCGCGCGATAGGCCGTCGACGATGACGCGCAGCCAGTCGGTCGTGCTGTCGCTCCAGAGGTGGTAGACGACCTGCATGACCAGGCCCGTGTCGACTCCAGCGAGATCGGTCAGAAGCTGGAATCGGAAGGCCGGGTCATCGTGCAGCGTTTCCAGGACCCGGGACGCCTGCGCCGCCGAGACCCGGATCTCGGTCTCGTCGTGGCGCTGGCGGACCGGCCCGCTGAGGACGTCGCCGAAACGAGCCTCCAGCCGGCGGCGGAGGGTGCGATCCATGCCGCTCAGGCGCCCTCCGGCACGGTCGGGCCGACGCGCCGCTCTGGCCAGTGGCCGCGGCGCTCCTTGATGAGCTGTTGGAGCTTCATCATCCCGTAGATCAGCCCCTCGGGCCGGGGCGGGCAGCCCGGGACGTAGACGTCCACCGGCATGATCCGGTCGATCCCTTGGACCGTCGAGTAGCTGCGCTTGTAGCGACCGCCCGAGCAGGTGCAGTCGCCCATCGCGACGCACCATTTCGGCTCCGGCATCTGCTCCCACAGCCGCAGCAGCGGGCCGGCCATCTTGGTGGTCAGCGTCCCAGCCACGATGAGCACGTCTGCTTGGCGGGGGCTGGCCCGGAAGGGGAACATCCCGAAGCGATCCATGTCGTTCTTCGAGGTGGCCGCCGACATCATCTCGAAGGCGCAGCAGGCCAGGCCTGAGAGCAGCGGCCAGAGGCTGTTCACCCGGATCAGGTCGAGGACGTAGTCGGCCTTCGTCGGGATCATCTCCAGCGCGCCTGACCAGCGAGCGTCGTCACGTCGGGCCGCCTCCGATGCCTCGACCTCACGGAGATGGGTGACGTCGGTCGGTCGGCCGCCGCCGTAGGCGGCCGGATTGACCGGCTTCCACAGGGTGTTGGGGACGATGATGGGCACGGCGACCTCTCCCGGATCTGCGGTGGCCGGGAGCGTCGCTGCGGACATGCCCACGGCGGGCTCGGTAGCGGCCGCGACACCCGCGGCACCCACGACACCCACGACATCCGCGGCACCCACAGCTTCCGGCCGGGGGTTCATTTCCACGTGAGGACCCCTTTGCGCCAGGCGTAGGCAAGCCCGATCAGAAGAATCGCGACGAAGACCAGCATCGAGACAAAGCCGCCCAGGAGCAGGTCCCGGAAGCTGATCGCCCAGAGGTAGATGAAGATCACTTCGATGTCGAAGGCGACGAAGAGCAAGGCGTAGATGTAGAACGAGAGCCCGGAGCGGCCCCAGGTGTCGCCGAAGGTATCGATCCCGCTCTCGTAAGGCAGGCCCTTGTGGCGGTCACCCCGGTTGCGGTGGGAGATCAACCAGGACAGCCCGATCGTCAGGAAGACGAACGAAACGCCGGCGAACGCAAAGCCCACCACGTACCAGATGCCGGTCATCGTTCCTCACAGCAGCGACCGATCGGTTGGGGACGAACCGGGTCGCGGACGACTGACTCAGGTCGAAGCCGGGGCGTCGACGGTCCCGGGGCGCTCACGAGAACGGGGCGCCTCCGAATACTAGCAGGGGCGGCCGTATCGATCCTCCGGCCGGTACCGTTTCCGGCCCGCGCCGCCCGGCGCTGGCCGGGCCGGGGTCCGGCGCTGGCCGGGCCGGGGTCCGGCGCTGGCTCGGCGGCTGCGGTCGGCCTCGGAGGCGTCGGTGCAGGCGCCCGGTGCGAGCCCATCCCACCGCCGGGCCGACGAACCGGAACGGAGCCGCCCAACGGGGGGGGAAGGGGGGTGGAACGCCCGACGGGTCGGTGGGACCCGCAGGGGTAGGCGGGACGCCTCACGGGTCGGGCGCTGCTCGGCAGACAGCGATTCCTTGTGGGGCCGCGCTTCGGAGGGCCTCCCACGGGATGACTGGGCGTGACTCCCGTGTGGAGCAAGGCTCCGACCGGCTCCGCCAGCACGAAGAAGCGCGCGGAGTCGCCGGCCGATGGCGCAGCGCGTCTCCGGCGCTCCTCCCGGTAGACCCAGCGGCAAGTTCGCTGACTGGCAGACAGCGGCGGGCGCCGGCAGGGTGCCCCGGCTCGCGCCTCGGCCAAACGCGCCTCGGCCAAAACGCGCCTCGGCCAAACGGCCCGGCCGCACCCGCCAGCGGGCCGGAGGCTCAACCCGGACCCGGAAGCACCAGCGATGCGGGCGCCGGGACGCCCCGGCCCAGGACGACGACCGCGAACCCGCCGAGCGCACGCGGGTCGAGGAGCCGGGCGATCGACGAGCGCAGCAGGAGATAGCCATCGATGGCGATCGCCGGATCTGACCGGGAGGCCTCGAGGAGTTCTTCCATGCCGGCCCCGACCAGAAAGCGGGCCTGGGTCGTGCGGCCGAGGAGCGCCAGCCCCCGCGCGGCTGCCCCTCGCTCGAGTGCGGTCAGGTCGACGTGGGCGGTCAGATCCTGCTCCCCGACGTCGCGGAACGGGTCGGCATGGACCGTGTGGCGAACGTAGGCCCGCAGGGTCCCCTCGAGCCGCTCGGGGCCGTACAGGGTCGATGCCGGGTGCCCGTAGTCGATGACGATGGCGTAGCCACGGAGCAGGTCGCGCGACAGCTCGTCGAGCCAGCCGTCGAGCGCCAGGCAGATCTCGGCGACCTGGCCCTCCGCGAGCCGGACACCGTCGTCGGAGAGCCGTGCCGCTAGGGCCGGCGTGGAGGGCGGGCGAGGGACGCTCGCGAACGAGCCACCCGTCCAGTCGACGCACAGCTCGCGCAGCTCACCGCCGATGCAGGTCACTCGATGCACCGGCAGGGCGTCGAGGAACTCGTTGGCGAGGACGGCGCCGACGATCGGGCGGCCAGGCTCGGGATGACCGATCGGAGGCGTTCCCACCAGTGTGGCCAACCGGCCGGCTAACTCGTCCCGCCGGTGACGGCTGTGCTCGACCGGCTCGTAACGGAGAGCCGCCAGGAGGTCCGAACGGTCGTCGTGCAGGCCGCCGACGATGGCCACGGCCAGCGCCCCCGAGCCCGCTCCGTATTCGCGGAGGGTGAAAGGATCAGGACGACCCATCGCCTCCCAGAGGCCGTCCAGGACGCGTGCGAGCACTCGCCCGAACACCGGGTGGAGCTCGGGAGCGGTCAGGAAATCGCCCTCGCGGGTCGCCCGGGCGCGTGGCCCGACGTAGTAGCCAAGCTCAGGGTAGTAGAGGGCGAGCTCCATGAAACGGGCGAAGGTCAGCGGGCCGGTGGTCGCGATCTCGTCGCGGATGACGGCCTCCAGGGCAGCGCTCACTGGCGAGCTCCGTGGGCGCGACCCGGCTCGGGTACATCGGCGAGCCGGGCCCGACGGCGGGGCCCCGTTCTATCCGCGACCAGCCGCAGGCCCGGACCGACCAGCGAGTGGCCGCCGAGGAGGATCGGAATCCGGGCCATCGCCGCGGAGGCGGTGAGAGCCCGCAGCCAGGGATCGGACACGCGGTCGGCGAGGAGCAGGTCGGAGGCGAAGCGGTCTTCGGGAGACGGCCAGGCGGCTTCGTGTGCACCGAGCCGATGGGCCAGCAGGACGCGCGTGTCGATGAGGGCGGCGTCCCCGAGCTCCGCGAGTCGCCCGCCGAGCGACTCGGGGCCATCGCGGTCCAGCAGCAGCCCCAGGACGGAGCGCGGAGGCCGTTGGCCTCTCCCGCCATCGGCGCCGGGCGGGACGACCCTGGAGGCACGCAAGCCTCGCTCCTCGATGAGGGCCCGGGTCCGGCCCGCACCCGTTCGCTCGAGCCAACCCAGGACCCCCGCCGATGAGCGCCCCGCGACGAGGACTTCAGCCCGCGGGTCGGCCAGGATCTCTCGGATCTCGCCGAGACGCCCGGGCACCGGGGTCGCCAGGGCGGTGAGCTCGCGGGCGGCCGGCAGGAACGTGCGCGCGACCTCCGAGCCCGCGATTCGCGGCGCGGCGCCGACGAGCAGCAGATCGAGCGGGCCGTCGATGTCGACGCCGAGGCGCCACCGCGAGCGCAGGTCGTCGACCTGGAAGCCCGCCGCTTCTGCGAGCCAGCGGGGCAGGGCATTGTCCGTGGGCAGGTCACCTGCTCCGAGCAAGACGGCGGCCTCGTTGAGGGCCACCACGTCGGCCGAGTAACGGTTGTTGGCGAGGGCCCGCCGAGGTCCGCGGGCGGCCGCTACCCGGACGAACGCCGCCCGGTCGGACGCCTGGGCCAGCGGCAGAGCCCCTGAGCCGAGCAGGACGAGGCCGCTGGGGGGGCGGTCTCGCAGGATCGCCGTGAGGCGGCGCCCGAACGGTGTATCGTCGGGCGGTTCCGTGACGACTCGGACATCGAGGACGGACACCCCGGTCAGGCCCGCCACGGCCCGCTGGAAGCCGATCCGGTGGCGCTCGGCGAGCGCTGCCCGGGCGGCCACCACGCACCGCTCGAGGGCTCCGGCGCTCGGGCCAGCCGGTCGGTGGAGGATCAGGACCCACACGGAGCTCACGGGCCGAGTGTAGGCCGGGCAAAGCGAGGGAGGACCGATGGACGGACCGGGGGCGCCCGCGAGGGGGGCACCCGCAGCCGGGCAACGGGTCCTCGCCCACGTCGGTCTGGGGGCGAATCTCGGCAACGCGTCGGCGACCCTGACCGCCGCGGTTCACGCCCTGGCAGTCCTGCCGGGCGTAAAGCTGCGAGGCGTCTCGCGGCTCTACGCGACGGCCCCGGTCGGCGTCACGGACCAACCCGAGTTCCGCAACGCGGCGGTGGCGCTCGACGTGCCCGCCGGACCGGACCCGGAGACCGGAGCCCTGGCGTTGCTCATCGCCCTCAAGGAGCTCGAGCGGGCGTTCGGGCGCCGGGAGCGCGAACGGTGGGGACCGCGAGAGCTCGATCTCGACCTCCTCCTGTTCGGCGATGCGCGGATCTCAGTCGAACGACCGCCGGCCGGTCTCTCCCTCGATCCGGGCAAGGCGGCCCGCCTCCTCGAAGTGCCCCATCCTGCGGCACGCCTGCGGCTCTTCGTCCTGGCTCCGCTCTCGGACCTCGCGCCGGCGCTCGTGCCGCCGGGCTGGGACGAGCCGGTCGCGGTCGTGCGGGTGCGCCGCGAGCTCGAGGAGGGGCCGGCCGCGGTCCGCGTGGTGGCGACGTGGGACGCGGATGCCGGGGCCTGGCTGCCGACGGGCGGGCCCAGCCCTTCGCCGGCCCTCCCCCCCGGGGAGCCAGAGGTCGCCATGCCGGACGAGGCCGACATCCGCGCCCTGCGCTCACAGCTCAGCGAGCTCGCCCGGTCGTCTCGCGAGGCCCTTCGGGCGCGTCGCCCCCAGGAGGCCTACCTCGATGCAGACGCGGCGGTCGCTCTTGAGCCGGCTCTCATCGAGGGATGGCTACTGCGTGGTCAGGCCGCCTTCGAGCTCGGCCTGTGGAAGGAGGCCGCGCGGTCGGCGCGGGCGGCCGCGGCGCTGGCCCCGGACGACCCCGAATCGTTCCGGCTGCTCATCCTCGCCCTCGGGGCGACCGGCTCGACCCGCGAGCGCCAGGCCGCCGAGCATCGCCTCGCCGAGTTGCTAGGGGCGCTGCCGCCCGTGCGCCCGAGGCCCAAGGGGGTCATGGAGGTGCTGACCGGCCGGCGCCCGGCGGGGGTGGATGCGAGACCCGCCTGGGACTGGAGCGGCGACCGGCCGGCCGACGCGGGCACGACGGTCCGTCTCGGCGAGGACTAGCGGCGGCGCCGCACCGGCGACTCCCGACAGACGGGCGGATCCCGCCGTCAGTGGCGGAAGTGGCGGCGGCCGGTGAAGACCATGGCGAGATGGTGTCGGTCGGCCACTTCGATCGCCATCTCGTCGCGGATAGAGCCGCCCGGCTGGATGACGGCAGTCACTCCGGCCTGGGCAGCCAACCCAATCGCGTCGGGAAACGGGAAGTAGGCGTCGCTGGCGAGCACGGCCATCTTGGCCCGGTCGCCGGCGCGGTGGAGGGCGATCTCGACGGCGACCTGGCGGCTGACCTGGGCCGCACCGATGGCCACGGTCGTCAGGTTCCGGGCCAGCACGATCGCATTGGAGCGGACGTTCCTGACCGCGCGCCAGGCGAACAGGAGGTCGGTTAGCTCCTCGAGGGTTGGATGGCGCTTCGTCACCACCCGGAGCTGGCTGCGGTCGAGGTCCACGAACTGGTCGCGGGTTTCCGCGAGGAGGCCGCCCGACACGCGCTTGAAGTCGAGCGCCGCGATGCCGTAGTCGCGCGGTCCGTCGATGGGGTTGGGGGGCACCGCCAGGACCTCGAGGTCGCGGCTGTGGCGCAGGATGGCGAGCGCGGCGTCGCTGTAGCCGGGGGCGATGACGGCCTCGTACGAATTCGCGGCGATCTCGCGCGCGGTCGCCCCGTCGAGCTCGCGGTTGACGCCCACGATCGCCCCGAACGAGGCCACCGGGTCGATCTCGATCGCCCTCCGATAGGCCTCCACGAGCTCCTCGTGAGAGGCGATCCCGACCGGGTCCGTGTGGCGGACGATGACCACCGTCGGTGCGGTGAAGTCAGAGGCGATCCGGTAGGCGGCGTCGAGGTCGAGCAGGTCGTTGAACGACGGCGCATGGCCGTGGAGCTGGGCCGCCTCGGCGAGCGTTCCGTCGCGGTGCGTCGTCTCTCGGTAGAGGGCCGCACCCTGGTGGGGGTTCTCGCCGTACGGCAGATCGGCGACCTTCTCCAGGACGATCGCCACGTGAGGCGGGAACGTCGCTCCGGTGACCTGGTTGAGGTAGGCGGCGATCTCGGCGTGGTAGGCCGCCACCCTGGCGAAGGCCTCGGCGGCGAGCTCCTGGCGAAACTCGGCGGAGACCGTGCCCCGCTCGCGCAGCTCGCTGACGAGGCGCGGGTAGTGGCGAGGATGGGCGACCGCGGCGACCGCCGCGAAGCTGCGGGCCGCGGCGGCCAGGAGCGCCGCACCGCCGACGTCGATCATCTCGATCGCCTCGTCGATCGGAACAATCCGCCGGCCGACCTGAGGCGCGAACGGCTTGACGTTGACGACCACGAGGTCGAGCAGGCCGATCCCCTGCTTCTCGAGCTCGGCCAGCTGGTCGGGCCGGTCACGCCGGGCGAGGATCC
Source organism: uncultured Chloroflexia bacterium (assembly GCA_963712585.1). GTDB lineage: Bacteria > Chloroflexota > Limnocylindria > Limnocylindrales > CSP1-4 > CAVQIH01. The sequence goes on from CAVQIH010000008.1 coordinate 244,814, forward strand.
CCGCGTAGACCTCGGGATGGAAGGTCTTGACCTGGCCTCCCACGAGCGGCGGCGTCCGGGTGAGGTCGGTCAGCGGTGCGGCGGGGATGCCGTCGCTCTCGAGATGCTCGCGGGTCCCGTCGGTCGCGAACAGCTCCACGCCGAGGGATTGCAGGTCGCGCGCGAGGCTTGAGATTCCCTCGCGATCCGCGACGGAGAGCAGGGCTCGCACCCGGGCAACCTCCCTCCGTTGGGCCTGCGCCCCGCGCGGGGCGCTCGTGGGGGATTGAACCGGACGCCATACCCGCTCGGGTGGCGTCACCGGCCGGAGTATAGCGCGCGATCGTGGCATACTCGGGCTTCCGGATCGATCCGAGGAGGCCCATTTCCGTGCGGCTCGCGCCCTGGGAATACCTGTTTCTGTCGTTCAGCGCCCACAACTTCCCGGACCTCTTCACGCCGGTCTGGGTCGCCTCGCTGCTGCTCCTCGGCGCGACCGGGGCGCTCTACGTCGTCCGGACCCGCCAGGTGCGGCACCATCCGCCGTTCCTGGACCTCTACGAGTGGCTGCTGTGGACCGGGATCATCTACTTCGGCCTGCTGCTGACCTACTCGGTCTTCGTCTTCGACTTCATCTTCGTGGCCATCACGATCCCGGTCGGCGTCGGTATCTTCCTGTGGATCCGCTTCGTCCGCTTCCCGCCCCTCCTCGGGGCCTACGCCCAGAAGCTGGCCAAGCAGCGCTACTGGAGCCGCTCGAAGTACGCGCACCCTGAGGCGACGATCCGGCCGAAGCGGGGCAAGCGTCGACGCGGCTAAGGCCGTCGGCCGCCTGCGAGCGGGACACCCCGGCCGAAGGGTCGGACGGGAGACGCAATGGAGATCCGCCGCTTTGGCGTCGGCCATCGCCGACCCGACGGGCCGCCCGGGACGGTCGGGGTCACCGGCCAGGTGATCCACAGCGACCGGCGCGGTGTCGTCACGGAGCTTGCCTTCGGCCGTCGGGCGCGCGTTGAGCCGCACTCGAACCCGAACACCACCTGGTTCGTAGTGATCGAAGGCGGAGGCTGGGTCCGGGTCGGCGAGGACAGGGCGCGGGTCGCGGCCGGCGAGGCCGTGCTCTGGCCGCCGCTCGTCGATCACGAGGCCTGGACAGATCTCTCCGAGATGCGGGCGATCGTGGTGGAGCTCGCCGGCGCGGACGATGAGGCGATGCGGGGAATCCTGGAGGGGCGCGCGCCAGAGCTCGCGGCCGGCGGCTCCGCCGACTCGACCGGGCGAGGGCCAGGAGAACCCGAGCGCCGACCCGCCGACGGTCACCTGGCGTCCCGCCTCGGTCCGAACCCAGACACGTATGACCGCTCCGAGGGCGAGCCCTACTGAACGCTCGCCGGACGATCGCCGCCCCGGGCTGGGCCGGCGAACCGTCCACCTATTCCGCCACGAGCGCACCCAGCTGGCCCAAGATCCTGGCCGTCGCTCCCCAGACGACGAGGTCCTCGACGAGATAGGCCCCGTAGCGGAGCCGCCAGCCCCTGACCTCGCGTTCGATCATCGCCAGGGGAGCGCCCGGCAGGAACGTGTCGAGCGGCGCCTCCAGGATAGCGGCGACCTCGTCGGGGGCGGCCCGCAGGGCCGGCCGACGGCGGGCCAGGGCGATCACCGGGGTGAGCGTGAAGTTGCTGACCGGGATCCAGACACGCTCGAGCGTTCCCACGATGTCAGCCTCCGCTGCGAGCGGATCGAAGCCGACTTCCTCTTTGGCCTCACGAAGCGCAGTCGCCACGAAGCCAGCGTCCTCAGGCTCGACGGAGCCGCCGGGCAGGCTAACCTCGCCGGCGTGGTGTCCCTCGCGATCTGTGCGCAGGGTGAGCACCACGCAGGCCTCGCCGGCCTCGTCGGGAAAGAGGAGCACGAGGACGGCAGCGGTGCGGGGCTCGGCTCCGGGGAGCGCCCGGTCCGGAGGCCGGCCGGTCGCGGTCAGGATGGGTCGGAGCGCCTCGGGCGGAGCCGGGAGGGAATCCGGGAGCGAGGTCAGCCGACGCCGGACGAGCTCGAATCTCACGCTGCGCCCTGTCCCGGTGCGGTCCGCGTATTCCGCCCGAAGGCCTGCCGCGCGCTCAGTTCGGCCGTCCTCCTCCGCCATCCTCAGAACGCGGGCGGCGAGGAACCCACAAACCGCCTGGGTCGGGGCCGCTCGGAGCGGTCGTCCCCGCCACCGCTCCCCGGGCGTCCCGTCGCTCGGAGGCCTCGGCCACGACGGTCGACCCCTCGCTCGTGAAGACGAGGGTGCCGCCAACTGCGTCCGCGTCGGCGAGGATCCGGTCGCCCGGCTTGAAGCGGCCCTGGAGCAGCGCTCGCGCGAGCGGGTTCTCCAGTAGCCGCTGGATCGTCCGCTTGAGCGGTCGCGCCCCGTAGGCGGGGTCCGTGCCCTCCCGTCCGATCAGCCCGAGCGCCGCGGGAGTGAGCTCGAGCGTACGTCCTGCGCCACCAGGCGCCGCTGCAGCTCCGCCACCAGGAGCTCGACGATCGCCGCGAGGTCGGCCTCGGTCAGCGCGTGGAAGACGATGATCTCGTCGACCCGGTTGAGGAACTCGGGCCGGAACGCGAGCCGCAGGGCCTCCATGACCTGGGCGCGCATCGCCTGGTAGGTCTTCGGGTCCTCGGCGGCGGCCCGGCCGGTGAAGGCGGCGATGTGCTGGCTGCCGACGTTGCTGGTCATGATGACGACGGTGTTCTTGAAGTCGACCGTGCGGCCCTGGCCGTCGGTCAGCCGGCCGTCGTCGAGGACCTGGAGGAGGACGTTGAAGACGTCCGGGTGGGCCTTCTCGATCTCGTCGAGGAGGACCACCTGATAGGGCCGCCGGCGGACCGCCTCGGTGAGCTGACCGCCCTCCTCGTAGCCGACGTAGCCGGGCGGCGCGCCGATCAGCCGGCGACACCGCGAACTTCTCCATGTACTCGCTCATGTCGATGCGGATCATGGCGTTCTCGTCGTCGAACAGGAACTCGGCCAGCGCTCGCGCCAGCTCGGTCTTGCCGACGCCGGTGGGTCCCAGGAAGATGAACGAGCCGATCGGCCGACGGGGGTCCTTGAGGCCGGCCCGGGCGCGGCGGACCGCATCGGAGACCGCCTCGATCGCCTCGTCCTGGCCGATCGACCCGCTCGTGGAGCCGCTCCTCCATGTGGACGAGCTTCGCCGGTCTCGCCCTCCATCAGGCGGGTGACCGGGATGCCCGGTCCAGCGCCGACACGATCTCCGCGATGTCGTCCGCGTCCACCTCTTCCTTGAGCAGGCGGCCGGGTCCCTGGAGCGCGGCCAGGGCAGCCTCTGCTCCTTGAGCCGCGCCTGGATGCTGGCAGCTCGACCGTGGCGGAGCCGTACTCCAGCTCGGCGTGCCTGCTACCCCCGAGTCGGACGCCTCGCGCTCGGCGGTCTCGATCTCGTGCTGGAGCCTCTCGAGCTCGCTCTTGGTCGCGCGCAGCGCCGCGATCGCGTCCTTCTCGGCCTCCCAGCGCTGCTTCATGGCCCCGGACTCCTCGCGAGGTCTCGGCCAGCTCCCGCTCGAGCGCCTCGAGCCGCTCCTTCGAGGCCTCGTCCTTCTCCTTGCGCAGCGCCTCGCGCTCGATCTCGAGCTGGATGCGCCGGCGCTCGAGCTCGTCGAGCTCGGCCGGCATCGAGTCGATCTCCATCCGCAGGCGGCTCGCCGCCTCGTCGACCAGGTCGATCGCCTTGTCGGGCAGGAACCGGTCGGTGATGTAGCGGTGGGAGAGCGACCGCCGCCGCGACGAGCGCCGAGTCCGTGATGCGCACGCCGTGGTGCACCTCGTAGCGCTCGCGGAGGCCGCGCAGGATGCGAGATCGTCTCCTCGACCGAGGGCTCGTCCGACGCAGGACGGGCTGGAAGCGCCGCTCGAGCGCCGCGTCCTTCTCGATGTGCTTGCGGTACTCGTCGAGGGTCGTGGCGCCGATCGCGTGAAGCTCGCCGCGGGCCAGCATCGGCTTGAGCAGGTTCGAGGCGTCCATGGCGCCCTCGGCCGCGCCGGCGCCCGACGACCGTGTGGAGCTCGTCGATGAAGAGGATGATCCGGCCTTCGGCGTCTGTGATCTCCTTGAGCACGGCCTTGAGCCGCTCCTCGAACTCGCCCCGGTACTTGGCCCCGGCGATGAGCGCGCCCATGTCGAGGGCAACCACCCGCTTGTCCTTGAGCGTCTCCGGCACGTCGCCGCGGACGATCCGCTGGGCAAGTCCCTCGACGATCGCGGTCTTGCCCACGCCGGGCTCGCCGATGAGGACCGGGTTGTTCTTGGTGCGCCGCGACAGGATCTGGATGACGCGCCGGATCTCCTCGTCGCGGCCGATCACCGGGTCGAGCTTGCCCGGCCGCGGCGTCCTGCGGTGAGGTCGCGGCCGTACTTCTCGAGCGCCTGGTACGTGCTCTCGGGCGTCTGGCGCGGTCACCCGCTGGCCGCCGCGCACCTGGGTGAGGGCGGCAAGGATCGCCTCGTCGGCTGGCGCCGTTCGCGGTGAGGATCGGCTGTGCGTCGCCGCCCGACTCGGAGCACCGAGGAGGAGGTGCTCGGTGGAGACGTAGTCGTCCTTGAGGCGCTTCGCCTCGTCCTCGGCGCGCTCGAGGAGGGCGCGCGCTCGCGGATCGAGGGCGAGCGTCCCGCCCTGGATGCGGGCCCGCCGGGACGAGCGCGCCGGCGAGCTCCTGCGGACCGCGGCCGGCATCGTCCCCCCGATGCGTCGAAGCGTCGCGACCGGGATCCCATCCTCGTCCTCGAGGAGCGCGGCGAGCAGGTGCTCCACGTCGAGAATCGGGCTCTGCTGCTCGGTCGCGATGCGCTGCGCGGCGAGGATGGCCTGCTGGGCCCGTTCGGTGTAACGGTCGAGCTTCATGGTCGGGTGCCTGCCTCGGTGGTGAGACGCGCGCGGTCCGGAGCGCGTGCCGGGGTGGGGATCGAGCTGGTCGACGGCTGCGTGGATCGGGCTGCTTGACGGCGTCGAGGAACCGCTCGGCGAGTTCGCGCTCGCCTCGGGGCTGAGATCCGATGGGAGGACGACGTGGATCTTGACGAGGAGATCGCCCCGCCCGTCCCCTCAGGCCTGGGCAGGCCCTGGCCGGCGAGCCGGAAGATGCGCCCGTTCTGGGTGCCGGCCGGGATGGTGAGCAGGAGCCGTTCCTGGAGCGTCGTCACCGGGACTTCGGCGCCGAGCAGCGCCTCGCCGCAGCGTCACGGGCAGCTCTCGCGAGAGGTTCGCGCCGGACGCGCGTGAAGACCGGGTGCGGCGAGGACCCGGGTCACCGAATGTAGAGGTCGCGGCCTCCTCGGAGACCCACCACCCTGACCGCGCAGCCGGATCGGCTGCCGTGTCGACACCGGCCGGGATCTTCACCTCGAGCCGGCTGCCGTCGACCTGGACGAGGCGGGTGGCGCCCCGGAATCGACCTCTTCGAGCGTCAGCTCGGCCTTGACCTCGAGTCGAGCCCGTCGCGCCGCTCCGCGAAGCCCCCTGGAGTGCGGCCGGTGGCCCGCAGTGATCCGCCGTCGGCGAGGTCGTCCATGTGCAGACCGGCCAGGAGATCCTCGATCGAGGTGCTCGTGTGGAGACGTCGCCCGCCCGGCGCTGGCGGCCACCCCCCGCGCGGCGCTCGGGCGGTGGAGATCCGGCTGGGCCGCGGTGCGCCAGGTCTGCCGGCCTCGCCGAAGAACATCCGGAAGAAGTCGCTGAAGCCGGCGTCATCGGCGCCCACGGTATGGAACTCATCGCGGACGCCACCGTCCGCCGGCCGGCCGCCCGGACCGGGGTCGCGGGAAGCCGCGAACCCCCCGGGCCCGAACGGATCGGGCCTGGCGCCCTCGCGCGCCGGCCCCGGCGCGAGCGTAGGCGTCCCAGTCCGCCCCGAGCGGTGTCGTACGGCTTGCGCTTCTGGAGGTCGGACTGAGGACCTCGTTGGCCTCGTTGATCTCCTTGAAGCGCCGCTCGCCGCCGGGCTCGCCGGGCTCGCGTCGGGGTGGTACTGCCGGGCGAGCTTTCGGAAGGCCTTCTTGATGTCGGCCTGGCGTCGCTGTCCTGCGGGACCCCGAGGGTCTTGTAGTAGTCCTTGAACTCCATGTCGGCGGGCCCTCGCGGCTCCGCCCCAGCGTTCGTCAGCGGCCTTGCACCGAGACCGGCGGCTGGACCGTGGGCGGGAAAGGGCCGCGGCCGTCCCGACCGCACCGGGATAGGTGCTGGCGGGCTCGCTCGGCCTGTCTCCGCGGCCCACCCGGGCCGTCGAGGCAGGGGCCGTCGGCACGGCGCCGCAGCGCCGCGTCGAGCACCTGGTCCATGTTCTCGACGAGCACGAGCTTGATCTGCTTGCGGATCTCCTCGGGCACGTCCCGGAGGTCCTTCTCGTTCTTCTTCGGCAGGATCACCATGCCGGCGCCGGCGAGGTGCGCGGCGAGGATCTTGCTCTTCAGGCCGCCGATCGGAAGGACGCGACCGCGAAGCGTGATCTCGCCGGTCATCGCCACGTCCTTGCGGACGGGGATGCCGGTCAGGGCGCTGACGATCGCGGTCGCCATGGTGATCCCGGCCGACGGTCCATCCTTGGGCATGGCTCCGGCGGGGACGTGGATGTGGAGGGTGTTCTTCTCGAAGACCTCGCGGGTCGATGCCCAGCTCGCTCGGCGTGGGCGCGCGTCCAGGAGAGGCCGGCTCGGGCCGACTCGCGCATGACCTCGCCGAGCTGGCCGGTGAGGATGAAGTCCTCCTTGCCCTCCATCGGGTCACCTCGACGGCGACGACGTCCCCGCCGAACTCGGTCACGACGAGCCCGGTCGCGGCGCCGACCTGGTCCTCGGCCTCGAGCTCGCCGTACTCGAAGCGCGGCGGCCCAAGGTACTCGTCGAGCTTCTTGAGGTCGACGACGGTCTTGCGCTTGCGCCCTTCGGCGACGGTCTTGGCGACCTTGCGCATGATGTTGGCGATCTCGCGCTCGAGGTTCCGGACGCCGGCCTCGTTGGTGTAGGCCTGGACGATCTCCGTGAGGGCCTCGTCCGTGATCTCGATGTGCTTGGCGGTCAGGCCGTGGTTCGTCATCTGCTTCGGAATGAGGAACCGCTTGCGCGATCTCGATCTTCTCCTGCTGCGTGTAGCCGGGCAGCTGGACGACCTCCATGCGGTCGCGCAGCGGCGCCGGGATCGGGATCGAGGAGGTTGCCGGTGGTGATGAAGAGCACCTTGGACAGGTCGAAGGGCACCTCCAGGTAGTTGTCCTGGAAGGTGTTGTTCTGCTCCGGGTCGAGCACCTCCAGGAGCGCCGAGCTGGGGTCGCCCCGGAAGTCCATGCCGATCTTGTCGACCTCGTCGAGCATGAAGACGGGGTTGTTCGAGCCCGCGGTCTTGATGTTCTGGATGATCCGGCCGGGCAGAGCCCCGATGTAGGTCCGGCGGTGGCCGCGGATCTCGGCCTCGTCGTGGATGCCGCCCAGGCTCATCCGGACGAACTTGCGGCCCATCGCCCGCGCGATGCTCTGGCCGAGCGACGTCTTGCCGACGCCGGGCGGCCCGACGAAGGAGAGGATCGGGCTGCGGATCGTGTCCGCGAGCGTCCGGACGGCCAGGTACTCGAGGATCCGCTCCTTGATCTTCTCGAGCCCGTAGTGGTCCTCGTCGAGGATCCTCGCCGCCTCCTTGATGTCGAGGTGGTCGTCGGTCGACACGTTCCAGGGCAGGCTGATGAGCCAATCCACGTAGGTGCGGATGACGCCGACCTCGGGCGAGGCGGAGGGGATCCGGCTCATCCGGTCGATCTCCTTCGATCGCCCGCGCCTTGACCTCGTCGGGCATGCCGGACGCCTCGATCTTCTCGCGAAGCTCGTTGATCTCGGCCTGCTGCGGGTCTTCCTCGCCCAGCTCCCGCTGGATCGCCTTCATCTGCTCGCGGAGGATGTACTCGCGCTGGGTCTTGTCCATCTCGGACCTGACCTCGGACTGGATCTTGCCCTTGAGCTCGAGGATCTCGATCTGGCGCGCCAGGAACGCCGAGACGAGCTTGAGGCGCTCGACGACGTCGATCGTCTCGAGGATCTCCTGGCGCTGCTCGGTGCTCATGTCCGGGCTGTAGGCGACCATGTCGGCGAGGAGGCCGGGCTCGGTGATGTTCCGGGCGGCGACTGCCGCCTCGGGTGGCACCGGCGCTCCCGATTGCGACGTACTGCTCGATCTGACCCTGCACGGTTCGGACCAGCGCCTGCACCTCGACGCTCGCGGGCTTCTCGTCCTCGAGCAGCTCGACCGTGGCATGCAGGTAGGGTCGGTCGGATGAAGCCATCACTCGGAGGCGCTCTGGCCCTGCACGATCGCCCGGACGGTGCCGTCCTGCAGCTGGACGACCTGGGCGATCTTCGCCAGCGTGCCGATGGCGTAGAGCTCGGACGGCGCCACGATCTCCTCGCGCTCGGCCTCGCGCTGCGTGACGAGGGCGATCGGCGAGCTGTCGGCGACGGCCGTGTTCAGGGCCTTCACGCGACTTCTCGCGGCCGACCTGGAGCGGGACGATCATCTCCGGGAAGATGACGGTTTCGCGGAGGGCGAGCAGGGGCAGGTCGCGCACGCGCCCGGGCCGGGCGTGGCTTCGGTGGGGGGCCGCGTCTCGTCGGGGCTCGACGGGCGATCGGTCATCAGCGTCTCCTTGGCGGGGATGGCGGCCCCCCGGGGGTCGCGCCTCCCGCGTCTCGGTGGTCGTGGGTCGGATCCGTCCGGGTCCTCCTCGCCGGACGCAGGGGTTCGTTGTAGAGCGCTTCGAGGATCGGCATCTGCAGTTTCTCTTCGAGTTCGAACAGGATGCGGATGCCCGCGAGGTTCACGCCCAGGTTCTGCGTGAGGTGGCGGATCCAGAGGATCGCGTCGGATGTCGTCGTTCGAGTAGAGGCGGATGTTCGTGGGCGTGCGCGCCGGGCAGAGATGAGCCCCTCGTCCTCGTAGATGCGGAGGGTCCGCGGATGGACCCTCACGATGCCCGCCGCCACGCTGATCACGTAGACAGGTCGGGTGGGGTCGCGATCGGGCCGGACCCGGAACACCCCGTCAGCCTCGCGGCTCGCCGTTGGCGGTGCCGGTCTTGGCGGAAAGGGTCTTCGCATCGCCGTCGGAGCGCAGCGAGACGAGGTCTCCGAGTGGCGATGTCCTGCGAATCACGGTCATTTCGAGCACCTCCGGGTGCGGAATGAAGTGTCCGGCGCGAGGCTTCGATGACCCCGCCTAGACACCCGCGCATGCTAGAACCCTGACAATAATGTTGTCAAGAGTGCTCCGCTGTGGGTGGCACATGGCGTCCGCAGTCGGACCTGCCACCCGCAACCGAGCGCCGGCGATCCGCCGGGCCGGGAGCACGCGGAGCGTTCGGAGGGCCTAGCCCTCGGACGCGTCGGCTCCAATCAGCTGGCCGTGCAGGGCCGCCTCGGCCTCGGGCCGTCCGAAGGCGATGACCTTGTCGCCTTCCCGCAGGACCGTGTCCGCTCGGATCGGCTGGGCCACGTCGTCGCGGATGAAGGCGAAGAGGGTGCAGCCCTCGGGCAGCTCGATGTCGCGGGCAGTCCGCCCGATGGCCGGCGACCCTTCGTTCAGGCGAGCCTCGATCAAGGTCACGTTGCGCCCGAGATCGGCGAGGTGGAGGAGCTCGTGGACGGGGATGTCCTGCTCGATGGCGCCCAGGATCATCCGGGTCGGCGAGATCAGCTCGTCCACGCCGAGGTGCTTGAAGAGCCCCTCGTTCTTCGGGTTGTTGACCCTGGCGATCGTCCGCGGCACCGAGAAGTGGTGCTTCGCCATCTGGCAGATGACGAGGTTGTCCTCGTCGTCGCCGGTTACGGCAGCAACGATGTCGGCCCGGTTCGCGCCGGCCTCGGCGAGCGACTTGCCCTCGCAGCCGTCCCGCGCGATCACGACCGAACCGATCTCCTCGGCGATCTGGTCGGCCCGGGAGCGGTCCTTCTCCATCAAGGCCACCTCGTGGCCGGATTTGATGAGCTCCTTGGTCAGGTAGTACCCGACCTTCCCCCCACCGACGACGAGCACGAACATGGCTCAGGCCTCCCGGGAGTCGGTCGGCCCAACGAGGGGCTGGCCGATCGCCACCGGCGTGTTCTCGTTGGACTCGATCCGGAGTGATGCTGGCCAGTCTCGGATGGCCGGCCGTCGGCGTGGGCGTGGGCGTGGCTGGCGAAGATGCCCGGCTTGCCTGAGACGGGCAGGCCGAGGAACGCACTGATGGCGTCGGCCATGAGGATCGTCCGGCAGATCGTGGCGATCCCGAGCTCGGCGTACGCCTGGGCACGGACAGGATCGTTGATCTTGGCGACGACCCGCTCGACGTGCAGGGCATCGTGCGCCAGCTGGGTGGCCATCACATTGCGGTTGTCGCCCTCGGTGAGAGCGAGGAAGAGGTCGGCGCCCTCAACGCCCGCCCGCCGGAGCGTGTCCTCGTCCGTTCCGTCACCGCGGATGGCGGTGCCACGAAACGTGTGGGGCAGCCGATCGAAGGCGCGCGTGACCAGATCGATGATGACCACTTCATGGCCGGCTGCGGCAAAGGTCTCGGCCATCCAGCTCCGACTCGACCGCACCCGACGATGACGGCTTTCATGTGTTCTCCTCGGGCATCGGCTCGCGCGCCACCCAGACGGCGCACGGCGCGTTCTTGAGGACGTAGGGGACGGTGCGTCCGATGGCGAAGTCGCCCCCGAAGCGCGTTCGATATTGGAGGCCCACGATCAGAAGGTCGGCGGCTCGCTCGACCGTTTCGTCGACGATCGCGGCGGGAACGTCGCGGGCCTGGATGAGCACGGTCTCGAGCCGGTAGCCCAGCCGTTCCGCGGTCGCCTCCGCCACGTCGAGCACCCGCTGCGCCTCGTCGGAGCGATCCGCCACGTTGGCGTCGAGGGGCAGCGTCCAGTCGATCTCGACGACGTGGACGGCCACCAGTTCGGCCTTCGACGGCTTGGCTATCTCGCAGGCCAGGCGCACGACGAGGTCGTCGGAGGAGCTGCCGTTGAGGGCGACGACGGCACGGCGGAACTGGGCTCGGTTACGTTCAGGCACGACCGTCCTGGTGATGGGCTAGGTCGCCGCAGGCCGCGCGCGGACTCCATCGGCCCGGGGCCTCCACGATACCACCCTGCCCGGACGGTGATGTCCGAGGTCGAGGAGTCGGTCGAGATCGGCGAACCGTCGCGCTCACGCATCGGCATCACGGGGCCGATGCGGGCGCTCGAACGCCGCAGGATCTTCGCGCCGGTAGGGCACATTCGTGACGACGGTGTTCGGCCGTCCGATGAGCGCCCGCCGAAGCTGGTTGGTCGACTGGTTGTAGAGGATCCGCTCCCACCAGTGGCGGGCCACGTACTCGGGCAGGATCACGAAGGTGAGGGGCATCTCCTTGTCCGCCGGCCAGCCCTGGTCCAAGCACGTCGAGATAGGCGATCAGCGGCCCGCTCAGCGCGCGATAGGGCGACTCGACGACGACGAGCGGCACGTCGGGAATGCTGCGTTCCCATTGCATGCGCGGTCTCCTCGGCCTCGTCGGGGTCGTCGGAGACGAGGACGGCCCGAACGTCGTCCGAGATCGCGCGCCCCACGTCGACGGCGCGCACGACCGCCCGGTTGATACCGGAAACCGGGACGACGACACGCTCGTCCCGCTTGAAGGGCGGGTATGACACCCCGGGGCGGAGGGCGAGCTGCTGCGCCGTGGCGTCGTACTGATGCCGGATGAAGACCATCAGCAGAACCAGCATCGGGATCAGGACGACCACCAGGTAGGCGCCGCCGCTGAACTTGACCGACGCCACCACGAGGAGGACGACGAAGGTCAAGAGTGCACCGCAAGCGTTCAGCGTCGCGCGCCACCACCAGCCGGGTTCGCGAACAGCGAGCCAGTGACGAACCATCCCGGCCTGTGAAAGGGTGAAGCAGACGAAGACGCCGATCGAGTAGAGCGGGATCAGGGCGGTGGACGTCGCCGTCGAAGACCACGATGAGGCCTGGCGGCCACGTCGCCAGGAGGACGATCCCCTAGGAGTAGGCGAGACGGTCGCCACGGAAGGAGAACTGGCGGGGAAGGTAACCGTCCACGGCCAGGATTGCGGCCAGCCGCGGGAACGCGTTGTAGCCCGTGTTCGCTGCCAGGAAGCAGGATCAGCGCTGTGGCGGCCTGGAAGAGGAGAAGTAGGACCGCTCCACTGCCGAAGACCGCTCGCGAGACCTGAGCGATCACGGTGCCCCTGGTTGGTCGGCACGATCCCGAAGGCGGTCGCCGAGCAGGAGATGCCCACGAAGAGGACCCCAGGAGCAAGGCCATGATCGTCAGCGTGTTGGCGGCGTTGCGCGCTTCGGGCGGCTTGAAGGCGGGCACACCGTTGGCGATGGCCTCAGTACCCGTGAGCGCCACCGACCGCAAACGCGAACGCGCGGACCACGAGGACGATCGAAACCGCCTCGAAGCCCCCGGGCGGCGGGGCGATGGCCGGAGCCATGAAGCTGGCGGCCGGGTCTCCGGACGCGATCCGGGCCAGGCCCAGGCCGATCACGCCGAGCGCGCCGAGCACGAAGAGGTAGGTCGGGATCGGCGAAGATATTGCCCGACTCCCGCAGCCCCCGGAGGTTGGCCACGGCCAGGAGCACGATCGCCGCGACGGCCAGCTCCGTGCGCAGCGGCAGCAACTCAGGCGCCACCGACGTGATCGCCGCAACGCCGGCCGCGGTCGAGACCGCGACCGTCATGACGTAGTCGAACAGCAGGGCCGCGGCGGCGAGGAGCGCGGCCGGCTGCTGACGTTGCGCCGGGCGACGGCATAGGCGCCGCCCCCGACGGATAGGCGCGACAGATCTGGCGATAGGACGTAGAGACGATCAGCAGCAGCAGGGCGATCGAGACGGCGACCGGAAGCGAGAACGCGAGGGCGCCGGTCCCGGCTGCCACGAGGATGAGCAGGATCTCCTCGGATGCGTACGTGGACGAGCTGATCGCGTCCGAGCTGAACACCGCCAGCGCCTTGGTCTTCGAGAGTCGCTCGCTGCTCTCCTCCTCCGAGGCCAGCGGCCGGCCGATCAGGACCGTCTTCGCTCGCGCCCAGGCTCGACCAAGTGGCGTCTCGGGCGCGCTGGCTGTCGCCTTGGCGGTCAGCTGCCCGTGCCCGGAGTACCGGAAGAACTCACTGTGCGGCCGCTCGATGCGCAGCCGCCGGTCGCCGAGCTTGCGGCCCTTGAGGCTTCGCCGGGCCACGTCCCGATCCTGCTTCGCCGGCTTCTCGACCTCCCCGCTCACCTTCAGAAACCCAGCTCCAGGCGTTGGATCAGCCAGGCCGGCAGGCCTGCAGCTCGCATCGCGGCCTGGGTCTCCTCGATGGCGTAGGCAACCCGGCGCCAGACCGCCTCGCCGGTGCTCGTGTCGAGAAGGACGAAGCTCGCCCGTGGATCGCCGTCGCGAGGCTGGCCCACGCTCCCCGGGTTGAGGAGGACCCGCCGCGCGTCCAGCGTGAGCCGCGAGCCGTCCTCGGTCGCGAGGGCCTCGAGATGCGCGCCGTCGAGCCGGAAGACGACCGGGACATGGGTATGGCCGTGGAGGCAGCAGCGCCCCTCGAAGGCCTCGAAGCTTGCTCTGGCGACCGAGCCGGAAACGACGTACTCCCAAATCGGGTCGCGCGGACTGCCGTGGACGAGGGTGTAGCCCTCGACCTCCAGCCGCTCGGGGAGCGCGCTCAGCCAGGCCCGGGTCGGCGCGTCCAAGACGCGGCGGGTCCACTCCATGGCTCGGCGGGCGTCCACGTTGAAGGCCTCGATCTCCCGCCCGCCGAGCGCCGCGACGTCATGATTGCCGCGCACCCCGACCGCTCCGAGCTCCTGCAGCCGGGCGACCACCTCCCGCGGATGGGGCCCGTACCCCACCACGTCGCCGAGGTGCCAGATCGCGTCGACGGGACCGGCCTCGACCAGGGCCGCTTCGAGGGCGACCAGGTTGGCGTGAATGTCCGAGAGCAGTGCAACCCGCATGGGCGGTCAGGGTAGCAAAGGCCGCTGCCGCCGGGCCGCAGCGTCGCGCGGGAGCGATGTCGGCGTTGCCCGGATCTTGGTCGCCACCACCAGGCGATGGTCCTCCAGGCCGGGAACTGGGATCGGGTGGATCTCGAGTGGGCCGCCACCCATCGCCGGGAGCGCCCGACGGGCGTCCCGGAGCTCGGCGTCGAGCGGGATCCGCTTCCACGAGACGAGGACTCCGCCACGCGCGAGAAGCGGGAAGGCCAGCTCGACGAGCTCGACGAGGCTAGCCAGGGCCCGGGCCGTCACCGCCGGCCAGGCACCGCGGTCCGGTCCACGAGCGAGGGTCTCGGCGCGGGTCGCGGCCACCCTTGCCACGCCGTCCATGCCGGTTGCACCGACGGCGACCTCGAGGAACGCCGCCTTCTTGCGGATCGAGTCGACGAGGAGCGCCTGGCGAGCCGGAAGCGCGATCGCCAGTGCGAGGCCCGGATAGCCAGGGCCGCTGCCGAGGTCGACCAGTCGGTCGATGCCCCGGGCTCGCAAGAGCGGGAGGGCCGCCACGCTGTCCAGGATGTGCTCTCGCGCGACCGCGACCGGATCGCGGATCGCGGTCAGGTTGATCGCCGCCGTCCACCTCAGCAGCAGGCGCGCATGATCGGCCAGCGCGGTCCGGACCGAGGGCGGGATCTCGTCGAGCCCCAGCACCGCCAGCCCGTCGTCCAGTGTCCGATAGAACCCGGGCGGCAGCATAGGCAGGTCCGTGACACGCGTCGGGAGCGGTTCGCGCGGCCGCGTCAAGCGCTCCTCCTCGCTCCGAGCGCGTGGCGTCCGCGCGCCGCTCCCGACGCCGCTGGGATCGCACTGCGGGCGGGACGGTCTTCCGCAGCTCGTCCGGTTCGCGGTCCGGGTTTCCCCGGATCCCTCGCGAGCCGCGTTACCCGTCCGTTGTCCGCCTTCGTGTGCGGACGGGACGCTACGCGCGGGTCGATGGGTGTGTCAACGCGGTTATCCACGAGTTGGAGACCCGGACCTCCGATTGTGGATAAATGCCCCCGCGGACACCGGCCCTGGGGAAAGGCAACCACCTCAGGGACACCCCTCGTCGACGCCGCCCAGCAGGCTCAGGCGCCGGTCGCGTACCGGCTCGCGCCGGAAAGGCGGAACGCCTCGAGGTAGAGCGCGCGCTCGAGTGCCCCGGCGCAGGTCCGGCACTCGCTGTCGGATGGCCCGGGCAGGACCAGGACGAAGCTCGATCCCCGTCCGGGTACCGAGGCCACATCGAGGTCGCCGCCCATCGCGCGAGCGAGCTCGCGGGCGATCGGCAGCCCGAGGCCCGTTCCGGCGACCGAGCGGTGGGCATCGAGCCGGAAGAAACGCTCGAAGACCTGAGGGCGATTCTCCGCCGGGATCCCCGGTCCGTCGTCGCGGACGACCAGGATGGCCGCGGCGCCGTCGAACCAGACGGCGACCTCGACGGCACCTTCCGGCGGAGTGAACTTGAGGGCGTTGCCGAGCAGATTGATGAGCACCTGGCCGACCCGTCGTCGGTCGCCCAGCGCGGTCCGGAGCCGCGGCGGGAGCGAGGACCGGAGGGCGATGCCACGCTCCAGGGCGATCGGCGATACCTGATCGATTGCCCGCTCGGCGAGTTCGGTCAGGGATACGGGCCCGACGGCGAGCTCCAGCGTCCCCGCCTCGATCCGCGACAACTCCAGCAAGTCGTCGACGAGCTCCGCCATCGAGGCCACGATGTGCCGGCTTCGCTCGAGGAACTCCTTGACCACCGCCGGCTCGGGAGCGGGCGAGCCGAGCAACAGGTCGACGTACCCACCGAGGCCGGTCAATGGCGTCTTGAGCTCATGGGCGACGGTCGAGACGTAGCGCTCCCGCTCGATCGCCCGGGCCCGCAGGTCGGCGAGCTCGCGCTCGACGGCGACCTCCCGGGCGATCAATCCGAGCACGACGGCGGCGTGGTGTGCGGTCACCTCGGGCAGCCGCTCGGCGACTTGGTCCGCGGCCGCTCGGTCGGCGAGCTCGAAACCCAGCACCGATCCCGCCCTCGAGGGTGACACCAGGGCGAACGCCGGGCCGCCGGCCCGTCGCCGGAGACGACTCACCCCGGCCCGGGCGGCGCGGGTCGTGACGTAGGCGATCGGGGCCGGCGCGGCAGCGGCCCGCTCGGCTCGGGTGCCTGGGGCGCTCACGTCGAGCCAGGCGCCGAGGGCCGAGCCGGCCGCCTGGTCCTCCCGTGCCCCGAGCCCGACCGCCAGGTAACGCTCGGATCCACGCGTCAAGGTCGCCGCGCGGATGGCTCCGACGCTCCGCGCCAGGAGGGCAAGGAGATCTCCGAGCCGAGTCTCTGCGGGCAAGGGAGTCGCCAGGATCGCCAGCGCGGCGGCGAGGACGCCTCGCTCGTCGCGGGCTGCTGGCTCGCGCCCACGGCCGGACCGGCGGCGGTCCAGCGGCACCGGTGGCGTTTCCGGCCCCGTGGCTTGCGGACGGGTCTTGGGGGCCTTGGTCAATTGAGGACTCACAGTTTGGACCGAAGGCGTTACGTTCGCCGGCGCTGGTGCGCCGTGTCACCTGGCGCGAATCGTCAACACCCAGGCCCGCTCGGGATATCCCCCGAAGGCGCGACCGGGTCCCCCGAAGGTACCGTCCGCTCAGCCTGGACGGGCGGTTCGGATGGGCCGACCAAGGGTCCGGCGCACCACGTCGAGCACCTCATCGACGTACTGGTCGGCGTCGCCGTGTTCGGCCGCGGTCCGGATGCAGCCCTGCACGTGGTCCTCCAGGACGAGGATCGAAACGGCGTCGACCGCGGCTCGGAGCGCGGCCGTCTGCTGGAGGATGTCGACGCAGTACTCCTCGCGCTCGATCATCCTCGAGATCCCACGTACCTGACCCTCGATCCGGCTGAGGCGGCGCAGGAGGGTGGCCTTGTCCTTGGTGTACGAGTGACGGAAATGACCCGGGGCGTGGTCGTGGGCTCGGGGGATCGGCGTTGCCGAGGCGGGCTCGTCCGTCGTCTGGGCTGATCGGGACAGGGGCATCGGTCCATCCATCCTGTAGCAGGCTGCCGGCTCGATGATACGCGCCTATCCGGCTGGGCCTGGGCGTGCACTGCCGTCCCTGCTCGCGAACGGCTAGACTTGAGGCCGATGGATCGTTACGACCACGGACCGTGGCGGTGACTCCGCGGTTCGCCCATGCGAGCGAGGCCGAGCTGGCCCGGATCCTCGACTACTACGAGGTCCGCTGGGAGTACGAACCGCATCTCTTCCCCATCCTCTGGAGCGCGGACGGCACCGTGCTCGAGAGCTTCGCACCGGACTTCTATCTGCCCGACCTCGATCTCCACGTGGAGATCACCACGCTCAAGCAGTCGCTCGTCCGCAAGAAGAACCGCAAGCTGCGCCGTCTGCGCGAGCTGTACCCGGACGTGCGGATCAAGCTCTTCTACGCCCGCGACTTCCGGGCACTGATGCTCAAGTACGGCAAGCTCGGCCTCGTCGACGAGCTGTCGGGGACGGTCGGCCAGGCCACCCCGCCGCGAAGTGCGCCAGCCGAAGCCGAGTTGCCAGCCGAGTCGGCTCTGCCAGCCGAGTCGGCTCCGCCGCCGGTGTCGCCAGAAGTCGCCCGCCCGCCCGCCTTGGCCGATCCCCCGGCCGACCCCGCTGGGGAACCGGTGGGACGGCGCGTCAGCCATCGGCGATCGCGGCGTAGCACGTTCGAGACCGCGAGGAACGGATGACCAAACCCCCGACCAACCTCCGAGAGGACGTTGCGGAGATCCTGATCAGCGAGGAGCAGATCGCCGCCAAGGTCGCTGAGCTCGGCGCTCGAATCACCCGTGACTACGAGGATCACGAGCTCACCCTCGTCAGCGTCCTCAAGGGCTCGCTGCCCTTCATGGCCGATTTGATGCGGGAGATCGGGGTGCCGGTGACGGTGGACCTGATGGAGGTCTCCTCATATGGGGGCGCCATGACCGAGTCGTCGGGCCTGGTGCGGATCATCAAGGACCTCAGCTCGAGCATCGAGGATCGCGACGTCCTGCTCGTAGAGGACATCATCGATACGGGGCTCACGCTCAACTACCTGCTCCGCTACCTGCGCGGCAAGAATCCCCGCTCGCTGCGCATCTGCACCCTCCTCGACAAGCCGGCGCGACGCCTCGTCGAGATCCCGGTCGACTACATCGGATTCACCATCCCCGATCAGTTCGTGGTCGGCTACGGCCTCGACTACGGCGAGCACTATCGGAACCTCCGCTTCGTGGGCGTCCTGCGCCCCGAGGTCTACTCGGCCTGATCGCGATGACCGTCCATCGCCGGCCGGTCGGTCGCGGGCGCTGGATCGCGGCGATCTCGGCCGTCGTGATCGTGGTGGGTTGCGTGCCGCCGTGGTGGACACTCGGTGGGGCGGACGGCATTCCGGCGATCTCGGGCAATGCGTTCGAGGGCCCCGGTATCGTCGTCTTCCTCGTCGGCCTCGCGACACTGGCCCTGGTCGCCCTTCCGTACGCCGCCGGCGACCGCCCCGTGGGCCTCGACCGCTGGGTGTCATACGCCGCCCTCGTGGTCGTCGGCGCCGGGGCCTTCGTCATCCGTCTGGCGGTGCTCGCGAGCGACGGTGCCCTGGGGATGCCCGACCGGGCCCCCGGGCTCTGGCTCACCGGGGCGGGCCTGCTGGGTCTGGCGGTCGCGGCAGGCGAGATCCGCACCCAACGCCTGAGCGCTCCCTACTGACCGACGGGCGGGCTCGGTGGGCCCGCTTGGGGTCTCCGCGTGGCTCTTCCCGGTTTCGGGCACCCTACCGGAGGAGGAAGCCCTCGCCGAGGGGATCCCGGGGATCAACCACGAACGTGGCCGAACCGCTGACGTACGCGCTCCCGGCGATGCTCGGCACGATTGCTTCGTGGGATCCCAGCCTGGTCAGGCGCTCCACGCGGCCCTCGAAGATGGCCCCCGTGATGCTGGCATTGCGAAGGACCCCGCCGACAGCCAGGCCTTCGCGAGCGACGGCCCGGGCGAGGAGGCAGCTCGTGCCGGTCCCGCAGGGCGAGCGGTCGAGCTCCGCCTCCGCGAACACGGTGACGTTGCGGACGTCCGCGTCACGGGCCCGGCCGTCCGGGGCGCTGGCAGGGTCGCGGTCGACGATGATCGTCCCGTAGACGAAGCCCAGATCGGCTTCGAAGGGGTGCCGGGGGGTGTGGTCCCGGCGGAGCAGCTCGGTGATCGCGGCCCCGGCGCGAGTGAGCACCTCGACCTGGGCGGGGACTACCCGTAGGCCGAGCTCGGCAGCGTCGACGATCCCGTAGTAGGCGCCCCCGAAGGCGAGATCCACGCTCAGCGCGCCGCGCTGTGCCGCCGGACCGGCCAGGGCGATGCCGTCCGGCGCGATGGCCAGGTCCCGCGCGGCGAGGTATGAGGGAACGTTCTCGAATCGCACCTGGCGGACCCGCGGCTCGCCGGCCGGGCCAGCCTCGACGGCGACCCGGGCCGTGACGAGCCCTGCCGGCGCCTCGAAGCGAATCGTCGTCTCGGGCATCACCGCCGGGAACAGCCCTTCCTCGACGAGCGCGGTCCCCAGGGCCACGATGCCATGACCGCACATCGTGCTGTAGCCCTGGTTGTGCATGAACAGGACGGCCACGTCGGCGTCGTCGCGGAAGGGCGGCAGCAGGACCGCCCCATACATGTCGCGGTGGCCACGCGGCTCGTAGCAGACGATCCGGCGGACGTGGTCGGCGTGCTCGCGGATCCAGCGACGCCGCTCGAGGATCGGCAGGCTCGGCAGGGGCGGGTAGCCGGCCGTGACGAGCCGGAGGGGCTCCCCTCCGGTGTGCATGTCGAGAACCTGGATCGTCCGGCGGGTGGGCACCGGTCTAGGGTGCGGCGTTCCGCGGCCGCGGAGCCGGGGCGCTCGATTCGGGCTGGGGCGCGGGCTGCGAAGGCTCGAAATGGACGATCTCGAGGCCGAACCAGGCGTCGTCCTCGGGAGACCCACCGTAGCGGACGACGAAGATGTAACGGCCGGCCGGCCACTCGTCCTCGCTCGCCGCCGACCCTGGCGGGCGATAGACCGCGCCGGCGTCGGGCCTCGATGGGATGTAGGCAATGAGAGGCTGCAGCTCGAGGGCGACCGGCTGGCCTGACTCCGGGAGGGACCAGGCGCCGACAGCGGAGATCGGCTTCAGCTCGGAGGGCCCCACGCCAACGCAGAACCCGACCGCGAAGACATGGTCTGCCACGATGCGCACGAAGGGGATGGCCCGATCCAGAGGGCCGGCCGCGCCGCTGGGCTCGAGGCTCATCCAGCTCCGGAGGGATCGCCCGACGTCCTCCTGGAGCGTGAACAGGCGCCAGCCCGTCGGGAAGCACTGGCCGCCGGGATCGTCCAGGCCGAGTGCCCTGGCCGTCGGGGCCGGGGTCTCGACGAGGAGGCTGGCCCCGGCCGCCGCCGGCCGAGCCGTCGGGATGCCACCCACGCCGACGTCGGCCGGCAGGCTCGTCCCTCCCCAGGGCTTCAGCGCCGCCAGGCCGACCGCCACCAGCACCAGGCCGATGCCCACCGAGAAGCGTCGATCGGCGCCCCCGGAGCGAACGACCGGGACCGTGTCGTGCGGCTTGCCCGCCGAGTACCTCGTGTCGTCGCGGTCCACCATCCGATGCCTCGATCCTCGGCCGGGCGAGGCTCCTAGATCTCGCCGAGATACGCCTTGCGGACCATCTCATTCTCGCGCAGCTCGTGGGCCGTTCCCGCCAGGACCACGTGCCCGGTCTGGAGAACGTAGCCGCGATCCGCCACGTTGAGGGCCTGGAGCGCGTTCTGCTCCACGAGCAGGATCGTGGTCCCCTGGGCGTTGATGTCGCGGATGATCGCGAAGATCTGCTGGACCAGGATCGGCGAGAGGCCGAGCGACGGCTCGTCGAGGAGGAGCACCCGCGGACGGCACATCAGGGCGCGGCCGATGGCGAGCATCTGCTGCTCGCCGCCCGAGAGCGTCCCGCCGCGCTGGCTGGCACGCTCCTGGAGCTGCGGGAAGAGGGTGAAGACGCGCTCGAGGTCTTCCCGGATCTCAGCCGGCTTGCGCGTGTAGCCGCCCATCTGGAGGTTCTCGAGCACGGTCAGGCGCGAGAAGATGCGGCGACCCTCGGGTGCGTGGCTGACGCCGTCCTGGACGAGCCGGTGCGGCGGGGTGTGCGAGATGTCGCGCCCTTCGAAGTGGACGCTCCCCTGCCGTGGATGGAGGAGGCCGCTGATCGTCTTCAGGGTCGTCGTCTTGCCGGCCCCGTTGGCGCCGATGAGGGTCACGATCTCGTCGCGGCGGATCTCCAGCGAGATCCCCTGGAGCGCCTCGATGTGGCCGTAGAAAGCATGTACTTCCTCGAGCCGCAGGAGCACCTCGCCCACGTGATGGCCGTGCTGGCCGTTCGACCCGGGCGCCCCGAGCCCAGACGCGGACTGGTCGGTCGTCGAAGCTGCGATGGCGGGCTGGTCGGTCATGCCGCGGGCTTTCCGAGGTAGGCCTCGATGACCCGCGGATCCCGCCGCACCTCGTCCGGGGTGCCCTCCGAGATCCGCTCGCCATGGTCGAGGACGATGATCCGGTCGCTGATGCCCATGACCACCCGCATGTCGTGCTCGATCAGCAGGATGGAGAGGCCCAGGTCACGCCGCAGCCTCGAGATGAGGGCCATCATGTCGCTCGTCTCGCGGGGGTTCATCCCGGCGGTCGGCTCGTCGAGCAGCACGAGCGCGGGGTCGCTGCCAAGGGCGCGGGCGAGCTCGAGACGGCGCTGATCACCGTAGGGCAGATTCTTGGCCAGCTCGTCGTCCCATCCCCGGAGACCGACCAGGCGAAGCAGCTCCGTGGCGCGCTTGGCCGCCGCCCGCTCCTCCTGCCGCTGTCGGCCCGTGGAGGCGAGGTGGTCGACCAGGTTGGAGCGCAGCTTGATGTGCATGCCCACGAGCACGTTCTCCACGACCGACATGTTCTTGAAGAGCCGGATGTTCTGGAACGTGCGTCCGATCCCCGCTGTCACGACATCATTGGGGCGGGCGCTCCGGACGATGCCGATCCGGCTGAGGAATCGCTGGTACCGGGCTGGCCGGATGATCGCCAGGAGCAGCATCGCCAGCAGGAATGCGAGCGCTACGATCCCGACGACCGCGATGGCTGCCTCGCCGCGACCCTCAACGCCGAGCAGGAGGGCGAGGGCAAGCACGAGGACCGAGGGCAGGACCCACAGGATGGGCTCGAGCCAGGCCCGCTGGGGCTTGGTGATGAGCGGCCGGCCCTTGAAGTCGACCGATCCCGCGGTCGGGTCGATGATGCCGGCGACGACGTTGAAGAAGGTGGTCTTGCCCGCGCCGTTGGGACCGATGATGCTGACGATCCCGCCGCGGGGAATCTCGAGATCGACGTCGCGCACCGCGAGGAGGCCCCCGAAGCGCTTGGTGACGGCGCGGGCCCGGAGGATGATCTCCTGCTCGGCGCCGGCGTCGCTCGCGTCGGCCATCGTGCGGGGGCCGGATTCCGCTGTGGGCACGGCCTGCTCGGCGCTCATTCGGGCGCCGCTCCCATCGCGTCGCCCACCTCGCCGAACTCGGCGTCCTCCTCGGTGTGCAGCTCGCGCCGCCGGCGCCGACTTGGGAAGAGACCCTCCGGGCGGAGCAGCATCATGGCCACCAGCGCGATCCCATAGAGCAGGAACTGGTACTGCAGGAAGTCGATGTCGCTCAGGACCGGGACGTGGACCGTGTTGAAGAAGATGTTCAGCTGTTTCAGGAAGACGCTCTGGATCTCGAAGATCACGAACGCCCCGATCGCGACCCCCCAGATGTTGCCCATCCCGCCCAGCACCACCATCGCCAGCACGGTGAAGGAGACGTCGAATCGGAATAGGTTCGGGGTGACGGTCTGCAGCTTGCTGGCCAGGAACACGCCGGCTAGGCCGGCGGTCGACGCCCCGAGGGCGAACGCCAGGAGCTTGGTGACCACGGTGTTCACGCCGTTCGCGGCGGCGGCCAGCTCGTCCTCGCGGATGGCCATCCAGGCCCGCCCCAGGCGAGAGTCCTGGAGCCGGTAGATCAGGATCATCGACAGGGTGATGAGCCCGATCATCGTCAGGTAGAAGGGCCAGGGGTTGCCCGTCGTGGGGAACGTGAAGTCGAACAGGCGGGGAGGCGAGATCCCCCCGATCCCGTTGGGGCCGTCGGTGTACTTGCTCGAGTTGAGGATGACGATCGGCACGATCTCGCCGAAGCCGAGCGTCACGATCGCCAGGTAGTCGCCCCGCAGTCTCAGCGTCGGTGCGCCC
The DNA here is from genome assembly GCA_963712585.1 of uncultured Chloroflexia bacterium. GTDB lineage: Bacteria > Chloroflexota > Limnocylindria > Limnocylindrales > CSP1-4 > CAVQIH01. The sequence continues at coordinate 268,153 of CAVQIH010000008.1, forward strand.
AGGAGGATGCCGAAGGTGGCCGCCATCAGGGCCCCGACGAGGAGCATCGGCCAGAACGGGAAGTCGTTGTGGGTGAAGGGCGACGCCGCGAAGGCGAACGTGTACGACCCGATGGCGAAGAAGGCCGCATAGCCGAGGTCGAGCAAGCCCGACAGGCCCACCACGATGTTCAGGCCGAGCGCCAGCAGGACGTAGATGCCGGCGATCGTGAAGCCGTCCATCCAGATCGTCTGGCCGCTGAAGCTGTTGAACGGTGGGATCAGCACGAGGAGCGGCATCCCAGTGGCCACGAAGGCCATCCCGACGACGACGGAGGTCGAGCGATGGCGGCCGGCAAGGTCGGCCAGCCGGCTGCGGAAGCCCGGCCCCTTCTGCTGCGCTCGGACCGGGAGGTCGTTCACTGCGCTCATGTCCGTTCCCCGAGCTGCTGGCCGAGCAGCCCCGACGGCCGGAAGACGAGGGTGATGATGAGCACCCCGAACACCGCGGCCTGGCCCCAGACGAACAGGCCCTTCGCTGCCGCCGTGGTCTCCACGAAGCCGATGACGAAGCCCCCGAGCGCTGCGCCGGCGATGTTGCCGATCCCGCCGAGCACGGCCGCCGTGAAGGCCTTCAGGCCGGCCTGGAACCCCAGGTTGAACTGGATGTTGCCGAAGTAGAAGCCCTGGACGACGCCCGCCGCGCCGGCCAGCGCCGAGCCGATGAAGAAGGTGAGGGCGATCGTCCGGTTGATGTCCACGCCCATCAGCTGGGCGGCCTCGCGGTCCTGGGCAGTCGAGCGCATCGCCCGGCCCAGGCGGGTTCGGCTGACGAACAGCTGGAGGCCGATCATCAGGGCGATGGCGACCACGATGATGAAGATGTTAACCAGGCCGACGCTCACCCCCAGGATGTCGATCCGGGCGGTCGGCTCGATCAGCTGGGGCGTATTGACAGGCGACGGACCCTGCCAGATCTGGACCGCGTTCTGCAGGATGAACGACACGCCGATGGCCGTGATCAGGGGGGCCAGGCGCGGTGCGTTCCGCAGCGGCCGGTAGGCGAAGCGCTCGATGAGGACGCCCAGCACGCCCATGACCAGCATCGTCACCAGGAAGCTGGCTACGATGAGGCCGACTGTCGTCGGCACACCAAGGTCTTTCGGATTCTCGCCGACGAGGCTGGTCAGGAAGAACATGGAAACGAACGCGCCGACCATGAAGACGTCGCCGTGGGCGAAGTTGATCAGCTCGATGATCCCGTAGACCATCGTGTAGCCGAGGGCCACGAGGGCGTAGATCGCGCCGGCGGTGAGCGCGATCACGAACTGGTCGGGCCCGATCAGGAAGAAGACGACGACCGACAGCCCGAGCATGAAGGCGTAGGGGCCGAGGCCACGTTGAACGAAGCTACCGATGATGTTGCTCTGGGCGCTGGTGACTGTGGCCGTCATGCCGCCTCCGGGCTCGGGCCCGAGCCGATCGGGTGGGAAGACCGGAGGGTGAGACACCCTCCGGTCTTCGAGCTGGTCGGGACCTACTGAGCGGCGAAGTCCTGCTGCTCCTTGAACACCCAGTCACCCACCCCGCCCTTGGCGGCCGGATCGGTGACGTAGAACGAGATGAACTTCTGGGTGTTGTCGCCGTTGGCGTCGAAGGACGTCTTGCCGAGGACGGTGTCGAAGGAGTGGGACGGGTCGCTCGCGTAGGCGCGGACGCCCTCCCTGATCCCCTTCTGGTCCGCACTCGGGTTGTCCTTGAGGAACGCGGCGAGCGAATCGAGGACGACCGTCGCGCAGGCGTAGGCGGGACCGCTGTAGGCGCCCGGAGTCTTGAACTCGGCGTCGTTCTTGAAGTGCTCGGTGAAGGCTGAGTCGAAGTCCTTCTTGGCCGGGAAATCGCCGATGGCGGCGATGGTCCCGTACGAGTTCGCCGACGCCTCGGCCCCGGCGATCTTGATCAGCGCGCCCTCATCGGCGCCCGACCCATTGACGATGCCGTCCGGGCCCATGAAGGGGATGGTCAGGCCCTGCTGGCGGAGCTGCTTGAGGAGCAGGCCGGCCCCAGAGGTGACCACCCCGCCGTAGTAGACGCCGTCGGGGTTCTTCGGCTTGGCGGCGGTGATGATGCCGTTGAAGTCGGTCGTGTCGGCTCCTGCGCCGACCCGATCGGCAACCTTGCCGCCCAGCGCCACCCAACTCGCCTGGAAGGTGTCCGCGACCCCCTTCCCGAAGGTGGTCACGTCATCGACGATCAGGAGGTTCTTGAGGCCGAGAGTCTTGAAGGCGTAGACCGACATCGCCGGCCCCTGGACATCGTCCGTAGTGGCGACCCGGATGTAGTTGATCCGAGTCGGGAAGTTCTTGCGGTAGTCGAGCGCGCCGTACTCCGGCTTGGTCAGCGCTTGGTTGGTGTTGGCCGGGCTGCACTGGAGCAGGCCGGCGTCGTTGCTGATCGGGATCTGGACCTTGCCGACCGCCGAGTTGTAAGGGCCCACCACGCCGATGACCGCCGCATCAGCGACGAAGGTCTGCATGTCCTGGGCGCCCTGCTGCTCGTTGTACTTGCCGTTGACGGCGTGGTCGAGGGGCATCAGTTCGAGCTTGTAGCCGCCGATGCCGCCCTTCTCGTTGGCCTGGTCGACGGCAAGCTGTGCGCCCTTGAGGGTTGGCTGGCCGTCCGCGGCAGAGCCGCCGGACAGCGGCAGCGTCACGCCGACCTTCAGCGTGCCTTTCTCGCCGCCGCCGCCGCTCGGTGCGGCCGTGCCACTGCTGCTGGAGCAGGCGGCAAAGATGATCGCCGCGCCCGCGACGAGTGCGCCGAACCGGGTGAAACGCATGGACTCCTCCTCCATTCGGGTAAGCGCGCGCCACAAGGCGCGGCGACAGGGCCGTCCGCTGGTGACCGACTGGCTGCGGCAACTCCTCCTGGATACGCCGGTCGGTGAGATGGCGAGGCGACCCGCCACACATCGGTACGTGCGCCCGCCGGCGCGCGTGGCCCCGTGGTGACGGAATGGCCGACCCCCGGACCGATGCCGTCCCCCGGACTGTGCCGTATGATAGGCGGCGGCGATCCGAATGCAAATACCGGACGTCGAGCGCCCCGGGCGTGGCTGTCGAGCGGATTCACGCTCGCCACCCGGTGCGGCGCGCTCTCGCCGGTCCCCGGTCGGGTCCGACCTGGTTTCGCAACCGGGGAACGATCGCCACCTCGCTGAGGTTCGAGCCGCCCGAGTGGAGTACCAGGTCCGTCCAGCGCGTATCACGGACGTCGAGCGCCTCGTTGCGCTTGACGCCGGGGCGCCCGGCGTCGCCGGGCAGTCCGGCGCAATTCGTGCGGCCGATCTCCTCCGCCAGCTGGTCTCGATGCCCCAGGCCAGCGTTGTCGTCGCCGAACAACGGCGACAGCTCGCCGGCTGGGCCGTCCTCTCCCTTCGCCCCTCGGTTCCGGCCGGCGGGTACGTTGGGGTGGTGGACGTCCTCGTCGTCGGCCCCGATCATGACGCCGGGGGCGTGATGGACGCGCTCATCGGCGAGGTGATCCGGTCGGCGGTCAACAAGGGCTGCTCGGTCGTGGAGGCCGAGCTGCCGGACGACCCGGCTTGGCGGGCACGCTGGGCACGTCACGGTTTCACCAGCGCGGGTCCGCGCATCGAGCGCGCCGTCGGCGCGCGGATGGGCGTCGGGACCCGAACCTGAGCGTCGGCGCCCGTAAGGCGGCGCCAGAACCACGTCCGGAAGACCACGGACGCACAGAGAACGACATCAAGGAGTCATTCGTTGGGCAAGAACGTCGCCGTCTTCGTGGACGTGGCGAACGTCTTCTACGCGGCCAAGGCGGCCGGCGTGGACATCGACTATGTCACGCTCCTCAGGTCGGCCAGCGCCGGGCGGGATCTCGTCCGCGCTTACGCCTACACCGGGCTCGATCCCGACAACGAGAACCAGCGCAACTTCCACAGCTTCCTCGCTCGCCACGGCTATCGCGTCGTGAGCAAGGACATCCGGAAGTACGGTGACGGCAAGGTCAAGGCCAACCTCGACATCGAGCTGGTCATCGACATGATGAAGACGGCCCGGAACCTGGACATCGCCATCGTCGTGAGCGGCGATGGCGACTTCGCGCCGGCCATCCGTGCGGTCCAGGAGATGGGCGTCCGGGTCGAGGTGATCAGCTTCCGTGGCAACACCAGTTCGGACCTGATCGACGTGGCCGACCAGTTCACCGACATCACCGCGCTCGCCAAGGTCGACAAGGGCTCCTCCCGCTCCGGGCGCCGCGTCGCCGGCGACGAAGACGATCTCTCCATGACCCAGGTCCCCGAAAAGCAGACCGAGGGGAGCGGCCGGGGACGAGGCCGCGCCCGTGGTCGCGGCCGAACCGCCGAGCCCGAGCCGCTCGCCGTCGCGACGTCCGGACAGCCCGAGGCACGAACCCGGTCCCGAGCCCGGGCCGGTGGGCTCGTGGCCCTGCCGGGCGAGCGGCTGGCGAAGGCCGCAGAGCCGGCACCCGAGGAGCCGGTCGAGGAGGAGCCCGCGGTCGACATGACGGCGACCGAAGCGACCGAAGCGACCGAGGCCCCCGACGAGTCCACGCTGGCCACCGAGGAAGGCCGCCGCCGTCGCCGCCGCAGGGGCGGGCGTGGCCGCGGTCGCGGCCGGGGCCGCGCCGACGAGCAGCCCGGCGAGGAACATCCAGCGAGCGAGGCGATTGCCGCCGGCGACGAGCGCGACGAGGAGGCGATCCTGGCGCCCGCTCCGGTCCGGCCGACCGCCTTCGGGTCGATCTGGGACAGTCAGATCGGGGTGCCGAGCGGGCCGGTCTCCAGCCTGCCCGTCGACGAGGAGGAGCTCGACGAGCCCGAGATCCCCGAGTACCTGCTGGCCGAGCGGCGCCAGGGCCGGAACCGCGGGCGTGGTGCCCCGGTTGGTCGCGGGCGGGGCGGCCGCCCCTCGTCCTACGCCAGCGCCGTCGATCGTGAGCGGTACGGGCGGGGCGGCGGTGTGAACCGCTATCCGGAGGCACCCCGCGTCCAGGGCCCGGCCCGGCCCGGAGAGGGCGGCCGCCGATTCGATCGCCCGGCCGGTGGTCAGCCGCGCCCGGAGCGGGCTGAACGGCAGCCGGCCAGGTCGAGTGAGCCGTGGAGCGAGGTTCCGCCCGAGATCGAGGAGCTCCTCCGGGCCCAACTCGCCGGCAAGCTGGGCCGGCCAGCCGGTGACGCGGCACCGAGCCGCCCGGGCCGCGAGGTCCGTGGCGGGGCCCGTGACGCTCGATCAGGTGGGCCGCGGCGGACCGTTGGGACCGACCAGGCCACGGCGGCCACGTCGGATGCCACCGGCGCCGCCCCGCCATCACCCGTCGTTCAGCCGACTGCTGCCGACGTTGCCGCCTCCGCGGCGCCGAGGTCCCGTCGGGGACGGACACCGAAAGCGACCCCGCTCGCGCCAGCCACGCTTGTCACCGAGACGGCTGTGCCGGGAGCGAGGGAGCTTCCGGTGAGCGGGGCCCCAAAGCGGCGGGCGCCACGAGCGAGGACAGCGACCGCAGGTGCCCCGAGGGAGGTGGCGCCACCGCCGACCCCCGTCACCCCGGCCGCCAGACCGCGGCGATCGAGAGCCGGCAGCGCCGCTCCGGGCGCCGGCTCTCCCGCGACCGAGCCAGGATCCGGCGTGCCGACGTCCGGGACCGGGACTGGCGCAGGAGCACCGGCTGCGTCTCCGCGGCGCCGCGCCGCCCGCGCATCGACTGCCGCCCAGGCTCAGCCGAAGGCTGGATCGAGCGGGGACGGGGTGACCTCGGGCACCGAGGCTCCCAGCCCGAAGCGGCGGCCAGCCCGGGCCCGAACGCCGAAAGCGGGCACGTAGCCGGCTGGTGCTTCGCGGGAGGGCGGGACTCCGGTGAGTCTCGAGCGAGCGCGGACGCGCGGCCAGCCGATCGCCCTCTCGACCGCCGCCGCGTGGATCGCCGAGGGGCGCGTGCCGCACGCGATCTTGATCGTGGGGCCGGCGTCGGTCGGCAAGACCACGTTGGCCCTCGACCTCGTGGCCGGGTTGCTGTGCGAGGCCACCGATCGGCTCGAGCGGCCCTGCCGGGCCTGTCGAGCCTGCCGACACGTCGACTCCGGGACGCATCCCGACCTCCATCGGCTCGCTCCGGAAGGTCCGGGCGGCCAGATCAGGATCGGCAGGAGCTCGGGTCAGCCGGAGGTCCGGGGCGTCAGGGACCTCGTCGAGGAGCTCGCCCTGCTGCCCTTGGAAGGCCCCGTGCGCGTCGCCGTGATCGAGGCCGCCCACCGGATGAACGAGGATGCCCAGAACGCGCTGCTCAAGACGCTGGAGGAGCCGCCCCCTGGCGTCTTCCTCCTGCTCTGCGCCGATGAAGAGGACCACCTGCTGCCGACCGTCCGCTCACGATGCGCCCGGCTGCGGCTCGGGCCGGTCGCGACGCGTGTCGTCGAGCAGATCCTGCTCGAGCAGGGGCTGGCGGATCCTCCGCGGGCAGCTCGGCTCAGCCACATGTCGGGCGGCCGTCCGGGCCTGGCAGCGGCGCTGGCGGTAGCACCAGGCGCCGTCCAGGCTCGTGACGAGATCACGCGCAGCCTCCTCGACCTGCTCGGAGCGCGACCTGGACGGAGACTGCCAGCGGCCGTCGAGCTCCTGGCCCGAGCTCGTGATTTCGACGAGGCGATCGCCGCCGCCAGCGGTCCGGAAGGGATCGCCGAGGCGCCGGCGGGACCCCGCCCCCGGCGGTCGGATCCGGCCAGCCGGGGCCGGATCCGACCGGGTCCCGCGGCTCGCCCCGGTCCCCCGGCCGGTCAGGCGCCAGACGGGGACGAGCCCGGCGAGGCCGGCACGGGAGCGGAGGGCGAGGGGGCTCGCGTTCGGCCGGCAGAGCGGCGCCGCGCAGCCCAGGCGCTCCTCGAGATCTGGCGGGATCTTGCCCGCGACCTCACGGTGGCAGCGCTCGGTGGCCGCGCCGAGCTGCGCGATCTCGAGCTCCTCGAGGAGCTCGAGGCCCCGGCGCGATCGCTCTCGGCACGGGACCTGGCCCGTTTCCTGGCGCGCCTGGAGGAGGTGGCGGGGCTCATCGATCGCAACGCCAACCCCGAACTGGCCATCGACGTGCTCGTTCTGGCCTGGCCGAGCCCGGTGGCCGCGGCGTGAGGAGCTGGGACGGGCCGTCCGAACCCACCCGAGCTCGGCTGGAGGCGACCGTGCACGGGAGAGTGCAGGGCGTTGGCTACCGCTACTTCGCGGCCGCCTGCGCGGCCCGCCTCGGACTCGTCGGCTGGATCGCCAATGCGCCCGACGGAACCGTTCGGTGCGTTGCAGAGGGGGCCGGGCGCGTGCTCGGCGAGCTCCTCGAGGCGCTTGAGCAGGGTCCCTTCGGCGCCGACGTCGAGCGCGTCGACGCGGCCTGGGGCCCCGCAAGCGAGAAGTTCGACTCGTTCGCGATCCGCTCGCTCGGTCACTCGGGCGACTGACGGCCCCGGCGCGCACCCCTCGGGAGGCCCCGGACCTTCGGGTCATTTCGCCCGGCGGCGTCCCCGACGACCCTGATCGATGATGGACACGGATATCTCCGTGGCCGAGGCCTTGCCTCGCGCCTACCGCGCCCTCCTCGACGCCATCGGCGAGCTCGAGCATCGGGGTGGATGGAACGAGGCTGCCGCGCTGCGGCGCGCGGCGGCGGTCGCATACTCCGCGGCCTGGAACGAGGAGGCCCGCCGGACTCTCGCCCAGCTCCATGAGCGGGTGGTGAGAACCATCATGGAACGCGATCCCCTGGCCGAGCGCCGAGTCTCCTGAGCCCGGTCCGGCCACCCGCGGCGGCGGCCCCCTGCCGTGAGGTCACCGCACCGGCCGCGGGTTGAAGCTACGCTGTCGGAGATGCAGGATGCCGACCCCGCCCCGCCCTCGCTGCGTGGCGCGATCGATCTCGCCCTCGACGCCTACGCTCGTCTGACCGGGGTAGCCGAGGAGGTCGAGGACGAGTGGCTCTACGTCAACGACCTCGTCACCGCCTATCGAGGCCGCCTTGAACGTCTGGCCGCTGCGGACGGCGACGCGCCGATCGCACCCTCGGTCGCTGCCGCGCTCGTCGCCGCAGCCGACGAGATCGCCGGCATCTCCGACCCGCACCGCGCCATCGACTGGCTATCCACGTTCCCCAACGTCGTAGCCCTGGCGATCGGGCGACCGTTCTTCGGCCAGCCGCAATGAGATTCCAGGACGCCGCGCGCGACGGGCGGGCCGTGGTCTACCAGGCGATCCAGGCCGATCCGCTGGTGGCCCGTCTGGGGGCCCTGCTGGCCGACGCTCGACCGGAGCAGCGGCTGCTGGCCCGGGCAGTCATGAACGGCGAGCGCACGGATTCGGCCGTCTGGCGGGTGATGTTCCCCATCCTCTTCGCCGACCCGACGCTGCGCGACGGGTCGGAGGCGATCCTGGCGGCCTCCCTGGACGTCGCGGCCAAGGGTGATCAGGCCCGCAGCAGCTATCGCGGGGCCGTCGTCGAAGAGCTGACCGCCCGGCTCCTGGGCCGGCGGGCGGCCGCCGTGCGCCGCGAGCGGCGCGTCCTGTTCGACGGCGTGCCCACCGAGATCCACCCCTACGACGTGACCGTCGAGAGCCCCGGCGCCGAGGAGATCTGGGACTGCAAGTGGGGCGCGCGGGGCATCGACGCGGACGTCCTCTACCAGCTCGACGATGCCCGCGCCCACGCTGCCGATGAGGAGCTTCCCGTTCGCGTTGGGCTGGTCGTGTTCGATGCCTCCCTGAGCTGCGAGATCCGGCTCGAGCGGGCGACCGCCCCTCACGGGGAGACGAGCCTGGCGAGCCTGGAGACGCTCGACAGGCTGGCCCTGCGGCACTGATGGCCAGACCCGGAGCGCCACGGCCGGCGTGCGCCAACTCGAAGGGGGTCTCGTGACTCCCTATCGGGTGCGCTTCGACGAAGCCACCGCTGATGGCACGGTCCGCTCGTCGGCCCGTGGCGCGCCGACCCGGATCCCCGCCGAGCTGGCCCGCTTCTTCCCGACGGTGGGCGCCGACCTTCGTGGCCCGCCGCCTCGGTGCCCTGGAGCCGCCCCCGGGCGCGCCACGGCATCCAATTCTCGTTCGGCCCCCGACCTCGACCGGATGGATCACGTCAACAACGGCGTCTACGTCGACTTCGTGGAGGAAGCCGTGCCCGCCGCCGGCGGTGGCGAGGACCTCGGGAGCCGCCCACGATGCACCCGGCTGGAGTACCTCTTGCCGGTGACGATCGGCGACGCGATCGAAGCCGTGGCGTGGCGGACGCCCGAGAGTTGGGCCATCCGGCTCGTCCGGCATGATGGCGCCGACGTCGTCCGCGCCCGAATCGAGGCCCGCCAGGTCGAGGGACATCGGCATTCCTGACCAGCTCACCACCACAGGGGCACAGCCCGCGAGAACCCCTCGGGGCAGGCGGGCGCCCAGGAGGTACCGTGTCGCGCTTCGATCTTCCCCTGGAGGAACTCGCGGTCTATCGCCCCGAGCGCCATGAGCCCCCGGACTTCGACGCCTTCTGGCAGGCCACCCTGGCGGACGCGCGGGCGCGCCGGACTCGTACCCTGTTCGAGCCGGTCGACGCCGGGCTCCGAACACTCGACACGTTCGACGTCACGTTCAGTGGGTACGGCGGCCAGCCGGTCAAGGGCTGGCTGCTCCTGCCACGACATCGACTGGGCCCGCTGCCGCTGGTGGTGGAGTACGTTGGCTACGGGGGTGGCCGCGGCTTCGCCTTCAACTGGACGCTGTGGCCGTCCGCCGGTTACGCCCAGCTGGTGATGGACACCCGCGGGCAGGGCAGCGCTTGGCTACCCGGCGACACGCCCGATCCAGAGCCCGACGGGTCCAATCCCCATCATCCGGGGTTCGTGACGCGCGGGATCCTCGAACCCACCACCTACTACTACCGGCGCGTCTTCACCGACGCCGTGCTCGCGCGTGGAGGCCGCCCGCGACCATCCCGCGGTCGACGCCGCTCGGACCATCGTCGTCGGCGGCAGCCAGGGCGGCGGGATTGCGCTCGCCGTGAGCGCCCTCGAGCCGTCGGCTTCGGCGGCCCTCATCAACGTCCCCTTCCTGTGCGACATCGGGCGCGCCCTCGAGCTCGTGGACACCATGCCCTACGGCGAGTTGCGGCAGTACCTGTCCATCCACCGCAGTGACGAGGCGCGCGTGTTTCGAACCCTCTCGTATGTCGATGGGATCAACTTCGCAGCGCGGAGCAGGATCCCCGCGCTCTTCGCGGTCGGGCTGATGGACGACATCTGCCCGCCCTCCACCGTCTTCGCCGCCTACAACCACTACGGGGGGCCCAAGGAGATCCGGGTCTGGCCCTACAACGGCCACGAGGCCGGCGAGCTCCACCACCGGATCGAGCAGATGCGGTTCCTGGAGGGATTGGGCCTCGCGCCCGGCTGACGGTCGCGCCTCCCGGCGAGGCGTACCCTGCTCCCTGCGCCACCGAGGAGACCCAGGGTGGGACGCGGTCCGAGGCGTCGACACTGCGCCGATACGAGAAGGTGAGCATGAAGCTGGGCGTCTTCACCGTCCTGTTCGCCGATCGACCCTCGAGGACGCGCTGATGTCGGTCGACGAAGGCTTCCACAAGGGAGTGGCCTCCCTGCGTTCGGTGATGCCCAGCGAGCCCCCGCTCCGCGAGGCCTCGTGGACGTGAGCCGCGCGCCGGATTCTCGACCAAACGCTCCTCCGACGGTGGGCGCCGAACCGCTCGGCAGAAGGCTGCGGGCCGCGGTCGTGGGGACCGGCTTCGTCGGGCCCTTCCATGTCGACGCCATCCGGCGGGGCGGCTACGCGGATGTCGTGGCGCTCGTCGGCTCGGACGCCGGTCGCACCGCGATTCGCGCCGCGGCGCTCGGGGTGACGCTGGGGACCACGGACCTCAGCGCGGTCCTCGGCGACCCATCCATCGACGTCGTCCACGTCTGCACGCCGAACCGGACGCACGTGGAGCTGGCGACCGCTGTCCTCGAGGCCGGCAAGCACCTGGTGCTGGAGAAGCCCATCGCCACGACCTGGGCCGACGCTCGACGGCTGGCGGGCCTCGCAGCGCAGCGGCGGCTTCATGCCGGAGTCGCGCTGACCTATCGAGGCTACCCGATGGTCCGGCGGGCCCGAGCGGCCATCCAGGCGGGTGAGCTCGGGGACCTCCGCCTCGTCCACGGCGGCTACATCCAGGACTGGCTCGCCGAGGCGACCGACTACAACTGGCGGCTCGAGCCGGAGATCGGGGGTGCCTCGCGGGCGGTTGCCGACATCGGCTCGCACTGGTTCGACACGGCCGAGTTCATCGCCGGTGAGCGGATCTCGGCGGTCCTGGCTGACGTGGCAACTTTCCTGCCGCGCCGCTCGCGACCCCTGGGCGGGGCGACCACCTTCTCGTCAGGCCAGGGCCCCTCGGAGCAGGTCGACGTCCACTCCGAGGATGCCGCCACGATCCTGGTCCGTTTCGAGGGTGGCGCCCGCGGGGCCTGCGTCATCAGCCAGGTCAGCCCGGGGCGCAAGAACGGCCTGACCCTCGAGCTCGCCGGCTCGCGCGCCACGATCGACTGGGAGCAGGAGGACCCCGAGCACCTGTGGGTCCGGACGCGCGAGGAGGCACGGCTCCTGACGCGAGGGCCGGCCGACGGGCCGCCGGTGAGCGTCCCCGGCACGCCGGCCCTGCCGGCCGGACATCCGGAGGGCTGGGCCGAGGCGCTCCGCGATCTCCTGCGCCCGCTCTACGCGGCCGTCGCGGCGGGCGACCCGCCGCCGGATCCGAGCGAGTCCGAGCACCGGTATCCGACGCTCGACGACGGCGCGCGAGGGGTAGCCTTCGTCGAGGCGGTCCTGGCGTCCGCCCGAGAGGGACGCTGGGTGGCCTTCGACCCGGTGGCGGGGGCCCACCGCTAAGGTCGCCGTCGGAGCTCGCTCGGGCCGGCGAAAGATCGGAGCCGACGGCGCAGCCGGCCATGGCTGATCGCGCTTGGAATGGCCACATTCGCGCCGCCGACATGACACGCCACCGCAACTCGATCTCAGTGGGGCTTCAAGGTCACGGTCCACTCGCAGGCGAGCGAGGGATCCTCGGCGCGACCCTTCACGAAATAGGGGCCGGGCTTCAGTCCGAGGAGTTCCTGGGTCACCGTCTTGGGGCCACCATCGTCCTCGGTCAGGTACTCCATGGCGCATGAGACCTCGCTCCCTACGGCCTGCCCCATTGGGTTCGTCAGGCAGACCATGGCGAGGCAGCTGTACTGGCCCGATGGCAGGCGAAGATCGACGATCATGGTGTAGTCGCCGCCGGCGAGGTCGCGCATCTCGGTCTGGGCGGCGCCAGAGCCGGAGAAGGAAGTCGATCCCGACCCGGCCGCGGGCATCGTGCTCGTCGGGATCGGCGTCAAGGGCAGGAGCGGCGAGGCGATCGACACCGGAGTCGGCGGCGGAGGAGCCGTCGGCGGTCGCGGTGCCCCCGCGGACGGCGCGGGCGTTTCGATCGCAGACGGCCCGGCCGCGAAGCGCACCCCGCCGGGCCACTCGAGGACCGCATCGCCGGCGGCCCCCGGAGCCTCGAACGCCAGCTCGAGCTCGATCGTCTTCCCCGCACCGACCGCAGCCAGCGCCTCCTCGAAGGTCGTGCCGTTCGAGCGTGCCACGAGCACCATCGCGCAGTCGGCAACTTGGCGGCCCTGGGCGTCCGGCGGCGAGAACGAGCAGTTGGATGCGCTGGTCATCTGGCCCGCCCACGTGGCCATGGCGAACGGGTCTGTCTCCATGCGCATGCCGGCGACCGGTAGTCGAGTACCGTCGGGTGTCACCAGGACCGGTCCGTCACGGCCCAGGTCCAGCACGCCCGGACTTGCCGCCGCGTTCTCGATCATGAGGAGAACGCAGTGGTGGGTGGCACCCGTCAACGAGGAGACTCCAGGTGTGGGCGACGGGTCGGCGGTTGGCTCCCCGGGTAGGGCGGGCGGCTCAGCTGGCGGCGCCGGTGGCATGGTCGGTGCTTCCGTGGCCAGGCTGCACGACGCGGCACGCACGAGGGTGACTCGCCAGACGTTCGCCTCTTGCACGTCGCCCGGCTCGATGACCGGCCGCTGGTCGACGAGCCAGGTCTGCCCGGCGCGCCAGGCGCCCACCTCGGCGGATTCACCGGCAGGGAGTGGCATCCTGCCCGCCGACGCCGTGTCCGCGCCCGAGGGACTCGACTCCCCCGGACCTCCCGGCTCGGCTGGCGTCCCGCCGCCACACGCAGTGGAGGCGCCCAACAGGATGACTGACGCCGCAACAACAGCGATCCACGACCGGCGCGGCATCGGACTCCCCTTCGTGGGCGAGTCGGGTTCGCCAGTGGCTCAGCGCAGCCGCGGCGGCCAGGGTATCGGCCGCGCGTCAATGCCCCCGCGTGCCCTCGATTGTCTCACTTGGGTCGATAGCCCCGACGCGGCGGCGCTAGCCGCGCCCCCGGATCCGGCTCAGACCGGTCTTGCTGGTGGCCTGCGGCAATGGGTCCGCTTCGGCGGCCGTCGGGTCGAGTATCGGGGCCGCCTCGCCGAGGTAGACGACCCGGTTGCGACCGCCCGCCTTGGCCTGGTAGAGCGCCTCGTCGGCGATCCGCAGGAGGCTGATCCGGTCGAGCGCCTGAATCGGCGCCGCGGCGACGCCGATCGAGACCGTGATCCGGTCGGTGATCCCGGGCGCCAACGACACGATCGTCGACTCGGTCCGCGCCCGGATGCGCTGAGCGATCGTGACCGCGGCAGCGGGGTCGACCCCCGCCAGCATGACCGCGAACTCCTCGCCGCCGTAGCGGGCAGCCAGGTCACCGTCACGCATGCACGAGCGCAGGACCTCGGCGAATGTGCGGAGGGCCTCGTCGCCCGAGGGATGGCCGTGGCGGTCGTTGACCCTCACGGCGGACGGTCCCCGAAAGCTTCTTCCACCTACGCTTTGGCAAGCGCCGCCTCGAGCGCCTCGACCTTGTCGAGCAGGGCGTTCATGGCGTCGTCCTGCAACTTGAGGTGCGCCTGGATCTGCTCGGCTTCGTGGAACGTGGCCTCCGCATCCTGGTAGGTCATGTCGGCCCGCTTGTCCGAGGCGCGGCTGAGGACGTTCTGGCCAACCATGATGACCGACAGCATCACGAGTTGGATGAAGGTCTGGCTCACCCACTGGACCAGCGTCAGCATCCCGCCCTGGACCGCTTGCGGCAGGACCACCAGCGCGAGCAGCCCGAAGGCGTAGGCACACCACATGGTGCCGACAGCCGTCGTCAGGATGAGCGCGATCCTGCCGTTGATGCCGACGTGCTCGTCCACGCTCTTGGGCGGCCCCGCCTGCTTGTGCGCGGCGACACGCGGGTGGGGCTGATGATCGAAGCTGACTCTCATGCCCGGATCCTCCTTCGAGCGCGCGGTGGGGCGGCGGCTTGCCGCTGGCGCCGCAATGTCGCGCCGCGGCCGGTCATGTCGGCGAGTATGCCCGCCGAGGCATCGAGCGGGCGGTCAGGCGTGCGGTTCGAACCGCCGCTTGGCTGGCTCGACGAGGGCAAGGTAGGCGGCCACGATGACGACGAGGAGCAGCCAGAACGCGATCGGCAGCGCCGTGAACCCGAGCACGTCGCCGAGCGGGCTCAACGGGATGATCACGGCAGCCGCGAGGGCGGCGGCGATCGCGGCGAGCAATGGTTGGCTCGGGCGGCTGAGCCAGAAAGGGCTGCGACGGGTCCGGATCACGAGCACCACGAGGACCTGGGTGAACAGCGACTCGATGAACCAACCGGTGTGGAAGGCCCGCGCGTTGACCCCCTGGACGAGGAAAGCAACCCAAAGGTGACGTAGTCGAAGACCGACGAGATCGGCCCCAAGATGAGCATGAACCGCTGGACCGCACGGACGTCCCAGCGCGCCGGCACGGCTCCCACATCGGGATCGATCGTGTCGGTCGGGATGGCGGTCTGCGAGGCGTCGTAGATGAGGTTGTTGAGAAGGATCTGGCCAGGCGTCATGGGCAGGAAGGGCAGCAGCAACGCCGCCCCGGTCATGCTCAGCATGTTGCCGACGTTCGAGCTCGTGCCCATGCGGATGTACTTGAGCGTGTTGGCGAAGTGCGTCGGCCCTCGGTCACGCCCCGGCTGATCGCCTCCAGGCTCGGCTCGAGCAGGCGCGGCAGGCTTAGGAGCATCCCCGATCAGTGTGGCCGCGGATGAGTCCGGGACGGTGGCGTCGACAGGCGACATCGAGCCGAAAGCGTACACGTGGGTGGCCGTCTGTCGGCCGGGAACCCCCGGTCTGTCCCCGGGTTGCGCAGATTCTGTGGGGAATGGCGGGGCCTCGGCGTCGGTGCGCTGGTCAGTGGCCCCGCCGGCCGACCGCAGGTCTCAGAGCAGATCCGCAAGGTTGGGCGTCTCGGCCTTGTAGACCTTGCGCAGATAGGCGAGGCCCGAGGCCTGGTCCTCGTCGCTGAAAGCCTCGACACCGTCCTCGGGGACCAGGATCCGGTAGCCCCGGAAGAAGGCGTCGGCGGCGGTGTGACGGACGCACATGTTGCTGTGCTGGCCGGTCAGGACCACGGTGTCCACCCCGAACTGGCGCAGCAGCGGCTCGAGCCCGGTGTCGTAGAAGCAGGAGTACGTGCGCTTTGGCAGGATGAAGTCGCCCGGGAGCGCGGCAAGCTGGGGGATGATCGCGGCGCCGGTGCTGCCGGCCATCGCGTGCTCGCCCCACACCGCGAGTTCGAAGTCCTTGGGCAGATGCGCGTCGTTGGCGTAGACGACGAGCCAGTCGTCCCGCCGGGCGCGGGCCGCCTCGAGGGCTGCGGCGAGCGGCGGGATGATCCGTTCGGACCGCGGATTGGCGATCACCCCGGTGACGAAGTCGTTGAGCATGTCGATGACGACGAGCGCCTGCATCCGGACTCCTCCGCGTGACGAAGCGGCGGCCGGGGACGCTTGACCAGCCAGGGTGCCCCCGTCAGCGCGGGGCCGCGGGCGGCCCCGGCAGTATCCCACGCGAGCCACCCCCCGGATCCGGTAGAGCCGGTGTGGCTTCTCCTCAGTGCTGGAGCGAGTTGATGAAGGCGACAGCGGCCGACGTCGCCTCGTCCAGCACCGGCAGAAGGCCATGCCCGACACGTGGGTAGGTCATGAGCCGAGCATCAGGCAAGCGACCGACCGCGTCGCGGAGGAGAGGAAGCCGGGCGAACGGATCGACCTCCCCTGAGAGCAGCAGGACCGGACAGCTGAGCCCCGGCCAATGCGCCGTCCGCTCCCGCCACGTGTCGGGCTGGCCCGGGCGGTGGAGCGGGTAGCTCAAGAGCAGCAGACCACCGACAGATCGACCGTCGGCCAGCAATCGAGCGGCCGCCAAGCTCGCCACACGGCCCCCGAACGAGTGGCCCCCGAGGACCACGTCCGCGTGGTCGCCGATCGCCGCGAGGAAGGCGGGAACGGCGTCCTCGGCCCGTCGACGGGGTAGATCGACGGCGCGCGCCTCGAGCCCATGCCGTCGAAGCCCCTCGACCCAGGGTGCCATGCTGGCGGCGCTGCCAGACGCTCCGTGTCCGAGGACGATCTGCCACCCCATGGGCCAAGCCTACCGGCTGGCGGGCCCCGGCCCTCGTTCGAGTGGCACGTTCCAGCCGATCAGTTCACAGCCGAGGTAGTGCAGCGCACCCTCGCCGGGCGTGCAGGACGGGCAACCCCAGACCGTGAGGCCGCCCTCATCGGGCAAGAAGGCGACGTCGCAGGTGTTCTCCGACGGGTCGCAGTAGCGGCCGTGACAGGCGCAATCGCAGTGGACCCAATGCTGGCAGGTACAGCGCGCCGAGTCTGATGGTGGCCGAAGGACGCTGGCCGGAAACCGGCCCGGTACCTGCATCTGGCGCTCCTTGCAGAGCCCACCAGAACGTGGTGGGTTGCGCCGGACCCCGGTAGCCTCGATTGTCGCTGCGTCGTCAAATGGTGGGCTGCGATCCCGGTCGCCGACACGGGCGCCAGCACCGTTGCAGCGAGGCACCGCCGAAATCGGCGCCCGTCTGGACGGTCACCCGTCGCCCTACCATGCTTGGGAGCGCGGGCCGGGTACCAGACGATCGATCCCAGCGCCCGCCATCACCGGAGCGCAGGAGGAACAGCCGATGACCACTCCCTCCCTCCGTCGTCCCCGCCCACTCATTGCGGCGTTGACGGCGGCAGCACTCATCTGGCTCATCGCCGCCGCGGGCGCATTGGCCGGAAACAACGGCACCCTCAAGATCCACGAGCAGGGCACGCCGGACGGCACCCCGAACAACGACCCCAAGGTCTGCACGTTCAACGTCGAGGCATTCAACCTCGATCCCGGGCAGTCCGGGTACCTCGTGTTCTCCGTCCAGGGCGGCGATGCCCCTGAAGGCACCGCGGCCGGACCCTTCGCGTTCGGCCCGGCCGACCCGAGTGGCTACTACGCCTCCGGCTACTTCAGCCTCGACGCCGGCCACTACAAGGCCACGCTCTACGGCAAGGCCGACCTGACCGATGTCAAGGCGAAGTCGAAGGTCTTCAAGGTCACCTGCGACGGCGGTAGCGGCCCCCCGAGCTGACAGTCGCGCCCCGGTCAGAACCCGCAGAGGCCCCTCCGAGCGATCCGAGGGGCCTCTTGGCAGCTGCAGGCGGGCGGAGTGGGACTTCCGGCCCATAGGCCGCGGGTCAGGGCCGATCTACCGTCTTGACGCGTCCAGCTCAACTGGAGGGTGCGGCGTCGCCGCGATAGACCGATGCCCCTGAAATCCATCCGGCGTCCGGTCGTGCGCCCCGTACTACTCATGCTCGTGTACGGCGCGCTTCTCGTCGTGGTGGGGATCACCGCCTCGGCACAGGCGGCGATGGTTTCGGCGGACTCCTGGACCACCACCCTGAACGCCACCGTCGGCGCGGACGCCACGGTCGTCCGAAGCTTCGTCAGCCTCAACCTGACCCCGAGCGATCTCGGGCCGGACGCACTCAGCGCGCAGCGTCGGACGAGCCTCCAGCAGCAACTCGCGGTTCTCGTCTCCAAGGGCGAGATCCTGCGTGCCGCGATCGTCGCCCCCGACGGCGCGATCGTCGCCGCGAGCTCGGCCGACACCGCGGGCCAACGGATGCCCTCGGACGGGGCCTTCGCCAGCGCCGTGGCAGCCCAGACGGCTGATGCATCGGTTGTCGCAGTGGCCGACAGCCTCGCGGTCGGCCCTCGGCTCGAGGCGACGAGCGTCGTGCGCGAGTACCTCCCGATCATCGCCGACGGCAAGGTCTACGCCGTCTTTGCGTTGTGGCGAGACGCAGCACCCCTCCTCGCCGCGATGGACGCCAGCCGCCTCACGATCGTGCTCGTCACCCTGACCGCCGCGATCATCGTGGCCATCCTGCTCTTCGTGATGTTCAAGGCGGCTCAGAACCGCATCACCCGCCAGACCGTTCAGCTCCTCGAGAGCACCCGGCGCGACCCTCTGACGAACACCCTCAACCACGGCTCCCTCGTCGCCGTGCTGGCGGAGGTGGTGGAGGCGAGTCGTGCGTCCGGAGAGAGCGTCGAGATTGCCGTTGTCGACATCGACAACTTCCGGCTTCTCAACGACACCCATGGGCACCAAGCAGGCGACCAGGCCCTTCTCAGCGTAGCGGGCGTCCTGGAGCGGGTCACGCCGGCCGGCTCGACCTGGGGCCGTTATGGACCCGACGAGTTCCTGATCATCGCGCCACCCACCGTGACAGCGGCACTCGAGCCGGCGATCGAGCGCCTCAGGGGAGCCCTGACCGAGATCACGTTGGCCTTCGAATCGGCCGAGTCGCTGCCCCTCACCGTCAGCGTGGGGATCTCACTGTTTCCGCTGGACGGTCAGTCGGTCACGAGCCTCCTCTCCTCGGTCGCGATCGCGCTCGCGGAGGCGAAAGCGAGTGGTGGGGACGCCATCCGCTTCGCCGAGCCCGCCAGTTCGAAGCCGAGCTACGCACGGACCTTCGGCGTCCTCCAGGGGTTGGTCATCGCCGTCGACACCAAGGACCGCTACACGAAGCGTCACTCGGAGGACGTTGCGCGGTACGCGGACTTCCTGGCCGAACGGCTGCGCGTCGACCCCGACCTCCGTCGCGCCATCCACATCGCGGCGCTCCTCCACGACGTGGGCAAGGTCGGCATCCCGGACACGATCCTGCGCAAGCCCGGCCCGCTCACGGCCGACGAGGCTGACATCATGAGGCAGCATGTCGCCCTCGGCGACACGATCGTCCGTGATCTTCCGGACATCGATGTCATTCGGGCCGGGGTCCGGCACCACCACGAGCGCTGGGACGGCAAGGGCTACCTGGCTGGCCTTGGCGGTGCAGAGATTCCGCTCATTGCCCGCATCCTGGCGGTCGCCGATGCCTTCTCGGCGATGACCACGACCCGTCCGTACCGCAAGGCGTTGTCGGTCGAAGAGGGCCTCCGGCGCCTCGAGGACGCCGGAGGCACCCAGCTCGAGACGGAGCTCGTCCAGGTCTTTGCGGAAGGGATCCGGACTGCCGAGCACCCGCCGCTGCCCGAGGCCGAGTCCTGGCGAGCGAAGATCTGGGCGCCGACCGGCCAGGTGGCCTGATGCCCCGGCGCCTCTTGTGCGCGGTACTCGTCGGGCGGGCTTCGCTCGTCTCAGTCATCGTGCTGAGTGCCCTGTCTCTCGCCCCCCTACTGTGGGGAGCTGGTCCTGCGCAGGCCGTCTCAGCCGACTGGGTGATCTCGGCGTCGCCGACGACCCTGGTAGCGGGACAACCGAACACCGTCTCAATCACGGTGACCGCCGGGGGGCAGCAGATCGGGCGGATCGAGCTCATGATCCCGGGCGAGGACTTGGTCGTTGGAGCCACCGTGATCAGCGTTCCCGCCGGCGGGTGGAGCGCCGCCCCGATCCAGGGAGGTTCCCCCACCGTCGTGGCCTTCATGGCCAGCTCAGGCTCGTTGAAGCTCGCGGACGGCGAGACCGGCGTCTTCTCCATCTCGGTGGTCCCGAGCGAGCCCGGGCAGGAGTCATGGGCCGTCGATGCCTACGAGACGATCACCTCGTCGAGCCAGAGCATCGGGCCCCCGACCGCCCCGCTCCCGATGTTCACGATCCAGCAGGGCGCAACGGAGAGCCCGACGCCGACTCTGACACCGACGCCGACTCCGACTCCAACTCCGACGGCAGCCCCGAGCACCAGCCCAACGCCCACGGCCACGGCGAGTCCCACGGCCGCCACGACTCCCACGGCCACCCCCGTGCCCAAGGCAACCCTCGCGTCGACGCCCGGGCTAACCCCTTCTCCTGCCCCGGCGGTCGCGACGCCGCGTGCGTCGAACACATCCGGGCCTGTCCGGAGTCTCGGGCCCGCTCCGACCGCCCAGCCGGTCCCCACGCAGCCGCTCGATCCCACGCCAACGTCCGCTGCTTCCTTCTCCGCGCCGAACGCCACTCCGGCGACCGCCAGCCCATCGCCTCTGGTGGCCGCCGTCACGAGGGGCGGCATCGAGTCGCCCCCGGAAGGCGGGTCGGGCCTCCCGCCTTCGGGCGCCTTCCATGTCTCGGGCCCGGCAGGGGGCGGGACAGTCGGCGCCTTCGCGAGCTTCGGGCCGGTTACGCTGTTCGAGGCTTTCCGCTGGCTCGTCCCGAGCTTCGTCCTTGGCGTCCCCGGCTTCCTCGTCATCGTCGTCGTCCTGGCCCAGCTGGTCGGCGGGGGCGCGTTCCTGCCGATCACCAGGAGGGTCCTCGGACCGGTCAGTCGTCGACAGCGTCGCCGGGCGTAGGCAAACGGCCCTCGGAGGGGCTCACCACGCAATAGGGTGACCACTCGCGCGCCGGCTCGGCTGCGCGGACGCGGGAGGCTGCTGAGGACGTCGAGCGAGAACGCTGACCCAGAGTCAGGCGCCATCGCAGCACTGCCTCGCGATGCGGGTTGACATCCGGTTCAGGGCGTGATTATATCGCCGCGCGTACTACGTGTCCCGATATACAACGAGCCGAGAACATGGGCCGGGCGAGGCATCCGCTGGAGGCAAGTAGATGGACCAGGTCCCTCGTGAGCCGAACACAGACGGCGGTCAACCGCTCGGGGAGCTCGGACGGTTCGCGGAGCCGGCCCTGTACATTCTCGTCTCGTTGTCTGAAGGGCCGAAGCACGGGTACGCGATCATGACCGACGTCGAGGCGATCTCGGGGAGCCCCATGGGTCCGGGGACGCTGTACGGCGCTCTGGCCCGGCTCGAGCGGCGCGGCTTCATCGAGGCGGTCGAGCCGCAGGATCGCCGACGGCCGTATCGGCTCACCGCCCTTGGGACGACGACGCTCGAGGTGCAGCTCGATCACCTTCGCTCTTTCGCCCAGACGGGCCTGGCACGACTCGGAAGGGAACCCTCATGAGCGTCCTGCTCTCTCTCTACCCGAAGCGCTGGCGCGAGCGCTACGGGGATGAGTTCCGCTGGCTCCTCGCCGAGCAGCCGCCCTCGCTCGGCGATCGCGTCGACATCGTGCGCGGCGCGGTGGACGCCCACCTCAATCCGCAGATCCCGGGACCTGAGCGCATCCCCGACCACTACGGGTTCGCGCCGCTCGTGGGCCTGGCAAGTCTCATCGTGGCCGTATTCCTCGCGGCCGATGGACCGGTCTTGCACGATGAGTACGGGTCATACCGCGACGGAGCGGCGGCCCTGCCCTTCCTCGTGCTCGCGCTCGTCCTGCTCTCCGTCGGGCTCTACCGGGTCGTAGGTTGTTTGCCCACCGCTGCTGGCGGGCCACGCGGCGCCGGCTTGACGGCGATCTGGGCCGGACCCGTTTGGGCGTTGATGCCCTGGATCTTGCTGCTCGGGCTGGTCTTCCTGCTCGGCACCCTCGGCCTCGCGGTCGGTGCACGTCGAGCGGGGATCTGGCCGACCTGGTCGGTGGTCCTGGTCGTGGTGGCGCTGGCCGTTCCGGCCGCGCTGCTCGCAGCGATGCCGTTCCTGCCCTGGTATGCGCTCCGCGAGTCGGGCTTCGCGATCATCATCGGGTCCATCAGTGTGCTGTGGCTGCTCATCGGCGGATTGCTCCTGCGCGGCTCGCCGCGAAGGGTGCCGGCGTGATCCTGTTGCGACCAGACTGACGTCGTCCCTCGAAGCACGGCGCTGGCTGAGGTCAGGGCGACGCCCCGTGACTGGCATGTCGAACGAGCGAGGCCCGCGAGCCGATCAGATCGCCCGGGAGATCGCGATCGGTGGGCTATCCGGGCTGATCGCGGGAGTGCTCATCGCCGGGATCGGCGGCCGCCTCTTCATGCGCGTCGCGGCGGCTATCGACCCGTCGGCACTCGGGTCGATAACATCGAACGGCAACCGGATTGGCGAGGTGACGCTCGGCGGCACCGTCGGGTTCATCGTCTTCATCGGCTTGCTGTTCGGGGTCGTGGCCGGGATCATCTGGGTCACCGTCGCCCCGTGGGTCCCCGGCCGGGGCGCCGTCCGCGCGCTCCTTACCGCCACGATCGGCGCGGCGATCACGCCGTTCTTCGTCGTCAAGGCCGGGGAGCCGGACTTCCGGATCCTCGAGCCCGCGCCGGCCGTCATCGCGATGGTCGTCGGTCTGGCTGCGCTGGCTGGCCTCGTCGTCGCCCTGGCCGACGACCGACTGCACCGCCGGCTGCCGCAGGTCTCGCCGGCGGCGGGATCGTCAATTCCCGCCTATCGGATCCTGACCGGCGTCGGGCTGCTCTTCGTACCGCTCGCGATCGGGCCTTACTTCACGACTGAGAGCAACTCGTTCCGTCCCCCCGCCGAGGTCGGCGTCGCCTTGTTCCTGGTCGGGCTGGCCACCCTCGCGTCGTGGTTCCTCCGCGTCCGTGACGGGATCGCCCGCCCGCCACTCCTTCTCACGGTGCTCGGGCGCGGCGCGCTGGTGACAGCCGTGGCCCTCGGAGCGGTCAAGGTCGGGAGCGAGGTCTCGGCAATTCTTGGTGCCACCGGGATCCGGACGTGATCGTCGAAGGAGGCATCGCGATCGCCCGCGCCCCGCAAGAGGTCTTCGACGTCTTGGCGGACCCTTCGAGCTGGCGGAGCCTTGATCTGGCGCTGATCGACGTCGAGCCGCGCGCGCCGCTCGTTCCCGGCGTGATCGGGACGATGCGTCACCGCCGGGTTCTAGGGATCAGGGTGACGACCGCCTGGGAGAACACCGCACTCGTGCCCCCGACCCGTCTGGAGAACCTCATCAGGGGGCCCGGGTACGAGCTGCGCGAGAAGGTCATCCTCTCGCCCGCCGCCAACGGAACGCAGGTGACCGTCGTCGATACGCTCACACCGACCTCGCTCCTCGGACGGGTGATGGTCGGGCTGTCCCGCGGGATTATCGAGCGGGACATGAGGACCCGGTGCGGCCGGCTGAAATCGTTGCTCGAGGCCGGAGCGAGCGGAAGCCGAGCTTGACAGAGAACTCAGCGGGCGGCGCCTTCCAATAGAACTGATGTCCTGACGCGCCCTAGCGACCAACGGCACTTGCCACTGGTCGCCCGGCGGAAGGATGCTCGCCGCCAGCGCGTGGGGCGATGACGCGCGGCCCAAATCCTGGCCGCCGGGACCGCGCCGAGCCACTGGCGAGACCGACGCGCGGGGCGACTCGGCCCGTCTGAGGCTGCCACCCATGTCACAGTCCGTGGCCTCCGGAACCACCCCGTCGCTGGGCATCCTCGAGGAGGTCGACGACGTCCTCGCTCTCAAGGTGCAGATCGTCCGGGCGGCGCTAGAGCTCGAGGTCATCCCGGCGGTCGCCGCCGGTCATCACGACGCGGAGAGCATCGCCCGTGCAACCGGCTGCTCCCTTGCGGGGATGCGCATCCTGCTCGACGGCCTGTGCGCCCTCGGGTTGCTGCGCTGGTCCGACGCGGCCTACTCGCTCACCCCGACAGCGGAGGCGTATCTCGTTCCCGGGAAGCCCACGTACTGCGCCGGTCTCTTCCTCGGCGACCTCCGGGCCGGGGATCACTTCACGGAGAACATCCGGACCGGCCAGGTCCTGACCGACTTCGCGTCGGCCGACGCCACCGGGCTCTGGGTGGCCTTCGCCGCGTCTCGCCTGCTCATCTGGCCGGATGAGCTCGCCGTCTACCGGGCGCGTTGGTCGGCCCTCGGGGTCACGGCTGCGTCGATGCCCGGCGCACGGGTCCTCGATGTTGGCTGCGGCCCCGCGATCGCGAGCCTCGTCTTGGCGCTCGACGACCCGACGGCATCGGTGACCGGTGTTGACCGAGGACCGGTCGTCGAGGTGGCCGGCCGCTTCGCCGAGGCGATGGGCGTCGCGTCACGGGCGTCGTTCGTGGCTGGCGACGTGACCGCCCTCCAGGACCTCGACGGCCCCTTCGACATCGTCTTCTTGGGGTGGGTCCTCCACTTCCTCGACCCGATGGAGATCGGCTCGACGCTGCGCCAGGTCCATCGCTTGCTCGCCCCTTCCGGGCGGATCGTCATCCTTGAGGTCCTACCAGCAGCGGGCGTGTTCGACGACCCGGGCCCGTATCTCATGGCCGTTTGGCTGTTTAACGTGGCGCGTCGAGGTCGCGTGTACACGTTCGAGGAGTACGCCGCGATGCTGGCCGAGGCGGGCTTCGGTCCCGCCCGCCGGCTCGAGGGCGCGCCGTGGTTCCAGGCGGAGCGCAGCGCGTAGCAGGCGTCATCGCGGGACGCCGTCGTTCGCCGCGATGCACTGGATGCATTCGCGCAGCAGGGAGGCAGTCGAGATGCAGGTTCGTCGGTCCCTCGAGATCGCGGCACCGCCGGAGCGGATCTGGCCGCTCCTGGTCGAGCCGGACAGCATCCTCAAGTGGTATCCGACTCTCAGGAGGTTCCAGTACGAGGACGCCGGGCCACCATGCTCCGGTGCCCGGGTCTACGCTGAGGAGAAGGCCTCGGGCATGCTCATGAAGCTCCACTTCGTGATCACCGACTGGGTCGAGAACCGGACGGTCTCGCTCCACATGGCCTCGGGCACGGGCGTCAAGGGCTACGACCAGCGATGGACCGTGGAGCCCATCCCCGCGGGGTCCCGATTCACCTTCGAGGAGCACGTCGAGTTGCCCTACGGCGTCCTGGGCAGACTGTTGGGCAGGATCGGACAGCGCAGCTCCGAGGGTCACGTTCGGGAGATGCTGGCGAAACTGAAGGCGCTGGCCGAGGCGTAGAGTACGGGCGACGCGTGCGCAGACGGCAGGGCAGCGGTATTGACCTCGGCAGCATCCTGCGTCGCCGCGCTCGCCCTGCTCGTTCGCTGATCGCTCGCGGACCCTTCCATTGATTGAGGACGAGGAGGGAGGGCGGCTCTAGGATGGTTGAGTGATGACTCCGTCGCTCGGGGCGGCCCGTCCGCGCAGGACTCGGGGTCCGAACGCCGGCCTCCTGAAGGCGCCGGCAGTTGTCGGCATCGTCGTGCTGGCGATCGCCGTGGGCTGCAGCCCGGCCACTGGCTCGCCACCCGCGTCGGCCCCGAGCGCTACGCCGACCGCCGCGCCCACGACCCCCATTACCCACGCGACCGGCTCGGCGGACCTGGTACTCCGCGTCGCGGCCGGCGGTGGCCTGCTGCCGATGGAGATGCGGCTGGCCGAGATGCCCACCGTCTCCATCTATGGCGATGGCCGGGTGATCCGGGTGGTCGAGGCCGGGGCAGCACCTACCGACCCGCTGGTACCGGAGCTCGTCGAATCTCGCCTCACGCCGGAGGCGATGACGCTGGTCCTCGCCGCGGCCGGCGACGCTGGGCTGCTCGGACCCGATCGGCGCTTCGAGCTGGAGGGCGTCTATGACCTCTGGACGGTGACGTTCACGCTCACCGCGAACGGGGCGACCCATCGCACCTGGGCCTACGCCCTGGGCTTCTCGGACGAAGCGAAGCTCGCGCCGCCCGACGAGATGCCCGCCCGGGCGGCGCTCGACGAGCTCTTCGGGCGCCTGCAGGACCTGCGGGGCTGGCTCGGTTCGGACCGCGTCGGGCCGGACACCGCGCACCGGCCAGCACAGCTGCGCGTGTACGTGGCGTCGCTCATGGCATGGCCGACCGAGGCCGGCGCGACGGCCGCGCCCGCCACCGCTCGCGCTGGGCAGGACGTTCGCGAATGGCCGCTCGATGCCCCGCCGGAGCTGTTCGGCACACTCGTCGACGAGCGCGAGGGCACGTGGCGCTGCGGACTCCTCGAGTCGGAGGCCGCTGAACGCCTGGGCATCGACAGTGCGACCAACGACACGCGATGGCAGGCCGGCGATCTCCTGTACCGCTTGGTCGTGCGGCCGCTCCTGCCCGACGAGGCCGGCTGCCCCGGGTAACGACAGCATCAGAGGGCCAGCGGTCATCTCGGAACCCAGCACGCTCGGACGGCCCCCAGGACTCGCGACGTCGCGCTATCTGGAGACAGCGAGCCCGTGAGCGGACCGGGCGGGTGTGCGCCACGACCGAGCTCGATCCCCGCTACGCCGACCTGACCCCGGCGCGCTGGGAGGCCTTCAGCGGCCTCGTGGGGGTCCGGGCCGGTGGCCGAGCCGACGGGCCTGATCGCGCCCGGCGCGGGCGAGCCGGCGCCGGGTCTCGAGCCCCAGCACGACGCCCACCGCAATCAGAGCTGCGGACAAGGCGAGCCAGGGCGTGACATCGGGCCCCGAGCAGGCGGTGTCGGTGGCGCAGCGCAGGGCAGCCTGCCCGACGAGCACGAAGCTGACCACCCCAAAGCCGATGAGGCCGCCTGAGGCGCTCGCGAAGCGGGGAAGATAGGCGATGATCCAGGCCAGCACAAACGCCCCCCCCACCATGATGGCGGGCCCGCTGACGACGAACGCCAGCCCCAGGACGGCGCCGGGGAGGAGGCCGACCAGGAAGAGCGTTCGCGTTCGCATGACCGACTCCCAACTGCATCCGAACCCCGGCGAGCGTGCACCCAACGAGGGCGGCGTTCAAGCCCAGCTCAGCGTCGGGACCCCCACAGTATCGCCGGACGGGCCCGTTCGGCGTTGGCCTTGTGCGGACGAGGTCAGGGCTGGACGAGCCTGAGGAGTAGCACCAGGGCCACGATCGCAGCGATCGCGAACAGTCCGACGCGGCTCCATGCGGGGCCGCTCCTCGGAACCGGAGCCATCCTCAGCTTCAACGCAGTCAGCGTGTTGGGCTCGGCTTGGTTGCTCAGGGTGTTCGGCTCGACCACGACCCGGCCCGCGCTCCGATCCGGAGGCGATGATTGGTCCGACGAGGTCGGCGGTCGACGGAGGATGTTCATGTTTCCTGGCGGACGGTCAGTCCGCTCATCCCATCCCAAAGGAAAGCCGCGGCTAAGCCGGCGACGTCATTCTACGCCGGCCCCCGCTCCACGCCCTGGCACCGGCCAGGTCGCCGGACAGGAGTCGGCTCGCCTTCGGCCGGATCGCGATCGCCAACGCAAGCGCGGCGGGTGGGTCCCTCGAACACCCGGTCAGCGCGGCAGGTAGCGTTTGGCCGGCGATCCGGCAAAGGCGCGGATCCGGACGAGCAACTGGCGCTCGGTGAGTGGGCCGCCCTTCTCGACCTCGATCCGTCGCTTGCGGCCGTGGCTGTCGTCATCGCGTGCGGACGTGCTCGGCGAAGTGCTCGACCACCTCGCCGTCACCTACCAGCAGCAGGTCATCGTCGACCGGCAGGGCCTGGGCGACCTGAGCGAAGAAGGTCCGCATGTGCTCGTCGCGGTGGCCTTCGCCGGCCGGGTGCTTCTCGGTGGGTGGCCGTCCGGTCGAGCGGTGCCGGCCGGGGACCGTGGAGTCGATGCGGTGGCGCACGGTGAGCTCAGGGCTCCAGCGCAACACCGTGGCCGAGTTGGCGGAGATCCAGACGCCGGTGGTGCGGGGACCGGTCATCGCGGTCCCTCCTTTCCCAGGGGGGCGCCGGGGGCGGCGAGAGAATGACCCGACGCCCCGGTGAGGTCCGGCGATGTGGAACTGCAATAGCAGCGCCTCGCCGGCATGCCCGGCGCGCCGGGTCCTCTCCATTGTGACTCTGTCGGCGGCTCCTGACGAGAGGGGGGCGCCAATCAGCGAACTCGAGTCCGACGCGGAGCGCGCCGGCCCGCGCCTACAGGACCGGACCGATCACCCAGGGCGCGAACTCGTCCTCGCCGAGACCGAGCTCCTCGCTCTTCGTCTTGCGCCCGCTGGCCACCTCGAGCAGCAGTTCGAAGATCCCCCGTCCGACGTCGGCGACCGAAGCTCCGTCGAGGATTGTCCCGGCGTTGACGTCCATGTCGTCTTCCATCCGGTGGTACGTGACCGGATTGCTGGCCACCTTCAGGCACGGGGAGGGCTTGCACCCGTAGACGGAGCCCCGACCAGTTGTGAAAGCGCAGACGTTCGCACCGCCGGCGACGATGCCGGTCATCGAGACTGGGTCGTAGCCGGGCGTGTCCATGACCGTGAGCCCGGTGACCGTCACCGGCTCGCCGTAGCGGACGACCGATCTCAGGGTCGTCGTGCCTCCCTTGGAGATTGCACCGAGGGATTTCTCGACGATCGTCGTGAGCCCGCCTTCCTTGTTGCCAGGACTGGGGTTGTTGTCCATGGACGCATTGAGCACGCCCGTGTACCACTCCCACCAGCGGATGCGATCGAGAAGGCTCTCGCCGACCTCGCGGCTCGCCGCCCGGCGGGTCAGGAGATGCTCGGCCCCGAAGATCTCGGGCAGCTCGCCGAGAATCACCTTGCCGCCTTGAGCCACGATCAGATCGGCGGCGAAGCCGACCGCCGGATTTGCAGTGATGCCGCTGTAGGCATCAGACCCGCCGCATTGGGTTCCGAAGACCAGGGCGGACGCCGGCACCTCCACCCGTCGAGCCCTGTCCGCCTCCGGTAGCAGCTCGCGCAGGGCGGAGACGCCGAAGTCGACCGTCTTTCGGATCCCCCCCTTGTCCTGGATGGTCATCACCGGTGCCTGGCCACCGCCGACCTGCCCGAGACGCTGGCTGGCCGTCAGATGGAGGGGCTGGCCGTCCTCACAGCCGAGGCCGATGATCAGGTACGCGCCGATGTTGGAGTGTCGGGCGAAACCACCGAGCACTCGGTCAAGCTGGTCGTGGTCGACACCTTCGAACTTCATCCCGCAGCCCCCCTTGTGGGTCAGCGCGATGACGCCGTCGACTTGTTCGAACGCGTGGAGCTCCTCGCCGATGCGCGCGGCGACGAAGCGGCTCGTTGCGGCAGAGCAGTTGACGGTGCTGATGACGGCGACGTAGTTGCGGGTCCCGCTCAGGCCGTCTCGGCGGGGGTAGCCGAGGAAGGTCCGGGGCTCCACCGCGACCGGGTCGCAGGGGGCCACCGCGAACTCGTACTGATGGCCCGCTGTGCCGCTGACGACGTTGTGGCTGTGGACATGCTGACCGGCCTCGATGTCGACGGTCGCGAAGCCAATCACTTCGCCGTACTTTCGGACGGCGGATCCGCGGGAGATCGGGGCAGTCGCCACCTTGTGCCCATAGGGGATGGGCTCGCTGATCGCAACGCCGACCGCGAGATCGGGCACGACGGCTCCAGGCGCCAGGAAGCTCGCCGCCACCGCCACGTTGTCGTTGGGGTGGAGACGAATGACTCGTGCTGGCTTCTGTGGCTCGGGCTCCACGTCGTCCCTCCGAGGAAGACCAGTTGACGAGTCTAGCGAGCAGCCGACACAGGTGTCCATCGGGCTGAGCGGCCGGTAGTGCATCAGTTTGAGCGCGGGGCGGCTTACGCCTATGTGTGCCTTAGACGGGACGGCCGCCGTCGAGCCTGTCGACGCCGGGTGAAAACTGAGCACTTCTCGCCGGTCGAAAACTGAGCACCCCATCCAGTTCGACTGGCACCCTCGACCACGACGAGCTCGTGCCGAGGGAGGAAGGAGTGCATCAGGTGGAGGACTGGGCCGAGGTCCATCGGCTCTTCCATCGGGAAGGCCGCCCCAAGGCGGCGATCGCCCGGCAACTGGGGATGAGCCGGAACACCGTCGAGCGACTTCTGGGCCTGACCAAGCCGCCGCGCTATGTGCGGCGACCCGTCGGCTCCCAGCTCGACCCGTTCGTCGAGCGCATCGCGGCGATGCTCGCGGTCGAGCCCACCGTCCGCGCGACGGTCATCCGGGAGCGCCTGCGACCCCTGGGATACCAGGGCGGGATCACGATCCTCAAGGACCACCTCGCACGCCCGCGACTCACCCGCGGCTTATCTGGCCGCTCCCACCTCACCACTATGGCAACGTCGTGTCAGCAGTTGCCCGCGCGCGGCCGCAAGACGCCTGCGACCGATCCAGCCGAGGGACGACGCTTCGAGCCCGTGCTCGCGGATCTACTTCTTTGCCTTGGATGGCTTGCGTGGCGCACGCTTCGAAGCCGCTCGCGTCGCCGGCTTCGGCGCGCCCGGGGTCACCACCGCGGCCTTGCGGGGAGGGCCCTGGTCAGCCCCGCGGGCGCCGGCTGCGCGATCGGCGCTGTCATTCGCGAGCGCTTGGCCATGCTGCCCATCGCCGTCGCAGCCGCAAGTTCCGCGGCCCCGGCCGCGGCCGACCGCACGGCTGCCGCGGCCATCTCGGCACTCGCCGCGCCAAGCGCCTCAGATGTCGCGTATTCGTCGCGCCCCTCACCCATCACGGTGAGTCCCAGAGCCGCGAGCTGACCGGCGAGGTGCTCCGCTCCATGGGCGACGACGGCGCCCTCGGTGGCCCGGCTGAGCGCCCCCGCTGCGAGGACGCGAAGCTGGTGGCTCGTGCGGCCGAGAAACGCCGCGAGCATTGGCTGCCGGACGCCTTGGAGCAGCTCCGCTGCTACCTGTACCTGACCGGCAATGCCCGCAAGCTCCATGCCACGGCGAAACTCGTCGCTGCTGAGCGCCGCGGCGAGCTCTCCGCCAGCGGCGACCTCGTCGGCCATAGAGAGGGTCGCAGCCCCTTGGGCCGCGTCGCGCGAGCCTCTCCGAGCGGCGGCATCGCTCAGGGCCGAATAGGTGGCTGCGGCGGCCGCCTCGTCTTCGCCGCGGGTCACCTCGGCGGCACCGACAGCCGCCTCACTCAGGGTGGCGCCGCCGCCCTATCGGCTGCGGCCCGCTCCTCCGCCAGAACCTTCGTTCCGGTGTCGGCCGCGGCCCTTCCCTTGGTCTTGCGAGCAGGCATCTCGTCCTCCTGGTGGTCGCGGGTGACGGCTCGATGGGTCCTACCCGATTGAACCACGTCGGTCGACGCGCCGCTCGATTCTGCGGGCAGACCCGGACACGAGCACTCGTCGTCAGCCGCTGTCCCTCGGCGGACCCGGACGCTCCGGGTCGAGCAGCAGGCGCGCGAGCGTCTTGCCGTACCAGTGCTCGAACCGGGAACCGCTCCAGCCGCGATCGACCAGGAGGAGCCGGTAGGTCTCGGGGCTGCCGAGGGCACAGAGGATGTCGGCGGCCGTCTCGAAGCCCCTCCCCTCGTGCGGCCCCGCGCCTAGGACGATCCGCAGCGCTGCGCCCTGTACCTCGCGTCACGCGGCCTCGCGGTCGTCGGGGTGGACGCCGCACCGACGGCGATCGCCCAGGCGCAGGGGAAGGCTCGGCTGCGAGGCAGCAGCGCCACGTTCCTCGTCGCCGACGCGCTCGGGCTCGAGGGGCTCGGGCGCACGTTCGACGTGGCGATCGACTGCGGCCTCTTTTCACACGTTCTCCTACGCCGATCGCGTCCGCTTCGAGCGGAGCCTCCATCGGGTGCTCCGGGCGGGCGGGCGCTATGTGCTGCTCTGCTTCAACGAGCACCAGCCGGGCGAGCTGGGTCCGCGCCGGGTGACCCAGGCGGAGATCCGGGCCACCTTCGCGACGGGGTGGACGGTGGACTCGATCGTCGCGAAGCGGTTCGCCGCCCAACTGCCCGGAGATGGAGCGCACGCCTGGCTGGCCAAGGTGGGGCGCGTCTGATCCGGCGCGCCTCATCACTATGAACGGTTAGTGGCGGGCTCCAAGCTGGCAACCGACAGACCGCGTCCGGCGTCTGTGTGACATGACCAGACACCTCGCCGCCCTGATCGCCCTCGCTATCGCCGCCTTGGCGGGCTGCGCACCGGCCGTCCCGGGCGCGAGCGGCGAACCAGCCGGCATCACCCTCGCGGCCGCCAACGTGCCGCGCGCTTCTGCCTCCCCGGCCGATGCCACGGCGGCAGCCGCTGCGATCAACGCCTTCGGACTCGACCTGTACCGCCGCGCCGCGCCGGCTGGCACCAACGTCATCGTCTCGCCGGCGAGCATCGCGATCGCGCTGTCGATGGCCCGCGCCGGCGCTCGAGGCCAGACCGCGACGGAGATGGATGCGGTCCTGCGAGCCGTCGGGTCCGATCCCCACGCGTCCTGGATCAACGCGCTCGAGGGGGCCCTGGCGGCCCGGAACGGCAGCTTCGCCGACGCGGACGGCAACCTCCTCGACGTGACCCTGCGGGTCGCGAACGCCCCGTTCGCCCAGCGTGGACTGCCCCTCGATCAGGGGTTTCTCGACGCGCTCGCGTCGCGCTTCGGGGCCGGGCTTCGACTCGTCGACTACCAGACCGACACGGAGGCCGCCCGCAAGCTCATCAACCGCTGGGTCGACGACCAGACGGCCGGCCGGATCCCGGAGCTGCTCCAGCCCGGCATTCTCTCGGACCTCACCCGCCTCACGCTCGTCAACGCGATCTACCTCAAGGCGCCCTGGGCGATGCCGTTCGACCCGAACGCGACCAGGCCCGGGACGTTCCTCCGGGCCGACGGGTCGACTGTCGAGGTCCCGATGATGTCGGCTACCGAGGGGCTGCGCTACGCGGATGGATCCGGCTGGCACGCGGTCGAGCTGCCGTACATCGGCGGGTCACTCGCGCTGGCGATCGT
Organism: uncultured Chloroflexia bacterium; assembly: GCA_963712585.1. GTDB lineage: Bacteria > Chloroflexota > Limnocylindria > Limnocylindrales > CSP1-4 > CAVQIH01. The sequence continues at coordinate 301,000 of CAVQIH010000008.1, forward strand.
CGTTCCCGACGATCTCGCCGCGTTCGAACGCAGCCTCACACCCGAGGTGCTCGCTGGCGTGACCGGCGCTCTCGAGGACCAGATGGTCCAGCTCTCGATGCCGCGCTTCGGCGTCGAGACCGCCACCGATCTCGCGACTGTCCTTGCGGCGCTCGGCATGCCGAGCGCGTTCGATCCGGATCGAGCCGACTTCTCGGGGATCACCACGGCCGAGCGGCTGTTCATTTCCAACGTCATCCACCAGGCGAACATCGACGTCGACGAGAAGGGCACCGAAGCGGCGGCCGCGACCGCAGTGACCCTGCGCGCCACGGCTGCGCCGGACGAGCCGGTGACCCTGCGGGTCGACCGTCCGTTCCTGTTCGTCCTCAGGGACGTGCCGACCGGCGCGATCGTGTTCATGGGCCGAGTCGTCGATCCGTCGGCCGCCCAGGGCGGCTGACCCGGGGCTGATCTCCCGCCGCCTGCGATCATCCGACCCGCGACGTTCTCGCGTCGTGTGGCGTCCACCCGACCGTCGGTGAAGCTGTCGTTCGCTGCGCCAGCTCGATCGTCACCGCGATCCGGGCGCTCGCGGCTCCCGCAAAGCGGCCGGTACCTCCGGAGGCGAACGGCCACCGACCCAAGTGACTCTGCCGCTCGAGCGCCATCGCCTGGAAGAACGCCGCTCACCGGTACCATGCGCTCGTGGACACCGCACCGTCGATCCTCGAGATCGGCCTCCTGCTCCTCGGGGCCGTGGCGCTCGGCTGGACTGCCCGGCGACTCGGGCTGCCGGCGGTCGTCGGCTACCTCGCGCTTGGTCTCGCAGTCTCGCCGTTCACGCCCGGCTACGTCGCCGACCGGGACCAGCTCCAGTTGCTCGCCGACTTGGGCGTCGTCCTGCTGCTGTTCGAGGTCGGGATCGAGGTGGACCTCGCCCGCTTGCATCGCGAGCAGCGCGGGCTCCTCTGGGCGTCGCCGCTCCAGGTGGTCGTGACGACCGGTGTCGCGGGGATCGTCGTCCTGGATGGCGGGGCTCGCGCCGGTCCCGGCTGCCCTGATCGGGCCTCGGCGTCGCCCTTTCGTCGTCGGTCGTCATCGTCAACATCACCCGCAGCCGGCGGCGGACGACCGACCGATCCGACCGAGGTCGGCGCTCCTCGGCTGGAGCGTCCTCCAGGACGTCACCGGCGTCCTCCTGGCGGCGGTGCTCCTCGCGGCGCTCGGCATCGGGGACCGGCCAATCGTGGTCACGCTGGCAGGGCTGCTCGCGTTCGGCGGGCTCGCCGTCGTCACCGCAGTGGTCCTGCCCCGCGTCCTTCACGCCCTGCGCGACGCAGCACGACCTCTTCCTCATCACCTCGGTCGCGTCGGGCCTCGCCCTCGCCGGGCTGGGGGCCGTGGTCTTCGAGGTTCCGCTCGCCCTCGCGGCGTTCGTCGGCGGTCTGGCGATCACCGAGAGCCCCGTATCGGCCGAGGCGCGTCGACGGCTCCTCCCGTTCCGCGATCTCTTCGCCGTCCTCTTCTTCGTCGCGATCGGGACGCTCGTCGACCCGGTCGACCTCGGGCGCGGGCTGCCGCTGGCTGGGGCTCTTCCTGGGTCTCATCGTGGTCGCCAAGGTCGGGGTCGCCTTCGGCCTCGCCCGGCTCGCTCGGATCACCGGCGCGGCCCCTCCAGGTCGCAGTCGGGCTCGGCCAGATGGGTGAGTTCAGCTTCGTCCTCGTGTCGGCGCTCGTCGCGGTCGGAGCCATCGGCGGCGATGTCTATGTCGCCTCGATCGCCGCGGTCGCGATCAGCATCGCCGTGAGCACCGTGCTCATCCGGCTCGTGCCAGTCGGTGATGCCGGGGCGAGCGCTGGCTGACCCGATACCGAGCAAGAGCGGCCCGTCTGGCGTCCTCGTGCGCACTGGATCAGACGCGCCAGACCCGAACGAAGGTCCGGGCGCAGCGGTCCGGGTGGGGGATGGACGGTGCCCGCTTCATCCGTGTCAATTGCAGCGGAAAGGGGCTGGAGCCACGACCAGTTGAGCGCGCAGCCTGACCTCGCCCCGCTCGGACCGACCCCAGCGGATCGCGCCCTGGCCATCCTGCGCGCCCGGAGCCGGGCGCTCATACGGGCCCAGAGCGAACGCGCGATCGTCGGCGCAACCGCCTTCCTCGTGGCTGTGGGATCGATCCTGGCTTGCCTCGGTGGCGCCAACGCGCTGCTCTTCGACAACCTCCAGGAGCTTGCCGCGGCGGGGGGCGGCGGGGTCGGCCTGTTCCTGGCGAGCCGCCGTCACGGCCCGCCCACGCGTCGGCTCCTCGTCGCGCTGGCCGTCTCGGTCGCGGGCGCGTTCTGCGGCATGCTCGCCTGGGATCTGGCGCCGGCGGCCGGGCCAGCGCTCGAGGACGCCGGCGACGTCTTCTTTGTCGCGAGCGTCGTCCTTGGGGTGGCCGCGATCCTGCCGGCGATCTTCGGGGGTCTGGGGCGCGGCCTGCTCGCCGGCGTCGCCACCGACGCGCTCATCCTGTTCCTCGCGGGGGTCACCGTCGTGGCGGCGCTCTGGAGCGGTTCCGGCGTGGCAACCGGCGACCACTGGGCATCGCTGGGCGCGGTCGTGCTCGTGGCGGTGACCGGTGGTGGCGTCTTCGCGCTCATTGCGCGCCGCATCCCGCCCTCGGCAGGGGGCCCGTGGGCCCTCTTCGTGGGGGCCACGATCATCGGCTTGGCGTGGCTGACGTGGGTCGGCGATGCCGGTGCGTCATCGACGGTCGGGCTGGGCGACTTCATGTTCAGCGCCGGGATCCTGCTCATCGCCCAAGGGGGGGTGACCTGGGACACGCGAGCGTCCGAGAGCCCCGCGTTCGAGCGGGTCGCGCGAGTGTTCGCCGCCGGCCTCCCAGTCGCGGCGATCCTGGGTAGCCTCGCCATTACCGTTGCCACCCATGGTCCGGCCGTGATCGACCTCGTGGGCATCTCCACGGGTGCCGTCATCGTGACGTCGGTGGGCCGCCAGATGCATCTCTATGCTCGCGAGGCCCGGGCTCGCGAGGGCGAGCGGTGGGCCGCTCGGCGCCTCGCTGACGAGATCCGTGAGCGCGCTGCGACGCTGGTCTCCCTGGAGCGCCTGCTCCCCGGTCGCACGCCTGAGGAGACCGCGCGCCAGGTGTGTGGCGAGGCGCTTCGGCTCGACGGGATCGACCTCGCGGTCGTGCGAGCCTATGGCGCCGACGGCGCGGTCGTGCCCCTCGCGGTCGAGGGCCTGGGGCCGCGTGCCGCGGACCTCGCCGGCCGCCCGCTGGAAGCCGACCAAGCAGCTCTCGTCCGGTTGCGGGCCGCGGGCGGGGCATGGACATTCGCGCCAGGAGACGACGAAACGAGTCGATACGGCGCAACCCTGCGGGCCCTGGGGGTCCGCGCGACGGTGAACGCCCCGCTCCGCTGGAACGACGCGATCATCGGGGATATCGGTCTCGGCACTTGCTCGGCCGATCTCGCCGTCCCGCTCAGTGAGCGGCTCTCGACCGTCGAGGAGTTCGGGGTGGTGGTCGCCGCGCTCCTCGGTCCCGCCATGGCCGAGCGCGACCGCGCGCTGGCGCTACGCCGCACGATCGAAGCCGTCATCGCCGGGGGCGCATTCGATCCCGTGTTCCAGCCGATCGTCGATCTCACCACGGGCGACATCGTCGGCTATGAGGCGCTCACCCGCTTCAGTGATGGAACGCCACCCGATCGCCGGTTTGCCGAGGCGGCCGAAGCCGGGATTGGAGTCGCCCTCGAGCAGGCCTGCCTCCGGGCGGCGCTCACAGCCGCGGCGGTTCTGCCGCCTCAGGCCTACCTGAGCGTGAACGTGTCACCCGAGCTCGTCCACGCAGGGCCGCTCGGCCCGCTGCTGGCCGGCCTCGAGCGACCGATCGCCCTTGAGATCACCGAGCACGTCGCGATCGACGACTACGGGGCGCTTCGTCGCGAGCTCAAGTCCCTCGGGCCGACGGTGCGCCTTGCGGTCGATGACGCGGGGGCCGGCTACGCCAGCTTCCACCACATCCTCGAGCTCGCTCCCGACTTCGTGAAGCTCGACGTCGGGCTCGTCCGCGGGATCGACGCCGACCCCGCCCGTCAGGCGCTCCTCGCAGGCATGACCTACTTCGCGGTAAAGCGCAAGATCCGCCTCATCGCCGAGGGGATCGAGACCGTCTCGGAGCTCGAGACCCTGCGCTCGCTCGCGATCCTCTACGGCCAGGGCTACTTGCTCGGGCGGCCCCAGGATGGCCGGCGACCGGGCCCGTGGCCGGCGAAAGTCGCGCTAGGCGGACTGAGCTGAGCCGCGGGGCGCGCGCCGCAACGAGCGCACCTCCGCGTGGAAACCGTCGACGAGAAAGCCAAGCAGAATGTCGCGGGTTCGAATCCCGCCTCCCGCCCCACTCCCTCGGTTTCAATCTCAGGAGGACACCCTAACCGGGCCGTCCGGCATTGACCGCCAACTGAGACGGGCGTAGACTTCCGTCGAAGAACAGACCGACGGTCGGTTGGTCCATGGAGGCACAATGCCGCGCACGCTGAACCCCGCCGCCCATGCCCTCAAGCGCGACGCGTTCCTCGACGCCGCCGAGCGCCTCATCCGGACGAAGGGCTACGAGCAGATGACCGTCCAGGACGTCCTGGACGAGCTCGGCGCGTCGAAGGGCGCCTTCTACCACTACTTCGACTCGAAGGAGGCGCTGCTCGGCGGCCGTCGTCGAGCGCATGACGGACGCCGTCCTGGCGGTCGTCGAGCCGATCGCGGCCGACCCGGACCTGCCCGCCGCGGAGAAGCTCCAGGCGGTCTTCTCGACGGCCGGCCGCTGGAAGACCGAGCGGAGCGACCTCCTGCTCGGCGCTGATGCGCTCCTGGTACTCGGACGAGAACGATCTCGTCCGGCTGCGGCTCGGCACGCGCCGCGGTCGGCGCGGCTCACGCCGCTCCTGGCCCGGATCGTCCGCCAGGGCACGGCCGAGGGCACCTTCAGCCCGACCTCGCCCGACCACGCCGCGGCGATCCTCGTGGCCCTGCTCACCGGCTCGAGCGACGCGATCGGCCGGCTCGTCCTCGACCGCCTGGACGGCCGCGTCCCCTTCGAGGAGGTCGAGCGGTACATGGCCGCCTACGGCGAGGCCGATCGAGCGGATCCTCGGCCTGCCCGCCGGCTCGTTCGTGCTCATCGACGACCCCATCCCTGCACGTCTGGTTCGCCTGAGGAAGGAGCCCCCATGACCGCCATCATCGAGACCGAGAAGCTGACCAAGTCCTACGGGACGCACCGCGGGATCATCGAGGTCGACCTCGCGGTCGAGCAGGGCGAGGTCTTCGGCTTCCTCGGGCCCAACGGCGCCGGCAAGACGACGACGATCCGGACGCTGCTCGACCTCATCCGGCCGACGAGCGGCCGGGCGCTCGTCTTCGGCATCGAGTCGACCGCCGACCCGGTCGCGATCCACCGCCGGATCGGCTACATCCCGGGCGAGTTCACGCTCTACGACCGGCTGACCGGGGCCCAGACGCTCGAGTACTTCGCGAACCTCCGCGGCGGCGTCGACCGCGCCTACCAGGCCTCGCTCATCGAGCGGTTCGACCTCGACCCGAGCCGCCGCTTCCGGGAGTACACCAAGGGCAACAAGCAGAAGGTCGGCGCTGGTCATCGCGCTCCAGCACCGGCCCGAGCTGCTCGTCCTCGACGAGCCGACCTCCGGGCCTCGACCCGCTCGTCCAGCAGACGTTCTTCGCGATCCTGCGCGAGGCCGTCGCCGACGGCGCGACGGTCTTCCTCTCGAGCCACATCCTGTCCGAGGTCGAGAAGAGCTGCGACCGGGTCGCGATCATCCGCGAGGGCCGGCTCGTCAAGGTCGGCACCGTCGACGCGCTGCGCGACCTCGCCCACCACCAGGTCGAGCTGCGCTTCGCCGGCCCGGTCCCGGCCGCCGAGTTCGAGGCGCTGCCCGGGCGTGAGCGACGTCGTCGCCGACGACCACGTCCTGCGGATGCGCGTCAGCGGGCGCGATCACGCCGGTCGTCCAGGCCGCCGCCCGCTACGAGCTGCTCGACTTCGTCTCGCCGCGAGCCGAGCCTCGAGGAGACGTTCCTCGCCCAGTACGGCCGCGAGGCCGTCGAGGTGAACGAGCCATGGCCGTTAGCGCCGGAGCGCCGCGCCGGCCGCCGCGGCGACCTTCCCCCCGATCCCGCTCCGTCGCCGCCTCTACGGCTTCGGCAGCATCTACGGCAAGACGATCCGCGACTCGCGGCTCGCCTTCATCATCGCCGCCGGCCTGCTCGGCGGGATGGCGCTCGTCATGGGCGTCGCCGTCTCGAGCGTCTTCCCGACGCCCGCGTCGCGCCTCGAGGTGGACAAGCTCATCGGGAGCATGCCCGCGTCGATGGTCAACCTGTTCGGGAAGCCCGAGAAGCTCGGCACGCTCGGCGGCTACATGACCTGGAAGTACGGGGCGATCTTCGCCCTCGGCACCGCGCTGTGGTCGATCCTCGCCCTCTCCTGGACGCTCGCCGGCGAGGCCCGCCGCGGCAGCCTCGACTTCGTCGCCGCCGCGCCCGTTCGGCAAGCGCCGGATCGCGCTCGAGAAGCTGGCCGCCCACCTGACGATGCTCGGGCTCGCCATGGCGATCCTCGCCGTCGCCACCACGGTCAGCTCGACGCTGTTCGGCGATGCCGCCCTCGGCGACCCGATCCCGCTCCTGTCCTCGGTCGGCTTCGCCCTGTGGGTCGGCTTCATCGCCCTGTTCTTCGGCGGGCTGGCGTTCGCGCTGGCGCCGCTCCTCGGCCGCGCCGGCGCGGCCGGCGTCGCCGGGCTCGTCATGGTCGTCCTGTGGGTCGCCAACGGCCTCGACGTCGGCGGCCCGCTCGCGGCCCTGAGCCCGTTCCGCTGGACGGCCGACCACATCGCGCTCGTCGGCGAGTACGACTGGGCGGGGCTGGCGCTCGTGGGCGTCGTCGCCGTCGTCTTCCTCGCGATCGGGGTCGAGCTGTTCGCGCGCCGCGACCTCGGGGTCACCGCCGGCCTCTCGCTGCCCGGGCTGCCGGCGGCGGTCCTCGGCGTGCGCGGCCCGATCAGCCGGGCCTTCGGCGACCAGCTGCCGCGGGCCCTCGTCGTGGGGGATCGGCCTGGTCCTCATGGGCGCGCTCCTCGCGTCGCTCGTCGGGCCGATGGCGGACCAGATCGCGAACAGCCCCGACCTGCGGAGCGTCTTCGCGCACGATCTTCCCGGACTTCGACCTCGCGTCGGCCGGCGGCTTCCTCCAGCTGTACGTGCAGCTGTTCTTCATCGCGGCCGGGTTCGCCGGCGCGACGTTCGTCTCGAAGTGGGCGTCGGACGAGACCGACGGCCGCCTCGAGATGGTCCTCGCGACGCCCGACGGCGCGCGCCCGGTGGGTGATCGCCGGCGGCATCGCCGCGATCCTCGCGGTCGTCGTGATGACCGTCCTGTTCGCGGCCGGGATCGGGCTCGGCGCGGCGTCCGGCGGCCTGGTCGGCCGGCGACGCCGATGCTCGGCTCGGCCGCGCTCGGCCTCTACGCCGCCGCGATCGTCGGCGTCGGCTTCGCCGTCGGCGGCCTGTGGCGGACGTCGCTCGCGGCCGAGATCGCCGCGCTCGTCGTGGTCGCGACGTACCTGATCGACCTGCATCGCGCCGCCGCTGAAGCTGCCCGACTGGGTCCACCAGCTCGCCCTGACGGCGCACCTCGGCCAGCCGATGGTCGGGCAGTGGGACCTCGGTCGGCATCGTCGCCTGCCTCGTCATCGCGGTCGGCGGGGTCCTGCTCGGGGCCTGGGGCATGACGACGGCGGGACGTGAGCTGACCACTGGCGGCGCGGGCGCCGCCGAGCCTCAAGACAGCGTGCCGAGGCGCCACGTGGCGCTGGCGCGCCCGACAGGTGTTGGACGCGCGTTAGCAACCTACGCGATCCCGATCGAGGGCCGCGATGAGTGGCTGGCTGCGGCGAGGCGGCTGGCATGAGAGCGGGGGTGGACCGCCCGCCGGTCACGCGCCACCGACCGCGAGGTCGGCGTGGTCGCAGCGGTCCTCGTTGCGGGGTCGGAGAAGGCAGCCGCCCACCGCCTCGGCCTGTCGCACTCGACCGTCAAGCACCACCTGGCAAATGCGCGGTCCAAGGTGGGGGCGGCGACGACCGCGCAGCTCGTGTGGATCCTCGGCCCCGCGCCTGTCGGAGCCCGAGGGCGATGGCCCTCGAGGGCCGTGACGAACGCCTGGCCGAGGAACGCGATCATTCGCGTTCGTGCTGAATCTCGCCGGACCCGCGAAGAGCTGCGGCTTGGCCGGATGGCTGGCCGCCCCCTTCGAATAGCTGCTCGGCCAGCGCGCCGCTCGTCCAGGCGACCCATTCCGCGTGTGTCCAGCCGCGCTCGAGCACGAGTGCCCGGTACGCACCGGGGCCGGCGAGGAACAGCATCAAGTCGGTCGCACGCGCCTCGGTGAGGTTCTCGCGCAGGGGGCACTTGCGACTGAGAAGCCCCACCATCTCGCGGTAGCCGCCCGCCCGCATCCCCTCGTTGCTGGCCAGGAAGGCGGACGCCTCAGGATCGGCGGCAGCCGCGGTCCGTACCGCGAAGTCGAGCGGCGCGACCCGACGCAGGATCTCGCTCAGCCCGTCGACCACGAGCTGCACGGCGATCGAGACGTCAGGCTCGGCGAGGGCCTGCCGGTACCACGCCTGATCCTGCGGCACGGCCGGGTCGTCCTCGCCCATGACGGCCAGGCCGTAGGCGCTGTCGAGGACGTCGGTCTTCGTGTGAAAGACGAAGTAGACCGTCTGGACGGCGACACCAGCGGCAGCGGCGATGTCGGCCATGGTGGTCCCGACATAGCCACGCTCAGCGAAGAGCTCCGCTGCTGCCTTGGTGATGCGCGACCGCGTGGCGCGGGCGCGTCGGCGTCCGGATGGTCCCGATTGGGTCGAGGGCTTGACAGGTTCCATGGCGCGGTCCAGATTACACGATCTCAGGACTAGAGTGTCACTCTAGAGAGGCGCAACAGCAGGGAGGCTCGTGGTGATCAACGTGGAGAAGAGCACCATCGTCCATCGACCGAGCCACGAGGTCTTCGCGTTCGTCGCGGACCAGACGAACGCAGCCCGATGGCAGTCCGGGATCGTGGAGGTCCGGCGGCTCACCGATGGTCCGCCGGGAGTCGGCACCCGGCACACGTTCACCCGCACGCTCATGGGCAGGCGGATGACCGGTGAGAACGAGTACGTCGCCTTCGAACCCGGGAAGCGGGTCGCGTTTCGCACCACGTCAGGGCCCCGGCTCCTGGCCTCATACGCCGTGACGGCGATCCCGGAGGGTACCCGCCTCACGGCGACGATGGAGGTGGACTTCTCGGGGATCATGTCCGTGGCGGAGCCGCTGGTCGCCCGGGCGCTCGGCCGGGACGTCGTCGCGAACCTCGCTCGGCTCACGTCGATCCTTGAGGCGAGCCCCGCTGCAGCGCCCGCGAACCCCCTTGGGGCTGGCCAAGTGTGACGCGCGCGCGAACGCGCCTCATCGTTGGCGGCGACGACCACGGCGCAGCTCGTCGGGATCCTTCTCGTGGGGCCGCCTGGACGCCTCGTTCACGACATCGTGGACGAGCGCGGTGTGAGGCCTTAGGTGTCCACCCCGATCAGCGCCGACGGCGCGGAGGAGGCTATAGGAGGTCGTGTGGAACGTTCGCCGCGGACGACGCGTCTGGCGTCGGCGCTGTACGTGGTGCCAGGGCTCGGTTTCGCGCTCGCGACGGCGGCCATCCTCCTGTACGACGCGCGGCGGCACGAGCTGCCGATGACGCCATTCGGGTGGCGCCTCCTCGGCGGGCCATACGAGCAGATCGGCACCGACACGCTGACGGGCCTCGGCCGGGTCCTCGGGACCGCGCTGATCGTCGTGTCGGTCTTGGATCTGGTGGCGGGCATCTGGCTGCGGCAGGGCCGTCGACGCGGGGCGATCTTGGGCGTCGCGACCACGCCGATCTCGCTCCTGCTTGGAACGCTGTTCGTCGTGCCGGCCCTCTGGATCATCCCGCCCGTGCGGGCGGTCCTCGCGATGGCCGGCTGGCGCCGCCTGCGCTGACCGGCCATCCCTCTCTCGGCCCCGAGTGCTGCCACTAACCCCCAAAGATGCTGTCCAGGCGACCGCGTCGCCCGGGTAGAACCATCGCTCGGTCTGCCGCCCATCCCGGAAGTGGAAGATGCTCACGGCGCCCGACGACATGGCCCAATCGACCGAATAGGAATCCGGGCCAGCCGCACGCACGCTGAGGCGATGACGGCGCGCTGGTCCGGTCCACACCGACTCCCGGTTTCCCCCACTGGGTACGTCCGCACCGTCAACACCCTGGTAACCCGATGAGCGGGGTCGAGCTCGTCCTCGCATTCCTCGCCGGCCTGGTCATGGGCGGCGCCCTCCCCGACTACGACATCTCGCCGGGGATACTCTGCCCCTCCTGGGCGCGATCCTCGCCGTCGCGGCCCTCATCCTCGGCCTCATCACGCGCAGCAGGGTGAGCCCGGCGTGAGCCGCTCCCGATGAGGGACGGGTACCTGCGCGGCGTCCCGTCGCGGCCCGCGACTCAGCGCCAGATGGACGTGCTCGCCGCCTACGTCGCTGCTGGCGGATCCGTCTTGGACGCGGCCGACCTCGTGGGCATTCGGCCGAGCACCGTGAAACGTCACCTCGCCGACCTGCGTGCGCGATCGGGCCTGACCACCGAGCAGCTGATCTACGCCGGTCGGGCATCCGGTCGGCTCGTTGTCCCGGGTTTGGAGCCCCTCTAGTTCGCAGGCGGGTAGAAGTCCTCGATCGCGAACGGGTAACCGGCGTGCACCCCCAGGCCGCCGCTGTCGGGTGTGGTCCAGAAGCAGACCCGCTGGAGTCGGGGGTTCTGTGCAGCCTCCGCGGCGATCGCCTGGCCCAGCTCCCGGCGCTCCGTGGCATCCGGGTAGTAGCGCGTCTCGGCGATCCCGTAGGACTTCGGAAGCCCAAGCGAGGGCAGGGTGGCGTCCGCGTCATCCAGCGCCCGCGCCAGGAGAGTGGATGACGGTGCACCGGGCTCTGCGGGCACATACCACGAGAAGTCCACGCGCTGTGGAAGAGGGAGCCCCTGGTCGGCCATGAACCTCAGGCTGCGGTACACCCAGAACATCGAGCGGTGGCCGTCCAGGATCGGGTAGTCCGCATCCTCGTAGCCATCCGTGAGGTAGTGCTCCGCGGTGTCGGAGGCGTTGAAGTAGAGCGACGGCCGGAAGCCGGCCTTCGATACCGCCTTGACGAAGCGCGGGTAGTGCGTCGTGAGGAACCACTCCTGGTTGGCCTTGGCCCCGACCATGACCTCGCCGTCGAGGTAGATCGTGTCGACGACGAGCTTGCCGTCGGGTCTCTTCACGCCGGCGACGGCGGCGAGAACCTTGTCGGTCGTCACCGCGACGCGGCGCGTGAACTCGGTGGCGCTCAGGCCCGACTGCCCGAGGCCGGTCGCTGGACTGCCCGTCGTGTAGTCGGCGTCCCATAGCCAGAGGAGGCAAAGGTCGAGCCGAAGCCGGTTGCCCCCGGCGCCTCGGACGGCCGCGACGTCCTGGGCGTACGCGCGAAGGTTTCGCTTCTGCTGGTCGCTGATGGGGAACGTCGCCTCCCACGTCTCGTCGGCGCCCGTCGTCCTCTCGTCCCCGTTCACCAGCCAGATACGCGTCGAGATGACCGTCGCGCCGCGGTCGGCCATGCCCTGGAGTTGCGCCCGGAAGATCTGGCGGACGGCCGGGTCCTGGTACTGGTTGAGGAACCCGGTCGATGCGAAGTCCGCGCCGTAGGCGTGGTAGTCGACCCCGACGTCGTAGCCCGGGATGTGGCCGACCGGGATGACGACGGGCACCCGGATGGAGGTCGAGGCCCGGACGTCGGCCTGGGAGGTCGCCGTCACCGTGTAGGTGCCTGGGGTCTCAGGGGCCGTGTAGACGCCGCCCTGGGTGACCGAGCCGCCGTCGGGCTCCTTGACGGACCAGTAGACGGACTGATCCGTCGCGCCGCGGACGGTCGCGCTGAAGGTCCGCGAGCCGCTCGCGGACAGGATGCCCGAGGAGCCGGCGAGGGCGACGGACACCTTCCCCGCGGGGCCGAGGTAGCTCAGGGCGAAGGCGCCCTTCCCGACCTGATACCAGGCCCCGCCGCAGCACTCCGAGCTGCCAGGGACCGACCAGCCGACGTAGTTCGTGAATGCCGGATCGACGGTCTCGTAGAAGATCACCGCGAAAGGAGCGCAGGAAGTACCGCCGGTGCCGGTGTCGCAGAGCGTGCCGTTCGCGCCGGCCCAGCGGACTGGTCCCCACATGGGAACGTCGGGCTGCTGGCCGAACCAGACCGTGGCGATCTGCGCGCGGGACGTGCGGATCGGCCCACCCGGAGCCCAGGTGACGGTGAGGCTACCCGGGCCACCGAGCGCCCTGGTTGTGTCGTGCAGGTCGACGACGATGTGCCCGACGACGTGGCTGTCGCCCTGGTCGAGCATGTTGAGGTCGCCGTGGAAGCTGTTTGGCTGGGTGGTCGGTGCCGCGACGACGCTCGCTGGGCCGAGCGAGGCGACGAGGCCGACTGCGGCGAGGAGCGCCAACATCCGGCGCATCGTTGACCTCCCTCGGGACGCATCCAAGAGCGGGTCGGTCTCGCCAGTGGCTCGGCGCGGTCCCGGCGGCCGGGTGTGGACCGCGTGTCAGAGCCTCCCGCCAACTGGGGAAGGGCCTACTCTGGTCCGCCTCCGCTGCATAGGGCCGTTGTACCTACCCGGTGGCAGTTGGCACCGCGAGATATGGCCCCCGGACGCCCGGTGCGCGTGCCGTCCCACGAGAGCGGAGTGCCCGGTGCGGAGCCGCCCAACTTCAACTGATCAGTAGGCGATCCGCCAGACCGTGTCGAACCCTTGGGTACTCCAGACCCAGACCGTGTGCTCGCTCACTGCCACTCCGTCAACCCCACCCGCATTCGACACCGTGACCGCGCTGACGATGGCGTTCGTGCGGGCGTCAACACGAAGAAGGGATTGGCCCGTCGCGATCCAGACGCTGTCGGCGCTGACGGCGAGCCCATTTGCACCACCCGTCGGAATGTCGGCCACGATCGTGTTCGTCGCCGGATCGATGCGAGCGAGATGGCCCGTCAGCCCTCCAAATGCCCCCAACGGAAACCCGTAGTACGCCACCCAGACAGCGCCTGCCCCTATGGCCACCTCAGGCAGGTTGACCTCCGGCGGGAGATCCACCTCCGCGACCGTGCGATTCGTCGCCGGGTCGATCCTCATGACGGACCCCGGCCCTGCCACCCAGACCGCAGTCTCGTCGGCCGCGACGCTACACAATGGACACAGCACGGGGATGGTCGCCACGACGCGGTTGCTCGTCGGGTCGATCCGCGCGAGGGTGAGCTGGCCCGTGTCCCCGCTGTCACCAACCGAGGCAACCCAGACGGCACCAGCTCCAAACGCAACAACCCAACCGTCGATCGGGATCGCCGCGAGCTGCTTGCTCGAGCCCGGGTCAATCCTCAGCAACCGCCCGGACACCCCGGCCCACATCGACCCCTCGCCGAAGGCAATCGACCAAACGTCCGCCCCGCCCGCCACGGATAGCCCAACGTCCGCGTCGCTGTTCGTCGCTGGATCGATCCTCGACAGCTTGCCACCGTCCAGGTCGGTGACCCACAGGTTGCCTTTCTGGTCAATGGCAGCGTCGTGCGGAAGGCCGCCGACGTGCACGGTTGCGGTGATCTGCAGACCGGCGGTGGGGTCCGGCCCAAGGGTCGAACCCATGACCTGAACGAGCAGCCAGACGGCTACGCCCAGAATTGCAACGCCTGCCAGTCGTCGCTTCATCTCGGATCGCCTCTTTGGACGCTGCCTGCGTGGGACGCCGCCAGTGGCTCGGCGCGGTCCCGGCGGCCAGGGCATGAACCGCCCTTCGACGCACCCTGCGTGGCCGTCAGTGTCGGCCCTGACGAAGCAGGAGCGCCAGTGCCGTGTGTCCCGCAGCCACGCCGCGGGGGTCGAGGCCTCGGTGCCAGCCTTGAGGGCGGCTGATCGGACTTGCCAACCGGCTACCTGACGCGCCTAAAGGCGCTCCGCGAGCAGCGGGACGCCATCGTGGAGCGAACGGCGCCAGGCCTACCTGGCAAGCGCGCAGTCGAGTGGCTCCGCGCCCTCGGCCAGTCCTTCCAAGCCGCAGACGTACCGAAGGAGAAGGCAGACCTGATGCACGCCGTTTACGAACGGATCACGGTCGCGGGCCCCGAGATCGTGGGTGTCCGGCTGACCGCGGCGGCCTACGCGCACGGATTGGCGCTGGCGCTGCCCGAAAAGGTTGAATGGAAACGTTGGTGCAGCTATCGGTTCGGGGATCAGTGGCTGTGGAAGTGGTTTGTCACGTTGTCTCTGATTTGCGTGCCCTTAGTTGGAATTGCGTCCACGGCCGTCGATCGCGTCGCGCTCTATTTCGCCCCGATACAGTTAGTTGTGTGGTCCCGCTCGCCCGTCTTGATAAGTAATCCAGCTCTGCGCGGTGCGACGGTAGTGACGATATTGTTCACTTATGGGCTTGTCCTGTGGGTGTGGCTGAACTATGCAATACATGCTCCATGGTGGATTCCTTACAAGAACGTGCTGTTTCAGTGAGCATCAACAACAGTTGGCTTGAGAATCCGCCGTTTAGTTTTGTGATATTCCAGACTTGGGTCGAGACGGCAGGAACGTAGGCGTGACTACGGGGCGAATTGTTATTGCGTCCAATACATCTTGGAGCATTATCAATTTTCGGGAGAACCTTATACGAGCTTTGTTGGAGGAAGGTTATGAAGTGACGGTTGTAGCGCCCTTGGACGACTTCTCTGAGGCAATTCCTAAGATCGGTTGCGCTGACAGAGCCGTGCAGATGGATAACAAGGGGACCAATCCTTTAGTCGATTTCGGGCTTTTCCTTTCCTTTTACTCCTGCTTTCGAGATATCCGTCCAGATTGTTTTTTGGGCTTCACTATAAAGCCCAACATATATGGATCGATCGCGGCACAGTTGCTGGGTATTCCTGTAGTCAACAATATTGCCGGTCTTGGCACTCTTTTTGTTCGACCGAGCTGGGTAACAATCGTGGCCAGTATGCTTTATCGGATAGCACTGCGACGCTCGCGTGTGGTGTTTTTTCAGAACGAAAATGATCGAAGCACATTTGTCGGTGCAGGTCTAACATCCGAAGAACAAACAGAACGTATTCCCGGATCTGGTGTAGATACGATCAAGTTCTCCCACGACCGATATGCGAAGATCATGGATTTTGATGAGACCGTTCGCTTCCTGCTTCTTGGCAGATTGCTTTGGGAAAAAGGCGTGGGCGAGTATGTTGAGGCGGCCCGCTGGATTCAGAAGCGCAAGTTCAATGCCGAATTCCAGATTCTGGGGTTCCTCGATGTTGATAACCCGAGTGCCATATCGCACCACCAAATAGAACAATGGGTTTCAGAAGGCGTAATTGAGGACTCAGGTCATGCGCGAGACGTACGGCCCTACATTGCCCGTTCTGACTGTATCGTCTTGCCTTCCTACTATCGGGAAGGAGTGCCGCGGTCGTTGCTGGAGGCTGCCAGCATGGCTAAACCAGTCATAACGACCGATACGCCAGGTTGCCGCGACGTTGTCAATCATGGGTAACGGGATTTCTTGTGGCGGCGCGGGATGCTGACGATTTGGCAGAAAAAATGGAGCGCATTATTCGTCTCTCACCGGACGAACGAAGGGCGATGGGATTGAAGGGGAGAGGCAAGGTAGTTAAGGAATTTGACGAACGGGTTGTCATCTCGCGCTATCTGGCCGCGGTCAATGTGATCATCGCTGGACAAGATATGAACAAGGCCGCGCGGTAAAGTGAAGCTATTATTGATCAGAACTGGTTGCGTAGGCCTGGTCACAGGGGCCTGCTTTGCGGAGATGGGTAACACTGCGTCCTACACAGAGAGCGATACTCGAAACGATTCTCTACGGGCCGAGCGCGTGCCCTTGGACTCGGCGTTTCACCGGCTTGTGGACGCATTCTCGGCATGAGCTCACATTCCCCGTTTGGTATCCAGTCTACCTAACAGTGAAGATTCTGGTTACAGGGGCTGCCGGGTTTATCGGTTCCGCCTTGACGCTACGTCTGCTCGAGCGCGGCGACACGGTGCATGGAATCGACAACCTGAACGATTACTACGACGTTGCTCTCAAGAAGGCGCGCCTGGAGAGGCTGTCGACGCGCGAGAAATTCAGCTTTCGAGCAACTCGACATCGCGGATCGCGCCGGGATGGAGTCGCTATTCGCGCGGCAGAAGTTCGATGCCGTAGTGAACCTCGCGGCGCAGGCGGGGGTTCGCTATTCGCTCGAGAACCCCCATGTCTACATCGAGAGCAACATCGTCGGATTCTGCAACATTCTGGAGGGCTGCCGGCACTCGAAGGTCGGGCATCTGGTGTTCGCGTCTTCGAGCTCCGTCTATGGCGCCAACACCAAGTTGCCGTTTTCGGAGCACGACAACATAGACCACCCGATCTCGCTGTACGCGGCGACCAAGAAGGCGAACGAGCTGATGGCGCACACCTATGCCCATCTCTACGGGTTGCCCTGCACGGGTTTGAGATTCTTCACCGTTTACGGGCCATGGGGGCGTCCGGACATGGCGTTGTTCAAGTTCACGAAGAATATTCTCGAGGGCAAGCCCATCCCGGTATTCAACAACGGGAACATGGTGCGGGACTTCACCTACGTTGACGACATCGTGGAAGGGCGTCGTGCGGGTCATTGACCGGCCGGCGCAGCCGGACCCCTCGTGGGATGGAGCGATCGCCGGATCCGGCGCGCAGCAGGGCGCCGTACCGAATCTACAACATCGGGAACAACAAGCCGGTGCAGCTGATGCGCTATATCGAGGTGCTGGAACGAGTGCCTGGGCAAGAAGGCGCAGATCGAAATGCTGCCCATGCAGCCGGGCGACGTTCCAGCGACGATGGCGGATGTTTCCGCGCTGGAGAGCGACATCGGCTATCGCCCGAAGACGACGGTCGAGGAGGGGGTGCCGCGGTTTGTTGAGTGGTATCGAAGCTACTACAAGGTCTAGCGAGGCTCCGCTCGCTCCCACCACCCCGCGCCCTCGGGCGCACCCCTCCTCAGGCAGGAGGGGAGTTCATTCCGTTAGTGGGTGCGTCGGGGAGCGCTGACCATCCACCTCGGGGCGTGCCAGCGTACGAGGCGGAAGCTTGGAGCGCTGATCATCCACGACGGCGCGCGCCAGCGTATCAGGCGGAGGTAGAGCCAGAGATAGGCGATCCAGAAGACGATGCCCAGGGTGACAAGCCACGACGTGCTCTTCCACAGGAGCAGCGTGGGGATGATGAAGAGCGCGGCGCCGGCGCAGATGTAGAGCACGACAAGATTGTTGCGGCGCTTTCTGTTCTTGGAATTCCTGGAGCCACCGCAACGCGGGCAAGCGCTTGTAAATCAGCTGTGGAGGTGCATGCCGTCGGGCCGTCCTGCCGAGTGTCCGCTCAGGAATAGCGCTTCCGATAGATTGAGAACAGGGTCTCCACGACTGGGTAAGGCCAGCAGCATGAGCGGAAACCACGGCGACACGTCCGGATTGCGCACGACCAGCAGGACCGACAGCTCGCCCAGCCAGAAACCCAGCAGGTAGGCGCCGCCGTCGCCCATGAAGATCCGGCCGCTCGGATAGTTGAAGACGAGGAAGCCGAGGAGGGCGCCCAGCATTGCCAGGCTGGCCGTGAGGACGACCGGATCGCCAACCTGTGACTGCGACCCACGCCAGTGCCGCCAGGACGATCACAGCGTAGCCGCCGGCGAGGCCGTTGTAGCCGTCGATGATATTGATGGAGTTGGCGATGCCGCCGACCGCGAAGGCGGTGAAGGCGATTGCAAAGATGGGCCACAGCAACAGCATGTCGAGCCCGGGCATGTCGAGCCGGTCAAGCGTCGCTCCGACGAGCAGTGACGCAAATACGGCTGCCGTGAAAGTGAGCATCAGTCGCCCCATTACACTGACTTTCCTGGTGATGTCCTCACCAAATCCCCCGGCGAACGCGGGCATGGCTGCGAGCGCCAACATGGTCAAGCCATAGGCCGATACGTCATCGATCCAATCAAAAGCGTCCAGTGCGATGACGGCTCCCGCGAGTGCGGCGGCAATCGCTACGCCGCCGATCCGGGGCGTCGGAGCAGTATGAAATTTCTGGGGGCCGGTAGCCGTGAGGTCATCGCTGAAGCGGCCGTGCAAAGGCTCGGAGCGGATGATCAGGTAGGAGACGAGCAGGGAGATGACTGCCGCGAGCAGCACGATGCCGAGCAGCGCGCTGAATTTCGGCATCTGGAGCGCATCAGCCGTGCCGCTGATCCTCGCCAGGGATAAGGCGATGCCATCAGGTCCCCCCTCGGCGCATTCCGCAGGCACGCTGTGGGAGGCATACCGCCCGGCTTCCCGGCAGATATCAAGCGCATCGCCGGGCGCATTCGACAGGAACGCCACGGCCCCGCCGGGCACGCGCATCACCGGGACGTCCACCGGCAATCCACTCAGTATCTTGCGATGCCGGGGGTCGAGCTCGTCGAGACACCACCGTTCGAGCAGACGGCAATTGCCGCACTGGGCGAGCATCGTGTTGACGATGGGGTCCAGGACCGCTTCGCATTGCCGCTTCGTGGGCTGCTCGCGCTGCAGAAAGACAATCTTGAGGGATTCGGACGCCTGGAAGACCGCATAGCCATGATGCTTTGGCGTCTTTGCGAGAAAGGCAGCACCCAGCAGCAGGAGAGCGAGCAGGCTGGCGGCAGCCGCCCAGCGCGAGATTCTCCCCTGTGTCTTTCTGGACTTCATTGTCTTGAGCTGACGTGAGACGGGCGGACCGGTAACTGTCAGTCGCGTTTGTTAATGCGCGTAAGAGAAGAACGTTACGGCAATCCCCCAAACCCGGGGGAGAGGGGATTTGTTTTTTCCCCATCCCTTTCCCCTGAACCCGGGGGAGAGGGGATTCATCCCTAACCTATTTTTTTTAGGCTAGTCCTTTGCACGCTACGTAACAAGAGCAATTCCTGCTATCAGCCGACCTACAAAAGAATGTTTCGGGAACCGGGCACGCACCTAATCAGTGCTCTCTACGCCCCTTCCGAATCACGAAATAGCGAGTAACGGGTTCAGGCTGTTAGACGCAGTCGAAAAAACGAAATGGAACCACAGATGAACACAGATACACACAGATATCAAAACCCAACACTTTGTTTAGAAGAGGCTTTTATCCGCGTTCATCTGTGTTTATCTGTGGCTAATTCTGCCTTTCGGATTTTTGAGGTGGGCTCTACTGGCATTACCGGGTTCTCTCACCAGATTTGTTCTATTAATCAATGCAGCTGTAATCGAAATGTAATGTGACAGGAGAGGATAGTTCTGGTGCAGCTATTCTGATGAATGCCAGGCTGAGGCGGAGGTCTGGAATAATTGCCTGGTTCTGCCTGTGCGGACGCCCATGACCTACGTCAAAACGTCAGCGAATCGCTATTGTATTGTTGCGTGCATTGGACTAGCATAAAAAAGCAGTACTCAAGAAAGGAATCACTATGAAACCAATCGCGATCTTGATTCTTGGCATGGGATTAATGGGTTCGGCGATTGTTCAGGCGCAGGAGGCGGGCCAAGGTTCCGCAGTTCCGCGGCAACCGGTTCTAGTGGCGCAAGCCGGCACGTTTACTTCGCCGGGATCGCCGGTCGTTGCAGCACCCGCTGCTGCTCCGGCGGCGTATGGTGCCTGTACTGGGAGTACTTGGCGTATCAGCTGCGGCAATTGCAGCATCAGGCGCAAATACTTCTACTAATCACTAAGAGCAATTTCTCAGCAGCCAGGTAGAGACATGAAGCAGCCCCGCGCGGGCTGCTTTTTTTTCCGCAGTCCATGGGCTTCCTGTCAGGCCGACCGCAACTTGTGCCGTTCCAACTGTTTCTCCTAGCCCAGGCGGGTCGCGAATCGGCGGTAATCCGGCCTTCAAGACTTCTTGGGTTGCCGAAGCAGTTGGAACGGCACTTGCAAATAAGATCGTGGTAGCATCTATTTTCTGGACGGTTTAAGCCCAGATCCTCCGGGGGCATTCAGAACGTCATACAAGATCAGGAACAGATCTTGCGATAGGGGAGACCGGATATGTTGCGCATCGTTAGATTCCTCGCACTCGTTTTCGTTGTGGGATTTGCCGTATTTGCCATGAGCGGGCCGTCGTTCGCGCAGCGCGCGCAGGGCTACGTGCAGGAAGTCAGCGGAAACGTGACAGCCCAGGTGGGAACCGGGCAGCCCGCAAAGGTCGAGAAAGGCCAGACCCTGGTCAACAACGCCACCATCACCACTGCCGCCCAGAGCTTTGCCGTGTTGAAGTTCGAGGACGGCACCGCAGTCCTGTTGAAGGAGAACACCGCCTTCCAGATCCAGAACTACACCTACAATCCCAAGGCCCCCGAAAACGCCAATGCGATCTTTAACCTGGTGCGGGGCGGACTGAGGATGATTACGGGCCTGGTGACGTCCCGGAACCGTGACGCACTGAAAGTGGCGACGCCGCTGGCGACGATCGGAATTCGCGGCACGGAATTCGTAGCCGAGCTGGTCAACCCGCTGTACATCCAGGTGATCAACGGCGTGATCAGCATTACCAATGGCGCTGGCACCGTGCTATTCAGTATTGGCCAGACCGCAGTCGTGAGCAGCTCCACGACCCTGGGTGGCCTTGTCCCGATGAGCCAGGTGCCGCCGGGGGTGTTCCAGATGCCGAACTATCCGCTGACCCCGGTTCCCACTACGATTCCGCCCGGAGCCCCCGTTGGGGGTGGTATTACGGGAGCAGCGGTCGGAGTGGCGGTAGCCGTAGGAGCAGCGGCGGTGGCCGGAGTGGCAGCGGCGAGCGAGAACCAGTCCTCGCCGTCGCACCATTAGCACGAAGGACGTGATTCGAGACGGCTAACCATAAAGCAAGATTGGAAGAGGGCGGGAAGTGTTTTCCCGCCCTTTTTTTGTTTCAAGCCACAGATGCTTCGGACTTAAATTCAATAATCAACCACAGATGAACACAGATAAACACAGATGAACACAGATAAATCGAACATAATAAGAACTAAGAACACTAAACCAAGAGAATCCCTTAATTCTTTGCCGTTGATCTTATCCGTGTGCATCCGTGTTCATCTGTGGTTCCTCCTCAAGATACCCGAGAATGATGCGCTTGATGTCTACTCGTGGTTTGCCGAAGTTGATCAGTAGACATATTTTCATGCCCGTCGCTTTCAGATAATTCAGACACTGCGCAGTATGCACGTCGTCCAACGCCTTTACTGCCTTTAGCTCGACAATCACGCAACCGTCAACAAGGATGTCGGCGGCAAACTCACCGACGAGTGAGTTGTTATAGAAGACCTTGATGGGGTGCTGTTGCTCAGTGCGCAGACCGCAATTTCCAAGCTCGATCAAGAGGGCATTCTCGTAAACCTTTTCCAGGAAGCCGCTGCCAAGGGTATTACTCACACGATGTACGCATCCGATGATTCTCTCGGTAATCTGGTTAGGTTCCATTGTGACACCACAGATATACGTAGCGAAGAAAACGAATAATTAACCACAG
This sequence comes from uncultured Chloroflexia bacterium, assembly GCA_963712585.1. GTDB lineage: Bacteria > Chloroflexota > Limnocylindria > Limnocylindrales > CSP1-4 > CAVQIH01. The sequence goes on from CAVQIH010000008.1 coordinate 322,679, forward strand.
ATAAACACAGATAAACACAGATGAAAATCAAATATATTTAACTTCAATAATCAACCACAGATGAACACAGATAAACACAGATAAGAATCGGACAAGAATAGGAAATAAGGGAGAACTAGAGTCCGGATCACCTTTGGTCGTTGCTACGAACCTATTGCTCTCCATTAGCTTTGTTGAATGCTTAACGTTGGACCTGGGCTTTCGTTGACTCGACGTGGTCTCAAGAACACCTCTTCGCCCCCGGCAGTGGGGAGAGGGGATTCTTGAGATGGGTACTTATTATTTCGTTATCTGTGTTCATCTGTGTTTATCTGTGGTTCCATTGTTCTTGATCTTGGACGTAATTTGTCTTCATCAATTTCTATTAATCAGTGGTTTCGGCGTGCGCTGCTGGTCCTCGCCGCGCTGAGCTGGTCCGCCTCAGCGTGGCCGCAGGCGGCGAGCACGATCGGGCAGACCGGATTGATCAACATGCCCGACGCCCGCGTCGCGCCCGACAGCACGCTGCGCTTCGGCTACAGCTTCGCCGAGCCGTATCCCACGCTTTGGACCAGCGTGACGATGCTGCCTCGGCTCGAGCTCTCGGCCCGTTATACCCGGGTCATGCACTATACCGACCCCAAGTTTGGCGCCGACCTACGGTGACTTCAAGGACAAGGCCTTCGACGGCAAGTTCGTCCTGGTCGAGGAGGGCGGCTGGCTACCGCAGATCGGGATCGGCGCGCAGGACTTCATGGGCACCAAGGTCTTCCAGGCCGGGTATCTCGTGGCGAACAAGCGCCTGGGTGATTTCGATTTCACGCTGGGTTACGGCGAGAAGCGCATAGACGGGGTCTTCGGCGGCGTGCGTTATCGCCCGAAAGGGCTGAAGGATTGGGCATTCGTGGCCGAGTACGACGCCAACGACTACAGTCGTGACCCTGGCGCGACTCAGTCCGGCGCAGCGAGCATCCCAAAGGGTCCCGGGGTCGGCATCGAGTACACCTGGGGTTGGCTGACCGGGCAGCTTGCCTATACGAGGGAGAAGCCGGCGGTCATGGCCTACATGGCGGTCCCGTTGTCGCTGAAGGACTTCGTTCCCAAGCCCGACGAACCCCAGCCTTACACCAAGATCACCCCGCGCCCCACGATGCAGCAGTGGCTCGAGAGCGACGAGCATCGGAACCGCATGATACGGGCGCTCGTGGAGCAGGATTTCCGCAGCATCCGCATTGCCTATGTTCATGATCGCATCGAGGTGTCGCTCACCAACTCCCGCATCTCGCGGCTGAGCCGCGCGGTTGGGCGCGCGGCGCGCACCATCCTGCTGCTGTCACCAGTCGGTACGCGCGAGATCAAGATTACCTATACCGTGCGTGAGTTGCCGATCGTCATCTACAGCTTCCTCGACCTGGACCGGCTTCAGCGCTACTTCAACGGGATGCTCCCGCGCTGGGAACTGGAGCCCTACGTGTCCATCCATTACGCGGCGCCGGGCGCGCAGGAGGCTGGCGACATGGCCGACATGCTCGCGGCGTTCGACGAGCACCAGCCGGGCCTCAAGGTGCTGTACGAGGACGAGGGGAACGTTATCAGTCTCAAAAAAGAGGACCCGGTGCAGAACTACTTCAACCTCCGGCCGTCCCTCGGCGTGTATCTCAACGATCCCAGCGGCGCGTTCAAGTACGAGGTGGGCGTCCAGGCTTCCGTGACCCGCCGGCTGGCGTCTCGCACGTTTTTCACCGGGGCGGTGAACTACAACATCTACGAAACGATAAGCGACGTGACGCAGCCTTCCAACAGCCAGCTGCAGCACGTGCGTTCAGACATCGCCCTATACAAGGGCGCCAGCCCCTTTGATCTCACGAAGTTCGTCGTCAACCAGCTCTACTTTCCGGCGGAACGCGTTTACGCGCGCGCTTCGATCGGCTATTACGAGGAGATGTTTGCCGGCGTGGGCGGGCAGGTGCTGTACCTGCCGGTCGGCGCGCGCTGGGGCGCCGACCTCGCAGTGGATTGGGTGGCGCAGCGCGACCACAAAGGCCTTGGATTCAGTTATTACAATTACGATACGGTGACGACGATTGCATCGCTCAATTACCGTTTGCCGATGGGCATTACAGCGACGGCGCGCGCCGGCCGTTTCCTCGCGAAGGACGAAGGCGTGCGTATGGAGATCAAACGGCGTTTCGCCTCGGGATACGAGGTCGGCATTTGGTACACGGTTACCAACGGCAACGACATCACCTCGCCGGGCAGCCCCAGCAATCCGTACCACGACAAGGGGATCTTCCTCTCGATGCCGCTCAATACGCTGCTCACGAAGGATACACAGGCGGTCGCCTTCATGTCGCTCGCGCCATGGACACGCGACGTCGGGGCGATGGTCGTCTCTCCGCTCGACCTCTACCGCCTGATGGAGAAGCCGCTGGTGCTCGACGTGCACGAGCATGACGGGCTGGTCCAGCTCGGCGACCGGGACGATGACTACCACCGGCCGGGGGGGGGCGCTGCGCCTTTCCGTTGATACTGCGTGACTGATAGAGCGAGACTGAAACGGCGAGACTGATAATGCGAGACTGATATTACGAGACTGGAATGCGGGCTAAACCGCGTAGTTGAACCCAACTTGCGTTGTATTAGTTTCACGCTACGAGTCTTGGACTATCCGTTTCGGTTTATCAGCCACTAGCACCTGCGCGGTCCCGGAACGAATTGCGTAAGGCATTGACTAGTCGACCAACACGGTGCGCCTGCTGGTGCACGTCAGCGTTCCGCGACAAATACTTTAGGCGTGCCGCGAGCTCGAGTTGAGTCTCCAGCTCGGCGAGTGAGCCTATCGCGACCCCAAGATACTGGAAGTATTCACGGGTAGAGTTTCTGGCTGATCCTTCTGCAATATTGGACGGTACAGAAACAGCAGCTCGTCGCATTTGGACCTTCAGGCCAAAGACTTCCTCCTTTGGAAATCCCGCTGTATGTTGGTAAACCGCCTCGACAAGATTCATGGCCTCCTGCCACGCAATTAAGTCTCGGTGGGTTCGTACGCCAGCCATAAGCGCCTCCTTGTTCATAGGCCTTGATTGACTGGATAACGGGCGACGAGTGGAATGGTGTACAGGCATTCATGCCATTGAAGTCCGCTCTCTCAGTCTCGATTCATCAGTCTCGCCGCATCAGTCTCGCCTTATCAGTCACCCGTCGCGGCGGGCGGCGACCGCTGCTGTATGATCCCTTCCCATGACGCGATTGCTCATTGTTGCCATTGGCCTTGCGCTTGCGCCGCTTTCGCCGCCCGCAGGATGGGCAGCTTCGCTGCCCATCTTCGACGCGCATATTCACTACAGCCACGACACGCGCGACGCGCTGCCGGAGAAGACGGCGATCGAGATCCTGCGCAAGGCCGGCGTGCGGCGCGCGCTGGTGTCGAGCTCGAACGACGACGGCACGCAGGCGCTCTATTCCCAAGCACCGGACATCATCGTCCCGGAGCTGCGTCCCTACCGCGTGCGCTCGGACATTTCAACGTGGGTACGCGACGAGTCCATCATTTCCTACGTCGAGGATCGGCTGAAACGGTACCGCTATGTCGCCATCGGCGAGTTTCACGTCTACGGGGCCGACGCGGACCTCCCGGTCGTGCGGCGCATGGTGCAGCTGGCGCGCGAGCGCAAGCTGCTCCTGCATATACACTCCGACGCGGATGCGATTGAGCGCGTGTTCAAGCAGGATCCCGGCGCGCGCGTGCTGTGGGCGCACGCGGGATTCGCGCCGCCCGAACGCGTGCACGAGATGCTGCGCCGCTACAAGAATCTCTGGTGCGAACTTTCGTGGCGCACCGACCACGCTCCGGCGGGAAAGCTCAACCCGGAGTGGCGCCCGCTGTTTCTCGACATGCCGGATCGCTTCATGGTCGGCACCGATACCCCCTCGCCCGAGCGCTGGCACTACATCGTGGAGCACTCGCGGCTCGCGCGATCGTGGCTTTCGGAGTTGCCGCTCGACGTCGCGGAGAAGATCGCATGGCGCAATGGCGAGGCAGTTTTCGGGCCGCTGGCAGCTGGCCTCAAGAAACCGTGACTGGTGAATCGAGACTGGAAAAACGAGACTGATAAAACGAGACTGAAAAAGCGGGGCTAACAAGCCTTTGAGCAAAACCGAACCCGCCTCAACAGTCTCGCCTCTTCAGTCTCGTGGTATCAGTCCCACCTTTGAGAAGAGAGTGGTGGGTGGTACTGGGTTCGAACCAGTGACCCCTGCCGTGTGAAAGCAGTGCTCTACCGCTGAGCTAACCACCCAAAGCGAGGCGGGATTCTAGCATCGAGCGGGATGCGCTTCAAACGCTGGCGCTATAATCCGCGTCATCAGTCTCGCTTGATCAGTCTCGTTTCATCAGTCTCGCTCTATCAGTCACTCGATGAAGAAGATCACGGTAATCGGTGCCGGCATCGTCGGCATGGCGACCGCCTCCTACCTGCGCCGCGACGGGCACGACGTGACGGTCGTCACCGCACACCCGCCCGGAGAGTACTGCTCGTCTGGCAACGCCGGGATGCTCAACAACGCCGGTTGCGTGCCCCAACCCATGCCGGGCGTGGTGTGGAAGGTGCCGGGCTATCTCATCGACCCGCTCGGGCCGCTGGTGGTGCGCTGGCAGTACATGCTCAAGGCAATGCCGTGGATGATGCGCTTCCTTGCCAATGCGAACGCGAGGCAGGCGGAGCACGCCTCGATCGCGCTCTATTCGCTGATCCGGGAGACGGTGCCCACCTACGAGGAACTGGTCAAATGGGCGGGAGCCACTGAACTCGTGCGCCGCAGCGGCTACCTGGTGGCCTACGACAGCGAGAGGAGCTTTCAGGGCGACACGCTGGCCTGGCGGCTGCGGCACAACCGCGGCGTGAAGACGGAGGTGCTCGACGGAGCGGGCATCCGCAGACTGGTGCCGCAGCTCGGGCCCGCCTACGTGCGTGGCGTGCACGTGCTCGACCAGGGCTACGTCCCGAATCCGGAGCGGCTCGTCAAGGCACTTGCCGCGCGGTTCCAGAAGGACGGCGGCGTCATCCTGCAGCGCAACGTGCTCGACATCGAAACGGGCGAGGGGGGTGCCACGGCGCTTGCGACCGATGCGGGGACGCTCCCGGTGGAGACGCTCGTGGTCTGCGCCGGCGTGCACTCGGGCGAGCTGACGGCGAAGCTCGGTGAGCCGGTGCCGATCGAGGCCGAGCGCGGCTACCACGTCACCTACTCCGATCCGGGCCTGCAGTTGCCCATGCCCGTGCACGTGTCGGATGCCAAGGTGTTCGTGACGCCGATGGAGATGGGCGTGCGCGTCGCGGGGCAGGCGGAATTCGCCGGCATCTACGCCGAGCCGAACTACCAGCGCGCGGAAGTGCTGGAGACCCACATGAAGCGCATGTTCCCGCAGGTGCGCACCACCGACGCGACGCGCTGGATGGGCCGGCGCCCCGCGATGCCCGACTCCCTGCCGGTGATCGGCGCGTCAGTGAAGCAGAAGAACGTCTATTACGCCTTCGGCCACGGGCACCTGGGGCTGTGCGGCGGCGCGCCTACTGGCCGCATCGTCGCTGACCTCGTCGGCGGCCGGCGCCCAGCGATCGACTTGACGCCGTTTAGAGTCGATCGCTTCTGACCCACTTATTCCCCTCCTGCCTGAGGAGGGGTCGCTGCAAAGCAGCGGGGGTGGTGGGAGGAATTACGGATTTCTGAAATGCTGGTTATGTATTCCAGAACCCCTTCGGGATTTTCCATGACGTGGCGATTCTCCAGTCGCACGACGGTTAGGCCTAGCGACCGAAGAAATCGGTCTCGCGCCTCGTCCAAGCTCGCCGAGCGCTCGCTGTTGTGCGCGGCCCCATCGAGTTCAATCACCAGCTTTTCGGCCGCGCAGTAAAAGTCAACGATATAGGGTCCCAAGCTTTGCTGGCGCCGGAATTTCCTGCCGTTCAGATTGGAACCCTGCAGCGCTCGCCACAGGGTGACCTCTGCAGGCGTCAGTTTGGCGCGAAGCACGCGGCGACGATCCAGCAGATGGCGTGCGTTGTTCAACCGTCGGATTGTTGGCATCACTGCATTAACGCGGACTGTGGCGTGCAGGCTGACTCCCACCACCCCGGCGCTTTGCGCCACCCCTCCTCGGGCAGGAGGGGAGCTTCTTATTGTTAACGCGCGACTCGGGTAGTCTTTCCCGTCTTCGCCGACTTGAGGATGGCCTCAAACACCGCGACACCGTGCGCCTCGTCGCCGCCGGCGACGGCGAGCGGGCGCTTCGCCTGGGCGGCGCGCGCGAAGTGCTCCAGCTCGGCGCGCTCGGTGCTCACCTGCGGGAAGGTGAGCACCTGCGGCTTCTGGTGGGCCCACAGGTTCTGCGGATCCATCAAGCACGTCTTCATCTGCCAGGTCGTGAGGTGCTCGACGTCGCCCACTTCCACCCAGCCTTTCGAGCCGAAGACCTGCATGCGCCACGTTTCCGCGGTGGCAATGATGGTGGAAATATAGCCGGTCGCACCACCGCGGAAACGAAGCAACATCGAAGTGGTATCGTCCAGGCCATAGTTGAGCACCCGGCGCGCGCTCTGCGCGTGCACCGAACCGATCCGCCCGGCGAGGTAGAGAAACGCATCCACCAGGTGCACGCCGCGCCCGGTCATGCCGCCCGCCGGGCCTTCCGCGCGCGCCTGGCGCCAGTGATTTGCGGGAAAGCGATAGGCGCTGGGTCCGCAGAAGTTGCCCTCGACGTGCAGCAGCTTTCCGAGCCGGCCGTCGTCCAGCATCCTGCGGATCTCTTGGAGCGCGGGCTGGAAGCGCCAGTTGTAGCCGACCGCAAGCGTGACGCCGGCCTTCGCGCAGGCGCGCAGCGCCGTTGACGCGCTTTTTGCCGTCAGCGCGAGGGGTTTCTCAGTGAAGACGTGCTTGCCCGCTTTCGCCGCGGCTACGATCTGCTCTGCGTGCCGGGTGTGTGGCGTGGCAAGCACCACCGCGTCCACCTTCGGATCGGCGAGCGCCTTATCGTACGAATCGTAAAGGGGAAACCCCTTTTCGCGGGCGTAGCCCTCGGCTTTGGCGACATTGCGCATCGCCCCCGCGACGAAGCGGATCGCATCGCTCTTGCCTTGCACGCTATTGACGAGATTCTGGCCCCAGCGGCCAAGACCGATGATCGCTGCGTTGATCATTTCATTTTCCAAAACGCGTCACGGGTACTGCGTCACTGGTACTACGTCACTGTTGAAGCGTCACTGGTAGGGCGTGTATTACAGAAGGCACCTTGTACCCACGCTGTTTCGGTGACGCTTCGTCAGTGACGCCTTATCAGTGACGCAGTAGTAGTGACGCCTTTGCGTGGTCAGCGCCAATCGTCCTCGCTGACCGCACCTGACCACGGCGACATCACGTCCGTCGCCCCGAAATTCTCGCCACGGCTCCTCGGGTCGCGCAGCACGGCGCTCGGGCAGGCGTAATTCGTGGGGTACACCACCAACTCGTTCAGGCGAGTGGGGTACTTCTTTTCGAGCGCTTTGCACACCGTCAGGGGCAACCGCGGGTCGACCGCCACGAATTCCCCCTCGCTCGCGTCGATACGCGGCTGGTGGAACGCGTCCTCCAGGTACATCCCGTGATCGACGAGGAACGAGGAGATCTGCAGCACAGCCGGGAAGATCTTGCGGCCGCCCGAAGCGCCGATGGCGAACCAGGGCTTCGCGCCGTGAAGCGCGATCACCGGGCACATATTGGTGAGCGGCCGCTTGCCGGGTGCAAGGCCGTTGGGTGAGCCCGGGCGGGGATCGAACCACATGATGCCGTTGTTCATGAGGATGCCGGTGGATGGCAGCACCACCTTCGAGCCGAACACCGAGAGCAGCGTCTGGGTGAGCGCCACCATGTTGCCGTGGCGGTCGATCACGTTGAGATGCGTGGTGGTGGAGGGATCGCGCCGGTCGGCAGTCTCGCCCATGGTCGCGAGCCGCTCGGCATACGTCTGGCGCAGCACTTCGGCGTAGGCGACGAAGGCGTCCGCGTGCGGACCGTTGCGGCGGAAGCGCGCGTCGCGCAGCCCGTCCAGGGCGCGCAGCATGCTGGGGCCGGCGGTAAGCCCGGGCGCGAGCGCGAAGCGCGCCTCATGGTAGTCGGTCATCAGCGGCTCGACGACTCGCGCGTGGTAGGAGCGCAGGTCCCCGGCATCGAGGATGCCTCCCGTCGCCTTTACGTCCTTGACGATGGCGGCGGCGATTTCGCCTTCATAGAAATCGCGTCGCCCCGCACGGGCAAGATGCCTGAGCGTGCCGGCAAGCCCCTTGAGCTTCAGACGCTCCAGGGGCGCACCGGGTGCGGTGACAGGTGGAAAGCCGCCGGGCAGCCAGATGTCGCGCGTCACGGGGTAGCGCGCGAGCTCCTTCGCCATGGTGGCGACCTTGAGCGTCAGGAACCAGTCGGCTGCGATGCCCGCTTCCGCCAGCTCGATCGCCGGCTGCATGACTGCGGAAAGCTTCATCGTGCCGAATCGCTCCAGGGCGAGCCCGAGCCCGTCCACATGGCCAGGCACGGCGAAGGAGAGCGGACCGTGCACGTTGCGGTCGTCCTGGACCGCCGGCCAGTTGAAGAGATCGCGCGACGTGGCGCTGCCGCCCACCAGCGGGAAGGCGGAAGGATCCAGCCCGCGCGGGGAGATCGGCCCGAAATCGACAACGGCGACGCGGCCCTGTTTCGCCGAGAAGACCAGCATGAAGCCGATGCCGCCCAGCCCGCTGTTCCACGGCTCCACCGCGGCGAGCGCGAAGCCGGTCGTGACCGCCGCGTCCACCGCATTGCCGCCGGCGGCGAGCACGCGCGCGCCCGCTTCGCCGGCCACGCGGTTCTGGGTCGCGACGATGCCGCGGCGCGAACGCGCCAGCGGCTTGCGCACGTGCCAGTTTTGCACCGGGTCCGACATATGGGGAAAGTGCGGGGCAGACGATATAATCAGGCGTCAATCATATCGGAAAAGGCGTCACTGGTAATGCGTCACTGGTGCATCGTCACTAGTGCATCGTCACTGGTGAGGCGCATTGCAAGCCGCACTTTGTTAGGCACGCCATATCAGTGACGCCGTATCAGTGACGCCGTATCAGTGACGCCGTATCAGTGACGCTTTATCAGTGACGCCGTATCAGTGACGCCGTATCAGTGACGCTTTATGAGCAAACGTCATATCGTTTGCGTAACAATCGACTTCGACGCGATCTCGGGCTTCATCGCGCGCGGGCAGACCTCGCCGTCGTGGATCTCGCGCGGGGAGTTCGGGCCGCGCGTGGGGGCGCCGCGGCTGCTCGCGTTGCTGAAGAAGTACGGCATCAAGAGCACTTGGTTCGTCCCCGGCCATACCATCGAGACCTACCCGCAGGCGTGCGAAGCGGTGCTCGCCGCCGGCCACGAAATCGCGCACCACGGCTGGACACATCGTCCGCCCGCGAGCCTGACGCGCGAGCAGGAGGAGGGGGAGCTCGTGCGCGGCAACGAGGCGATCAGGAAGCTGACCGGGCGCGCGGCGCGCGGCTACCGCTCGCCGTCATGGGACCTCTCCCCGCACTCGATCGGGCTGTTCCTCAAGCACGGCTTCCTCTACGACAGCAGCCTGATGGGCGACGACTACACGCCGTATTACGCACGGCAGGGCGATGTGATCGAGCTTGAGAAGCCGGCCGTATTTGGCAAGGAGACGACGCTGGTGGAAATGCCGATTCACTGGGCCGCCGACGATGCACCGCATTTCGAATACGTGCGCACCGAGACGACCTTCCGCCAGGGCCTGATGAATGCCAACGCGGTGGGCGAGAACTGGATTAACGATTTCCTCTACATGCGCGACACTGTGGAGTGGGGCGTGCTGACCTACACCTGCCATCCCTACGTCATCGGCCGCGGCGCGCGCATGATGATGCTCGAGCGCGTGATCCGGACCGCGGCCGACAGCGGCGCGGTGTTCATGACAATGGAAGACGCGGTGGCCGAGTTCAAGAAACGGAAGAGATGATTTTTTGACTCATTACTCATTACCCATCACTCATCACGCCTCATGACAGTAAGAACCCGTTTCGCCCCCAGCCCCACCGGTTACCTGCATATCGGTGGCGCGCGCACCGCGTTGTTCTGCTGGGCGTACGCGAAAAAGCACGGCGGCACCTTCATCCTGCGGATCGAGGACACCGACCGCGAGCGCTCTACGCGGGAGTCGGTCGAGGCCATCCTCGAGGCCATGCAATGGCTCGGGCTCGACTATGAAGGACCGTACTCCCAGATGGACCGGCTGGAACGCTACCGCATCGCCGCGGAGCAATTGATAGCAAAGGACCAGGCCTACTACTGCTACGCCAGCCGGGAAGAGCTCGACGCCTTGCGCGAGCAGCAGCGCGCGCGGGGCGACAAGCCGCGCTACGACGGACGCTGGCGGCCGGAAAATGCGAAGAAGCATGGCCTGAAGCCGCCGCCCGGCGCGCAGCCGGTGGTGCGTTTCCGCAATCCGGACACGGGCGAAGTCACGTTCAACGATCTCGTCAAGGGTCCTATCACGGTCGCGAACGGCGAGCTGGACGACCTCGTGCTGCTGCGCGCCGATGGCATCCCCACCTACAACTTCGGCGTGGTGGTGGATGACATCGACATGGCGATCACCCACGTCATCCGCGGCGATGATCACGTCAACAACACGCCGCGGCAGATCAACATCTACCGGGCATTGGGGACATCGCTGCCCCGGTTCGCGCACGTGCCCATGATCCTCGGCGCGGACGGCGAGCGTCTGTCCAAGCGCCACGGCGCGGTGAGCGTCATGCAGTATCGGGACGATGGCTACCTGCCGGAGGCGCTGGTGAACTACCTTGCGCGTCTCGGCTGGTCGCACGGAGACGAGGAGATGTTCTCGCGCGAGCAGCTCATCTCATGGTTCGATCTGGAGCACATCAGCCAATCGCCGGCGCGCTTCAATCCGGAGAAGCTCGCCTGGCTCAATGCGCAGTACCTCAAGGGCGCGGACGAGGCGCGGCTTGCTGCGCTCGCCGAGCCGTTTCTCCTGAGGGACGGTTGCGATTTGGCGAAAGGTCCTCCGCTTGCGCGGGTCGCCGCACTGCTTAAAGAGCGCGCCAACACCATCGAAGAGCTGGCTGATGCCGCCGTCTATTTCTATCGCCCGCTTGAGCCGTCCGAGGAACTAAAAAAACTGCACTACACGCCGGATGTCAAACCGGCGTTGGCGGACTTGAGGGAGCGGCTGGCGAAGGTTGAGTGGAAGCGTGAATCCATCAGCGAGGCGCTTAAGAGCGTCGTGGCGAGCTACAAGCTGAAGCTGCCCAGGATCGCGATGCCGCTGCGAGTGATGGTGACGGGCGGGGCGCAGACGCCTTCGATTGACGCGACGCTCGAGCTGATCGGGCGCGACGCGGTGCTTGCGCGAATGGAAAAGCAGCTGCAAGCCTTTCCAGAATAAAAAAAATGGGGTCAGACTCGAATTTCCGACCTCGTTCGCGAGGCCTGCCGCGGAAAATCGACTCTGACCCCATTTCTTGTTTATAATGCGCGGTCTTTCGTGGGGGTATAGCTCAGCTGGGAGAGCGCTTGCATGGCATGCAAGAGGTCACCGGTTCGATCCCGGTTACCTCCACCAGCAAACCCGATTGAAACCACAGATGAACACAGATGGACACAGATAGCATCAAGAGCAAATGCAAAGGATTAATGGACAGGATTAGGAGCGCCTAATAATATGAATTCCCCTCTCCCCACCGCCGCAGGGCGAGGGAGTATTTTTGACATCGCGCCGATCTATTCTTGTTGTAGTTTTAGGCTGTTGATTTTCATCCGTGTTTATCTGTGTTTATCTGTGGTTGATTCCGGTTTTTAAGGCGTAGTTTCGTAATCCGCAGTCCCCATCGTCTAGAGGCCTAGGACATCGCCCTTTCACGGCGGTAACCGGGGTTCGAATCCCCGTGGGGACGCCAAAAAAATTGCCGCCCAAGAGCGGCATTTCTTATTGCAAAAATAGGGTCAGACTCGATTTTCTGTGGGCTACAGGCCGAACGAGTCTAGAAATTCGAGTCTGACCCCATTTTTTCCATTTTTTCGAGTCTGACCCCATTTTTTCCTGACCCCATGTTTTCCAGCATGACCGGGGTGCCCGCGCATCACGCTGATTGTCTTGAGGAAATCAAGGTCCCCGCCGTTCCGTCCCAAGAGTAAGTCATCTGTTATCTCGCGGTTAGCGATCTGCAAGTGCCACGGGCGCAAGATCGCCGATGCATATTCTGTTGCTGGCTGAACGCTTTGCCGAGTACGACGTCCGCCAGCGCCGCGAAGATCAGGAGGCAACGTCATGAGAACCGAATCTCGATCCTTGGCGCGTAGGGCGGCCGTATTCCTGCTGGTGGTGCTGGCTGGATGCGGGGGCGGCGGGGGCGGGGGTGGCGGTGGCGGCAGTCCACCGCCCCCGGACCTGTCCGGCGTGTGGGCCGGCGCCTGGCAAGGCAACGACCCATCTCCGGGCGGGCTCGGGCCGGTATCCGGAACCTGGGATATCGAAATCACCCAAGGCGCTTCGTCCGCCTCGGGTCCCGGCGTGCTGCTTGGCGATGTCGACTGCATGGATGGCCAGATGCAGACGAACTCGGGAAACCAGAGCGCAGTGACTGGCTCGCTGGCGCGCGCACCTTGCGCCACAGTCAATTGGACGCTCACCGCTCTTAACGTCGCGGCAGGCAGCGCCAGCGGCAGCTGGACCAATTTCGGGACCGGCGGCGGGGGAACCCTGAGCGGCGTGCGCATCGCCCGGCTCGGCGGGCCGCGTATCCAGTTTATGCATCCTCCCGGCGCGAAGCCGGGAGCGATCGTCACAGTGAGTGGGCAGAGGCTGTCCGGACTGACGGCGCCGAACGCTCTGTTCTTCAACTTGACGCCACAACCGACCTTGCTTTCCGCCGATGCGACGCGCATCGTGGCGCGCGTGCCGAACGGCGCGACAAGCGGCGCTGTGCAGGTGACCACCTCGGCGGGCGTCGCACTCAGCCCGCTCGCATTCAGCACCGATGTCATATCACCGCCTGTGGTGTTGGGCGGGTCCACTACCACGGGCATTGCACCGGCCGCCTTGGCGGTGAGCCCGGATGGTCGCAAGTTCTACGTGGCCGACCGCGGCAACAACACAGTCAGGGTAGTGCGTGCGTCAACCCTGCTGGATCTCAATTCCGTCACGGTCGCCGGCGGCATTCCGCGCAGCGTGGTGGCGAGCCCGAACGGCAAGCGTATCTACGTCGCTGCTGCCGGCCTCGGCGTGCTGATCATGGATGCAGCGACTGGATTTCCGCTGGACACGATTTCGATACCGTGGATCGACGACGGCGGGCGCGACAACCCCCAGGGTATTGCCATCAGCCCGGACGGCACCTTGCTGCTGGTTTCCGAAGGTGCGGGCGGCGCGTCAGATTGCTGCGCATATCCGACAAGGTGCTCCTCCGCGGCTTCTCCTTCGCCGCAGCGACTCTTGGCGTTGCTTTTAGCCCCGATGGCTCGCGTGTTTACATCGCCGCCGCCGACTTGGGCGGTGCTCCCGGCACACTAAATGTCTTCGACGCGGCGACAGGCGCGCCGATTGATAGCGACTTGGTAGGTGTACTTCCCACCGGCATTGCAGTGAGCCCCGACGGCAACCTGGTGTATGTATCCAACCAGGGCAGCAATACGGTCAGCGTTTACAACACCCTTAGCGGCAACGTTGAATTGACGGTTATGGTAGGTACGGCGCCCACCGGCATCGCGATTTCGCCGGACGGAGCGCGAGTCTACGTGGCAAACCGTGGCAGCAATAGACATCAGCGTTTTCGATGCAACCACCGGCGCGGCAGCGCCGAATTCGCCGCTTACCGTCGGTACGGCGCCGATCGCGGTCGCGATCAACCCGCGGGGCACGTCGGCCTACGTAAGCAACGTCTTGACAAGCCCGGTCGTCAGCGAAATAGGCGGCATGCGAACTTTGACAGTCTTCCTCGGCGGCACTGGCATTGGCAGCGTTCGGTCCAACTTGGCCGGGATCGACTGCGGCACGCAGTGCCAGGCGCAGTTTCCCTTGAATACGACGGTCACGCTCACCGCCACCCCGGCCAGCGGATCATTCTTCGCCGGTTGGAGCGGTAATAACGCAGACTGCTCGGACGGAAACGTCACTCTCAGCGTGAACATGAATTGTGTCGCGACCTTCAACTCCAATTCGCCGCCACCTTCGCGGTCGTCTCCCCCGGGTGGCCCTGGCTGCTTCATCGCCACCGCGGCGTACGGAAGCTCGATGGCTGGAGAGGTCGTGACGCTGCGCCGATTCCGCGACGATCACCTCATGAAGAGCGCAGCGGGGCGCGGATTCGTTCGCCTGTATTACCAGTATTCGCCGGCGATCGCGGACTACATCCGCGAGCGCGACTCGCTACGCGCGGCGGTAAGGTGGGGGCTGTGGCCGGTGGTGTCCGCCATCAAGCATCCGACACCCGCGATAGGCATAGCTCTTGTTCTTGCTCTTCTGATCATCCAAATCAGGCGCGCGAGCGCATCGCCGGAGGCCATTTGAAACCAGGCTCCCGGCTGTGGTGTCGCGGGTTTTTCAGTCACTGGATCCGGTCGAATCTCGGGGCGCACTGGCCGACATAATGTATTGACGCAAATCAATACCTTGTTGATGGGGCAGGAGTAAAAGAACAAAAGTGCCTCGTGCCGCTTACGACAGCCCGGGTGACGACCCGGGAGAGACTCTCAGGTTCGGGGACGCCGACCGGTAACTTTCGGGAACCGGTCAATCGAGGCTGGCACCAGGCCATACGGAGAGGCTTCGCAGCATTGACGCTCCGAGGAGGTGTTGCCATGCGGACCTACTTTCTGAGAATTGCACGCGGACTGCCATCGCTGGTTGTGCTGCTGCTTTTGGCTGCTTGCGGCGGTGGTGGCGGTGGTGGCGGTGGTGGCGGCAGCACCCCACCTCCTGCCCAGACAATTGTTTCAGGAGCCGTTCAAGCTCCTGGCGGACAAGTGGCCTTTTATCGCCAACAGGGTCCTTTAGAGCGATTTGCCGCACTCTTCAGATCCGTAGCCTACGCAGCGGTTACCGGTGTGAGCCCGGTGCCGGACGGGACACCGGTTCAATTGGGACAGATGACGTCCTTAGGGACCTTGTCCATTTTGGCTACTACCAACACATCTGGAGGAAGGTACTCATTCAACTTGACCAGTCTGGGGCTCAGTTTCTCGAGCGATCTGGTGGTACGGGTGGTCAACACCAGCACCGGAGCACAAATGCGGGCCTTTGTCACCGGAGAGACAGTTAATCTCGATCCGGTCTCGGAAACCGCCGTCAGGATAATTCTGGAACATCTCGCTATACCCCCTGGGGCATCCTTGAGTAACTTTACTCCGCAAGAACTCCGTGATCTGGTAGGTGCTCTTGATCTCCTTACCTCGACCAATCAGATTGCGGCAGGGCTGACTATCGAAACTGCCGTCACGGCAGTCAAACAAAGTGCGGCGGCCGATGCCGGCCTAATGTCCTTCCTCGCCGCTGCGGCAGGAGTTGGTGACACGACGGAAGGGCCGGGAGACATCGGGAACTACCATCCCATCGCCCAAGGCGGTACTTGGCGATTCCAAGGAACGAAATTGGAAACCGGGCAGCAGCCCGTAAACTTCGTTAATTCGGCCAGGATCGCGGGGACCAAAGCGGTTGGGAGTTTGACTGCAATCGTTTTCGCCGAATCCAATCCCGACGGCTTAGGACAAGGGATAGAAGACTATTTGATCAAAGACAATCGTGGCATCACGAATTACGGAAACAATGATGCAACAGACCTGCTCACGCCCCAGCTGATTCCATACAGGACGCTGCGATTTCCCCTGCAGCCAGGCGCCACGTTCGAGTCGGTGAACAAAGCGGGATTGAATTTTGGGGATCTCGATGGGGATGGGAAGAACGAGACGGGCGATGTGCTGGCGCAAGTCACGGTCGTCGCATTTGAATCCGTGATCGTTCCGGCCGGAACGTTCGCAAACAGCGCCAAAATCGAAGCGAGAATCACGAACACCGTTACGCTGTCGAGCAATGGGACCAAGGTGACGGTGACGGAAACACACACAGAATGGCTAGCGCCAGGGGTGGGGCCGGTAAAAAGGCAATCTCAAACCACCGGGCAAGGTTTCAGCGAAACGGTGACGGAGGAGCTGGCGAAAGAAAAGCTTATCTCCACAGGAAACGTGGTTTTTCCAAGCATTGCCGTAAGCAGCCAGGGTGATGTCAATGTAGTGTGGGGGCAAACCGGCTGCTCTCCCTGTTTCACAGGTTTCTCCCATACAAAATTCGATGGCAACACGCCTGTTGGAGCCTTGTCCTTTTCCGCTCCACTGAACATAAGCGAAGGAAACGGTTCGGAGGGTCCGCGCATTGCTGTCGATGGAGCAGACAATATTTACGTGGTTTCAAACCTTCTTGGGGGTAGTCTTGCCTTTACACGTTCTAGTAACGGTGGAACGACGTTTTCGAACCCGGCGGGTATTTTGGACCCTGCGGAGCGAATATTTTCCCCCAGGGTGGCAGTGGATGGCGCGGGTAATATCTATGTGGCAGGTGTGAAAGATGCATCCGTAAGAGTGATCCGCCTTGTACGTTCTACGGACAAGGGGGACGGGCATGGCCATAGCACTCGACCTGGGCTTTGCCCGCCGGCTGCAGGCGGCGACGACGGCCGCCCGCACGCCTTGACTCCGCGCGTGCCCGCTCGGCCTTCGGGCAATCAGGCCGGGATCGCCGTCACCACCGCCGTCGTGTTGTGCCAGCCGTCCATGTGGCCCTTGAAGCGCGCGATCTCCCCGTAGGTCAGGAAGCCGGCCACCGGCACGCCCGGGAACTCGGCGCGCACCGCCTCGATCTCGCGGCCGAAGCTGCCGTCCAGGATCATGCCCCGGCACACGCAGTCGAACAGCAGCACGGCTGCCGCGTCGGCGCCCCAGGCTCTTGCGCGCCTCCTGGGCCGCGCGGCCTGCCGCCGCGACCATGCTGTCCGGCTCGCCGTCGAGGATGCAGACGGAGGCCCCCTGCGGGATCTCGCCCGCGCAGGTGAGCGAGCCGTCCGCGCCCACGGCGAGCGGGGCGCGGGCGCGGTGCAGCTTGTCGAAGAAGTAGATCCCGAGCTCGTTGCCGATCAGGAAGCTGCCGGCCGATTCCGGGGTGAGCGCCGTGCCCCGCTTCACCGCGTCGTGCTCGGTAGACGTCGAACGCGGGGCGGCCGTCGATCTCGTGCACGACGTTCTTCGCCGCCCGGGTGCCGCGCTGCATCCGCTCCGTCGTGGGCCGCAGGCCGTGGTCGACGCCCACGCCCCAGGGCTGCTTCGAGAAGACGTGCAGTGCCACGGCCGCGTCGCTCGCCGCGGATCCGGCGTGGCCGACGTGGGTCGCCTTGAAGGCCCCGTCGTCGCCCGCCGCCCCCCGACGACCTGCTGGAAGCGCCGGGTCGCGCCGAGCAGCTCGCCCACCAGCTCCTCCCAGGCGCCGTTCAGGCCGTCGACCAGCAGCATGGTGCTCGACGCGGCGAAGCCGCTGCTCGCGGCCTTGCCCGCCGCCTCGGTGAAGCCGCGTCCCAGCTCGGAGGCTGCCCGCTTCGGGTCGGCCTTGACGTCGCTTCAGCGATCGCGAGCGGGACGCTCGCGCTCACCCGGTGGCCTCGGGACCTTCGGCACGCGCCTCGCCCTCGGCGAGCAGGGACCCGCCCGTCGGCAAGTCGCGAGCGCGCCCAGAGGAAGGGCAGCCACTGGTCCGCCAGCTCGCCCGCCAGCCGGACCGACGCTGGCGCGAGTGCCGCGAGGACGATCGGGATCGGCCGCTCGGGCGGCGCTCCGAGGCGCAGCGCCCTGACGCCCTGTCGGTCGAGCGGCAGGCGAGCGCCGTCGAGCAGCGCCCTGACGGCGATCAGGGTGGTACGCATGTGAGTCGACCGGCTGCCGCCAGGTCAGCCCGTGCAAGCCCTCGACGAGCGGCGGGCTGCTCGCCCCGAGGCCTAGGGCGAAGCGGCCCCCCGACGCACGCTGCACGCCCGCCGCGGCCATCGCGATCGCCGCCGGCGTGCGACTCCAGATCGGGAGCCACACTCGTGGCGAGGCCGATCCGCGAGGTCATTCCCGCGATCTGCGTGAGCATGACGACCGCGTCGTTGGTCCACCCCTCGGCGGTGCCGAAGCGGACGTAGCCAAGCTCCTCGGCACTCACTGCGAGCCGGATCGTCGCCTCGGCGTCGGTCTGGAACGGCGTCACGCCAGCGCCGACCCTCGATGCGCCATCCGGCCGCTGGCTTGTCTGGGTCGTCGTGTCGGGCAGGGTCATCGTCAGGGCTACGCCGCGGCGCCAAAGACGGATTGGGCTACCTCGCTGAGCGCGTCCCGGCGGCGTACCGTACTTGGGACGTGCGAATCAGCCAGGTGCTCCTCAGTACTGAGCCGAATCGAGTCCCTGCCGCTCTCCAAGGTGCGGTCCGACTGATGACGACGACGAGCGCCGAGGAGTGCCTTGAGCAGCTGCTGCCGCAGCGCACCTCGGCGAGCACCATCGGCTCGCTGGTCTCGGGAATCGACCACGTCGGCTTCATGGCGGCCCCCGAGGATGAGGGAGTGCTCAACTCGGCCGCCGCGGAAGCCGGGTTCGGCTCCGACGGGCACACCTTCCCGAGCACGATCCTGACGAGGCAGCTCGCACAGCTCGCGGGCCGGACGGTGCCCACCACGATCTTCGAGGCCATCGCCGCCGGCCCAGATCGCGGCTCGCTGAGGGTCGAGGTCGCGATACCGCGCGGCATCGAGCGCAATGCCCTCGACGACTGGATTCGCCAGGGAATCGGTGCGCACCTGGCATTCGGAGTGAGCAGCCCGGCGCGGTTCGGTGTGCTGGGCGAGCTGGTGAAGGCCCAAGGGTACCCGATCGCCGACCTCGCTGCAGGGTCACCCGTGCACCAATCCCGCCTCGGGGGTAACCGCCCTGTTCTTCGATCGCCGCCCCGCAGAGCCCCTTGGCCTCGAGTTCTGCCACTACGCCTGAGCGATGACGCGGCTCTCAGAGCTTGGGGGGAAGCGACTTCCGTTCCTGCGCTGGTCGATGGTGCGCATGCTGTTGGGCAGGCGGCGTCTGGAGACCGAGTGGCAGGTGGGCGACGGGCGGGAGCTGGCGCTTGCCCGGCACGTGGAGGCCGAGGCTCGTCAGGGCGATCTCGACGATGTGATCCGCGTCATCGATGACTTCGCGTACCACCGAAGCTTCCTGATCAATGTCGGCGACGAGAAGGGCGAGATCCTGGACGCGGCGATCCGGCGGAACCCGCCCCGCCAGCTGCTCGAGCTGGGACGTACTGCGGCTACAGCGCCCTGCGTTCCGTGCGGGTGATGCCCGAGGGAGCACGGCTCGTGTCGATCGAGTTCAACGCCGAAAACGCTGCGATCGCACGCCGTATCTGGGACCACGCTGGCATCGGCGAAGAGCTGACGGTGCTCGTCGGGACGCTCGGCGATGGGGATAAGACGATCACGAAGCTCGAGTCTGAGCACGGCTTCGCCAGCGGATCGCTCGGACTTCGTCTTCATCGATCACGACAAGTCTGCCTATCTGCCCGACCTCGGGCGGATCTTGGACCAGGACTGGCTGCACACCGGCTCGGTGGTCGTCGCCGACAACGTCAGGGTGCCTGGAGCGCCCGACTACCGCGAGTTCATGCAGACCAAGGAAGGACGCACCTGGCGGACGAGCGAGCACGAAACCCACGTCGAGTACCAATCGCTGCTCAAGGACCTGGTGCTCGAATCGGAGTACCTGGGACGCCAGCAAGGGACGGGGAAATAGAAAAGGCCGCATCGGCGGTCCTTTCTGGAGTAGCGGGGGCCCGATTCGCTTCTCGATACGACCCCGCGCCGCTTGCTCGGCCCGGGCCCCGTAGCGGCCGAAGGCCCTACGCACGAATGCCTGTTCCCCGGCCGTGTCCAAGTAGTGCGTTCCGGTCTCGGTGGCGGCGTACCACCGCTGGTACCGCGAACACCGCGCCAAACATCAGGTGATCGATCGTAGTAGTCACCGAGCTACAAACGGACTGCCACAGCCTGAGTGCTCTAGAGGAGCTCGGCGAGGTGCCGGGCCGCCGCAGCCGCGCCGTCAGTCTCCACGTCGCCGTAGGCGACGTCGCGCCCAATCTCCTCCGCGATCGCCTCTGCAATCAGATCCGGCGAAGCGCTGTCGAAATCCATGCGGCGACCGGCCTCATAGCGTTCGAGCCGGTGGCGGACGTGGAAGTTCTGCTCGAAGTGGTGGCGCAGCGGGAAGTAGAGGAACGGTCGTTTCTGTGCCGTCAGTTCCATCGAGGTGGTCAAGCCGCCCTGCACCACCGCCAGATCGCAGGCGGCTAGGTGCCGGTAGAGATTGTGGACGTAGGGCACCACCTCAAGTCGGCATGCGACGGCAGTGACGCGGGGTCGATGCGCGGGCCTGCAACGACGACCATGCGCAGGTCCGGGACCCGCTCCTTCGCGGCCGGGAAGGCGGCGATCACGCGTCGCAGCAGATCGCCGCCCACGCCCGACCCGCCGACGGTGACGATGCAGACGCGCTCGTCGTCCATGTAGCCCAGCTCGGCGCGCACGTCTGTGCGGTCGCCGAGTCGGGCGGGTCGAAACCGGTCACGTATCCGGTGAAGTCGAAGTTGTGCTCGGTCCAGTCGCGGATCATCGGCAGCTGTGGCCCGAGTCGCTCGGGACTAGATCCAGCGGTTCGCCCACGAACAGGGCCATGTCGCGGACCTGCGGGCTGGTGGTCGATGTGGTCGATCATGTCGGCGTTGTGGTCGGCGGTCACGTAAGCCTCGCGCAGGCCCCCGTCCTCCATCGGCAGGAAGCCGACGAAGTCGGTCAGCCAAACGAACGGCGCCCGCTTCTCGCGTGGGTTCTCGTGCAGGTAGTAGTCCAGCTCCCAGGCCTCGTCGCCGATCCAGAGGTCGTAGCGCTGGTCGCGCACGACGTCGTGAAAGAGCATGAAGTTGGCCGCGAGAATCTCGTCCATGCGGCGCAGCGCCTGGAAGCAGTGCAGGTCGTGCTCGGCTGACTCCGACTCGATGTGGTGGGACTCATTGGCGAGATGGGCGCTGGCAGGGTGGATGCGCTCACCCTCCCCTTCGAGCACCCGGGTGACCGGGTCCTGGGCGAGCCAGTCGATTTCGAGGTCCGGCACGAGGCGGCGCAGCTTCACGGGCGATCGCGACGTCTCGCTGCGCGTGGCCAAGCCCGATCGGCGAGGAGATGTAGAGAGCGCGGGGACGACCGTCGGGTCGATAGATGGTGGGATCCCGCGGGGTACGCCGGCGGCCGAAGGCGTCCTCGGCGAGATCTCGGAGCGCCAGGTTCACCTGGACCGGCTTGCGAGCGTGCG
>CAVQIH010000009.1:0-130814 GCA_963712585.1 uncultured Chloroflexia bacterium
GGTGGGAACTCGGGCTCTGGCAAGTCGACACTTGGCCGAGCAATTCTGCGGTTGGTCCCCCCTACTGGCGGAACGGTGCACTTTGATGGCGAAGACCTCATGCAACTGGGCGAGCGCGCGATGCGGTCTATGCGTCGCAAGCTGCAGATGATCTTCCAGGATCCGACCTCGTCCTTGAACTCGCGCATGACCGTCGGGGAGATCGTCGGGAGCCGCTCGACATCCACAAAGAGGTTGGCACTTCCGGAGAACGCACAGCACGAGTGTTGGAACTGCTGGAGGTGGTAGGTCTCAATCCCAACTACGCCAGGCGCTATCCGCACGAGTTTTCGGGCGGCCAACGCCAGCGCGTCGGTATAGCCCGAGCGCTGGCATTAAATCCAGCTCTAGTCGTCTGTGACGAATGCATCTCCTCGCTGGACGTCTCGGTCAGTCGCGGATCCTTCAACCTGTTAGGGGACCTCCAACAACAGTACGGCCTCGCGTACCTGTTTATTGCTCATGACCTGGCCGTTGTGAGACACATGTCCGATCGTGTCGCGGTTATGTACCTCGGCAAGCTGATGGAGTTGACCGACCGCAAATCGCTGTACAAGCAACCCTTGCACCCATACACGCAGGCGTTGCTGTCCGCGGTTGCGATCCCCCGATCCCGACATCGAGCGGGAACGTGAGCCAACGCTTCTGGTCGGGGATGTGCCAAGCCCGTCAAACCCGCCGTCAGGTTGTGTCTTCCGGACGCGTTGTCCGATCGCGGTGAACGTCTGCTCTGAGAGCATCCCGGAGTGGCGTGCCGTGGGCACTCCCGATCGCCAGCACTGGGTCGCTTGTCATCTCGTGGAGCCAACTGCGGCTCGGGGGAGTGTGAGGCCCGCGGTCAACGAGCTGTGAGCACCTGCGACTTCCTCGCCGGTGGGGCCTATGGACTCGCGGAAGGCGCCGCGACGTTCCCACCCACGGAAGCGGCGGCGTCCAGGGTGACGTGATTCCGCATGTTGAGAGCTCGAGGTCGACTGCCTGTTCACATTCCACGTGCTCCGCCGCCGACGCCCGATGCAAGGAGAGATGGCAGATGGATGAGCTCGATCGGCATATCGAGACGGCAAAGAACAGTCTGTGGTTCAGCGGCGCGAGGATCGACGAACACCTCGGAACCTTCCTCAGCACTCACGGTCCTGCCTGCGTGGGGCACCCGGGTTGGGATCTAGGTCGCCGATTCCAGCCACATCTTCCTCGTCGGCTGCGGGGGGTCGTATGCGAGCCTCCTGACTGCGAAGTACATCCTGGATCGCATTATCGACATCCCGTCGGATTCGCTTATGTCGTATGAGTTGTTGTGGAGGCAGCCAAGGCGCCTCGGCGCGGGTGCTCTCGTAATCCTTGCGTCGTATTCCGGCGAGACTGAAGACACTGTTGCGGCACTCCGGCGTGCCAAGTCGACGGGCGCGACGACGGTCGCGATCGTCGGCGTCCGGCAAAGCACGATGGCCCGCGAGGCGGATGCCGTGATCGCATACGAGAACGGAGCGATTTACGAGATCCCGATCGCAGCGCTGCTGTTCTTTGCGCGGGGCTTAACACGAGACTCAGACCGCGAGGCGGCTGCTGAGGCGTTCACGGATGCCCTCCTCGAGCTTCCCCATGTCCTGCGGCGGACGCTGGATATCGAGTCGACCCGCGCCGAGCAGAAGGCGCGCCGTCTTCTTCACGCCACCCATGTCTACGTGCTGGGGTCTGGTCCGCTCGGGCCCTTGGCCTACAAGGTTGCTATGAGTGTTGTAATGGAGAACGTCCGGATCGGAGCGACGTTCAGTGACGCATGCGAGTGGCGGCATGGCCCAGCCGAGGCGCTCGAGCGCACGCGGCCAGACATGATTGTTCTCCTAGGTACGGACGAGTCGCGGGGGATCACCGAGCGGACAATCGACTTCTGCCGGACGCAGGGAGCGCCGATCCTCGTCTACGACGCGGCCGACTTCGGCGAGATGCACCCACTGCTCACGCCGTTGGTAATGAACTCCCACACGCAGTGGCTCATCGCGTACTCGGCGATCCTGCGTGGGATTACCGACCTCGACGCGCGGGTGTTCATGGGTCACAACGTGCTTGCGGCCGCTGGTGCGCAATGGCCGTAGAGCGGATCCCGCGGGTAGTGGCCACGCGGTTCCATGGGTCTGGGCCACCTGATTCCGCCGGGAAATGGCCACCCCGTTGCACGGGTCTTGGCGTCCCCTCGCTGAGGAGCTCGCCAACGGCGACGTGAGCCCCGTTGGGCACCGCACGGTTCCTCGAACGACACGTCCGAGGAGAATGCCGGTGCCCCGCCGCGCTGCCATGCGCAAGATCCGCGAAGTCCTGTGGCTCCACGAGGCGGAACATCTGAGCGCCCGCGTAGACTGGGCGATCGGTGGCGATCCTCTCTAGCGGGAGCGCGACCTTGACGGCCTCCGGTTCACTCCCGGGAGCCGTCGCGCTACCGTCCACCAATGTGCGCCTGTTGCTACCGTTTAGCTACCGGTGATGGTGCCGAAGGCGGGATTTGAACCCGCACGAGGTTGCCCTCAACGGTGTTTGAGACCGTCGCGTCTGCCAGTTCCGCCACTTCGGCACGGGCGCCGACGCCGGGGCGTCGTGCCTGGGCATCGTACCGCGCCAGGGGCGCAGCTCGGGGGCGCCGCCCGAGGTCCCGCCGCCCGCTCCTGCGCGTGCTAGACTCGCCGCGCCGCACCTCGACGGCCGCGAAGGAGCTCGTCCGCAGAGTGGAGGACCCGCGACCGTCGCCGGCGTCCGACGACCCCGCCCATCACCTCGAACCCACCGAGCCTCTCGATCGTCAGGCCGATCCGCCGGACGACTTCGCCCATCGCAGAGACCAGGCGCTCGTCGAACGCGCACGGATGGGCGACCTAGATGCCTTCAACGACATCGTGACCTGTTACCAGGACTTCCTCTACGGGCTGGTGGCGCGCCTCGTTCCCGACCGGGATCAGGCCGCGGACGTGGTCCAGGAGGCCTTCTTCAGCGCCTATCGGAACATCAGGTCCTTCCGAGGTGGCAATGTCCGGAGCTGGCTCGCTCGGATTGCCGTCAACGGTGCCATGGATCTCCAGCGAGCGCGGCGGCGTCGCCCCGTCCAGCCTTATCCGGAGCTCGAGGACGACGCATGGCAGCCTCCGGCTGGCGACGAGGCCGACCCCGAGGTGCTGGCCACCCGCGCCGAGCTCTCCCAGGCGCTGGGGCGTGCCCTGGCCCTGATCACCTCCGACCAGCGCGCGTCGATCGTCCTCTTCGACGTCGAAGGCTTCGACTACGGCGAGATCGCGGAGATGACGGGCGTGTCGCTGGGTACCGTGAAGTCCCGCATCCACCGCGGCCGGCTCGCCCTTCGCGAGATCCTGGCCGATCGCGTGGAACTCCTGCGGGAGTGAGGTCGTCTGATGGCCATGCCGACGGTCTCTGATCACGCCGCTCACGACGAGCTTCTGATCGCTCGTCTGGAGGCGGGTGACTTGACCTCCGACGAGCTCGTTCGGGCCACCGCATTGGCGACGACCTGTGAGAGCTGCGGGCGCCTCCTGGCGGACCTGCGGGCGATCCGGACTGCCGCCCGCACGCTGCCGTCGATCGCGCGCCCGCGCGACTTCCGCTTGACCACGGCAGACGCCGACCGCCTGCGCCCGGCCCGATGGCGGGCACTGCTGGCGGCATTCGCGTCGCCCCGACTGGCCTTCACCCGCCCGCTTGCGCTGGGGCTCACGACGCTCGGCCTGGCCGGACTCCTGATCTCGCTCCCGGGTGCCCTGACGCCCGCCGGCAACGTTGCTCTGGTGCCTGCGGGTGCCGGCGAGGCCGCCACGGCGCAAGCGGCTCCTGAAGCCTCGCCCTTGCCGGCGGGCGCCGGAACGGCCGGTGACGCGTCCGCCGCAGGGCCCGCGGCATCCGCTGAACCGCCGGTTCTGACCGGCCCAGCGGGCGCAACGGCTGCCCCCGCTTCCGTCGAGCCCGAGGCTCCCGCAGCGAGCAGCGAAGCGCTGCCGTTCGCGGCCGGACCCGAAGCGAGCGCGGGTGGCGACCGCGAAGGCGTCAACGGGAAGCGTGCGGCCGCGGTCGAAGCCCCGGCCTCCGGCTCGCTGCCGCTCGTCCCGCTGCTGGCCGGTCTGACGCTGCTGCTCGGCCTGGGGCTGGTTGGGCTGCGGACCATAGCTTCCCGCTCAGTCCGCTAGCTCGGCGCCGGTCGTCCGCCGCTCCCGGGCGGCCGAGATCACTCGCGGGTGGCCGGTGAACCCGGCGGCGCGGGTACACTGCAAGCGTCGCCCTTCACGGTCCGCCGAGGCTCGCCCATGGAACGCCTGATGCTGCTGGACGGCAACGGGCTGATCTACCGCGGATACTTCGCCCTGCCGCCCTTGACCACGTCTCGGGGCGAGCTCGTCAACGCGGTCTTCGGCTTCTGCAGCATCGTCCTGCGGGGCATCCAGGACATCGGTCCCGACTACCTCGCGGTCGCCTTCGACCTCGGCAAGCCGACCTTTCGACACGAGGCCTACGCCGAGTACAAGGCAACCCGCCAGCGGATGCCTGACGATCTGCGCGATCAGTTCCCCAAGGTCCGAGAGGTCGTCAAGGCGCTCCGCATCCCGGTCTACGAGCTCGAGGGCTACGAGGCGGACGACCTCATCGGAGCGCTGACCCTCCAGGCAGAGGCGCGGGGTCTGGATACCACGATCGTCACCGGCGACCTCGACATGCTCCAGCTGGTGACCGATCGGACGCGCCTCATGACGACCCGCTCGGGCGTCCAGAACACGGTCATCTACGATCCGGCCCGGATCCGCGAGCGCTACGGTCTGGAGCCGTCCCAGATGGTCGATTTCAAGGCCCTCAAGGGCGACTCGACCGACAACATCCCGGGCGTCGCCGGGGTGGGGGACAAGACGGCCGCCGCGCTGATCGGCCGTTTCGGAACCCTCGACGCCGTCTACGAGCACGTCGACGCCGTGACCCCCGAGAAGTTGCGTACCCCACTCCTGGAGGCTCGCGACCGGGTTCTCGTCAGCCGCGAGCTCATGCGCATCGTGCGCGACTTGCCGGTCACCCTCGACCTCGAGGCGGCGCGCCTCGGCGACTACGACCGCGAGACGGTCGTCCGCCTCTTCCGGGAGTTCGAGTTCCGGACGCTCATCGACCGCCTTCCTGCTCTCAGCGGTGAGGCGCCCGAAGCGGCCCGCGCCACGCTCCGGGATTCAACGGCCGACGGTACGTTCCCGGCCGCCCAGGTCGCCGGGCGCCCCGAGGGCTGGAGCTCGGGCCGCGGCTCGGGCGAGGGGCCCGGCAGCCGTGGCACCCGGTCGCTCGTGGGCGAGGGGGTCGGGCTCCAGCTCTCGCTCGATTTCGACGCCGCTGGGGTCGCCGGGCCGGCCATTTCGATGGGCGCCGGCAGCGCTGCTCCGGCCGACCAGGGGCAGGGCGCGGCCGAGCCCGCCGAGCCCGGGCGGACGCTGGACGTCGTCCCCGGCGACCTGCGGGGCGCGCTCGCGGCGACGATCGCCGACCCGGGCCGCCTCGAGGCGGTCGGGCCCGAAGATGTCGACGCCCTGGCGGGCTGGGTCGGTGGGTTCCCCGACGTCGGCGTCGCCCTCGTGCTCGACGACCCGCGTCCGCTGCGCGGCGCGCCACTGGCCCTGGCCGTCGCCGCCGCCGACGGACGGGCCGTCGTGGGCGAAGGCCCCGCCGCTGCGGACGCCCTCCGACGACTCGTCGAACGGCTCGGGGCCGCGATCGTCGGCCACGAGGTGAAACCGCTGCTCGTCGCTCGGTTCGCCGAGGACGCCCAGGTGGCTGCCACCCCCGTCGCCTTCGACACCCAGATCGCCGCCTATGTCCTCAACGCGTCGCTCCGGAGCCAGACCATCGACGAGGTCGTGACGGAGCGCTTCGGTTTCGTCATGCCGACCCTCAAGGAGGGCCTACCGCCTGGTGCTCGCGCCGGCCTCGAGGCGCTGGCGGCGCTGGCCGTACGAGAGCCGCTGGCGGCCGATCTCGAGCGTGAGGGTCTGGACCGCCTGTTCCGCGAGATCGAACTGCCGCTGGTGCCCGTCCTGGCCCGCATGGAGGCGGTCGGCGTCGCCCTCGATCGCGATGCGCTCGATCGGCTGGACATCGAGTTCGCCGCCGAGATCGCGCGCCTCGAGCTGGAGATCTACGACGCGGTCGGTCACGAGTTCACGATCGGCTCGCCCAAGCAGCTCGGCGACGTCCTCTTCGCCGAGATCGGCCTGCCCAAAGGCAAGCGGACCAAGACCGGCTACTCGACCGACGCGTCGGTGCTCGAGGAGCTGCGGGGCGTCCACCCGGCCGTCGAGCGGGTGCTCGACTGGCGGATCTACACGAAGCTCCGCTCCACGTACGTCGAGGCGTTGCCAACCCTGATCGCCGGCGATGACCGCCTGCACACCACGTTCCACCAGGCCGTCGCCGCGACCGGCCGCCTGTCCTCGTCGGACCCCAACCTCCAGAACATCCCGATCCGCACGCCGCTCGGGCGGCGGATCCGGCGGGCCTTCGTCGCCGGCTCGCCCGACGTGACCCTCCTGGCCGCCGATTACAGCCAGATCGAGCTGCGGATCCTGGCCCACGTATCGGGCGACGAGCATCTCCGGGATGCCTTCGCCCGCGGTGCCGACATCCATCGGGAAACCGCCGCTCGCGTCCTCCACAAGGCTCCGGCCGAGGTGACCGCCGACGAGCGCTCGATGGCCAAGATGGTGAACTTCGGGATCGCCTACGGGATGAGCGACTTCGGGCTCTCCACCCGGGCCGGGATCAGCCGCCAGGAGGCCCAGGAGTTCATCAACAGCTACTTCGCGACCTACTCGGGTATCAGCTACTACATGCTCCACATCAAGGAGCTGGCCCGCCAGCAGGGGTACGTCACGACCCTCCTCGGTCGGCGTCGCTCGATCACGGAGCTGGGCGACCGCAACCCCAACGTGCGCGCCGCCGGCGAGCGGATGGCGATCAACATGCCGATCCAGGGTACCGCGGCCGACATCATCAAGATCGCCATGATCCACCTGGCCGAGCGCCTCCGCGCTGGCGACTTCGAGGCCCGCCTGCTGCTCCAGGTCCATGACGAACTCCTTCTCGAGGTCCCGCGTGCCGAAGTCGAGCGCCTGGTACCGGTGCTTCGCGAGACGATGGAGTCGGCCCTGCCGCTCGACGTTCCACTGACGGTCGACGTCAAGGTCGGCGACGATTGGGAATCGATGACGCCGATCTCCCGAGCGGACGCTTTGCTGGCCGAGGTATCCGAGCCGTCCGCCGATCACGCCGCGGCCGGCGCCTGAGGCCTGACGTCCCTCATGCCCGAGCTTCCCGAGGTCGAGACGGTCGCGCGCGACCTGCGACACCTCGTGCTCGGAGCCACCCTCGCCGGGGCTCGCTGCGACTGGCCGCGCCTCCTGCGAACCCATGACCCCGCCGTGTTCGGCGCGGCGGTCAGCGGCCGGACGATCGAGGCCGTCGGACGCCGGGGCAAGGAGCTCGTGATCGAGCTCTCGGGGGGTGCCGCGTTGACCGTCCACCTCAAGATGACCGGTCAGCTCTTCGTCGTGCCGGCGGGCGCTCCTGTCGACCGGCACGTCCATCTCGTGCTCGAGCTGGCCGATGGCCGAGAGCTCCGCTTCCGGGACATCCGCAAGTTCGGACGAGTCGGGCTCTACGCTCGCGACCCGGCGGGCGAGCTCCGAACCGAGGCGGGCGCGGCCGTCTTCGCCGAGCGGGGTCCGGAGCCCCTCGACGACGCCTTCACCCTGGCCGCCTTCCGAGCCCGGACGAGGGGACGGCGGGGACGGCTGAAGTCGCTGCTGACCGACCAGGCGTACCTGGCCGGGGTGGGCAACATCTACGCCGATGAGGCGCTCTGGCGTGCCCGGCTCCACCCACTGCGCTCGGCGGCCTCGCTGCGCCCGGCCGAGGAACGTCGCCTCTACCTCGCGATCCGCGAGGTCCTGGCCGAGGCCGTCGAACAGCGCGGCAGCTCGATCGACGACTACACCGCCCCGGGCGGCGACGGCGAGATGCAGGAACGCCTGGAGGTCTACCAGCGAACCGCCGAGCCGTGCCTCCGGTGCGGGCATCCGATCCGCCGCCTCGTGGTCGGAGGCCGGGCCACCCACCTCTGTTCGTGGTGCCAGCGATTGCCGGCGGCCGACCGAGCCGGGGCGGCCCCCATCCTCGCCGCGGCGCGGCGCGACGAAGCCGCGCGTGCCCGCAGTCAGGGTCGGCGCGCTCGGGGCCGCCGCTGGACGGAGCTGGCGGAGGCGGCGGCGACCCGGCGAGCGGTTGCCCGCGCCGGGACGGCGCCAGGAGCCGCGCCGGACGACGACGGCGCCTCGGGTCAGGCGAGCTGAGCGATGTCCCTCGTCCGTCTCGAGCGCATCGTTCGCGAAGTCGGGACCTACGTCATCCTCGAAGAGATCACGGCCTCGGTCGCCCTCGGGGACCGGATCGGCTTGGTGGGACCGAATGGGGCGGGCAAGACGACCCTCCTCCGCATTGCCGCCGGCCTCGACGAGCCCGATCGGGGTGAGGTCGGCCGCAAGCGCGGCCTCCTGGTCGGAATGCTGGCCCAGGAGGCGAACCTCGACCCGGCATTCATCGCTTCTCCGGACCTGCGGTCCGCGGTTCGGCGGGGGGCAACCCGCCTCGAGGCGCTCGAACGAGAGCTGGCCGAGCTGGAAGGCGCCGGTCGGGCCATGGACTCGCTCTATGCTGAGTTGCAGCACGCTTTCGAGGCGCTCGGCGGGTACGCCCTCGATCAACGGGTAGAAGCGACCCTCTCGGGACTCGGCTTCGGGCGCTCTGACTGGGTCCGGCCTCCGAGCTCGCTCTCCGGGGGTGAGCAGACGCGAGCCGCCCTCGCCCGCTTGCTCGTCGCCGATCCGGAGCTTCTGCTTCTCGACGAACCCACCAACCACCTGGACCTCGATGCCCTCGAGTGGCTCGAGGAGGAGCTCCGGCGCCGAGCCGGGACGCTCATCGTCGCCTCGCACGACCGGGCGTTCCTTGACGGCACCGTGACCCGGATCTGGGAGCTGCGCGACCGGCGCCTGACGGCGTTTCGCGGGGACTACTCCGCGTATGCCCGCCAGCGAGAGGAGCGCGATGCCCGAGTGCGCAAGGAGGCGGAGGCGCGCGAGGGCGAGATCGCCCGTGAAGCGGAGCTGGTCCAGCGCTACCGCAGCCATCGCAAGTACGGGAAGATGCACGAGCACGAGGCCCGCCTGGAGCGGCTCGCGCCGATCCAGGAACCGCGGAGGGGCCAGCGCCTGGCGCTTCGCGGTCGGGCCCTGCTGGGGGCCGGCCCGGCCCGCTCCGCCGAGCTCATCGTCCGGATCGAGGGTGTCGAGGTCGGCTATCGTCCCGCGGCAAGCGCGCCGGTCGTGGTCGCCCGCCTTCCATTCCTGGAGGCCAGGCGCGGCGATCGGATAGGAATCGTCGGTCCCAACGGGGCCGGCAAGACGACGCTGCTGCGGACGATCGCCGGCGAGCTCCAGCCGCTGGACGGTCGGTTCGCAATCGGCACGGGCGTGGCGCTCGGCTACCTGGCTCAGCTTCGCAGCAGCGCCCTGCCCGGCGCTACCGTCCTCGATGCGTTGCTTTCGGAGGTCCCCCTGACACCGGCTGAGGCGCGGGGGTACCTTGCCCGATTCCTCTTCCGGGGCGACGATGTCTTCAAGGAGGTGCGGACGCTCTCCGGAGGTGAGCGCTCCCGCCTGGAGCTGGCGTTGCTCGGGATCCTGCCCTCGAACCTGCTCCTCCTCGACGAGCCGACCAATCACTTGGATATCCCGGCTCGCGAGGCGCTGGAGGTGTTCCTGCGCGAGACGACCGCCACGCTGCTCGTGGTCAGTCACGACCGGCGCCTGCTTGAGACCGTATGCGAGCGGCTCTGGGTCGTGGCCGACGGGCTGGGCGTGCCGTTCGACGGGGGATACCGTGCTTGGCGGAGCGCGGTCGCCGAGGGTTGGACACCGCAGTCCGCGGCCGAACTCGAGGCGCGTCGCCTACGGGGCGGTGTCGGGGCCGCTGCGGGGCGGGACGGCCACGGGCCAGCAATGTCTCGAACCCACCAGGTGGTCGGGCACCCCACCGTGCCTGGACCGGCCGGTCGGGCGGCCACCCCGTCGGGTGGTGGAAGGCCGGCGACCGCGATCCGACCGGTGAAGCTGTCCAAGGACGCGTACCGCCGCCAGAAGGTCGCCATCGAGGCCGACCTGACCCGTCTCGGCCTGCGGAAGACCCAGTTGGAGCTCGCCCTCTCCGATCCTGCGATCGGGGCGAACTACATCGAACTGCGACGGATCACGAGCGAGCTGGCGGACGTCGACCAGGCGTTGGCGGCCGCCGAGGAGGCCTGGCTGCTGGTCGAGGAGCGGGCGCCGTGACACGGAGGACGCCGAAGTCGAGGCCCGGACCGATGCGGATCGGCCTCACCGGTCCCATCGGCTGCGGAAAATCGACCGTGGCCGGCTGGCTCGCGCGGCGCGGTGCAGCGGTCATCGACGCCGACCAGCTGGCTCGCGGCGCCACTGAGCTCGGCCGGCCGGCCCTCGCCGCCGTTCTGGCCCGCTTCGGGTCGAGCTTCCGTCGCCCGGACGGATCGCTCGACAGGACGGCGCTCGGGCGCCTCGTCTTCGCCGATCCCGCCGCGCTCGCGGACCTGGAGGCCATCGTCCATCCGGCCGTCCATGGGGAGGTCGTTGCCCGCCTGAGCGAGCTCGAATCGACCGGCGTGCCCGTCGTGGCGATTGAGGCGATCAAGCTCGTGGAGAGTGGCCTGGCGACGCTTTGCGATGAGGTCTGGCTGGTGACCTGCGACCGGGCCGCGGCCCGGGCACGGTTGCTGGGGCGGGGGACGACAGCCTCGGACGCCGACCAGCGGATCGCAGCCCAGGCTGGCCTGGCCGAGTCGTGGCAGGCGGCAGCAACGCGAATCATCGACACGTCGGGCTCGGTGACGGCGACGCGGGCCCTCGTCGAGGCCGCCCTGCTGGACGCGCTGGGTAGCTGGACCTGAGGGTGCGCTGGGTGGCTCGATGGCGAGAACGCCTGTTCTAATCGGATCCGATCCGGTATCCTGAGCTCATGCCCGAGTTCGAGCTCGTCGCGCCGTTCCAACCGACCGGCGACCAGCCCCAGGCCATCGAGAGACTGGCGGACGGCCTCGGCCGTGGCCTGCGCCATCAGACGCTCTTGGGTGCCACGGGCACTGGCAAGACCTTCAGCATCGCCTCGGTCATCGCCCGCCACCAGAAGCCGACCCTGGTGCTCGCCCACAACAAGACTCTGGCCGCTCAGCTCTACGCCGAGTTTCGGGATTTCTTTCCCAACAACGCGGTCGAGTACTTCGTCAGCTACTTCGACTACTACCAGCCGGAGGCGTACCTGCCCCGCTCGGACACCTACATCGAGAAGGATTCCAGTCGGAACGAGGAGATCGACAAGCTCCGTCACGCGGCGACGAAGGCGCTCTTCGAGCGGCGGGACGTCATCATCGTGGCGTCCGTTTCGTGCATCTACGGCCTCGGCGCCCCGGTCGACTACGGGGCCACGGTCCTGCGCCTCAAGCAGGGCGCGCAGTACCGGCGCGACAGCGTGCTGCGCCATCTCGTGGACCTGCAGTACCAGCGCAACGACCAGTCGCTGACACGAGCACGCTTCCGGGTTCGCGGCGATACGCTCGAATACATCCCAGCCGCGGAGGATCACCTGGTCCGGGTCGAGTTCTTCGGTGACGAGGTCGAGCGAATCACCGAGCTCGACCCGCTGACCGGCGAGCTGCTCGCCGAGCGGCGAGACGTGACGGTCTACCCGGCCACCCACTTCGTGACCCCGGCCGACAAGCTCCAGCTGGCGATGGTCGGCATCGATGCCGAGATGGAGGAGCGCGTCGGTCAGCTCGAGGCGGAGGGGCGGGTGCTCGAGGGGGCCCGGCTCCGCCAGCGGACGACGTTCGACCTGGAGATGATGCGCGAGCTCGGCTACTGCACGGGGATCGAGAACTACTCGCGCCATCTGGCCGGCCGCGCGGCGGGGTCGCGGCCATGGACGCTGCTCGACTACTTCCCGCCGGACTGGCTGCTCGTCGTCGACGAGAGTCACATGACGATCCCCCAGGTCGTGGGGATGTACAAGAACGACCGCACCCGCAAGGAGATCCTCGTCGACTTCGGGTTCCGGCTCCCCTCGGCGCTCGACAACCGGCCGCTGACCTTCGAGGAATTCGAGGTCAGCGTCCACCAGGCCGTCTACATGAGCGCCACCCCGGGACCGTACGAGCTCGAGCGGAGCGAGCGCGTCGTGGAGCAGCTCATCCGGCCCACCGGGATCGTCGACCCCCGGATCGCCGTCCGCCAGACCGAGGGCCAGATCGACGACCTGCTCGAGCGGATCCGCGAGCGGGTGGATCGGGGGGAGCGGGCGATCGTGACGACCCTCACCAAGAAGATGGCCGAGGATCTCGCCGACTACCTCCGCGAGCTCGGGGTGAAGGTCCAGTACCTCCACAGCGAGGTGGATACCCTCGAGCGGGTCCAGATCCTGCGCGACTTGCGGCTCGGGGTCTACGACGTGATCGTCGGGATCAACCTCCTCCGCGAGGGGATCGATCTGCCCGAGGTCACCCTGGTGGCCATCCTCGACGCTGACAAGGAGGGCTTCCTGCGGAGCGCCTGGTCGCTCATCCAGATGATCGGGCGGGCGGCCCGCAACGTCGGCGGCGAGGTCGTGATGTACGCGGACTCGACGACCGACTCCATGCGGGCGGCGATCGAGGAGACCGACCGCCGTCGCCAGATCCAGGACGCCTACAACCGCAAGCGTGGCATCCAGCCGGTCACGATCATCAAGGAGATCCACGACATCAACGACCGGCTGCGGGTCGTCGCTGAGCGGACCGAGGCCTACGCTGCCGGCGGTTCGGGGGGCCGGTTCGGCCCCCATGACCTGTCCACGGCGAGTCGAGAGCAGGTCGAGCGGCTGGTCGCCCAGATGGAGGCCGAGATGCGACGGGCGGCCAAGGAGCTCGAGTTCGAGCGCGCCGCCGTCCTGCGGGACGAAGTCCAGCAGATTCGGCTGCGGGTCCTGGCCGAGGACGCCGAGTTGCTCGTCGGACGGGCGGCGGAGGAGGCTGCCGGTGAGCCCACGGGGGCGGGCGACCGCGGTGGGCTCGAGACTCGGCCCGGCTCCCGGCCAGGAAAGCCGACCCGCGTCGGGCGGGCTGCCCACCGTGCCGAGGCGGCGGCGATGGAGGTCACGTCCGTGACGGTCCTGCCGGCTACCGATGAGCCGTTGGCGCCCGATGAAGGGACGGCGGCGGACTGGCTCCCTGGCCTGCGCGACGAGCACGAGGACGACGGCGGCTGGCAGGCGAGATGGCTCGAGCGCCCGACCTGGGACCGCACGGTGACGCCCAACATTCGCCGCCGTACAGGTCAGCGCCCGCGCCGCCGCTGAGGCGCACCCTGCGCTGGACACCTCAGCAGATCCATCGTTTCCGGCCACGGTCGGAGTCTCGGAAGGGAGCCCTCGTGAGTGCGGCGCCCCACCTCGCCGGCGATCAGCAGCGCAGCGTGGGTCCGGCCATGGTCGCGCACGCGCATTGATGATCCCCGGGGGGATCTCGGGCGCCCGTTGACGTCCCGATGACTGTCCTCGTGTGTGTTTCACACCACCCAGAACCGCCCCGGTGTCTGCGCACTGCCCCTAGCGTTAGCCGGCCGCGTTGGGCTTCGTCAAAGCTCGCCCGATGGTTCCCGAGCGCCGCCGGATCGCATCCGATCGTCCGGCCGACTGCGGTCCGCGTTCAGGTGGTGATGGCACGGCGCCGCGCCCGACGGTCGGATGACACGGAGAAGGGGTCCGCGGCCGCCGGCCGCCGCGAACCGGCCTTCACTACTGCTGGTGGCAGTAGGGCGACACGTCGGGCGGCCGGCGGGAGGGCGAACGGGCACGCCGCAATCGTCGAACGGCGATCGGCGACGCCGCCTCGTTCAGCTCGGGGACGCAGCCGGACGGCGCAACCGCCGGCGACAGTCTCGCGGGTCGGCGGCCGGGGAACTCAGCCGGCAGATCCGGCTCTCGAACGCTTGTTCTGTTCATGATGGTTCGACTACACTGGGCGGCGACATGGCGCAGGACCAGCTGATCGTTCGCGGTGCCCGCGAACATAACCTGAAGAACATCACTGTCTCGATCCCGCGCGACCGCCTGGTCGTCATCACCGGGCTCTCGGGGAGCGGCAAGAGCAGCCTCGCCTTCGACACCATCTACGCAGAGGGCCAGCGCCGCTACGTCGAGAGCCTCTCAGCCTACGCTCGCCAGTTCCTCGGTCAGATGGAGAAGCCCGACGTCGACCAGATCGACGGGCTCTCGCCCGCGATCTCGATCGACCAGAAAGGCGCCAGCCGCAACCCGCGGTCAACCGTTGGGACGGTCACTGAGATCTACGACCACCTGCGGCTGCTCTTTGCCCGCATTGGCCACCCGCACTGCCCGACCTGCGGGCGGGAGATCGAGCGCCAGACCGTCCAGCAAATCGTCGACCAGGTCTACCGGCTGCCCGAGGGGACCCGGTTGCTCGTGCTCGGCCCGATCGTCCGGGACCGCAAGACCGAGGGCGACCGGGTCTTCGAGGCTGCCCGCCGTCAAGGTTTCGTGCGCGCCCGGGTAGACGGTGAGCTCATGGACCTCGACCAGGCGCCCCAGCTCGACAAATACCGCCGCCACACGATCGAGATCGTCGTCGATCGCTTCATCGTCCGGGGTCCGGACGCGCCGGAGGGCGCCGCCCGTGACGAGTTCGGGCGCCCACTGGACCCGGCGACCGGCCAGCCGATCCCGCCGCCGGACGCGGCGCGTCTCGCGGATTCGGTGGAGACGGCCCTGCGCCTGGGCGAGGGGGTCATCGTGGTAGCGCCGGCGCCGCGCGACGGCGAGGCGCCGGACTTCGAGGAGCGGCGCTTCAGCGAGCGCTACACCTGCCCCTACGACGGCACCACGATCGACGAGCTCGAACCCCGGAGCTTCAGCTTCAACTCGCCGCACGGCGCCTGCCCCACCTGTACGGGGCTCGGGACGCAGCTCGTCATCGACCCGCTGCTGGTCGTCCCCGATCGGGGCCTCACGGTAGCCCAGGGGGCGCTCATGCGGCCCTGGGCTCGGATGCCGATGGCGGATTCCTGGTTCGGCAAGATCGCCGAGGCCGTCTGCCGTGTCCACGGCTGGGATCCGACCGTGCCGGTTCGCGAGCTCCCGGGCGACGCGCTCGACTACCTGCTCAACGCCCCGCGAGGCGAGCAGGTCATCATCGGCTATCGCCACGAACGAGGCGAGAACACCTACACCGCGACATTCGAGGGGATCATTCCCAACCTGGAGCGCCGCTACCGTGAAACCGAATCCGAGTACGTCAAGAGCGAGCTCGAGCGCTTCATGGTGGCACGGCCCTGCCCGACCTGCGGTGGGAGGCGCCTCCGCCCGGAGGCCCTGGGGGTGACCGTCGACCGTCGCACGATCCATGAGGTCTCGACGCTCTCCGTGACGGACGCGCTGGCCTGGGCCGAGGGACTTCCGGCGCGCCTCACGGATCGTGAGCGCACGATCGGGCGGCAGGTCCTCAAGGAGATCCGCGCCCGTCTGGGCTTCCTGGTCGACGTCGGGCTGGACTATCTGACGATCGACCGGACGAGTGCGACCCTGTCGGGCGGCGAAGCCCAACGGATCCGTCTCGCAACCCAGATCGGGTCATCGCTCATGGGAGTGCTCTACATCCTCGACGAGCCCTCGATCGGGCTGCACCAACGCGACAACGCCAAGCTCATCGCGACCCTCACCCGCCTTCGTGACCTGGGCAACACGGTGCTCGTGGTAGAGCACGACGAGGAGACGATCCGGACCGCCGACTGGATCGTGGACATCGGCCCCGGGGCCGGTGAGCACGGCGGGGAGATCGTCGTCTCGGGGCCGCTCGACGCGCTCCTCGGAGAGCCCCGCTCGATCACCGGCGCCTACCTGCGCGGCGAGCGGTCCGTGCCGATCCCGCCTCGTCGAAGGAAGGGCAGCGGCAAAGCGGTCGTGGTTCGCGGCGCCCGCCAGCACAATCTCAAGGGGATCGACGTCGCCTTCCCGCTCGGCCGGTTCGTGGCGGTGACCGGCGTCTCGGGCTCGGGCAAGAGCACCCTGGTGACCGAGATCCTGTTCCGGGCGCTTGCCCGGGAGCTGAACGGGTCGCGGGAGGCTCCCGGCAACCACGACGCGCTCGAGGGTGCCCAGGAAGTCGACAAGATCATCGAGATCGACCAGAGCCCGATCGGGCGCACGCCCCGCTCGAACCCGGCCACCTACACGGGGCTCTTCGCGCCGATCCGGGACCTCTTCGCCGGCACCCCCGAGGCCCGCCTGCGCGGCTACAAGCCTGGCCGCTTCAGCTTCAACGTCAAGGGCGGGCGCTGCGAGAACTGCAAGGGCGACGGGATCCTGAAGATCGAGATGCAGTTCCTGCCGGACGTGTACGTCCCCTGCGAGGTGTGCAAAGGAAAGCGCTACAACCGCGAGGCGCTCGAGATCCACTACAAGGGCCGCTCGATCGCGGACGTCCTCGAGATGACGATCGAAGAGGCCCTCGAGTTCTATGGCCCGGTGCCGACGGTCCGGGCCAAGCTGCAGACCCTCTTCGAGGTGGGCCTCGGCTACGTCCACCTGGGACAACCCGCCACCACCCTCTCGGGAGGTGAGGCGCAGCGCGTCAAGCTCGCCACCGAGCTGTCGCGGCGCGCCACCGGCCGGACCCTTTATGTGCTCGACGAGCCGACCACCGGCCTGCATTTCGCCGATGTCGAGAAGCTCCTCCAGGTCCTCCACCGGCTCGTCGACGCCGGCAACACCGTGGTCGTCATCGAGCACAATCTGGACGTCATCAAGACCGCCGACTGGATCGTCGACCTGGGGCCCGAAGGGGGCTTCCGAGGCGGCCAGATCGTGGCCGAGGGGACGCCTGAGCAGGTCGCCACCATGGCCGGCTCGGCGACCGGCGAGTACCTCAGCCGCGTCCTTCGCGGCGAGCCGCTGATCCCCCTGAGCGACGTCACCTTCGCGGAGCTCGCCGGTCGCGGCGGTCGGCTGGCGGGCCGGCCGCCCGCCGGGCGGGTTCCCGCCCCTCGGGCCCGCAAGCGGGCGGTCGCCACCCACTAGGTCGCCGGGATTCGGGGGGCGGTCGAGGGGACTCCAGCGCCACGGAGGTTCGGTGTCGCGCGTACCATGAACTCATGCCTGAGATCGAGTACGCGTTCCTGGCCGATGCCGCCGACGCCAAGCCCGGCGAGAAGTTCAATGTCCTCGGTGGGGGCGTCTCGCGGATTGCCGGCCCGGCCTTCCCGCTGGTCCATCCGCATCTGGCCCTTGTCTGCGGAATCGTGCTCAGCGCGACCGAGGTGGGCCGTGACCACCAGGTCCGGTTCGCGCTCCTCAGCCCAGATGGACGCGAAGTGGCGAGCGCGGACGGCGGGATCCGGGCTGACGGCGCGACGGACGGCCGTGACACGCTGGTCACCTTTGCCATCGACCTGTGGAGCCTGACCTTCCCCGTCCCGGGTGACTACTCGTTCCGCCTGCTCCTCGACGGCTCCGAGCGAAAGCGGATCCCGCTTCTGATCTCCGCGATCGTCGAGCCAGCGCCGCCAGGCGAGCGTCGGTTCGACGCCTGATCCGGCGTGGCTCGCCGGCCTCGCGGCCCTGCCCGCCACGAAGTCCCGAGGGTGGACGCTGCTGCGCTCGCGGCGGCGCTCCACGCCGAGCGAGCCCTGGCGGCGGCGTTGGCTGCCGGCCTGAGCCGCTGGGTGGCGGTCCTGGCGCCGCTACCCGACCGGCTGCGCGACGGCAGTGTCGCCGACCTGAGGGGAGTCGCCCGCAGCGCCCGGGCCGCGTTCGGCCCGAAGGACTCCATCACCGACGTGCTGCCCGCCGAGTTGACGCTTCCGTATCGAGACGCGATCGACCGGCTGCTCAAGGAGCTGACCCGTTCCGAGGAGCTTCGCTAGGGCCTATCCTTCCAAAGGCCGTTCGCCTCCGGGCAGGGGCATGCGGTGAGAGGACGTGGGGTGCTCGAGCGGCTCCGCTGGCTGACGATCCTCCTCCCGGCGCTCCTGGTGGGCGCCATCGAGGTGGTGAGCGACACCCTGCTCGACGAGACGTTCCCCTTTCCCATCGACGCGGTCGTGGTGGTGGGGGTCGTCCTCGTGGTGTCGTTCATCCTCTCGACCCTCGCCTTCCGCCGGATCGATGCGCTGGCGCGCGCCCTGGAGGCGCGCAACGCTGAGTTGGAAGCGCGCAATGCCACCGCGCGCGCGCTGCACCGGGTGAGCGTCGCGATCACCGCCCTTGCGGATCTCGATCGAATCCTCCAGGCGGTGGTCGATCAGGCGCGCACGCTCCTCACCACAGATGTCGCGGTCCTCCTGCTGAGCGGGGCCGACGGCTCCGCCACCGTGCGCGCCGCGACCGGCCCCGATGGCGCGATCGACCGTGCGGGCGCCTGGCCCGGTCTGGACGCGTCCCGGTTCATCGCGCCCGAGCTTGCCGTGGCGTGGCTGGCGGCGCCGCTCCAGCGCGGCGGCGAGACGATTGGCCAACTCGTCGTCGGGGCACGGGCGGCGCGCGCCTTCGGGGTCGACGACGTCGAGACGCTCGCGTCGTTGGCGAACCAGGCGGCCATCGCCCTCGAGAATGCACGCCTCCAGGGGCGGCTGCGCGAGCTGGCCGTCGTTGCAGAGCGGGAACGGATCGCCCGCGAGATGCACGACGGGCTTGCCCAGGTGCTCGGCTACGTGAACACCAAGTCGCAGGCGGTCGAGGGCTACCTGACCGCGGGTCGCATGGCTGAGGCGCAGACGCAACTCGGCGAGCTTGCCGCCGCGGCCCGCTCGATCTACGTCGACGTGCGCGAGGCGATCCTGGGGCTGCGCAGCCCGATCGATGAGGCCGACGGCCTCGTCGGCGCCATCGAGAGCTACGCCGCTCGGTTCGCCGATGCCTCGAAGCTGGCCGTGCTCGTGACCGCGACGCCGGATGCCCGCGCGGTCGACCTACCGCTGGACATCCAGGCTCAGGCGCTGCGGATCGTTCAGGAAATCCCTGACCAACGTACGCAAGCACGCGGCCGCCCACCGGGTGTCGATCACGCTGGAGATGCGGGGCGACGTGCTGACGATCCGCCTGGCCGACGACGGTGAGGGCTTTCCTTCGGCCGGGCCGGTCGGCGCGGACTGGCCCCACTACGGTCTTGAGGCGATGCGGGAGCGTGCGACGGCGATCGGCGGCTCGATCGAGTGGTCGAGCGCTCCCGATTCAGGCACGATCGTCGAACTGACGGTGCCCCTTGCCCGGTTCGGCGGCGAAGCAAGCCCGGGGCACGGTGGTGGTTGATGCGGATCCTGCTGGCCGATGACCATGCCCTGTTCCGAGACGGCGTCTCTTCGCTGCTCCAATCGTGGGGGCACGAGGTGGTCGGCCTGGCGGCGGGCGGCGATCAGGCCGTCGAGCTGGCAGTGCGGCTGCATCCAAACCTGGTGCTGATGGACGTGCGCATGCCCGGCGTCTCGGGACTGGAGGCGACCCGTCGGATCACGGCCCTGGATCCCGACGTGGCCATCGTCATGCTCACGGTGAGCGAGGACGAGGACGATCTCTTCCAGGCGATCAAAGCAGGTGCACGCGGCTACCTCCTCAAGAACCTGGAGGCCTCGCAGCTGCGCTCGATGATCGAAGGCGTCGGGCGGGGCGAGGCGGCGATCTCCCCGGCCACCGCCGCCCGGATCCTGGCCGAGTTTCCTCGCCGGCCCCGGCAGAGGTCGACGGACGACCCGGATCGGCTAACCGAACGCGAGCTGGAAGTCCTCCAGCTGGTGACCTCCGGCCAGCGCAACAAGGAGATCGCGACCGCGCTCGGCATCTCCGAGAACACGGCAAAGTTCCACCTCCGGAACATCCTCGAGAAGCTCCATGCCGGGAGTCGCACCGAGGTGGCGGCCCGGGCCGTTCGCGAGGGCTTGGTCTCGGACGAGTGACGGCGGCCGACACGCGGATGGCCCGGGCCGAACGGCCCGGGTGGCCTGCCCGAAGGAGTGGGATGTGATCCCACCCGGTCGAGCGTGGTGGGCGTCGAACGAGGGGCGCACGCTCCTTCCACCGACCACGTGCGCGGAGGCGGGCCATGGGCTACCGCATCGACATCGACGACGGACACTGCATCAACTGCGGGATCTGCATGGACGTCTGCCCCGTCGAAGCGCTGGACATGACCCGGCCCTTGGCCGCCGGGATCGAGGCCGGGCCGACCGGAGGACCGCTGTCCTGGATGATGGAGCGCCCCGTGCAGGTCGGGGAGTGCATCGGCTGCGGGATCTGCGTCCGCGAGTGCCCGGTGGTCGTCATGTCCCTGGCGACGGTGACGGGTCCGACCCCGCTCGCGGACCGCCAGGGGCCCATCAGCCGGCCTGCCGCCGACGTGCCCGGCTGGGTGCCTCTCTCGGCCCTGACGCGCGAAGTGCTCAAACCGGACCATCCGTCGCCGTGGGGTGGACTGTTCGGATGGCGGACCGCTGAACGGCCGGAGCCGTGGCAGGTGTGGCGGACGATGGTAGGCGAGCGGCCGCAGGGTCCGAAGGCGCCCTGCCAGGTCGCCTGCCCCGCTGGAACCGACGCGGGCCGTTACGTGGGACTGATCGCCGAGGGTCGCTACGAGGACGCCTACGCGGTGGCCGCGGAGGTCAACCCGTTTCCCTCGGTCTGCGGCTGGATCTGCACCGCGCCCTGTGAGGCCGCATGCCGCCGTGGCGTCCTCGACGAGCCGATCGCGATCCGCTCGCTCAAGCGCTTCGCCGCCGAGCACGGGGCCCTGCCGCCGGTGCAACCGCCCGAACGGCGACGGGCCGAGCGGGTGGCGATCGTCGGCGGCGGGCCGGCCGGCATGTCGGCCGCGTACTACCTGGCGCGGCTCGGTTACCCGGTGACCGTCTTGGAGGCGATGCCGGTCCCGGGGGGCATGATGGCGATCGGGATTCCCGAGTACCGACTGCCGCGCGCCGTGCTCCGCGAAGAGATCGACCGGATCGTCGGCCTCGGCGTCGACCTCCGGCTCGACACGGCCATGGGACGGGACTTCACGCTCAGCGACTTGGAACGAGACGGATATCGAGCCGTCTTCCTCGCCACCGGCGCGTCGAAGAGCCGCCGGCTCGGGGTGCCGGGCGACAGCTTGCCGGGAGTGGTTCCGGCGACCCTGTTCCTGAAGCAGGTCAATCTGGGGGAACATCCGCGACTCTCCGGCCACGTGGTCGTCGTGGGCGGCGGCAGCACGGCCATGGACGCCGCTCGCTCCGCCTGGCGAAGTGGGGCCCATTCGGTGACCGTCGTCTATCGGCGCGGCCGCGATGACATGCCCGCGCAGGTCGAGGAGATCGAGGCCGCCGAGCGCGAAGGGATCGCCATCCGGACGGGTCTCGCCCCCCTGGAGGTCGTCGGGCGTGACGGCGTGATGGTCGCCCTGCGCTGTCGAGGCCAGCGATCGACGGGCACGCTCGACCGAGGCCGGACCGCCTGGGAACCGATTCCGGACGCCGACGAGGACCTCCCGGCCACGGCCCTCCTCGTGGCGGTCGGCGAGGAGCCGGACCCGTCGATCCTGCCCGAGGGTGCCGGGATCGAGGTGAGCGGATGGGCCGGGATCGTCGCCGATCCCAGGACGCTGGCCACCGGTCGAACCGGCATCTTCGCCGGCGGCGACGTTGTCTCCGGACCCAAGACGATCATCGATGCGGTGGCCTCTGGGCGCAAGGCGGCTGCCTCGGTCCACGAGTACCTCTCGGGCTCCCCCGACGGGGAGGCGGAGATCCTTGCCGCGGTGCGGTATCGGACGGCTCTGCCGTCCGCGCTGGCGCTCGACATCGCGGTCCGGCCGCGGGGCCGGCCGCCCCTCCCGATCGTGGAGCCCGGCTCCTTCGCCGCGAATCAGGTCGGCTTCGAGTCGTGGGCTGCGGTCTCGGAAGCGGGCCGCTGCTTCCGCTGCGACGCGATCTACGCCTGTTCGAGCGTGACGGTCAAGGCAGGCCGCGGCCCCCTCGATCGAGCCATGACGTTCCGAACCGCGTCGCTCGCAAGCCCGCTCGCCGGCGACGAGACGACGTCCAATGCTGTAGGAGGTCGATGATGACGCCCGACCAGGTCTCGGGGTTCTTCGATGCCGGGGAGAGCTTCGTCGAGGGGACGATCGGGGCTGCCCTGGTCGTGCTCTGGTTTCTGGTGCTCGCGCTGCATCTCGCCCGGCCGTACATGGTTGGGACCGCGCGCAAGTTCAGCCTCCGGTTGGGGGCCGACCTGTGGTGGATCGTATACGTGGCGCTGCGCGACATCCTGACGGTCCAGGTCTTTCTTGGGAGCTTCATCTTCTTCTATCCGGATGTAGTCACCGGCCAGGAACTCCCGATCACGGGGGGGCTGGCGGGGGTCTGTGCCTTCGCCGTGCTGCTGATCAAGCTGATGACCCGCGGCGACGCGGACGTCCGCTGGTTCCGGCTGCAGGTGCTGCTGCTCGGGGCCGGCTCGGTGCTGTACATCGGCCCCTACCTGCTCGGCACTCAGATGACGCTCCTGACCGGCCAACGCGTCAGCCAGGTCGTGCCCCTCCTGGTGAGCTCCCAGAACCCGGACCTGGCCCTTCCGCTCTGCTACCTGTCGGGCGCCCTCGCCGGCCTCCTCGGCCTGGTGGCCGTCGCCTACAACCTCCGCCTGACGTCTGTTCGGCGGGACTCGACCGGCCGGGAGGGCTGACTCGATGAGCGCTGACGATCTCGCGACCGCCCTGACAAGCGGAGCCTCAGGCTGGCTGGTCCTCTCGCTAGCGGCAGTGCTGCCGATCCTCTGGGCTTTCGCCCTCGTGATGCACTTCGCCCGGCCGTACGTCCTGCAATTCCTGCGGACGCTAACGCTTCGCTTCGGCGGTGA
Organism: uncultured Chloroflexia bacterium; assembly: GCA_963712585.1. Taxonomy (GTDB): domain Bacteria; phylum Chloroflexota; class Limnocylindria; order Limnocylindrales; family CSP1-4; genus CAVQIH01. The sequence continues at coordinate 23,059 of CAVQIH010000009.1, forward strand.
CGTCTGGTGGCTTTCGTATGTCCTGATCCGCGACGGGCTCCTGGTCATCGTCCTCGGCCTGAGCTTGATCTTCGTGATGCCCAACCTCTACCTGAAGGTGGGTCTGCCCATCACCGCTCCGCTGGCGACCGTGGTCATGACCTGGGCCCTGCTGGTGAAGCTGACCCGTGATGCCGACGACGACCCGGCGGCCTACCGTCTCGTCAGCGTGCTGCTCGTGGTGGCCTCGGTCTTGTACATCGTCCCCCAGATCTACGGCCTCGAGGCGGCCGATCAGGAGTACCTCGGCGACCTCCCCCGGCAGCTCATCAGCAGCGAGAACCTCGCCCTGGCCCGCCCGATCCTGTGGTTCAGCCTTGGGCTGCTGGCGCTCACCGGCGCCTGGTTGTTCATTCGCTTCCTGGTGCGACTGGGTGGCCCCGAGGAGGTAGAGGGTAGCCAGGCGGGGAGCTGACCCGCGTCGGCTGACCGACCTCACCCCCGCCCGCTGAGTTCCTCCGCGGTGAACGCTTCGCGCAAGAAGACGGATGGCGCCGCCGGGTCGTAGGCCAGCGTCAAGCTCCGCCTGGCTCGCGTCCACGCGACGTAGGCCAGGCGGCGCTCCTCCTCCAGGGCCCGATCGGGATCGGCAGCGTCGGCGAGCGCGCGAGCGTTGGGGAAGCGACCGTCGACACAACCGATGACGGCCACGTGGTCGAACTCGAGACCCTTGGTCGCGTGCGCGGTCGCGAAGGTCAGCGCAGCGTCCTCGCGGTGCAGGCGGGCCAGCGCCTCGCGGGCACGCGTGATCGCGCCACGCAGTGCGGCGACGGTCGGGTAGGGGATGGCCCACGCGACCAACGCAGCCACCAGCCCCTCCAGCTCGAGCGTCTCCTCGCCGGTCCGAGGGTCCAGCCGATCGAGCCGCTCGGACCCGCCCTCGGCCGCGCGAGAGCTCCGGGCGCTCGAGGGGAGGTCCCCGGGCCGCTGGCGGAGCTGAGCCAGGAGGGGGAGCAGCGCGCCAGGCACATTCTCCGAGGCCGCCAGCCGATCGGCCTCGTCCAGGAGCTCGTCGATCCGGGGGTCATCGAGCAACATCGGCACGGCGGCGGCCTGGAAGGGGATCTCGCGCTCGATCGCCACGGCAATTGCCGGGAGCAGCTCGCGGTTGGTGCGAGCCAGGATCGCTCGAGTGGAGTCGTCGTCGGGCCAGCCGTCGATGAGGCGTCCGACCAGAGCGAGGTCCTCACCATCGTCTGGCGCGAGGACCAGCCGACCCGGCGCCGATGGACGCGCCCGGATCTCCTTGGTGAACCGCTCGCGGTTGTGGCCGACGAGTCGGACCGCCCGTTCGACGACGGAGCGGGGGCAGCGGAAGTTGGTGACGAGGTCGACCCGGCGGAGCCCAGGGACGGTCGCCGCGAGGCCGATCACCCTGCGGACGTCGGCCAGGCGCCAGCCGTAGATCGACTGGTCGTCGTCCCCGACGAGGAAGATCCGAAAGCCCGGCTCGACCAGCAGCAGGGCCAGGCGAAGCTGGCTCCGATCGACGTCCTGGACTTCGTCGACGAGTAGCTCGGTACAGGCCTCGCGCCAGCGTGCCAACAGGGATCCGTCACGCTCGAGCGCCTGCAGCGCGCCCGCCACCAGATCGTCGAAATCGAGGCCACCCCGCCTCGCCAGCTCGCGTTCGTAAGCGAGGAACGCCTCTGCGGTGGGACCCGGTTCAGGGTCTCTCGCCACATCTTCTGCGGTGACGCCGAGGTCGAGCTTGAGCCGCGAGATCACGGTGTCCAGCCGCCCGAGCTGGCCGCGATTGGCGCTCGGCAGCACGGTCCTCAGGATCTCGACGCGGTCGAGGAGGGGCTCGACCGGTCGCCCTGCTGCCCGCAGGATCTCCAGCCCGAGGGCGTGGAAGGTGCGGATCCGAGGACCCTTGTCGGGGTTCACCCCGAGGGGGCGCAAGGCGTCCTGGACACGCTTGCTCAGCTCCTCCGCGGCCCGCCGGTTGAAGGTGACGGCGCAGATCTTCGGCGGCGTGACGCCGGTCTGGACCAGCCAGGCGATCCGGGCCACGAGCGTGGTCGTCTTGCCCGATCCGGCGGGGGCGACACAGAGAACCGGCCCGGGTGGAGCGGTGGCCGCCGCGCGCTGGTCCTCGGTCAGCCCGGCCAGCCTGGCTTCGACGTCGGGATGCAGTGCCATGACCCGAGCATGGCGACCGGCACTCTCCGGAGACTCGACCGGCGCTCGCGGGAGCTCACCTGACGTCCGCGCGCTCGGCCTGCCTGCGTGACGCAACAGGGCGCTCCGCCCGGACGTCAGAGAGGAATAGACTGGACGCTGCGGCGATGGGCTTCGGGCTGCCGTCCTGGTCGGCGAGGAGGACGTGATGCGGGTGCGTTTCGGACTCGTGGGCATCGCGGTGATCACCTCGTTCGTTGTGGGCGCCTGCGGCGGGTCCTCCGCGACGCTGTCCCCGGCGCCGTCGCAGGCGACCCCTGCGCCGACGGACCTGCCGGTCATCGAAACGCTGCCGCCCGTCGACACCGAGCCGCCGGTGGCCACCGAGGAACCCACCCAGGCACCGTCCGGCGAGCAGACGATCTACGTCGTCAAGAAGGGCGACACGCTCTGGGCGATCGCCATCGAGTACGGCATCACCCTGAAGGTGCTCCAGGACGCCAACCCGGACGTGAATCCCAGGACGCTCCACGTCGGCCAGAAGCTGGTCATTCCGGGCCAGTAGCGCCGGGCCGTCGCTCACTGGGCGCGCGCTCGGCGCGTCCGGTCTACGATCGAGGCGTGACCCCCGAGCTCGAAGCGACTCTCGCCCACCTTCCTGATCGCCCCGGCGTCTATCTCTTTCGGGGCGCGCGCGATGACGTCCTCTACGTCGGCAAGGCCCAGAGCCTGCGTAACCGCGTGCGAAGCTACTGGCAAAAGGGTCCCCACGCCGGCGAGACCCAGCGGATCCGGTTTGCCATCGACCGGATCGCCGACGTCGAGTACACCCTCACCGACTCGGTCAGCGAGGCGCTGCTGCTCGAGGCGAACCTGATCAAGCGCTATCGACCGCGCTTCAACGTCCGCCTCAAGGACGACAAGAGCTACCCCTACATCCGCGTCGCCCTGGCCGAGGACTACCCGCGAATTGAACGGACCCGCAAGCTCATCCCGGACGGGAGCCGCTACTTCGGGCCGTACGCCTCCGCCGGCAGCGTCGACGAGGCGATGAACCTGATCGGCGCCTGTTCCCGTTCCGAACCTGCACCCTGGACATCCGTGAAGGCGAGCGGGCGCTCCGTCGGCCCTGCCTCCTCTACCACATCAAGCGCTGCCAGGGGCCCTGTATCGAGGCGATCTCGAAGGCGGACTACCGCCGCGACATCGAGCAGGTCGAGCTCTTCCTGGAGGGGCGCCAGGGGACGCTGGCGCGGGGCCTTCGCGCGGAGATGGAAGCCGCCAGCGAGCGTCTCGAATTCGAGCGGGCCGGCACCCTGCGCGACAAGGTCAAGGCCATCGAGAGGACGATGGAGTCCCAGAAGATGAAGGCCTTTGCCAGCACCGAGCAAGACGTCCTCGGGCTCGCCCGCCAGGACAACCAGGCTGCCGTGCAGCTCTTCGCCGTGCGCGACGGGGCGATGGTCGGCCGGGACGTCTTCCTCCTCGATGCTGCTCGGGAGGCTCCCGACGATGAAGTCGTCGCCAGCTTCGTCGAGCAGTACTACGCCCGCGCCACCGCGGTCCCGTTGACCGTCCTGGTGCCCATCCTACCGGCCGAGCCCAGCGATCTCGAGCGCTTCCTCAGCGAGCGGCGCGGATCGGCCGTTCGCATCCGCGTGCCGCGCCGGGGTGAGAAGCGAGCACTCCTCGACCTGGCGGCCCGCAACGCAGCCGAGACGCTGGCGCGCGAGCAGGCGCGCTGGTTGGCCGATCAGGGCCGGACGCTCGGCGCGCTCCAGGAGCTGGCCGATGCTCTCGAGCTGGCGGGCCCGCCGGCGCGCATCGAGTGCTACGACATCAGCACGTTCCAGGGCAGTCAGACGGTCGGCAGCATGATCGTCTTTGAAGAGGGCCGCCCCCGGACCGGCGACTACCGCCGCTTTCGGATCCGCTCGGTGAGCGGGCCCAACGATTTCGCCAGCCACCAGGAGGTCCTGCGCCGGCGCTTCCGGCGCGCGGCGGCGGGCGAGGAGGGGAGCGCCGAGGAACTGCGCTGGCGGCTGCCGGACCTCGTCGTGATCGATGGAGGCCGGGGCCAGCTGTCGGCGGCTCTGGAAGTGGTCCAGGAGGCCGGGCTCGAGGACCTGCCGGTCGTCGGGCTGGCCAAGGAGCGTGAGGAGATCTTCTTGCCCCATCGCGCGGAGCCCGTCCTCCTGTCGCCGACGTCGCAGGCGCTCTACCTGGTCCAGCGAATCCGCGACGAGGCCCACCGCTTCGCCATCGCCTATCACCGCGATCTGCGGGGCAAAGCCAGCGTGCGCTCCGCGTTCGATGAGCTCGAGGGGGTGGGGCCCGCTCGCCGGCGGGCGCTGCTGCGGGTCTTCGGTTCGCTCAAGCGGATCCGCGAGGCGCCACTGGAGCAGATCGCCGCGGTCCCCGGAATCGGACCGAAGCTGGCCGCGCGGATCAAGGCTCAGCTCGAGGCCTGATCGGACGTCGGCGGAGCCCTTGCTGGGCCGGCCGGCGGCGAGGGACCAGCGAGTCCCCGGACCGTCGGACCCCGAACCCGGCGGAGCCCCATCCAACCCTGCTATCATCCCGCGGCGATGCGTCGAACCGCCCCCACCCTGATCGTGGTCATCGGCCTGGCCGCGCTCATCCTCAACTTCTGGCCGAACCTCACCCTGCCCAACATCGGCGATCCCAGCGGCGGCAACCACAAAGTCGAGACGAAGCTCGGCCTCGACCTGTCGGGCGGCCTCCGCGTCGAGTACCGGGCTCTGCCGGCCGGCGACAAGACCCCGGGCTCCGCCGACATGGCGACGATCCGCGACATCGTGGAACGGCGGGTGAACGCGACCGGCGTCTCCGAGCCGATCGTGCAGACCCAGGGCACCGACCGGATCGTGGTCGAGCTCCCCGGCGTCAGCGACCCCGAGGCCGTCCGCAAGCTGATCGGCACCACCGGCCGCCTCGACTTCGTGCCGCTGCCGACCGACCGTTTCGGGACGAACGCGAGCCCCGGCCCAGAGGCCGCCGCCGCAGGCCAGCCGCTGCCGTCGCCGGTCCCCGACGCCCTGTTCAGCGGCGATCAGATCGCGTCCGCCAACCCCGGAACGGACCAGAACGGCCTGCGTGCCGTCGCCTTCTCGCTCAAGGACGAGGGGTCCCGCAAGTTCTCCGAGTACACGTCCGCCAATGTCGGCAACTTCTTCGCGATCGTGCTCGACGGCACGGTCGTGTCTGCGCCGTACATCGCGAGTGCGATCACCGGTGGCCAGGGGATCATCTCGGGCGGCGCGGGCGGGGGGTTCTCGGCGGCCGAGATGAACAACCTGGTGACCATCCTGCGGTACGGCTCGCTACCGTTCCCGATCCAGGAGGAGAGCGTCAACAACATCAGCGCGACGCTCGGCGCGGACTTCGCCCGCCAGGGCCTGCAGGCGGCGCTCATCGGCATCGCCCTCGTCTTCGCCTTCATGCTGATCTACTACCGGTTGCCGGGCCTGGTCGCGGCCCTCGCCCTCGCCTACTACATGCTGACCGTGCTGGCGGTCTTCCGGTTCATCCCGGTCACGCTCACCCTGGCCGGGATCGCCGGCTTCGTCCTGTCGGTGGGCATGGCGGTCGACGCCAACATCCTGATCTTCGAACGAACGAAAGAGGAGCTGCGGCTCGGCAAGACGCTGCCGGCCGGCGTCGAGGCGGGCTTCAACCGGGCCTGGAACTCGATCCTCGACTCCAACGTGTCGAGCCTGATCACCGCCTTCATCCTCTACTGGTTCGGCTCGTCGACGATCCGCGGCTTCGCCCTGGTGCTGATCATCGGGGTCCTCACCTCGATGTTCACCGCGATCACGGTCACCCGGACGATCCTGCGCTTCGTGGTGAAGCAGGAGTTCGCCCGCCGGGCGCGACTGTGGGGGGTGACAGACGAGGAGTTCCTGGCCCGCCCGACCGGCCGCGGAGCGATGCGCGGGGAGGCTCGCGGTCGTGCTTGACGTCGTCCGCAAGAAGAAGTGGTTCTTCCTCTTCTCCGCCCTCATCACCGTCCCGGGTCTGATCTTCATCATCCTCGGCCCGGTCAGCGGGGGCGGGGTTGGCCTCCGGTTCTCGATCGACTACACCGGCGGCACGCTGGCTGACATCAAGTTCCAGGCGGCCGGTGTCACGGCCTCACAGGTCAAGGCGGTGCTCGTCGCCGAGGACCTGGCCGACTCGACCGTGACCGAAACCAGCGACGGCTACTTCCTGATCCGGACCGAGCCGATCGGACTCCAGGGCCCGCTCCTGGCGACGCCGACACCGGCGCCGACGGCCTCGCCCTCGGGTTCTGGCGGAGCGTCAGAGTCGCCAGCGGGCCTCCAGCTCACCGGTGGCATCCGGATCGGCCGGTCCGTCGTCCAGCGCCGGCGCAAGCGCCTCGCCCGGGGCGAGCCCCGCACCGACCGGGAGTCCGGCCCCGAGCGCGTCGCCAGCCCCAAGCCCGTCGCCGGCCCCGAGCGCCTCCCCGGTGCCTTCCGCGAGCGCCGCCGCAGTCGCTTCGCCCGGGGCCAGCCCGGCTCCGTCACCGAGTCCGGCCGGCCCCGTCCTGCCGAGCGAGGGCAAGCTCGGCGAACTGGTGGCCGCGCTCGAGGCGAAGCTCGGGCCGATCGCCGAGGTGCGCCAGTTCACGACCGTCGGGCCGGTCATCAGCTCGGAGCTCACCAGCCAGGCGATCCTCCTGGTAATCCTCGGCTCGATCGGCATCCTGGTCTGGATGACGTTCCGCTTCCGCGACGTGAAGTTCGGGGCGACCGCGTTGGTCGCCCTCGTCCACGACGTGCTCGTGGTCGTTGGGACCTTCGCCATCCTCGGCACGTTCCTGGGAACCGAGGTCGACGGCCTGTTCGTGACGGCGATGCTGACGATCATCGGGTTCAGCGTGCACGACACGATCGTGGTCTTCGACCGCGTCCGGGAGAACAAGGCGCGCCACGCCGGCGAGCCGATCGCCGCGATCGTCAATCACTCGATCATGCAGACCTTCGGCCGCTCGATCAACACGAGCCTGACGGTCGTCTTCGCCCTTCTGGCGCTCCTCTTCTTCGGCGGGGCCTCGATCCAGACCTTCGTGCTCGCGCTGCTGATCGGGATCGTCTCGGGGACGTATTCGTCGATCTTCAACGCCAGCATGCTTCTCGTCGTCTGGGAAGAGTGGGAGGACCGGCGGCGCCGCGCCACGCCGGGCAGGACGACCCGCCGCGCCACCACCTGAGGCGGCCTGGGCACTTGCCCCCTGGCCCGCGGTGCGTACGTCGGCTCCCGCCGACGATCCCTCCGGCCCGAAACGGGCGATTGAGTCGGCGTCGAGACCCGGCGAAGCGGCCCGTGGCATGCTGATGGGCGTGCTGGAACCCCGCTACCGCTGGTGCCTCCCAGTGGCCTCACCGTCGCCCGAGCTGTTGGCCGCCGGCCACGCCCTCGGTATCACCGACCGCCTGGTCGGCATCCTGGCCGGGCGCGGCGTTGACATGCCAGGCGAGCTTGAGGGGTACCTCGGGGCACCCGAAGATGGGCTCCACGACCCGCGGCTCCTGCCCGACGCCGACCGTCTGCTGGCGCGGATCCGGCGCGCGCAGGCGGGCCGGGAGCGAATCCTGGTCTTCGGTGACTTCGATGCCGACGGGCTGACCGGCCTGGCGATCCTGGTTGGTGCGCTGCGGCGTCTCGGGCTCGATGCCGAGCCGTACGTGCCCAGCCGGCTTGCTGAGGGTCATGGGCTCTCGTTGCAGGCCGTCGACAACGCGGCCGCCAATGGCCGGACGCTCATCGTGACCGTCGACTGCGGCACGACGAGCCACGCCGAAGTGGCAGCGGCGGGCAGACGCGGTATCGACGTGGTGATCACCGATCACCATCGGGTCCCCCTCGCCCTGCCCGCGGCCGTAGCCGTGGTGAACCCTCAGCGGCCGGACGCAAAGTACCCCGACCGCCGCCTGGCTGGCAGCGGCGTCGCCTTCAAGGTCGCCCAGCTGCTTCTTGCCGACGAGCCCGGTGGGCCCGCCGCGGCCATCGGCTTCAGCGACCTCGCCTCGATCGGGACCGTCGCTGACGTGGCGCCCGTCCTCGGTGAGAACCGGGCGATCGTCCGCCTCGGGCTGGAGCGCCTGCGGTCGGGTGCGCGGCCGGGGTTGGCCGCCCTGATGGCCGCGGCCGGCCTGCGGCCAGAAGGCCTGGACGTCGACGCCCTCGTCTACGCGGTCGCGCCCCGGCTCAACGCTGCCGGGCGGGTCGGTGAGGCCATCATCGCTGCTCGGTTGCTGCTGGCCGAGGATTTCCAGTCGGCGGGGGGGCTGGCCGCCCAGCTTGAGGATGCGAACTCGCTGCGTCGCGAGGTGACCCGCAGCGCCGTGGATGACGCCCGAGGCGCCCCGCCGACCGACGAGGCGGCCGTCGTGGTTCGAGGCGACTGGCCGGTGGGAGTCATCGGGCTCGTCGCCGCCCGGCTGGCCGACGAGCGAAATCGACCGGCGGTCGTCGCTACAGAGTTGGAGGGCCTGTTGCGCGGGTCCTGTCGAAGCCCGGGCGGGTTTGACCTGGGAGTCGCCCTCGAGGCCTGCGGTGATCTCCTGATCCGACACGGGGGCCACGCCGGCGCCGCAGGTTTCGAGATGGAGGCCGATCACTGGACCGCGTTCTGCGCGAGGTTCGTCGCGCTCGCGACGGCGGCCGGGCCGAGAGACCCGCGACGTGAGCTGCGCCTGGATGTGGCGCTGCCCGCCCCGCAGGTGGACTACGCCCTCGTCGCCGACCTCGATCGGCTGGCCCCGACTGGCCCCGGGAACCCGGAGCCTCTCGTCGGCGTTCTCGGCACGACCGTCGTCCGAGTCCGCGCGGCCAACGGCGGGCACACGCAGCTCACGCTGAGGAGGGATCGTGACGTGGTCGATGCGATCGCGTTCGGACGCGCCGATCTCGTCGACGCAATCAGGGAAGGCGATCGCCTCGACGTGGCGGCTCGCCTCCTGGTCCGCCACTTCGGCGGCTACGAGTCGCTCCAGCTCGAGGTTCGGGACGTTGCGCCCGCGGGGCATTTCCGCGAGCTCGCCATGGCCGTGCAGGGGATCTGAGCGTGAGCGTGCGGGAGCCGCAGCGTCCGGGGAGCCGACGCTCGCCCCGGCCCGATCCCTATGCTCTCCGCCCGAGCCGAACCATGATCGCCCCCGCGCTCTCGGCGATCGGCCTGGTCCTCGTGACGGCGCTTACCGTCGGTCTGTTCACTGGTCGAGTGCCCCTCCCGATTCCGGTCGGCGATGGCGGGGGCGGGGGTGGAGGCGGCGTGGTCGACCCCAACCGGACGCCACCGCCGGTCATCGTCGTGCCCAACGAGGACGTTGAGCTGGCGGGATCGATCGTCTACGTGAAGTCCGGCAACATCTGGGTTCAGAGCGGGCGCCAGACGCGCCAGCTGACGAACACCGGCCGCGACTCGATGCCGAGCTTCTCACCCGACGGTCAGTGGATCTACTTCGTCGAGACGAGGGAGAAGCGGGGTCTCTACCCCGAGGGCGGCCGGCCGGTCTACTACGACCTCGCCTACCCAATCGTGACCCGGATCCGACCCGATGGAACGGATCGGCAAGCCCTGCTCAGTGGCCTCCTCAAGCAGGGTACCTATGAGTGGTCGGCCTTCTGCTTCGACCCGGTCGCGGCGCCCAACGGCTCGACGCTCGCCCTCGTCACCGACGCCCCTGACCCGTCGCGGTCGGACGTCGTGCTCCAGATGTACGACCTCGAGACGAAGAAGCTGACGGCGGTGGCGGTCCCCGAGGATCCTCCGCTCGGTCATCAGGATCCAGCCTGGCGGCCGGACGGCAAGGTCCTGCTGTATGTCAAGAACGGTCGCGATGGCTCGCGAGGAACGCCGTCGATCTGGCGCTACGTCGTCGCCAACGGGCGATTCGCGGCGGTCACCGGGCCGGGCTACATGGCCCCCTCGTGGTCGCCCAACGGCAAGTACATCGCGGCCACGAAGACCACCAGCTTCGGCACTGACATCGTCCTGCTCGATGCCGCCACTGGGACGGAGCTCCTGCGAGTAAGCGACGATGGGGCGTCGTGGGGACCGACGTGGTCGCCTAGGGGGGATCAGGTGGTCTACATGCACCTTGCCGGGCAGGCAGTCGATCTCAAGCTCGCCACGCTCAAGGGCACGGCTCCGAACTGGGTGGTGGATCGGGTGGATGACCTCACCGAGTTCAGCGGCCTCGACGGAGCGTCGCGAGCGAGCTGGTACATCGCTCCCGACCGGCTGCCGTCCTCGAGCCCCTCGCCGAGCGCGCCGGGCGGGTCGGCCACGCCATGAGCGGGCCGTCGTACCTGGAGCGGCTGGCGGCTCGCAGCGCGCGGGTCGGGACTGTGCTCTGCCTCGGGATCGACCCCGACCCCGCAACGCTGCCGCCTGAGTTCCCGGTCGGACTGGCGGGCGTCGAGCGCTTCGCTCGCCTGCTCCTCGAGGCGGCCGGCCCATCGGCCGCGGCGGTGAAGCCCAACCTCGCCTTCTTCGAGGCGTACGGCTCGCCCGGCCTGGCCGCGTTCGAGCGGCTGCGGGCGGCCGTGCCCAGCGACCTGCCGCTGATCGCCGATGTCAAGCGCGGCGACATCGGGAGCACCGCCGAGCGACACGCGACGGCCCTCTTCGACCTCCTCGGCGTGGACGCAATCACCGCCAATCCGTACCTTGGCTCCGAGGCGCTGGCCCCGTTCCTGGCCCGGGAGGACCGGTTCGTCTACGTTCTCTGCCGGACCTCGAATCCCGGCGCGGGCGAATTCCAGGACCTCCGGGTTGGGGCCACCCCCGGGCAGGATGCGCCAGAGGAACCCCTGTATGCGCGGGTCGCCCGGCGGGTGGCCGGCTGGGGATCCGGGACCACCGTCGGGCTGGTCGTCGGGGCCACCGCGCCCGCCGAACTGGCCGCCATCCGGGACATCGCTCCCGGCTTGGCGTTCCTGGTCCCAGGCGTGGGTGCGCAGGGCGGCGAGACGGAGCCGGTCCTGCGCGAGGGACCGGCCCGGGCTGCGCCCGCTGGCGACCGGGCCGGGCGCGGCCTCCTGGTCAACGTCAGCCGGGGGATCGCGCGGGCGGCCAGCCAGCCTCCCGCCGCGGGCCGTCCTGTCGATCTCGAACAGCGAATTGCCGTGGCGGCAGCGGACTGGGCCGCCCGATTGCCTGTGCTATCGTGAGCCTCCCCGGGGGCTCGGAGCTCCCCGGCGGTCGAGTGAGGCACAATAGAGCACGATGCCGTTCAACATCGGACCAGTCGAGCTGGTCATCATCCTCGTGATCGCCCTGCTCGTCATTGGACCTGGCAAGCTGCCCGAGGTCGGGTCGGCTCTCGGCAAGAGCATTCGTGAGTTCCGCAAGGCGGCGACGGACGTCCAGGAATCCGTGCGCACCGAGACCACGTCTCCGGCCAGCCCGGCCACCCCGACGCCGACGCTGCCGGTCACGCAGGTGGCACCCGTCGCGCCCGCGCCGCCCGTGCTGCCGGCCCCGAACACGCTGGCGTCCGAGGCAGTCCCGAACGCGCTGACGACCACGTCCCCGAGCGACGCGGCACCCCAGCCCCGCTCCTGACCTTCGCTCCGGCCGCCGTCGATGGCTGAGGCGGATGCCCTGAGGGAGGGAGCCGGATCCGGGGCACGTCCAGAGCCACCGGCACCGGGTGTCCCCGCGGCAACGCCGTCCCCGGTCGCGACCGAGGACGGCAAGGTGATGTCGCTCGTCGATCACCTCGTCGAGCTGCGCAATCGCCTGATCGTCTCTGTCGTCGCGGTCTTGGTCGGCGCGGTGATCGGGTTCGCCCTGGCGCCCGAGATCATCAAGGTCCTCAAGGCCCCCCTGCCGATCGAAGGTCCGCTCGTCTTCACCGGGCTGGGGGACGCCTTCTTCATCCAGCTCAAGATCGCGCTCGTGGTCGGCGTGGTGTTGGCGATGCCGATCCTCCTCTATGAGTTCTGGGCGTTCATCTCGCCGGGCCTCACCCGCGAGGAGCGCCGGCTCGCCCGGCCGTGGGTGCCGCTCGCCCTGGGGTTCTTCCTCCTCGGCGTCGGCGTCGCCTATGTCGTCCTGCCCTTCGCCTCGGGCTTCCTCCTGGGCTTCCAATCGGAGGATCTCCAGGCGCTCATCACCGCGGACAAGTACTTCGGCTTCGTGACGACGATGTTCCTGGCCTTCGGGCTGGTCATGGAGTTCCCGATCATCCTGGTGCTGCTCTCGAAGGTAGGCATCCTGAGCTCCGCCTTCCTGCGCTCGCATCGACGGGTCGTGGTCCTCGGTATCGCCGTCTTCGCCGCTCTGGCGACGCCCGGCGGCGACCCCATCAGCCCGCTCGTCCTGGGCGCCACGATGTACGTGCTCTACGAGTTCTCGATCTTCCTCATCCGGGCGGCCGGGCGCTGAGCGAGCGGGACCCCAGGGGTAGACTGGCCCCGATGGTGACCCCCTCGCCCCCGCGTGAGCCAAGCTCGATCCCGGTCCCACCGGCCAGCCAGGACGTCGTCGTCGTCAGCGGCCTCTCGGGGGCGGGCAAGACGGCGGCAACCAAGCTGTTCGAGGACCTCGGCTACACCTGCGTGGACAACCTCCCGGGCGAGCTGCTTCCTGAGCTGGCAGAGCTGGTGTCGCAGGATCCGGAGCGTTTCGAGCGGGTCGCGATCGTCCTCGACGTCCGGGCGGGTGATGCCGCGCGCGCGTTCACGGCCACTCGGGACGCTCTCCGTGCACGCGGCATCGAGCCGCAGGTCTTCTTCCTCGACGCACGAGACGAGGTCCTGATCCGACGCTTCTCCGAGACGCGCCACCGCCATCCCCTGGCGAGCCAGCGGGGGATCGCCAGCTCGATCGCCGAGGAACGCCGGCTCCTCGAGCCGGTCCGCGCTGAGGCGGACATCATCCTCGACACCTCCGATCTGTCGCTCCGCGAACTGAAGGAGCGGATCTTCGCCCAGCTGCGCCACGGAGTAGAGCCGGAGCGGCTCTCCCTCCAGCTGATCAGCTTCGGCTTCAAGTTCGGGGTCCCGCTGGAGGCCGATCTCGTCTTCGACGTTCGCTTCCTGCCCAACCCCTACTACGTAGACGAGCTGCGGCAGCTGTCGGGGCTCACCGATGCCGTGCGGACATTCGTCCTCGACCAGCCGATCGCCAGGCGGTTCCTCGACGTCCTCACCGAGTTCGTCGACCTGACGGTCCCGGCCTACGAGTCGGAAGGCAAGACGCGTCTCACGATCGCCATCGGTTGCACCGGTGGCTACCACCGCTCCATCGTTTTTGCCGAGGAGCTGGCGACCATCCTGCGAGAGCGGGGCTACGGTCCCGTCGCCGTGTTCCACCGGGAGCTCGACCGGGGATGAACCTGCGGCGATGGCTGCGGCCGGGGATCGGCGTCAAGCGCTGGCTCTTCGTCGTGTTCATCGGCGAGCTCCTGCTGGCGCTTGCGGGGGCCTTTGCCCTGCGGCAGTTCTACCGGGACATCGACGTGACCGGGCCCTGGCAGGCGGCGGTCTCGGTCTTGACACTCCAATTCCTGCCGTACGTGGCCCGCGCGGTCGTCCTGCTGGCGATCGGCCTGGGTCTCTTCGCCTTGGGATCGCTCCGACTCATCGCCGTCCTCGTGGGACCCTTCCTGACCAGCGATCGTGAGCAGCCACTCGTCGAGGTCATCTACCAGAAGCGCTTTCTCTCGCGGGGGCCGCGCGTTGTCGCGATCGGCGGAGGAACGGGGCTCTCGACACTTCTGCGGGGACTCAAGGAGCACACCGCCAACCTGACCGCGGTGGTCACGGTGGCCGACGACGGTGGATCCTCGGGCCGGCTTCGGGAGGAGCTCGGGATTCCCGCGGTCGGCGACATCCGCAACTGCCTGGTGGCCCTGGCCGACGCCGAGCCGCTCATGGGAGAGCTCCTCCAGTATCGGTTTCCGGCGGAGGACGGCGGCCTCGCGGGTCACCCCGTCGGCAATCTCCTCCTGGCGGCGATGGTCCGCATCGACGAGGGTGACTTCGAAGAGAGCGTCCGCCAGATGAACCGGGTGCTCGCCGTCCGCGGGCAGGTCGTGCCGGTGTCGGGGACGCCTCTCGTGCTTCACGCCGCGTTGTACGACGGCAGCGAGCTCCAGGGCCAGTCCCTGATTGCGCGGACCCGCTGGATCGAGCGGGTCTGGTTGACCCCCGAGGACGTTCAGCCCTCGGAAGATGCGCTGCGGGCGATCGCCGAAGCCGATCTCATCGTCATCGGGCCCGGCAGCCTCTTCACCAGCATCCTGCCAAGCCTCCTGATCCCGGCGGTGCGCGACGCGCTCCTCGCCTCCTCGGCCCTGCGCGTCTTCGTCTGCAACGTGGCCACCCAGCAAGGGGAGACGGAGGGCTATGACCTGGTTGATCACCTCGCCGCGCTCGAGCGCCACACCGTGGCGGGCGTGGCCGACGTCGTGCTGGCCAACAATCGGATCGCCGCCGGCCGGCAGCCGGGGCCGGTCGAGCCCGTCGAGCTGCGCTGGCCGCCCCGTCCCCCGGCCCGGCCCCCGCGACTGGTCCTCGACGACTTGATCGACCGGGCGAACGAGCACCACCACGACCCGGCCCGACTAGCCGCCGCCCTGATGCGGATCTACGAGCAGGAGGGGACGGTCCGTCGCCGGGCGGGGGCGGTCCGCAGCGCGTGAATCGGGACCAAGGGGCGCACCTGCGGAGGCGCGCGGCCCCGAGCCGTCACGGATGAGCCAGTCCGACCGTGACCTCGTGGCCGCCCTGCGGGCGGAGCTCGCTGCCATCGATCCCGCCCGTCCCTGCGATCGGGCCGCGGAGGCGGCGGGCCTGGGAGCGGGCCTCGCGACACGGGAGGCGGCGGTGGCCCGTCTGGCGGTGCGGCTGGGCCGCGAAGCCGGCCAGTTCGAGCGCCTGGTGGCTGCCCGCGGGGGGCAGAAACGGTACCGGGTCCGGGAGGCGGCGTCAGAGCCGAATTGACCCCCAGAAGCGCTGGCCTTCGAGTGGCTCGAGGCAGCGGATCATTGCCGGAGCGCCTACCTACGCGGTCGCTTTCTGGCCAGAGGGTCGCTCAGCCTGGCCGGGGCGCGGGCCCACCTGGAGTTCGTCGTAGATCCCGGCGAGGCGCCCGAGCTCGCCCGGCGGCTCACCGACGTGGGGCTGCCGGCGATGTGGCGGCTCCGGCGCGGCCGGGGCGTGGTGACCTGGAAGAGCGGCGAGACCATCGTCACCTTCCTGCGCCGGGTCGGGGCCGGCGCAGCCCTCCTTGAGCTCGAGGCGCGTCAGGTGGCGCGCGCCCTCCGGGGGGAACTGAACCGTGTCCTCAACGCCGAGTCGGCCAACCTCCAGCGAGCCGTCGCAGCGGCCGGCCGGCAGCTCGAGGCGATCGAGCGGCTCGAGGCCGACGGGCGGTTGGCCTTGGCCGGACCACTCACCCGGGCGGTCGCGGCCGCTCGCCGGGAGACGCCGGAGGCGACGCTCGCCGAAATCGCCGAGCGGCTCGAGGTCCATCGTTCGGCCGTCCAACGCGCCCTCGAGCGCGTCGAACGGCTGGCCCTCGAAACCGATGATGAGGACGCCGACGACCGGCGCTCGACGCGGCGCGCCGGCCGCCGCCGCAGGCTGCCGTTCGGGGGTGCTGCCGCAGCGTCGCGCCGCCGAGCCGCCCGCCAGGCGGCCAAGGCCGATTGACGAGCGCGGAGCGACCTGGGACCCGCATCGGCGGGCCTGCTCCTCTGGCATCATGTGGTCCATGAGACCGATCATCATCGCGGCCAACTGGAAGATGAATACGACACCCGCCGATGCGGGTGAGCTCGCTGCCCTCGTCGCCGCGCGGACGGAGGTCCCGGGCGTGACCCGCGTGATCTGCCCGCCGTACGTGTGCCTGGCGTCGGTCCGCGACGCCCTCGTCGGGACCACGGTCGCAGTCGGAGCCCAGAACGTTCACCATGAATTGGCCGGTGCCTACACCGGCGAGGTCTCGGCCGCCGCTTTGGCCGGTCTGGCGACGTGGGTGATCCTCGGCCATTCGGAGCGCCGCCGCGACGCGTTCGAGAGCGACATCCTCATCGGCCGGAAGCTGAGTCGAGCCATCACCTCCGGGCTCCGGCCGATCCTCTGCGTTGGCGAGCAACTCGCCGAACGGGACGCCGGACGGGCCACCGCGGTCGTCGAACAGCAACTCGTCGGGGCGCTCGCGGCCCAGGATCCAGGCGCCCTCCTGGGAGGCGGGCTGGTCGTCGCCTACGAGCCAGTGTGGGCGATCGGGACCGGTCGGAACGCCAGCGGTGCCGACGCGGCCGAGATGGCGGCAGCGATCCGTCGGGTGGTGCGGCGGGTGACCTCGCCCGAGCTGGGTGACGGCCTCCCGGTCCTCTACGGCGGCAGCGTCACCAGCGCCAACGTCGAGGAGTTCCTGGCCGAGCCCGGCATCGATGGCGCCCTCGTGGGAGGAGCCTCCCTCAAGCCTGACGAGATGGCCGGCATCGTGGCCCGGGCAGGCCTCACCGCCGGCGCCCGACTCGCCGCCGTCGGGTGAACGACCCAAGCGCGTCGCCGCGGCCCGTCCCCGCCAGCGGCCGACGGCTTCCCACCTTGCAGGAGATCCGATCGTGATCACGCTGGTTCTGCTTCGCCACGGGGAGAGCACCTGGAACCGGGAGAACCTCTATACCGGCTGGACCGACGTCGATCTGTCGGAGAAGGGGATCGCCGAGGCCCATGAGGCCGGTCGACTGCTTCGCGAGGGCGGCTTCACCTTCGACCTGGCCTACACCTCGGTGCTCAAGCGGGCCGTCCGGACGCTCTGGATCACCCTCGACGAGCTTGATCTGATGTGGATCCCGATCGAGCACTCATGGCGCCTGAACGAACGACACTACGGGGCCCTTCAGGGCCTCAACAAGGCGCAGACGGCAGCCGAGTTCGGCGAGGAGCAGGTCCGCCTGTGGCGCCGCAGCTACGACATCCCGCCGCCCGAGCTGGAGCTCTCCGATCCGCGCTTCCCGGGCCACGAGGCGCGCTATCGGGACGTGCCCGATGCCGACCTCCCGCGCTGCGAGTCGCTCAAGGACACCGTGGCCCGCTTCCTCCCGTACTGGCACTCGACGATCGTGCCAAGCCTGCGGGCGGGTCGGCGGGTGTTGATCGCGGCCCACGGCAACAGCCTCAGGGCCCTGGTGAAGCACCTGGACGAGATCTCCGACGAGCAGATCGTCGGCCTCAACATCCCCACGGGCGTGCCGCTCGTCTACCAGCTCGATGACGACTTGCGGCCCGTCGGTAGTCACTACCTCGGCGACCCCGACCAGATCGCCGCGGCGATGGCGGCCGTGGCCAACCAGGGCAAGGCCCCGACGGTCGCCGGCTGAGTGCTCGAGGGCGGCGGCCCTCCGCCGCGCAGTGCGCCCCGGCGATCGGGCGCGCCGGCTGTGCTACCATCCCGCCGATCGTCCGTTCGGAGGCCCGAGACCCCGTGAACCCTGTCCTGGCCCTCGGCCAGATCCTCGTCTCCTTCGCGCTCATGGCCGCGATCCTGCTCCAGGCCCGGGGAACCGGCCTGTCCGGCACGTTCGGCGGAGACTCCGCCGTCTACCGCAGCAGGCGCGGCGTGGAGAAGCGCCTCTTCCAGTTCACCGTCGTCCTGGCGGTACTCTTCGCCATCTTCTCGCTGTCGAACTTCCTGATTACGCCGGGAGCATCGAGCAGCGTGTGACTCGGGCCCCGGGGGCAGGCGATCGCGCGCGCTCGGAGCCCCAAGTCAGGAGTGCCGTTCGCGGGCTGGGTAGCGGCAATCCCATCGGCGAGGGCTCATGACCCGCCGCGACCGCGTTATCGTCCTTTCCCTCGTGGTGCTGCTGGCTGCGCTGGCCGTGGGCATCGTCCTCCCCCGCCCCGTCAGCGGACCGGCCAGCATCGGCACCCCGGAGCCGACGGCACCGCTCGCCCGCGCCTACCGCGAAGGCGTGGTCAGCCGGCCGAGCTCGATCAACCCCTTGACGGCCCGGACCCAGGCCGACCGCGATCTCGTCGCCCTGGTCTTCAGCGGCCTGGTCAAGCTCGGGCCGGATGCCACGATCGTCCCGGACCTCGCCGAGCGCTGGTCGGTCGAGGAGAAGGGCGCCCGCTATACGTTCGTTCTGCGGTCCGGTGCTACGTGGCAGGACGGCCGGCGGGTGACCGCAGACGACGTGGCCTTCACGGTCCACGCCCTCCAGGATCCCGCCTACACAGGTCCGGCGGGCGCGTCATGGCGGGAGGTCACGGTGACCGTGATCGATCCGCGCACCGTCCGCTTCGATCTTCGAACTCCTCTTGGGGGTTTCCTTCAGGCGGCAACTCAGCCGATCCTACCCGCGCATCTCCTCCTGGACACGCCCATCTCCCAGCTCGCGGACGCTCCGTTCAGTCGTGATCCCGTTGGCAGTGGGCCGTTCCGGATCGTCAGCCGCGATCCCGACGTCGCGGTGCTCGAGCCGGTTGGGGCAGAGCTCCCGCAACTCGAGGACGCCTTCGCGACGATCCCGCCACGGGACCCCGACGCACCGATCCTGCCGCGCCTCGCGCGCATCGAGTTCCACTTCTACGACGATGCCGACGCTCTCGTCGAGGCGTACCGGTCAGGGCACCTCGACGCCGCCGCAGGCCTCACGCCGGAGGGTGGCCGCGAGGTGCTGAGCGTCCCCGGGTCTCGCCTCCTGCGCTACCCGTCCGTCACGTTCACCGCGATCGAGCTCAACCAGCGTCCGAATCAGCCACTCTTCCGCGACGAGCACGTCCGGCGAGGGCTCCTCCTGGCCATCGACCGCGACGCGATCGTCGATGGGATCCTGCTCGGCAACGGCGTCCGGGCCGATACACCGATCCCGCCATCATCGTGGGCGTACGACGCGGAGGCCAGCTCACGCATCCCCTACGACCTCGCCCGGGCGGCCAAGGAGCTGACCGCCGCCGGGTGGCGCAAGACCAGCTCGGGCTGGATCGCGCCGAAGACGAAGAAGGTCGCCAGCATCGAGATCGTCACCCTCGATGAGGCGACCAGCGCTCTCGCCTGGCGCACGGCCCTGGCCGTCGCGGCAGATTGGAAGGCCTTCGGGTTGAAGGTCACGGTTACCGGCCTGGGGCCGGGGACGTACTCGAAGCGGCTAGTGGGGGCGGAGTTCCAGGCCGCGGTGGTCGACGTCAACATGGGGCTCGACCCAGACGTATATCCGTTGCTCGGCTCAACCCAGGCCGCGACCGGTGGGACGAACGTGGGCGGCTTCCAGAGTGCGAAGCTCGACGCGGCGCTCGAGGCGGCCAGGGCTCCGGGCTCGCTGGCGATCCGCAAGAAGGCGTACGCGACCCTCCAGAAGACCCTCGCGGCGTCGCTCCCGGTGCTCCCGCTCTACTTCCGCGACTACCTCGTCGTGCACTCGGGCGAGGTCGAGGGGCCGGAACTCCGCCAGCTCGGGGCCATCAGTGACCGATATTGGGATGTGCTAACATGGCGCCTCGCCGCGGGGCGGTGAGGCATCACCGACGCCGTCGGGTCCGCGCCGAGGTGGCGGAACTGGTAGACGCGCTAGCTTCAGGAGCTAGTGCCCGCAAGGGCGTATGGGTTCAAGTCCCTTCCTCGGTACCACCCCTCGGCTCCGGCCGGACCGCGTGCGCAGTGCCCAGGTGGCGGAATTGGTATACGCGTACGTTTGAGGGGCGTATGACGCAAGTCATCCGGGTTCAAGTCCCGGCCTGGGCACCACCCTCCTGCCCCACCGGGCGCACGACGCTAGCTCGGCCGGCAGCGTACCGGCGCGTCCGATGCTCACGCGGGCGGTTAGCTCAGCTGGTCAGAGCGCCTCGCTTACACCGAGGATGTCGGGGGTTCGAGTCCTCCACCGCCCACCACCGCTCGGCGCCCGCGCCGGCTGACGCCGCCACGCCGAGATCGGGCTGCGCGTATGCTCGCCCGAGGGGCGCACGCCCGCAGCGCTCGAGGAGACTTCGATGGACGATCGCTGATCGTCCTCATCGTGCTCATCGTCGCTCGTCGTCGTGATCGTCGTCTTCGTGATCGGCGTCTACAACGGGCTCGTCCAGCGACGCCTGCGGATCGACGAGGCACTCGGCCAGATCGAGGTCCAGCTGAAGCGTCGCCACGACCTCATCCCGAACCTCGTCAACGCCGTCAAGGGCTACATGGGCTTCGAGCAGGAGGTCCTGACCAAGGTCACCGAGGCACGCGCCAACGCGGTCGCCGCCGGCGCGCAGGGGCCGGCCGCAGCAGGCCGCCGGCGGAGAACGCCCTGACCGTCGACCCTGCGCTCGCTGTTCGCGGTCGTCGAGAACTACCCCGAGCTCAAGGCGAACCAGAACGTCCTGCTCGCTCCAGGAGCAGCTGACCACGACCGAG
Source organism: uncultured Chloroflexia bacterium (assembly GCA_963712585.1). Taxonomy (GTDB): domain Bacteria; phylum Chloroflexota; class Limnocylindria; order Limnocylindrales; family CSP1-4; genus CAVQIH01. The sequence goes on from CAVQIH010000009.1 coordinate 43,622, forward strand.
AACCAGATCAGCTTCTCGCGCCAGCACTACAACGCGACGGTCCTCGACTACAACACCTCGATCGCAGACCTTCCCGAACGTCCTCATCGCCGGCCCGTTCGGCTTCACCAAGCGCGAGTTCTTCGAGGCCGAGCCGGAGGCCGACCAGGTCCCGGTCGTCGACCTGCGCTAGCATCGGCTCGCCCGCTCGACCGTCGCGATGCACGCCAGGCCCAGGTCCGGCGCTGCCTCGGCCGCCGACGACACGCCGTGTCCACCTTCTACAGCCAGATCGCCGCCAACCGCCGCAACTCGCTGCTCCTGTCGATCGTCGTCATCGGCCTCCTGGCTGCCCTCGGGCTTCGCCATCGGCTACGGCGCTCGACCGGGGACACCGCGGGCGGCGCTCGTCGTGTCGCGGCGTGATCGCGCTGGCCATCGGACTGCTGGCCGCCGCTGCTCTCGTACTTCGGCGGCGACGCCTCGTGCTGCGGCGTCTCGGGCGCCAAGGAGGTGATCGCCGAGGAGCAGCCCGCAGCTGATCAACGTGGTGCAGGGAGATGGCCATCGCGGCGAACGTCCCGATGCCCAGGGTCTACCTCATCGACGACACGGCCCCCAACGCCTTCGCCACCGGCCGCGACCCGAAGCACGCCTCGGTCGCGGTCACCACCGGCCTCCTCCAGAAGCTCGATCGCGAGGAGCTCCAGGGCGTCATCGGCCACGAGCTGTCGCACGTCCGCAACTACGACATCCGCTTCACGCTGCTCGTGGGCGTGCTCGTCGGGCAGCATCGCGCTGCTGGCCGACTTCTTCCTGCGCTTCACCTTCTGGGGCGGCGTGGGCGGTCGGCGCGTCGCGACAGCGAGTCGGGTGGCGGCGGGCTCCAGGCGATCGTCTTCGTCGTCGCCATCGTCCTGGCCGATCCTCGCCCCGATCTTCGGCGCGCCTCGTCCAGCTGGCCGTCAGCCGCCAGCGCGAGTACCTGGCCGACGCCTCGTGCGTCGAGCTGACCCGCAATCCGTACGGCCTCGAGCGGGCGCTGGCCAAGATCGCCGCGGACCAGGAGCCGCTCGAGGTCGCCAACCGGGCGACCCAGCACCTCTACATCGTCAACCCGATCAAGAAGCTCGAGCGAGCGGTCGTCGGACCTGTTCTCGACCCATCCGCCGATCGTCGACCGCATCAACCGCCTCCGCGCAGCTGACCGGCGACCCGCCGCTCGACGGGACCTCGGTCGGGCAGCTCGCCGGCCTGGACTAGGGGACTCGGAGGTCCTCGGCTCGGGCGAGGCAGCCGGCCGTTGCCTTGCAGCTCGATCGAGGGCTCGTGGTAGCCTCTGCGGCGCGCCGACGGGCGGCCGCCCGATGGTCCACCGGGCCGAGATAGCTCAGTTGGTAGAGCACGCGACTGAAAATCGCGGTGTCGCCAGTTCGATTCTGGCTCTCGGCACCACCCGACCGGTCCGGCAGCGTTATCGAGCGGAAGTGGCTCAGTTGGTAGAGCATCACCTTGCCAAGGTGAGGGTCGCGGGTTCGAGTCCCGTCTTCCGCTCCATTCTCCCTCTCACGGCTGCTCGAGCCGGCCGGCCCCGCCGACAGGATCCGACCGCTGCCCCTTCGTCTAGTGGTAGGACAGCGGACTTTGGATCCGTTAGGCGAGGTTCGAATCCTCGAGGGGCAGCCACTTCTCGGCTGACTGGTGCCGGCACCCCCGGCCGGTGACGTCCGAGGCGACGTACCCAAGTGGTTAAGGGGGAGGTCTGCAAAACCTCTATTCAGCGGTTCGAATCCGCTCGTCGCCTCCAACTCCCTGCACGAACGGCCCTCTTCGGGCGCCCCATGCCTCGCGGCAATAGCATGGCGCGGGCCAACTCCTCCCCTGGGCGACCGACGGATACGCCGGAGGCCCCAGGTCGTCGGCGACGCCGAGATCAGGCCGTGGGCGCCGGTTCGTTCGGGGCGGTGCGCGACTCCGTGTGCGGGCGGCGCCGCAGGTAGCGGCGCATCGTCGTCCGGTCACGCGCCGCGAGGTCCCAGCCACAGCGGCAGAGGCCTCGCGGGCATCCTTCGTGCGGAAGGCGAGGCACGCGCAGCTCGTTGGCGATCCGGAAGATCCGCCCATCGTCCGCTCGGCAGATGCCGCAGCAGGACGCACTGACCAGCTCCGCGTCACGCGAGAACTCCGCGATGCCGCGCAGCTCGGCCACCACGCCCTCGCGGTACAACGCAACGAGCTCCGCCTGGGGTGGTACCCCCGAGCCGTGGACGCGGTAGAGTGCCGTCGCCTCCTCGCGCCTGATGCGGGAGGCCGTCTCCCAGTCGTGGTCGCGCTTCGCGGCCCTGAAGGCGCGGTCGACGGTACCCAGGTAGAGCGTCCGGGCAGCGTCGACCACCTTCTCGGACAGCGGTGCGGCGGCCAGCCGGGCCTGGCGTTCGGCGGGCGCACCGGCCGCAGCCGCGAGCCGGAGCCAGCGCTCCCGCTCCCGCGTCAGCCGCCCAGAACTGGCAACGCGTCGCCGCTCGGCCTCGAACACCAGCACCGCTGCTTCGGTCAGGTAGACCGCCCGCCCTTCGACGCGCTTCACCACGATGCGCTGGTGGCAGCGTGCGCAGCGCCGGCTCGACGCCGGTGGGGGCTGCAGGAGCAGGGCGCAGTACGGGCAGAAGGCCGACGGCACGGGCGTTGGCCGGGCCTTCGTCCTGGTCCGCCGCGTGGCCGGGGTGCGCCTCGGGGCGACGCGCCCCGCCACGGAGCGGCCCGGCTTGTCGTGGCTGGAGCCTCGGCGCGAAGGGCCGATCGGCGCCGTGGCTAGGGACTCGACCGCCGCCACCAACGGCTCGACCGGCGCCGTGCCGCTCGGCTCGGGCGGCGTCGCGAGGCCCTCCTCGTCCGCCCTTGTCGCATCCTGCAGGCCCGGCTCGAGCGTGAGCTGGGTGGGCTTGACGAGGGGCAGGTCCCAGCCGGCAGTACCCTGGACGCTCCCGGATCGGGCCATCACGCCGACCAGCTCGACCTGGTCGCCCTCTGTCTCGAGGCTGAGGAGGTCGGCATCGCCCTCCACCACGATGGGGGGACGAGGCCCGAGGGGCCACGGTCGCGGCCCTGGGAGCCGCCGACGTAGGCATCTCGCCGGCCTCGGCGGCATCGTGCTCGTCAATCACGTCCGGCGAGGTGTCCTCGGCCAGCACGTCCTCGGCTGGCGCCGCGGCCTTTTCGCCCAACAGACCAGCGAGCCGCGCGGCCGTCCGAGTCTGGGCGAGCGCCAGCTCCTCTTCGTCGATCTTCGATCTCAGGTGCAGGAGACCTCGCACCTTCGGCATCCCGCTCTCTCCTCGCGCGTGGGCTGGCGGCAGTCCGGGCCATGAATCCCCGGACGCGAGCGAGCCACGGACCGCTCGGTTCGTGGACGCACAGAGTACTGCTTAGGTACCCCCTTTCGTCCACTCCCACGTTGGCCACCGGTGCGCGAGGGCACCGATGGAAGACGACGGCGCGGCGCGTTGGTACTCGGCTGCCACCCGGCGGAGTACCCTGAACCGGCTACCTTCCGCGGCATTGAGCATGAACCTCCTGCGTCGCCTGCTCGGATTGGCCCCGCCCCACGACAACCGCGACGGCAGCCCCTCTGAGGGGTTGGGTGCGGTCGCCCTGGGGGCGCAATCCGGCGAGTCACCCCGGCCCACGGTCGCCTTGGATCGCGCGACCGGGCTCTCGTGCCCCTCTTGCGCGGTCCTCCTCGACCCTCCACCGGTGCGGAACCGGCTGTGCCCGCGCTGCCGGCAGCCCATCGTCGTGCGCCGCGTGGACGGGCGGCTGGCGCTCCTCACCGAGGCGGCCGTCCAGGTGTTCGAGGCCGAGCACCAGCGGGCGATGGACGCACACGCCTGGACGGCGGCCCGCCAGCATTGGCTCCGCCTTGCGTTCAACGTGAAGGCTTCCCCGACCCGCCGCGCGAAGCTCGCCGCCGCGCCGCTCTCGCCCGACGTCGTGAGGGCGTCGCGGACGCTCTACCTCTCGACCGCCGAGCGAGCCGTGAAGGCCGCCCGGCACGAGAAGCGCTGGGGCGACCTCGGGCAGATCCGCCGCGAGCAGGCCGAGGCGCTGTACCAGGAGGCCGGCTCTCCGGTTCCGCCGCCCGACGAGATCGTCGAGCTCCATCGCGAGGGCATGACCGCGGTGCTCCGCTCACTCCTGCTGCTTGCGAAGGACGTGGAGGTGGTGAGCACCGGGTGCTGCCCCGCCTGTCGCGCCGACGATGGGAAGACCTTCCGGATCGCAATGGAGATGCGAACAGCGCGACTCCCGCATGCCGGTTGTCCGCGGGGACTCTGCAGCTGCGACTGGTGGCCGGCCGTGATCGAGCCGCGCAAGCGTCGTCGTCGCCCCCCGGCGAGCGCACGATCCTGACCCAGCCGAGACTCACCTGAACAGCGCCCGCCGGCGGGCCGCCCGGCAGGCGTACAATTCGGGGGCGCCGAGGTGGCGGAACCGGCAGACGCGGCCGACTTAAACTCGGCTGCCCGCAAGGGCGTCAGGGTTCGAACCCCTGCCTCGGCACCAACTGAGGGCGGTCGACGACGACCTTGGTACCATAGCCCGCCCCGGGGCCGTGACAGACACTGACATCGCTCCGTCTGCTCAGAGGTTCCTCATGCGCCGCCTTACCACGCTTCTCGCCGCCGTCGCCCTCATCGCCAGCGTCCTCCTCGGCATCGCCGGGCCGGTCGGGGCGGGCGGCCTGACCGTCGTGCCGCTCTCGGGCGACTACCGGCCCGGGGTCGTGCTGGTAGGGTACTGGCCGGGCACGTCTCCGGCCACGATGGCAGCCCTTGACTCGCTGAGCGCGAGCGGTCGCGCGGATGTGATCGGATCGGGCACCCACGTGCTCGCTGTCACCGCCGGCCGCGAGGCGGCAACGATCAGCGGGCTGCTGGCCGACCCGGCCGTCCGCTATGCGGAGCCCGACTACCGTATCTCGCTCACGGCTACCCCGAACGACCCCTCGTTCCCGTTGCTGTGGGGCCTCCAGAACACCGGGCAGGCAGGCGGCATTCCCGGCGCCGACATCGGGGCGACAGCTGCCTGGAACACGACGACCGGCTCGAGCTCGATCGTCGTCGGCGTCGTGGACACGGGCATCGACTACACGCACCCCGACCTGGCGGCCAACGTCTGGAGCAATCCAGGCGGCATCGGCGGTTGCGGCGCCGGCACGCACGGCTTCAATGCCATCGGGGTGGGCAGCTGCAACCCCATGGACGACAACAGCCACGGGACGCACGTGTCGGGGACCATCGGAGCTGTCGGTAACAACGGGCTGGGCGTGACGGGGGTCAACTGGAACGTCAAGCTCATGGGCCTGAAGTTCCTGAGCGCCGGCGGCGGTGGCTACACCTCCGACGCGATCGAGGCCATCGCCTTCGCGGTTACCGCCAAGCAGAGCGGCGTCAACGTCCGGGTCCTGAACGCCTCGTGGGGCGGCGGTGGCTACTCCCAGGGCCTCAAGGATGAGATCGACTTCGCGGGACAGAACGACATCCTGTTCGTCGCCGCGGCCGGCAACAGCGGCGCGGACCTCGGTCGAACCGCGGCCTATCCGTGCAGCTACTCGTCATCCAACCTGGTCTGCGTCGCCGCCACCACGAGCGCCGACGGCATGGCCTACTTCTCGAACTTCGGGGCGACCTCGGTCGACCTCGGCGCCCCGGGTGTCAGCATCCTCTCGACGGTGCTCTCCGGTGCTTACCAGTACTACAGCGGCACCTCGATGGCCACGCCCCACGTCGCGGGTGCGGCTGCGCTCATCCTGGCCTCCGGGAACCGCTCGGTGAGCGCCCTGCGGAGCGCCGTCCTGGCGGCGGTCGACGTGATCCCGTCGCTCGTGGGCCGGACTGCCACCGGCGGCCGGCTCGACGTCTCCAAGGCGATCAGCGGCGGGGCCCCGACCCCGCCGGGAATCCCGACCCTGACCGCGACCGCCGGCGTCGGCTCGGTCGGCCTGAGCTGGACGGTGCCGTCGGCCGGCTCGAGCCCGATCAATGGCTACCGCGTCTACCGGTCGACCACCTCGGGCGCGGAGACCTTCCTCGCTGCGCTGGGAACGACCACCACCTACAACGACACCGCGGTCGTGGGCGGCACGCCCTACTACTACCGCGTCAGCGCCACGAGCGCGGCCGGCGAAGGGAGCCAGTCCAACGAGGCAACCGCCACGCCCACGGCCCCGACGCCGCCGGGAATCCCGACCCTGACCGCGACCGCCGGCGTCGGCTCGGTCGGCCTGAGCTGGACGGTGCCGTCGGCCGGCTCGAGCCCGATCAATGGCTACCGCGTCTACCGGTCGACCACCTCGGGCGCGGAGACCTTCCTCGCCGCGCTGGGAACGACCACCACCTACAACGACACCGCGGTCGTGGGCGGCACGCCCTACTACTATCGCGTCAGCGCCACGAGCGCGGCCGGCGAAGGGAGCCAGTCCAACGAGGCAACCGCCACGCCCACGGCCCCCGTCGCGACGCCACCCGGTGCGCCGCGCAACCTCGTGGCGACGGCCGACCGTCGCACCGGCGTGACGCTTACCTGGTTGCCACCGACCTCGGCCGGCTCGAGCCCGATCACCGGCTATTGGGTCTGGCGGAGCACCACGCCGGGCGGTGAAGCGCACCTGATCCAGCTCGGCAACGTGACCAGCTATAGCGATCGACCCGGTGGCGGCGCGGTCTACTACTACGTGGTCACCGCGACCAGCGCTGCCGGAGAGGGGCCGAAGTCGAACGAGGCAAGCGTCAGACCGGTGTAGCCGGAGGACAGTCCGACCGGGCCGCCGGTCAGGACCTCAAGCGTGTCGGCGCCGACCCGAGAAGAAGCCGCCCCGGCGATCGTGGGGCAGGCCGATCGGCTCGAGCGACGCGTCGCTGGTGACGATCATCGCCAGCCGCCGCAGGGCCTCGGCGGGCGCCGAACGCGGCGCACCCCGCACCACCGGGATGCCTTCGTTGACGGCCTTGAGATAGACGAGCGCGTCGTAGGGCAGCTCGACGGCGATCGGAGAGCCCACCGCGGCTTCGACGTCCCGCACCTTGAGCATCTCGCGGGGAAAGACGTGGTTGACCACGTAGGTGGCTTTGGAGCGGTCGAAGCCAACCTCCGTCTGGTACTCGACGAGCGAATGGAGGGCCTTGAGCGCGGCGATCTCGGGACTGACCGCGATGATTGACGCGTCGGCGCATTCGAGCGTCGTCATTGCCCGATCGTCGAGAAAGGAGCCGGCGTCGACTACCACAAGGTCGAAGGCGCCAGCGGCGGTCCCCAGGAGCGTCTCTACCAGGCCCGGCGAGATCAGTCCCGCGCGGTCAGGCCACAGCGGAGCGGCGTAGACGATCAGGCCGCTCTCGTGGCGCTCGCCGTAGTCTCGCAGGGCCGCCGGATCGCGCAGCGCGTCGTCATCGCTGGCGAGTTCGTCGAGCGTGTGCTTCGGGGTCATGTCCAGGTGCGTCGCGACCTGACCGAAGATCAAGTCGAGGTCGATGATCGCGACCCGCTCAGGACGTGATTCGGCGAGGGTGACCGCGACGTTCGTGGCGATCGTCGTCGTCCCAACGCCGCCCTTCGGGCTGAAGCAGGCAATGACTCGGGTGGGGCGCGTCGACGCTCGGGCCGGCACGGTGATCGGCGCCAGATGGTGGGAGCGCTGGAAGCGAAGGAGCAGGGCCTCGACCCGGGCGTCGAGCTCGCGCGGGTCGATGGGCTTGGCCATGACATCGTCCGCGCCCGCCTCGAGGAGGCGGACTCGCTCCTCGACCTCGTCGCTCTGGCTGAGGCAGAGGATGGGCAGCGAAGCGAGGTCCTTCCGGGCGCGGATCCTGCGGCACACCTCGGCCGTGTCCGAGGCCGGCGCCGGGACATCGATGACCACGAGCCGGTGGTCGGTCCCCTGCGCGATCGTCTCTTCGGCCGTGGCCGTGACGGTGACGCCGTAGCCCGCCGCCTCGAGGGTGGCTCGGATCGCCGCACCGGCCGCCTCGTCGTTCTCGAGGAGAAGGATCATGCTCGTCGCCACGCGGTCCCGCCTGTGCTGTGGGGGTTCGACAGAGCGAGAGGATACATCGGCGCCGGTGATCGACGGAGCCCGCGGACCGGCTCGGGCGCGGCCCACCTCCGTGATAGACTGTCGCCCGGTCCTTTCGGCTCCGCCGGACCGCCCCTGGCGGCCTAGCAGCGGGGCATACCCACAGGAAGGAGCACAGGCGCGTGCGCCGTTACGAACTCATGCTCGTTCTCCGTCCGGATGCGCCGGACGAGCGGACGCAGGCCGTCCTCGAGCGGACCACCCGGGCGATCGCGGTCGCCGGCGGCCAGATCATCAAGGCTTCGCCGTGGGGTCGCCGCCGGCTTGCGTACCCGATCGAGCGGTACCGCGAGGGCTCGTACCACATCCTCGTCTTCGAAGCCCCGGCCGAATCGATCAACGAGCTCGAGCGCAGCCTCCTTATCACTGAGGAGGTGCTGCGGCACCTGGTGACGCGAATCGAGCGCCCGCTGCGGCTCGGTCGCGGACGCGAGGCGGCCGTGGACGAGGTCACCGACCTGACCGCACCACCCGCCGACGAGGAGCCCGAGGAAACCGTCGAGCGGATCGACGAATCGGAGAGCGAGGCGGCCCCGGCCGCCACCGACTGACAGGGGAGGCACGGGTCATGTCGCTGAACAAGGCGATGATCATCGGCAACCTCGGACGCGACCCGGAGATGCGCTACACGCCCAACGGCCAGCCCGTCACCCAGTTCACGGTCGCCGTCAATCGCAACTACAAGGGCGCCGACGGTAACTGGCAGGAGGAGACGGAGTGGTTCCGGGTGGTCGCCTGGGGCCCGCTGGCGGAGCGGACTGCAGAGTATCTCCGAAAGGGCCGCAAGGTCTACGTGGAGGGCCGGCTCCAGACCCGCCAATGGGAGGACCGGGAGGGACAGAAGCGCTACACGACGGAGCTCGTCGCCCAGACCGTCACCCCGCTCGACCCGCGCCCGCGCGACGAAACGGGTGAGGAGTCCGTCGAGCCTCGAGGCGAGGCCCGTCCGGCCCGCCCGGCGGCCCAGCCCGCCTCCGGAGAGACCTACGAAGACATCGACGACCTTCCCTTCTGAGAGTCGCCCGTCGGGACCCGCCCCCGCCGGCAACCGAAGCCTGGAGCCTGGAACTGATGCCACCGACCTCGCGCTCGAAGCGCCGCGACGACTACTACCGTGACCGCCGCCGCCGCAAGGTCTGCGCGTTCTGCGCGGACAAGACCGTCCAGATCGACTACAAGGAAGTGAACCGCCTGCGGCGGTATCTCTCGGAGCGCGCGAAGATCGAGCCGCGTCGCAAGACCGGCCTCTGCGCCGCGCACCAGCGGGAACTCTCGGTCGCCCTGAAGCGGGCCCGGCACGTGGCACTGCTGCCGTACGCCCCACAGCACCTGCGACCCTAGGCGGCGGCCCGGACCGCCCGGGATCGTCGCGAGATGGAGGTCCTTCTGCTGCTCGCCGGGGGCGGTTTCGCCGCTGGCGTCTTTGGGTCACTTCTCGGCCTGGGGGGTGGGATCCTGATCGTACCGCTCCTGACCCTCGGCTTCGGTCTGCCTCTGCGCGAGGCTGTCGGGACGAGCCTGTTGTGCGTCATCGTGACGAGTAGCGCGGCGGCCGGCGTGTTCCTGGAGCGTCGCCAGGCCAACTTGCGGTTGGGAATGAGCCTGGAGCTCTTCACGGCGACCGGGGCGCTGGCGGGCGGCCTGATCGCCTTCTTGCTGTCGGACCGCGTCCTGGCCGGGCTGTTTGCGGCTCTCCTTGCCTACACCGCCGTGGCCATGGTTGGCCGCGCCCGCGACGACCGCGCGGCGACCGGGTTGGCCGAGGCGACGGGCGATCCCGAGCCCGGATTGGAGGATCGCTCGATGCCCCTAGGGAAGGTCGGCCTGGCAGCACTCTCGGGTGAGGGCTATGTCGTTCGGCGACTCGGCATCGGGATCGTCGGGAGCCTGTTCGCCGGGGTCGTCTCGGCCCTGCTGGGGGTCGGCGGCGGGATCGTCAAGGTGCCGCTGATGCACCTCGTCATGGGTGTGCCGCTGCGGGTCGCCACCGCCACGAGCAATCTCATGATCGGGGTCACCGCGTCCGCGAGCGCGATCGTCTATCTGCTGCGTGGCGGGATCGATCCCTACGTCACCTCTCCGACCGCCTTGGGGGTCTTCTTGGGGGCGTCCCTTGGGTCGCGAGTCGGCCATCGCCTGCCGGTCCAGGTGCTGCGGGTGCTCTTCGTCGCCGTCCTTGCCGTGACGGCTTGGCAGATGGCCGGGAGGGCGCTCCAATGAGCGCGACCCGACGAAGACCAGCCGGCCGAGGCCCGGTCAATGCCGGTCTGGAGCACTCGGTCGGTCGCCTCCTCACGATCGGGACGAGGCTGGCGGTCGGCGCGCTCATCTTGGGCGTGGCCCTGATGATCGTTCACGCGGTCGACGCGCTCGGAAGGGGGGTCGCGCCGTTCAGTGCGGGGCGTTTGGCAGCGGACCTGGCCGCGCTGCGACCGGAAGGGTTTCTGTGGCTCGGACTCGCCCTGGCCATCGCCACCCCAGTGGCCCGGGTGGCAGGCTCGCTGCTGGGCTATGCGCGCGGCGGGGAGCGCGCGATGGCGCTTGTCTCGACGGCGATCCTCGGCGTGATCGCGCTGAGCGTCGTGGCCGGTCTCGCGGGAGCCTAGGGTGGACGTGCTTCTGCTCTTCGCGGCGTTCGTGGTGATCCTGGCCGGGGCGGAGCTGTTCACCAACGGCATCGAATGGGTCGGCCACCACCGCGGCCTCGGCGAGGGTGCCGTCGGCTCGGTCCTGGCGGCGGTGGGAACGGCACTCCCCGAGACGATGATCCCCTTGATCGCCATCGTCCTGGCGTCCGACGGAGCCGGCGATCAGGTCGGAATCGGGGCGATCCTGGGGGCCCCGTTCATGCTGGCCACGCTGGCCATGTTCGTGACCGGCGTCGCGGTCCTGGGAGTCAGCCGCCGCCGGCCGGGGGGCGATGCGATGATCGTCGACACCAAGATCATCGCCCACGACATCCGCTACTTCCTACTCGCCTACGCAGCCGCGATCGGAGCCGCGTTCCTCCCGGTCGATCAGGCCTGGCCGAAGTGGGTCGTGGCCGGGTTCCTCCTCCTGGTCTACGCCTACTACGTCTTCCGCCATCTGCAGGCCGACTCGTCCGCCGCGGGCGGCCTCGCCCCGCTCCGCATGCACCGCCTCGACCGGGGCGGGCCGGCCCACCCCGAGCCACCCCGCGAGCGGATCGTCGCCCTCCAGGTCCTCTTCGCTCTCGGGTGCATCGTCGCCGGCGCCTGGGTCTTCGTCGGCGCTGTCGAGCACATCGCGAGCTCGCTCGGCGTCGACAGCGCGATCCTCGCCCTGGTCGTGGCACCGGTGGCGACCGAGCTGCCCGAGAAGCTCAACAGCGTGATCTGGGTCCGCCAGGGCAAGGACACCCTGGCGATGGGGAACATCACCGGGGCGATGGTCTTCCAGAGCGCGATCCCGGTGATGGTTGCGCTCCTGTTCGCCCCCGAGGCGTGGCGGGTGGACGCAGACTCGGCCCTCGTCTTCGCCTCGGCAGGGATCACTTTCCTCTCATGCGTGGTGATCTTCGCTCCGATGGGCTTCCGCTCGTCGCTGCGGGGTCGGGGGTTGCTGGCGGGTGGCGTCCTCTATGTTCTGTACCTCGCGCTAGTCGTGGCGGTGGTGTCTGGCGGCTCGGCCTGAAGGTGGGAGTCGCGGGTCCGGCGCTATACTCGAACGACGATCGCCCGCCGTCCCCCGGCAGGCCCTTGAGGTGCCCGGGCGACGGTCCGAGTCCGCGCTGCACACCAGGAGTCCGCCGATGCTCACCCAGAAGGCGACCGAGGCGCCAGCGACGGCATCTCGCGCCGGTGTCCTGACCGACCCCGAGGCCCTGATCTGCTACTTCGAGGGCAAGTACGTCCCGATGAGCGAGGCGAAGGTCAGCATCATGACCCACGCCTTCTTGTACGGGACCGCGGTCTTCGAGGGGATCCGCGCCTACTGGAATGCCGATCAGGAGCAGCTCTACATCCTGAGGGTCCGCGAGCACGTGGAGCGGATCCGCAACTCGGCCAAGATCCTGTTCATGAGCGAAGGCCTCCCATCGGTCGACGAGTTCGTCGGGCTGATCGTCGAGACCGTCCGTCGGAACGGGTTTCGCGAGGACGCCTACGTCCGGCCGTCGGTCTATAAGAAGACCCGGGCGATCGGGGTGAAGCTCCACAACCTGGACCACGACTTCTACATCTTCAGCCTGCCCTTCGGCGACTACATCGACACGACGAAGGGGACTCGCGTTGGCACGGTGTCGTGGCGACGAACGGCAGACGTGGCCATTCCGGCGCGCGGCAAGATCGTCGGGGCATACGTCAACTCGGCCTTCGCCAAGACGGAGGCAAACCTGAACGGGTACGACGAGGCGATCGTCCTGACGCTGGACGGGCACGCTTCGGAGGGCTCCGCCGAGAACCTCTTCATCGTCCGCGACGGCGTCCTGATCACCCCCCCGGTGACCGACGAGATCCTCGAGGGGATCACTCGAACCGGGCTCATCGAGATCGCTCGCGAGTTCGGGATCCGCGTCGTCGAGCGCTCAGTGGACCGGACCGAGCTCTACGTGGCCGACGAGGTGTTCCTGTGCGGGACGGGTGCCCAGGTCTCGCCGGTGATCGAGGTCGATCGGCGGCCGGTCGGCGACGGGACGGTCGGACCGATCACGGCGCGGATCAAGGACCACTACTTCGACATCGTCCGCGGTCGGGTTCCCGCCTACGCGCACTGGCTGACGCCCGTCTACGAGCGGCGGTAGGCCCCGGGCGGCCCGTGCCGCGCCGCGGGCGGCTTCAGGGGGCCGGAGGAGGCGTCAGGTTGGGCGCGTCCGCCCCGGTCGTCACGATCACGTCGGCCGTGACCGCCTGGTCGATGACCGGCACCGCCTCGACGTTGAAGACCTGGCTGAGCAGCTTGAGCGTCGATGGCAGGCGGTCCTCGGCGCCGTTGTAGACCCGGATCGTGGTCGACGACGCCCCGCTCTCGTCGGGCTTCTGGTTGGGGGCGGAGGCATTGAGGCCGCGGAAGGCCAAGTAGGCGGCCAGCCGGCTGGCCTGTCCTTCGATGCCCGTGCCGTTGAGGACCCACACGTCCGCGTTCTCGTCGGCGACCTTCTCCCGGAGCGCCTCCTCGGCGGCGCTGTAGCGGAAGGCACGGGCCACCGCGCTGCGGATCCGATCGACGTTGGGCAGGATCACGTAGCCGCGGGGGTCGCCGTTGACGACCTCGGTGGCGTAGTACGAGGGTGCGAACACGTACGATCGCACCCCGGAGGCGTCGATCGTGCTGGCGAGCTGGAGGAGTTGCGGGAGCTGATCGACCGGGATGTCGGTCTTGACGGCTTGCTTGAGCGCGGAAACGAGGTCCGGGAGGCGCGCAGCGAGTCGTCCGAAATCGGCCTGCTGGCGCAGCGACAGCAGCACCCGCTGTTGTCGCTGTCCGCGGTCGAAATCGCTCGAGCCGTGGCGGGAGCGAGCATAGACGAGAGCCTCGGCTCCGCTCATGTGCTGGATCCCGGCGGGGATGTAGACCCGCCGCAGTCGACCGCTGTCGGCCGGATACGCGTCGTCGACGACCGGGACCTGGACGTTGATCGTCACCCCACCCACGGCGTCGACGACCTCTTTGAAGCCGTCGAAGTTGACTTGGATGAAGTACGTGATCTGGAGCCCGTAGAGCTCCCCCAGGGTCGCCTTGAGGGCTGCGTAGCCGCCGCCGGGGAACAGGTCCGGGCGAGCCAGGGCCGCCACGTAGAGGCTGTTGATCTTGCCCCCGAACGACGCCCCGTAGACTGCGCGCGCGGGGAGGTCGGGGAGGGGCACGTCGACCGTGTCGCGGGGGATGCTGAACATCGCGACCCGATGGGTCACCGGATCGATGCTGACGACGATGAGGGTGTCGGTGTTGAACGTCCCTTCCGCGGGGCGCTGGTCGACGCCGACGAGGAGGATGTTGAGGCGATCAGTGCCGTTCCAGCGGGGGAGCTCGGTGGGGGACGCGGTCAGCTGCGCGGTCGGCTCAGCCGTGGCGGGTTCGCCGCTCGCCCTGCCGGACGCGTGCGGGCTCGGCGTCGCCAGAGCTTGATCGTTCGGGTTGAACACGCCCTGGATGAGGTCGAGCGCCTGGAGGTCGTAGTACGCCACGACGGCATGCCCGCCTCCCATGACCAGGACGACGGCCAGGAGCCCGGCCAGCGAGACGACGCCGAGCCGGCGACGAGCAGGACCGTACCGCCCGCCGCCGCTCTCGGCGAGGCGATCGAGGTAGTCGGCGACACGGTAGGCGTCGACGATGGCGACCAGGCGGTAGAGCGCGAGCAGGAAGTTCAGAATCAAGATGGCCACGAGGACCGGAGGCTGGAGAAGGAAGCCGAGGAACTCCAGGCGAAGGCTGAGGCCGATACCCGCGACCAGAGCCAGGATCAGGACGGGCGCCGCGGCGAACGCCAGGGCGCGTTCGAAGGCCCCGGCGTACGCGTGCCCCAGGCCTGGGAAGAGGAGCGAGAGGAAGGCCGCGGTGAAAGGGGATCGCGCGCGAAGACGCGGCTGCGGCTCAGGCCGAGGGGTCATCGCGCGATAGGATACTCGTTCAGGCAGAATCGCCTCGCAGCTCGCTCGCCCCTGCGAGCCGGGTGCGGACGGGTCTGCGAGTCGCCATTCCTGTCGCGTCACGCCGGGCGGCACTGAACGCTCGACCGCCCCCCGGCGCGGAGCGCAACGCCGCTCGTCGCCCGAGGACCGATGTTTCGACCCGTCAGCAGCAAGCCCGACCTCATCGCCCAGGAACACGACGTGCTCGCGTTCTGGCGCCAGGAGCGCGTCTTCGAGCGGCTGCGCGAGCAGAACGCGAGCGGCGAGCGGTGGAGCTTCCTCGACGGTCCGATCACTGCCAACAACCCGATGGGCGTTCACCACGCCTGGGGCCGGACGTATAAGGACCTCTACCAACGATTCCGGGCGATGCTCGGCCACGACCAGCGCTGGCAGAACGGGTTCGACTGCCAGGGCCTGTGGGTCGAGGTGAACGTCGAGCGCGACCTCGGCTTCACCAGCAAGCGCGACATCGAGGAATACGGGATCGCCGAGTTCGTCAGCTTGTGCAAGCAGCGCGTGCTCACCTACGCAGCCCGCCAGACCGAGCAGTCGATCCGTCTGGGCTACTGGATGGACTGGAACGATCCCGACGAGCTGCGCCGCCTGCGTGACGTCCTGGCCGCCGAGCCCGAGCGGACGGTCACCTTGGCGGGCCCGCGCGGCCCCGTCACCGACACCGTCGAGATGCTCGTCGGACGGCTCGGGATGCCCGAGCTCGGAGGCTCGTACTTCACCTTCTCGAACGAGAACAACGATCTGATCTGGGCGTTCCTCAAGGAATGCCACCGGCGCGGCTGGCTCTACAAGGGTCACGACACCATGCCCTGGTGCGCGCGCTGCGGGACGGGGATCAGCCAGCACGAGATGACCGAGGGCTACCAGGACCGCGAGGACCCCGGCCTGACCGTTCGCTTCCCGCTGCTCGATCGCCCCGGTGAGGACCTCCTGGTCTGGACGACGACGCCCTGGACGCTCACCTCGAACGTCGCCGCGGCGGTGGGCCCCGAGCTGACGTATGTCCGGGTCAGGCAGGGGGGCCACGCGTTCTGGCTGAGCAAGGGCACCCTCGACCAGGCCATGGAGCGGCCCTTCGAGGTCCTCGAAGAGCGCCTGGGCCGCGAGCTCGAGGGCTGGCGCTACGCCGGTCCCTTCGATGATCTGCCCGCGGTTCAGCGAGCCTTCGCCGGCCAGGCCGGCGGGCCGCCCTACCAGCACCGGGTGGTCCTCTGGGCGGACGTCGGGGAGGAGGAGGGGACCGGCATCGTCCACGTCGCGCCGGGGTGCGGCGCGGAGGACTACGCGCTAGGGAAAGCCCTCGGCCTGCCCGTGATCGCGCCGCTCGACGAGAACGGGATCGTCGTCGAGGGATTCGGGTTCTTGAGCGGTCGTGACGTCCGTGACGTCGCCGACCCCATCGTTGAACACCTGCGACACCGGGGGCGGTTCTACCGCCTGGAGCCGTACCTGCACCGCTATCCGCATTGCTGGCGCTGCGGCACGCCGCTGGTCTTCCGCCTCGTGGACGAGTGGTACGTCAGCATGGGCGAGGTCTACGTTCGGCCCCGAGACCAGCTCACCGCGGAGGAGGTCGAGCGGAGCCTGCGCTACCAGATCATGGAGGTCGTCGACCAGATCCGCTGGCTCCCGGGCTTCGGCTACGAGCGCGAGCTCGACTGGCTGCTGAACATGCACGACTGGATGATCAGCAAGAAGCGCTACTGGGGCCTTGCCCTGCCGATCTACGACTGCGGCAGGTGCGGGCGGGTCGACGTGGTCGGGGGTCGAGCGGAGCTCCGGGAACGGGCCGTCGAGGGCTGGGAGGCGTTCGAAGGGCACACTCCCCACCGTCCGTTCGTCGACGCCGTGAAGATCGCCTGCCCGGGCTGCGGAGAGCCGACGGAGCGGATCAAGGACGTCGGCAACCCCTGGCTCGACGCGGGGATCGTGCCGTTCTCCACGCTCCACTTTCGCGAGGATCCCGAGTACTGGGCCCGCTGGTTCCCCGCGGACTTCATCACCGAGAGCTTCCCGGGCCAATTCCGCAACTGGTTCTACGCCCTCCTGGCCATGAGCACCGTCCTGCGGCGTGAGCCGCCGTTCCGCACGATCTTCGGCTACGCCACGCTCTTCGGCGAGGACGGCCGCCCGATGCACAAGAGCTGGGGCAACGCCATCGAGTTCGACGAGGCTGCCGAGCGGATGGGTGTCGACGTCATGCGCTGGATGTTCGTCCACGCGCGACCGGACGACAACATCCTCTTCGGCTGGCATGCGGCCGACGAGGCGCGCCGGGAGCTGCTCGTCCTGTGGAACGTCTATGCCTTCTTCGTCGCTTACGCCCGCCTCGCGGGCTGGGCCCCAGGGAGATCTGAGCCGCCCGTTGCCGAGCGGCGTGCCCTCGACCGCTGGATCCTGTCGCGCACGGCGGCTCTCGCGGTGACCGTCGAGGACCGACTCAGGGATTACGACGCCGCGGCCGCCGCCCGGGCCGCCAGTGCCTACATCGACGAGCTCTCCACCTGGTACCTGCGGCTCAGCCGTCGCCGGTTCTCCCGGTCGGACGACCGCGCCGACCGGGCCGCGGCGTTCGCAACGCTCCATGCTGCGATCGGCTTCACGGCGCGAGTCCTCGCTCCGATACTGCCCTTCATGACCGAGGCGATCCACCGCAATCTCACCGACGGTGACCAGCACGCGCCGGTGAGCGTCCATCTGGCGAGCTGGCCGGCGGCGGAGCTGGCGGATCGTCGCGATCCGGACCTCGAGGCGGCGATGGGGGTCGTCCGGCGCGCAGTCGACCTCGTCCGGACGCTGCGGGGCAACGCCGGGATCCGGATCCGTCAGCCGTTGAGGCGCGCCTGGCTCGCCCTGCCGGACGCCGGTGGCGGGCTCGACGACGAGCTGCTGCGGTTGATGGCCGACGAAGTCAACGTCAAAGTCGTCGAGGTCATCGGCGACGAATCCGACCTCGTCGACCGGCGAATCAAGCCGCTCCTGCCGGTGATCGGCAGGAAGCTGGGCCCGAGAGTGCCCGAGGTGATGGCAGCTGCCCGTGAGGGCCGTTTCGAGATCCTCGCCGACGGAGCCGTTCAGCTGGCCGGCGTCACGCTGGCCCCCCAAGAGGTCGAGATCCTGGCCGTGCCCAGGCCGGGCACGGCCGTCGCCCACGACGACGGGCTGGTCGTGATCGTGGACACGGAGCTGACCCCGGAGCTGCTGGCCGAGGGCGACGCGCGCGAGCTGACGCGGGCGATCCAGGACCTGCGCCGCGAAGCCGAGCTCGAGCTGGCGGACCGTATCGACGTGTGGCTCGACCTGCCGGACTCGACCGCCGAGCGTCTTCGACCCTTCTTGCCAGCGGTCGCTGCGGACACGCTCGCGGACGGACTCGTGATCGGCCCGGCCCCTGGTGGGGCCTCGGTGGTCACGGTCACGATCGACGCCGGCGAGGCTCGGGTCGCCTTGCGGCGGCGCGGGGGCGACCGCTAGTCTTGGGACCCTCGGTGGAGGCGTGGCCCTGGACCGCGATGCAGCGAACCGCTTGGCGATGACCTCTCCCGCCCGGTTCTCGGTCGGGCGGCGTCACTGGGCGCTCTTCATCGGCCTCGGTGGCGCGATCGTCGTCGCCGACCAGCTCAGCAAGGCCTGGATCGTCGCCACCTACGAGTTCGGTCGGCCCGTGGACGTCATCGGCGCGTACGTCCGGATCACGCCAATCCACAACAGCGGCGGTCTCTTCGGGCTCTTCCAGGGTCAGGCGTTGGTCTTCGGGGTCCTCAGCGTCGCCGTGATCGGGCTGATCGTCTGGTATCACGGCCACGCGGCGGCGACTGGTGGCAACCTCGCCAGCGTCGCCCTCGGCATGCTCCTGGGTGGCGCGATCGGCAACTTCGTGGACCGGCTGCGCCTGGGCTACGTCGTCGACTTCGTCGACATGGGCCTGGGCGGGTGGCGCTTCTACACGTACAACCTGGCCGACAGCATGATCAGCATGTCCATCTTGCTGTTGCTCGCGATGGCGTTCCTGCCGCGCCCAGACCAGCGGACCGAGGGCACATGAGGCGCCTCACCCTCCTGGTGCCCGAGGAGGCCCGTGGCCAGCGCATCGACCGGTTCGCGACGGACCGCTCCGGCCTCTCGCGCAGCTACCTCCAGAAGCTGATCCTGGGTGGGAGCGTCACCACGGACGGCCGCCCTGTGAAGGCAAATGCCCTGGTCCTGCCCGGCTCGACCGTGGTTGTCGAGATCCCGGATCCGCGCCCACTCGAGGTCGACGCCGAGGCGATTCCGGTAGTCGTGGTCTACGAGGACGCCGACCTGCTGATCGTCGACAAGCCCGCGGGCCTGGTGGTGCATCCCGCCCCCGGTCACCCGAGCGGGACCCTGGTCAACGCGCTCCTCGGGCGTGGCGATGCCTACGGCGGGATCGCCGGTGTCCAGCGGCCGGGCATCGTCCACCGCCTCGATCGCGACACCAGCGGGCTGCTGATGGTGGCTCGGAACGACCGGGCTCAGGCCGCCTTGATGGCGCAGCTGAAGGCGCGTCGAGTCAAGAAGACCTACCTCGCGCTCGTCCAGGGTAGCGTCAGCGCCGCCGCCGGGCGGATCGAGGCGCCAATCGGTCGCGACCCGAAGCATCGGACCCGGATGGCCATCGTCGCCGACGGGAGACCGGCCACGACCGGTTACCGCGTCCGCGAGCGGTTCCCCGGGTGGACGCTTCTCGAAGTCGACCTGGTGACCGGACGGACGCACCAGATCAGGGTTCACCTGGCCGCCCTCGGCCATCCGGTTGCCGGGGATTCCGTGTACGGGACCGGGACTGCCCGGCGAGGTGCCGGAGGCCTTCGCCGCCTGTTTCTCCACGCCTGGAGGCTCGAGCTCCAGGCACCCTCGGACGGTCACCTGATCCGGGCGGTCGCCCCGTTGCCCCAGGATCTCGATGCGGTGCTCGAGCTCCTGCGAGCCGGCGGGGATCCCCTTGGAGCAGTCCCGGCGGGCCAGACCTGGGATTCACCGGCCGCGGCTCGACCGCGGCATGACGACGGCGCCCCTGGGGCGCTGCTGGTCATCATCTCGGGCCCCTCGGGAGTGGGGAAGGACACCATCATCGAGGCGCTCCGACGCCGCCCTCGCGACCCGGACTACGCCTTCATCGTCACCTGCACGACGCGGGCCCCTCGCCCGGGTGAGGTCGACGGGGTGAGCTACCACTTCCTCGCGCCGGAGACCTTCGAAGAGCTCCGGTCGACCGGCGAACTCCTCGAGGCCGCCAACGTGCACGGCAACTGGTACGGCACCCCTCGCGAGGCGGTACGCGAGGCACTCGCGGCGGGAAGACACGCAGTCCTCAAGATCGACGTGCAGGGGGCCCGTTCGGTCAAGGCCCGCATCCCCGAGGCCCTCCTCATCTTCGTGGTCCCGCCCTCGCTCGAGACTCTCTTCCAGCGCCTGAAGGCCCGGGCGACGGAATTGGCCGGCGAGCTCGAGGTGCGGCAACGCAATGCCGCGCTGGAGCTCGCTCGTCGCGACGAGTACGACTACGTCGTCACCAACGAGACCGGCCAGGTGAAACGAACCGCCGAGCGAATCGACGAGATCATCGCTGCCGAGCAGGCCAGGCATCAGGGTCGGCGCCTGACGATCTGAGCGGGAGCGGCGCGCGCTCGTCCCCGGCCGGCGCGCCGTCGTCGGACCGCGGGGCGATCGCGAACTCATGTCCGACGGGCCGGCGCACAATCTCGGGATGGCAACCGATCCGGTGCGCCCGGCCAGCGGTGGCGGCTACGTCGAGGTCGCCGTCGACGTCGCCGGACCAGCCGGGGCACGCCTCTACACCTACAACCTGCCGCCGCGGATGGCCGACGTGGGGCCCGGCGAGGCCGTCCTGGTGGAGTTCGGGCGCCGCCAAGCGCTCGGCGTCGTCCTCGGCACGACGGATCCACCGGACCAGCCGACCAAGCCGGTCACCGACCGCGTCCGCTCGGATGGGCCGCTGCTGCCGGCGCTGGCCCTCGCGCTCGTCCGCTGGGTTGCGTCGGAGTACCTCGCGCCGCCGGCGTCCGTCCTGAGGGCCGCGCTCCCGCCGGGGCTCCTGGAACGCCTCGAGCTCGTGGCAGAGCTCGAGCCCTCAGCGACTTCGGCAAGGGGCGACAGCGAGTGGGTTCCTCCGGAGGTCGCGTCGCTGTCGCCAGCGGACCGGGCGCTGCTGTCCCAGCTCGAATCCGGTCCGC
Organism: uncultured Chloroflexia bacterium; assembly: GCA_963712585.1. Classification (GTDB taxonomy): domain Bacteria; phylum Chloroflexota; class Limnocylindria; order Limnocylindrales; family CSP1-4; genus CAVQIH01. Next base: position 64,561 of record CAVQIH010000009.1, read on the forward strand.
GGCCCGTCCGGCTCCTCGATGCGCCCGAGGGGCGGCCGGCCATCCTGAGGCGACTGCGGGCCCTCGCGTCCCACGGTCCCGTGCAGCTCGAGTGGGTCCTCGAAGCTGCCGGCGCCGGGCCGCGCTACGAGCGCTGGATCCTCGCCAACGAGGCGGGGCGGGGGGTCGCGAGTTCCCTCGCGGCTGGCGAGCGGCCCACCGGCCGGCCCCTTGGACCGCGCCAGCGGGCCGCTCTCGAGGAGCTGGTTGAGGAGCCGGCCGGCGTGCTCGCCGCACGTCTGGCCGAGCGGCACGGGCCGGGTGCAGTCGAGGGGCTGATCCGCCGGGGACTTGCCCTGTCCGACGTGCGAGAGCGACCCCGGCGGCCTCTGGCGGCGCGGCCGCCGGGGTCGCGGGGTGGGCGTCCCCCGCAGGCGGGCCTCTCTCCCGAACAACATGAGGCGGTCGCCGCGATTCAAGCGGCGGTCGCGGGTCATGACTCGAACCCCCTGGTGCTGGACGGCGTGACCGGAGGCGGGAAGACGGCCATCTACGTCGAGGCGATCGCCGCCGCCCTTTCGGCCGGCCGACCCGCGCTGGTCCTGGTGCCGGAGATCGCCCTGGCGTTGCCGCTCGTGGATCGACTCCGGGCCGATCTCCAGGCCTCGGTGGCGATCCTCCACTCGGGTCTCGGCCTCGGCGAGCGGGCCGACGAGTGGCGGCGAATCCGGGCCGGCGACGTCGAGATCGTGGTGGGCACTCGGCTGGCGGTGCTCGCACCGCTGGCCGAGCTCGGGCTGGTGATCGTCGACGAGGAACACGACGCGGCGTACAAGAGCGATCGGACGCCGCGCCTCCAGGCAAGGGACACCGCGCTCCAGCTGGCGGTGCTCGCCGGAGCGGCGCTGGTGCTGGGCAGCGCGACCCCGGCGGTCGAAACGGTGGGCCGGGTCCGCCAGGGCCGCTACCGGCGGGTCGTCCTGCCGGAGCGCCTGAGCGGGGCGCCGCCGAGCGTCGAGGTCGTGGACCTGCGGGCCGAGTTGCAGGCCGGCAACCGTGGCCTGCTCTCGGCGCGGCTCGTGGCGGCGCTCGGCGCTCTCAGCCACGCGGCCGGCGAGCGCGCGATCCTGGTCATCAACCGACGCGGAAGCGCGTCGGTGGTCCTCTGCCGCGACTGCGGTCACGTCCAGCGTTGTCCCGAATGCGAGCGACCGCTCGTGTTCCATGAGACGGCCATGACGCTGCGCTGCCACCATTGCGGTACGGCCTCGCCGCTGGCCCGACGGTGCCCGGCCTGCGGGTCGGCGCGCATTCGCTACCTCGGTGGGGGTACCGAACGGGTCGAGCGCGAGGTCCGCGAGCGGTTCCCGCACCTCCGTGTCGGTCGGCTCGACCGCGACATCCTCGAGCGGAAGGGGGCCGCCGAGCGGACGGTCGACGCCTTCATCGCCGGGGGGCTCGACGTCCTCGTGGGCACCAACCTCGTGACCAAGGGCCTCGACATCCCTGAGGTGACGCTGGTTGGGGTCGTCTCCGCAGATGTCGCGCTCAACCTGCCTGACGAGCGCGCCGGCGAGCGAACCTACCAGCTGCTCACCCAGGCGGTCGGCCGCGCTGGGCGCGGCGAACGGCCGGGGAGGGCGATCATCCAGACCTACCTGCCCGAGCATCCCGTCATCCGGGCGGTGGTAGACGGCGACGCGGCCGCGTTCTACGACGCGGAGCTGGCCGTCCGGGAGCGGTTCGGGTCACCGCCCTTCGGTCGCCTGGTCAAGCTGACCGTCGCGCTGCCAGACCGCGCCGCTGCCGAGCACGAGGCTCACGCCATGGCCGAGACGCTCCGAGCGCGGGCGGTCGAGCGGGGGGCGCGGGTGGCGGTCGTCGGGCCCGCTCCCGCTTACGTCGCCCGACGAGCGGGTCGGTGGCGCTGGCACCTCATCCTGCGCGGCGACGCGCCGGCGAACCTCCTCGACGGCGGGCTGCCCGCCCCCTGGTCGGTCGACGTCGACCCCGAGTCGCTCCTCTAGCTGCCCTCCTGTCTATACTCTCCGGCCATGAGCGTCCGCCCGATCGTCCTCCTCGGTGACCCGCGGCTCCGGCTGCAGGGCCAGCCGGTCACGAGCTTCAACAAGTCCCTCCGCGAGTTGATCGACGACCTGATCCACACGATGCGCCACGCGCCTGGGGTCGGCCTCGCAGCGCCCCAGCTGGGCGAGGCGCTCGATGTCGCGGTGGTCGAGGTCGAGGGCCGAGCGTTCGAGCTGGTCAATCCGCGGATCGTGCGCTCGGAGGGGGACGATCGGGACCTCGAGGGTTGCCTGTCGATCCCGGGCTACGTCGCCTACGTGACCCGCCGCGAGCGCGTCTGGGTCGTGGCCCAGAACCGGGTCGGCAAGAAGTACAAGGTCGCCGGCTCCGGTCTGCTCGGTCGGGCCCTCCAGCACGAGCTGGACCACCTCGACGGCAAGCTCTACATCGATTACCTCGACTCACCCGACGAGCTGATACCGGTTGGGCGGGGCGAGGGGGCGGACGACAAGGCAGCCGATGCGGCGCTGGTCGAGCGTGGCATCGATCCCGAGAGAGCGAAGGCCGCCGTCGGTTGAGCCCAGCCGATCCGAGTTCTCGGGAACCGCCGCGACGGGCAGGGCGCGAGCGGTCTTCTTCGGATCGGGGAGCTTTGCCGTCCCTCTCCTCGACGCCCTGGTCGCCGCGGCCGAGGCCGAGGTCGTCGTTGCGGTCGGGGCTCCCGATCGACCGGTTGGGCGTGAGCGAGCCTTGGCAGCCGCCCCGGCCGTGGCCCGAGCCCGAGCGCTGGGCCTGCCACTGCTGCAGCCGGAGCGCCTGCGCGAACCCGGGGTCATCTCGGCGTTGGCGGCGCTGCGGCCCGACGTCGGCATCCTGGCCGACTACGGGAAGCTCGTGCCCCAGGCCATCCTGGACCTCGCCCCGCACGGCATCCTCAACTTCCATCCGTCGCTGTTGCCGCGCCATCGGGGCGCGGCACCAATCCCGGCCGCGATCCTGGCGGGCGACGTCGAGACGGGTGTCTCCCTGTTCAGGATGGACGCCGGGATGGACACCGGCCCGCTCGTAGCCGTGGAGCGCACCGCCCTGCGCGGCGCGGAGACCGCCCCGGACCTCGAGGCCCGCCTGGCCGGCCTGGCGGCGGCGATGCTCGGCCGGTCGCTCGGCCCGTGGCTGCGCGGCGAGCTTGCGGCCGTTACGCAACCGGTCGAGGGGGTGACCGTCACCCGGCCGCTAAGGCGCGAGGACGGGCGGCTGGATCCTTCGCGTCCGGCCGCGCTGCTGGAACGACAGGTGCGGGCCTACCTGCCCTGGCCCGGCAGCTTCGTCGAGACACGCCGGGGACGCTTGATCGTAGGTCGGGCGGCGGCTCGGAGCGACGGTGACACCGCGCCAGGCGCGGCGTGGCAAGCGCCGGGCACGCTCTTGGCGGACGACGGTGGCCTGGCCTTGGTGACCGGGTCGGGATACCTTCGGTTGCTGGAGGTGCAGCTCGCGGGCGGGCGCCCGATCAGTCCCGAAGCGCTTCGGCACGGCTATCCGGACCTGGTCGGATCCGTCGTGATGCGATAATCGGCGCCCGATGCCGACCGATCCGAACGACCTCGAGTCGTCGCAGCCCGGCACCGCGGCGACGTCTCTCGACGACGCTTCCGACGGTGTCACGACGAGCGTCGCGGCTGGAGCCACACGGCCGGGCGTCGCCGGGACCTCGCCGGCCCAGCTGCAGGCGATCCTCGCCGATCTCGGCGAGCCGGCCTACCGGGCCCGCCAGGTCGGTGACGCGGTCTGGCGCTCAGCGGCCGCCACTTGGGACGATGTCACCACGCTCGGCAGGCCGTTGCGGGCGGCCCTGGCGGAACGGCTCACCTTCGACACGGTGATGCGGACCGAGGTCAGCCTGGCCGACGGCGGTCGGACCGAGAAGGCCCTGCACCTCCTGGCCGACGACGCCGCGATCGAATCGGTCCTGATGCACTACCCGCCCCGGGGCGCGAGCCGCGAGCGGCACACCCTGTGCATCTCCAGCCAGGTCGGCTGTGCCGTTGGGTGCCCCTTCTGTGCGACTGGCGAGCTCGGACCAGGGAGGGATCTCGAGAGCGCCGAGATCGTCGATCAGGCGCGTTGGGCGGCCCGCCGGCTGATGGCCGAGGGCCGTCGGCTCTCCAACATCGTCTTCATGGGCATGGGCGAGCCGCTCCTCAACCTGGACCGCGTGCTGGAAGCCGCGGCGATCCTGACTGACCCCGCCCGGTTCGGCCTCGGGGCCCGCCACGTGACGCTCTCCACCTCCGGCGTCGTGCCAGGGATCCGCCGTTTGACCGAGCTCGCCCCGCAGTACACGCTGGCAGTCTCACTCCACGCGGCCTGGGATCCGCTGCGGGACGTGCTGGTGCCGCTCAACCGGCGTTGGCCGGTCGCCGAGGTCGTCGCTGCGGCGAGCGCCTATCAGCACGCCACCGGCCGGCGCGTCAGCTACGAGTACGTCATGATCGGCGGCGTGAACGACACGCGCCGCGACGCCGACGCGCTCGAGGGGCTCCTGGGCGGGAGCGCGACGCACGTGAACCTGATCCCCATGAACGAGGTGGCTCATACCCCTTGGAGGGCGTCGCCGCCCGAGGTCGTGGAGGCCTTCGCGGCCTCACTGCGCATGGCGGGCATCGGCGCGACCGTCCGCCGCAACCGGGGCACCGAGATCGGAGCGGCCTGCGGCCAGCTTGCCTCGGAGCGGGCCGGGGAACCGCCGGCGGCGACCGTGGCCCGTCGACGCGAGCGGCTCGTGACCGAGAGTGCCGCTGCGCTCCGGGGAGATCGCGTCGGCGGATGGGCCGGCCGTCCAGCGCTGGCACCGCGTCGCCAGCCCGCGGCCGGGTCGAGAAGGAGGGCCTGATGGGAACGGGCCGTGCCCGGGTCGCCGCGAGCATTCTCAATGCCGACCTTGGGAACCTCGCCCACGCAGTGCGAAAGGTCGAGCGGGCCGGTGCCGACCGGATCCACCTCGACGTCATGGACGGCCACTTCGTTCCCAACATCACTTTCGGGGCCGGCACCATCAGGGCCCTCCGGCGCCTGACGAAACTGCCCTTCGATGCCCACCTGATGATCTCCGAGCCGGCCCGCTATGTCGGCGAGTTCCTCGACGCAGGGTGCGATTCGATCACCATCCACGTGGAGGTCGCGGAGCCGATCGAGCCGACCCTCCGGACGATCCGCGAGAGCCGTCGAGCCGCAGGCCTCGCCCTGCGGCCGGCGACACCGCTGGCGGCGCTCGAGCCATACCGGGAGCTCCTGGACATCGTCATGGTGATGACGGTGGAGCCGGGGTTCGGGGGCCAGGAGTTCATGCGCGAGCCGGCGGTCGAGAAGCTCCTGCCGGCGAGGAGGCTGTTCGCCCACCGGTTGTGGGGCGGCGAGGTCCATGTCGACGGTGGGGTGAACCGGGACACGGCCGAGTTCGTGGGGAGCCTGGGCACGGACGTCCTGGTGGTGGGCTCCGCCCTCTTCGCCAAGGGCCACGACGCCGGGCGCGAGGTCCGCCTGATCCGGGCTCTTGCCGACGAGGGCTACGCGGAACGGCTCAACGGAGGCCGGCCGCCGGTCGAGCGGGACCGCTGGGCCCACTTCACCCGACTGCCCAAGGCGATCGGGCGCCGGCTGGCGGCGGAGCTGGAGGAGGCCGGAGTCCCGGTCATCGTGCTCAGAGGCGACGGACAGATCAACCCCGACGGGGTGCGTGATTACGACCTCCTGGTGCCGGCCTCATCGGAGGAACGGGTCGAAGGACGTTTCGCCGCCAGCCGGGCGCGGGCGCTTGCCGAGGCCGAGGCGTGGCGGGCCAGCTTCCCACCGCTGCCGCCCGGGTCCGAGCTGCCGGGCCTGACTCCCTGGGACCGAGAACCGGCCCCGCCGCGAGAGCTTGCCAGGCGGGAACCCGCCGGCGGCGATCGCCGGTGAGGGCGTTGCTCCAGCGAGTTGCCCGGGCCGAGGTTCGCGCACAGGGGACGATCGTCGGCAACATCGATCGCGGGCTCCTGATCCTCCTGGGGGTCGGCCGGGCGGACAGCGAGGGCGTCGCCGACGAGCTCGCGAGCCGCGTTGCGGCGCTCAGGATCTTCGGGGACGACCAGGGAAAGACGAACCGCTCGCTGCTCGACATCGGGGGCGCGGCCCTCGTCGTGAGCCAATTCACCCTCTACGCGGACACGCGCCGGGGCCGCCGGCCGTCGTTCACCGATGCCGCCCCTGCCGAGATGGCGGAGCGCCTCTACGGGCGCTTCTGTGCCGCGCTGGAGCGAGCTGGTGTGCCGATCGCACGGGGTCGTTCGGCATGCACATGGACGTCGAGCTCGTCAACGACAGGTCCGATGACGATCTGGCTCGATTCGGCGGTCCGCTGACGGGGTTGCGGCCGGGGACGGCCGCAGGAGCTACCGACCGGCTTGGAGATTCAGCGCGCCTTGGCGGCGGTGCGCCGGCAGCGAGTGCAGACGAGCTTGGTCTCCACTACCCGCCCCGTGGTGACGGCCAGCGGCTGGAGGTTCGGCTGGTAGCGGCGGTGGGCACGCACGCGGTTCATCCCCGACGACTGGGGGTTGAAGCCGCCCATCGAGACCTTGCCACAGATCGCGCACTGACGGGCCATCGGTTCCTCGTGACGGATGGAGGTCGGCGGGCCGGCGCGGCCCACCACGGATGGGTGTTCGGAGGCACGCGAGCACTCCTGGCGGCCACGAACGGGGCGGTATCATAGCACACCGACTCTGGCCTCCCGAGCCGAGGACCGCATGGCCGACCATCCCGTTGGCGGACGTTCGCTCGTGACCCGCCGCACCGTCACCGAGATCGCTCGGGCTGCCGCCCTGGGCAGCTACGGCGTGACCGGGCTGACCGATCCGAGCGCCTTCAGCCGGCTGCTGCGGGTGCTGCGCCTGCGTCCGTCGGGCGTTCGGGTGCGCCTGGCGCCGGTGCTGAGCGTCGAGCTCTACCTCCGGGTCGGCCATGGGTTGCCGGTCGCCGAAGTCGCCCGTCAGGTCGATTCCGCCGTCCGTTACTCGATCCGCCGGGCGCTCGGACGCGATCTGACGCGCGTCACCATCCACGTGGCGGGGCTCGGGGTTCAGCCGGCGCGTCCGGACCCGGCTCCGGCCGAGCCAGTGGCCGGACCGGCCCAGGACTATGCGCCCGCTGACCGTCCAGAGGCAGCCGGTCGATGACGCGTCGCGCCTGCGACGGCGCCGGTCTACTCGGGGCGCTCCGCGCGGCGGTCGCCAATCTGGAAATCCACGCTTCCGAGATCGACGCCCTGAACGTGTATCCCGTGCCGGACGGCGACACCGGGGCCAATATGCTCGCCACCGCGCGGGCGGCGCTCGAGGAGGCCGAGCGCGCCGAGAGCGTCCAGGCGGATCGCATCGCCGCAGCGGTCAGCTTCGGCGCGCTCATGGGCGCACGTGGCAATTCGGGCGTGATCCTGTCCCAGGTTCTGCGCGGGATGGCTGACGCGATGCAGGCGAAGCGTCACTTCAACGGCCTGGACATTGCCCACGCGTTGACCGTTGGCAGCCAGACGGCCTATGGGGCGGTCGCCCGTCCGGTCGAAGGCACGATCCTGACCGTGGTCCGCGAGGCGGCCGCCGCGGCGGTCGAGGCGGCCGAGCGGGAGAACGACATCGAAGTGGTCCTGGCGGCCGCCGTCGAAGCAGCCGACCGCGCCGTGGACCGCACCCCGACCCAGCTCGCCGTGCTGCGGGAGGCCGGCGTCGTCGACGCCGGCGGGGCGGGCTTCTATCGCGTCCTGCAAGGCGCCTACCGGCACATTGTCGGCGAGGCTCCTACGCTCGTCACCGACGCCCGAGTGGGCGGGGCCAGGCCATCGGCGATCGTGCCGCACGCGGACGAGGGCTACGGCTACGAGACGATGTTCCTCGTCGAGGCGAAGGGCTCGACGCTCGACCTCGACGCGATACGGACGCATCTCGAAACGATCGGGGAGTCGGTGCTGGTAGCGGGTGACGCCCGCGCGGCCAAGATCCATGTCCACAGCGAGCGTCCCGACGAAGTCATTGCGTATGGCCTGGGACAGGGGACCTTGAGTCGGATCAGCGTCGAGAACCTCGACCGACAGGCCCGCGAGGCGCATACCGCCCGCGAGGCGCACACCGCCCGCGTCGAGGCCCACCTGGGATCGGGGACGATCGGCGAGACTGCCGTGGTCGGGGACCGGGTGGAGTCACGCCCGATCGCGGTCGGTGTGGCCGCCGCCACGGTCCCGCCCGTCCGCGCCGTGGCCGGCGTCCGGCAGTCATCCGCTGAACCCCCAGCGGGGACTGGGCGGAACGGCCACTGGCCGGTCCCGGCGGAGGGCCTCGGGGTGGTCGCCGTTGCGAGCGGAGACGGCCTGGCCGCGGTCTTCGAGTCATTCGGGGTATCGGCGGTCGTTGGCGGAGGGCAATCCGACAACCCCAGCACCGGCGAGCTCCTGGCGGCCATCGAGCCTCTCGAATCCCGGGATGTCTTGCTCCTTCCGAACAACCCCAACGTCGTGATGGCCGCGCGCCAGGTCGCCAGCCTCGCCGATCGGCCCGTCCACGTGGTGCCAAGCCGCAACGCCGCGGAGGGCATTGCGGCGCTCCTGGCCCTCGACCCGACCCTCGATGCGGCGGCCAACGTCGGCCCGATGACGGCGGCCGCCCGGGCGATCCAGACACTCCAAGTCACGCGGGCGATCCGAGACGCCAAGGTCGGTGGCCAGAAGATCAAGAAAGGGCAGACGATCGTGCTCGATCCCGACGACGGGCTCGTCGCCGCCGACGGCGATGGTGAGCGCGCCATCCTCCGCGGTCTGGATGCGCTGCGTGAGGGCTACGAGCTGGTGACCGTGTACTACGGCGAGGGCGTGGATCTCGCCGAAGCCGAAGCCGTCTCGCAGTGGATCGGGCAGCGCCGGCCCGAGATCGAGGTCGAGGTCGTCCGTGGCGGCCAGCCGCACTACCAATACCTCATCGCCGCGGAGTAGGCGGAGCCCGGGCGAACCTGGAGGTCCGCCGTCCCCCGCGGGGAAGCGGGCCGCCGCTCCGCCCGTGGACCGGCTGGCGACGGCGATCGGCCAGAGTGGGCTCCCGAGCGCGGCCCTCCTCCGCCGCGTGGGCGGCCGCCTTGGCATCACCGACGTCAGAGGGCTGCTCCTGCACCTCCCGCGCCGCTACGACGATCTCCGCGAGCTGCGGCGCATTGCCGAGCTGACCTGGCTGCCGGAGGGCGAACCGGTCAGCGTGCGGGCCGACGTCCGTGACCTGCGCGTCGAGCCCACCTTCCGCCGCCGGGTCCAGCGGACGACTGCCTACCTCACCGACGGAAGCGGCGAAGCCGAGGCGGTCTGGTTCGGGCGGCGCTTCATCGAGCGACGGCTCGGCGTGGGCGACCGAATCGTGGTGACCGGCCGACTCAAGCGCCGGGGCTTCACCGCCGTCATCGACAACCCCGAATTCCAGCGTGACGACGGGGCGGAGCTCCTGCACGCGGGGCGGATCGTGCCCGTCTACCGGCTGACCGCCGGCCTGACGGCGGCCCGCCTGCGGCCCGCCGTGCGGGCCGCCCTCGATCGCTTCGGACCCTACGAGGAGTACCTTCCGGCGCGAATCCTGGCGAGCGACCGGCTGATCGAGATCGGGCCGGCAATCGAGCAGGCCCATTACCCCGACGACTTCACCCGGCGCGACGCCGCTCTCGGACGGCTGGCCTTCGACGAGCTGCTCGCCCTGCAGATCGGGATGGTGGCTCGCCGCCGCCAACGCGCCGCCGCGAAGGCAGTCGGGGTGCGGGCGAACGAGGCGACGGACATCGCCCTCCGGGCTGCGATCACGGCGTCGCTGCGTCGGAGCGTCGGCCCGGGCGTTGCCCTGACCGCAGATCAAGAGCGGGCCATCGAGGCCGTTCGAACCGACCTGGCGTCGGACGAGCCGATGCTGAGGCTCCTCCAGGGCGACGTCGGATCCGGCAAGACCGCGGTGGCCGCGTACGGCCTCGCCCTGGTTGCGGCGGCCGGTCTGCAAGGCGCCCTGCTGGCGCCGACCGACCTCCTCGCCCGTCAACACGCGGCGACCCTGGCCGATTTGCTGGCCGACCTGCCGACCCGAGACGGCCCCAGGCCGGAGGTGACCCTCCTGACGGCGTCACAGCCAGCGGTCGAGCGCAGAAGGGCGACCGCGGCGATCGTGGCCGGCACGGCCGCCATCGTCGTCGGGACGCATGCCCTTCTCCAGGAATCGGTGACCTTCGCCCGACTCGGCCTGGCCGTCGTCGATGAGCAGCATCGTTTCGGTGTCGGGCAACGCGCTGCCCTGGAGGCCAAGGCTGGCGACGCGTCGCCGCATGTCCTCCTGATGACGGCGACGCCGATCCCGCGGACGCTGGGGCAGGTCCTCTATGCCGATCTTGACGTCTCGGACCTCCGGACGCCGCCAGAGGGTCGCGTCCCGATCGTGACGGGAATCCGTTCCTCGGACGAGCTCGAGGGCACCTGGCGGAAGGTGCGCGAGGAAGCGGCGGCCGGCCACCGGACCTTCGTCGTCGTGCCGCTCATCGAGGAGGACGAGGGATCCGAGGCGACAGCCGCGGAGGCGGAGGCCGCCCGACTCTCGGAGCTCCTCGCGCCGATCCGGGTTGGACTGGTCCACGGTCGACTCAAACCCACGGTCCGCGACCGCGAGATGCGACGCTTCCGCGACGGTGAGCTCGACGTGCTCGTCGGAACCACCGTCGTGGAAGTCGGCGTTGACGTGCCCGAGGCGACGTTGATGGTCGTGCTCGGTGCCGAGCGCTTCGGACTGGCCCAGCTCCACCAGCTTCGGGGTCGGGTAGGGCGAGGGAACGTCGCTTCGTACTGTGTGCTCGTATCCGACGCTCTTCCCGACACGACCGCCCGCGCACGGCTCGAGGCGGTGCGCACGCTGCGTGACGGTTTTGCCCTGGCCGAGGCGGACTTCGCGCTGCGCCGGGAAGGCGACGTCCTGGGCCTCGTCCAGAGCGGCCTGCCACGCCTGCGCGTTGCATCGCTCCAGCGCGACGACCACCGTGAGCTGGCGGTGCGGACGCGTGCCCATGCCGAGCGGATGGTCGGTCAGGGTGGCTTGCTCAAGGGGCCGGACCTGGCCCGGCTGCGACACGAGCTCGAGGCCGGCTGGCTCGCCTCGATCGCCAGAGCCGAGCCGGCCAGCGGCACATGAGCGGCTCGTCGATCGACGGATCGCCAACCGAGGTGATCGCCGGTGGCTGAGGCCGGGCGAGTCATCGGCGGCAGAGTCCGGGGCATCCGGCTACGGGCCCCGGGACCGGGGACCCGCCCGCTGGCCGATCGGGCCAAGGAGGTCCTCTTCGCCGTTCTCGAGCCGGACTTGCCAGGGGCCGCCTTCCTCGATCTCTTCGCCGGTAGCGGTGCGGCTGGCATCGAGGCCCTGTCGCGGGGCGCCGCCCGCGCCGTGTTCGTCGAGCGAGACCCCGGCGCCTGCCGCACGATCGAGGACAACCTGCGCCGGACGGGTCTCGGCGGGCCGCTGGCCGTGGTCGTTCGGTCGGAGGCGCTGCGGTTCCTTGCCCGGATCCCGGCGGCCCCGTTCGATCTCGTCGTTCTCGACCCGCCGTATGCGGACGTCGAGGTTCGCGAGGCTGCCCTGGCGTGCCTTGGGGATCCCGGGCGGACCCTTCTGGCGCCCGGAGCCAGGGTCGTGGTCACCCACTTCTGGCGAGACGCCTCGCCGAAGCGGGCCGGGCTGCTAGGATCGGAACGGGAGCGGCGCCTCGGCGAGACGGCGCTTACCTTCTATCGGCGGGAGGAGTGATGCGCGTCGCCGTCTATCCCGGGACGTTCGATCCCATTACCTTCGGTCACCTGGACGTGATGGCCAGGGCCGCCCTCATCTTCGACCGGCTGATCCTGGCCGTGCTGGTGAACCCCCGCAAGATCCCTCGCCTGAGCCTGGTGCAACGCCTCGAGGGGATCCGCGGATCCATCGCGGAGGTAGACGGGTCGCTCGCCGAACGCGTCGAGGTTGCCCAGTTCGACGGCCTGACGGTCGACTTCTGCCGGACGCGAGGCGCTCACTTCATCGTTCGCGGTTTGCGAGCCATCTCCGATTTCGAGTCCGAGCTCCAGCTCGCCCACACGAACCGCAAGCTCGCCCCGGAAGTCGACACGGTCTTTCTGATGACCGCGCTCGAGTACAGCTACCTGAGCTCGAGCCTGGTCAAGGAGATCGCGACGTTTGGCGGCGACGTATCGCGGATGGTGCCGCGGGCGGTGGCCGATCTGCTGAAGTCGGCCGACCGCGGACTATAATCCGGCCCAGCCGCGCCGCCCGGGCGGAGGCCGACCGAAGGCGAGGAGGGCCGACCCATCGACATCATGTTCTTCGTCGAGCGGCTCGAGTCGATGCTCGCGAACGGCAAGAAGCTGCCCTTGACGAGCAACGTCGTCGTGGACCAGGCCTCGGCGCTCGACCTGATCGACGAGTTGCGCCACGCCATTCCGGAGGAGGTTCAGGCCGCCAAGCGGATCAACGCCGAGGGTGAGCGGCTTCTCGAGCGGGCCCAACAGGAATCCGAGCAGATCATTGCCCGCGCCCAGGAGCAGGCCGCCTTCCTGATCGAGGAGCGAGAGCTCACGCGGCTCGCCCACGAGGAAAGCGAGCGGATCATCGAGGAGGCAGGTGCCGACGCCGACGAGATCCGGCGTGGCGCCGACGAGTACGCCGCTTCCGTGCTCATCGGTCTCGAGGGCGAGGTGGTGCGGGTCCTCCAGGGGATCAAGCGGGGCATCCAGCTCCTCGACGAGCGGCGCGCGCAGCTGCGGGCGGCCGAAGCGGTCGCGCCCGAGGAGCCGGGGACGGGTCTCCCCTACGAGGACGAGCTTGCCTACCGCGACGACGACGGGTACGCCACGACTCCCCGTGCCTGAGCGGAGCGCCACCGACGCGCTCGTCTGGAATGTCGCGGGGCTGCTCGGTCAGTCGGCGGGCGACAGTCGCACCTTCACCGTGGGCGCGGACGCCCTCGACCTCGGAGAGGATCTCACCCAGGCCCGGCCACTGGCGGGCGTCATCCGAGTCGCCCGGACGAACCGCGGGATCCTCGTCAGCGGGCGACTGGCGACCGCGCTGGAGGCAACCTGCAGTCGCTGTCTACGGGAGATCGCCGTCCCGATCGAGCTCGCGCTCGACGAGGAAGTGCTCCCCAGCATCGAGCTCGGCAGCGGGTTGCCGATCGAACCCGGCGCGGAGCCCGAAGCCTATCGCCTGACCGAGCACCATGAGCTTGACCTGGAGCCGATCGTACGCGAGGCGATCCAGCTCGCCGAGCCGATCGCGCCGCTGTGCCGGCCCGACTGCCCGGGCCTCTGCCTGGTGTGTGGGGCAGACCTCTCGGCCGGGCCGCATGGCCACGAGGAGACGGAGCTGGATCCCAGGCTAGAAGCTCTGCGCTCGTTCGACGCGGCGGGCGGCCGATAAGGCCGCCGGGGCAGCGTCCGTGGCGGAAGCACGCCCCGCCACACAGCGCGGCGCTGCCTCGACGGGGCGCGCGGGACCGGCTAGACTCCGCGTCGTCTCAGCATGCCCATCTGCTCCCGGGGAAACCCCGCCCGGGCTCAGCCGCGACCGACCGCGCGCCACCGAGAGGAGCGACCGCAACCCATGGGACTTCCGAAGCGGAAGGTCTCGCACGCCCGCCAGGGCGATCGCCGAAGCCACGCCGCGATCTCCACGCCGAAGCTCGTGGCGTGCTCGCATTGCCACGAGATGAAGCTCCAGCACCACGCCTGCCCCAACTGCGGCTACTACGACGGGCGCCCCGTCGTGGAGATGAAGAAGGCGGCGCCCAGCGGCGAGTCGGCCTCCTGACCAGTGGACCTCAGCAGCGTCCGGACGGCCGACGCGGACCGTCGCGTTCGCGTCGCCGTCGACGCCATGGGCGGCGACCACGCGCCCGATGAGGTCGTCCTCGGGGCGCTGACATTCGCCCGCGGCCATCCGGGCGATGAGCTGATCCTGGTCGGCCAGGAGGGCCGCATCGCCGCCGTCGCGGGAGGCCCCCTCCCGCCGAATGTCAGCATCGAGCACGCCGCGACGGTCGTCGCCATGGACGAGCATCCCGCCCTCGCCCTGCGCGAGAAGAAGGACGCCTCGATCCTCGTCGCGACGGAGCTCGTGAGGAACGGCCGCGCCGATGCGCTGATGACCGCCGGCCATACCGGGGCGGCGATGGCCGCCGCCGTCTTGAGGCTGGGCCGCCTGCCCGGCGTGGACCGCCCGGCGCTGGCGATTCAGCTGGTCACCGATAAGGGTCCGATGGTCTTCCTTGACATCGGGGCGAACCCCGATTCGACCGGCGAGAACCTCTATCAGTACGCCCACATGGGAGCCCTCTTCGCCCAGCGCGTGGTGGGCGTTGGGCGACCGACCGTGGCGCTCCTCTCGATCGGTGAGGAGAGAGGCAAGGGGGACGCGCGCATCCAGCGCGCCACGGAGCTGCTCGACGCGTCGAGTCTCGACTTCCGGGGCAATGTCGAGGGCAAGGACCTCGTCCATCATCCAGCCGACGTCGTGGTCTGCGACGCGGTCCTGGGCAACGTCACCATGAAGTTCTTCGAGGGCCTCTCGTCCTTCATCTTCGACTTGCTGCGGGAGGAGTTCCGGCGGCCGCCGCGCGGGCCCATCGCCTACGCGCTCATGCGGCCGGGGCTCGATCGGATCCGCCACGTGTTCGATTACGAGCGGTTCGGCAGCTCGCCCCTGCTCGGGGTCCGCGGCAACGTCCTGATCACCCACGGACGGGCCAAGCGCCGGATGATCTCCTTCGCCTGCGAGGTCGCGGCCACCGCCGCCCGGGTCCGCATTCCCGAGGCGATCGCCGAAGCGTTCCGGGTCGACGCGGTGGCGTCGTGAACCGCCCCTCGATCACGGTTGACCGTGCGGTGATCGCGGAAGTGATCCGTCTCGCCGCGATGGAGCCGCCGGGTGTTCTCCGACTCGGCCGGACCGGGCCGCGATTGCGCGCCTGGCTCGCCGGCTCGCCGATCTCGATCCGCATCGGCGAGGGCTCCGTGGACGTCCGGGTCGTGCTGGTGGCCAGGCCAGGCACGGACCTCGCCGCGGTCTGCCGCGACGTCCGGAGCGCTGTTGCCGCGGCTGTCGAGCGGTTGGTTGGTCTGCGCGCCGGCGGGGTGACCGTGATCGTCGACGGCGTCGGCGCCTGAGCCGTGGCGGCCGGCTCGCCCGTACGGCGCGGTGGCCGGGTCGCGTCGCGACGCGCTGCTCGTCGGCTCGCCCTGGCGGCCTTGTTCGAGGCCGAGTTCGGGCAGCACACGCCGTCAGCCATCCTGGAGCGCCACCTCGCCGAGTACGAGAGTGACCCGGACGCCGCCCGATTCGCCCGCGAGCTGGTCGGGATCGTGGTTGCCCACCGCGACCGAATCGACGACCTGCTCGCTCAGGTGGCCCCCCAGTACCCGGTCGTTTCGCTGGCCCGGATGGATCGCACCCTGCTCCGTCTGGGCATTGGCGAGGTGCTACACTCGCCCACGACGCCGGCCCGGGTGGCGATCGCCGAGTGGGTCGAGCTCGCACGGACCTACAGTGGCGACCCGGCACGGCGGCTCGTGAACGGCGTGCTCGGGCGGATTGCGAACGAGCGAGGTGCCCGGCCGGTCCCGGGCGCCGGTCGCGAGGAACCCCGCGACATCTAGCCCACACCGAGCCCCGAGGAGGGAGTCAGTGGCCACCACCTTCGAGCGCCTGAAGAAGATCGTCGTCGAGCAGCTCGGCGTCGACGAGGACGAGGTGAAGCCCGAGGCCTCGTTCGTCGACGACCTGAACGCCGACTCTCTCGACCTGGTCGAGCTGATCATGAGCCTCGAAGAGGAGTTCGGGATGGAAATCTCGGACGAAGAGGCGGAGAAGATCCGGACGGTCCAGGACGCGGTCGAGTACATCGACGAGCACACGTCCTAGGGGCCCTACGCTTTCCCCGATGCGACCGGCCGCTGCCCTCGCGGCCCGCCTCGGGCTCCGTGTCCGAGACTTCGATCTTCTCGAGCAGGCGCTGGTCCACAGCAGCTACCTGCACGAGCATCCGGACGCCGCCACCACCCACAACGAGCGCCTCGAATTCCTGGGCGACGCCGTCGTCAATCTGGCCGTCTCTGAGGCCCTCTTTGCGCGTCACGCCCACGATGACGAGGGAGTGCTCTCTGCCCGCCGTGCCGCGATCGTGAACACCGCGGGCCTGGCCCGCCTGGCCGCCAGGATCGACCTCGGCGAGGTGATCCTGCTCGGGGAGGGTGAGGCCCAGCGTGGTGGCCGGCGCCGGCCGGGCCTCCTGGCCTCTGCGCTCGAGGCCTTGACCGGCGCCCTGTACCTCGACATCGGGTACCCGGCAACGAAGGCCTGGCTGGTGGAGCTCGCGGCCCCCGAGATCGAGGCGGACATCCCGCTCGGCCGTCTGAAGAGCCCCAAGAGCCGCCTCCAGGAGCTGACCCAGCGCGTTCACGGGACCCGGCCGGGCTACCGGCTCGTCGAGGCCAGTGGCCCCGATCACGAGCGGACGTTCGTCGTCGAGGTGGCGGTCGACGAGCGGATCGCGGGGAGGGGCGTGGGGCCGTCGCGGCGGATCGCCGAGACCGCCGCCGCGGCCGAGGCGCTCGAGATCCTGCAGCGAGAGGCGGAGGCCGGCGGACCGGTGCGTACCTCCGGGGCGGTGGACGACCGGTGAGCGGCAGCGCGCGTCTGGTCTCGCTCAGGCTCCAGGGATTCAAGTCCTTCGCGGAACGAACCCTGATCGAGTTCGGCCCGGGTATCAACGCGGTCGTCGGACCCAACGGGTCGGGCAAGAGCAACCTCGCTGACGCGCTGAGATGGGCGCTCGGCGAGCAAGGTCGGGCGCTCCGTTCGCGCCGGTCGGAGGACGTGATCTTCGCCGGCTCGGAGCGCCGCTCGGCGGTCGGCATGGCGGACGTCGCGGTCGTCCTCGACAACGCCGACGGCCTGCTTCCGGTCGACTTCGCGACGGTGGAGCTCGGTCGCCGCCTGTATCGCTCGGGGGAGAACGACTACCTGCTGAACCGTCAACGTGTCCGCCTGCGCGATCTCGTCGATCTCCTGGACGGGGCCCGTCTCGCCGAGAACGCCTTCCTCTTCATCGGCCAGGGCATGGTCGACCAGGCGCTCGCGCTGCGACCCGAGGAACGACGGCCGCTCTTCGAGGAGGTGGCCGGGGTTCGTCGCCACGACCGTCGACGACGGCGAGCCGAGGAGCAGCTCCTCGAAGCCGAGGCCAACCTCGGGCGGGTGGAGGACCTCCTGGCCGAGCTACGGCCGCAGGCCCGGCGTTTGGCGGCCCAGGCGGAGCAGCAATCCTCTCGCGAGCGGGCGGCCGAGGCGCTCGGCCAGGCGGTCCTGGCGGCGACCCACGCCCGGTGGCACGAGACGGCGGCTCGCGGGCGCGAAGCCGAATCACGTCTACAACGCGCCCGAGCCGCCGCCGATCAGGCGATGTCGGCCCTAAGGGCGAGCGAGGACGCGGCCGCTGTGGTCGCCCGCGAGCTGACTCGTCGCGCGGAACCCACTCGCGACCGCACTGCAGCCCACGAAGCGGCGCGCTCGTCGGTCACCGATCTTCAGGTCCGGATGGCGGGACTGGGCGCGGAGCTCGCCGCCACGGCTCGCGAGCGTGCGCGCCTCGATGAGGAGCGGCGAGCGATCGAGGCCGGTTTGGCCAGCCGGCGCCGGGAGCTGTCGCTCCCGGTTCCCGAACGCGATGCCGCCCCCGAGCAGGAGCTGGCTCAGCTCGAACGCGCACTCGCGGAGGCCGGGGCCGAGACGGCGTCATTGCAGGCGGCCCACCTGGCTCACGATGCGGAGCGGGCGGCCATCGAGCGGGCCGGACAGGCGCGACGCACGGAGATCGAGCGGGCCCGCCGGCAGGAGGATGAGGCGGCGGCTCGAGCGGCCGCCGAGCGCGCCGAGGCCGACGAGGCGCAACGCCGGGCAGCCGGTCTCGCTGGGCGGCTGGCAGCGACCGAGGCGGCCCGGCTGGCGGCCGAGTCGGCGGAGCGGACGGCGACGGCGGGCCGCGAGTCGGCCCGTCGCGAGGTCGAGTCGCTGGAGCGCCAATGGCGAACCGCGGCGGATCGCGAAGCCGAGGCCGGGGCCCGGGCGGCGGCAACCCGAGGTCGGCTCGAGGAGCTCGAGAGGCGCCTGTCGGCTGGGGAGGGCCGGGCTCTCGCGCGGGCGGCGAGGCGCGCCGGAGGTCGCCTGCTGGCCGAGGGACTCGAGATCGAGCCGAGCCTTCGAGCCGCCGCCGCCGCCGCACTGGGCATCGCTCTCGGCGGCTTCGTCGTCGCGAGGGGGGCCGCAGCCGAGCTCGCCGTGTCTCATGGAACAGAGCAGGGGGTCATCGTCGTCGAGCCTGCTGGGGGTTCGTCTCGAGGCCGCGGTGACGACGCCTCTGGGCGGATCGCTCCGGCAGAGGCCGCGGCAGCCGTGGGTGCGGCGACGGAGCTCGGCGGCGGCCGCCTGACCGATGCCGTGAGGGGAGACCCGAGCGGTGTCGCCGGCCGACTTCTGGCCCGTGCCGTGTGGGTGCCCGACGCCGGGAGCGCCGTCCGTCTCCAGGCCACCCTGCCGGCGGGGTGGGTCGTGGCCTCCCGGGACGGGACGCTCGTCTCGGCCGCCGGTCTCGTGACCCTGGGAGGGGGCGACTCCGTGCTCCGGGAGCGGGCCGAGCTCGCCGATGCCAGGGCCGACGCCGAAGCGGCTGCGCGCGAGGCAGGCATTGCCACGGGTGCGTCTCAGGCAGCCGTAGCTGCGCTCGGGGCGGGCGGGCAGGTTCTCGACGAAGCCCGAGGCGCCGAGACCGCCGCCGTGGCCGAGCGGCGGCGAGCCGAGGCGGAGGAGGCGGCGGTCTCGCGCGAGGCGGAGCGTGCCGCCCGCGAGAGTGCTTGGCACGCCGCTCAGGCGACCCACCTCGAGGCGGAGCACGAGACCCTGAAACAGGCCCTGGAGGCGGCACTCGTCGCCGCCGGGATGGGTCGTCCAGCGTCGCCCGCCGAGCAGGCGCTGGGCCCGAGCGCCGATGCCGGACCAGCGCTGGAGACCTGGGAACGGCGGTTCGCCGAGCTGGTGGCCCGCCGGGAGACGCTGGCCGGGCAGCTCGCGGAGAGCGATCGACGTCGGCAGGAGGCCGCTGCGCACCGGGCCAGGGCGCAAGCGGCCGCCGACCTCGACGAAGAGCGCCTGGGCCGGGCCGATCGCGAGGCCGCCGGCCTCGTCGAACGAGCTGCCCGACTCGAGGTTGAGGCCGCCGAGGTTGGCGGGGCGCTGGAGACCGCCCGCTCGACAGAGGAGCGGACACGCGCCGCACTGGACGAGTTGCATTCCCAGGACGCCCGGGATCGCGAGCGTCTCGCCCAGGCCGAGGAAGCATCGGGTCACGCCCGCCAGGCGCTGCGCCAGGCTGAGGAGCGGCTACGGCCGGCCGAAATCGCCGATCTCGAGGCTCGGCTTGCCCTCGATGGCGTCCGTGAACAGGTGCTGGTCGAACTCGCCGGGCTCGGGGCGCTCGGGGTGCGGCTCGTCCGCGATGCGGCGCAGCTGGAGCGGGGCGAGGTCGGCCACGCAGGTGAGGAGGCCGATGCCACCGACGAGGGGGCGGCTCTGGAGGCTGCCCTCCCGGGGTTGGGCCAGCGGTGGGCCTCGACGCCGCCGCCGCCCGACACGCCGGGGCCCGTCCGAGTCGCCGCCTTGCGCCGCCGCTACCACGAGCTCGGCGCAGCAAACCCGTTCGCCGTGGAGGAATTCGCCGCGCTCCGAGCGCGTCTCGAATCGCTGGAGGCCCAGGAGTCCGATCTGCGGGCGGCCATCGATCGCACTCGGGCCCTGATCGGCGAGCTGGAGACGCTCATCGCGAACCAGTTCCGGGCGACCTTCCGGGCCCTCGAGGGAGCCTTCGAGACGCGTTTCCGCCAGCTGTTCGGCGGCGGGTACGCCCAACTCTCCCTGACCGAGCCGGGCGACCTGGCAGCCACCGGCGTCGAGATCGTGGCCCGCCCGCCCGGCAAGCGGACGCAGCCGCTGGGAATGCTGTCGGGCGGCGAACGCGCCCTCACGGCCGTCGCGCTCCTGTTCGCCATGCTCGAGGTTCGGCCGGTGCCCTTCTGCGTGCTCGATGAGGTGGACGCGGCGCTCGACGAAGCGAACGTTGGGCGCTTCTCGGAGGCGCTCGTCGAGTTGGCCGCAGCGACGCAGTTCGTCGTCATCACCCACAACCGCGGGACCATCGAAGCGGCCAATGCCCTCTACGGCGTGACGATCGGCGATGACGCGGTGAGCCGGGTGGTCAGCCTCCGCCTCGACGAGGCCCAGAACCTGGCCGACGCGGCTCGGGCGAGCTAGAGGGGCGGCGGTCGAGTGTTTTGGCGACGGACCCCGAAGGCGGCCGGGCCGGAGGCCGAGGAGCCGGAGCTGTCGCCGCCCGTTCCAGCGGACCCGACGGATGGACCCGGGACGCCGACGGAGGCGAGCGCGGGTCAGGTCGACGCCTCTGACTCGGAGGCCGCCCCGCCGCTCGGTGGCGATCTCGAGGACGGCCTCCGCCGCAGCCGGAACGGCTTCATCGGTCGGCTGCGCAGCTTGCTGGCGGGCGAGCCCTCGGGTCCGACCTGGGACGAGGTCGAAGAGACCCTCATCGCGGGCGACCTCGGCGCGTACCTCGCGGCAGAGGTCGTCGAGCGGGCGCGCCAGCGTCACGACTCGGCCGGCCCGGAGGCCGCGGTACGGGCGGAACTGGCCGCGCTGCTGGCTCCCCGTGACCCCAACTGGGGGCCGCGTCCGGGCCCGGGCGGAGGCCCGGCGGTCGTCCTGGTCGTCGGCGTCAACGGAACGGGGAAGACGACCTCGATCGGTAAGCTCGCTGCTCGTTACCACGCGGAGGGCCGTTCGGTCCTCCTCGCCGCGGCCGACACGTTTCGGGCGGCCGCCATCGACCAGCTTCGAATCTGGGCCGAGAGGACCGGATCGCCCGTCGTCGCTCATGCTCCAGGGGCCGACCCGGCGGCGGTCGTCTACGACGCGCTCGACGCGGCGGTGGCGCGCGGGACGGACCTCGTCATCGCCGATACGGCCGGTCGTCTCCACACCAAGGCGAACCTCATGGACGAGCTCGCCAAGATCCGCCGGGTCATCGACCGGCGGCTGCCGACCACGACCCCCGAGGTCCTCTTCGTCCTCGACGCGACGACTGGGCAGAACGGGCTCGCCCAGGCACGTTCATTCCACGAAGCGGTCGGGCTGACCGGCATCGTCCTCGCGAAGCTCGACTCGACGGCCAAGGGTGGCATCGTCTTCGCGATTGAGGCCGGCCTGGGCGTGCCGGTGCGGTTCGTCGGGGTAGGGGAGCGGGTCGGCGACCTCATCCCCTTCGACCCCGGGGCGTTCGTAGCGGCGCTGTTCGTCTGACCGAGGCGACCGACCCGCGGCCCTCTCGGGCGATCCGGCGGTGCGACCTCGCCCCGGAATCTCCTGGCCGTCGACGGCAGGGCCGGCTCGGGTCGGCTACACTCACGGGGCCTCGGGGCGTCAGAACCCGCGCCCCACCCGCGCCTCCTGACCCGGGCGCATGACAGGAGCCCATCCCGCCGATGTTTGACGCTCTCAGCGATCGCCTGCGGCGAACGCTCGGTGCCCTGACCGGGCGCGGCCGCGTCAGCGCGGCGGACGTGGAGGCCGCCATGCGCGAGGTGCGGCTCGCCCTGCTCGAGGCCGACGTCAACTTCCGGGTGGTCAAGGACTTCACCGCTCGCGTCCGTGAGCGGGCCATCGGCGCCGAGGTTCTCGAGAGCCTCAACGCCGGTCAGCAGGTCGTCAAGATCGTCCATGAAGAGCTCACCGCGCTGCTATCGGCCGGCGACCGGACCTTCCACCTGGGGGGCTCGCCGGCGGTCGTCGTTCTCGTCGGCCTGCAAGGCTCGGGCAAGACGACCAGTGCCGCGAAGCTGGCCCGCCACGTCGTCCGCCAGGGTCGTCGGCCGCTGCTCGTCGCGGCCGATCCCTATCGACCGGCGGCGGTCGATCAGCTGGCGACGCTCGGGCAGGCCATCGACGTGCCCGTTCATCGGGACGGGCAAGCCGTTGTCCTGGAGACGGCCCGCGGCGCCATCGAAACGGCCCGGCGAAACGGCCGGGACGTCGTCATCGTCGACACGGCCGGTCGGCTGAGCGTCGACGCGGCGCTCATGGGCGAGATCGCCGACCTCTGCGCGGCTGTCCGGCCGGTCGAAACGCTCCTCGTCGTCGACGCCATGACCGGCCAGGAGTCGGTCGCGGTGGCCGAGGCGTTCGCCGCCGCAGTCCCGCTCACCGGCCTGGTCCTGACCAAGATCGACGGCGATGCCCGAGGCGGAGCCGCGCTCTCGATCAGCGCGGTGACCGGCGTCCCGGTCAAGTTCCTGGGTACCGGCGAGAAGACGGACGCTCTCGAGCCCTTCCACCCCGACCGCCTGGCCGGGCGGATCCTCGGCATGGGCGACGTCCTGACTCTCATCGAGCGGGCCCAGGAGACGTTCGACACGCGGCAGGCGGCCAAGATGGAGGAGAAGCTCCGGACCGCCAGCTTCACCTTCGACGATTTCCTCGACCAACTCCAGCAGGTCAAGCAGATGGGACCCATCGGCCAGATCGTGGAGATGATCCCGGGGATGGGTGGTCTCGCCAAGGAAGCCCAGGGCGCGGTGGACCGGGGCGACATGAAGCGCGTGGAGGCGATCATCCGCTCGATGACGCCGGCCGAGCGGCGCGACCCAGGCGTGCTCAACGCCTCGCGCCGGCGGCGCATCGCCGCGGGCTCGGGAACCACCCTTCCCGACGTCAACCGACTCGTGAAACAATTCGCCGAGATGCAGAAGCTCATGAAGCGCTTCTCGGGCAGCCGGCGGATGCCGAGCCTGCTCGGTCGTCGCTAGTCGACGTCGCATGAAAGGGGCTCTCTCGTGACCGACTACGATCCGACCGTGGTGCCCGGCGGTGGCGCAAGCTCTGAGCCAGGCCGGCCCCTGAGCGTCGAGGCCCCGCCGCCTTCGCCACTGCCACCGTCGGCCTTCGCGCCTGCAGACCTGCCGGCGCCCACCCAGCCCGTCCAGGTGCCTGCACGCCCGCGCGGTGGCCTCTGGCGGTGGATCGTCGCCCTCGTCGTCGTGGCGATCGTCTCGACGGTCTCTGTCGGCGGCTACATGATCCTCGCCGCGGGCGCGTCCAGCTCCCAGCTGCTGCCCTACGTTCCGTCCGGCAGTCTCGCCTACATGGAGCTGCGAACGGACTTGCCAGGCAACCAGCGCGCGAACGTCAATAGCCTCCTCGCCCGGTTCCCCGGCTTCGGCGACCCGGCTTCGCTCGACCAGAAGGTCGACGAGGTCATGGCCCGGCTGTTCGAATCGAGCAGCAGCGGCAAGGTCGACTACGCGAGTGACGTGAAGCCGTGGCTGGGCGGTCAGTTGGGGTTCGCCGTGGTCGACGCCGATCTGGCCGCAGCCGCGCGGGGCACGACCATGTCGGCCGCCAACCTGCACTTCATCCTCCTGCTCTCGACGAAGGACCCCGCCAAGGCCCAGGCGTGGCTCGACCAGGTGCCCAAGGGTGCGACCACCACCCAGGCCTATGGAGGCGTCACCCTGACGGTCGGGGAGTCGAGCGGAGTCTCGTACGGGTACACGGTCAGCGGCTCGGTCGTGGTCCTGGGCGATCTCGCGTCGGTGAAGGCATCGCTGGACGCGAAGACGGGGGCGAATCTTGGCTCGACCGACGCCTTCAGGGCCGCCCAGAAGGCGATCCCCGGCGACCACCTCGGTTTCCTCTTCCTGCCACTCAAGCGGTACGTCGACGCCGTTGTGGCGGCCGGCTTGCCGGGCGTCGACGCCTCGGTCCTGACGCCCGAGGTTCTCGCCAAGGTCCCGGAGTGGATGACGGCGACGCTGCGGGCGGAGAGTGACGCGCTCGTCGTCGACGCTGCCATGCCCGCGCCCGCGGGCACACCGGCGACCGACGCGCGCGTGAGCACGCTTGCTCCTCGGCTGCCGGCCGATACCCTTGCGGCAATCGAGGTCCGCAACGTGGGAGCCGCGATCACGGCCGGCCTCGGCCAGCTCGCCACGCTGCCCGGCCTGGGCGAGCAGCTCCAGGGAATGGGCAACCTGGAAGACGTGGGGCCCCTACTCGGTGGCGACGTCGACACGTTCTTCGCCTGGATGGGCGATAGCGCGATCGTCGTTAGCGGCAGTGGGAGCGACCTCTCGGGTGGCCTCGTGGTCGAGGTCAAGGACGAGGCTGCCGCGAAGCAGCGACTCGGAGCCGTCCGAACGATCCTCGCCCTGGCCGCGCCTAGCACGAACGGCGCCCTTGCGGTCGGTGACGAGGCGTATGGGGACGGCTCGATCGTCACCCTGTCGATCGATCCAACCAAGCTGTCGGGCCTGTACAGCAGCGCGGGCACGCTCGGCGGCCCGGGCGTGGATGCCCTGTCGGGAACGGTCGGTACGATCGAGATCGCGTACACCAACCAGCGGGGGCTCTTCATCGTCGGCGTCGGCGCCGCCTGGGTGAAACACGTGCTGGAGACCCAGCCAGGCGGCTCGCTAGCCGACCAGGCCACCTACAAGACGGCCATCGAGCGGGCCGGCGCCAGGAACAACGGCCAGGCGTACCTCGACGTGCCCGGCATCGTGCAACTCGTCGTCGACTCCGGGCAGCTGACCGGCGACCAGCGATCGCGCTACGAGAGCGACATCCGTCCCTATCTCGAGCCGGTCGGTGGGTTCGCCCTGAGCTCCACCATGGCCGGCGAGATGATGACGGCCCGTTTCGTCGTCACCTTCCACTGATCCACTCAGCCGAGGCCACAAGGAGGAACGAAACCCCGACATGGCAGTCCGAATCCGCCTCACGCGCGTCGGCGCGACCAAGCAGCCGGCCTATCGGGTGGTCGTGGCCGAGAGCCGCGCCGCCCGGGACGGTCGGGCCATCGAGACCCTCGGCCACTACAACCCGCGGACCGATCCGGTTGAGTTCGTCATCGACGCTGAGAAGGTGAAGGCCTGGATCGCCAAGGGAGCCCAACCCTCGGACACGGTGGCCCGCCTGCTCCGCGGCGCCGGCGTCCTGCCGGCCAAGTAGGGGAGAGGTCATGGCAGCGCCCGATCTCGTCGAGTTCGTCGCTCGCTCACTGGTCGACGACCCCGACGCCGTCAAGGTCACCGTTCACCGGGAGCCCGGCGGCAGCGTCATCGAGCTCCAGGTCGCCGAGGACGACATGGGCAAGGTGATTGGCCGCAACGGCAGTGTGGCGAAAGCCCTCCGGACGCTCCTCAAGGTGATGGCCGCCCGAGAGGGCGAGTCGTTCTCGCTGGAGATCGTCTGAGCGGATCGCCGCCTGCCGGCGAGCGGCTGGTCGTCGGCCTCGTGCGGGGCCTGCACGGCCTGCGGGGCGCCGTGCGGGTCGAGGTCCTCACCGATCGGCCCGACGAACGGTTCGCGCCCGGAGCCCGCCTCCACCGCGAGGGACTGCCGGCCGCGTTGACCATCGTGGAGGCGGAGCCCGATGGGCGCGGTCTCCGCGTCCGCTTCGCAGAGGTACCCGACCGAACCGCTGCAGAGTCCCTGCGGGGCGTCTACCTGGAGGCGACCGTGCCTCCCCGGCAGCAGTCTGGGGAAGGTGCCTGGTACTGGCACGAGCTGATCGGGCTCCAGGTCAGGGCGCCCGACGGGTCCGCGCTCGGGTCCGTCCGTGACGTCTACCGGACCGGTGGGACGGAGGTCCTCGTCGTGAGCGGCGGACCGCGCGGGGAGTTCGATCTGCCGATGGTGCGGGCCTTGATCGAGCGATTCGATCCCGCGGCGGGCGAGCTCGTGGTCGACCCGGCTGCCATCGGCCTGGTGCCCGACCCCATCGGGGGCGCCGAGCCCGGTCGTGAGGCCCCCGAGGGATCCGAGGAGGACTCGTCGCCGCGGTGACCCTCGAGATCGACGTCCTGACCCTCTTCCCCGGGATGTTCCAAGGGCCTCTCGCCGAGAGCATCCCCGGTCGGGTCCTCGATCGGGACCTGGCAGTTGTGCGCATCAACGACTTACGACGATGGGGGCTCGGTCGACATCGCTCGGTCGACGACGCGCCGTACGGCGGCGGGGCAGGGATGGTCCTGCGGCCGGAGCCGGTGGCGGCCGGGCTGGATGCGCTCCGCCGTCCGGAGTCCACGGTCGTCCTCCTCGATCCCGCTGGCGAGCCCTTCACCCAGGCGCGAGCCGCCGAGCTGGCCGGTCGCACCCACCTCGTCCTCGTGTGCCCCCGCTACGAAGGCGTGGACGAGCGCATCCGGGCGCTCGTCGACCTCGAGGTCTCGGTCGGTGACTTCGTCGTCTCGGGGGGCGAGCTGCCGGCCCTCCTGGTGATTGATGCGGTGCTGCGGCTCCTGCCCGGCGCCATCGACGAAGCTTCGACGGACGAGGAGTCGTTCAGCTCGGGCCTCCTCGAGTACCCCCACTACACCCGCCCCGCCGAGTTCCGCGGCCAGGGGATACCGGCGGTCCTGACGAGCGGCGACCACGGAGCCGTCCGCCGCTGGCGTCGCCGTGAGGCCCTCCGACGCACGCTGGAGCGGCGCCCCGACATGCTCGCCGACCTCGAGCTCAGCGGCGAGGACCGGCGTCTCCTCGAGGAGGTAAGGGCCGAAGAGCGTCGTTGAGGTGAGGCTGTCGGGTGCCCCCCGCACCGGCCGCGCGCTGTCCGCCGGGCACCGGCCCCGTGCTATACTCCGCCGTCGGTCGTCCCGAACGGCCGTCTTCCTCCTGCCCGACCACCGCAGCTTGCTGCTGCCGCACTGAGAAGTGGGACGCTCCGTGAACCTGCTCGACGACATCACCAAGGACCAGCTCCGTACGGACCTGCCGGAGCTCGCCACGGGCGACACCGTGCGCGTCTCGGCCAAGGTCGTCGAGGGCAATCGCGAGCGGATCCAGGTCTTCGAGGGAGTCGTGATGCGCCTGCGAGGCGGCGGGATCACGCGATCCATCACGGTTCGCCGAATCGCCAGCGGCGTTGGGGTCGAGCGCACCTTCAAGATCCACAGCCCGCGGATCGACAAGATCGAAGTGGTCCGCCACGGTGTGGCCCGCCGGGCGCAGCTGTACTTCCTCCGCAAGCGCATCGGCAAGGCCGCCACACTCAGGGAGCGACGCCAGACGACGCCGAGCGCCTGACGGGCCGCGCCCGCACGCACGACCCCGCCGTCGCGGCGGGGTCGCTCGATTCCTGGGCACCGCGAGGGCGAGCTGGGCTACCCTGTTGGGTGATGGCCGTCCCGGTCCCGACGCTGCGCTTCGAGCGAGCCCTGTGGCGCGAGGGCTCCGCACGAATCGTCGGCGTTGACGAGGTCGGGGTCGCGCCCACGAGCGGGCCCGTCGTGGCCGCCGCGGTCGTCATGCGACCCGGCTGCCGCCCGATCCAGGGCGTGCGTGACTCCAAGACGCTTTCGGCCGCCCAGCGCGAGCGGCTGGCCGTGGTCATTCGTCGCCGCGCCCTCGCTGTCGGCGTCGGAGCGGCCTCGGTCGGAGAGATCGACCGGCTGAACATCTACCACGCCAACCATCTCGCGATGCGGAGGGCCATCGCCCGGGTCAGCGCGCGCCTCGGTGGCCACGACCACGTCCTCGTCGACGGCCTCCGGATCGCCGACTTCGAGGACCATGTCGGCGCCTACACGGCCATCGTTGACGGCGACGCGCGGTGCTACTCGATCGCCTGTGCCTCGGTGATCGCCAAGGTGGTGCGCGATCGGCTGATGACGCTGCTCGCCGCCCGCTACCCCGTCTACGGCTGGGAACACAACGCCGGCTATGCCACCCGGGAGCATCGAGACGCGATCCGGCGGCACGGGCTGTCGCCGTTCCATCGGCGGAGCTTCCCGGCGCTGCAGGCCCTGATTGCCGGCGATCAGCAGGTGCTGGGCCTGCTGGAGCTCGAGCCACCGGGGGCAGTGGCGGCCGAGCAAGCGACCGCACCGCTGGCGGCCATCCTCACGGGGGCCCGGATCGTCGAATAAGCGGGCGGTGAGTCGTGCGGTGGACCATGGCTCGGTGACCGAGACGCCTTCCGGACGATCGCGCACGGCTGCCCAGCTGGCGGGCGACCGAGCTGAGGCGCTGGTGGCCGACCGCCTCGCGTCAGCCGGTTGGACGATCCTGGGTCGAAACGTCCGGGTCGGCCGACAGGAGCTCGACGTGGTGGCCGTCGACCCGGGTCCTCCGGCCACCCTGGTCATCGTCGAGGTGCGCTGGCGCTCACGTCGTGACTTCGGGCTTCCCGAGGAGACCGTCGGCTGGCGGAAGCGGAGGGGCCTCCGCCTGGCGCTGTCCGCGCTCCTGACGGCCAGCCGGCTCCCGGACGGCGTGTCCCTGCCATGCCTGCCCGGGCGGGTCGACCTGGTGGCCGTGGAGCCACCGGGGGCACAAGAGGCCGGTCTTCGGATGCGCCACTACCGGCACGTCGGGCGAGGCTGAGCGCGCGGTTTGCTGTGCTACACTCGCGCCGGCCGTCTCCCGGCGGCCACGCGCCAGCCGCACTGCGGCGGCGCCAGCTCGCACGCGCGGACCCCCCTTTCCCGGGACGGTGCTGACCCTCGGCGACGAACGGCCGTGGATCGGTCCCCGGGTGAGCCGCGCGGAGGAAGAACCGAACAGGAGGTCAGTCCGTGCCGTCCGTGTCGATGCGGCAGCTGCTGGAGGCCGGTGTCCACTTCGGACATCAGACTCGCCGCTGGAACCCCAAGATGCGCCCGTACATCTTCGCCGAGCGCAACGGGATCCACATCATCGATCTAGCCCAGACCGTCAAGCGCCTGGACGTCGCCCTGGCCGCTGTGCGCGAGACAACCGCCCGCGGCGAGGCGATCCTCTTCATCGGGACCAAGAAGCAGGCCCAGGAACCGGTGTCCCAGGAAGCGGATCGGGCCGGCCAGCCCTACGTCAACCAGCGCTGGCTGGGCGGGATGCTGACGAACTTCGTGACCATCAAGAAGCGGCTCGGGCTCCTCGAGCAGCTTGAGGCTCGCCGCGCTGCCGGTGACTTCGATCGGCTGACCAAGAAGGAGGCGGCCAAGCTGAGCGAGGAGCTCCGCAAGCTTGATCTCACCCTCGGGGGCATCCGCCGGATGAAGCGCCTGCCGGGGATGGTCTTCATCGTCGACCCGGCCCGCGAACGGATCGCGGTCACCGAGGCCCGCAAGCTGGAGATCCCGGTCGTCGGGACCGGCGACACGAACGTCGACCCCGACGAGCTCGACTACATCATCCCTGCGAACGACGACGCGATCCGCGCGATCCGGCTGCTCTGCACACTCGTCGCGGATGCTGCACTGGAGGGCGCGCGCGAACGCCAGATGCGGGTGGTTCAGGAACCCGAAATCGAGATCCCCGTGCAGCCTGAGCTCGAGGAGGCACCCTCCGAAGCGCTCGTGGCCGCGCTTCAGGCAGGCGGCGCCCTGACTTTCGAGCCTGACCTCGACGAGGATGAGCTGCTGCCGGCCGCTCGACGGGCGCCTGCGCCGCCGACCGAGGAAGACGTGCTCGAGAGTCTCGACGTGTCGCCGGACGACGTCCCGCCCGCGGTCGATTGACGCACCACTCGTACGGAGGCAGTGCCGGGCTCGGGACACCGGCGAACGACAGGAGAGACCAGGCAAGATGGCGAGCATCAGCGCCGAGCTCGTGAAGCAGCTGCGCGAGCAAACGGGCGCGGGGTTCATGGACTGCAAGCGCGCCCTCGAAGAGGTCGGCGGCGACCTGGAGAAGGCCGTCGCCATCCTCCGAGAGCGCGGTCAGGCAGCTGCCGCGAAGAAGGCCAATCGCGTGGTGCGTGAGGGCACGATCGCGAGCTACATCCATCCGGGCGGCCGCGTCGGCGTCCTGATCGAGGTCAACTGCGAGACCGACTTCGTTGCCCGCACGGACGAGTTCCAGCGACTCGTCCGCGAGCTTGCCGTGCAGGTTGCCGGCCTCGCCCCGCTCTACGTGGACGTCGATCGCATCCCGGACGCGGACTTGGCCGCGAAGCGCGCGGCGCTGCTGGAGGACGAGGCGGTCAGCAAGAAGCCGGAGGCAATCCGGGCTCAGATCGTCGAGGGTCAGCTCAAGAAGTGGTACGCGCAGGTCGTCCTGCTCGAGCAGCCTTTCCGGGACACCGAGCTGACCGTCCGCGAGCTCGTCACCGCTCGGATCGCCACCATCGGCGAGAACATCCGGGTGCAGCGCTTCGTCCGCTACACCCTCGGTGAGGAGCTGTGAGCGACGACGGCGGGGTCGTCTCGCCCGACCGCCGCCAGCTTCGTTACCGGCGGATCCTCCTCAAGCTATCCGGGGAGGCGCTGCTAGGCGCCCGCCAGTACGGCGTCGACCCGGAATTCTGCAACTTCATCGCGGCTCAGGTCGCCGAGGTCCACGGGCTGGGCGTCGAGATGGGCATCGTGGTCGGCGGGGGGAACATATTCCGAGGTCTGGCCGCGGCGGCCCGGGGAATGGACCGAGCGACCGGCGACTACATGGGGATGCTGGCCACGGTGATGAACGGTCTCGCCCTGCAGGACGCCCTGGAGCGAGCCGGCGTCCCGACACGGGTCATGAGCGCGATCGCGATGAACGAGGTCGCCGAGCCGTACATCCGCCGGCGAGCCGTGCGCCACCTGGAAAAGGGCCGGGTGGTGATCCTCGCCGCCGGCACGGGCAACCCGTACTTCACGACCGACACCGCCGCGGCCCTGCGCGCGGTCGAGATCGGGGCAGAGGTCCTCCTGAAGGCCACCAAGGTGGACGGCGTCTACGACGCGGACCCCCTCACGACGCCGGGTGCCAGTCGCTTCGATCACCTGACGTACGTGGACTTGTTGCGGGATCGGCTCCAGGTGCTCGACGCGACCGCCGTGTCACTCTGCATGGAGAACGACCTTCCGATCGTCGTCTTCGACCTCAACCAGGCCGACAACGTCACCCGGGTCGCGCGCGGGGAGACGGTCGGTACTCTCATCTCGGGAGGTGCTGCACGATGAGCAGCCAGGTCCTGGCGGGCGTCGAGCCGAAGATGGCCCGCGCGGTCGAGGTGATGGAGCGCGACTTCCAGGGGATTCGGACCGGCCGCGCGTCGACGGCGCTCGTGGAGCGCCTCCACGTCGAGTACTACGGCACCCAGACGCCGCTCAATCAGCTGGCGGGGATCAGCGTCCCCGAGCCGCATCAGATCGTCATCCAGCCGTGGGATCGGGGTGTCCTCGGGGCGATCGAGAAGGCGATCCTGCGCAGCGACATCGGCCTCACCCCCAACGTCGACGGCACGGTCGTCCGCCTGAATATCCCGCCCTTGACCGAGGAGCGACGTCGCGACTTGGTGAAGCTCGTCCACAAGCGGATGGAAGAGGCCCGCGTGGAGATCCGGAATCTCCGGCGCGAGGCTGCTGATGCCATCAAGCACGAAGAGCGCGAGGGCACGGTCGGTGCCGACGAGGCGCACCGGGAGCTGGAGGGACTCCAGAAGCTGACCGACCGCCACATCGCCGAGATCGACCGCCTCGGTGAACACAAGGAGCAGGAGGTCCTCGAGGTCTAGTGTCCCGCGGACCGCTTGCTCGGCCTGAGCTCGGCGTCGACGACGCCGTCGGGCGGGGATTCCAGACCGTCGGCGACTCGGACGGGGACGGCGCATCCGATCTCGACATCCTGCCCCGCCATGTCGCCATCATCATGGACGGCAATCGGCGCTGGGCCCGCGAGCACGAGCTGCCCGAGTTGCAGGGCCATGCTGCCGGCGTCGAGGCGATCCGCGGATTGCTGCGGCATGTCGTGCGACGGGGCGTTCCGATCCTGTCGTTGTACGCCTTCAGTCGCGAGAACTGGGCGCGCTCCGACGAGGAGGTCGCGGGACTCCTCAGCCTTCTCGAATCGGCGATCCGGGACGAGACCACCGGCCCTGATCCGCGAAGGGGTCCGCGTCCGCCTGCTGGGACGCCTCGAGGAGTTGCCGGCCGAGACGCGCCGCTCGATCGTGGAAGCGCTCGAGGCGAGCGCGGGCGGAGGGCGGCTGCTCCTCAACATCGCCTTCAACTACGCTGGCCGGACCGAGATCGTGGACGCGGTCCGCCAGATCGTCTCGAGCGGCATCGCGCCGTCGGCCATCGACGAGGCGACCCTGACAGGCGCGCTCTACACGGCTGGCACTCCCGATCCCGATCTCGTCATCCGGACCGGCGGCGAGCAACGCTTGAGCAACTTCCTGATCTGGCAATCGGCCTACGCCGAGTTCTACTCGTGCCCGGTGCTGTGGCCCGATTTCGGTCCCGAAGCCTTCGACGCTGCGCTCGTCGAATTCGCGCGGCGAACCCGGCGCTTCGGGCGCTGAGGAACCACGTGCTGGCCGACCGGGCGAGGAGCGTCCTGGTCATCGTCCCCGTGGTCTTCGTGCCGCTGGCGCTCGGGGAGCCCTGGCTGGCCCTGGCCGTCGGTCTGGCCGTGGCCGTAGCTGCCATGGAGGCCTTCGCCCTGTTGAAGGCCGCCGGCTACCAGGCGATCCCCGTCCTGGGGACGCTTGGAGCGATCGCGGCAGTGGCCGACGCGGCGGTCGGGGGAGGCCCGGTCGTGCGCGTTGGCCTGGTCGTGGCTCTCCTGGTCATCGTGGCGGGAGTCGGGGCGTTCAGCTGGCGTGACCCGCGCGACGGCCTGCAAGTGTGGGCGACCACCGTCTTCGGGGCACTGTACGTGGGCCTGCTGGCCTTCGTCGTGCGGCTCTGGGAGGCTGCACCGGCCCTGCCGCAGGGATCGGGCCTCATGCCGCTCGGCGCCGGTCGCGCTTGGGTCCTGCTCCTGATCCTGACGGTCTGGTCGTTCGACACGGGCGCCTACGTCTTCGGCGTCCGCTTCGGGCGGCGGCACTTCCTCACCCACCTCTCGCCCTCGAAGTCCCTCGAGGGACTGGTCGGTGGCGTGGCGGTGGCCTCGGTCGTGGCAGCGGTTGGCGCCTGGGGCCTCGGACGGAACCCGCTCGAAGGCCTCATGGTCGGTCCACTCGTCAGCGCCGCCGCCCAGGCCGGCGACCTCGCCGAATCGATGCTCAAGCGAGCGGCCGGGGCGAAGGACTCGGGTGCCCTGTTGCCCGGCCACGGCGGGATCCTCGACCGAATCGACTCGTTCCTCTTCGCGGCGCCGGTGGTGACGCTCTATGCCGTCGTCGTCCTCCGCGCCTGACGGGCGGCTCCAACCCCGGGGCGTGGCGGTCCTGGGCTCCACCGGCTCGATCGGACGCCAGGCCGTCGACGTGCTGGGTGGGCTGAGCGACGCGTTTCGAATCGTCGCACTCGCCGCGGGCGCCAACGCTCGGCTGCTCGAGGAGCAGGCGAGGGCGCTGCGCCCCGCGGCCGTTGCACTCGCGGCCGGCGGCGCCGGAAGCCTGGACCTGCCCCCGGGGGTGCGGGTCGTGGACGGACCGAGCGCACTCGAGGAGCTGGCCACGCGAGAGGACGTCGACCTGGTCGTGGTGGGCACCGGCGGGTTGGTCAGTCTGGGGCCGGTGATCGCCGCACTCGAGGCGGGCAAGATCGTCGCTACGGCCAACAAGGAGACGCTGGTCGCGGGCGGTCATCTGGTCATGCCGCTCGCGCGTGCCGCAGCGGTACGGGCGGCCCAGCGCGATCCCGGCAGTCCGCTGGCGAGCCCCCTCGGTTGGCTGCGGCCGATCGACTCCGAGCATTCGGCGATCTGGCAGTGCCTGGCCGGCGAGCGCCAGGCCGCGGTGGCCGGGCTGGTCCTGACCGCGTCGGGCGGGCCCTTTCTCGATGCGACGCCGGCGGAGCTCGCGGCGGTCACGCCCGAGCTCGCCCTGCGACACCCGACCTGGCGGATGGGGGCCAAGATCACGGTCGACTCGGCGACCCTGGCCAACAAGGGCCTGGAGGTGATCGAAGCGCGCTGGCTGTACGATGTCGCGGACGAGGCGATTTCGGTCGTCATCCACCCCCAGAGCGTCGTCCACTCCGCCGTCCTCTTCGTCGACGGCTCGCTCAAGGCCCAGCTGGGCACCCCCGACATGCGCGTTCCCATCCAGTACGCCCTCACGTATCCCGACCGACGGCCGTCCCGAGCGGTGCCTCCCGACCTGGTGGCTGCCGCCGTCCTCGGCTTCCGGGCGCCTGACGAAGGGCGCTTTCCGGCCCTCGCGATCGCCCGCCACGCTGGCCGCATCGGCTCCCGCGCCAGTGCCGTCCTGATCGCGGCCGACGAAGTCGCCGTGGCCCGATTCCTGGCCGGGCGGCTCGAGTTCATGGGCATCCCGAAGCTCCTCGAGGCAGCTGTCGAGCGGTTCGGGCCCGGGGACCAGGCGCCGGCGCTGGGCGAGCTCGTAACGCTCGACGGCGAGGTCCGGGCGGCCTTCGGCGGATCGTTGTAGATGGAGCTGCTCCAGTCGGCGATCACCATCGTCCTGTTCCTGGCGATCCTGGGAAGCCTCGTCGTGATCCATGAGCTGGGCCATTTCGTGACGGCCCGCCTGGCGCGGATCCGGGTCCTGGAGTTCGGAATCGGCTTCCCGCCGCGGGCCAGGGTGCTCCGTTCGGAGGGCGAGACGCTCTACACCCTCAACTGGCTGCCGATCGGAGGATTCGTTCGCCTGGAGGGCGAGGACGGCGATTCCGACGACCCTCGGGCGTTCGCTCGGGCCCCACTTCTCGTGCGCCTGCTGGTCCTGGTGGCCGGCGTCGTGATGAACCTCCTGCTCGCGTTCGTCATCTTCTTCGGGATCGCCTGGCTGGCCACCCCGACGGGCCGCCTGTCCTTCACGGACGTCCAGGCCGGTTCGCCCGCGGCGGGCGTCGGGCTGCGCGGCGGCGACGCTATCCTCACCGTCGACGGGCGGCGCTACGACTTCTTCCAGGGTCCGCAGGCTCTGCTCGATGATCTCCGGGGTCGCGCCGGCGAGGCGGCCCAGCTGACCGTCCGCCACACCGACGGTACGGTCTCGGAGGTGGCCGTCACGCTCCGCACGGTAGCCGAGATCGATGCGCAGCACGGTGCGCTGGGCATCGCTGGCCTCGGCTTCGAGCCCGCCGGCGACTACATCACCCAATCGCCGACGGCCGCCCTGGGGCTGGCCTGGGATCGCACAGCGGGCGCCTTCCGGCTGATCCTCGACGGTCTCGGCCAGCTGGCCGGGTCGATCATCCGCAACCCGACGGAGGCGCCGCCGGTGACCGGACCGGTCGGGATCGCCGTTCAGGTCGGGCAAGTCTTCTGGCAGCTGGGGCTGGTGTTCACGTTGTACCTGGCCGGGATCCTGTCGGCGAATTTGGCGCTGGTGAACATCCTGCCGTTGCCGCCACTCGACGGGGGACGGATGGCTGTCCTGGTGCTCCAGCGCGTCGCCGGCAACCGCATCAGCCAGGGCGCAGAGCGCCTGACCTACCTGGTCGGCTTCGTGTTCCTCTTCGGGTTCCTGATCTGGATCACTTACTTCGACGTCCTGCGCCAGATCGGGGTCGTGGGCGGGCAATGACCGAGGTCGCCCCGAGCGCCGAGCGCTCCGTGCCACGGCGGCGACCGACCGTCACCGTGGACGTCGGCGAGGTGTCCGTCGGGAGCGAGTGGCCGATCGTTGTTCAGTCGATGACGAACACCGACACGGCCGATGCCGATGCGACCGCCCTCCAAGTGGCCCAGCTCGCCGCGGCCGGCAGCGAGCTGGTGCGAGTCACGGTCAACACGGACGCTGCCGCGGCCGCGGTCCCGGAGATGGTCCGCAAGGTGCGGGATCTCGGCGTCGAGGTCCCGGTCATCGGCGATTTCCACTACAACGGCCACCAGCTCCTCGTGGAGTACCCCGAAGCCGCCGACGCGCTCGCCAAGTTCCGCATCAACCCGGGCAACGTCGGTGCGAAGCGTCATGACGCGAACTTCCAGACCATCGTGCGGGTGGCCATCGACCGCGACAAGCCGGTCCGGATCGGCGTGAACTGGGGTTCGCTCGACCAGCAGCTGCTCACCGAGCTGATGGAGGCCAACGCCCGCCTGGCCGAGCCTCGGGCCGCGCGCGAGGTCATGATCGAGGCGATGGTCGCCTCGGCGATGCGCTCGGCGGAGCTGGCCGAGGAGACCGGCCTGGCCCACGACCGGATCATCCTCTCGGCCAAGGTCTCGGGCGTGGCGGACCTCGTGGACGTCTACCGGCGCCTCGCTGCGGCCTCGGACTACCCGCTCCATCTCGGCCTCACGGAGGCCGGCATGGGGACGAAGGGGATTGTGGCGTCCACGGCCGGCCTGAGCCTCCTGCTGGCCGAGGGGATCGGCGACACCATCCGCGTCTCGCTCACCCCTGAGCCGGGCGCCGACCGGGCGCTGGAAGTGGAGGTCGCCCAGCAGATCCTGCAGTCCAACGGGCTGCGGAGCTTCATGCCCCAGGTCTCGGCCTGTCCGGGCTGTGGCCGAACGACCTCCACCTTCTTCCAGGAGATGGCCCGCGACATCACCCAGTACCTGCGCGACCGGATGCCCGTGTGGCGGTTGGATCACCCAGGCGTCGAGGAGCTGCGCGTTGCGGTCATGGGCTGCGTCGTGAACGGGCCCGGCGAGTCGAAGCACGCCGACATCGGGATCAGCCTGCCGGGCACGTTCGAGGAGCCCGTGGCGCCGGTCTTCGTCGACGGGAAGCTGGACCGCACGCTGCGAGGGGATGCGATCGTGGCCGAGTTCATCGGTCTCCTGGAAACCTACGTGGAGCGACGGTATCGGGCCCCCGGCCGTTCTTGAGCGTCCACCTGCCCGGGTGTATACTCCCGCCTGACATTCGACGGCCGCTCCGTAGACGTGGGTGACCCCCACGTTTCTTTGTGAGTGGGCCCTGAGCGGCAGAGGGAGGCAGAAGGTGAGCCGAGACTTCATTGGCGCCCTCCTGCAGCTCAACGCGGAGAAGGGCGTTCCCCGCGAGCACCTCGTGCGGACTGTCGAAGAGGCCATCCAGTCGGCCTATCGGCGCTTTGGGGGCGACGAGGACGTCCACGTTCGGATCGATGCGGAGAGCGGGCGGATCAGCGTGTTCCGGGCTCGTCGGGTCGTCGCCGAGATCGAGGATGCGGCGACCGAGATCACTCTCGAAGAGGCCCGCGCCCACCAGACCGACGCCCAGGTCGGCGACCTCGTCGAGACCGAGCAGCTCGACCCGGAGCATTTCGGCCGGATCCACGCCCAGACCGCCAAGCAGGTCGTCCTCCAGCGCCTTCGCGAGGCGGAGCGCGATGTCATCTTCGACCAGTACGCGAGCCGTGAGGGCGAGCTGATCACCGGCACGGTCAACCGGGTCGAGCCGCGGGGGATCATCCTCGACGTCGGCCGAGCGGAAGCGATCCTGGCGACCACCGAGCAGTCGGCGACGGAGCACTACCGGATCGGCCAGAACGTCAAGGCGTACGTCCTCGAGGTCAGACGCTCGACGAAGGGTCCCCAGGTCTACGTCAGCCGGACCCACAAGGGCTTCCTGCGGCGCCTGTTCGAGCTCGAGGTCCCCGAGATCCACGCCGGGACCGTCGAGATCAAGGCCATTGCCCGTGAGGCGGGCAGCCGCTCTAAGGTCGGTGTCGCCTCACGCCAGGAAGGCCTCGATCCGGTCGGAGCGACGGTCGGGCAACGCGGGGCGCGGGTGCAGGCAGTCGTGGCCGAGCTGGGTGGGGAGAAGGTCGACGTCATCCCCTGGAACGATGACCCGGCCGTGTTCGTGGCGAACGCCCTCAGCCCCGCCCAGGTCGTCGACGTCAAGATCGACGAAGAGCATCGGATCGCTAGCGTGACCGTGCCCGAGCGCATGCTCAGCCTGGCCATCGGCCGGGAGGGTCAGAACGCCCGCCTCGCGGCCAAGCTGACCGGTTGGCGCATCGACATCCGCAGCGACAACCCGGCGAGCGACGCCGGTCGACCCGGGCGAGGCGAGGTCGCCGCGGCCGAGCCGCCCGCGCGCCCAGCGGTACCGCCCGTGGCGGTGGAGGCGCCGGCGCTCGAGGCGCCCCTGGCGGCGACCCCGGCGGTGGAGGCGCCGGCGCTCGAGGCGCCCCTGGCGGCGACCCCGGCGGACGTACCCGAGCCGGCCGCCCCGGCCGCGAATCCGGCCGAGCAGGCCGAGCCAGTGACCGCGCCGCGCAAGCCGCGGGTGTCACGCAAGAAGGCTTCCGAGGAGGTGTCGTCGTAGCCCGCGCAGGCATCACGCGCCGGCCGCCCACTCGCTCCTGCGTGGCGTGCCGCGCCGCGAGGCCCAAGCGGGAGTTGGAGCGCGTGGTACGCACCCCCGACGGCAGGGTCGTCCGCGACCCCAGCGGCCGCCTGGCCGGACGCGGGGCCTACCTGTGCAACGATCCGGCCTGCCGCCGGAGCGCCCTGGCGAAAGGCGCCCTGGCCCGCGCCCTGGCCGTCCCCATCCCGCCCGAGCTCCAGGCGGAGCTGGCGACGTCACTCGATCTTCCCCGAAGCTGATGAACGAAGGAGGAGTCCGTGGCACGGAGTAGGAGCGGCACGCGCAACCTGCGCGGCCCTCGCAAGCCGCCGCGGCGGGACAACGGGGCCGGCCAGTCGCCGGTCTCGGTCCTCGAGCCAGCGGCCCGGGGTCCGATCGAGCTGCCCGCGACGATCACCGTCAAGGACCTCGCCGATCGCTTGGGAGTCAACCCCGCCGACGTGATCCGCGAGCTGATTCGGAGCGGCATCTTCGCCAACATCAACCAGCTCATCGATCGCGAGACGGCGTCACTCGTGGCCAGCGAGCTCGGTCATGAAGTCGCCGAGGCGGCGACCGCGGGAGTCGCCGGTCCCGAGGGCGACCGGGAGGAGCCGACCTCGGAGGCGACCAAGGAGGTCCTCTTCGAACAGGACGAGGCGGCGCTGCTCCAGCCACGGGCCCCCATCGTGACGGTCATGGGTCACGTCGACCACGGCAAGACGAGCCTGCTCGACGCGATCCGCTCGACGGCGGTGGCGGCGGGTGAGCGGGGGGCATCACCCAGCACATCGGCGCCAGCGAAGTCACCAAGGGCGGCCGGCGGATCGTGTTCCTCGACACGCCAGGCCACGAGGCGTTCACCGCGATGCGTGCCCGAGGTGCCCGCGTCACCGACATCGCGATCATCGTGGTCGCGGCCGACGACGGCGTCATGCCCCAGACCCTCGAGGCGATCTCGCACGCCCGGGCGGCCAAGGTCCCCATCATCATCGCCCTCAACAAGATCGACAAACCGGACGCCAACCCCGAGCGGGTGAAGAACGAGCTGGCGGAGGCCAACGTTATCGTCGAGGAGTACGGGGGCGACGTGCCCCTCGTGCCCGTCTCGGCCAAGGCCCGCACAGGCCTCGAGGAGCTCCTCGAGATGGTCCTCCTCGTGGCCGACCTTCAGGAGCTCCAGGCCAACCCGAAGCGTGCGGCGATCGGCACGATCGTCGAGGCTCAGCTGGACAAGGGCCGAGGACCGGTCGCCACCGCGATCGTCCAGACCGGTACGCTCCGGGTCGGCGACGTCATCGTCGTGGGCGGCACGCACGGCAAGGTCCGCGCCCTCGAGAGCGCCGCGGGCAAACGGATCAGCAAAGCCGGCCCCTCGACCGCGGCGGTCGTCCTGGGCCTATCCGAGGTGCCCGAGGCCGGCGACATCCTGCGGGTCGTCGGCGACGAGCGTGGAGCGCGGGCCATGGTCGAGACCCGCCGCGCCAGCGTAGCGGCCAAGGGTGGAGAAGGCTCCGGGCGAGCGACCCTTGAGGACCTGTACCGCCAGATCCAGGCCGGTCAGACCAAGGAGCTGCGGATCATTCTCAAGAGCGACGTCTCGGGCTCGCTCGGCGCAATCACCCATGCCCTGGAGCAGCTGGCGACCGACGAGGTCCGCATCAACATCCTCCACCAGGGCGCCGGCGAGATCTCCGACAACGACATCCTGCTGGCGTCCGCCTCGGATGCCATCGTGGTCGGGTTCAACACCAAGCTCGACCCGACCGCGCGCCGCACCGCCGAGGCGGAGGGCGTCGACGTCCGGCTCTACGACATCATCTACAAGCTCACCGACGACATCGACGCTGCCCTGAAGGGCATGCTCGAGCCCGTTCTCGTGGAGCAGGTCGAGGGCAGGGCGGAAGTGCGGCAGGTGTTCCGGGTTGGGAAGGGCACCGTGATCGCCGGCTGCTACGTGACCGAGGGTCGCATCGTCCGCAACGGCAGCGTGCGGGTCTACCGTGGCGGGCGGGTGGTCGCCACCGACCGGATCGAGTCCCTGCGGCGCTTCCGCGATGACGTCCGCGAGGTCCAGCAGAACTTCGAATGCGGGATTGGGCTGGCGTCATTCCACGACGTCGCCGAGGGCGACATCCTCGAGTGCGTCACGCAGCAGACCGTCAGTCGGGCCGTCAGCGGCTGAGGCCGACGCTGCCGTGAGCCAGCGTCTCGACCGGGTCGACGAGCTGTTGCGCCAGGAGATCGGGGCCCTGCTCGCCCGGGACGTCTCCGACCCTCGGGTCGGCTTCGCCACCGTGACCGACGTGGAGACGAGCCCCGACCTCAGTCATGCCCGGGTATGGGTCAGCGTCATCGGCCAGCCCGCCGAGCGCCGGCAGACGCTGGCGGCCCTCGGGCGAGCGATGCCCTA
Source organism: uncultured Chloroflexia bacterium (assembly GCA_963712585.1). Taxonomy (GTDB): domain Bacteria; phylum Chloroflexota; class Limnocylindria; order Limnocylindrales; family CSP1-4; genus CAVQIH01. The sequence goes on from CAVQIH010000009.1 coordinate 105,293, forward strand.
CGTCCGGCGCGAGCTCGGCAGCCGGCTCCGCCTGCGGCGGATCCCGGAGTTGCACGTGGAGCTCGACACGTCGAGCGAGCGAGGCACCCGCGTCCTGCGCATCCTGGAGGACCTGGAGGCCGGTCGCCAGCCCAATGAGGCGAGCGTCGCCGAGACCCTGCCCACGCCGGTTCGGCGGCTGCCCCACGAGGGGGATGCCGTGGAGCCGGCCGAGCCCGGGGTCGTCGGCCCGCCCCAAAGCCGCCGCAAGACGAGGACCAGCCCCCGCGGAATCCGCAATCGCGGGGTCGGTCGGTGACCCCGGACCTCACCGCGCTGAGCGCCGCCGTACCCGCGGCGCTCGTCAGCCGCCTGCGCGAGGCGCGGAACGTGCTCGCCGTCAGCCATGAGAACCCCGACGCGGACACGCTCGGCGGCTCACTCGCGGTCGTCCACCTCGTCGAAGCGCTCGGCGGCTCCGCCACGCCCGTGTGCAGCGATCCGATTCCGGAGCTCTACGAGTTCCTGCCGGAGGTCAGCCGCTTCGCGACCGACCCGGAGCCCGGCCGAGACTACGATCTGGTCGTCCTGTCGGACTGCGCCGACCTCGCTCGCGTCGGCGCGGTCCTTGAACGTCACCGGGAGTTCTTCGCGGCCGCGCCGCTCGTCAGCATCGACCACCATCTCTCCAACGACGGCGGCAGCCCCGCCGACTGGATCGATCCCGAAAGCGCGGCGACGTGCGAGATGCTGACCTTGCTGGCGGTCCGCCTCGGCGTGCCCCTCGACGCGGCCGGTGGCACCCTCGCCACGACGCTGATGGCGGGGATCGTCATGGACACCGCCACCTTCCAGCATCCCAATGCCACGCCGCGAACACTGATCGTCACGGCGGCACTCGTCGCCGCCGGAGCGCCGCTGAGCGACATCTCCCGGCGCCTCTACCGGACGAAGCCGGAGGCTCAGCTGCGGCTCTTCGGGCGAGTCCTCGCGCGGCTCGAGACGGCCCTCGGCGGGCGGCTGGTGTGGGCCACCCTCGAAGAGGCCGATCTGACCAGCAGCGGTGCCGAAGCGGCCCATTCGGAGGGGATCATCGACCTCCTAGCGCAGGCGGCCCAGGCGGAGGTGGCGATCCTGTTCAAGGAGCGTGGCTCGGAGACGCGGGTCAGCTTCCGCACCAGGTCCGGCGGCGTCGACGCGATCGAGCTGGCCGGCCGCTTCGACGGCGGCGGCCATGCCCGGGCCTCCGGGGCCACGGTCGCCCTCCCGCTCGCCGAGGCGCGGCCGCTCGTGCTGGCCGAGGCGGCCAGGCTGGCCGCCGCCGTCGACCGCTGAGGGGCATGGCGCTCGACGGGATCCTCGTGGTGGCCAAGCCGGCGGGCCCGACGTCGCACGACGTCGTGGCCATCGTCCGACGGCTTTCCGGCACCCGTCGGGTTGGGCACGGGGGAACCCTCGATCCGTTCGCGAGCGGCGTCCTGCCGCTCTTCCTGGGAGCCGCCACGCGGATCGTCGAATACCACCTCGGTGACGCCAAGGTCTATCGCGCGACCGTCTGTTTCGGGGCCGCCTCGTCCACCGGCGACCTGGAGGGGGAGCTGACGCCGGCCGAGGGACACGCCCCGGATCGCGTGGCGGTCGAGGGCGCCCTGGGCATCTTCCGAGGCACCTTCCGCCAGACGCCGCCCGCCTACAGCGCAGTCCGCCTCGGAGGCCGTCGAGCGTACGCCATGGCCCGGGCCGGGCTCACCCCCGAGCTGAGTCCCCGCACTGTCTCGATCGCTTCGCTCGAGCTCACCGACTGGGATGGGTCCGATCCCGATCGACCCATCGCCATCGTCGAGGTCGCGTGCTCGGCCGGGACCTACGTGCGGGCCCTGGCGCGGGACCTGGGGGAGGCCGTGGGCAGCGCCGCGTACCTGGGGGCCCTGGTTCGCACGGCGAGCGGACCATTCCGTCTGGCCGATGCTCACTCGCTCGACGAGATCCGGGCGGCGGCAGACCCTCCGCCTCTTGGCTGGCGGCTGCTGCCCATCGACACCGGTCTGGAACGCCTGCCGCGCGTGGAGCTCTCCGCTGACGACCTCGCCGCGATCGTGCAGGGACAAGTCATCCGTGTCCCGGTGTCCGCCGACCAGCGCGCCGGCGCCGCAGCTGGCGGACCTGACGATCCGGCGGGGGAGGGCGGCCCGCTCCGTCTCTACGGCGCCGACGGCCGCCTCGTCGCCATCGGTGTCCAGGTCGGCGACCGCATCAGGCCCGAGAAGGTCCTCGTCCGCCTGCCGATTGTCGAGCGGATCGATGCGTGACCCCTCGGCGTCCCTGGAACTCGTGCCCGGGATGGAGGCACTCCACCCGGGCCTGGGTCGGCTCCTGATCGTGGTCGGCGTCTTCGACGGGCTGCATCGTGGTCACCTGTACCTGCTCCGCCAGCTACGGCGCGGGGCGGCGCTGGTGGGTGCCCGGCCGGCCGTGGTCACCTTCGACGCTCATCCGGACGAGATCATTCGGGGCGCGGCGCCGCCGGTGATCTGCGACCCGTCGGAGCGCCTGGTGCGCCTCGCGGCGGCCGGGGTGGAGGTGGCGGTCGTGCAGCACTTCGACGTGGCCCTGCGCATGACGCCGTTCGAGGCGTTCATTGCCCAGATCCAGGCGCGCGTTGAGCTGGCGGGCTTCCTCATGACTCCTGACGCCGCATTCGGCCACGACCGCCTGGGAACCCCGGAGACCATCGCGAGCCTCGGCGAGACCGCCGGCTTCAGGGTCCTGGTCGTGCCGCCCCTCGAGCTCGACGGCCGTCCTGTCCGGAGTACCGAGATCCGCTCGGCTATCGGCCGGGGCGAGCTCGCCGCCGCCCGCCATCTGCTGGGTCGCTCGGTCGCCGTGGCGGGCACGGCGGTGCCAGCCCCGATCCCCGACGAGCGGACCGCCGGACTCCGGTTCGAGCTGCCGGTCGCAATGCCGCCGCCGGGTCGCTACCGGGCCTGGGTAGAACCGGCCTGGTCGCCGGGCGCCGCTCGCCCCGGGGGCGCCGTTCGGGCCACGGCCATGGTCGGCCCGGGCCCTGATGAGCTGACCGTTCTGGCCCGCAACGGGCTGCCGCCCGGCCGTCGCCTGCGGGTTGCGTTCGTCGGCTGATCGGGGCCGTTTGCCGCCGCAACGCAAAGCCTGCTAGCATGCCTCGGTCAGAGATATCGGAAGGACAGCAAGAATTCGTGTCGGAGGACCGAGTGCCGCTCGTGCGGGAAACCAAGGACCGTCTCGTCGGTGAGTTCGCGATCAAACCCGGCGATACGGGCTCCCCGGAGGTCCAGATCGCGCTCCTGACCGAGCGCATCAAGGGCCTGACGGAGCACCTGAAGAGCTTCCCGCGGGACAACCATTCCCGGCGCGGCCTTCTCAAGCTCGTGGGTCAGCGTCGCCGCCTTCTCGCCTACCTGGTGAAAAGGGACTCGGCGCGCTACCGAGCCGTCATCGCGCGGCTCGGACTTCGCCGCTAAGCTCCCGATCCGCAGGACGGCCACGCGGCCGTTCCGGCATCCGGCGCTCGGCCAGGTTCACGCGCCCCCGGTCCGTCCTCCAGCACGGCTAGGAGGATGCAACCCCGTGCCCCACGTCTACGAGACGGAGTTCGGTGGTCGAACGCTGACCATCGAGACCGGCAAGCTCGCCCGCCTTGCCGGCGGAGCCGTCACCGTCCGTTACGGTGACACCATGGTCCTCGGGACGGCCAACCGTTCGGAACCGCGCCCCGGACTCGACTTCTTCCCGCTCACCGTCGACTTCGAGGAGCGGATGTACGCCGCCGGAAAGATCCCGGGCGGCTTCATCAAGCGTGAGTCGCGGCCATCGGAGGCGGCGATCCTGGCCGCTCGGTTGACCGACCGACCGATCCGCCCGCTCTTCCCGGAAGGCTACAAGGACGACATCCAGGTCGTCATCACGGTCCTCTCGACGGACCAGGAGAACGACCCCGACGTCCTCGGGACCGTCGCCGCGTCGGCTGCCCTGACGATCAGCGAGATCCCGTTCCAGGGGCCGATCGGCGCAGTCCGCATCGGTCGCATCGACGGGCGCTTCGTCATCAACCCGACGACCACCCAGCTCGGGAGCTCCGAGCTCGACCTGGTGGTCTCTGGCACGCGTGATGCGATCATGATGGTCGAGGCGGGCGCCAAGATCCTGTCCGAGGACGTGATGGCGGAAGCCATCCTCTTCGCTCATCAGGCCCTCCAACCGCTCATTGACCTCCAGTTGCAGCTGCAGGCAGCGGTAGGCAAGCCCAAGCGGGTTCCATTCCTCGAGCCGGGCACCGGCTCGGTGCTCGACTTCGTCAAGGCAGTCCGGGACGGCGGCGAGTTCGTCGTCGTCGACACCGAGACGACCGGCACCGACGCCAAGCAGGCCGACCTGGTCGAGCTGGCGGCCGTGCGCGTGCGAGACGGGGCGATCGTCGACCGCTTCTCGACCTACGTCGACCCCGGCCGGCCGATCGTCGGCCACCAGATGCACGGCATCACCACCGAGGACATCGCCGGGGCACCCAGGCCGCATGACGCCGCCGCGCGGTTCGTCGCCTTCGCGGGTGACGCGACCATCGTCGGCCACAGCGTCGGCTTCGATCTCGCCTTCCTCGAGGAAGCCCTCGGCGACGGCACCCGCTTCGAGGCCGGACGGTACCTGGACACGCTGGTTCTCGCTCGCGACGGGTACCCCGACCTTGAGAACTACCGCCTCGAGACTCTGGCCCGCATCTTCGGGGTCGAGCTGAGCGCCAATCACCGCGCCCTGCCGGATGCCGAGGCGACCGCGGGCGTCCTGCTCGCCTTCGCGGCCGAGCTGCCGGTCCGCATCGATGCCCTCCGTGAGGCGATCGCGGCCTCGGTCCGTGCCTCCCGGGCATCCGATCAGGACCCGAAGGCGCTGCTCGACACGGCGCGGCGCACGGCACGGGTCAGCAAGAGCCTCTTCGGGCTCGTTCACAAGAAGACCGTCCGCGAGCTCGTCCTCACCGAGGGCATCCGCATGGATGGCCGGGGCCTCGACGAGATCCGCCCGATCTCGGTCGAAGTGGGCCTCCTGCCCGTACCCACGGCTCGGGCCTCTTCACCCGGGGCGAGACGCAGGCCCTGACCATCGCCACCCTCGGGCCGTCTTCGGACGTCCAGCGCATCGACACGATCAGCCCCGAGACCGAGAAGCGCTACCTCCACCACTACAACATGCCGCCCTACAGCACCGGCGAGAACAAGCCGATGCGCGGTCCCGGGCGCCGAGAGATCGGCCACGGCAACCTGGCGGAGCGAGCGCTCCTGCCGGTCCTCCCTGACCAGGAGGACTTCCCCTACGTCATCCGCCTCGTCTCGCGAGTGCGTCACGTCCAACGGCTCGACGTCGATGGCCTCGACCTGCGGCTCGACGCTCGCCCTGATGGACGCCGGCGTGCCGATCAAGGCCCCGGTCGCCGGAGCGGCGATGGGCCTCATCAGCGAGCCCGACGGCCGCTTCGCGGTCCTCACCGACATCCTCGGCAAGGAGGATGCCTTCGGCGACATGGACTTCAAGGTGACCGGCACGGAGGTCGGCATCACCGCCCTCCAGATGGACATCAAGGTCAAGGGGATCAACGAGGCGATCATCCGCGAGGGCCTCGCCAAGGCCCGCACGGCCCGCCTGGCGATCCTCGAGAAGATGCTGGCGGTCATCCCGGCCGCTCGCTCGGAGATGAGCGAGTTCGCGCCGCGGATCATCACCATCAAGATCAACCCGGAGAAGATCCGCGACATCATCGGCAAGGGCGGCTCGATGATCCGCAAGATCCAGGAGGAGACCGGCACCGAGATCAACGTCGAAGACGACGGGACCGTGGAGATCGCGGCCATCTCGGGCGAGAACTCCCGCAAGGCGATCCAGTGGATCGAGTCCCTCACCCGAGAGGTCGAGGTCGGCTCGCTCTACCTGGGCAAGGTGACCCGGATCATGGCCTTCGGGGCGTTCGTCGAGATCCTGCCGGGCAAGGAAGGCCTGGTCCGGATCGGCGAGCTCGCCGACTACCACGTCCCGACGGTCGAGGACGTCGTCTCGGTCGGCGACGAGGTCATGGTCGTGGTCACCGAGATCGACCGCCAGGGCCGCGTCAACCTCTCCCGGAAGGCCGCCATGCAGCGCCACCTGGCCAAGGAACCCGTGTAGGCCGGTTGTTCGGAGGGCTCCCAGCTGATCAGTGCGCCGTCGGAGGCCCGAGGGCGCACTGCTATACTCGGCCCGGTGCCCACGACGACCCACGTCTGAACGCGGAGCCAGGTCCCGAATGTCCCAGTCTCCCTTGACCGTCGCGGTCGTCGGCGCCACCGGCGTCGTCGGTCGCACCATGATCCAGGTCCTCGCCGAGCGAGCGTTTCCGGTCGGCGAGCTGCGCCTGCTCGCCTCGGGGCGTTCGGCGGGCACGACGATCAGCGGTCGGCGGCCGGGACCAGCCGATCCTGGAGGCCGTTCGAAGCAGCGTTCGACGGCGTCGACATCGCCCTCTTCGCCGCCGGGACGGACGTCTCGCGCGAGCTGGCCCCGTTGGCGGTGCGCCAAGGGGCGACGGTGATCGACAACTCGAACGCCTGGCGCATGGACCCGGAGGTCCCGCTCGTCGTCAGCCAGGTCAACCCCGAAGACGCGGCGCTCGCACGAGGGCATCATCGCCAACCCCAACTGCTCGACGATGCAGCTGGTGCCGGTGCTCATGGCGCTCCGGGACTCGGTCGGGCTCGAGCGAGTCGATCGTGGACACCTACCAGGCCGTCTCGGGCACCGGCGCCGAGGCGATCGCCGAGCTGGAGGCCCAGATCCGCGCTCACGCCGAAGGCGACGCCTAAGCTCGCCAACGTCTACCCGCACCCGATCGCGCTTCAACGCCCTGCCCGAGATCGACGTCTTCCTCGAGAACGGCTACTCGCGGGAGGAATGGAAGGTCGTCACCGAGAGTCGCAAGATCCTCCATCTGCCGGACCTGCGGATCTCGCTGCACGGCCGTCCGCGTCCCGGTCTTCGTGGGCCACCGGAGGCCGTCCACGTCGAGACGCGCGCGCCCGCTGCCGCCGGAGCGAGCCCGCGAGCTGTTCGCCGCCGTTGCCGGGCGTCGTCGTGCAGGACGATCCCGAGCGCCACGTCTACCCACTGGCGACCGACGCGGCCGGACGCGACGAGGTCTTCGTCGGTCGGGTCCGGCGCGATCCCTCGGTGCGAGCATGGCCTGGCGTTCTGGGTTGTCAGCGACAACGTCCGCAAGGGCGCGGCGACCAACGCGGTGGAGATCGCCGAGCTCCTCGTCAGCCGCGCCTGGGTGCCGCCTGCCAGGGCGCGCCGGCGTGCCGGTCGGCGCGGCCGCCGTCGGGGGCGCCGTGTGACTCCCGGCGAGCGACGAGTCGCGCTCGAGGCGATCGCAGCCGAGGTCCGGACCTGTACCCGCTGCCGGCTGCACCAGGGACGCACGCAGGCCGTGCCCGGGGAGGGCGATCCTGACACCGAGGTGATGCTCGTCGGCGAAGGCCCCGGCTTCAACGAGGACCGCGAGGGCCGGCCGTTCGTGGGTGCGGCTGGGGCGTTCCTGACCGAGCTCCTGGGAACCGTCGGCTGGCGCCGCGACGACGTCTTCATCACCAACGTCGTGAAATGCCGCCCGCCGGGCAATCGAGACCCCGAGGCCGACGAGATCGCGGCCTGCTCGTCCTACCTGGCCCGTCAGCTCGCGGCGCTGGATCCGGCGCTCGTGGTGACCCTGGGTCGGCACTCGTTGGGGAGTTTCCTCCCTGGCGTTCGCATCGGGGGCGCCCACGGGACGGCCCGCCCGGTCCGACCCCCCTCGGACCGGCCGAGGGGCTCGTCTTCGCCATGTATCACCCGGCCGCGGCCCTCCACCAGGGTTCGCTGCGGCAGACGCTCCTCGACGATGCGCAGGGCATCCCGGCCGCCCTCCTCGACGCCCGGACCCGACGCGAGCTGGCCCGCTCAAAGGCCGCGGCACGGCCGGACGGCGAGGTGCCCCTTGGGGCGGCACCGGTCGTCGCGCCTGCCGAGCCGGCCTCGGCCTCGCCGAATACACCAGCGATGATCGATGCCGCCCTGCCGGTGTCGCCGGCCCCGGCCGGCGACGACCCCCAGCTGACCCTCTTCTGATCATGCCTGCTGCCCGCCGTTCCGTTGCCGACCCGGCCACACCCCTCCGCATCATCCCCCTGGGGGGGATCGGCGAGATCGGCAAGAACATGTACGTCTTCGAGTACGGCGACGACATCGTGGTGATCGATTGCGGGCTGATGTTCCCTGACGAGGAGATGTTCGGCATCGACCTCGTCATCCCGGACGTGAGCTACCTTCGGGAGCGGCGGGCCAACGTGCGGGCCTTCCTCATCACCCACGCCCACGAGGACCACGTCGGGGGTCTCCCGTACATCCTGCCCGACTTCCCGGGCGTGCCGGTCTACGCCTCGACGCTGGCGCGCGGCCTCCTGAGCACCAAGGTCAAGGAGCACAAGCTCAACAAGAACCCGCTGGTCGGGCTCGAGCCGGGCGACGAGCTGCAGATCGGGCCGTTCGGGGTCATCCCGTTCCGGATCGGCCATTCGATCCCCGATGCGATGGGGATTGCCCTGCGGACACCCGTGGGGATCGTCGTCCACACCGGCGACTTCAAGTTCGACCACACGCCGGTCGACGGCAAGCTCTCAGATTTCGCGATCCTCGCCCGCCTCGGGGCAGAGGGCGTGGTCTGCCTACTCTCGGACTCGACCCGCGCCGAGAACCCCGGCTACACGCCCTCGGAGCGGACGGTTGGGGAGGCCTTCCGCGAGATCATGGAGCCGCTCGACGGGCGGGTCATCGTGGCGACCTTCGCCAGCAACATCGCCCGGATCCAGCAGGTGCTCGACGCGGCGGGGACGTTCGATCGGAAGGTGGCCGTCGTCGGACGCTCCATGGAACAGAACTTCCGTATCGCCAGCGATCTCGGCTACCTGACGTACCCGGCCTCCCAGATCGTGTCCAAGGAGCAGATCCGCGACATCCCCAACGATCGCCTGGTCATCGCCACGACCGGCGCCCAGGGCGAGCCGATGGCCGGCCTGGCCCGGATGGCGAACCGGGACCACCGCTACGTCGAGATCCAGCCGGGCGACACGGTCATCGTCAGCGCGAGTCCCATTCCGGGCAACGAGGAGTATGTCTCCCGGACGATCGACAACCTCTTCAAGGCCGGGGCCAACGTCCTCTATCACGCGATCCGGCGGGCCCATGTTTCGGGGCATGCGAGCCAGGAGGAGCTCAAGCTGATGCTGGGGCTCACCAAGCCGCGCCACTTCATCCCCATGCATGGCGAGTTCCGCATGCAGGTCCAGCACGGTCGGCTCGCCATCGAGACCGGGGTGGCCCCCGAGAACGTGTTCATCATCGAGAACGGCCAACCGATCGAGATCCTGGCCGACGGCTCGGCCCGGCGGGGAACGCCCGTCGCCGCAGGCTACGTCTTCGTCGACGGCCTTTCGGTCGGCGATGTCGGCGAGATCGTCCTCCGCGACCGGAGAGCCCTCGCCAACGACGGCATGTTCCTGATCGTGGTGACGGTGGACAAGCAGACCGGCGAGGTGATCGGCCGGCCGGAGATCGTGACCCGCGGCTTCGTCCACGGCAACGAGCGCGATCCGATGATCGAGACCGCCATCGACCGGGTCCTCGCCTCGATCGAGAATCCGGGCGACCACATCAGCGAGATCGCTCTCCTCAAGAGCCAGATCAAGGACGGCGTGTCGCGCTACCTCTACGAGCAGACGAAGCGACGCCCGATGGTCTTTCCGGTCGTCGTGGAGATCTAGATGACGACCCGTCGCCGGCCGCCGGCCGGCCGTTCGCCGTCACGCCCCGCACGCCGCAGGCGCAGCGGCTTCCGCCTGCCTCCGCTGCACGTCTCGGCCGAGATCGGACGCTCCCTCTTCGCGATCAGCCTGCTCGTGCTTGGGGCGGTGACCCTCATCGCCCTCCTGCTGCCCGGCCGTGGCGCGCTGACCGACTGGTGGATCAACACCGTGGCTCCCTGGTTCGGCACCGGTCGCTGGCTGCTCCCGGTGCTGCTCCTGCTGGCCGGGGTGTACGTCGAGCGATCGCGAGGCGTGCGGCCGCGACTGGCCGGCCAAGCTCCTCGGCGGAGCGATCTTCTTCGTCGCCAGCCTGGGGCTCTTGACCTTCGTCCCGGATCGCTCGGGCGGCCGGATCGGGATCGTCCTCGCCGACACGCTGCGAAAGCTGGTCACCGAGCCGGGCGCGATCGTCGTCCTGGTCGGCCTCGGCGCAGCCGGGGTGGTCGTCGCCTTCGGTCAGACGCTCGGCAACCTGGTTCGGCCGGCCGGCGCCGCGGCGCGGGCGGTCGGCGGCGCGCTCTCCGCCGCACCGACCGGCGTCGGACTGCCGAACGGCCGGTCCGTGACGAGCGGCCGCGGTTCCGCAGAACCCGGGCTATGGGACATTCCCGCCGGCGGCTCTCGCCGGGGCCACGGCACCGATGAGCGACCCGGCATCCCGACCGCGATCCCCAGTTCCGCACCGGTCTCGGCGACGTTCGCACCGGCAATGGGGGAGGGCGGCGGTGGGGGAGCCGCCATCGGGGCACCGGTGATGGCCCCTCCGGGCGCCGGAACGGCGGTCCTGGCCGGCGCGGCGCCGGGCGTCGAAGGGATCCTCGGGCAGGTGGTCGACGCGGGCGAGCCGCTCCCGCGCGACCCGAACGACGTCATCGTCGCCGGCGATGCGCCGCCGACGCGGGAGCGGCGGGCGTATCGACTCCCGCCCCTATCGCTGCTGGCCGACGTGGCGGCCGGCAACGGTGGCACGCCGATGGACCACGAGCGGAACGCCGCGATCATCGTGGCCAAGCTCGCCAGCTTCAACATCGCGGCTCACGTCCGACACTGGAACGCCGGGCCGGTGGTGACCCAGTACGAGGTCGAGCCGGATCCATCGATCAAGGTCTCCCGGATCGAGAGCCTCTCCGATGACCTGGCGATGGCCCTCGCCGCGCGGACGATCCGGATCGAAGCCCCCATCCCGGGAAGGACGGTCGTCGGTCTCGAGATCCCCAACAAGGACTTCAACATCGTCTCGCTGCGGCGGATCATGGAGGAGGTCGACTTCGGGGCTTCGGGTTCCAAGCTGACCTTCGCCCTGGGCCGTGACGTGGCCGGCCACGCGCGCGCGGCCGACCTGGCCAAGATGCCCCACCTCCTGATCGCCGGGGCGACCGGCTCGGGCAAGAGCGTCATGGTGAACGCCCTGATCACGAGCCTGCTCTGCCGGGCGACGCCTGACGAGGTGCGGCTCATCCTGGTCGACCTCAAGCGGGTCGAGCTCGCCCCCTACAACGGGCTGCCGCACCTGATGGTGCCCGTCATCACCGAGCCCGAGCGCGCCAAGGCGGCCCTGGGTTGGGTGGTCAACGAGATGGAGGGGCGCTATCGGCGCTTCGCCGCCTCGAACTCGCGGAACGTCGTCGCCTACAACGAGATCGCGCGCCGATCCCGCGGACCGGCTGCCCTACCTGGTGATCATCGTCGACGAGCTGGCCGACCTGATGATGCGCGAGGGCAAGGACGTCGAGGACCCGATCGTGCGCCTGGCACAGAAGGCCCGGGCGACCGGCATCCACCTCGTCCTCGCCACGCAGCGGCCGTCGGTGAACGTGGTGACCGGGCTCATCAAGGCCAACTTCCCGAGCCGGATCGCCTTTGCCATGGCGTCGCAGATCGACTCGCGGACCATTCTCGACGCGCCCGGCGCGGAGGACCTCATCGGCCGGGGCGACATGCTCTTCCAGCCAGCCGACCTGCCCAAGCCGATTCGCCTCCAGGGGGTCTTCGTGGCGGACCGCGAGATCACCGCGGTGGGCGATCACTGGCGGGCCGAGGCCGAGCCGCACTACGACCTGGCGATCGTGGAGACCGAGGACGACGGCGCGGGCAAGCTCGAAGATGGCCCCGACGAGGACGCCGACCGGCTGCTGCCCGACGCGATCGCAGTCGTCCAGGAATACGATCGAGCCTCGGCGTCGCTCCTCCAGCGTCGCCTCCGGATCGGCTACGCCCGAGCCGCCAGGATCATCGACCAGCTCGAGGCTCGAGGCTTCGTGGGCGTCTTCGATGGCTCCAACGCTCGCCAGGTCTTCCGGCGAGACCGGCCGTCGGGAGGTCGGGGGCCGGCGCCCGTCGACGACGAGGACGAGCGGTGATGGACGAACCTCGGCCGTGACCGCCCGTGACGACACCCGGCAGGGCGGCCGCGACGAGCGGGTCGTCGGCCGACGGGATCGGGGAGCTGAACGCGCGGCGCCGCCGGCACCGAGTCTCTCCGAGCGACTGCTCGCGGCCCGAGAGCGCAAGGGCGTCGACCTGTCCCGGGCGGAGCGAGACACGAAGATCCGGGCCCGCTACCTCGCCGCGCTCGAGCGGGGCGACTTCAAGGAGCTGCCGGGGACCGTCTATACGAAGGGCTTCCTGCGCAACTACGCGCTCTACCTGGGCCTCGACCCCGACGAGGTCCTCGGCCAGTGGCGACGCGAGCGGGGCGATCACGCCGCGGCGAACGAGCCGGCGATCATCGTGCCCCGGGCGCTGGAGGTGCCCCGCCAGGGGATCACCATCGGGCGGGGCGTCCTCGTGGCGGGGCTCCTCACCCTCGGCGTCCTCGCCTTCGTCGTCTACCTGGTCGTCCAGGTCGATCGCTTCCTGCAGGCGCCGTCGGTGACGGTGACCGACCCTTCGGTGGCCGTCAGCGAGGTCGACGAAACGACGAGCACCTATACCCTGCGAGGAACGGCCACGCCGGGGGCGACCGTGGCCATCGACACGCCCGGCCGCGAGACCCTCCGGGTCACCGCGTCTGCGGGCGGCGTCTGGAGCGCGGACGTGGAGCTGCGTCGGGGCCGCAACCAGTTCGACATCAGCGCCACCGATCCCGAGACCGGCAAGTCGACCCAGGAACCTCGCCGCATCTTCATCACGGTGCCCCTCTCGGAGGCGCTCGTGCCGACCCTGGAGGTCAGCTCGCCGGTCGATGGGGCGACGTACGAGAACGGGGCAATCCCGATCCAAGGGATCACCACGAACGGCAGCACCGTGCGGGTGGGGGCAGCCTGGAACGGCTCGGCGGACGCCGTTGTGGACAGCCCGGCCCCTTCGGCCACACCCTCGCCGCCGACCCCGATCGATGCGCGGGTCGCCGACGACGGGTCGTTCAGCACCGCGGTCGATCTCACGGCCGGACGTTGGATCATCACCATCACCGCATCGAGCTCGCAGGGCCGGACGATCTCGATCAAGCGGACGGTCACCGTGAGCTACAGCGGAGTCAACCTCGCCGTCGAGATCAAGGGCGGCAAGGCCTGGCTGAAGGTCTGGGTCGACGGCCAGATCGACCCTGGCACCGGTAGCTCGGGCAAGGTGTTCGACCCCGGCCGCACGCTCACCTTCACCGGCCGTGAGTCGGTCGAGGTGCGGACCGGGTCGTCGGGCAACACGTACTTCAGCCTGAACGGGACGTCGCTCGGCGCGCTCGGCCAGGAGGGCATCCCCGAGACCTGGCTGTTCAGGCCGACGGGGCCGCCGACCCAGACCAATCGGGGCTGAGCCAGGCGGCGGCCGCGTGCCCGACGATCCGCTCGTTGAACTCGCCGAACGGCTCCAGGGCCGCTGCCTGGGCCGCTCGCTGACCGTGGCGACGGCCGAGTCATGCACCGGCGGTCTGGTTGCCCATCTCCTCACCGAGGTCGCCGGTGCGAGCGGCTACGTGGTCGGCGGCGTGGTGGCGTATGCCGACCGCACCAAGAGGGCGATCCTGGGCGTGCCCGCGGCACTCCTCGAGGCGCACGGCGCCGTCAGTGCGCAGGTGGCCCGGGCCATGGCAGCCGGTGCGCGTGAGCACCTCGCGGCGGACTTCGCCGTCGCGGTCACCGGCATCGCCGGGCCCGGAGGTGGGACCGAGGCCAAGCCGGTCGGCCTCACGTACGTCGCGGTCGCCGGCCCCGACGGGATCGAGGTCCGGCGCCATGCGTGGACCGGCGATCGGGGCGAGAACAAGCGCGCCAGCGCGAGGGCTGCCCTCGAGCTGCTCCTCGAGGTGGTCGAGCGGTCGGGCGATCCGGAGGGAGGCCGGTGAGCGAGCGGCCTCCCAGGACGGTCCGCGGAGCGGCGGCAGTTGGGGCGGGCTTGGCGCCGGCGCGGCCCGCGCGGGCCCTCGAGGCGAACGAACGCATCCACGTGGTCGGCGTGGCGGGCGCCGGGGCGAGTGCGGCGGCCCTGCTGGCCGCCCGCGCTGGCGCGGTGGTCTCCGGGTGCGATTCGGGTGGGCCCTCGACCTACACACCGCCCCTGGAGGCCGCCGGGATCCCGCTGGCCTGGTCCCACGACCCGGGCCACGTGACGGGCACGCCGGGGCCGCGCCGGCTGGCGGTCACGAAGGCCCTCACCGCGGTCGCGCCCGATCATCCGGAGCTGGCCGCGGCGCGGGCCCTCGGCATCCCGGTCGAGCCATGGCAGCAGGTCGTGGCCGACGTGGCGGTCGGTCGTCGCCTGATCGGCGTCGCGGGCACGCACGGCAAGAGCACCGTGACGGGCTGGCTGGTCGACGTCCTGGTGCGGGCCGGACGAGACCCGAGCGCGTTCGTCGGGGCGCTCCTGCCGGAGACCCTGACCGGGGACCGGCCCGGCACGGCGCGCTGGGGGAGCGGGCCTGACTTCGTGGTGGAGGCCGACGAGTACGCCGGCAACTTCGACGCCTACCGGCCGGCGGTGGCGGTCGTCACGTCGGTCGAATGGGATCATCCGGACGTCTTCGCCGATTTGGGGGCGGTCGTCGACGCCTTCGCGGGCTGGCTGCGGCAGGCCGCGGTCGGCCCGGTAGCAGGGGAGGGGAGCGGCATCTCGCGGGCGCCCGTCCTGGTGGCCAACGGCGCGGACCCGGGCGTGGTGGAAACGCTACGGCGCCTGGGAGGTTGGCCGGGCGGGCTCGTCGTCACCGCTCTGCTCGAATCGGAGCCGCTCGACCCCGATGCCGCGCGTCGCGAGCTCACCACGAGGCTCGGCAGGTCGGCCGGCCCGACTCGGACGGTGCTCGGCTGGATCGAGGCGGCCGACCCTGGGGGCACGCTCCTGGCGATCTCGGGTCACGGCGAGCCGTCGGCGCCACCGGTTCGCACGCGCCTCCGCCTGGCCGGCCGCCACAACGCCGCCAATGCCCTCGCCGTGGCCGGGACCGGCGTGGCTCTCGGGGTCCCGACGGAGACGATCCTGTCGTCGCTGGCGGGCTTCGCGGGGGTCGGCCGCCGGCTCGAGCGCCGCGGCGAGGCCGCCGGCGTGGTGGTCTACGACGACTACGGCCATCACCCCACGGCGATCCGTGAGACCCTGCGCAGCCCTCCGCCAGCTCGAGCCCGGGCGTCGGGTGTGGGCGGTCTACGAGCCGCTCACCTACCACCGGACGGCCGCGCTCCTCGACGCCTTCGCCGATGCGCTGGCGGGCGCCGACGCGGTGGCCGTCGCCGACATCTGGGCGGGCCGCGACCCCGACACCACGATCGCCTCCGCCGAGGGCCTGGCCGAGGCAGTTCGGGCGCGCCGCTCTGACATCCCCGTCGGTGCCCCTGGATCGGTCGAGGCCACGGCCGCCTGGCTGGCCAGGGTGGTGGCCCCCGGCGACGCGGTGCTGGTGATGGGCGGCGGCCGCAGCTACCGGATCGCCGAGTTGCTGCTCGAGCACCTCGGCACGCCACGCTAGCCGGACCGCCCGGGGCCCGTCTGCGGGGCCCGCTCGGCCTCCGCGGTGCTTCACCCGCGACCGCCCGTCGCCGGGGACGCCGACTGGGGCATACTGGAAGCGCAGGGTACGACGAGGAGGGCCGATGGCCGGGGATATCTCGTTCGACGTGGTCAGCGAGTTCGACGCGCAGGAGCTCCGGAACGCCCTCGACCAGGTGCGCCGCGAGGTGCAACAGCGCTACGACCTCAAAGGCGCCCGGATCGAGCTCGAGCAGGCGCACGACGAGCTGATCCTGCGGACCGACAGCGAGTTCCACGCTCGCGCGGTGCGGGACCTCATCGAGTCGAAGGCGGTTCGGCGGAACCTCTCGCTCAAGATCTTCGACTGGGGCAAGCTGGAACCGGCTGGTGGGGACACGGTGCGCCAGCGGATCGGCCTGCGGCATGGGCTCTCCGAGGAGCTGTCGCGGAAGCTGAGCAAGCTCATCCGCGACGAGTTCCCCAAGGTCAAGAACCAGATCCAGGGTGATGCGATCCGGGTCTCGGCCAAGAGCAAGGACGAGCTGCAACGGGTGATCGCGCGCCTCCGTGAGCTCGACGAGCCTCTCCCGCTCCAGTTCATCAACTACCGTTGAGCGGCACCGCGGGCTCGGGCCGGACCGTCGGCCGGGCCATCGTCGAGGTCCTCCGCGCCGCCGGCGTCGACCTGGCGGTGACCGTCCCCGGCGAGAGCTTCCTGCCGATCCTCGAGGCGCTGGCGGACGCCCGGATCAGGGTGGTGGCGACTCGCCACGAGGGTGGGGCGGGCTTCATCGCCGAGGCCTACGGGCAGCTCACGCGCCGGCCAGCCCTCTGTCTCGTGACGCGCGCGGTCGGGGCGACCAACCTCGCCATCGCCGTCCACACGGCGCGCCAGGACTCGACGCCGCTCATCGTCATCGTGGGTGGGGTGGAGCGGGCCCTGCGCAGACGCGAGGCCTTCCAGGACGCCGACATCGCCGCCACGCTCGGCGGGCTGGCCAAGTGGGCCGCCGAGGCGCAGACCGCCGCCGATGCCCCGGCGCTCGTGGCCGAGGCTGTGACGAGGGCCGTCAGCGGTCGGCCTGGGCCGGTCATGGTCGTACTGCCCGAGGACCTGCTCGACGAAGCGCTCGGGGAAGAGGAGCGCTTCCACGCGCATCGCCCGGAGCCCCCGGAGCCCGACAGCTCGGCCGTCCACGAGACGATCCGCCTGCTTGCGGCTGCCGAGCGTCCGGCGATCCTGGCCGGCGGTGGGGTGCTGCGGGCCGGGGCGACGGCGGACCTAGTGGCGATCGCCGAGATGCTCGAGGTGCCCGTCTTCGCCGCTTGGCGCCGCCCCGACGTCTTTCCAAACCACCACGCGCTCTACCTGGGCATGAGCGGGTTCGGGGCCAGCTCGACGGTGGCGCCGCGGCTGCGAGACGCCGACGTCTTGCTGGTGGTCGGCTGCCGCCTCAGCGAGGTGACCTCGTTCAGCTACACGGTCCCTGCCGAGACGACCCGGTGGATCCACGTCGATCTCGAGCCGCGGGGCGGCGGGTCCGGGCTGCCCGCCCCCGAGCTGGCGGTCCTCTCCGATGCGGCGACGTTCCTAGGCGCCGCGCGACGCCGGCTCGGACACTCGGCGGTGGACGCGGCAGCTGTCGCCGGCCGGCGGTCCCGCAACGAGGCCGACCGGGCGGCGTTCCGCGAGGCCTCCGTCGTCGACGCAGAGCCCTGGTCGGGTCCGGGCGTCCATCCGGGACGCGTCGTCCGTGAGCTCGGGCGCCAGTTGCCGCCCAACGCCATCCTGACCACCGACGCGGGCAACTTCGCGGGCTGGCTCGCCCGGGGCTACCGGTTCGTCCAGCCGGGCACGTTCCTGGGTCCGACCTCCGGCGCGATGGGCTACGGCTTGCCGGCCGCCATCGCGGCCGGTCTCGCGTCCCCCGGCGCCCGGTGGTCGCCCTTGCCGGTGACGGGGGCTTCGCGATGACCATGGCCGAGCTCGAAACGGCCGTCCGCCTCCGGCTCCGCCCGGTCGTCCTGGTCTTCGACAACGAGCGATACGGGATGATCCGAGCCCACCAGGAGCGCCGCCGCCCGGGGCAGGGGATCGCGACGGACCTGGGCCCGATCGACTTCGCGGCGGTTGCCCGGGGCCTCGGGGCCGAGGGGGCCTGCGTCGAACGCGACGAGGACTTCGGGCGGGCCCTGGAGACCGCCCTTGCGGCGCGCCGGCCGACGGTGATCCACCTGCGCCTCGACCGTCGCTGGCTCTCGGTGGACGAGCGCCTCGACGACTGACCGGCCACGAGCCTGAGGACGGCCGCTCGGTGGCCAGTCGGTGGCTGGTCGTGCCCCGGATGCACATCCTGCGGTTCACCTTGCACCGCGTGCACACAAGCGCCTCATGGGCCGCCAATTCTCGTCTCGGTTTGCACCGGGTGCACAGCTGAGGCCCGGCGCGGTCCGCCGGACCGCTGGCCGCGCACCGGGGGCAAGGATCGCGAGAGCCGCGGTCGATCGGACGCCTCGGGTCGCTCGAGGTGTGCACCCGGTGCACGGTGCTGGCACCGCAGCGGCGCCGGGGCCGGAGCCGGCTGAGCTCCCCGGCCGCGTCACTTCGCCGGGGTGGGCCCACCTCCGCTTCCAGAAGAGCCCGTTGGCTTGGGCGTCTTCCCACCGCCGCCTGGAGTGCCGGGCGTGGGCGTCGTTCCGCTCGATGGCGGCTGCTTGGTGGCCGCGGCGAGCGCGGCCTCGGCCATCTGGGCGCTGATCAGCCGCAGCGACTCCCGGACGGCGTTGGAGGCGCGGGTCAGCTTGGCGGTCGCCATGACCAGGAACTGGATCGCCCCGAGATCGACCCGCTGGCTGGTCATGGCCGCCTGCCGGCTCAGCTTGAGGAGGACGTCCTGGGAAGCGCCCCGGAACTCGCCGAGGAGTCCGGCTACCTCCTTCTCGACGCCCTCGGCGTCCGCCTGGAGGCGGCTCAGGAGCGAGACGTCGGCCTCGCCCTTGGCCTGGTGGAGGATGTCGTCGAGGCGCTTCGCCAGGGAGTCCCAGGCCGCCTCGTCGGCCATCTTGACGTCGAGCTTCGACATCAGGTCCCGGAAGCGCTTGCCGTACTTGGCGATGCCCTTGATTGCCCCGACCGCGTCTTCTGAGGCCACGACACCGGCCTTCATGAGGGCGGACGCCTCCGCGTTGAGCTTGGGGAGCTGGTCGAGCAGCGTCGTGTAGACCTGGGCGTCGAGCGGCTTCGCGGTGCCCTTGAGGAGGCCCTCCGCGAGGGTCACGATCTGGCGGGTCGCCCCGCCGGAAAAGTAGCCGCCGCCCTCCGTCGCGTTGATCAGGCCCTGCGTGTCGCCGATCTTCTCGACGAGGCTCTTCTGGGCCGCCTTGTCGCCCGCGGAGATCGCCGTCTCGAGCTGCTGGTGGTAGTCGTCGATCTTGCCGTAGAGCGCGGTCCGGTCGGCCTCGCCGATGGGCTTGAAGGGAACCTCCTCGATCCCCAGCGCCTTCATCTGGTCGCGAATTCTGCTTGGCGAGCTCCTTGTTGCCGGCCTCCTCGGCGTCGTGGAGGGTCTTGGCCATGATCGTCGACTCTGCCACCTTCTCGGCGCGGGCCCCGACCTCGGCCCGCAGGGCGGGATCGAGCTGGTCGTAGAGGTGGAGGCGCCGCGGGTCGGTGAAGAAGTCGGCCAGGAGCAGCTCGCCGAGGCGGTCCGGCGACGTGCCCACCCGTCCCGCCACGAACGAGCGGACGGCGTTGCGGTTCTTGGAGGCGCTCGGCCCGAGGAGGCTGACGTCGAAGTCGTTGGTGAACTTGCCCTGGCTGCCGGTCCGCTTCATGGCGGCCTTGCCGGTCTCGTCGACTCCGCCCGGGAGGGTCTTCACGTAGGCCTCGATGTCGCCGAGCATCCCATCGCGCCAGGCCATGATCGACTTGCCGGCGGCCGACTCGTTGCCCAGGGCGAGGCTCAGGTTCTTCCAGCCTCCGTTCATCTCGATGATCCGCTTCGGGCCCAGCCGCTCCACGGCGAGGGTGGCCAGCGACTGGGCCGTCTCGGGGTTGGCCGCCATCTCGGCTGCCAGGTTGCCGGCCCGCCGGGCCAGCTCGGGCGGGCTGAGCTTGGCGAGGTCGGCCGGGATCGAGGCGAGCGCCTTGAGGCGCGCGGCGATCGGCGACTCCTCGCCGACGATGGCCAGGAGCTCGGCGGCGTTCTTGCCGCTCTTGGCGATGACCGTCTCGGCGCCGAGCTCCGTCACCGCCTTCTCGACGAGGCCTCGCTCGGGTGCCTTGCCGCCCAGGGTGGCCAGCTCCTCGAGGACGCGCGAGCCGGCCTTGGCCCCGGCCGCCAGCGCGGCCCGGTCGACCGCCCCCGACAGCGCCCGCCCGACCGGCTTGGCCGCCATGAACACGTCCACGAAGACCATGACCGTCGCCAGGGCAGCCTCGAAGGTGGCCATCGACGCTTGGCCGGAGGCGAGGAGCTCGGTGCCGGCGCCGGTGGTGGCCTTCTCGGCACTCTGCATCTCGAGGGCCTTCTCCCAGGCCGCGATCGCCTGGCCCGCCCCGATCCCGACGCCGACCCCAACCAGGGCCACGGTGGCCAGGCCGGCGGTCGCGAACTCGGCCAGGATGAAGGCCGCGGCGGCGAGGGTCGCCAGGCCCATCGACTTCCAGAACTCGACGTTCTGCTTGAGCTCGAGGACCTCCTTGGCCAGGGATTGGGCGACCGGGTCCTTCCAGTCGACGCTGGTGGAGCCTCGTGCCCCGCCGAACAGCTGGGTATGAATGGGACTCAACTCGTAGGCGAGCGAGCCGGCGAGCTTGGGCCTCGTCTCGCGGATCGAATCCCGGGTCGTGGTTAGCATGCTGACGATCTGGGCACGGGCCGCCTTGGGGTCGTCCGATGCGGCGGTGCCCATCTGCTGGCCGGGAGCCATCAGACCGATGCCGACCGCCGGGTAGGCGATCGCCAGGCCCTGCATGATCGCGTCGAGGACGTCCCACTGGGCCTTGACCTCCTTCCACGGGGTCCGCGCGAGCTGCTCCTCGGACAGTCCCTTGGCCTTGGCCTTCTCGATTCTGTCGGGTGGGGGATTGGCGTCGTCCGGGGCCGGCTCCTGGTTGGGATCGAACCGAACCGTGAAGTAGAGCGTTGAGTCCGTCATCAGGGATAGGCGGCGCGTCAGCCCGACGTTCACGCTCCGGAGCTGGCTCTGGACGTCTCGCGCCTCCTTGGCCACGCGCATCGCCGCCGTCAGCTCGGTCAGGCGGGCCGCCTGCTCGTCCTCCGAAGGTCCTGGACCGCCGGCTCCGCCCTCCTTGACGCCGAGCTTGCCGAGCTCGTCTACGCAGTACTTCTCGTTTGTGTCGAGGTAGCCGCCGGCGATGTGGCGGACGTCGACGATGAACTTGTCGGCCAGGGGCTTGACGGCGGGCAGCCGGTAGAGCTCGGCGCCGCCCTTGAGGGACTTCTCCCATAGCCCCGAGTTCTTCTTGGCCACGTCGAGGACGCCCTCGCCGAAGCTGCCCCACAGGGTCTGGAGCGCGAGCTCGTCGTAGGGACCGACCCACCACTGGTCGGTCAGGATGTCGATCATCTTGATCTTGTCGTCGAACTTGGCCTTCGCGAGCCCGCCGCCAGTGGCTTGCTTGATCAGGCTGACGTCGCGGTTCTCGATTCCCTCCTTGATCAGCTCCTCATCGCTCCGGCGGGTACTCGGAACCGCCACGCGCTGCACGAGCCCGGCCACCGCCCGGTTGCCGGCCCGCCGCTGGAGGGCGAGCACCGCAGCCGGGCGAATGCGGCCCGCCGGCCCGGTCGCGATGTGGCTCAGTGCCTCGGCCTGGCCAGGCACTTGGGCGGCCGGGAGCGCCCCGCGCCGGGCCTCCTTGACTGCGTCGGGGCGTTGCGCGTGCTGGTCAGCCATGAACGGGCTCGCAGGCGGGTCGAGTAGCCATCCGTCGTTCGCAGTCTCTCGACCGCGGCCGCCTGGCACCAGCAGCCGGCAGGCGTCCGATCGGGCACCAACGCGGGTGCGATCGTGCAGCAGCTCCCCCGGCGTGGCGGCCGTGGCCGACCGGCCGGGCCTCCACGAGACCCGCCGCGAACAGTCGTGCACCGGATGCACATCCGCGGACATGGCTTGCAGCGGGTGCACACAACGGCTCAGGTGGGGCGGCGCTCCCGTCTGGGTTTGCACGGGGTGCACAGCCGAGGCCTGTCGCAGCCCATCGGGCCACTGGTTGTGCACCCGGTGCTTGGATCGCGACAGAAGCGGCTGAGCGAACGTCTGCAGTCGATCGACGTATGCACCCGGTGCACAGCACCGGCGCTGGGCCCCGCGCCCTCCCAATGAGGCCAGGACTCAACCGCCGACAGACGATGGCCGACGGACGGCTTGGGCGCACGCTTCGGCGCGGGCGAGCAGGAGGTCGCGTTCGCGGGCGTTGCGGGTGAGGGACGCCGCGCGCTCGAACTCCAGGCGGGCCTCGTCGAAGCGGCCGAGCTTGGCGAGCAGGTCGCCGCGCACGGTCGGCAGGAGGTGGTAGCGACCCGAGGGAGCGGCTCCGACGTCAGCCCGTCGACGAGCTCCAGGCCGGCGGCGGACCGAACGCCATCGCCACCGCGACGGCGCGGTTCAGCTCCACGACCGGCGAGGGCGTGAGCTCGGCGAGGGCGTCGTACAGGGCCACGATCCGCGCCCAGTCCGTCTCCTCCGGCGCCCTGCGCTCGGGCGTGACAGGCGGCGATCGCCGCCTGGAGCGCGTACGGGCCGAGCGGCGCCGCCGAGCGCCTCGGCCCGCTCGAGCGCCGCGAGACCGCGACGGATGAGGAGCTGGTCCCAGCGCCCGCGGTCCTGGTCGAGCAGCAGGATCGGCTCGCCCGACGGGCCGATCCGGGCCCGCGTGCGCGACGCCTGGATCTCCATCAGCGCGACGAGGCCGTGGACCTCCGGCTCCGCCGGCAGGAGCTCGGCCAGGATCCGCCCGAGCCGAAGCGCGTCCTCGCACAGCGCCGGCCGCATCCAGTCGTCGCCCGGCCGTGGCCGAGTAGCCCTCGTTGAAGATGAGGTAGATGACCTCGAGCACCGAGCGCCAGGCGGGCTCGGGCAGCTCCGGTCGGGCCGGGCACCTCGAAGGGCACGTGCGCCTCGGCCAGGGTCCGCTTTGCCCGGACGATCCGCTGGGCGATCGTCGGCTCCGGGACGAGGAACGCGCGGGCGATCTCGTCGCGTCGTGAGGCCGCCCAGCAGGCGGAGCGTGAGCGCGACGCGCGCCTCGGTGGAGAGGACCGGGTGACAGGCCATGAAGATGAGCCGCAGCAGGTCGTCGCCGATGTCGTCGTCGATCGCGGTCGTCGAAGTCCGGCGCGCGGAGCTCCTGCCGAGGCTTCAGCTCGCGGCCGAGCTCCTCGTGCTTGCGCTCGAGCACGGTCCGCCGGCGCAGCAGGTCGATCGCCCGGTGCTTCGCGGTGGCCATGAGCCAGGCGCCCGGGTTGTCCGGGACGCCCGACTCGGGCCACTGCTCGAGCGCGGCGACGAGCGCGTCCTGGGCGAGGTCCTCGGCCAGGCCGACGTCGCGCACGATCCGCGCGAGGCCGGCGATGAGCCTGGGGGACTCGATCCGCCAGACCGCGTCGATCGCGCGGTGGGCGTCGGCGCCGTCACAGCTCCATCCTGGCGTCGTCATCGGCGCAAGGCGGGTCACGGGCGCCGTCTACTGCCTGGCGGCCACTTGGGCCCGCAGCCGCTCTTCCTGCTCCCGGAGCTCGGGCGTGAAGCTCGGCCCGAAGTCGTCGGCCTCGAAGACCTGGCGGATCTCGACCTCGGCTGCCCCGGCATCGGATACGGGCACCGCTTGACCCACTCGATCGCTTCGTCCATCGACTTCACCTGCCACAGCCAGAAGCCGGCGACCAGCTCCTTCGTCTCGCTGAACGGGCCCGTCGATCACGGTCCGGCTTCCCGCCGGCGAACCGACCCGCGCACCCTTCGAGCTCGGCTGGAGCCCCTCGCCCGCGAGCATCACGCCGGCCTTCACCAGCTCCTCGTTGAACTTCCCCATCTCGGCGAGATCCTGCTCGGTCGGGCAGCACGCCGGCCTCCGATTCCGCGGTCGCCTTCACGATCACCATCACTCGCATTGTCATGTCTCCTGCTGGCTGGTGGCCCGGGGCCGCCCTTGGGGAGGGTCCGACTGGATGAACCGGGCTTCGTCTACGCATCGAACGACGGCCCGAGAAATCGACACGGTACGCGAATCCCCCCGCAACCCCGCCATCGGCTAGGTCCGAGAGCGACGCCTGCGCCGGTCGGCGGCTAGATCCGGCCTTCTCGGAGGGCGGTGACCGCCTTGGCGATGCGGCGCTGGCGAGTCTCGGCCGTCTTGGCGTCCTCGATCGCGAGCACGTGCCGCCGCTTGTTGCTGTACGAGAGGCTATCGAAGAAGCGGCGGGCATCGAGATCCCCGTCGAGCGCCGCCGCGAAGTCGGCGGGCAGGACGACCTCACGAGGTGCGGTGTCGAGCTCGATGTCGACGTCCACCTCGTCGCCCGCGGCGACGCCG
This sequence comes from uncultured Chloroflexia bacterium, assembly GCA_963712585.1. GTDB lineage: Bacteria > Chloroflexota > Limnocylindria > Limnocylindrales > CSP1-4 > CAVQIH01. The sequence goes on from CAVQIH010000009.1 coordinate 129,635, forward strand.
GCAGCCTCGCGGTTCTCGGCGCTGACCCCGACCAGGAAGTCGCCGCCGTAGACGGCCACGGTGCTGCGGTAGGTGTGCCCGTTGATCGTGACGCGGACCGCCGGCCGCTTGGTCGGTCCGAGCCGGGCCACGACGTCGGCCGGCACGCGGAACCCCGTGGCGGTCTTGCCGCCGAGTTCGAGGGTAGTTCGAAACCTCACCTGCGGGAGTATGCATGCCCCGGCGTGGGCACGCCGCGCCGCCAACGGGGGAGGGTCGCCGCGCTCGCGGCCCTCACTTCCCCTTGGCCAGGTCGATGGTGCCGAGGTCGGCGGTCTTGCCCACGCCCACTAACGTGTGCGAGCTCCCGAACCCGTAGGCGGTCGAAAGGGTCATCCATTCCCCGCCCGGCGGCTGGAAGGTGACGCAGTACCAGCCGGCCGGCACCCGCGTGAACGCGAACCTGCCGTCCGCGTCCGTCTTGGTGGTCATGAGGAACGGCTGGCTCGAGCAGGGCGTAGACCCGAAGTACATCATGCCGAGGGACCCGACGCAGATCTCCACCGGGAGGTCCACCTGGGCCGTCCCGGACTTGACGATGCGGCCCTTCAGGGCACCTGGCTTCTTGGCCACGTGAGCCGGCAGAGCGGGACCCTTCCCGGCAACGGCCAACGCCGTGATCTCGTTGTCGGAGATGTTCGCGTCGAACATGTGGTAGACGGTCCATTCCGTGTCATCGAGGACGGCGAGGCCCCACTCCGTGCCGACCCAGACGCGGCCGGCCGTGTCGATCGCGAGCGACTTCACGGCGTCGGCCGGCAGCGAGCTGTTGGTGCGGTCGTAGGTGGTCCAGCCCTCTCCGTCGAAGACCGACACGCCGTGGCTGTAGGACCCCGCCCACAGCCGGCCGCGAGCGTCGACCGCGAGCGCCTGGCTCATGGAGAGGAACGGTTCGTCGAAGGCCGTCCACGTCGTGCCGTCGTACATCAGCAGGCCTTCGGTGCCGGCCGCGACCCAGACGCGGCCCTGGACGTCGACCACGACCTTCTCGAAGTAGTACTTGGTGTCGAAGCCCTTCCCCTCCTCGAAGTACGTCCACCGCGAGCCGTCGAACGTGGCGACGCTGCTCATGGTCACGACCCAGACGTGCCCATCGGGCGCCACCGCGACGTCCTTGACGAGGTTGACGAACTCTCCGGTG
>CAVQIH010000010.1:0-50346 GCA_963712585.1 uncultured Chloroflexia bacterium
CCTCGGTGGCTGCGTTCACGACGGCCGCCAGCTCGGCGACCAGGCGAGCGTCCGTCGCCTCGTCGAGGACGCCCGCCGCGAGCAACTCTCCCCGGAAGCGCGGTAGGGGGTCGCGACCGCGCTGCTCGGCGAGCTCCTCCTCTGATCGGTACTTCGACTGCTGGTCGTCCGAGGAGTGGCCGGTCAGGCGGGTCACCTTGGCCTCGATGAGCGTGGGGCCTTCGCCCCGGCGGGCCCTCGCCACTGCCCCCCGGGCGGCCCGGTAGCAGGCCACCACATCGCCGCCGTCGACGATCACGCCGGGCATGCCGTAACCCGCACCCCGGATCGCCAGATCCTCGACCGCGCACTCGTCCCGCTGGGGGACGCTGATGGCGTAGCCGTTGTTCTCGATGACCGTGACGAGGGGCAGGTGGTGGATCCCCGCGAAGTTGAGGGCCTCATGGACGTCGCCCTGGTTCGAGGCCCCTTCACCGAGGAAGGTGACTGCCACCTGGTCCGTGCCCCGCGTCTTGGCCGCGAACGCGATCCCCGCCGCGTGCAGGACCTGTGTCCCGACCGGAGAGCTCGAGGTGAAGATGTTGTAGGCCGCGCCGCCGTAGTGGCCAGGCATCTGGCGCCCGCCCGACGATGGATCGGTCGCCCGGGCGAGCTGGTGGAGAAGGACCTCCTCGGGCGACATGCCGAAGGCGAGGACCGCCGTCACCGAGCGGTAGTACGGAACCATCCAGTCGTGGCCCGGCCGAAACGCGGCGCAGATCCCGGCCTGAGCGCCCTCGTGGCCCTGGCCGCTGATGACGAAGGCGGCTCTGCCGGCCCGACCCAGGACCCACATCCGCTGGTCGAGCGTCCGGGCGAGGAGCATGAGCCGGTAGAGCTCGAGCAGCCGGTCGGGTGAGAGCTCGGGCTCGACCACGGTCAGGACTCGGGCTCGTCCATCGGTTCAAGCTGCTCGTGGTCCGGCCTAGACGTTGATCTGTCTCCCGTCCACCGCCATGGCCGCCTCGCCCACGACCTCGGAGAGCGTGGGATGCGGATGGGTGGCCGCCCCGATCTCCCACGCCTGGGCCTCGAGGAGGGTCGCCACCGATGCCTCTGCGATCAGGTCGGTCGCGTGGGGCCCGACGATGTGGACGCCGAGGGTCTCCCCGGTCTCGGCGTGGGCGATGACCTTGCAGAAGCCCTCGTACTCACCACCGATGATCGCCTTGGCGATCGCCTGGAACGGCGCCTGCCCCTTGCGGATGGGGATCCCGCGCTCAGCGCAGGCCTGCTCGGTGAGGCCGATCGAGGCGATCTCGGGACGACAGTAGGTCGCCCGCGGCTGCCTGACATAGTCCATCGGCTCGATCTCCTGGCCGGCGATGGTGTGGACCGCGATGATCCCTTCATGGGCGGCGGTGTGGGCCAGCCAGAGCCCGCCGATGGCGTCACCGATGGCGTAGAGGTGGGGCGCTGCGGTGCGCATGAACCCGTCGACCTTGATCACCCCACGGTCGAGCTCGGCGGTCGTCGACTCGAGGCCGATCCCGTCGACGTTCGCCGCCCGTCCGGTCGCCACCAGCATCATCTCGGCGCTGACCTCGTGCGGCTCCGCTCCATCGGGTCCGACATTGAGGCGCACGCCGTCGTCGTCGACCGTCACCGAGGCGGGATCGAAGCGCGCCCCGGTCATCACGCTCATGCCGCGACGGATCAGGCTCCGCTCGACGAGCGTCGACACGTCCCGGTCCTCGAGCGGCACCACGGCGGGGAGGTACTCGAGGAGGGTGACCTTGGTGCCGACGTCGTGGAAGAAAGAGGCGAACTCGACGCCCACGGCTCCCGCACCGACGATCACGATGCTGGCCGGCAGCAATTCCATGGCCAGCACGTCGTCGCTGGTGACGATGCGCCGGCCGTCCGGCACGAGCCCGGGCAGGCTCTTGACCCGGCTCCCGGTGGCGACGATGACCTCGCTCCCCTTGAGGAGCCGTTCGCCGCCGACCCCGGGCGTGCCGTCCTCCCCGTGCAGCGTGACCCGGACCGTCTGAGCGCCCTCGAGGCAGCCGCGGCCGGCCACCCACTCCACGCCATTGCGCTTGACGAGGCCCCGGAGCCCCGTCCACATCCGCTTCACGACCGCGTCCCGGCGCGCAGCGATCACCGCGTAGTCGATGCCGGGTGCGCCCTCGAGGACCAGGCCGAACTCCTTGGCCCTGCGAACCCGGGCCAGGAAGTCGGCCAATTCGAGGAGGGCCTTGGTGGGAATGCAGCCGCGGTGGAGACACGTCCCGCCGATCTTGTCCTCGTCGACGAGAGCGACCCGCAAGCCGAGCTGCGAAGCACGGAAGGCGGCGGTGTACCCGCCGGTCCCGGCCCCCAGGATGACGAGATCGAAATCGTTGCCGGAGCCGACGACCATCCTCAGCGCGCCTCGTAGGATCCGGCGGTCGAACGGGCGCCGCGACCCGCTGGGCGCACGGTCCACGTCCGGAGACGAATTCGGTGGATCACCCAGCGATGGTACGCGGCGCCTTCGGAGGGGCGCAACCGCGCCGGCGGGACGCCCGCCAGCCGCGGGACGAGTGGGTCGCCGCCTCCTCCGCGCCAGGCCCCCCGCCCTGCCTCAGCGGGCACCGCCGGAACCGCTACGATGTGCGTTGCAGCCTATGCGCCCGGTACGTCCGCCCCGCACACTCCTCCCGGTTCTTGCGTCGCTGGCCTTGCTGTTCCTGGCGACCGCCGCGTGGCCCGCGCTCGGGGGCAGTCGCGCATCGGCCCAGGACGTCCCCCACTTGGCCAGCCAGGTAACGGACCAGACCGGCGTCCTCGAAGGCCAGGGCGATGCGCTCCAGGGCGCGCTCGACGACCTGCTCGCCGCCCAGGATGTCCAGCTCTTCGTCGCGTTCATCACCACGAGCGGCGACAGGACGGCGCCCGAGCTCGCGCAGGAAACGTTCGGGCAGAACGGCCTCGGCGGGAACGACATGCTCCTGCTGGTGGCCGTCGACGACCGGCGCTATGCGTGGTACGAGAATGGGGCGATCCCCCAGCTGTCCAGCTCGAGCGTCGATGCCCTGCTCAGCACCACGCTCGAGCCGCGCTTCAGGGCCGGCGACTACGCCGGCGGAGTGACCGATTTCGCCCAAGGTCTGGCTCAAGCCCTCGGTGCCGGGCCCGCACCAGCGGCCACGCCCGGACCGACGGTGGCCCTGGGGACGGCGGCTCCGTCGTCGCCCGCCCCAGCCCAGGGATCTTCATCGGGAGCTGCCGGGACCGTTCTCGGCGTGCTCCTGGCGTTCATCGTCATCGCGGTCGGGCTCACCATCGCCTGGGCCGCCTGGCGTCGAAGGCGGCTCATCCGCCTCGGTGAGGAGGAGCGAGACCGGCGCACCGGCCAGCTCGCCCGCCAGGCCAACCAGCTCCTCATCACCAGCGACGACGCCGTTCGCGACCTGCAGCAGGAGCTCGGATTCGCCGAGGCGGAGTTCGAGGCGACGGACGTGGAACCGTTCCGGGCCGCGCTCGGCCAGGCGAAGGAGGAGCTCAAGGCCGCGTTCACGGTCCGCCAGCGCCTCGACGACGAGATCCCCGAGGACCCCGCCACGCGCGAGCTGATGCTCAATGAGATCCTGGCGCGCTGCCGTCGCGTCGATGAGATCGCGACCCAGCAGCGTTCTGGCGTGGCCGCTCTCCGGGACATCGAGCGCCGGGCGCCCGAGATCCTCGCCGCCCTGCCCTCCCAAGTCGCCGCCCTCCAGGCGCGCCTCCCCGCCGCCGAGGCGACCATGGAGCGCCTGGCCGCCTACGCGGAGGTCAGCTGGCGGTCAGTCCGAGGAAACGTCGAGGAGGCGCGCAAGCGGATCGAGTTCGCCGCCGCCGAGGCAGCCAGGGGTTCGGAGGCCCTGGCTGCCTCGGGTCCCGGTCCCGGCTCGGCAGGGACAGCTAGCTCCAGCGCGGCCCCGGCCCCTGACACCCACACGGCCCGCCGGGCGGCCCGGGCGGCCCAGTCCGCACTCGCCGAGGCGGCCACGCTCCTGGACGGGATCGATCGTCTCGCGGCCTCGCTCGACGATGCCCGGAGCCGCCTCGACGGGGAGCTGCGAGCTGCGGAGATCGATGTCAAGGCGGCGCGAGCCGCGCTCGGTTCGACCCACGGAGGCCGAGAGGGCCAGGACGGAACACTGGCGGCCAGGGTCGCCGATGCGGAGGCCCAGCTGGCCGCAGCCCGCGCCGAGGCCGTCTCGACCACCCCGGACGTCCTGGCCGCCGCGAAGGGGGCCCAGACGGCGAACGCCACGGCCGATCAGGTCCTGGCCAGCGTGCGCGAAGCCGCGGAGCTGCGAGCCCGCCAGCAGGCCGCGCTGGGGGCAGCGCTCCAGACCGCTGGGGTCAGCGTCGCCCACGCCGCGGACTACGTCGAGAGTCGTCGCCAGGGAGTCGGGCGCGAGGCGCGCACGCGGCTGGCCGAGGCCCAGCGACATCTCGAGCAAGCTCAGGCGCTCGCGACGACCGATCCGGACGGGTCCCTCAGCGAGGCCCGGCTGGCCGCGCAGATGGCTGACGAGGCCTACCGGGTCGCCTCCTCCCAGTTCGACGATTGGGACCGGCGCGGCGGGGGTGGGGGGCGAGGCAGTGGCGATCTCACCGGTGCGATCCTGGGGGGCATCATCCTGGGCGGCATCCTCGGCGGCGGACGACACGGCGGCGGCTTCGGAGGTACCCGGTGGGGGATGCCAGGCGGTGGCGGTGGCTTCGGCCGCGGGGGAGGCGGCGGCTGGAGTGGCGGCGGGGGTGGGGGCCGCGGTGGCGGCGGAGGCTGGTGAGCCAGCGCAGCGAACGCGCAGGGAGACGAACGCGAAGGACCGTTTAGGACCATAGTCGGACCCACAGGGAAGGAGACCAGGCGATGGCACAGACGTCGATCCTCGGCCGCATCGGGCAGCTCATCCGGGCGAACGTCAACTCGCTGCTCGACGGCGCCGAGGACCCCGAGAAGATGCTCGACCAGCTGATCCGCGACTTCACCAACAACATGGCCGAGGCCGAGGAGGCGGTCGCCCAGACGATCGGCAACCTGCGGCTGCTCGAGGACGACGCGAAGGAGGCCCGCGAGGCCGCGGCCGATTGGGGCGGCAAGGCCGCGGCCGCGTCGCGACGGGCCGATGAGCTGCGGACCGCCGGCAACGCCGCGGAGGCCGATCGCTTCGACGACCTCGCCAAGATCGCGCTCCGCCGCCAGATCAGCTTCGAGGAGCAGGTCAAGACCTTCGACACGCCAGATCGCCCAGCAGACCGAGCTGGTCGACAAGCTCAAGGACGGCCTCAACAAGCTCCGCGTCAAGCGCGAGGAGCTGGTCCAGAAGCGCGACGAGCTGGTGAGCCGGGCCAAGATGGCCCAGGCCCAGGTCGCAGGTCCAGCAGGCGCTCGCGCGACGTCTCGGTCATGGATCCGACCAGCGAGCTGAGCCGCTTCGAGGAGCGGATCCGTCGCCAGGAGGCGATGGCCCGCGGCATGGAGGAGGTCGCCGCCTCGTCGCTCGACGAGCAGTTCGCCAGCCTCGACCCGCTGAGGACGAGCTCGAGGTCGAGACTCGCCTGGCGGAGCTAAAGGGCACCCCGAAGAGCTAGACCACCTGGGCCTCGGTCGCTCGGCCTCCCCTACGCCGTCGCCGGGCTCGGCGCCGGCCGCTCGAGGAGCGCTCGCGCAAGCTCACGTACCTCGGCGGCGTCGCGGGCCGCGACCGCTGCCCGGCCGAGCTCGTCCAACTCGGCGCGGGTGACGTTGGCGATCGCTAGCCGGACCGCGTCGAGCGAGCCCGCGTCGGCGGACAGCTCATCCACGCCGATGCCCAGGAGCACCAATGCTCCCGCGGGATCGCCCGCAAGCTCGCCGCAGACGGCGACCGGGATCCCGGAGGCGTCGGCACCCTCGACGACCAGCCGGATCAGCCGAAGGACGGCGGGATGGAGGGCGTCCTGAAGGCTGTCGAGGGCCGCGTTGCCGCGGTCGGCCGCCAGGGTGTATTGGGTCAGGTCGTTGGTGCCGATGCTGAAGAACTCCACTCGGGGCGCCAGCTCGCGAGCCAGCAGCGCCGCCGACGGGATTTCGACCATGATCCCGCTCACCATCCGCTCGGCCCGCGGCGCGCCCTCGGCGGCGAGGCCGGCCTGGGCCTCGTCACGCAGCGAGTCGAACAGCCCGATGTCCTCGAGGGTGGCCACCATCGGGGCCATGACGTGGGGCACGACTCCGGCCAGGGCGGCGGCCCGCGAGATCGCCCGGAGCTGCGTCACGAGGAGCTCGCGGTTACGGTAGGCCAGCCGGATCGCGCGGACGCCCAGGAAGGGGTTCGCTTCAGGTGCCAAGTTGAGGTACGGGATCGCCTTGTCGCCGCCGATGTCGGCCAGGCGGACGACCACCGGCCGGTCCGGCCCGAAGGCCTCGAAGACCCGCCGGTAGGCCTCGACCTGCTCGCGCTCGGTCGGGGGGGTCTGGTGGCCCATGAAGACGAACTCGGTCCGGAAGAGGCCGACGCCCTCGGCCGCCATCTCGATCGCTCGGGGCGCGTCCTCCGGGCCGCCGATGTTGGCAACGAGCATCACCCGCTGACCGTCTCGCGTGGCGCAGGGTCGGCCGCGGAGCCCTGCGGCGGCAGCCGACCGTGCCGCAAGGGCCATGCTCCGCTCGGCGAACTCCCTTCGTTCGGCATCCGTGGGTCCGAGGATCATCTCGCCGGTCTGACCGTCGAGCGCCACCACCAGCGGTGCGCTGCTTCGGGCATCCTCGCGTTCGATGTTGGCGATCAGCCCGTCCACGCCCACGATCGCGGGAATGCCAAGGCCGCGGGCAAGGATCACCGCGTGGGCGGTTCGCGAGCCACCCTCCAGGGCGATCCCGACGAGCAGGCCAGGGGGGATCTCCGCGGTGACCGAGGGCGGAAGGTCATCGGCGACCGCCACTGAGGGGACGTCGGGCAGCTTGAGCATCTCGCCCGTGATCACCCGGGCGATCCGCGCGCCCACGTCGCGGACATCGGCCGCGCGAGCGGCCAGCAGCTCGTCGTCGAGCGAGGCCAGCACCTCGGCCATCGCCGCCGCCGCGCCCTGGACGGCCTTCACCAGGTCGTCGCCTGCCGCGACGCGGCGCTGGACGTCGTCGAGGAGGCCCGGGTCCTCGGCCATCATGGCCTGGGCCTCGAAGATCCCCGCGTCCTCGTGGCGTCCGAGGGCACGCACGCGGGCGGCCAAGGCCTCGAGCTGGGTCGCGGCCTCGTGGGCGGCGACACCGACCTCCACCGGCTGGTGGGGCCAATGAGGCCGGCCCTCCGATAGCGCCTCGACGTGGGTCCGCAGGTCCGCCGCGCCCCCGTAGCTCGGCGGCTCGTCGGTGGGCCGGGCACCTTCGGGGGTCGCCGCCGCGGTCGCCTGGCTGGTCACGTAGCGCCAGATTGGAGCGACGGCGACCCCGGGTGCCGCCGCGGTGCCGGTGAGCCGCATCGTCAGCCCTCGATCGACTCGCCGAGGCCAGCCCTGATGAGCTCGCTCAGGCCCTCGATAGCTTCATCCTCGCGCGGGCCGTCGGCGGTCAGCCGGATGGTGTTGCCCTTTGAAACCCCCTGGCCTAGGACGGCCAGGATGCTCTTCGCGTTGACCGGGGTGGTGGCCTTGCTCAAGTTCTCCACTTGGATCGAGCACGGATAGGCTGCCGCGGCCTTGACGAACGTCGCCGCCGGTCGGGCATGGAGACCGCTCGGGTTGTGGACGTCGATGGCGACCGACTTCAACGGAATCCTCCTCGGACAGATGTCGAGGCGTCGCGGCAGCTCGGGCGACGACTCAGCGCTGGTCCCCTCGAAGGGTAGCGGCTCGCCCCGGGGCCTGTCCTTGGCGTCCGGCATGGACCTGGCTTGCCCACCCTGACGACCAGGCGACTCGAGCTCGGTCAGCCGCGCCGGCGGGAGCCGAGCAGGGCGCTCCCGAGCACCACGAGTGTCCCGGCCAGCAGGACCACGATCGTGGCCGGAGTGGACGAGAAGAGGTCGTGGACCGCCGGAACCTCGGTCGCCAGCAGCTCTGCGGCGAACACCACAGCCAGGAGGGCGGCCGCCAGGATCAGGACCTCCCGCCAGCCCGGTGCAGGCCGCCGTCCGCTCACCCCCGGTCGGCCTCGAGCGGGATCCCGATCGGGGCCACCACGACTCGGCCAGCCAGGGCGGCCCCTCGGCGAGATAGGAGCCCGACCTTGGGCCGGTGGAACGTGACGGTGACGTCGGCGCGGACGACCGGGTCCGATGGCTCTCCGCTGGTGAGGTCGATCGCGGTCGGCGTGTCGATCGCGACGACCGGGACGCCCTTCGAGCGAGCCTCCCGGACGAGCTCAACTGCGGACCTGATCGGCTCGCGCAGGACACCCCGCACGCCGGTCCCAAGGAGGGCATCGACGACGGCGCCCGCCCGCTCGATCCCCACCGTGAGCACATCGAGGTCGCGCGGTCCTTGAGCATGGAGACGGGTGACCCGTTCCTCGGGGGCCAGGCGGTCCCAGTTCCGTCCCGCGTCGTCGCCGCGTGGATGCGCCTCCGAGGAGACCAGCACGACCACGCTCGCGATGCCCGCCCGGGAGAGGCGCCGCGCGGCCACGAAACCGTCGCCGCCGTTGTTGCCGGGGCCGGCCAGCACCAGGACCGGGCCAAGCCGGAGGCGACCGTGCTCCGCCAACACCGCGCGTATCACTGCGGCCACGGCCGTGCCCGCATGCTCCATCAGCCGGATCCCCGGCACGCCGAACCCCTGAGCTCGCCGATCCGCGCCGGTCATCTGCTCCGCGGTCGTCGGCGCGCGTCGGGCCGCCGTCGCCCACCGTTCGACCAGCTCGTCGAGCCCGAGAGTGAGCAGAGACGGATCGTCGGCCGGAAGCGGGCCTTCCTCGGTCGTTCCGGTTTCCCCGGACAGGCTCGGCTTCGTCACGGGCCAAGCGTAGCGCGCAGGCCACGACCATGGTGCGCGGGGCGTGTTCGGGCCCTGGTCGGAACCGCGACCCCATGGGGGCGTTGGCCCAGTCGAGTCAGCCCGTACCCTCGAGACCGGCGGCGACACCGCTAACGGTGATCTGGACCACCCTGAGGAGTCGCCGGCGCTCACTCGACTCCGTCACCGGGTCCCGGAGTCGGGCCAGCAGACGCACCTGGAGCTCGGAGAGCGAGTCGACGTACGGGTTCCGCAGGGCGATCGAGCGCTGGAGCGTCGGCTGGTCGTCGAGGAGCCGCGCCCGTCCGGTGACTCGCAGCAGGAGAGCCACCGAGCGCTGGTACTCAGTCTCGATGGCGGCGGTGATCCGTTCCGCGCCCGGGACGTCTCCGGCCAGGCCCGCGTAGAGCCGTCCGACGTGCATGTCGGCCTTGGCCAGGATCGTCTCGGCGTTGTCGAGGACGCTCGCCAGGAACGGCCACTGCCGGTAGAGCCGGCCGATCTCGTCGAGGCCGGCCTCGCCGTGCGCCTCTCGGAACGCATCCAGGGCGGAGCCGAGCCCGAACCAGCCGGGGAGGTTGACCCGGGCCTGCGACCAGGCGAATACCCAGGGAATCGCCCGCAGGGTCTCGAGCGACGTCTGCGCGGCCAGCCCCGCGCCGAATGCCACGCTCTCGCTAGTGGCGGTGGCCATCGCTCCGCGGACCGCCGGCCGCGAGCCGAGACGCAGCGCCGAGATCTCGGCAATCGGGGTCGCCGCCCGGAAGTACGCCTCGAACGCCGGCTCCTCCCAGACGAGCGCCCGGTAGGCACGACGGGCGAGCTCCGCCAGCTCATCCAGAATCGCCCCACCCGGGAGCTCCGCGGCGGCCACCGCCTCGTGGTGCGCGGCCGTCGAGCCAAGCAGGACCCCGTGCGTCATCTGCTCGAGCTCCCGCTCGGCGATCGCCGGATTGGCGTAGTGAGCGGCCACCACCTCGCCCTGCTCGGTGAGCTTGAGGCGGCCGTGGAGGGAGCCGGGTGCGAGGGCCTGGATTGCCCGGTTGGTCGGGCCCCCGCCGCGCCCGATCGCCCCGCCGCGCCCATGAAAGAGCGTCAACTCGACGCCGTGCCGGCGGGCTACGGCGGCCAGGCGGCCCTGCGCGCGGTAGAGCATCCAGCTCGCGGCAAGGAAGCCCGATTCCTTGTTCGAATCCGAGTAGCCGAGCATGACCTCCTGGTACTCGCTCCGCCCGGCGAGGTGAGCACGGTACTCGGACCCCGAAAGGAGCTCGTCGACGATCTCCTCGCAGGCCTCGAGCGCCTCGGCCGTCTCGAAGAGGGGGACCACGTCGAGGACGGCCTGACCGGGTCCGATTCCGCCCGTCGCCAGAGCTGGAATGACCGGGTCGGCAGCGATGCGCGCCAGCTCCAGGACGTCGAGAACGTCCGCCGCCCCCCGCGTGAAGCTGATGACGTAGCGGCGACAGGCCTCCTCGCCGAAGCGGGTCTGGATCGCGGCGGCCACCCGGAAGGTCGTCAGCACCTCGGCGACCGAGACGCCAGGCACGAGCTCCCGCTCGAGCGCCCCCTGAAGAGGACGGTTCGACCCTCCGCTCGCCAGGGCTTCGCGGAGCGCCGCCAGGGCGGCCCGATGGACGTCGCTGTGCTGGCGCAACTCGAGGGACGCCAGGTGGAAGCCGAAGGTCTCCACCTGCCAGCGGAACTCCTGGAGCTCACCCCAGGCGAGCCGCGGAAGACCGGCCCGGACCAACTCGCGCTGGAGCTCGTCGAGCTCCTCCAGCAGCTGCTCGGGGCGCTCGTAGCGCCCGCTCACCGGTGCGGGCACCCCGGTCAGGTACGCCCGGGTGCGACGCAGCCGCTCGGCGATGGCGCCGAGTCGCAGGCGAAACGGCTCCTCCGGGAAACGCCGCTCGAGCTCTCGGATCGACTCCGGCAGGACCTCGGCGTCGTCGGCGATGCGCGTCGCGAGCGAGGCCGGGTAGCCTCCTCGAGGGACACGCACAGCAAGCGACTGCATGAGGCGAGTCGCCACCGCCTCGTAGCCGCGGAGGAGGTGGTCGGCATGGATCCGGGGCACCTCGCGGCTGGTCTCGGCGGTCACGTTCGGATTGCCGTCGCGGTCACCACCGATCCACGAACCCCAGTGGACGAAGGCCGGCACGGCCGGCGGCCTGGTGCCAGTCCTGCCCGAGTCGGCGGCCGAGCCGGCGTCGCGAGGCGCCCGCCCCTCGGCCTGGACCCGATCCAGGGCCGCGTCGAGCTCTCGGTAGAGGCGGGGCGTAGCGGTGAAGATCGTCTCGTCGAAGAAGGTCATCGCGGTCCGCACCTCGTCGAGGGGCGAGGGGCTCACGGACCGGATGTCGGCGGTACGCCACAGGATGGTGATCTCCTCGCGCAGGCGGCGACGCAGCTCGGCGTCCTCGGCCGGGGTCAGCCGGGGGTCGTCGAGGCGCTCGACCAGGCGGTAGACCCGCCGCAGGGCGGTAAGCAGCGACCGACGCCGGGCCTCGGTGGGGTGGGCTGTCCAGACGGGCGAGATCGAGAGACGCCCCACCAGGTCGCGCACCTCGGCGGCGCCTTGGCCCCGTCGAGCAAGGGTGCGGATGGCGTCCGCAGCCGAGCGGTCGACGATCCCCTGCCGCATCCTCGCCCGGCGCCGCAGCTGGCGCACCCGGTGACGCTCCTGGGCCAGGTTGGTGAGCTGGAAGTACAGGCTGAACGAGCGGGCGAGCGCCTCGGCCTTGTCGGAGTCCAGCGCCGCCAGCTCCTCGCCGAGGCGGCCTCGGGCGGCGGCATCCTCCGAGCGGCGCAGCCCGATCGTCCACCGCCGAACGCGCTCGACCAGCTCCAGGAGCTCCGGGCCGGCCTGCTCGAGGATGACCTGGCCGAGCAGAGACCCGAGCAGCTTCACCTCGCGGGCGAGCGGGTCGCGGGCTCTGGCCGTCCCGATCCCTCGCGGCTCTGCTCGGACGGCCAGGTTCGACGCCCGACTGCGAGCGCTCACGAGGTAGCCGCGACGGTGTCGGCGACGGGTCGGCGCTCCCTGCAAGCGGCCCCGACCCGAGAGCCATGAGCAGGCCCCGCGGGCGACATCCCGAGCGGGAGCCGGGCGCGCTGCGGGTGGCGGGGGTGACGCTCGATCAGGCCGTCGACCGCCAGCGCCTCGAGGGCGGCCGCCACCGCCGGCCCGTCGTGCTGGCCGATCGGCCCCCGGACCGCCACCCATCGCGCTCCGACGGCATCGCGGAGGAGGTCGACGATGCGGCCCCGCAACCAGCGGCTCGAGGCCGGGAACGGGAGCGCCGGGTGGCGGACCCCCCGGGCCGGCGTTGCCGGAACCCGACCCACGCTCGCGTAGCGACACTCCGAACGCACTGGGCACTCCGCACAGCGAGGCGAACGCGCGCGACATACCGTCGCGCCGAGATCCATCAGGGCGTGGGCCCAATCGGCGGGCCGATCCGTGGGAACCATGGCATCCGCGAGGCGCTGGACGGCCGACGGTGAAAGCCCGGTCGGATCGCCGACGGCGACGCGCCCGAGCACTCGCCGCACGTTCGTGTCGACCGGGCCGACGGGGCACCCGAAGGCAATCGCCGCCACCGCACGCGCGGTGTACGGACCCACCCCCGGTAGCGCGCCCAGCGCCTCGGGGGTGTCGGGGAAACGACCGCCGGCGGCGACCACGAGCCTGGCAGCCCGCCACAGGTTGGTGGCTCGCCGGTTGTACCCGAGACCGCGCCAGGCACGCAGGACGTCCGCCGGTTCCGCCTCGGCCAGCGCCTCCACGGTCGGGAAGCGGGCCAGGAACGCCGCATAGGCCTCGCCGACGCGACCAGCCTGGGTCTGGTGGAGCATCACCTCGCTGACGAGGACCCGATAGAGATCCGTCGTCCCGCGAAACGGGAGGCGTCGCCCCGCAGCCGCGTACCAGGCGAGCACCGCTACTCTGAGCCCCTCGACGTCCGGGGCACCCGCCGCCGCGCCGTGAGCCACCGGAGCACGCGGTGGCGAGCCCTCCTCCCTCTTCATGCGCACCATGCTACCCGGACGAACGGCGAATCCGGGTTCACGGACGCCGTCGCGCCGCGAGAGAATGGGGCAGCCCAGTTGGCTCGCAACCCGTGCCTTCGGGCAATGACATCGAAGCTCGGGGAAGCGGAGCCATGCTGAACGACATTCTGCCCCTGCTCATTCCGATCATCGCGATCCAGATCGGGCTGGTCGTCGCTGGGCTGTGGGACCTGAGCCGGCCCGGACGCCGCGTGAAAGGCGACAGTCGCGCGTTGTGGGCGATCGTCATCATCTTCGTCAACGTGATCGGCCCGCTGGTCTACTTCCTGTGGGGCCGTGACGAGTCGCGATGATGACGCCAGCCGCCATCGAAACCCACGCGCTGACCAAGCGGTACGGCCCGGTCACCGCGCTCCAGGACCTCGATCTGACCGTCCCCAGCGGCAGCATCTTCGGGTTCCTCGGACCGAACGGCGCGGGCAAGACGACCACCCTGCGCCTGCTCACCGGGCTGGCTCACCCGTCGAGCGGCAGCGCCACGGTCGCCGGCGTGCCGGTTCGGGCGGGTGGACCCGCCCTCGCCGATCGCATCGGATACCTCGACCAGGATCCCCGGTTCTACGGCTGGCTCAGCGGCCGTGAGCTGCTCGGGCTCGTGGGTCGCCTCTACGGTCTCGAAGGCGCCCGCCTGCGAACGCGGGTGGACGAGGTCCTGGAGGTCGTCGGCCTGACGGATTCCGCCCGGCGACGCATCGGTGGCTACTCCGGCGGGATGCGCCAGCGGCTCGGGATCGGCCAGGCGATGATCGGCCGGCCAGCCGTGCTCCTGCTCGACGAGCCGGTCAGCTCGCTCGATCCGGAGGGTCGCCGCGACGTGCTCGAGGTCATCGGGCGATTGCGGGGCAGCGCGACCGTCTTCATGTCGACCCACATCCTCAACGACGTGGAGCGGGTCTGCGACCGAGTGGGGATACTGGACCGCGGCCGGCTGGTGGCCCAGGCCCCGATCGACGAGCTCATCGAACGCTTCTCCCGGCCCGTCTACCGGCTCGATCCCGAGCCGGGCCAGGACGACGCGGTAGCCCGTCTGGCGACGGCGCTGCGGGCGCAACCCTGGGCGGCGGGCGTGCACGAGGACCATGGCTACGTCTACGTCGACGTGACCGATCCGGCGACCGCGGGCCCCGCCTTGCTCAAGACCCTGGCCGACTCGGGGATCGCCCTCAACGGCTACGAGCGGACGCGCCCGACCCTCGAAGACGTCTTCCTGCGCCTCGTCGCCGACGGGTCCGACCGATGAGCGGGTTCTGGATCCTGCTGCTGCGCAAGGAGGCCCTCGAGCAACTCCGAACGATGCGGGTCCTGGCGATCGGGGCGCTCTTCCTGGTAACAGGGATCGGCTCGCCCCTGCTGGCTAAGTACACGCCCGAGATCGTCAAGGCCATGCTGACCACGCCGCTGGAAATCCCCACCCCGACCGCAGCGGACGCGGTGGATCAGCTCCTCAAGAACGTCGGCCAGTTCGGCGCGCTGGCGGCGATCCTGCTGTCCATGGGTGCGGTGGCCGGAGAGAAGGACCGCGGCACCGCGGCGTTCATGCTCACCAAGCCGGTCGGCCGAGGAACCTTCCTGACGGCCAAGCTGGCCGCCATCGCGGGCCTTCTCGGGTTCGGCATGGTCCTCGCCGGAGTGGGTGCGTACACCTACACCGCGATCCTCTTCGAGACACTGCCGGCGGGCGGCTTCGTCGCCGCCTGCGTGGTGACCTGGCTCTCGTTGGTGGCGTATGCCTCAGTCACCTTCCTGCTGAGCACCATCACCCGGTCCCCGATGGCGGCGGGCGGGCTGGCCTTCGTGGCGCTCATCGCCACGAGCGTCGTGGCCGCCCTGCCGACCGTCGGACCGTACCTGCCGCAGAGCCTGTCCACCCCGGCCAAGGCACTCGCTCTCGGCCTCGACGGGAGCATGTTGCCGGGGCCGCTGCTTGTCACGATCGTGCTCATCGCGGCCGCGCTGGGGCTCGCCTGGGCCTCCTTCCGCCGCCAGGAGCTCTGATGGCGCCCGGACGCGCTCCCTGGCGGGAGATCGGTCCGGGAGTCTTCGTCCGTCGCTACCCGTCCCTGGACCTCAACGTCGGCGCAGTCGTGGGCGACGGCGAGCTCCTGGTGGTCGACACGCGCTCGACCTACCCAGAAGCGCGCGAGCTGCAGAGCGACCTGCGACGCCTGGCGCCCGGGCGCCCCCGGTTCGTCGTCAACACCCACGCCCACTTCGACCACTGCTTCGGCAACGCGCTCTTCCTGCCGGTCGAGATCTGGGGTCTCGAGGGCGCGGCCGAGGCCCTCCGCTCCGGCGGCGAGCTCGAGCGGCGCAGGGCGCTCCGCTGGCTGCCCGGCGCTGCCCGCGACCTGGCCGACGTCGAGATCGTCCCTCCGGACCACCTCGTCCGAGACCGGGCGGTCCTGCGGGTCGGTGGCCGCCGCGTCGAGCTCGTCCATCTCGGCCGGGGCCACACCGACCATGACCTCGTGGTGATCGTGCCCGACGCGCGGGTCCTCTTCGCCGGTGACCTGATCGAGCAGAGCGCTCCCCCGAACTTCGAGGACGCCTACCCGCTCGAATGGCCGCAGACGCTGCTGGCCGTGCGCCGCCTCGTCCAGGGCCCGGTGGTCCCCGGACA
Source organism: uncultured Chloroflexia bacterium (assembly GCA_963712585.1). GTDB lineage: Bacteria > Chloroflexota > Limnocylindria > Limnocylindrales > CSP1-4 > CAVQIH01. Next base: position 15,650 of record CAVQIH010000010.1, read on the forward strand.
CGGCGAGATCGTCGACCGCGCCTTTGTCGAGCGGCAGGCGTCCGAGCTCGGCGCCGTTTCCGACGCTGCCCGGAGGGCCCATGCAGAGGGCCGGACGGTCGACTCGGCGATTCCCTTCGTTCGCCTCCCGCCGCCGTTCGCCCGGCAGGCCCTGGAGCGCGCTTACCTCCAACTCGACGGCGCGATCTGAGGGGGCCCCACGCTAGCCCGGCGTCCAGGAGCGGGGTCGCGCGCGGCGTACTGGCCCCAGCAGTAGAAGCGCGCATCCTGGACGGCCGGGCGTCTGCAGGGACCCGCCGTGCCATCAGCGCACCGGCCGAGGAGCCCTGGTTCGTGCGTGGCGGGGCATCGGTCCGGGGTTCGAGTGCCCTCGCCCGCCTCCAACGGGCCAGAACCGGGGTCCAGCACCCGACAACTGCCTCCCGTCACTGCTGGTGGCAGTACCGCGGGGAAGCGCCGCCGCACCCGCCGCGGCAGCCTGCTCCGCCGCACCCACCTGCCTTCCGGGGGCGTTGCCCGCAATCGCGGTCGGGCTGGGAGCCGTCGCCGGTGCCGCTGCAGGCGCCCAACCCGATCGAACGCGTAGAATCCGGCCGCGGCGGCAGCCTGCCCCACCGCGCCCCGACGCAGCGGCGCAAGCTGCCCGAGGGAGGATCCATGTCGAAGCAGTTCGTCGTCCAGCTGAAGAACGTGCCGGGGTCACTGGCGGTGCTCGCCGAAGAGCTCGCCGCCCGCGGCGTGGACCTCCGAGCGATCGGCGGCGGCGGCATCGGCGATTCCGGCCATGTCATCTTCACGACCGTCGATACCGACGCCACCCGCCAGGTGCTCAAAGAGGGCACCTACGCGTTCGTGGAGGGCGACTCGGTGCTGGCCGAGGTCGACGACCGACCGGGCGGGATGGCCAGGATCGCGCGCGCCCTGGCCGACGCCGGCGTCAACATCCAGGGCCACCTCTTCATCGGGCGCTGGGGAGATCGGGCTTCATTCTCCTTCCTCCTCGACGATCCCGAGACCGGCCGGCGAGTGCTCGAGAAGCACGACTGACTCGAATGACCGGCCGAAGCCGCTGCCTGAGATGCGGAGCGCCGCTGCTCGTGGCGGTGTTCGTAGCCGCCTCTCTCGCCGCCTGCGGGACCCCAGTCTCGACAGCGAGTCCCGCCCCGACCGGGCCTGGCCAAACGCCCGGGTCGGTCGTCCAGAGCGGGTCGAGCCCCACGCCCGTCGCCACCGAGCAGAGCGCGGATCCGGCCCTCGAGGCGATGCTGCCCAAGAGCATCCGCGGCACGACCATCCACTATGCGAGCGTTCGGGGCGATGAGTTCATCTCCGAGGACGACGCCGTCATCCTTGACTTCCTGGCCGTGCTCGGCAAGAGCCCGACAGACCTGACCAGCGTCCAGTCCCTCGACGCTTCGGCCCTGCGACTCGTGATCACCGCCATTCACGTCGCCAGCGCCGAGCCCGACGCGCTACTGGCAGCCTACCTTCAGGCCGCCCGGGCCCAGAGCGAGGGGCGCGACCAGATCTCCGTGGCCACCGTGGCCGGCCGCGAGGTCACGTCCGTCGTGGACCCTCAGAGCGACTCGACCGTGCCCACCTATGTCTACGTCAAGGACGACGTCATCTTCATTGTCCGCAGCCCCGAACAGGCAACCGCCGAGGAAGCCCTGAGGATCATGCCGTAGCAGCGTGAGATGATCCGCGGACCGTGGAGCCCATTGTCTTCACCGCCGGTCTCGTCTGTCTCGGACTCGTCTTCTGGGACGTCTTCGGGACGATCATGGTCCCCCGCCCCACCCGCAGCCCGCTGCGGATTGCCCGGCACCTGACCCGCTGGACCTGGCGGGCATGGCGGGCGATCGGGATGCGCACCAGGACCGGCCTCTCCCGAGATCTCTTCTTCGGCGTGTTCGCGCCGGGGGCCATCGTGCTGCTGCTCGTGGCCTGGATGGTGGTGCTCGTGCTCGGTTACGGGCTCATCTTCTTCGCCCTGCGCGGCGACCTGCGGCCGGTGCCCTCGGATCTGATGACCGCGGTCTACTTCGCCGGGACCTCTGTCCTCACCCTCGGCTACGGCGACGTGGTCGCCGCGGGACCGCTCGTGCAGCTGGTGGCCCTGATCGCGGCCGCGAGCGGGCTGGGGATCGTTGCCCTCGTGATCACGTTCCTCTTCTCCCTTTTCGGTTTCTACCAGCGGCGCGAGGCGCTCGTGGTCACCCTCGCCTCGCGAGCGAAGTCCCCGCCCTCCGCGGTCACGCTCCTCGAGACCTATGCGCGCCTGGACCTCGTGGCCGAGCTGCCCGCGCTGTTCGCCGACTGGGAGCGCTGGGAAGCCGAGGTGCTTGATTCGCATGTCGCCTTCCCGCTCCTCGCCTACTTCCGCTCCAGCCACGACAACGTCTCCTGGATCAGTGCGCTGGGGGCGGTTCTCGATGCAGCGGCGCTGGTGCTGACCACGATTCGTGACGTCCCCCGAGGCCAGGCCGAGCTGACCAAGCGAGGCGGAGCGCACCTCGTGGAGGACATCTCCAACTACTTCCATCTGCTCGGCGATGGGTCACGCGTTGACCGAGCCGAGTTCAACGAGGCCTATGCGCGACTGGCGGAGGCGGGCTACGCGCTGGAAGAGCCGGACACCGCCTGGCCGGCATTCGAGTCTGCCCGGGCGACCTACGCCGGCCGACTGGAGGCCCTGGCGCGCCACTGGGCGATGTCCAGCGCCCTCTGGGTCGGCGAGCGCACACCCGCCGTCTCGGCGGTGCATCGCGTGAAGGCGCCCGCGACGACGCGGCAGTAGGTCAGCCGGTCAACGGATCGATCGGGAGCCCGGCCTGGGCCCAGGCCTCGAAGCCCCCGGCGAGATCGGTTGCCCGATGGAAGCCCAGTTCGCGCAGGGTGACGGCGGCCAGGCTCGACGAGTAGCCGTCGGCACACACGAGGACGACCTGGCGGTCCGGATCGGAGAGGCGCAGATCGGCGTGGCCAGACGCCGGGTCGAGGCGCCAGTAGAGCACCGAGAGCGGGACGTGGACGGATCCCGGGATCACCCCCGTCTCGAGACGCAGCTCGTCGCAGCGCGTGTCGACGAGGAGGGCTCCGGATTGCTGCGCCGCGTGGGCGGCGAGCGGATCGAGCCGCTCGAGCCGCGAGCGGGCCTCCTCGAGGATCTCGTTGATCGTCCGTCGTTGCGTCATCGGCGCTCGCGCACCAGCGCGTTCCCCGATCGACGGACCCAAGGCTCCGTCCCCCCGACGAAGACTGCCACCTCGAGCCCGGCGCGCTCGGCGAGGCTAGCGGCGCTCATCGCCCGCTCGCCGTAACTGCACATGGTGATTTCGACCACGCCGTCTCCCGCGCTCCCCGACTGGACCGTCCGCGCCGGCCGGGTTTGCTCACTGTACGCGCGGTCGAGCCTGGGGCACGGTTCAGCGCCGCCCGACGAGCAGGTAGGTCCGCAGCCGACCTTTGCCTTTGACCTCGATCTCACCGCGCTCCTCGAAGCGATAGCGATCGCGGAGGCGCCGGTAGGTTGCCTCGGTCGTCTGGATGCGACCGGCCAGGCCGTGCGACTCCATGCGACTGGCCATGTTCACGGTGTCCCCCCAAAGGTCATAGGTGAACTTGTGGCGCCCGATCACGCCCGCGGTGACCGGCCCACTCGCCATCCCGATCCGGAGCTGGAGCTCGACGCCCAGCGCCTCGCACAGCCGAGTGAGCTCAGCCTGCATATCGAGCGCCATCTCGGCGATCGCCTCGGCATGGTCCGGTCGTGCCTCGGGCAGGCCGCCGGCGACCATGTAGGCGTCGCCGATCGTCTTGATCTTCTCCAGGCCATGGCGTTCGGCCAGCCGATCGAAGGCGCTGAAGACCTCGTTCAGCAGGCCCACGACCCGCTCGGCCGTCGTCCGCTCGGCCAGGAGGGTGAAGTCGACGACGTCCGCGAAGAGCACCGTGACGTCCTTGTGACCCTCGGCGATCGTCCCTTCCTGGCGGCGTAGACGGTCGGCGATCGACCTGGGCAGCACGTTGAGGAGGAGCCGCTCCGAGCGCGCCGTGGCCTCGTCGCGGGCGCGAACCGAATACTGAAGGAGCACGTACGCGGTCAGGGCGACGCACCCGACGTTCAGCACGAAGAAGGCGACCCGGACGACCTCGGGGATCGGCGCCTGGCTGCGCGAGAGGACCGGATCGAGAAGGCCGGAGATCACTGTCAGCACCACGAACGCGACGAACCACGGGATCGCGTCGCGCGCCGAGTAGAAGAACAGGGCTCCGAAGGCGGCGATGAGCGCCCACAGGCTCACGACGCTCGAGGCCACGTAGCCGCCCAGGCTCCACTGGAGGAGGAATGGCAGGAGGGTCATCAGGAGCGCCTGGGTGAAGCGGAAAACCCGATAGCTCTTGGTCCGCCGGAAGACGGCCAGGCTGGCGACCGACACGACCTGGTAGCCGAACGGAATCGCAGCCGAGACTGGCAGCCCCAGGGCCAGGTAGGTCCCGACCCAGACCACCGCAAGGACGGTGATGAGCGACGAGGCCAGAGTCAGCGTCGCCTTCTGGGTCCGCGTCACGTCGGTGTCGGACTCCGCCACCCCGATGGACGCCAGGCGCTCCAGGAGCGCGACGAGGGAAGCGGTTCCCACCGACCGGGACACCGGCCCGGCTTCCACGGGCGATCCGGCCTCCGGCCGCTCGGTCATGCGCGAGCGCCGCGGAGACGGCCGTCAGGTCCGCTCGAAATGCCCGTCCATCCAGTCGGGATCGTCGAGCAGGTGCTTGCGCATCTGCCGGTACCAGGCGTCCTGCTCGGGATCGTCGGCATTGGCGCGGTACGTCGCCTCGTCCTCGAAGATCGCGATCAGGAAGGTCGTCGGGCGGTCATAGGGGTTGCGGTCCGGGGTGAACACGTAGGTCTCGCCGGCACCGCGAACCTTCGGCCGGCGGGTCTCGTTCCACTCGTCCTGGAGCGCCCGCAGCGCGTCGAGATGGCCCTCGCGCGGATGAAGACGCGCGATCGTCCCGTACATGTTCGCCTCCTTGTCGCGGCCCCAGCTCAGCGGCGCCTGCTCGACCGTCCACGACGGACCTTCTCGTCCTCGTCGTCGAGGCGCATGTCGACGTACTCGGGCTCGGGAGTGCCTTCCTCGCGTGGTTCGGCGCCTGGCTCGCCAACCACCTCCATCTCCTTGAGCGGGCTGGTGCCGCGCTCACGGACGTGGGCAAGCCCGACCGGGGTGTCCGCCCAGACGCCGTGGGGCCGGTCCTGGCCGGGGATGAACGCGACGAGCTGCTCCTGTTCCTGGTGCTGGGCGCGGATGCGCTCGTCCATCTTCGGGTCGTAGGTCTCGGGCCGCTGCTCGGCCCACCAGGCGTGGGCTCCATGCTCCACACCGATGCCCATCGACTGGAGCATCTTCTGGACGTACGTCCGCTGGTCGGCCGTCAGCGGGGAGCCGTCGGCGTGGGTGATGTCGAAGAGGTCGACGTCCCCCGCTACCGGCTTGAACTGGCCGTGGGGGGCCTCGGGGCCGCCGGCGGTCCGGGGGTCGGCGACCTTGAGGACCCCGCCCTCGAGCCGCACGAGGCCCTTGCGCATGTACCGCTGGTAGTACGGGCGAAGCTGCCGGTACTCCTGGTACCGCTCGCCATAGCGCTTCCAAGCCGCCTTGAGGAGATTCGGTGGCAGGTGCGGATCGGGAGGCCGCGGCCGGAAGAGCGCCACCAGGCCGCGGCTGTCGGGGGGTGCCCCGATCAGCTCGTCGAGCCGAGTGACCGTCTTGGCCTTGACGAGCTCCATCTTGGCCAGAGCGCCGCGCTCGAGATGCTGAGCGGACTCGACGTTGACCGGCCGCGCCTTGATGACGACGTCGAGCTGGTTGGCCACGTCCTGGAGCGACTTCGCCGTCCCCTCGGGGATGCCGGCCGAGCCGGGCTCCAGCGGGCCGGGAGGCTTGCGTGTGTCCTCTCCGCCGGCCGACCCGGGGCCAGTGGTGGTCGTGGCCTCCGGCAGTGGCTCCGCGGGCCCGAGGCCGGCCGCCGCCGCCCAGGGATCCTCGGCGGGTGCCCGCATCTCCGGCTCGCTTAGGGCGGGATTCTCGCCGGCCGCCGTCGGCTCGGTGCGCTCGCCCGCGCTGGGCTCGGCCGGCCCCTCCCCGGCGTGGGTCGTGGGCTCGGTCCCGGGCCCGGCCTCGTGACCGGCCGCCTTCCCACCTCGGACCGCCTTGATGCCGCTCGTCACCTGGCCCATGGCGATGTTCTTGACATGGGCCTCCAGGCCCATGTCGCTGGTGATGTCCTTGCCGGTGGCGACGTTCGTAGTGGCGGTCGTCAGGAGGTTCTCGCTTTCGAAGCTGAACGCCCCGGCGACCTTCCCGGCCAGGGTCTTCGAAAGGCCCTTCTGCTCCGCGTACTTCGCCAGTCGAGAGGCGAGCGGGCCGACCATCTTCTCGGCCAGCTTCCCGCCCGCCGCGGCACCCGCTCCGGCACGCAGGTCGCCCAGGAACTCGTCGAGGGTGTAGTCGTCGCCCTTGAGGACGAGCTTCGTGCCGATGGTGGCCGCCGTGCTGCGGACCGCGAGCATGACCGCGGTCCCTTCGCCGAGCGTCACCGCCGTGGTGACGACGAGGACCGCGAAGTCAACGAAGTCGTTGAAGGCTTCGGCCGTCGCCTCCTTGTAGACGCCGACGTTGTGCTGGAGGCGGGCCGCCACGTGCTGCAGCTCCTCGAGCTGCGCCCGCGCGGCCACGAGGTCCGCGGGCTGGGCGGCCAGGGCGAGGTCCAGGGCGGTCTTGGCATTGGCCGCATCGTCTCGCGCCCGCTCCACCAGCTCGTGCTCCAGGTTGCCGACCCAGTCGCGCGCCTCGGCGAACAGCCCCCGGTTCTCCATCACCCGGCGCTCGAGGCCGGCGATCCGCCCGAAGGTCCACCTGCCCTCCTCCGCGAGGCGGGTGGTCTCGTCGGTGGCGGTCGAGCTGAAGACGCCGCCCTGGAGCAGCTCGCGCTTCTCGGCCTGGGCCTCCGCGGCCGCGTCGGCGCCCCGGACTTGCTCCAGAAGCTGCTGCTCGGCCGAGCCCATGAGGTCCGCCTCGAGGCTGCGGTTGCCCGCCGTCCGCTCGTGATAGGTGGCCGCGAGGTCGTCGACCTGGGTCCTCGTCTTCCGTCCCAGGATTCGCCGGACGCGATCCATGTCCTTGGGCTCGCGACGGAGGGCGAAGTCGAGCTCCTGCCACTCGGGAAGCTCTCCCCGGCCCGCCAGCAGCGCCTGGTTGCGTTCACGCTCGACGCCTCCCCCGATCGAGGCAAGGGCCGCGGCCAGCGGGCGGGCGGGGTTGTCACGATCGAAACGCTCCTGGAAGCGCTGGTAGTAGCCCTGGGTGACGGCGTCGATAACGGCCTCGCTCTGCGGGGCGAGGGCGGCGGGTTGGTGCTCGATCTCGCGGAAGGCCGTCGCCCGGGCGAGCCCCCGGAGCTGGCGAATCGCACCCTCGAGGTCGGCGGCCTTGAGTGATCGCTCGGCATCGGCGCGGGCGAGTCGGGCGGCGAGAGCCTCGGGCTCGTCGCCCTCTGCGATGGCCGTGACGACGGACGACGTGCCGACTCCCAGCTGGGCGCCGAGTGTGACTCCACCCGCCTCGGGCTGGGCCAGCACGGCCCTGAGGTGCTCGCGCCCTTGCGCACGTTCCTCGGCGGTTGCAGCCTGGCCTTCACCCCCGACCGCCTCAACCCGAGACTCGACCGCGGCGCGGGCTTCGCGGCGCCGGCTCTTGAGCTTGTCCCCGATGTCGGGCATGACCTCCGCCGCGGCCCCGAACCGGGCGACATCGGCCTCGGCCGCCTTTTGGCGCTCGATGTCACCCTCCAGGGCAAGCCGGTCCGCGGTCACGAGGTCGCCGATCCAGAGCGCCGCGGCTCGCTCGGCGTCGCGGCCCTTGAGCTTGGTGACCAGGGCGTTGTAGAGCGACTCGTGGAAGTGGCGTTGGTATTGCTCGGCGAGGGCCTGGTTCTCGGCGTCGGGTCGACGGATCATGGCGAGCACCGCCTCGGCGGCTCCACGATCGAGAGCCGCCTTCAGCTCGGCCGCCTCGGCCGCGTAGCGGCTGGTGGAGGCTGCTGCTGCGGCCTTCGCCTCCTGCTCGGCCACCTGCCCCGCATAGCCCTCGGCGGTCCCGGTCCGCAGACGCTCGGCGTCCTCTTCCGAACCGACCATGGAGGCGAGGCCGCCAACGACCGCCCCGGCGAGCTCGCCGATCGCCCTTCCATGGGTCGGATCGGTCGCCGCCGGGGCAACCGTGCCGTGCAGGAGGATCAGGAGGCGCTTGCGGTCGGCCTCGCCGAGGTTGTTGTCGATCTCGAGCTGGCCGCTCAGCAGCCACCCCAGGTCGTGGGACGTGCGCTGCTTGTACTCGGCCCGGATCGCGCGGCCGTCCTCTTCGGTCAGGCCGGCAAGCGCCGCGGCAGCCGCGTCCCGGTCGACGTAGAAGGCCGGGCGCGGGAACGGCTTGAGGCGGATCGCCAACTCCAGCTGGTCGACCCGCGCACGCGGGTCGACGGCCGGCCCGGCCGGCTCGGCGACGAGCTGCGCGACGGCCTGGTTACCGGCCAGGCGCTGCAGATCGAGGAGGGCGACCTGGCCCGGGGCGCGGTGCGGCCCGGCCTTACGGGCCTGGGTCGACCCTGGCGCGGGCTGGGCCGCGACGCGTGCGTGCTCTGGCAATGACCCTCCCCTGGGGGACGCGCAGCGGGCTGGTGTGCGTCGATTATGGCCAGCATGGTCAAGGAACGACCGCCTGCCGAGCCGAGCGTTCGAGGGCCTGCCTTCCAAACGCGGGGACCGCCGGCTACCACCCGCGCCGCTCGCGGCAGGCGTTCGCGGCTCACGCCAGCCGCGACAGGAGAACCGAGGCGTCTCGCCGCGCGTACCGATGAGTCGAGGACTACCACCCACCGCGGCGGCCGGCTCGTGAAGTCCGCGCCCGCCGCCACGACTCTCATCGGGAGGACTGCAACGTGCGCCAAGCTCGAATCCCTGGCCTCATCCTGGTCGCCGTGCTCGTCGTCGGCGCCTGCTCGAGCGGGTCGACATCCGCTCCGGCGGCGACCGTAGCTCCGCCAGCAACGTCGGCTCCGGCTGCCTCTGCGCCGGCCGGGGGCGGAGGAGGCTCCAGCGCCGTGACCATCCAGGGCTTCAGCTTCCAGCCGGCCGACCTCACCGTGGCCGTCGGCACGACCGTCACCTGGACGAACAAGGACAGCGCGCCCCACACGGTCACCGCCGACGACAGCTCGTTCAAGAGCGGCAACCTTTCCATCGACGCCACCTTCAGCCAGACCTTCTCAACCGCCGGGACATTCGCCTACCACTGCGCGATCCACTCATCGATGAAGGGCACGATCACCGTCCACTGACCACGTCGCCCGGCCGGACACGAAGTCGCGGGCCGGGCGATCGCACCCGGACGCAGCTCGGTCCCGAGGCCCGCCGGAGCAACCGGCGGGCCTTTCTGTAGCTCGGACCGTGTCGCCAAGAACGGCTCGATCGACATCCAGGCGGCCTCGAGCCGACGCTGGATCCGCTGCCGTCCCGGTCACCGAGCGAGGACCTTCGGACGCTGCGCTGTGTTAGCCTCGGCCTGTGGTCACGACGCTGAGAACACCCATCGCGCCCAGCCGCGGCGCGAGCCTCGTCACCATTCGCCACGAGTCGGGAGCCCCTGCCACGTGAGCATCCAGGCGCCAACCGCGCTGGAAAGAGGCGACTTCATCCGTGAGATCGTGGCCGCCGACCTGCGGGACGGCCGGCACCAGACGATCGTCACCCGCTTCCCGCCGGAGCCGAACGGCTACCTGCACATCGGCCACGCCAAGTCGATCTGCCTCAACTTCGGCATCGCGCAGGAGTTCGGCGGTCGCTGTCACCTGCGCTTCGACGACACGAACCCCACCAAGGAGGAGCAGGAGTACATCGACGCGATCCAGGCGGACGTGCGCTGGCTGGGGTTCGACTGGGGCGAGCACCTCTACTTCGCGTCTGACTACTTCGAGCAGCTGTACGAGTGGGCCGTCTACCTCGTCGGGGCCGGCAAGGCCTACGTCGACGACCTCTCGGCGGACGAGATCCGCGAGCACCGCGGCACGCTCACCGAGCCCGGCCGGGACAGCCCCTGGCGGGACCGGCCGGTGGAGGAGAGCCTCGACCTCTTCGAACGGATGCGGAAGGGCGAGTTCCCCAACGGCGCGCGGGTGCTGCGCGCCAGGATCGACATGGCCGCTCCGCAACATCAACCTGCGAGACCCGGTGCTGTACCGGATCGTGCACGCCGCGCATCCGCGCACGGGTGACGCGTGGTGCGTCTACCCGACGTACGACTTCGCGCACGGCCAGTCGGACGCGATCGAGGGCATCACCCACTCGATCTGCACGCTCGAGTTCGAGGTCCACCGGCCCCTCTACGACTGGCTCATCGAGAACCTTCCTGTGCCCTCGCGCCCGCACCAGTACGAGTTCGCCCGGCTCAACCTCACCTACACCGTCCTCTCCAAGCGCGTCCTCCTGCGGCTCGTCAACGAGGGCCACGTGCGCGGCTGGGACGATCCGCGCATGCCCACGATCTCGGGCCTGCGCCGGCGCGGCTTCCCGGCCGAGGGCATCCGCGACTTCGCGGCCATGATCGGGGTGGCGAAGAGCGACAGCGTCGTGGAGGTGGGCATGCTCGAGCATGCCGTGCGCGACGTCCTCAATCGGACGGCACGCCGCGCGCTTCGCCGTCCTGCGACCGCTGAAGGTGGTCATCGAGAACTACCCCGAGGGGCAGCTCGAGGAGATGGACGTCGCCAACAACCCGGAGGACCCGTCGGCCGGGAGTCGCAAGGTGCCCTTCACGCGCGAGCTGTGGATCGAGCGCGAGGACTTCATGGAGGATCCCCCCGCGAAGTTCTTCCGCCTGGCCCCGGGCCGCGAGGTGCGGCTGCGGTCGGCGTACTTCGTGACCTGTCGCGAGGTCGTGAAGGACGCGGCCGGAGAGATCGTCGAGCTGCGCTGCACGTACGACCCGGCCACTCGGGGCGGAGACGCACCCGACGGCCGCCGGCCCAAGGCGACCCTCCACTGGATCTCGGCCGATCACGCCATGCCCGCGGAGGTACGGCTCTACGACCACCTCTTCATCCGCCCGGATCCCGGAGCGGATGGCGGCGACCTCTTCGCGGACCTGAACCCCGATTCCGAGAAGGTGCTCCCCGGCTGCCTCGTGGAGCCGACCCTCGCCGACGTGCCGGTCGGCGAGACCGTGCAGTTCGAGCGCCTGGGCTACTTCGCGGCGGACCCCGAGTCGACGCCTGACCACGCCGTCTTCAACCGCACGCTCACCCTCAAGGACACGTGGGCCAAGCTCCAGGCGCAGGGCCGGCAGGATACCTGACCGATCGAACCCACGGCGACCTTGCCGGCCTGGCGCGGCGCCAACTGACTCTCGCGGCCTTCGCGTTGCTACAATCGTCCGGCGCCGCTGGCGAGTGGCCTAACGGTAAGGCACCTGACTCTGGATCAGGGGATTGAAGGTTCGAATCCTTCCTCGCCAGCCAATCCCCCCAATCACGCTCAGATTGAGCCCCTAACGGTCCTCCCCTGCCCTCTTGACTGTTAGCACGTCTGAGCGCCCGCCTGTAGTTCCGCCCTAGCCCCGCTCCGCGTGCCGCCGACAATCCCGGTCCTGCCGGCCAGTCGAGCGTCAGCGACGGGGCCCTCGACCCCGGTGAGAGAATCCAGGGCACACGGGGGGCTCTGACACGCGGCCCACGTCCTGGCCGCCCGGACCGTGCCGAGCCAGTGGCGGAACCGACCCGCGAAGGCGTCCCGTGGAGCGTGCGATGCGACGAGTGGTGGTGCTCGGCGCGGCAACCGCGGCCGTGGCGGCCGTGGCGGCTTGCGCCGCCCTGTGGAGGAGAACGTTCAGGGGAGGCGTCCCGGGCACGCTGCCCGGAGGCGTCGGCAGCGGCATCAACTCCTTGTTGAATGGCCCGCTCTACCGGCGGATAGCTGCGGCGCTCGACCTCCAGCCGGATGACGAGTTGCTCGACGTGGCCTGCGGGGAGGGAGCCTTCCTAGCCGAGCACGCCGCGCAGGTGCGTCACGTGGCGGGCCTGGACCTCTCGGAGGTCAAGGTCGGGCTGGCCCAACGACGACTCGCCGACCGCATCGCCGCGGGGACGGCGGAGATCGTCAGAGGCGACGCCGGGGCACTTCCGTGGGAGGACGCTCACTTCAGCGCGGTGACCTCCATGGACGCCTTCACGCTCTTCCCCGATCCCGCAAGCGTCCTGTCGGACATGTGCCGGGTACTCCGTCCCGGCGGGCGGGCCGCGATGCAGATCGGGTGGAGGGTCGCCGAGGAGACCGCGACTCACAAGATCTTCGGCACGTTCTGGGTGTGGAATGAGGCCGAAGTGCGGCGGATGACGGAGGCGGCGGGGTTCGACGATGTCTCGATCTCATACGGTCGCATCGGCGACAGCCGCCTCTACAACCTCCTGGGCCGGCTCTTGATGGGAACGGACGAGATCAGGATCGTCGCGGCCGTCAAGCCCGTGCCCGTCCGGCCCACGGACGACGCGAGGGCAGAGGAGGCCGTCGCCGTCGGCTGACAGCCGGACCAGCACGGGAGCCGCCCGACGGGCGCTCGCGATGTCTCTGGGTCATCATCGACCCGGCCCCGGTCCGCACCGGGCGTCCGGGGGCCATGACATTCGGCCCTAGCGACCGCCGTCGCCTCTCGACGCCAGATGCGAACCTGCGTACACTCGAGGTCGAAGGACAATCGCAGACGGGGCGGAGGGCGTGTGATGGTCGTCGGATCCGGAAGAGGATTCAGGGTCCTGTCGGCCGCGATCGTGCTTACCTTGGCCGGGTGCGGCGGCGCCGTCATGGTCTCGCCCCAGCCAACGGCGACCGTGCCGGCGAGCCCCTCGGCGCAGCCGGCTCCCACGCCAGTTGCCACGCGAAAGGCCAGCAGCTCACCGAATGCGCCGAGTCCAACACCGCCGGATCCCGCTCCGCCGGAGCTCATCGGCTCGTGGCAGATGATGCTCGGAACGGAGCAAGTGACGCTGGATCTTGCGGAGCACTCGTACCGCGTCCATCGCGGACCAAACCTGGTCGGCGGCAGAATCGCCGTACGCGGCGACGAGATCGACTTCTCACACAGCGTCGTCTGCGAGGGAACGGGCACCTACCGATGGACGCTCGCGGCGAGTTCGCTCATGTTCACGCCGATCCAGGGAGACGCGTGCCCTGGCCGGGCCGAAGTGCTCAAAAACCAGACCTACACCAAGGCACCGTAACCCGCGCGGACCTCGAACGCCTCTACGCGGCCGACCCCGGGTTTGAGGACGTGAAGGAGCGACTCGCGGCGACCTCCTAGCAGTCAGCAACGAGGGCCCGGTGGTCCACCCCACTGCCCGGCCCCTTCTCTGTGCTCGCATGCATCCCCTAACTGCGCCCGTTCTCCGTCGGGCCCCACGCTCGCTAGCACGTCGGTAGGCCCCCGTTGACTCTGGATCAGGGGATTGAAGGTCCGAATCCTTCCTCGCCAGCCAATCCCCCCAATCACGCTCAGATTGAGCCCCGATTGGCCCTCCCCTGCCCGTGACGCCGACGATCCCGGCCCTCAGCCGGCCAGTCGAGCGACCAGCGACGGGGCCATCGACCCCAGCGAGAGAATCGGGGACACACGGGGGGCTCCGACACGCGGCCCACACCCAGGTCGCCGGGACCGCGCCGAGCCACTGGCGACACCGACCTACGCAAGAGCGGAGAGTGCAGTGGTGCGGCTGAGGCGCACGCCAGGGCGGTCGCGAGGGGAGCCGGGAGGGGGCATGTCCCGCTACACCAAGTGGGCGCAGAGAGAGCACAGCGAGGCCACGAGGATCGCGATCACGCTCCTTGCAGGCCCCGTCTTCCTGGGCCTGCTCCCATTCCTTGTGGCCGGGGTCGGCCCACGCCTCGATCGCCGGCTCGGTCTGCCGCCCCTCAGGATCGGAAGAGTGAACCGCATCCTCGGCGGGCTTCTGACGGTCCTGGGATTCTCCCTCGGCTTCTGGTCCGTCAACGTCCAGCTGACTCGAGGCCGAGGGACGCCGTTGCCGGTGATGCCTACCCAGGAGCTGTTGACGGAGGGTCCGTTCCGCTACTGCCGCAACCCGATGACGCTGGGAGCCATCCTGGCCTACCTGGGCATGGCGGTCGCCGTGCGGACGATCGCAGGCACGGCCCTCGTCCTCTCCTTGGCCGCCTCCCTGCTGGTCTACCTCAAGCGCCTCGAGGAGGGGGAGTTGGCCGAGAGATTCGGCGAGGCCTATCTGGCGTACAAGCGAGAGACACCCTTCATCATCCCGCGGCTTCCGGGACAGCGGTGACGACGACGCTGCAGACCGCACTGCCCCACACCGACCCGGGCGAAGGCTCGGGCGCGGGCGGTCGAGAGTCGGGACGACGCTGCATCTGCCCGCAAGGAGGAGCGCCCCCGATCAGTTCACGACCGATGCCTCTAGCCATCCGGGGCAGCGCACGTCAGCCTTCGCCCCGAGTGCGGGAGGCTCTGACACGCGGCCCATGTCCCGGCCGCCGGGACCGCGCCGAGCCACTGGCGAGACCGACCCCGCGCTGGGCGTCCCGAGGGAGGATCGAGGATGCGCGGGTGCATCGCGACGAGACGGCTCCTCGTCGGCCTGACTGTCATGTTCCTGCTTGTCGGGTGCTCCGCAGGCGCGACCCCGGCCCCAACCGCCACCGCCACGCCGGCCCCCGCCGCAAGCCCCACAGCGGCCCTTGCCCCGTCGGCGACGGCCGCGAAGCCGGTCACCGCGGTCACCGGCAGCGCGACATGCCCCTTTGCTGACCTCGGGAAGACCACGACCGACGCCGAGGGCGTCACGCACTACCGGGGCGGCACCTTCAGGTTCACCGTGACGACCGACGACGCCCGCGTCAGCGGCACCGAGACGGCACTCTGGAACATGGACCTGTGGGGAACGGCCGACAGCGGCGCGAACGTCCAGTGGGGCACCACGCGCCTCGAGAACGCCGGTGGGGCCTGGGAGGGCAAAGGCTCCGGTGTCTACTCGTCGGATCGCGGGGACACGATCGTCAGCTGGTACAAGGGGACCGGCGGCTACGCCGGCCTGGGCTACTTCGCGCTGTGGACGGGCAAGGGCCCCTGGAACATCCGGGGCCAGGTCTTCCCGGGCGACCCCCCAAACCCGGCGGCCATGCCGACGCTCCCGCCCGCCAAGCCGGAGCCGAGCGTCTTGGCCAGCCCCTCGACGTCCGTGTCCCCACTCCCGACGGCGATCGCCCATGGGCCGGTGTCCGTGATCACAGGAACCCACTCTTTCACCTCTGTGAACGCTGGCGCGAGCACCAGCGGTCCCGGCGGCGTCACGAGCTACCGCGATGGCACGTTCACGGGCATCGACAGGGCCAACGATCCCCGGGTCAGCTTCACCTGGACGGGATCACCCTGGGCGATGGACATCTGGGGGACGTTCGCCGACGGCGGTGGGACTGAGTGGGGCGTCGACCGCGGCGAGAACGCCGGCGGGGCGTGGGAGTGCAGCGGCTCGGGCATCTTCGACTCGCAAGGAGGAGACGCCATCGCGATCTGGTGCAAGGGGACGGGCGGCTACGCCGGGCTGGCCTACTTCGAGCTGATCACGTTGAGCGATCCCTTCGGGCTGATCCCGTCGGACGACGCAAACCGCGCGATCAACGGCGAGGTCTTCCCCGGTAACCCCCCGACGCCGTAGAGGCGCGTGGCGCAGCTCAGCGTGCAGGTTCGGGCGCTGCCCGGCATGACAACTGGTGCTCCTGCCGCACACCGTCCAACGACAGAGTCCTTCTTCCCCCCTCCTCGAACCCTTCCTCGCCAGCCAACTCCCATCAGCCTGGTCTGCCGCCAGACCCTCGAAAGCCCGCCGCTCCGCCGCGCTCAGAAACCGGGGACGGCCAGCGCAACCTCGAGTCGCCTGGCGAGCGAGGCGGCGAACGGCGTCGTCAGGTGATGCGGGTCACGGAACACCAGGTAGCGACCGATCACCACCGGGCAGGTGTCCGGCGAGCAGAGCCACGGGGTCGGATCGACGAAGGCGGCGCCCGCCGCGTCCGCAGCCGCCCGGTCGAGGCCAAGGCGATCCAGGTCGACCGCCTTCGACCTCGGGGTCGCGCAGGCGAGCGAGTCGTCGAGGTGGCGCGACAGGCACGCGGGCGGGTCCGAGGACTGCCTTGGGGTGTCGCCGATGACGGTGACCGCCCCGGACGCGCGCTCGACCCGAGCGAGCGTCCGCCCCAGGGCCGCCGACCAGCGCTCGGGTCGATCGTCGGACGGCACGGCCGACCCGTCGATCCAGAAGACGTGGCCTCCGGCATTCGAGACGATCACGAGGTCGGGCCGTTCCGCCTCGATCCGCTCGAGGGCGTGCTCGCGCCAAGTGTCGCATTCCGTATAGGCGCGCTTGAGACCAGCGTTGTAGACGGTGGCGTCCGCGGCCGGGCAGGCGGACTTGGTGAGCGTAAGGAGCCGCCAGCCGCGGGCTTGGGCGAGGGCCTCGAGCGCGGGGAACCACTGGGCCGCGTGCGAATCCCCGAACAGCACGACGGTTCGGGCGGACGTGACGTCCCCGAAGGCGCATGGGGGCGGGTCCGTGGAGGCCACGTCGAGGTGGCAACCGTCGCGGTAGATGACCGGCAGGTCGTCCTTGACCGTCGCGAGCGGTGGCCGCAGGTTCGCCGGGACCGGTCCGCCCACCGCCCAGGGCGTGGCGGTGGGGGTGGCGTCCGCTGTGGCAGCGGGGGTGGCAGCCGGCGAGACGGCGGTCGTGGGGGCGGCATCCGCAGGCAGAGATGTCGGGGCGGGCATGGGGCGCGGAGCAGCCGGACCCGCCGGCACGGTTGTATCCCCTGCCCCGGCCGAACCATCCTGCAGGCCGGCGTCTGCGAGCTCCCCGGCCAGCGACGACGAAGCGCCGGCACCGTCCCCGGGGATCGAGGCCGCCACCCAGTTGCCGATCCCGATCGAGCTCGCCGCGACGGTCACGGTGAGCGCCCCCGCCAGCGCGAGGGTGCGGCGCGAGGCCAGGCCGACGAACCGCCCGCGCCTAATCGGATCCTCCACCCAGCGCTGACTCGCCGCGGCGACCGGGACCGCTGCTGCGGCCAGGACGACCCGCACCGCCAGGGGCAACTCGCTGCCGAGCGCCGCGGCCGGCAGCACGATGATCGGCCAGTGCCACAGATAGAGCGAGTAGGAGATCCGCCCGAGGAACCGCATCGGGGCCAGGCTGAGAAGCCGGCTCGGCGACGGCGCCGGTTGACGGAGGCCCGCCAGGACGACGAGGGCGGTGCCGGAAACCGGCAGCACGGCAGCCGTCCCCGGGAAGGGCGTGGAAGTGGCGATTACCACCCCGGAGGCGACCACCAGCCCCAGCCCGACCCATCCGGCGAGGGTCGCCAGTCGCACGGGCAGCCGCCCCAGCCGAGGGGCGCCGACCGCGATCAGCCCGCCCACGCCGAGTTCCCAGGCCCGGGTCGGCAGCGAGAAGAACGCCCACGGAGCCGAGAGCCCGGTGAGCCAGACCGCCAGCACGAATGAAAGCACGCTGACGATGACGATCGCCGGCCCGATCCGGCGCAGGCCGCCTCCCCAGCGCGTGGAGACGAGCAGGAGGAACGCCGGCCAGAACAGGTAGAACTGCTCCTCGACGCCGAGCGACCAGTAGTGGAGCAGGGGCGAAGGCAGGGCATCGGCCGAGAGGTAGTCCGTCGCCTGGAGCGCGAAGCGGACGTTCGAGGCGTAGAGCGCCGCCGAGGCAGCGTCGCCGGCCACGCCCGGGACGAGGAGGGGCGGCATGACCACGGCCGAGACGCCCACGGTCACCAGCAGGGTGATGGCCGCTGCCGGAAGCAGACGCCGGGCGCGGCGGGCATAGAACGCCGAGAGGGAGACGGTGCCGGTCCGCCGCAGCTCGCGGAGGATGAGACCGGTGATCAGGAAGCCCGACAGCACGAAGAAGACGTCAACGCCCACGAACCCACCATCGAGTCCGGGGAGCCCGGCGTGGTAGACGAGGACCATCAAGACGGCCACCGCCCGAAGGCCCTCGAGATCGGGTCGGAAGCGGTCGCCTCCGTCCCCGCCGCGCGGACCGCCGGGTTGCCCGCCCGGGAGCTCAGTCACCGGGGCGGCACCGGGCATGAGAAGCACTCCACGATATCCCCAGGTTAGTTCGCCGGCGCAGCTCGGCACCAGCCGAACCCGACTCTACGGCAGGTTGCCCCGTCCGGGGCAGCCGGGGCCAGAAGCGAACGGCCGGTCGGACGCCGAGGTGGCATGCTTGGCGACGATGGCGCCGGACAGCCCCCTGCTCGCGCCCGCCTTGATGGCGGCGGTGGTCGTGGCCCTCGTCGCCGCCGGCCGGGCCGGTAGGGCATTGGAGATCGGGCGGCCCCTCGCCTTCCTCGCGCTCGTCAGCCTGGGCGGGATCGTCGCACTGACGCTCACCCCGCATGTCGGCGACGTCGAGGGCTACGCCCGGACCTGCCACATTCGATCGCTCTCACTGATCGGGCCGTCGGAGCTCCTCTCCGTCAACGACCGCAGCCTGAACGTGCTGCTCTTCATCCCCCTGGGATTCGCGGTGGGCCTCCTGCCGCGCAGCCGGCGATCGCTGGCAGTGGCCGTGGGGGCGGTCGTCCTGCCGGTTGAGATCGAGATGATCCAGCTCCTCGCCCCGCTCCTGGAGCGGACCTGCCAGGCGGACGATGTCCTCGACAACCTGACCGGCCTGGCGCTGGGGGCCGCGGCCGGCATCGCCGTCCACCTCGCCCAGCGCTTCCTCGAATGAGGCGTTCCGGAGATCGCTGATGTTCCCCGCCTATGCCGACGTTCCGGCCTACCCGCTGGTCTTCCCGGTCGTGTACGGCGGCCTTCTGTTCTTCTTCCTGGCGATGGCCCGCCACGTGCGGATCTTCGGGGCTGCCCGGCCGTCGCGGCCGTTCGCCAACGTGGCGCTCCGGTTTCGGGGTCTAGCCAGCTACGCCTTCGCCCAGACGAGGATGTTCAAGGACCTCCGGGCAGGGGTCATGCATTTCGCGATCTTCTGGGGCTTCATCCTGCTCACGATCGGCACCGCGGACATCTCGACTGGCGGGCTGATCCAGGCGGTCCTCAGATGGCCGTTCGGAGGCGCCCCGTGGACGGCCGTTGCGGCCATGCAGAACGTCGTGGCCGTGATCGTCCTGGTGGCGATCGCCTACGCCCACTGGCGCCGGCTGGTCACCCGGCCCGCACGGCTGACCTTCAGCAGGGACGCTCTGGTCATCCTGGGCATGATCGGCGGCGTGGTGGCGACAGAGCTGCTGGCCATGGCCTTCGAAGCAGCCAGGCTCGGCGACCTCGCCGGGGCCTTTATCTCCAATGCGCTGGCGGTGCCCCTCCGCTCGCTCGAACCGGGCCTTGTCGACGCCGGGTTCGCGGGCTTCTGGTGGGCCCACATCCTGCTGGTCGCCGCGTTCCTGTGCTACCTCCCTTCGAGCAAGCACCTCCACATCGCCACGAGCTTCTTCAACGTCTACTTCCGGAAACTCGAGCCGCGCGGCCAGCTACCGGCGATGGATCTCGAGCGCGAGGACCAGACCTTCGGGACACGGACCATTGCCGACCTCGGCTGGAAGGATCTCCTCGACGGGTTCACCTGCACCGAGTGCGGCCGCTGCCAGGATGCCTGCCCGGCCTGGAACACCGGCAAGCCGCTGAACCCGAAGTCGATGATCATGGGCATCCGCCACATGACGGTCGAGGCCGAGGCGGGCCTGCCGCTGATTCCGCTGGCTCAGCTCCGGCACAGAGGCGGCGGGGATGCCAGGCTTGCCCCCGAGCGGCTGGCCACGCCGATCGTCGACGATGCCATTCCCTACGATGCGGTCTGGGACTGCTTGACCTGCGGCGCCTGCGTCGAGGCCTGTCCGGTGCTCATTGAGCACGTCGACAAGATCGTCGGGCTGCGCCGCAACCTCGTCCTCGAGGATGCCCGCTTCCCGGCCGAGCTCACCGCGGCCTTCCGCAACCTCGAGCACGCCGGCAACCCCTGGGGCCAGCCTCGCATCGCCCGGCTCGACTGGACGAAGGGGTTGCCGTTCGTGGTGCCAACCGCGGCCGAGCTCGCCGCATCGGGCAAGCTCGGGGAGATCGAGGTTCTCTACTGGGTCGGCTGCGCGGCCGCGTTCGATGAACGAAACAAGAAGGTCGCCCGGGCGGTGGCCACCTGTCTGGCGGCGGCCGGGGTGCGCTTCGCCGTCCTCGGCCAGGAGGAGTCGTGCACGGGCGATCCGGCCCGCCGGACGGGCAACGAGTACGTCTTCCAGATCCTGGCGACCGCCAACATCGAGACGCTCAAGCGCTATGGGATGGAGCGACGGACGATCGTGACGGCCTGTCCGCACTGCTTCAACACGATCGGCGTGGAGTACGGCCAGCTGGGTGGCCGGTTCGAGGTCGTCCATCACTCGACGTACTTACGGCGGCTGCTGGTCGAGGGCCGACTGCGGGTGGCGCCTGCCAGCGGAGCCGGTCCGGACGCCGGGCGGCCGGTCACCCTCCACGACAGCTGCTACCTGGCCCGCTACAGCGACGTCACCGCGGAGCCGCGCGAGGTCCTGCGGTCGGTGCCGGGCCTCGAGCTGCGGGAGATGGACAAGCGCGGTCGCTCGACGTTCTGCTGCGGCGCGGGGGGCGGACGGATGTGGATGGAGGAGACGCGGGGCACGCGCATCAACGCCGAGCGGACACGCCAGGCGCTGGCGACAGGCGCGACCACCGTCGTGACCGAGTGCCCGTTCTGCATGACGATGCTGCGCGACGGCCTGGCCGAAGCCGGGGATGGCGGGACAGACGTCAACGCCGCCGATCTGGCCGAAGTCCTCGCAGCCAGCCTCGCCCCGCCTGAGGACCTACCGCTTGGGCAAGGTCCGGCTGCCTCGGGTCCCGACCCTGGGTGAGAAGGTCAACCGCGCCGATCAGGCGACCGCCAGGTCGGCCAGGGTGGCCATGTCGGGCACGACGAGATCGGGCGTCGCCGACGCCGGCGGCGTGGCACCAGAGCCCCCCCTGCCGTGGCGCCGGTTGACCCAAACGGTCGCCAGGCCGAGACGCTTGGCCGGAACGTGGTCGTGGAAGACGCTCTGGGCGACGTGCAGGATCCGCTCCCGCGGCAGGCCGATCCGCTCGAAGGCGACCTCGAAGTTGCGAAGGTTCGGCTTGTACGACCCGACCTGCTGGGCGGTGATGACCCAGTCGAAGGTGACCCCGAGGCGGGCGTTCGAGGAGGCGAACAGATCGTCGTCGCAGTTGGTGATCACCGCCAGCTTGAAGCGCTGCTGGAGACGGGCGAGGGCGGCCGGCGAGTCGGCGAAGGCCGGCCAGTCGGCAACGGAGGCCGAGAACTCGACCGTTTGCGACTCCGTTGGTGCAACAGCGTACGGAGCGCAGACACCATGCAGGGCGCGAGCCAAGACTTCACGGTACGTCACGTATAGTCCCCGCTCGATCTCGGCTTCTTGGCGGGCGTAAGCCTCGAGGAGATCGTCGTCGTCCGGGACCATCCCGCGAGGCCCGAGAACCCTGCGCAGCGCCTCGAGCAGCCCGGACTCCCAATCGATGAGGGTGCCGTAGCAGTCGAAGGTGAGGACGTCGAAGTCCCGGAAGGCCAGGTCGGTCATGGGAGCGGCTCTCCTCTGGGACACTCGGCGATCACGACTACGTTGGCAATGGGCGACCTGGCCGGGACCGGCGGCCGACTGAGGTCAGGCCCGGGCGGCCTGCCGGCCACCCCAGCGGGCGACCTCGGCATCGAGGTCGAGCGCCATCACTGCGCCGCGCTTCTCGAACTCGCCCCACGCCTCGCGCGGGACGCGCCACATGATCTCGAACTCGTTGCCGTCCGGATCAACCCCGTAGAGTGACTTCGAGACGCCGTGGTCGCTCGCCCCGCCGAGCGCCCCGGCCGTGGAGAGCGCCTCGGCTGCCGCGGCGAGATCCTCGATCAGTGGCACTTCCCAGGCGAGGTGGTAGAGCCCGGTCGAGCCGCGCGGCGGCCGAGGCGCGTCGGGGCCGACCGAGAAGAGGCCAAGGTCATGGTGATTCTCGCCGCCGGCCGCGCGCATGAACACCGCCCGCCCGCCGAACTCGCTGGAGACCACCTCGAAGCCGAAGACGCGGCCGTAGAACTCGGCCGCTCGCTGGGCGTCGCGCACGTAAAGCACGGCGTGGTTGAGGCGTGCCACCGGGATCATCGGGTCCTCCTGCGGCGACCGGCGAGACCGACCGCCCGCCGAGGTGGGCGTGGGTCGAACTGGGTCAGGGTCCAGCAAGCTGCCACGTCCGGGGCGGCTTGTCAAACGACCGAGCTCGGCCTCTCGGCATCAGGGCTGGGGCACTCCCGTGCCCTTCGGCACTTGGCGCCAGAAAACCGCCGCCGAGGCTGCTCAGATCCCACGCACGCCGATCAACGAACCAACGGCATAGGTGACGGCTGCCGCAACTCCCCCGAGCAACACCTGGCGCGCCGCGGAGTAGACCGCCGAGCGGCGGGTCAGCCAGCTGATCGCGAGCCCGAGCAGGAGCAGGGCGCCGAGGCTGCCTGCCAGGCTGGCGATGAAGGCGGGCGTGCCCGCCGTCAGTAGATACGGCACCAGCGGCACAAGCGCGCCAAGGACGAATGCCAAGAACGAGCCGATCGCCGCCCGCCAGGGTGACCCGATCGATCGCTCGTCGAGGCCGACCTCCTCGAAGATCAGCAGCCGAATCGCATGATCGGGGTCCGCGAACACGGCCTCGGTGAACCGCGCGGCCTCCGCCTCGCTGAACCCGCGCTCGCGATAGAGGCGAGCCAGGATCGCCTGCTCCTGGTCGGGGACCTCCCGGAGCTGCCGGCGCTGGAACGCGATCTGGTACTCGAGCAGCTCGCGCTGGCTCTGCACCGAGACGTATTCGCCGACGGCCATGCTGAATGCCCCTGCGAGCAACCCGGCGACGCCGGCGAGGACGATCACGCTGGGGTCGGGGTTGGCGCCAACGACCCCCATCACCAGGGCCAAGTTCGAGACCAAGCCGTCGTTCCCGCCGAAGACGATCGGCCGGAGGACCGCGTTCGCCCGCGTCTCGTGTGGGGAGGTCGGGTCGGGCAGGCGGCGCCCTTGAAGGAACCTCGTCAGGACACTCACAGGCGGCTCGGCCCCGAACAAGCCGCAGTGTCCGCCGGAGGGCTGTCCGGCAGACAAGGTCGGGGGGAGGGCCACATGGTCTGAGACTGACTCCACGATCCGCACAGGTTAGGGCGGCCGTCGGGGTCGTTGCCAGTGCCGAAGCGACTGGGCGGGACGGGACTCCGATCTGCCCGATCCTGCTTCGGGAAAGTCCTCGGGATCAAGACCGGCTGCGCCGTATGCTGCGTACCGGGCCAGGGCGATCGCGACCGTGGCGAAGAGGAGCCGAGCGTGGCGAAGATCCCCCACGAGGCGGACGGGCGGATCGAACCGGCGCGGTTCGTGGCTGCCCTGAGCGCGCGCCGCTTCCGCGACGAACTGCGCGAGACCCTGGTTCGCCTGGAGGCAAAGGCGTGAGAGATGCAACGCGGGTCGTGCGGGCGGGCCTGCCGCAGGCCGAGCAGGGCGAGCCGTTCCTGCCGGGCCCGACGTTCGCGGCTCCCTATCACCTCGCGGGCGACCCGGCGGCCGCCCCCTTCTCGTACGGCCGCTTCGACAATCCCACCTGGGCGCGCCTCGAGCGCGCCCTCGCGGAGCTGGAGGGGGGGTCGGCGATCGTGTTCGGCTCGGGCATGGCCGCCATCTCCGCCGTATTCGGCGCATTCCTTCGACCCGGCGACGCGCTCGTTGTCCCTGTCGATGGCTACTACACGACCCGGCTTCTCGCCGACGAGCTGGCCACCAGGGGGATCGAGGTCCGGCGGGCGCCGACGGCCGGCGGCGCCCAGCAAGGTCTTCTCGATGGCGCCGCGCTCCTGTGGGTCGAGACGCCGACCAACCCAGGTCTCGACGTCTGCGACATCGCCGTGCTGGCTGAGATGGCCCACCGCCGGGGGGCGCTGGTCGCCGTCGACAACACCACCGCCACGGTCCTCGGTCAGCGGCCGCTCCGGCTCGGAGCCGACTTCTCGGTCGCCAGCGACACCAAGGCGCTGAGCGGCCACTCCGACCTGCTGCTGGGACACGTCGCGGCTCGCGACGCGTCCCACGCCGACCGGCTGCGAACCTGGCGCACTCGTTCGGGGGCGATCGCCGGCCCCATGGAGGCCTGGCTGGTCCACCGTTCGCTGGCCACCCTGCACCTGCGCCTCGAGCGTCAGTGCGCGAGTGCCCGGGCCATCGCCGAGTTCCTGAGCGGACGGACTGACGTCCGAGGACTCCGCTACCCGGGCCTGCCGGCTGATCCCGCCCACGAGATTGCCCGCCGCCAGATGGCCTTCTTCGGCCCGGTCATCAGCTTCAGCCTCGGCGGGCGCGACGCCGCCGAACGATTCCTAGGAGCGGCTCAGCTGGTAACGGAGGCAACGAGCTTTGGCAGTGTGCACACCACGGCCGAGCGCCGGGCCCGCTGGGGTGGCGACGACGTGCCCGAGGGGTTCATCCGGCTGAGCGTCGGCTGTGAGGACGTCCTCGACCTGATCGAGGACCTCGAGCAGGCCCTCGACAAAGCGGCAGGGGCGGGCTGAGCCGCCACCGGTCAGACCCCGCACTCCTGGCCTTCACGAAGGGCGTGCCCCAGCCGCTCGGGCGCCGTCCGACGTGCAGGGTCACGATGCCGCCGCTGAGCGGGCGCCAGCGGACGTCGACCAGGCCCGCCTCCGCCATGATCTCGGCGATCCGCTCCGGTGGCGGATAGGCCTGCACACTCCGCACCAGGTAGGCATACGCCTCGCCCTGGCCGGCGAGCGAGCCCAGCAGCGGCACGACTCGGTCGAACCACCCGGCGATCAGCCGCGCGAAGGCGCTTCGAGGGCGGGCAATCTCCAGGCAGACGACCCGGCCGCCCGGCCGGATAGCCCGGCACATCTCGCTGAAGCCGCGGCGGTAGTCGGGCAGGTTGCGCATCCCGAAGGCGATCGTGGCGGCGTCGAAGACACCCTCCTCGACCGGCAGGGCCAGGGCGTCCCCGACCACGAACTCGAGGCCCGGCCGGGCGTGGGCGCGGCGGGCCCGTTCGATCATCCGGGGCGCGAAGTCGACGCCGATGACGCGACCGGCCGGCCCAACCCGGCGGGCCAGGGCCAGGCTCACCTTGCCGGTCCCGCAGGCCACGTCGAGGGCCCGCATCCCGGGCTCCAAGCCTGTTGCCCGGACGGCCCGGTGCCGCCACGCGGGCTCCTGGAACCCGCTGATGAGCAGGTTCATCAGGTCGTAGACGGGCGAGATCCGGTCGAACATCCGGCGCACCTGGTCGGGAGACGCGGCGTTGCCCGGGCTGCTTGCGGAGGCGGTTCGCGCCTCGGCCTCGGCCGAGGCGTCGGTCGGGGCCCCCAAGCGGCCGGCCACCAGCTGCGCGTGGAGATCGCGGACGAGCAGGGCAACCCGCTCGGGGTTCGTCACGGGGGCTGGATGCGCTAGACCCGGCAGCCGGAGCAACCGGGCGCCAGGGATCCGCGCGGCCAGCGCATCTGCCACTCCATCGTAGGCGGGTCCCCGGGAGTCGCCCGCCGCCAGGACGACCGGGCAGGCGATGCGCGACAACCCGGCCGGCTCGAGCCCCAGGAGCGCCGCGTCGGCGGCTGCTCCCCCACCCTGCTCGAGCACGAACGCCCGAGATCGTCCCTTCAGCGCCTCGAACGCACGGTCGCCCGAGACGGCCCGCATGAACAGCTCCGCGGCTGCCGCCGGGCCACCCTCGCCATAGGCGGCGGACGACCGCTCGCCAAGCACCAGGCTCCAGGTCCGTACCTCGGGAGGCGCGACCGCCACGTAGGGCGGCTCGTAGGCGACGACGCCGGCGACCAGCTCGGGTCGTCGGGCCGCCGTCTCGAGCGCCACGCAGCCGCCGTACGAATGGCCGACCAGGAGGGCGGGCCCGAGGCCCTCGGCAGCCAGGACGGCGGCGATGTCGGCAACGTGCTCGGCGACGTCGATCGGGTGCCCCGGCTGGGCCACGACGCTCGCCCCGCTGGCGCGCCGATCGAGGGCGATGACCGGCCCGAGCTCCTCGAGGAGGCCACTGAGGCCGCGGAGCTGCGCGGAGCTGGACAGGGTGGCGTGCAGCAGGACCAGCGGCAGCCCGGCCGGGGCACCCGATCGGCGATAGGCGATCGAGGCGCCATTCCGCTCGACGCGCCGCAGGCCGTTCGGAGCCGCGGCTACCTCGTCGCGGAGGTCGCCCCGAAGGAGCTTGCCCGCCGTCGATCGGGGCAGGCTTGCGACGCGGACGAGCTCGGTCGGGACCTTGAAGGAGGCCAGCCGCTCCCGGCAGTGGCCGAGGATCTCGGCGTCGGAGGCGGTCGCCGCTTCGCGGAGGACGATCGCCGCGACCGGGACTGCTCCCCAGCGCGGGTCGGGCCTTCCCACGACTCCGGCGTCGGCGACGGCTGGGTGCTCGCGCAGGACCTGCTCCACCTCGCCAGGCCGGACGTTCTCGCCGCCCGAGATGATCAGGTCGAGGCGTCGGTCGGCCACTACGAGGCGACCGTCCCGATCGAGGCTGCCAAGGTCGCCGGTCCGCAGCCAACCGTCGGTCGAGAGGACAGCCGACGTTTCGTCGGGCAGACCGTCGTAGCCGCCGAAGACCATGGCGCCGCGCACGGCGATCTCGCCGATCCCATCGGCGGCCGGCTCGTCGATCCGCAGCTCCACGCCGGCCAGGGGCCAGCCCGCCGATTCCGGGTGGGCGCGGGCCTCGGATGGCGGAAGTGCAGTGACCCCCGAAGCCGTCTCGGTCATGCCGTAGGTCGGGATCACCGGCCAGCCGGCCTCGACGGCTCGCTCGACGAGAGTCGGCGCGATCGGCCCTCCGCCCAGGAGCACGCCGCGCAGCGTCGGTGGGGGTGGGCCCGCCGCGGCATCCAGCAGCTCGACCAGCATCGGCGGCACCAGCGAGACGTGGCTGACCTGCTCGGCAGCGAGGGTCGCCAGGGCCTCCTCGGGCTCGAATCCCTCCCCGGAGGTGAACCGGCAGCCCGTGGCCCGCTGCCCGCCAGAGCATCCCGAGCCCTGCGACGTGGGCCAGCGACAGGCTGGCCAGCCAGGCATCAGTCGGCCGCGGATCGAGAACGGCGGACCAGGCGGCAACGCTCGCCATGAGATTGGCGTTGCTCAGCACGGCGCCCCTGGGCCGGCCGGTCGTCCCCGAGGTCGGCACGATCACGGTTGGGGCGGCCGGATCGGCCCCCCGGTGCCGACGGGGCTTCCGTGGTCCCTCGTCGCGCCGCGCGACCGTCCGCTCCGGAAGCTTCCCCGACAGCAGCAGCGAGAGGGCGATCGTCGGCCCCAGCCGCTCGAGGGAGTGCTCCGGGCCGGCGGTAGACCCGCCAGCCGTCTCGGATGGAACTGAGTCGCCGACAGGGCTGTCGTCGACGACCAGGAAGGCCAACCGCGCCGTGGCCGCGATCGCGGTGAGCTCGGCTGCTGCGAGGCGCCGGTTGAGGGGTACCGCGACGACGCCCGCCCGGGCCGCGCCGTGGAGGACGGCGGCCGTGCCGGGAGTGGTCCGGGCGAGGATCCCCACCCGCGAGCCGGGCACCGCCCCGGCCCGAGCAAGTCCGTCGGCGATCAGCGCCGCAACCGCGTCGAGCTCCGCCCAGGTCCAGCGGAGCCCCGGGCCGGCCAGGGCGAGGCCGTCCGGTCGCGCGGTCGCCCAGTGGGATGCGGCGTTGCCGAGAAACATCGGGCCTGGACTCCGACGCACGGCGCTCATGCGTCGATCCGCTCGATCGCGTAGCGCTCGAGGGCCCGCTCGTCGAGCGCCAGCTCGGCGCCCGGCACGACCATCCGACCGTCCTCGACGCGGAGGTGGGCGGCGAGCAGGTCCGCCTCGAGCAGGCCGGTCGTGGCCAGCCCGTGGGCCAGCTCCCCGTCCGCGCCGAGGGACCGCAGGGCTGCCGCCGCGCGCGCCGCAACGGCGATCCCCACCCCGGTCTCGAAGAGGGTGCTGACCACGACCGGAACGCCAGCTCTCGCGGCCAGGATCCCGATCTCGGCGGTCGCGACGGGTCCCCCGACCCTCGCCGGCTTGACCACCAGGACGTCGGCTGCCCCGGCCGCAAGGATCGCCCGCGCGGCGGCCACCGATTCGACGGCCTCGTCGAGGGCGACCGGGATTCGGATGGCGCGCCGCAGCTCCGCGTGGCCGTCGAGATCGTCCCGCGAAAGTGGCTGCTCGACGTATTCGATCCGGTAGCGGGCGACGGCCTCCAGCCGCTCGATCGCGGTCGGCAGATCCCAGGCCCCGTTCACGTCGAGCCGGAGACGCACGTCCGGTCCGACCGCCCCGCGCACCGCGGCGACCCGGGCCACGAGATCCTCCGTCTCCCGCTCCACGCCCGCCTTCACCTTGAGGGTCGTGAACCCCGCCTCGAGCGCCTGGAGGGCGGCTTCGCCCGCGGCAGCCGGAGCGGTGAACCCGACGGTGGCGTTGACCGCCACCGTCGGCGCTCCAGCCGAGGCGCCGGCGAGGTCGAGGCCGGCGACGGCGCCGTCGAGGGCGGCTCGCAGCGCTCGGCCCGGCGCCCCGAGTTGTTCCAAGTCCGCCACCGAAGGAACCGAGCCGGCCGCCACAGCCGGGATCGTCTCGCGCACGAGCCGAGCCAGGATCGCCACCGACCCCCCACCGGCCGCCGGGTCCAGGGCCGCTTCACCGAGCCCAATTCGACCGTCCTCATTGATCAGGCGGATGATCCAGGATTCGCGGTGGGTCCAGACGTCGGCAGCCGACACGAACGGCCGCCGGAACGGCACCCGGACCTGGACCGCGGCCGCCGCAACCGTGTGGTGACTCCCGGTCGCCGGCGTCAGGTCCATCGTCCCGCCAGCAGTCCACAGGCGAAGAGAATCGAGAAGGCGAGGCTCAGCCGGGCGGTGGCTCGGAGGACCTGGTTCAGCCGGCGCGGGTCGCCCACTCGGCCCCGATCGGCGGCCCTCAGGACTTCGGCGATCGGCGATGCAGCCAAGGGGCTGGCGAGGAGTGCCCCCAGCGCCCACGGCGACGCCCATCCTGAAGCCACCAGTGGGATCGGGCTCAGGAGCGCAAACACGACCAGGATGAGGTACTCCGCCGCGGTCGCCCGGGGCCCGAGGTAGACCGCGAGCGTCCGTTTGCCGGCGGCCCGGTCGGTCGCGATGTCTCGCAGGTTGTTGACGACCAGGATCGCGGTGACGAGCGCGCCCACCGGGATGGCGGTGGCCACGTGGAGGAGTTCGAGCCGGCCGGCCTGGAGAACCGCGGTCCCCGCGACCGCAACGAGGCCGAAGAAGATGAAGACGGCGACGTCGCCGAGGCCGCGGTATCCGTACGGCAGCGGACCGCCCGTGTAGGCCAGCAGCGAGACGATCGCCGCGAGGCCCAAGAGCACGAACGTCGGCCCCCCGACGGTGACCAGGTAGAGGCCAGCCAGCGCGGCCAGCCCGATGACGATGGCGATGGCGGCCTCGAGCCGGCGCGGGCTCACGAGGCCGGCGGCGGCGACACGGGTCGGGCCGGCCCGGTCGGGAGTGTCGGTGCCGCGCCGGAAATCCGAGAGGTCGTTGGCGAGGTTGGCGGCGACCTGGAGGAGGAGCGCGACCGCCAGGCAGGCGATCGCGGCGAACGGCCGCGGCTCGACCGACCGATCGGCAAGTCCCGCACCCAGCCCGACCAGTACCGGTCCGACCGCGGCCGGCAAGGTCGCCGGCCGGATCGCGATCAGCCAGGTGCGCATGAACGACGGTCGCGACGGGGCTCAGGCTCATGGGCGCCGGGGGAAACGCGAGAAATCGGGGGCGCGCTTCTCGAGGAAGGCGTCCTTCCCTTCGTGTGCCTCCTCGGTCAGGTAGAAGAGGGCGGTCGCGTCGCCGGCCAGCGCCTGGAGACCGGCGAGACCGTCGGTGTCGGCCATGAAGGCGGCCTTGAGGAAGCGGATCGCGGTGGGGCTCTTGGCGATGATCTCCTCGGCCCAGGCGATCCCCTCCTCTTCCAGCCGCTCGAGGGGGACGACGGCGTTGACGAGGCCCATCTCGAGTGCTTCCTGGGCCGAGTACTGGCGGCAGAGGTACCAGATCTCACGGGCTTTCTTGTGACCCACGATGCGCGCCAGGAGCGTCGCCCCGTAGCCCGCGTCGAAGCTCCCGACCCTGGGCCCGGTCTGGCCGAAGACCGCGTTGTGCGAGGCGATCGTGAGATCGCAGACGACGTGGAGGACATGGCCGCCGCCGATCGCGTAGCCGTTGACCAGCGCGATCACCGGGACCGGCAGGGAGCGGATCTGGCGCTGGAGATCGAGGACGTTGAGGCGGGGTACCCCATCGGCCCCGACGTAGCCCCCCTGACCCTTGACGCGCTGGTCGCCCCCCGAGCAAAACGCCACATCCCCGGCTCCGGTGAGAAGGACGACCCTGATCGAGGTGTCCGCCCGTACGCGGGCGACGGCATCGATGAGCTCGTCGACGGTCTCGGGCCGGAACGCGTTGCGGACCTCCGGCCGGTTGATCGTGATCTTGGCGATCCCGGTCCCCGAGCTCTCGAGGACGATGTCGACGTAGTCGTGGACGCGGCGTCCAGGTGACGGGCATGGCGGATCCCTCGAGGTTCACGGGGTTTCAGGTTCCGGGCTGGATGGGCAGAGGAACGAGAGCACCCTCCGGCGAAACGCGGCCGGCCGCTCCAGGTGAGGCGCATGCCCGGCGCCGGGGATGACTTCGGTCTCGGCCAACGGCGCGAGCGAGGCGATCTCGGCAGCCCGCTCGCGCCCGGCCGGATCCAGCTCCCCGATCACCAGCAGGACCGGGACCGACAGCCCCGTCAGCCGGTCGTGGAGCGGCTCCTGGGCCCCCTGGCCGGCCCCCCGCAGGCTGGCCGCGAGGCCCGCCGCCCGGTTGACGAGCCGCTCCCGACGCCGGCGTTGGCGGACGGCGGGTGCCAGCGACCGCTCGCTGGCGAAGAGCGGCTGGGCCTCCCACTCGTCCACGAAGGCCGGCATTCCCCGCCGCTCGATGCGGGTCGCCAGGGCCTCGTCGGCGCGCCGCCTGGCGGCCCGTCTCGCCGGATGCGGAATGCCCCCGGAAGCGCCCTCGAGGACGAGGCGCGAGACTGCTCTCGGATGATCGAGAGCCAGCCGAAGGCCAAGGCGGCCGCCCATCGAGTAGCCGATGACGTTGGCGGGCACCGCATGAAGACCATCGAGCAGGGCGGCCAGGTCGGCCGCCTGTCGCTCGAGAGCGTAGCGGCCCGGGTCGCTCGGCGCATCGGAGCGACCGTGACCGAGGAGGTCCGGTGCGATCGTCCGGAAGCGGCGCCGGAAGGCCGGCAGGTGCGGACCCCAGCTCGACGCCCTGCCCGTGAACCCGTGGAGCAGCAGGAGCGGCGGCCCGGAGCCGAGGTCGCTGACGGCGTAGGTAGTCCCGTTCACGGCGACGCGCTTCATGCTGGACCGGGGCGCGAACCGGCGCCCGCGCCACGATCCGCATCGGCGAGGGCATCGCCATCGGCCACCGCCACCACCACCGCCGCGGCGACCTCCCGGTGGAGCTCGACATTGCGGCGGCGGTCCGTCGGGAGCTCGAAGAGCTGGACGCCCGGCTGCTCGAGCGAGTGAGCCAACGCCTGCCGCAGCGCGCCGGGTTCCGGGCCGACGCGCCTCGCCGTGGCGCCGAACGCCTGGGCCAGCGGCGGGATGGCGATCCCGTGGGGCGTCCCGAAGAGCTCCTCGTAGTGCTCGGGAAGGCCGACCTCGGGCCGCGTCGCCGCGGCCTGCGGCAGGAACGAGAAGATCCCCCCGCCGTCGTTGTTGACGACGACGATGGTGGCTGTCAATCGGTGAAGCCTGCCCGCGACCAACCCGCCCAGGTCGTGCAGCAAGGCGAGGTCGCCCAGCACCAGGACCACCGGGCCCTCGTTGACGGCCGCCGCCCCGAGCGCCGACGACACCACGCCGTCGATGCCGTTGGCACCACGATTGGCGAGCACCCGCACGGCCCGCGGGCCACTCTCCAGCCAAGCGTCGAGATCCCGTACCGGCATCGAGCTGCCGGCCCAGAGAATCGAGCCGTCCGGGAGGAGGTCGCCGAGGTCGGCGAAGGGCTGCCCCTCGAACGGCTCCTCGAGGGCCGCCAGCCAGCCCGCCATCGCCCGAGCTGCCCGCCGGTCGGCGTCCAACCACGACGCGCACCAGCCTGGGTCCAGCGCGGACGCTGTCCCTGGGACGGGCGGATTCCCGGGCTGGTGCGCCCCGGCCTCGAGGAGCGCGGCCAGGTCCTCGCACACGAGCACGGGATCGGCGTGGACGAGCGTCGCGGGCCCCAGCGTCGGCTCGAGCCAGCCTCCGTCGCCATCCACGATGAGCTGCCGCGGCCGGACCGCGGCCAGGAGGGTGAGCAACGGCTTCGAGGTCGGCGGTGCTCCGAAGCGGAGGACGAGGTCCGGCGGGTGTGTTTCGGCGAACCGACCGCGACGAACGAGGTGGTCGGCGTGGACGACGACCTGCGAGCGGTCGTGAGGGCCCCTGCGCATCCCGGAGAGCGGGTCGGCCAGGATCGGGAAAGCCGTCGCCCTGGCGAGGCGCGCCACGGCCGCGGGGAGACCCGGCCGATCGAGGGGTCCAGCCACGATCAGACCGCGTCGCGCCGACCGAACCCGAGCGGCTAGGTCCGCGAGCTGGCCGGACGAGAGTCGGCGAGCACCATCGACCGCCCCGAGGTACGGCTCGAGAGGGCCACCGGGCTCGGGCCGTCCAGCCTCGTTGCTGCCTTCGGCCAGCAGCGAGCCGGCAGGGATGAGCGGCTCGCGGAAGGGGAAGTTGAGGTGGACGGGACCCGCCGGACCGGCTGCCGCGGTGTGCACGGCGCGGCCGGCCAGGCCTCGGAAGTGGGCCAGGAGGTCCGACGTCTCATCGGGCACCGGCACGTCGACGAACCACTTGACCGAGCGACCGAACAGCCCGACCTGGTCGATCGTCTGGGCGGCTCCCCGATCGCGCAGCTCGGGTGGGCGATCTGCCGTGAGGATCACCAGCGGTACCCGCCCGTATTCCGCCTCGACCACCGCGGGAAGCAGGTTCGCGGCGGCTGTCCCCGAGGTCGTCACGACCGCGACCGGTCGACGGGCCGCCTTGGCCATGCCGAGGGCGAAGAACCCCGCGCTTCGCTCGTCGATGAGGACGAATACTCGGATCCGGGGTGACGCCCGCAGGGCGAGAGCCAGCGGCGCGGAGCGTGAGCCCGGACACACGACCGCTTCTCGAAGGCCCGCGCGCGCCAGCTCGCTCACGAATGCCCGCAGGACGCCTGCGGGAGGGCCGCCGGTCGTCACCAGTCGAGCCGGCCGAGCGCCGAGGCGAGCGCCTCGAGCTTCAATCGCGATTCCTCCCATTCCCGAGCAGGATCCGAGTCCGCAACGATCCCGCAGCCTGCGAACAGACTGGCTTCCCGGCCGCTCACGATGCCTGAACGGAGGGCGACCACGAACTCCCCGTCACCGCGGCGGTCGACCCACCCGATCGGGCCGGCGTACCAGCCCCGCTCGAACCCCTCCTGCTCGGCGATCAGCCGGAGGGCGAGCTCGCGAGGCTGCCCCCCGACGGCTGGCGTGGGGTGAAGTCGGGCCGCAACGGCGAGGAGGCCTGTGCCGGCACGCAGCCGCCCACTCACCTGGGTCGCCAGGTGCTGGACATGGCGAAGCGCCAGGATCGATGGGGACGGTTCGACCTCGAGCCCCTCGACCACCGGGCCCAGGCTCTCGCGGATCATCCGCACCACGACCGCATGCTCCTCGCGGTCCTTCTCGTTCGCCAACAGCTCCCTGGCGAGGGCGGCGTCCTCGGCCGGGTCACGCCCTCGTCGAGCAGTACCGGCGAGCGCGACAGTCCGGACGCGGGCGCCATCGGTGCGGGCGAGGCGCTCGGGCGTCGCCCCTACGAACGTCCGCCCGCGATGCGTGATCGCGAAGACCGTGGTCTCGGAATGGGTCTCGACCAGCCGGTGCAGGGTCGCCGACAGGTCGAGGTCCGCGTCGGCCACGATGTCGACCTGGCGGGCCAGGACCACCTTGTCGACCCGGCCACGCCCGACCGCCCCGGCGAATCGAGCCGCCGTCGACTGCCAGACGGCCTCCGATTGCTGGCCGGCGATGCGCAGGTTCGGCCAGGAGGCCGAGGTCCCCTTCCCCACCGTCTCCGCTTGGGCGGCCTCGGGTCCGGCCGCAGCATGGGTGAGTTCGGTCCACCGGTCCCCTGGCGACGTTCCGCCCCGCCGCTCGCCGGTGAGGCAGTTCGCCGTCAGCCACGCCTCACCCTCGACGCTGGCCACGACGAGCTCGGGCAGGACCAGTCGGGCCGTCTCGAAGCCTCGCCAGGTCGAGCGCGCGGAGCGGCCATCGGCGGTGACACCGAAGCCGAAGCCGAACCCGCCCATGAGGATGGGGCCTGTCCCACGAGCCCCCGAGGCGTTGGCGATGCGCGCTTCC
>CAVQIH010000011.1:0-111044 GCA_963712585.1 uncultured Chloroflexia bacterium
CCGAGCATTTCCAGTGATCGGATCTACTTCGATCAAGTTACGGAAAGCAGCAAAAATGGGGTATGCCGCACCCTTGGTAAGGCGGCGCTTGTTCGACGTTAACCCCGCAAAGGGAAACTCGAACTCATCGCGCTTTGCCTCTTCAACGATCTTAAGAGCGCCACCCCGACCTCCGATCTCCTTATTCCAAGCCTCTTTGAAATCGGCCCGGATGTGGTCCATCAACACCAGAGCGGGTTTCAAAAGTGGACGAAGCCGCTGATACGTCGACGGCTCTCCGGTCCTGCGGTGGCGCTCGAAATTCCCGCTGCGAACCTCTTGGCAGGCACCGACCACTTTTCATAGGCAACGACAGGATGTTGGCCATTGCCGTTCGGATAATCGAAGATGTTCAGGGCTTCCAAGATCGAGATCAGATCCCTGACGTCATAGGGACCGGGGGTCGCTTTCCTTCCATGCAAAAAGCTTATCCCATCCTGCTTTCTCCATGTCGTCCTGCAGCCAGTCGTACTTACCGGCAAGGAAGTCCAGCGAATGGTCCTTCACCTGAACGCCGGTATTCAGCCCATCGCAATCTCCGCGATCATTCTGTCGGGGACGCCGGTGAAGACCCGGACCTCCACGAACTGGTCGTCAGGAACGTCCGCCGACTTGCGTTTAGCGCAGATGATGTCGTAGGTGTGCCCGCCGTCCGCGATGCCTTGGCGCTCGCCCGACGTTACATTGAACTCGTTTTCGCTGACCCGCTCGACGTTTTGGGCAATGACCGTGATACCCTTGTTTAAAAGGTCAAAGGTACCGGGAGTGCCCATTTCGCCAAGCAGGGTCTTGCCGATGTCACGGTAGACCCGCCTATTGAGGTCCCGGCCCTCGAAGTCGCGCGCGTTGGCCTCCTTCGAGGCAAGCCTTCGGGCAAGTCGGTGCAGCGCATCAGGAAGATGTGCTTTTCGATGCCGTTATGAGTTGGATGGGAAATGCGGCGCGCTTGCGCCACCCGAAATGGGTAGGTTTTCAACATTTTCTGTCCTTTCTGTGCCGCTAGGCGGCCAAACATTGCCGTGAACAGGGTTGCTCCGGCGGGAAGAAGTCTGAAGCCAGTCGTGGGCAGAATGGAATAGGGGTTTATCGAAATTCACAACGTGGGCCGCCGGAGGGCCCAGTCCGCACCAACGGCCGCACGAAGGCCGACCCGGCCACGACTTCGGCGATCATGAGAGATGGCTCAACCATGCCGCACTGCTCGATCCGGCTGCGCGGAGTAATATAGCGGAGTAATATTAAAGAGTGTCGCCCCCGACAATGGCCCAATGTGTTACAGCGTGCGTTACAGTAGGACGTAGAGAGGGCGGAAATCGGCCCCTACGCTACGTTTCATGGATAGAAAATCCCTTCCGGAGGCCGGAATGCGCCGCTTTCCTGCAATGCTTGCCGCCATCGCCATCTTCGTCGCCGCGCCCGTCTTCGCCGCGTCCCCGCAGCCTTGGCCGTGGAAGTCGAAAGCTCCGCCTGACCCGGCCTTGGCGGCCTTGTCTCATATCGACGGTGTGACCGCCGGAATAGCCGAGGGCACCGTCTCCATCTCGGTGAAGGCGATGGCGCCGGCGCCCGGCTACACGGAGCTGCAGCTAGTGTCACGCATGGGCGATCCCAACGACCGCATCTTCGCCTTCGACGCTCGCGGGCGTGCGCCGCAGCAGGTCACAACTCAGGTGCTGACGCCGGTGACGATCGAGGTCTCGTACGCCGATGCGCCCATCGCCAAGCTCGAAGTAATCGAGGTGTATTCGAACGACAACTGCCTCGCCTATTCGGCTCCCCCGACCCCCACCCCGGCGCCGACTCCCACTCCAGCGCCAACGGTGACGCGGGAGCCCCCGGCTACCCCACAACCGGCGGGTATCGGCGCCGACCCGATACCTGGGGATTGGAGCGTGACCTACGGCTCGCCGTCGGTGGTGACGATATCTGGCTCGAATGGCTCATACACCGTAACTGCCAAGAGCCAGGTCCAGGTCACCGGGAGTTCCTGCTATCTACCGCCGGGCACGCTGATCGCGACCTTCTCCGGATCGGGAGGCTCCTATGCGGGGCAGCACGGACTTTGGTACACATCCGACTGCTCGTTCGCATCTTGGGCCCCCATGACTCTCGCGCTGGACGGCAGTACCCTGACCGGCGCTCTCGCCGACGGAGAGCGCGCGGTATTCGCCAGGATCGAGACGGCCGCCGCCCCGGCGCGCCGACGGCGCCGCCGTCGTTCCGGGAGTCGGTGCCCACGCCGGCCGAGATCACGCTCGACCCGGTGATCGTGGCCCAGAGCGTCGTCATCGCGGCGGGGATCGTCATCTTCGTGCCGTTCCCGGGCATCATCTTCAATCGAACGCTCGAAGAGAACTATGCAGAGATCGTCGACCGGGTTCGCCGCGTCCGGCGACGGCTGAGTGCACGCCGACGGTTGGGTCGGTTGTTCGTCTTGCTGTTGCCCCGGTGGCGTGGCAGTCGGCCACGCCCATCGGCCCCTCCGGCGTCGGAGCCGCCCCATAGCGATCGCGGATCGGACATGGCTAGGGTCGATCCGGAGTCGGAGCAGAGAACCGAAGGCAGGTTCTGGAGGACGCCGCTCGGCATCGCGCTGTTCCTGCTGCTGAGTGCGCTCCTGTATGGCTTCCTGGACCCCACGTTCGGACTCAACGCGCAATCCCTGGCCGCATTCGTGGGTCTCGGCGCGGGGCTCGTCGTGACGCTCCTCGCCTTCTGCGTCCCGATCGCCCTCGTGTACCGTCGGAACGCCATCCCGTTTTCGATCCGGGCGCTGCCAGGTACGCTGGCAGTCGGGCTTGTGTGCGTGCTCATCACCCGCCTGACCGACTTCCACCCTGGGTACCTCTACGGTCTCGTCATTGCCTTCGTCGTGGTGCGCGAGTTGAGCGTCGCTGTCGAGGGCAAGGCGATGGCGATGGCGACAACCTGCACGCTCGTCGTCGCCGTCGTGGCCTGGTTCGGCCTGCTTTGGGTCGCTCCGCAGACCCCGACCCAGGATGACCCAGGGCTGGCGCTCATCGCGTTGCAGACGGCGCTGGTGATGGCCCTGGTGGCGGGCGTGGAGCTGGCTGTGTTCGGGATGCTGCCCCTGCGCTTCCTGCCAGGCGAGAACGTCTACCGCTGGAATCGTCGCGTTTGGGCCGCCCTGCTCGGCATCGCCATGTTCGGATTCACACACATCCTCATCAACCCGAGGAGCGGCTATCTGGCCGATGCCACCCGGACGCCGATGGTGACCATCGTTCTCCTCCTGCTCTTCTTTGGGCTCGCCTCGCTCGCCTTCTGGGCGTACTTCCGGTTCCGGAAGGTGCCCGCCGCGCCATCGGTCACGTCGTGACCTGGCAGGCAGGCGGGTTAGCAGCGTCGACCACATCGGCCCGGCGGCCCCACCTGAGTGCGTACAATCGGGCGTGGATCGTCGGCGGGAAGCCGGCGCCCGCTCCTCACGATCATCCGAGGTGACCTCGTGCCTCCCAGCCAGGACCCAGCGCGCCGCGCCGTCGTGACCGGCCTCGGCGCGGTGATGCCGATCGGCAACGACTTCGAAACCTACTGGCGCAACCTGCAGGCGGGGGTGAGCGGGGTCGCAACCGTGGCCAGCTTCGACGCCAGTGGCCACGAGGTCCGCATCGCGGCCGAGGTCAAGGGCTTCAACCCCGGCGACGCCATGGACGCCAAGATGGCCCGCCGGATGAGCCGCTTCATCCACTTCGCGATGGCCGCCGGCAAGGAGGCGATCGCCTCGGCGGGGATCGACTTCGCGGCCATGAGCCAGGAGCGGCGCGACCGGGTGGGGGTCGTGGCGAACAGCGGCGGGGGCGGCCTCGAGCAGGTCATCGATGGGACCCACGTCGGCGACACCAAGGGGCCCCGCTTCGTGAGCCCGTTCGCCATCCCCGCCCTCTCGGCTTCCATGGGCGCCTGCATGCTCTCGATGGAATACGGCCTGACCGGGCCGGTGATGACCCAGTCGGCCGCCTGCGCGACGACGGTGATCGCCTTCCAGGACGCGCTGCGGCTGATCCAGACGGGCGAGTGCGACGTCGTCCTGACCGGTGGCTCGGAGGCACCGGTGCTCTCCCTGGCGCTGGCCGCGCTCGGGAACATGGGCGCCCTCTCCAAGCGCAACGACGACCCCGAGCACGCTTCGCGGCCGTTCGACCGGGACAGGGACGGATTCGTGCTTGGCGAGGGCGGCGGGATGGTCGTCGTCGAGTCGCTCGAGCACGCCCTCCGGCGTGGCGCCACGCCGATCGCCGAAATCCTGGGCGGCGCCATGACCGCCGACGCCTTCCACATCAGCGCCCCCGAGCCGACCGGGCGCGGCGCCAGCCGGGCCATGACGCTCGCCCGGGAGCACGCCGGGGTGACCGCCGACGAGATCGACTACATCGTCGCCCACGGCACGTCCACGGCCCTCAACGACGTGACCGAGTCGCGGGCCATCAAGGCCTCGTTCGGCCCACAGGCCTACCGGGTCGCGATCAGCTCCCCCAAGTCGATGGTCGGCCACCTTGTCGGGGCCGCCGGCATCGCCGGGGCACTCGCTGCGTTCGGCGCGATCCGCGACCAGGTCATCCCGCCGACCGCGAACCTGGACAATCCCGACTCGCCCGAGTGCGACCTCGACTACGTGCCGAAGGTGGCCCGCCCGGCCAAGGTCGACACGGTCATGGTCAACGGCTTCGGGTTCGGCGGCCAGAACGCGGTCACGATCTTCCGGCGGTACTCCGAGTAGCTCGCGGCTCGCCCGGGCCGGCTCCGGGACCCCACCCGGCGCGACCTACGCCCCAGTGGTCTGCGCCCGCGCGACCCGCGCAAATCCCCGCTAACGAACATGGGGGGAACGCTACCCAGTGTGTGAGCGCCCGGAGCCGCTGGGAAGGGGGTGTCCGAGCAGTATCGAGCACGGGGGAGCGTCACCGGCGGTGTTCGGACGGTCCCACATGCCGGATAGCGTTCCTCGGGCGTGCATTTGCGGCGGTAACGCGCCGAGGGCGCCCGCGTGGGGCGCCGATGCGCGTCGGGCGCCGCGCGTCGGGCGCCTCATGCCCAGCGGCGCGGCCCCTCAGAGGGCCCGCAGGCCTCTCGAGCGCCAGAAGGTCAGCCCCATGACCGACACCCAAATGAGCGCGCCGGAGGCGATCGCCACGGGCGCCCCCCAAAGCTGGGCGAGCGTGCCGGCAAGGAGGCTCGTGACGGGGACGAAGCCGAGCATCACGATCGTGTAGAAGCTCATGATCCGCCCCCGCAGGGCGTCGGGGACGAGGATCTGGATGAGCGTGTTGCTGAGCGCCGTGTAGGTGACCATGCCCCAGCCGGCGCCTGCCAGGAGGAGCAACGTCAGGGCGAATGACCGCGACAAGGCGACGCCGACGAGGCAGGCCGCGAGGACCGCTCCCGCGATCATCAGCATCCGTGCCCTTCCCGCCGTCCCCTCGCCGGCGGCCAGCGCCAGGCCCCCCGCGATCGCCCCCAGGCCGGTCGCCGAGAGCAGCAGGCCCAGACCCTCGGCGCCCTGACCCAGATCAAGGGCGATGACGGGGCCCAGCACGAGATAGCCCGAGGCGAAGATCGTGTTGACGCCGAGCAGCCCCAGAAGGAGCGCCACCCGTGGCTCGTGGCGCAGGAACGCCATCACCTCGGCGAGGGCCGCTCGCCCTTTCGCCGCGGCCACGGGCGGAGCCTCGGTCTTGACGAGGATGAGGCTGATCAACACGGCCACGAAGCTCACCGCGTTCAGGGCGAAGGCAACCTCCGCGCCAAGGGCGGCGACGACCACCCCCGCCAGCGCGGGGCCGATGATCCGCGCGCCATTGAAGAGGAGCGAGTTGAGGGCGATCGCGTTCATCAAGTGGCGAGGGCCGACGAGCTCGACGAAGTACGACTGGCGCGCCGGCATCTCGAAAGCATTGGTGATCCCGATCCCCAACCCGATCAGCGCCAGGGCCGTCACATCGATGCGGTCGATCGCGGTCAGCACGGCCAGGACCACGCTCAGCACCATCGCCGTGGCGTTGGCCACCAGGAGGAGCCTGCGCTTGGGGAAGCGGTCCGCGGCGGCTCCGCCGGCGAAGGAGAGGACCAGGGCAGCGAACGAGCCGCCGAGACGACGCCCAGGAACGGCGAGCCGGTGAGGACGAGCGCCAGCCAGCCCATCGCGACCTGCTGCATCCACGTCCCGGTCACGCTGATGGCCTGGCCGACGTAGAAGATCCGAAAGTCGCGATGGTGGAGGGACTCAACGTCCGCCGCACGGCACGGGCCGCGACAACGCGGCCGTGGCGCGGGAGCCGATCAGCGACAGTGTGGTGCAGGCCGCTGAGTTGCTTCCGCCTGCCGGTGTGGCTGTGCGCGGGACGCAGGCGGGGTCTTCTCCGCCCTCCTCGCCGGGGCCCGCTGCGGGGTACCAGATGACTTCGCGGCGCCGTCGCCGCTCGCCCTGCCGACCGGGCCCGCGGCGGTGTTCTGCTCGCCTCGCCCGTCCTCGCCATGGGCGCCATCGCGGTCGCCTACCTGGTCCGCATGGCGCTGACCTGCACCGACGCGCTGCTGGGGGCGGCGGTCGGCCTCCTGGTCGCGGCTGACCTCGTCGCCCTCGGAATCCGCGTCGCGGTCCGCCTTGACGGGCTTGATGCCGTCGTGCCGCTGGGTCTGGTGACTGTCGTTGTCGCTGCCCCATCTGCTGTTGTTGGGCGACGGTCAGCCAGCTCGCCAGCCTGCTCGGCTTCGGTACCCGCGCCGGCGCCTGGGCGGCCGGCACGGCCGCCCTGATCGCGCTCCTGATGCTCGTCCTGGCCACGCGCATCGGCCGAGCCGCGGGCCAGGCTCGATGACGCTGCGCCTTCGCAACACGCTCACGCGGGAGGTCGAGCCGGTCGAGCCGCTCGAGCCTGGCCGGGCCCGCATCTACACCTGCGGTCCGACCGTCTATCGCTGGGCGCACGTCGGCAACCTGCGCACGTTCCTGCTGGCCGACTTCATCCGCCGCGCGCTGCTCGTACCACGGCCTCGACGTCTTCCACGTCCAGAACATCACCGACGTCGGCCACCTGCGCGACGAGCGCTTCGACCGCGGCGCAGGACCGCATGCTCGTGGCCGCCCAGCTCGAGGACAAGACGACGGCCAGGAGATCGCCGACGCCTACGAGGCCGGCTTCCACGCCGACGAGGCGCGCGTCAACCTCCTGCCCGCCCACGTCTTCCCCCGCGCGACCGAGCACATCCCCGAGATGCTCGCGCTCGGCCGAGGCGCTCGAGGACGCGGGCTACGCCTATGCCGGCCGACGGGCACGGTCTACTACGAGGTGGCGCGCTTCCCCGACTACGGGCGCCTCTCGGGCAACACGCTCGACGAGCTGCGCGCCGGGCACCGCGGTCGAGGTCGAGGCGGACAAGCGCGACCCGGCCGACTTCGCCCTCTGGAAGCGCGGCCGGCGAGGGTCGCGAGCTGAAGTGGCCGACGCCCGCTGGGGCGAGGGCTTCCCGGGCTGGCACCTCGAGTGCTCGGCCATGGTCAGGCGCTACCTGGGCGAGCAGTTCGAGATCCACACCGGCGGCGTCGACAACGTCTTCCCCCACCACGAGGACGAGATCGCCCAGATCGGCCGCGCTCACCGGCCAGGTCCCGGCGCGCCACTGGGTCCACGGGGAGCACCTCCTGATGGCGCGGCCGCAAGATGGCCAAGTCGGCCGGCAACTTCCAGCGCATCACCGAGCTCGTCGACGAGGGCTTCGACCCGCTCGCCTTCCGCTACCTGACGCCTCACCTCCCACTACCGGCGCAAGCTCAACTACTCGGAGGATTCGATGCGGCGCGGCCCAGGGCGCGCTCGATTCCCTGCGGGCCCGACTCCGGGCGCTCGGGCCGGCTCGGGCAGGCGAGACGGGCCCGCTCGACCCGGCTGAGCTCTCGGCCGACGGGGGCGCGTTCTGGGAGCGCTGGACTGACGCCATCGACGACGACCTCGACCTGCCGAAGGCGATCGCGGTCGTCCGCGAGGTCGCCCGGGCGAGCGGGCTTCCGGCGGCTGAACGGCGCTGGCTATTGCTCGACGCCGACCGGATCCTGGGGCTCGATCTCGCCGCCGCGTTGGCGGCCGGAGCCCAGACCCCGACGGGCATGGCCGACTCCATCGGTCTCGAGACGGACGATGCCCGGCTCCCGGTAGGCGCTCCCGGGCTGCTCCGCGAGCGCGCCGTGGCGCGGGCAGCTCATGACTGGGGTCGGGCAGACGCCCTCCGCACCGAGCTCACCGACCTTGGCGTCGACGTCGTCGATCGCCCCGGAGGCGTCCAGGAATGGCGGATCCGGGAGCGCTGAGCCCCATGCGGGAGTCCGGAGGCGGTTACTCCGCGACCAGCGTGACCGCCGTGCGTGGGCTCCCGGCGGCACCCGAGCCCATACTGCCGGCGGTGCCGGCCACACAGGCGAGCTCGTAGCGGCCGGGGCCGCCGACCGAGAAGCGGATCCGCTGGGTCGCTCCGGCACGGGGATTGAGCTCCGCGTTCGGAAGACCGGCAACCGTGCACGACTCCAGCTCGCTGCCGTCGTTCTTGAAGCGGACGAGGACGAGCCCGCCGGCCGGGACGTGGACTTCGGGGGCGGGGCGGACCAGCCCGCTGGCCGTCAGCTCGACCGTCGTGGCCGTCGAGTCGAGGTAGCGGTCGACCCCGACCACTCCCGCCACGAGGATCACCCCGACGAACGCGACGCCGAGGAGGTACGAGGCATCACGGAGGCGCTGGACCGGCCCGACCCGGCTCCCTGCGACGCTCGCGGGTCGGGCGTCGAAGCCCCGCAGGCGGAGCGAGTTGGAGACGACGCTGACCGAGCTCAGGGCCATCGCCCCCGCCGCCATCGCGGGGTTCAGGGTGATGCCGAAAGGCGGATAGAGAACGCCCATCGCGATCGGGATGAGCAGCACGTTGTAGGCGAACGCCCAGAAGAGGTTCTGGCGGATGACCGACATCGTCCGCCGTGAGAGCGCGATCGCCGTGGCGACTCCGCGCGGATCGCCGCCCACGAGGGTCACATCGGAGGCTTCGATGGCGACGTCGGCGCCCGTTCCGATGGCGATTCCGAGGTCGGCCCGGGCGAGGGCGGGAGCGTCGTTGATCCCGTCACCGACCATCGCCACCCGCCGACCCCCGGCCTGCAACTCGGCGACCTTGGTCGCCTTGTCGCCGGGCAGCACCTGGGCCATCACTCGCTCGGGGGCGATCCCGACCTGGCGGGCGACGGCGAGAGCGGTCGCCCGGTGGTCGCCGGTGACCAGCCAGGCGTCGACGCCCCGGAGGATCAGCTCGCGGACGGCCTCGGCCGCCTCGGGCTTGACCGGATCGGCGATCACGATGAGGCCGGCGGCGCGGCCATCGATGGCCACGAAGGTGGGCGTTCGTCCATCGGCCGCCGCGGCCTCGGCAGCGTCGTCGAGGGCGGCCACGTCGACGCCGCGTTCGGTCAGGAAGCGAGCGGAACCGATGAAGACGCTCCGGCCATTGACCTCGGCCTCGATGCCGCGTCCGGCGATCGCCTCGAAGGCCGTCGCCGAGCGACTCCCGAGCCCTTCTTCGCGAGCGCGCTCGACGATCGCCCTGGCCAGCGGGTGCTCGCTGCCGAGCTCTGCGCTGGCCGCCACGTCGAGGAGCTCGGCGACCCCCATGCCATCGACAGGGGTCACGGCCGACACGGCCGGCCGTCCGAGCGTGAGGGTGCCGGTCTTGTCGAAGATGACGGCTCGCACCCGCTCGGCGTGCTCGAGTGCCTCACCGTTGCGGAAGAGGATTCCCGCTTCCGCGCCACGGCCGGTGCCCACCA
This sequence comes from uncultured Chloroflexia bacterium, assembly GCA_963712585.1. Classification (GTDB taxonomy): domain Bacteria; phylum Chloroflexota; class Limnocylindria; order Limnocylindrales; family CSP1-4; genus CAVQIH01. The sequence continues at coordinate 9,863 of CAVQIH010000011.1, forward strand.
TGATCGCGGTCGGCGTGGCGAGCCCCATCGCGCAGGGACAGGCGATGACGACGACCGTGACGAAGGCTGCCAGGGCCAGGGTGATCTTGGGCTCGGGCCCCAGGACGTACCAGAGGACGAAGGTGAGCGCGGCGATCGCGAGGACGATCGGCACGAACACGCCGCTGATGTCGTCGGCCAACCGCTGGATCGGGGCCTTGCTGCCCTGCGCCCGGCGGACCATCTCGACGATCTGGGCGAGGGCCGTCTCCCGGCCGACGCGGGTCGCCCGGAAGACGAACGTGCCGGTGGTATTCAGGGTCGCCCCGATCACCTCATCGCCGGGCCGCTTGGTAGCCGGGATCGGCTCCCCGGTGAGCATCGATTCGTCGACCGCAGAGACGCCCTCGGCGACGATGCCGTCCACGGGCACCTTCTCGCCTGCCCTGACGCGCAGGAGATCTCCGACCTGCACCTGGTCGATCGGGACGTCGAACTCCTGTCCAGCGCGGACGAGGCGGGCGGTCTTGGCCTGGAGGCCCAGGAGCGCCCGGATGGCGCCCGTCGTCCGGCTCTTGGCCCGCGCCTCGAGCCAACGGCCCATGAGGACCAGGCCGATGATCGCGGCCGAGGCATCGAAGTAGCTGTCGGCCCGGAGTCCGGCGTCGTGGACGACCTCGGGGAACATCGTCACGAAGACGCTGTAGACCCAGGCGGCGCTGGTCCCGACCGCCACCAGGGTGCTCATGTTCAGCCCGCCATGCCGTCCGGTCCGCCAGGCGGACGAGTAGAAGCGCCTGCCCGCCCAGAACTGGACAAACGTCGCCGGCCACAGGACGAGCTTGTTGAGCGTCTCCATCGGCCACGGCGTCTGTGGCCAGAACATGACGGCGATGATCCCGGCCGCCACGGCGATCGAGACAGCTGCCTGGAACCCGAGCTCGCGCTGCTCGCCGGCGCGCAGGCGATCGGCGGCATCCTGCTCCGCGGCGATCGCCGATGTCGCCGGCGGAGCCCCGGAGGCGGCGCTGATCGCGCCGATCGCGGGAAGTGCCGGAGGCCCGGGCGAGACAGCTTCGGTCGCCGGTGTAGTCGCGGGTGTGGTCGCGGCGGCCGACGTGGTTGCGGCGGCCTGCATGGCGCCCGGCCTCACCTCGTACCCTGCCTTCTCGATCGCCTCGACGAGCCCGCCCGGGGCAACGGCGTCGGGGAGGTAGCGGATCGTCGCGATCTCGGTGGCCAGGTTGACGCTTGCCTCCTCGACGCCCTCGGTCTTGCGCAGGAAGCGCTCGATCCGATTCGCGCACGAGGCGCAAGTCATGCCCGTGACGGGCAGGCTGATCTCAGCGAGCTGGGTGAGCTCGGGCGTGACGGAGGGTGTGTCGGCCACCGGTGCTGGCATACTACCCGGGAGTATAGCAGGGCGGATCTCGGGGGTTCGAGGCTGGCGTGGCCCTGCCGGTGTGGCCAGATCTGCTGGATATGGAGGACATCACTGCTATGGAAGAGCTGCGCCGGCCCAGGTCGATGCCGGACTGGGGCGCCCGGCGTTCGAGGGCCTACAGCGGGCGAATGGGTGCTCAGTCGCGGTCACCTGGGAGGTGAGCGCGCTCGTCCTGGGGTCGGCGGATGCGGGTCGGACCGCCGCGCCCTCGCATACCAAGCGACGTGTCCATAGGACGCAAGAACCTGATCGCTCCCAAGGGGCCAGCAGGGTTGGCCATCCACCGCCGAGCCTCCACCGATCGCCCCGGGAACATGGATCGGATCGTTGCCGCGTGCCTGGCGACCGCAGTCCGGTTCGCATTGGTCTCCGCGACCACGAGGAGTCGCCCAACCTGGGCCGCCCGCCAGCCTCGATCCGCAGCCAGCTCGGCCGGAACGATACGGGCCTTCCGGTCGCTCGACCCGAGCAGATCCTGCACGTCGACTAGCCGGCTCTTGACCTCGATGAGCACGAGCGCCCGTTGCTGAGCGCGCCACCCGACCACGTCCACGCTTCCCCGCTCGCCGAATCGGTTGAAGGTCACCTCGGGGACGGTCTCCCAACCGTAGGACCGCAACTCCACGACCATCTGCTCGACGAGGGCGGCGTGATCGCGATCGAGGAGTCGTGCCAACTCCCCACCGCGCCAGCGGGGAGCAAACGGTGTCTCGATCTCAAGGACACGACCGATCCGACGGAACGTCGTCAGGCTGAGGCGCTGCAGGTGACCGCGCTCCAACAGCGAGACGCTCGATTGGTGGACACCTGCCCGTGTCGCCACGTCCCGCTGTCGAAGGCGGAGTCGATGCCTGACCGCCCGGTAGATCAGACCGACCCTGATGTCGTCCATCGGGACATGGTGACCACGCTGGATTGCTCGGCGGTTGCGGACGGCGCGTCTCGATTGCGGGCACCGCATTCTGGCGGGGCTCTGCGCCAGGCAAGGGACGGAGTCGGCGAGGGGCGGGATCGGCCAGCGCGACGTACGATTCGGCTCGCTTGGCAGGCGCGCCCCGCGCCACGCTCCCGGGACAAGGAGGTCGGAATGGGTCGCGTGATTACCCGTTTGGTGGCTCTGCTGTTCGGCGCCCTGATCGGTGCCGCGATCTGCGGGGCGGTCGCAGCGCTGTTCGCCCGGCGCACGCTCACGTCGAGCGGCGAGCCCGACAGCGACGAGATCGCCCTGGTCAGCATCTTCGAGCCGCTGGAGTTCACCAGCTCGGCGCAAAGCTTCCGCGGTGGCTCGCTGCTGTGCTGGTACGGCGGTGGAACGCTCGACCTGCGAGGGGCTCAGCTGGACCCGGCCGGCGCTCGGCTGCAGGTTCGGGCGATCTTCGGGGGCGCCCAGATCCTGGTGCCGGAAACCTGGCGGGTCACCTCGGAGGTGATCGGGATCTTCGGTGGCGTCGGCGACGGCCGCCCCAAGGTCGAACGCCCGGACGATGCCCCGGAGCTGATCCTCGAAGGCCTGGCGATCATGGGCGGGGTCGGCATCACCTCGGACGGAGCAACCGCGGGGCCGGTCTCAGCCCCGGCTGACTGAGGTTCCGGAGCTTCCGCCCGTCGCAAGCCAGCCACCAACCCGCCCGATCGCGATGCAGTACGGCGTGATCATCACCGCCGGCACGCCCCGGCAGGTCGCCGAGCTCGCCGGCGAGGCCGAGGCGGCCGGCTGGGACGGTGTCTTCTACTGGGACGCGATCCAGGTCGGCGACGGGCCCATCTTCGATCCGTGGGTAGTGATGGCCGCCATGGCCATGCGGACCGAGCGGGTCCGGATCGGGGCAATCATGACGCCCCTCGCTCGGCGCCGGCCGTGGAAAGTGGCCCGCGAGGCACTCACGCTTGACCACCTCTCGGGCGGCAGGTTCGTCCTGGTCGTCGGACTCGGAACCCTCGATGACGGCGGCTTTGGGAGAGTCGGCGAGCCGACTGACGCCCGGACTCGGGCGGAGTTGCTCGACGAGAGCCTGGCGATCCTGGTCGGCCTGTGGACCGGCCGGCCGTTCGCCTTCCGGGGCAAGCACTACCACCTCGACGAGATGACCTTCTTGCCGCCACCGGTGCAGCGACCCAGGATTCCGATCTGGGTGGTGGGAGCCTGGCCGAGCGAGCGCTCGATGGCCCGTGCAACACGTTACGAGGGGATCCTCCCGCAACGCCTCCAGAAGCCGGGCGAGCCGATGGCTGAGCTCTCCCTCGACGACCTCAGGGCGCTGCAGGCCTGGCTCACGGCCCACCGATCCGGCCGCGATTTCCCCTTCGACATCGTCGCCGAGGGTCGCTCGCCGGGCGACGATCCGGTTGCCGCCAGCGCCGTCGTCCGGCCGTGGGCGGAGGCGGGCGCAACCTGGTGGATCGAGGCAGATTGGGGCATCGGCGATCTCTCGGTGCTTCGTACCCGGATCCGGCAGGGACCGCCTCCCGCCGGCCGGGTCAGAGTCGACTGAGCGGATCGGACTTCACAGTTGAGGGCCCGTCCCGTCACACTCGGCGTGATGACCATCCCGGCGTCGACTGACGATCCGCCGATCCCAACGCGAAGGACGGGGCTTGAAGGCGCCTTGTCGTCGACGCGACTGCAACCGTTCGAGGCCGTGCTGGCGGCGCACGAGGCCGAGCTCTATCGCTACCTGCGGCGGTTCGCCCCGAGCGCCGAGGAGGCCGAAGACCTCCACCAGGAGACCTTCGTCCGGGCATATCGGGCGTACCCACGCCTGCCGCCCCAGGCCAACGTCAGGGCCTGGCTCTACCGGATCGCCGGAAACCTGGCCCGAGATGCCCACCGTCGCGACCTGACCCGGCGTCGGGCGGGTCAGGTTGATCCTCCGCGCGACCCGGCAGCGGCCCTGCCCGAACCCGCCGACTGGCGGTCCGACCCGCATGCCCACGCGGTCGCGGCCGAACTCCGGGCGGCGGTTCGAGCCGCCCTGCTCGCCCTTCGTCCCCGCCAGCGCCTCGCGGTGACCGGCCGGGTCTTGGACGGGCTCGACTACGCCGAGCTGGCCGGCATCCTCGACTGCTCAGAGACGACCGCCAGACAGCACGTGAGCCAGGGGCTCCGACGGCTCCGCGCGGATCTTGCGCCCCACCTGGAGACCACACCATGACCCCCCGACCGATCGATGCTGACCTCGAGACGCTCCTTCGCTCCGCCGATCCCCTGCCGGACGCCGCCACGCTGGCGGCCGAGACCGACCGAGCCGTCAGCCGTACCCGTGCGGCCGTCACCGCCGAGGGGCGCTCGGCCAGCGCGCCGGTCGCGGCCTGGACCACGCACCAGGCGCCCTGGGGAACGATCCATCTCGCGGTGACCCGCGAAGGCCTGGCGGGCATCAGCCTGCGCGAGCCGACCGAAGTGTTCGTTCACGACCTCGAGCGGCGGTTGCAGGGCATCGTGGCCCCGGACGGCCCGGACTTGCCCCTCGAGTGGCACGCCCTCCTGGAGCGAACCAAGGCCGAGCTCGACGAGTACTTCGCCGGTCGCCGCACGGCATTCGACTTGACGGTCGACCTGCGGGGCATGTCGGACTGGGACCGCCGGGTGCTGCTGGGCGCCAGGGGCCTGCCCTTCGGCGCGGTCACCAGCTACGGCCGGCTGGCTCGACTGATCGATCGGCCGGGCGCGGCCCGGGCCGTTGGTGGCGCGCTCGGTCGCAACCCGGTCCCGATCGTCATCCCGTGCCACCGGATCGTTGCCGGTGACGGCACGATCGGCGGGTACGGCGGCAGCTGGAGTGGCGTTGGCGACATGCTCGCCATCAAGCGGACGTTGCTTGCCATCGAGGGAGTGCGCCTGCCCGCTGCGACCCTACTCGGCTAGGGCCTGGGGATCCGGGTCGGATCGGCACCAGGCCGTTGGTCGCCTGCCCGGCGCGGTCGGGTGGAGGCTACCTCGGGGAGGCGCCACTCCGGACAGGCGGCGTCGCGACAACGTGGGCGGACAGCCCTCTCGCCCGGGCGATCAGGTGCGCGACGGAGGGGATTGCCGAGGCGAGCAGCCCGCGCACGATCGGAGCGCTGTGGCGGACGCTGACGGTCGGCTCGACGTGGCCGGTCTCTTCTGGATCCCAGCGGTAGCGCCGGTCCCGCTCGGCGGCAACACGATCACGCATCTCCGCCTGACGAGCGCTGACGACGGTGAGCTGATCGATCGAATGAACGGAGTGCATCTGCGTCTCCTTCGCCCCGGCAGCTATGTGATGACGGGATCATCCACCCCGACAGCCCGTCACCTCAGCACAGACCGGACTCGTCCAGGGTCGACCGGCAGTCGGTCCGGCTGTCCGCGGACCGACAATCCCGGAGCTCAGCCGGGCTGGCGAGGGGCTCGCCCGGCACCCGTACACTCAGCGCCGTGACGGTCCTGCGGACGTACCGCCGCCTCCTCACCAACCCCGCGCTCGTGCGCCTGCTGGTCGGCGAGTTCGTTTCGTCGATCGGCGATTGGCTGTACCTCGTGGCGCTCCTCGTGGTGGTCTACGCCGAAAGCCAGGACGCCGTGTTGCTGGGGATCGTCGGAGCCGCCCGCGTCGTGCCCTATGTCCTGCTCTCCATCCCCGCCGGGATCGCGGCCGACCGGTTCGACCGCCGCAAGATCCTCATCGGGACGGACCTCGTGCGGGGCGCGATCATGGTCGCCCTGGCCGCAGTCGTCGCGGTTGACGGTCCCCTCGTCGCGGTCGTCGTCCTGGCGCTCCTGGCCGCTTGCTTCTCCACCTTCTTCGGTCCCGCGATCGGGGCCTTCCTGCCCAGCCTCGTGACCGACGAGACCGAGCTCGGACCCGCCAACAGCGCCTGGGCGAGCCTGGACAACCTGGCCTTCATCATCGGGCCCGCGATCGCGGGGCTGCTGATCGCCACGAGCGGCCTCACCCTGGCGTTCCTCCTGAACGCGGTCTCGTTCGGGATCGTGGCGATAGTCCTCTGGCGACTTCCGCGCCCCGTCGGGAAATCCGCCTCTGAGGCATCGGTCCCGGGTCCGACATTGTCGAGCTCGGTGGCGTCCGCCGAGAGCTCGCCGTCGGAAGACCGGCCGGCCGGCCGGTCACTGGTCGTACCGCTGATCGGGATCGTCGTCGTCGATGCGGTCGGGAGTTTCGTGTTCGGAGGGCTCGGCGTCCTGACCGTCGTGCTGGCCGTTTCGATCGCCGGTGCTGACGAGTCGGCGACTGGGTATCTGAACGCGGCCATCGGCGTCGGCGGGCTCCTCGGCGCGGCGGCCTCGGCGGTGCTCGTGCTGCGCCGCAATCTCGTCGTGCCGCTGGTGATTGGGGCGGCCGTGATGGGGCTTGGGGTGGCGGGCCTGGGCTGGTCCGGCTCCCTACCCCTGGCGCTGGGAACGATGGCCGCGGCAGCCCTCGGCAGCCTCGTCGTGGAGGTGGTCAGCGAGACGATCTTCCAGCGAATCGTCCCCGACGTTGTTCGAGGACGGGCGCTCGGTATCCGAACGACCCTCGGCACCCTCGCCTACGCCGGGGGGTCGCTCGCCATTCCGGTCTTGGCCACGTCGATCGGCGTGGCGCCGGTCCTGTTCGCCTCGGGCCTCGCGGTGCCGCTCGCGGCTCTGGTCGCGGCGGTATTCGTCGGGGCCTCGGCCCGCCACGAAGCGTCGCCCTATAGCGCGGACTTCGCCCGCGTCGCGGACCTGCCGATCTTCGCCGGGCTGCCGCCCGGTCGGCTCGAATCCGCGGTCCGCCGGCTACTGCCGCTGTCGACTGAGCCGGGCGAGGTCGTGGTCCGGCAGGGCGAACCGGCCGACCGGTTCTACGTCATCTCCCGAGGGAGCTTCACCGTGAGCCAGGCCTCCGGCCCCGGCGAGCCCGAGCTGCCCTTGCGGACACTGGGGCCCGGCGACGTCTTCGGGGAGATCGGGCTGTTGCGAGGCATCCCTCGCACCGCGACCGTTAAGGCGGAGTCGGTCGGCCTGCTGCTGGCCCTCGAGCGCGACGACTTCCTGGCCCTGGTCGGGGCGGGGCCGGCCATCGGTGCACGGCTGCTCGACCTCTACCGCGGTCCGCTGCCCGGGGCGTGAGCGAGGCCGGGTCCACGTTCGATTTGACAGCGGCTGGGCAGGGTCGCGCTGGCGGCCGGGGGTCGCGCGGGGCCGCCCCCGATGGCGCGGACGGCCGGCGTGACGGCGACGTGACCGCAGAGCTGTCGGGAACCGGACAGGTCCAGGGTCGGCTTGCCGTCTGGGCAGCCACCGTGGCCAGGGGTAGGCTGGTGGGGTTCCCGCCGGATCACCGGCGGCAAGGAGGAACGAAGGTGTCAGGCATCAGCAAGCCCCGCTCCGGCGAGGGCATTTCCAAGCCGCGGGCGTCCGACGATGACGTCGAAGGCCACATGCTCTCCAAGCCTCGGGCCACCGAGGGCATCAGCAAGCCGCGGGCGACGGAGGGGATCTCCAAGCCCCGCGCGTCCGACGATGACGTCGAAGGCCACATGCTCTCCAAGCCTCGGGCCACCGAGGGCATCAGCAAGCCGCGGGCGACGGAGGGGATCTCCAAGCCCCGGGCATCCGACGAGGACGACGTGGAGGGCCACGTCTTCCTTCGGAGCTCGAACAGCAAGGGAGAGTAGCGCCGACGTCGAACTGCCGGGGGCGGCAGGGCGCCCGGCGCGTCAGCCGCCCCGGTCGGCGACGGCGGCCAGGATCGTCTTCACCTCGAATGGAGTCGCGTCAGGGTGCCTGGCGCGGATCAGTGCGGCGTAGGCCGCAATGTGAGGTGCAGCGAAGCTGTTCCCGGTCGCCACGATCCGGCCGCCCCCCTTCCACGCCACGTCGACGTCGACCCCGTACGCGCCGAACTCGACGGGCGGAACCGGGTTGTAGTAGAAGACAGCCGGATCAGCGACATCGTGGGCGGCGACCGAGATGACCGACGAGAAGAGGGACGGGTAGCTGGGCCCCGGGACGTTATTCGCGGCCGAGACCAGGACCACGTTCGCGAAATAGGCCCGATCCGCGAGCTCGTGGAAGGTACCGAAGAGCGCCTCGCTGCGTGACGAGAGGCTCAGGTTGACGACCTGGGCGCCGTGGGCGATGGCCCAGTCGAGGCCCTCGGCGAAGACGGCTCCCTTGCCGCGGTTGTCAGGCCCCAGGACGCGAACGGAAACGAGGTCGGCACCCGGCGCGATGGCGTGAATGATCCCGGCGCAGGCAGTCCCGTGGCCGACGACGTCGAGGGCTTCCGGATCGTCGACGACCGCCGCCTCATCATCGACGAGCTCTACCCGGACGCTGGCGATGAGCTTCCCCCCGACAGCCGGGTGGTCCCGCTCGACCCCCGAATCGATGATCGCGACGACGACGCCGGAGCCGTCCGACCCGCCCCACGCAGCCTCCCGATCCAGGGTTCCGACGGGCGCCAGGTGCCGGAGCGCTGAGCGGCGCTCCCCGGTGAACGGCTCGCTCCAGGCCGGAAGCTCGAGATCCATCGGGCGGGTCGAGACCGCCGCTCAGGCCCGGCGCGCGCGGCGCGTGCGGGCACCCCGCTCGGTGTGCCGGGCCAGGACCTCGATGACGTCGACGACGAGGGCGAGCTGTTCCGGATCCGCGCGCCGAACGCGGGCGAGGAGGTCTGCAAGAGCCCAGGTTGTCGCGTCGTCGGACGCGAGGTTCGCCGACGCGGCCGCCACGATCCGCTCGATGGCGATCTGTCGCTTGGGGTCCGCCGCGGGCAGCGCGTCGTCGGAATCGCTGGCTCGGTCTGCCGCCAGCATCGCCAGGGCGCCTGCCAGCAGGGCCGCGGTCTCTCGCTCCAAATGAGTGGCGCTGATGGCGACGGCCGCTTGTCGAGCGAACACGGCAGCCAGCTCGGTGTCGCGGAGGCTGAAGCTGGCGGCGTCGCGCTTGTCGAGCACCTCGAGCACGCCGATCGTGCCCCGCTCGTCGACCAGCGGGACGGCCACGATCGAGCGCGGCACGTAGCCGGTCTGCTCGGCGGTTCGCCGGCCGAACCGCGGATCCCGCTCGACGTCGGAGAGGGCGATGGCCTGGCCGGTCGTGAACACGTAGCCGGCGAGACCCTGATCGGGAGGGATGGCAACGCCGACGACCCCCTGACCCTGCGGGCCAGCCGCCACCCGAAAGACGAGCCGGTTGGCCACCGGATCGTAGAGCGCGATCGAGGCCGCCTCGGCTTCGAAGAGCGCGACGGTCGCCTCGACGACGGAGCGCAGGACTGCCTCGCCGGCTCCGGCCTCGAGCCGCCGCCCGGCTTCGACACGCAGGGCGATGTCCTCGAGCAGCGCGAAGGCGTCACGCCCGATCGGGCGGGGGCTCACCGTTCCGCCGTCCGGGCCAGCCTGTCGACATCATGGACCACCAGGACGTCCCGTTCGATCGAGACGAGACCCTGGTCGGCGAGATCGTTGAGCAGTCGATTCACGCTCTGGCGCGTCCCTCCGATCATCGCCGCGAGCTCGGCCTGGGTGAACGGCCAGGGAAGCCGAACCTCGCCGCCCTCATCGGGGCTCGCGTCCCGCGCCATGTGCACCAGGCGCATCGCGAGCCGGCCCGGCAGGTCGAGGAAATGGAGCTCGGCGACGTGAGCCGTGAGGCGACGCAACTCCGCGGCAAGGCCGGTCAGGAGCGCCGTCCGAAGATCGGCCTCGCTCTCGACGAGGCGATCGAACGGCTCCCGTCGCAGGACCAGCGTCGTCGTCGGCTCGAGAGCCACCGCGGTCGCCGACCGCTCTGCGCCGTCGAGGAGGGCGAGCTCCCCGAAGAAATCTCCCCGATGGAGCGTCGCGATGATCGCCTCCTCGCCGCCCTCCGGTGACGGCAGGGCGATCTTGACCGACCCGGCCTCGATGACGTGGAGCGAGTCACCCGGGTCGCCCATGTGGAAGACGACTTCGCCGCGCCGGAACCGACGCTCCCGCAGCGAGCCGGCGAGGAGCTCGAGTGTCGCCCGGTCTACGTGGGCGAAGAGCGCGCACCGTCGGAGCGCGTCCACGACGAACGCCGTCTGTGGCTGAGAGAGCATCACGAACTCCCGAGGGTACGCGTGGCCGTGGCGCGGCGGCCCGGGGGCATCCTACGCGGGCGAATTGGCGCCGACAAGGTGCCTGTCGCGCAGATGACAGGCCTGCTGTCGGGCCACGCTCTCGACGCCGGTGGGCCGGCAGGCGATGATGCGGTAACGCGGGTCGCCCACAGAGGCGTCACGCGACAACTCACCGGGAAGGAAGGGTCACCGACAATGGCACTCAAGCCGAAAGCAGCCTCCAGCCTCAAGCCCCGCTCCGGCGAGGGCATTTCCAAGCCCCGCGCGTCCGACGACGACGTCGAAGGCCACATGCTCTCCAAGCCGCGCGCGACCGAGGGCATCAGCAAGCCGCGGGCGACGGAGGGAATCTCCAAGCCCCGGGCATCCCACGAGGACGACGTCGAAGGCCACATGATGCTCCCGCCGTCGCCCGATCTCGGGCGCGCCATCCAGCGGGGCCGTGAGCGCGAGATCCGCGGCAGCCTCGAGCGGCACGCCCGCGAGATCGAGCTTCGCCGACCGCACAAGCGTTAGGCCCCCCGACTTCCCCGACCTCCCGGAGGAGTCTCCTCGAGACGCGGCACTCCCGGCGGAGTGCCGCGTCTCTGTTCGCCCGACAGCCGTCGATCCGGGCGATTGGGCCCGGGCGGCGAGCCCGCGGCCAGCCAGAACCGGCCCCGTTTCGAGATCAGTTAGGGAGTCCGCGCCCCGTTCCGCTATCCTCTTGCGTCTATCGGCCGTCGGGAGCGGGCACGGTGATCTGTTCGAGCTGCGGGACGGAGAACAGAGCCGGACGGAGGTTCTGTTCACAATGCGCAACACCCCTGGCGGCAGCGTGTCCTGCCTGCGGTGCAGCTAACGACCCCAGCGATCGTTTCTGCGGACAGTGTGCTGCCCCGCTACAGCCGACGGCATCCGCGACCGCCGTCGCCCCGGCCACGGCCCGATTGGGGCCGGACGCGCGGAGTGCGCAGGTCGCCGAGCGGCGCTTGGTCTCGATTTTCTTCGCGGATCTGGTCGGGTTCACGACCTTCGCCGAGGGCCGCGATCCCGAAGCGACCCGAGAGCTCCTAACCCGCTACTTCGACCTGGCTCGGGATGTCATCGACCGGTACGGCGGGACCGTTGAGAAGTTCATCGGCGACGCCGTCATGGCCGTGTGGGGTGCTCCGGTGGCCCGCGAGGACGACGCAGAGCGAGCCGTGCGCGCCTCAATGGAACTCGTCGATTTCGGTTCGTTCGCTCGGCCCACGAATCTCGGCCCGGGCCGGTGTCCTGACCGGAGAGGCGGCGGTCACCCTGGGCGCTACCGGCCAGGGAATGGTCGCCGGCGACCTGGTCAACACTGCCTCGCGTCTCCAGAGCGTCGCTCCGCCGGGCGCCGTCTTGGTCGGTGAGGCCACCCAGCGGGCGGCAGCCAAGTCAATCGCCTTCGAGCCGGCCGGTGACCAGGTGCTCAAGGGCAAGACGGCCCCCGTTCCGGCATTCCGGGCGCTTCGTGTGGTCGCCGAAATGGGCGGTCGCAATCGGTCGGAAGCCCTCGAGGCCCCGTTCGTCGGGCGCGACGAGGAGCTGCGCCTTCTCAAGGACCTATTCCACGCCACCGGACGCGACCGCCGGGCCCGCCTCGTCTCGGTCGTTGGACCAGCTGGGATCGGCAAGACCCGTCTCGCCTGGGAGTTCCTGAAGTACGTCGACGGCCTGGTCGAGGACACGTACTGGCACTCCGGCCGCTCGCCGGCGTACGGGGAAGGCATCACGTTCTGGGCACTCGGCGAGATGGTCCGAGGCCGCTGCCGGCTCCTAGAGACAGACGACGACGCCACGACCCGAGCGAAGGTCGCCGAGGCTGTCCGAGACTGGGTGCCGGACGAGGAGGAGCAACGCTGGGTGGAGCCGGGTCTGCTGGCCTTGCTTGGCTCAGGGGAGGCGACGGCCGGGGGACGCGACGAGCTCTTCGCGGCATGGCGCACGTTCTTCGAACGGATCGCGTCCCATGGCACTGTGGCCATGGTCTTCGAAGACCTTCACTGGGCCGACGCGGGCCTGCTCGACTTCATTGATCACTTGCTCGAATGGTCGAAGAGCCTGCCGCTCTACATCGTCACGCTGGCCCGGCCGGAGCTGCTGGACCGACGACCGGACTGGGGCGCCGGCAAGCGCAACTTCACCAGCCTGAGCCTGGAACCCCTGCCCGAGACGGCCATGCGGGCTCTGCTCGCAGGCCTCGTCCCCGGACTTCCGGAATCCGCGGTCAGGGCGATCGTCGCCCGCGCCGACGGGGTCCCCCTGTACGCGGTCGAGACCGTCCGGATGCTCGTGGCCGAAGGGCGCCTGGCTGAGGAAGACGGCGTCTACCGCCCGATCGGGGATCTCGCCAACCTGGCGGTGCCCGAGACGCTCCACGCACTCATCGCCTCGCGCCTCGACGCGCTCGAACCGGCTGATCGAGGCCTCCTCCAGGATGCATCGGTCCTCGGTCAGAGCTTCACGCCCGCCGCGCTCAGTGCGGTGAACGGCCTCGATATCGCGGAGCTGGAGCCGCGTCTGCGGGGCTTGGCTCGCCGGGAGTTCCTCGTGCACGAGGCGGATTCTCGATCGCCGGAGCGGGGCCAATACGCCTTCGTCCAGGCCCTCATTCGCGAGGTGGCCTACAACACGCTCGCGAGAGCCGACCGCAAGGTCCGCCATCTCGCTGCCGCGCGCTGGTTCGAGGCGCTAGGCGATGATGAGCTCGCCGGTGCGCTGGCAGGGCAGTATCTCGCGGCGTACCGGAGCGCCGCCGAGGGGCCCGAGGCCGACGCGCTGGCGGGTCAGGCCCGGCTGGCGCTCAAGGGTGCCGCCGAGCGCGCAGCGGCACTCGGCTCACACGAGCAGGCGCTGTCGCTCGTCCGACAGGCGCTTACCGTGACGCTCGATGCCGCCGAGGAGGCCGAGCTTCTCGAGCGCGCCGGCGACTCTGCGTCGGCGGCCGGTCATCACGAGGAGGCGGTGTCACTCCTGGGGCGTGCGGTCGATCTTGGCCAGGTGCGCGGAGACCGCCATGCGGTGGCGCGGGCGACCGCGTCGCTCAGCCGAGCCATGCTCTATGGCCGCCAGACCGAGGGGGCCCGGGTGCTCCTCGAGGCCGCGGCCACCGAGTTCGCCGATCTCGAGGCCGATCCCGGCGTCATCGCCCTCATGGGCCAGCTGGCGCGCGCCCACCTGTTCGAAGGGGAGTGGGAACGCGCCATCGTCGTTGCGGATCGCGTTCTTGAGGCGGCCGAGCATGCCGATCTCGTCCCGGTCATCGCCGACACCCTGGTGACGAAAGGCTCGTCGCTCTGCAATCGCCGTCGCTACCACGAAGGCATCGGCCTGATCGGCATCGGCGGGGAGCTCGCGGAGGCCCACCATCTCCACAGCACCTCACTCCGGGCGCTCCTCAACCGCGCCGGCAACCAGGCCGAGCTCGACCCGGGAGCTGCGCTGGCCACCGACCGGTCCGGACTGGAGCTCGCCCGGCGGCTGGGAGTTCGCACGATGGTCATCAGCTTCGTTGCCGGGGCGGCCGATGCGGCGATCCGGGCCGGTGATTGGGAGTGGGCCGTCCGGGAGCTCGACACCGAGCTGGAGGGTGAGGTCGAGCCCTTCGACCGGGCGACATTGCTGTACTCGGCCATCCCGTACCGCGCCTACCGCGGCGAGTCTGTCTCGCAGCTGGTCGCCGAGTTCGATCAGCTGACCGAGCACTCGACCGACCCGACCATCCGCACGCAGCCCTTCGATCTGCGGGCGTGCATTGCGCTCGCCGAGGGTCGGCTCGGGGATGCTCGCGACCAGGCCCTGACCAGCAACGCGATGCTGCCGTTCCTGCGCGCCTTGGAGCTCGCCGCTCGTGCGGCCTTCTGGCTCCGCGATCTCGAGGCGGCCCGGGCCGACGTGGCAGCCTTCGAAGCGACGGGCGCTCACGGGCCCGCCTTCGAGGCGAGCCGGGCGACCCTCCGGGCCGGGCTCGCTGCCCTCGAGGGGCGTCGCGCCGACGCCCAGGCGCTGTACCGCGATGCCCTCCGGGCATGGCGCCATCTCGACCTGCCCTGGGACGAAGCCCTCACGGGCATGGACATGGTCGCCGTCCTCGGCCCCGACGACCCGGATGCCCAGCAGCCGGCGAGCAGGCTCGCGGCATCCTGGAACGGCTCGGCGCCACGCCGTTCCTGGAGCGGCTCATCGCGGCGATGGCAGCGACCCCCGAGTCACCGGCCCGGCCGCCGGTGGGCCAAGGGACCGATAGCCGTCCGGAAGGTGCGCCGGCGGCCTAGCGCCCGGGTCTTATGCCCATTGCACGGCGGATCCGAAGGACCGCTGCATCGCCTGAACGAGGCACGCGTCCAGGGGCAGGGTGACGGAGGCGCCTTCGCTGCCGTGCTGGCTGGCGACGCGGACGGTCAGCGACCGGCCGTCCCAGCTGAGCGTGTCGAGGCAGCCGCGTGGGATCGTCAGGAGGTCGACCCCGTACCGGCCAGTCTCGAGATACTCGTTCGGTTCGGCCGCGATGACGAGCTCTCGGGGGGCAAGGACGGCGACGCCCGTGGCGGGGCGCGATCGGCCAGCGCGGGTCTCGACGACGTCGCCTACAGCGACAGCCACGGATTCGCTCGGGTCGGTGCGCACCGTCGGAGACTGCAGCACGAACGCCCACTTGTACGGCAGGCCGACCGGGCCCTCCCGCGTTCCATGACGATCGAGCCACAGGAACCCGCCCTCGGTCGGCACTCGAGCGGTGGCGATCCGGCGTCGAAGCCCGTCGAGGTTGGGTCGCAGCGCCTGTCGCTCTGCCGAGTTGTACCGCACGACGAGCTGGTTCGCCGCGGCGATGAGGCGCAGCCGGCCGTAGAGGAGGATCCGGCGGTCGTCGATCGCCAGCAGCCGGTCGACGGGGACCGCGATCAGCCGACCCTCCGGGCTGTCGTCGACCCAAAGCGCGACGATGTCGTCGCCAAACCCGAGGACCTTCGTCGGCGTGATGACGCAACGCCTGGGTGCGGTCAGGCGAGAGGCGCGTGGGACGACGAAGAGGCGATCGAGCGGCAGCGGCCCGCAGGCCGCCTCCAGGGCCGGCAGGGCCGGAGGCGGCACTTCCCGAGCGTTCGACGGTCGGAACGGACGACCCGGAAGCCACGCCGCGTCGAGCCTGGCGACCGGGATCTCCCATGGCTCGGCCGGGTCGGAGACGGACGACCCGAAGCGGCCGACCAGCCGGCGCCCGAGCGCCGGTCGTCGCGCGGTCGGCGGCGCCTCGGAGCCCGATGCGATCTCGTCCGGGGGGAGATTCCGGTGGCGCAACATGCCCGCTGACGCCCCTGTCATAGCGGTCGACAGGACTTGTCGCAAGGGGCTCCGGGGACGCTTGAGGCACGCGGCCTCAGCGGGCGCCGACGACGGCGCGAGCGTAAGGGTCGGTCTCGTCGCCAGTCAAGCGCCCCGGTGCGGCCGCTCCGGCACTTGACGGCGGACCGGATCGGGCTCAGCCCACCACGTCCGATTCGACCTGGCCGGCCGACCGCCTCCGAGCTGGGCTGGATCGATCGGCCTCGCCGCTGACCAGCCCGTCCAGGCGATCCACGTAGAGTCGAGCGCCAACCCGCTCGAAGACGGCCCGGGCCTCCTCCGCGGCGCTGCGGGCGGCGGGCTCGCCCGCCCCGACAGCCCGGGCGAAATCGGCGGCAGCGATCGCCTCCAGGTAGGTGAGACCGAGATCGCGATACGCCTGCAGCGCCGCCCGGTAGGCCGTGACCGCGTCCGGGCAGTCGACCGTCCAGCGCCAGCATCCCGGCTCGTGCCGTGAGGCGCTCGGCCTCGCTCGACCGACCGGACCCGGGGGCTTCCTCCAGGCGCCCGAGGAGTGACCTGGCCTGTGCCGCATCGTTGGTCCAGAGCGCGGCCCGAAACGCCCCGGCGAGGGCCGGCACCCCGAAGGCCGGGGACAGATCGACGGCCCGCAGCGCCGCGGCGATCGCGGTGGTGAAGTCGCCGCGGGCGGTCGCTGCGGTCGCGCGGACGAGCTCGACGTTCGCCTGAAGCTGCGGATCCCCGCGCTCCCGGGCGACGGCGTCCGTTTCGGCGACGGCCGCCTCGATGGGCTCTCCGCGATCGGCTCGGATGAAGAGGACGTTCACGATGAGATTCGCCCGATCGAACGGGTCGAGTCCGGTGGCGATGAGGTCATCGGCGACCCGGAGCGCCCAGTCCCAGTCTCCGGCCGCGAGGTAGGCATCCGTGATGAGGACGGTCGCGAGCCAGACCGCCATCGGGCGGACGCCGACTTTCTCGGCGAGCTCGAGACCAGCCCTCGCGACAGCCGCGGCTTGGCGGGGATCGTCCTCGTAGAGGCTGTTGGCCAGGTTGTGCCGGGCCCGAATCTCGGTGGAGACCTGGCCGGCCGCGGCCGCGAGGCGGACGGTCCCCTCCAGGACGATGCAGGCCTCGCGATGCCGTCCGAGGTACCCCAGCGCAGAAGCCCGGTTGAGGAGCGCCTCCAAGAAGAGCGCTTCGAGATGGAGGCGCTCGGCGATGGTCAGGGCCCGGTCGGCCGCCTCGAGGGCGCCGGTGTAGTCCCCGGTCCGGTAGCGGGCCCGGGCAAGGTGGGTCAGGATGGCGGCAGCGGCTTCGCCCTCCCGGTCGTCACCAAGTTGGTCGAGGGCCGATTCGAGCGCGTCGCGGGAAGCCTGGGCCTGCCCGCCGCCGAGCAGCACCATGGCGAGCAGCGCGGTCGCTCGGGCGATCGCCGCGCCGTCGTCCCCGCCGGCCAGGAGTGCCAGCGCTCGCCGCGCGAAGGCCTCGCCGCTCGGGTAGCGGCCGGCGGCCCGGGCGGACGTGGCGGCCAGCTCCAGGAGGTCGGTCTGGTCCGCCGACTCGGAGGCGACCTCGAGCGCTTCCTCGAGCAGCGTGACGGCCTGGTCGTGCGCGCCCAGGGCGACGGCTCGCTCGGCGGCGGCCTTGAGGGCAATCCGGGCCTGGACGGCGATGGCCGCCGCCTCCTGGCCTTCGGCCGACGCCCGGTACGCATCGAGGTAATGCCGGGCAAGCCCGCCGGCCAGCTCCTCGTCGCCCTGGGCTTCGTAGTAGCGCGCCACGGCAAGATGCTTGGCCCGCCGGTCACGGCGAGCCAGCGTCCCGTACGCGACCTCCCGGATGAGGGCTTGCACGAACGAGTAATGGCCGCGCTCGGGGGAACGGGGATCCACCTCGATCTCGAGCAGCTCCCGCCGAACGAGGGCCCGAAGGCGGGGTTCGAGGTCGACCTCCGCCAGCCCGGTCACGACCGCCAAGCCACCGACCCCGAAGCTCTGGCCCAGGACCGCGGCGTCCTGCAGCAGTCCTCGGTCGGCGGGGTCGAGGGCATCCAGGCGAGAGGCGATCAGCGAGCGGAGTGACTCCGGGACGGCCAGCTCTCCGAGATCGCCGACAGGGCGGAACGCGTCGCCGTCGCGCTCCAGCCGTCCTTCCGCGACCAGCATCCGGACGGTCTCCACGGCGTACAGAGGGACCCCGTCGGCCCGTTTGACGATCACCCGCACCGCCGGCTCGGGGAGCCCGGGGACGAGGCCCGCCAGCAGCTGCCGCATATCGGCCTCGGGAAGGGGCTCCAGCGCAAGGGCGGTGAAGTTCCGTTTGCCGGCCCCCCAGTCGGGGCGTCGCTCGAAGAGCTCCGGCCTGGCAAGGGTGACGATGAGGATGGGCACGCCCCTGGACCACTCGAGGATATGGTCGATGAAATCGAGCAGCCCCGAGTCCGCCCAATGGAGATCCTCGAACACCAGGACGGTCGTCCCGGCGTTGGCGATCCGCTCGAAGAGCATTCGCCAGGCGGCGAACAGCACGTCCCGCCCGCCGGCCGGCGCCCCCTCGACCCCCAGGAGCGTGAGCAGGGCGGGCTCGATCCACTCGCGATCGCCCCGGTCGGGCACGAAGGTATCGAGGATCTCTGCGACGCCGGCCCGCGTCGCCGTCTCGTCGTCCGTCTCGGCCAGGCCCGCCCGTCGGCGCACCATCTCACCGAGCGCCCAGAACGTCAGGCCGGCACCGTAGGAAGGTGAACGCCCGCGGTGCCAGTAGATCGACTCGACCACCCCGTCGATGTACTTCTCGAACTCCCAGGCCAGGCGGCTCTTGCCGATGCCGGCTGGTCCGGTGATCGAGACGAGGCGCGCCCGCCGATCGCGGCCGGTGGCGTGGAGGGCGTCCTTGAGGACGCGGAACTCCTCGTCCCGCCCAACGAACGGAGGATCGAGCTGGTCCGGGCGGCCGGACCCTCCGCGCTGGGCGACCACCCGCAGCGCCCGCCAAGCCGGGACCGGGCTGGCCTTGCCCTTGAGGATTTGAGGGCCGGCTTCTTCGAAGGCGATGGCCCCGGCGGCCGCCCGCATGGTGGCTTCGCCGACCAGGATCGTCCCCGGGGCCGCCACCGACTGGAGTCGCGCTGCCGTGTTCACGAGGTCCCCGGCAACCATCCCCTGGTCGGTGGCTCCCACGTTGACGGCGGCCTCCCCGCTCAGCAGACCGGCCCGCGCCTGGATGCCCGGACCGAGCGAGCGGACCTCGTCGACCAGGTCGAGGCCGGCGCGAACCGCGCGCT
Source organism: uncultured Chloroflexia bacterium (assembly GCA_963712585.1). Taxonomy (GTDB): domain Bacteria; phylum Chloroflexota; class Limnocylindria; order Limnocylindrales; family CSP1-4; genus CAVQIH01. Next base: position 28,941 of record CAVQIH010000011.1, read on the forward strand.
CGGCGTCATCCTCGTGGGCGATCGGGGTACCCCAGACGGCCATGACAGCGTCGCCGATGAACTTCTCGACCACCCCGCCATAGCGATCGATGACGTCACGAGCGAGGTCGAAGTAGCGAGTCAGGGCCTCGCGGACCTCCTCGGCATCGCGCTCCTCGGCGAACGGGGTGAAGCCGACCAAGTCGGCGAAGAGGACCGTGACCAGGCGGCGCTCGGCGACCGTCGCAGCCGCCGCGGCCGGCTCTCTCCGCGCGGTGGCACTCGACGGAAGGCTCGCCGAGACCACTCCGCCCCCGAGCGCGGTCCCACATTCCCCGCAGAACCGGGCGCCGCCGCGGTTAGCCGAGCCGCACGACGGACACGTCGACGCCAGTGACGCACCGCATTCGTCGCAGAACTTGCGTCCGACCGTGTTCTCTGCCCCGCAACTCGCGCAGACCACCGGCCCCTCCTAGCGCCTCGATCGGTGGAGGGTACGCGAAAACCCGAGTGGAGGGGAACACCCCTTCGCTGACCTGGGCAGCCGCGCGTCGTGGCACCAGCCAGACGGCGCAGCCGGCGCCCGGTAGCATTCGCCAAGCGTCCTGCGAGGTGGAGCGAGAACGGGTGAGGACGAGACTCCAGGGGGCCGTCAGGATCGCCTCCAGCTACTGGCGGATCGCCAGGCTGCTGCCCAGGGCCGGAGCCGGCCTGCTTGGCACGCTCATCGCCATCAACGTCCTGCTCGGCGTGCTGCCGGTTCTCTTCATCGTCGCCACGAGCGTCATGATCGGGCGCGTCCCGGCAGCCGTGGTCGGGGGGGTCGGCTCAGTCGAGTGGACGGCGCTCGTGGTCGCCTTCGTGCTCGCGGCTGCCGCGTTCGTGGCGCAGCAGATTCTGGCCCCGTTGCAGAACGGGTTGGGCGAGCTGCTGGCGCGACGCATCGATGGCCAGGTGTACCAACGCCTGATCGCCGCTTCGCTCCGGAGCACCGGGATCGGCCCGCTCGAGGACCAGCAGCTCCTCAACGACCTGAGCGAGGCCGCCCGAACGCTCGAGTTCACCTTCCGAACGCCGGGCCAGGCCTGCGCTGGGATCCTCGCCCTGGTCGCCCGCTACATCCAGCTGCTTGGCTGTGCCGCGATCGTCGGGCTCGTCTTCTCCTGGCCGGCCGCCCTCGCCCTGGTCGTGGCGACCATGATCTTCCGGACCGGCCAGCGCCACGGGCTCCGAACGTACGGCCGGATCTTCTTCGCGAACATCGGGCTGCGTCGCGAGACGGACTACCTCCGCGCGACGGCGATGCAGGCCCCGGCCGCGAAGGAGATCCGGGTCTTCGGCTTGGCCGACTGGCTCTCCGAGCGGTACCGGCGGACGTACCTCGGCTGGCTCATGCCGGTCTGGGTCGAGCGGCGAAGGATCTACCTGCGCCCGTACTTGTTCTACGCCGCGTTCGGCCTGCTCGTCTCCGCGGCGACGCTCGTGGCGCTCGGCCAGGCCGCGGCGGCCAGCACGATCTCCCTGACCGCGCTCGCCCTCGGCCTGCAGGCCGCCCTGGCGGCGCTCAGGCTCGGCGAGTTCTACCCCGAAGCCGACACCCAGACGGAGTACGGGATGATCGCCTCCGACGGGGTCGAGCGCTTCGAGCGTGGCGTGGATGCCTTCCAGGAGCAGACGACCCAGCTCGAGCCGCGGCGCGATCCGAGGGGCCGCCCGCAGGAGACGATCAGGTTCGAGCGGATCTCCTTTGCCTACCCGGGCTCGAACCGAGCGGTCCTCGATGGCCTGGACCTCCAGCTCCCAGCGGGGCGCTGCACGGCGATCGTCGGCCTCAACGGCGCGGGCAAGACGACGCTCGTCAAGCTGCTTGCGCGGCTCTACGAGCCGAGCGCCGGCCGCCTCCTCGTCGACGGGATCGACGTCCGATCGTTCGGCGTGAACGACTGGCGTCGCCAGATCGGGATCATCTTCCAGGACTTCAACCGCTACGAGCTCACGGCCGCCGAGAACATCGGGTTCGGGGCGGTCGAGCTGCGCGACGACCGGGCACGCGTCCGGGAGGCCGCCCGCAAGGCCGGCGCCCTGGGGACCCTCGAGCGGCTGAGCCGCGGTCTGGACACACCGCTCGCCCGGCAGTACCGCGACGGCAGCGACCTGTCGGGCGGCCAGTGGCAGCGGGTCGCCATCGCCCGGGCGCTCTTCGCCCTCGAGAACGGCGCCTCCCTCCTCGTCCTCGACGAGCCGACCGCCGCCCTCGACGTTCGCGCCGAAGCGGCCTTCTTCGACCGCTTCGTCGACCTGACCCGCGGGGTGACCTCGATCCTGATCTCGCATCGCTTCTCGAGCGTCCGCCACGCCGATCGCATTGTCGTGCTGGAGGGCGGGCGGGTCATCGAGGAAGGTTCGCACGACGAGCTACTCGCCAGGGGTTGCCGCTACGCCGAGTTGTTCCGCCTCCAGGCGGAGCGCTTCACCGAGGAGGACGAGGAGCCGACCGAGACGGTCGATGCCGCCGACCTTGCGGGTGACGAGCCCGTGGGCAGCGTGGAGCGTGAGCCATGAGCGACGCTCTTCGAGCCTCGTTCGCGCTGCTGCGGATGTCCTGGCGCAGGACCGCGGCAAGACCGCGGCATCGATCGTGCTCCTGCTGGCGAACGCGGTCTCCGCCCCGCTCCTGGCTCTGGCCCTCAAGTGGCTGACGAACGCGGCGATCGCTGGAGATGGCTCGACCGCGGCCGTGGCCGGCGTGCTCGTGGCAGCGTTCGCGATCGGGGTCCTGACGCTCGGCCACTTCGCCCACATCGCCTACTTCGAGTTGTCCGAGGTCAACGTGCTGACCATGGATGAGCGGCTCATCGCGCTCGCGAACGGCTCGGCCGGCATCGAGCACCACGAGCGACCCGACTACGCCGACAAGCTCACCGTGCTCCAGCAGGAGCTGCAGCAGCTCCAGAACGGGCTGTACGCCGTTCTCGCCCTGGCCAGCCTGGCGGTCGCGATCGCGATCACCGGCGTCCTGCTGGCGCTCGTCAATCCGCTCCTCCTCCTGCTACCGCTCGTCGCCATCCCGCCGCTGATCGCGGGCCAGCGGGCCCAGGCGATTGTCGAGCGGGCCCGGGATGAGACGGCCGAGCAGACCCGACTCGCGTTGCACCTCTTCCACCTCGCCACCGCCGCCGGCCCGGCCAAGGAGCTGCGGGTCTTCCGCCTCCAGGACGAGATCCAGCGTCGCCACGGTGAGCTCTGGGAGGCGACCACGCGCACGCGCTGGCGCGCCGAGGCCAGGGCGACCGTCCTCCGGGCCGGCGGGCAGGTGGTCTTCGCCGCGGGCTACGTCGCGGCCGTGCTCCTTGTCGTGAATGACGCGATCGCCGGCCAGCGGAGCGTCGGCGACGTCGTGCTGGCGATCACGCTCGCCGCCCAGGTGAGCCAGCAGGTGTCCGCCGCCGTCGCCCAGCTCCACGATCTCCAGCGAGTCGCTCGCGCCCTCGCGCGCTTCGCCTGGCTGGAGCGGTACATCAAGGCGCGCGAGCCTGGCACCGCCGATCGATCCCGCGCCTGATCGCTTGGCGGAGGGGATACGCCTGGCCGGCATCGGGTTCCGCTACCCCGGCACCGATCGGACCGTTCTCGACGGCGTCGATCTGCTCCTGCCCGCCGGCTCAACCGTGGCGATCGTCGGGGAGAACGGCGCCGGCAAGAGCACCCTGGTCAAGCTGCTCTGCCGGTTCTACGAGCCGAGCGCAGGGCGGGTGCTCGTCGACGGCGTGGACCTGCGCCAGATCCCGCTGGCGGACTGGCGCGGCAGGATCGCGACCGGCTTCCAGGACTTCGCCCGCTTCGAGTTCATTGCCCGCCAGACAGTGGGCGTCGGCGACCTGCCGAACGTCGACGTCGAGGCGGCCGTGGAAGCCGCCCTGAACCGGGCGCGCGCGCTGGACGTGGTGGGTCGGCTGCGGGACGGGCTCGCGACGCAGCTCGGGAAGTCCTACGCCGACGGCACCGAGCTGTCCGGCGGCCAGTGGCAGAAGCTGGCCCTCGGCCGGGCCATGATGCGGGAGCTGCCGCTCCTGCTCATCCTCGACGAGCCGACCTCCGCGCTCGACGCCGAGGCCGAGCATGCGCTGTTCGAGCGCTACGCGGAAGGCGCTCGCCGGGTCGGTCAGGCGACGGGCGGCATCACCGTCCTGGTTTCCCACCGGTTCTCGACCGTGCGCATGGCCGACCTGATCATCGTGGTCGCCGACGGGAGGGTCGTGGAGGCCGGCGACCACGCCACGCTCATGCGGCAGCGCGGTCTGTACGCCGAGCTGTACGAGCTTCAGGCGAGTGCGTACGCGTGAGGCATCCGCGTCGTGAGGGCTCGGGAATCAGGTCCGCGGAACCGGCCGCATCGGGTAGACGCCGATCACGATCGGACTGACCGGGTCCATCAGGAGCTCTACGCCGACCTCGCCCTGGCGGAGCAGATCGCCGATCATGCGGCCCTCGCGATCCGGGAGCCCGATGAAGACCCGCCGACCGTCCGTCTCGATGGCGGTGACCTCGTCTTCGGCGCCGTTGATGGCGAACCGTCGGCGCAGCTCGTGCATCGGGACATACGGACGGCTCTTGATGAAGCGCCGCAGCTGGGCCTGGGTGGCGCTGTGCTCTCGGGGAGCGACGTCGAGACCCTCCCTGGGCTCGCCGAGGGCGAGCGGATGGGCGATCTCGGCGTCCGCGGGCTCGGCAGGTGACGCTTCGGGCAGGTCGGTGTCGAGGAGCGGGTCGGCCATCAGGCCCGCCCCATGCAGAGAGCGACGCGACGGCGTCGCGGTTGGGTCGACAACTTCGTCTCGCGCTGGGCTTGGCCGGTGCCTCGAGCGGGCACTCGGGGCGCTCGGTAACCGACCGATGATACCGCAGGCCGGGCACTTCCCCGTGACGGCAGCATCCCCGTCATCCGGCTGGAGGGCCGCCAGCCCAAGCTCCGCGGCTTCGCGTGGTGGGCCGTCGATGGCTCAACCGGCGACGATCAGCAGCTCCCGGCTCACCTCGTTGAGGACCAGCGGACCGTCCGAGCCGCAGACCACGATGTCCTCGATGCGGGCGCCGTAGCGGCCATCGAGGTAGATCCCGGGCTCGACGCTGAACGCCATCCCGTCGCGCAGGGGAAGCGCGTTGCCCTCGACCAGATAGGGGTCCTCGTGCCCGTCGAGGCCGATGCCGTGCCCGGTCCGATGGGTGAAACGGTCTCCGTATCCGGCCGCAGCGATGATCTCGCGGGCCACGCGGTCGACGCGCTCGGCCGCGACACCTGAGCGAACGGCGTGGGTTGCCTCCGCCTGAGCCGCCTGGAGGGTCCCGTAGAGCCGTAGGAACTCGTCGTCCGGGCCCCTGGCCGGCTCGCCGCCGGTGACCCAGAGGGTGCGCGTCACGTCGCTGCCGTAGCCGCCCAGGAGGCCGCCGATGTCGAGGACGATCGGCTCTCCGGCCCGGATCCGCCGCTCCGAAGCTTCGTGGTGCGGCGAGGCCGAGTTCGGGCCGCTGCCGACGATGGCGAACTCGGCCGAGTCGTGGCCCTCGGCGACGAGCCGATCGCGGACCTCCCGGGCGATGGACGTTTCGGTCCGCCCGATGAGCGGACCTGCCGCGATCGCGGTCACCACCCGGTCCGCCGCGCGGGCCGCCAAGCGCAGGAGCTCGATCTCATCGGGATCCTTGACGACCCGTTCCTCGCTCATCACGGAGGACGCGAGGGTGAAGCTGGCATCGGGGAGCGCCGCCTGGAGCCCGAGGACGAACGTTGCCCAGAGCCGGTCGGAGACTGCGACGGCACGGACGCGGGGGCCCGTGCCCGGCACGTCGGAAGCGGCGAGGAGGTCCCGCACGAGCGCGAGCGGTTCTTCGGTTTCCTCCCAGGGGATGACCTCGACCACGCCCGCGGCGGCGACCGGACAGGCCCGCGCCGCGATCGCCTCGAGACGTGGCACGACCAGCCGCGAGGGACCCTGAACCGGCAGGACCAGCATGGTCAGCCGTTCCAGGGGCAGGGTCACGTGGCCGGTCAGGTAGCGCAGGTCCGCCCCAACTCCGAGGAGCAGGGCGTCGAGGCCCTCTGCGGCGGTGCGGGAGCGAGCCCTCGACAGCCGATGGGCGTACCGGCCGGCCGGGATTGCCGGCCGTGCCTCCGGGGCGCCCGCGGTCACCCGGATCCCTCGGTCGCGAGCCAGAGCGAGAGGGTCCGCGGTCCGTCCTCGAACAGCTTCCGGTAGGCGAAGACCCGCGTGGCGCCCGCGGCCAGGGCGCGCCGGCGAAGCTCCCGGTCGTCGTGCTGGCCGACGCACACCACCGCCAGGCCCGTGCCGGCCGCTTCCGCGGTGGCGGCGACGCCATCGTAGGAGCGGGCGGTCAGGTCGACGATCGCATGGCGTGCCTCGGGGAGGCGCGACCTGAAGACCTCCTCGCTGGCCACGGCGAGGGGGCGCGCTCCCAGCGAGCGAAGGAGCGAGGTGAGGCGACTCGACCAGATGAGATCGTCGGCCAGCACCAGCACGGCCGGCGCAGGGGTCAACTGACCGTCCACGTCTCGCCGCTTGCCAGGAGTCGGGCGAGATCCCCCTCGCCCTGGCGAGCGATGGACTCGCTGATCTGGCCCTCGAGGAGAGCGTCGTGGGTCGCCCGCGGCACGTTCCGGATGACCCCGACCGGAACGGGGAACTCCGGGTAGAACATCCGCGACAGCATCAGGGCCAGATACGGCTCTTCCACCTGTTCGTCGTGGATCAGCAGGTCGTCCTCGGTGATTCCCTTGCCGAGCTTGACGACCTCGGGGTGAAGGCCGTTGAGGCGGATGCCTCGATCGCGGTCCTGACCGAAGACCATCGGCTTGCCGTGCTCGAGGAAGAGCATCCGGTCGTCCCGGAGCTCTCGGTCGGTGAAGTCGCGCCAGGCGCCGTCGTTGAAGATGTTGCAGTTCTGGAGCACCTCGACGAAGGCCGAACCGCGGTGGAAGCCCGCCCGAGTCAGCGTCTCCTGGAGATGGTCGGTGATCGTGTCGACCGAGCGGGCCACGAAGCTCGCCTCGGCCGCCAGGGCGACCGTCAGCGGGCTGACCGGCGCCTCCGTCGTGCCGAGTGGCGTCGACTTGGTCTTCTTGCCGAACTCCGAGGTCGGCGAGGCCTGGCCCTTGGTCAACCCGTAGATCCGGTTGTTGAACATCACCAGCCGGAAGTCCACGTTGCGCCGCATCGAATGGAGGACGTGGTTGCCGCCGATGCTGAGGGCGTCACCGTCGCCGGTGATCACCCAGATCATCAACTCGGGCCGGGCCGCCTTGAGGCCGGTGGCCAGCGTCGGGGCCCGCCCATGAATGGAGTGGAAGCCATAGGTGTTCATGTAGTAGGGCAGCCGGCCGGAGCAGCCGATGCCGGAGATGAAGACGATGTTCTCGCGGGGATACCCGAAATCGGGCATCACCTTCTGAGTCTGGGCCAGGATCGAGTAGTCGCCGCAACCGGGGCACCAGCGCACGTCCTGGTCCGAGACGAAGTCCTTGCGGGTCAGCGGGGCCGGCGGAACGCTGCGCTCGCCGGCCGGCGCCGGGTGGTCTGCCATCGGTTCCGGCCTCACAGGTCGCCGAGCAGTTGCTCGGCCTTGGTCTGGATCTCGCTGATCTGGAACGGCTTGCCCCGCACGAGGTTGAAGCCGATCGCATCGACGAGGAAGCGAGCCCGGATCAGCAGGAGCAGCTGGCCCATGTTCACTTCGGGGATTAGCACCTTCGCGTAGCCCCGGACGAGGTCGCCGGTGTTCGCCGGGAGCGGGTTCAGGTACCTCAGGTGCGCGTGGGCGACGCGCTTGCCGCGCGCCTGCAGACGCTCGACCGCGCTGCGGATCGCGCCGTAGGTAGAGCCCCAGCCGAGGATCAGCAGGTCGCCCTTCGGCTCGCCGAAGACGTCGAGGGCGGGAATGTCGCGCGCGATGCGGGCGACCTTCTCGATGCGCAGCAGGGTCATCCGATGGTGGTTGTCGGGGTCGTAGCTGACCGTGCCGAGAACGTCGAGCTTCTCCAGGCCCCCGATGCGATGCTCGAGCCCGGGGGTGCCCGGCACCGCCCACGGCCGGGCCAGCGTCTCGGGGTCCCGCAGGTAGGGGTGGAACGTCGCCGGATCGAGGTGGTTCTCGACGCGCAGGTCGGGCAGGCTCGCCACGATCGGGAATGCACCACGGCTCCGAGCCGGTCGCCAAGAACGCATCGGAGAGGTAGACGACCGGGGTCATGTGGCGCAAGGCGATGCGCCAGGCCTCGATGGCGTAGCTGAAGCACTCGGCGGGGGTGGCCGGTGCGAGCACCGGCACCGGCGAGTCGCCGTTTCGCCCGTAGAGCGCCTGCAGCAGATCCGCCTGCTCCGTCTTCGTCGGCATGCCCGTGGATGGGCCCGCTCGCTGGACGTTCACCACGACGAGGGGGAGCTCCACCATCACCGCGAGCCCCAGCATCTCGGTCTTGAGCGCCATCCCCGGACCCGACGTCCCGGTCAGCCCGAGGGCGCCGCCGTAGGAGGCGCCCAGGGCAGCCCCGATGGCGGCGATCTCGTCCTCGGCCTGGAAGGTCTTGAGCCCGAAGTTCCTGTACGTCGAGAGCTGGTGGAGGACGTCGCTGGCCGGGGTGATCGGGTAGCTGCTGTAGAAGACGTCGCGCCCGGCCAGCTTCGAGGCGGTCAGGAAGCCCAGGGCGGTCGCCTCGTTGCCGGTGATGTTGCGGTACGTGCCGGGCGGGAGCTGGGCCGGCGCGACCCGATAGTGGGTGTGGAAGATCTCCGTCGTCTCACCGAAGGCATAGCCGGCTCGGAGGGCTCGCCGGTTCGCCTCGGCCACGATCGGGCCGCCCCGTGAACTTCTCCTCGATCCAGCGCAGGGTCGGCTCCATGCTCCGCTCGTACAGCCAGAACATGACCCCCAGGGCGAAGAAGTTCTTCGTCAGGTCGACCTGCTTGGCGGTCATCTCGAGGCCTTCGAGCGCCCGGGCGTTGAGCGTGCTGACCGGGATCTCGAAGACGTTGAACGGCTTGAGCGAGCCGTCGGTGAGGGGGTTCGTCGCGTAGGTGGCCTTGGCCAGGTTGTTGGGGGTGAAGGCGTCGCTGTTGACGATGATCGCGCCGCCCGGCTGGAGATCGCCGACGTTGGTCTTGAGGGCCGCCGGGTTCATGGCGACGAGGACGTCCGGGGAGTCGCCGGGCGTGTGGATGTCGCTGCTCGAGAAGCTGATCTGGAACCCGCTCACGCCCGGCAGCGAGCCCGCCGGGGCACGGATCTCGGCCGGGTAGTCAGGCAGCGTGCTGATGTCGTTGCCGAAGACGGCCGCCGTCCGAGTGAACTGGGTACCGGTCAGCTGCATCCCATCGCCGGAGTCGCCGGCGAAGCGGATCGTCACCCGTTCGAGCTCGGTGACCGGCAGGTCGTGTTTGGTCGCCACGCGCGTCTGGCTCCTTCTCGCGCGGTCCGCGGCGGTCTCGGGCCGCCCGATGGACCACGTCATCGGTCCTCGACAGTGTAGAGGTTCGTCGTCAACGACCGGCTGGGGAGCGCCCGGGCGCGTGCGTGCGACGGACGCGTGCGTGCCGGGGCGACACGAGCGACCCCTCGTGGCTGGTAGGCTCGGGCGGTGGACCGCCGCCGCCTCATGGGGATCACCCTGGTCGTCGTGTCTGCCTGCAGCTACGGCTCGGGCGCTCTCTTCGCCAAACCCGTCTACGGCGCGGGCGTGGATTGGCTGACCCTTCTGTGCTGGCGTTTCCTGTTCGGGGCGGTCGCCGGCTGGGCCTGGCTGCTCGCTTCTCCGCGGCGCCGGGCCGTCCTCGGCCGGCTGTCCCGGCAGCGGGTCGCGGCCTCGCTCGGCCTGGGGATCGTCTTCGTCGCCAACACCGGGACCTACTTCAAGGCGCTCGAGACGGTCCCGGCGTCGCTGGCGGCGCTAATCGTCTACATCTACCCGGCGGTGGTGGCGGTGCTGTCGCTGCGGTTTGCCAGGAGCCTGCCGGGGCGGCGCCCGTGGATCGCCCTTGCGATCGCTCTTTCGGGAGTGGCGCTCGCGCTCGGCGGCATGGGTTCGGCCGGGGCGCCACCACTGGACGGTCTCATCGTGGCAATCGCGTCGCCGCTCTGCTACGCGGTCTGGATCATCCTCGCGGCACGCTTCGGCGGAGAACGACCGGCCGGCGCGACCACCATCGAACCGGACGGCCCTCGGGAGGCGATGCCGAGGCTCGGCGGCCCGGAGCCCGACGCCGTCGACGACGCCTCGGCAGCGATGGCAATCATGATGACGGCCACCGCGGCCTGCTACTGGGCCGTGGCACTGGCGGCCGGGGAGCCGGTCGCGCCCTGGGTCATCCCCGCGGCAGCCTGGCCCGGACTGCTCGGGGTCGGCGTGGTCAGCGCGGCCCTGGCGGTGCACACGTTCTACGCCGGCGCCCTGCGGATCGGAGCCGCCCAGGCATCGCTGGTGAGCACGATCGAGCCCATCTGGACGATCGCCCTCGCGGCGCTGCTCTTCGGCGAGCGGCTGGGCCCGATCCAGCTCGTCGGTGGCGGGCTCATCATCGCGGCCGTCCTGATCGCTCAGTCGGGCCCCCACGAACCACAACCGACGCTTCGGCTGGCGGACGAATGAAGGGTCGCGATAATCAGGCCGTGACGCACCTGGTCTGGCCGATCTTCGACCTCCGCCTGCGGTCGGAGCGCCCCATGCTGCGCCTACCGACGGGCTGAGGACTCGGCCGTGTTCATGCTCTACGGAGTGCTGGTCGGGCTCCTCGCGGGCTTGGTGCTGGGTGGCCGCCTCGAGCACCTTGCCGGGTTCCCGCTCCGCTGGGCGCCCCTGGCCCTGGTCGCGGTGATCGCCCAGCTCGTGCTCTTCGCGCCACCCGTCGCCGATGTCATCGGCGAGGCGGGGGCGCCGCTCTACGTCGCCTCCTCGGCCGCCGTGCTGGGCGTCATCATGGCCAACCTGACCTTGCCCGGCTTTCTGTTCCTGGCGGCTGGTTCGCTAAGCAACCTGGCCACGATCGTGGCCAACGGTGGCTACATGCCGGCGAGCCCGGATGCGCTGGCCGCGCTGGGCTGGAGCGAGCCCCAGGGCTACTCGAACAGCGTGGTCGCCACGGACCCGGCACTGCGCCCGTTGACGGACCTCTTCGCCATGCCGGCGTGGCTTCCGCTCGCCAACGTCTTCTCGATCGGCGACGTCCTCATCGGCCTCGGGCTCGTCGTCGCCATCGTCTGGGGGATGCGGCGGCGCCACGCGCCGGGGCCACCGGGGCTGGCGCCGTGACGCACCTCGAGATCGGCCCTACGTCGCCGAACCCGAGCCTGGCCTGGCGAGCCCTTCGCGGAGGAGGCTGCGGAGCAGGAAGAGGACGTTGGCCGGGCGTTCGGCCAGGCGGCGCATGAAGTACGGGTACCACTCGCGCGCCGAACGGCACGTAGACGCGGACGCGGTAGCCGTGCCGCCAGCAGGCGCTCCTGCAGGTCGCGCCGGACGCCGTAGAGCATCTGGAACTCGAAGCGTTCCGGCTCGATGCCGTTCTCGGCGAGCGAACGCGATCGGCCCGATCGATCAGCCGCTCGTCGTGGGTCGCGAGCGCCGGGTACTCGCCGTCGCGGAGGAGCCGCTCCATCAGCGTCGGCATAGTCGCGGTCCACCTCGACCTTGTGCCGGATAGGCGACCGACGCCGGCTCCTTGTAGGCGCCCTTGCAGAGGCGGACCCGCCGCCCTCGGCGATGAGCGCGATCGACGTCGCCCGCCGCTTCGCCGCAGGGCGGCCTGGATGCACGATCCCGGTCGCCGGGTGGATGCGCCCGGATCTCGCGCCAGAGGGCCGAGCGTCGCGTCGGTCTTGGTGTGGTCCTCCATGTCGATGCGGACGAAGGCGTCGAGCTCGGCGGCCGCGGCCACGACCCGCTCGAGCGTTGACACGGCAATGGTCGTGGTCGATGTCGAGGCCCATCTGGGTCAGCTTCAGGCTGACGTTGCGGTCGAGGCCCGAGCCGGCGAGGCGCGTCGCAGCGTCTCGAGGTAGCGACTCGGCCGCCGCCGCCGCGAGATCCTCGCGAGGTGACCGATTCGCCGAGGACGTCGACGGTCGTGCACGAAGCCGGCGGCGTGGAGGCGCTCGAGGGCGGCGAGGGCCTCGTCGAGCGTCTCGCCGGCGACGAACCGCCGCACCATCGGCCGGGTCAGCGGGAGCCCCGTCGCGAGCCGACCGAGCGCCCGGCGTTGGGAGAGGGCGATGAACAGGGAGCGCAGGGTGCGCTCTGGGACCGCGCTGATCGTCTCGGAGACACCGGGCACCGCCCGATGGTACATCGGTGGAGAGCCCCCAGAGCGACCCTCGGGGCCGGGCCCCGCCCAGGCGGTCAGGCCCTGGGCGGCGCCTCAAGGAGGTGCTTGCGAAGGAAGTCGAGGGTCCGCTGGAAGGCGTCGCGACGGTTCTCGCGGCGCTCCCAGCCGTGGCCCTCCTCCGTCGTACCAGGCGACCTCGTGGTGCTTGCCTTCGATCTCGAGGGCCTCGATCATCCGCTCGCTCATGAGCGGCACGACCCGCTTGTCCTTGCGGCCGTGGAGGATGAGGAGCGGCGCCTCGATCCGCTCGGCTCGGTAGACCGGCGAGCCGCGCTTGAACAGCTCGGACACAGCCGGGTCGTCGGGGTGACCCATCATCCGCTGGAGGTCGATTCGACCGGGCCGGTCGCCGTGGCGGTAGCTCTCGGCGATCTCGGAGTCCCCGTAGAGATCGACGCCGGCCCGCCACAGCCCGGGCTCCTCGACGAGGCAGCAGAGCGTCAGGTAGCCGCCGTACGAACCGCCGTAGATGGCCAGCCGGCCATCGCACCAGGGCTGGGACTGCGCCCAGCGCGCCGTGTCGATCATGTCGAAGACGTCGGCGTGGCCCCACTCGCCGCGGTTGGCCCAGCGGAACTCGCGCCCGTAGCCGGTCGAGCCCCGGAAGTCGACCGAGAGGACGGCCATGCCCTCCTGGGCCAGCAGCTGGCGGAACGGCGTGAAGTCGCGGAACGTCTGCCACGTCGGCCCGCCGTGGCCATGAATGACGACCGGCACGCGGCGACCACCACGCCTGCCGGTGGCATCGGTGGGACGGTACAGGGTGCGCCTCCAGCCGCAAGGCCATCGCGGGCCGCAATGCGGAGCCGCTCGCCGCTCACGAAGCGGCGGCCGTCGATCGCCGCCGGGAGCGAGAAGGTGACCTGCCGGGGCCGCGGCTCCGGCGCGCCCGGGTACCGGCAGGATCCAGAGGTCCTGGGGGGCGCGCTCGCCCTCGCCGATCGCGAGGATCGCCTCACCGCTCGGGAACCAGGCCACGGCTCGCCAGACCCCCTCCCAGGGGTTGATCTTGACGCCGGCCCCGATCGCCTCAGCGGCCCGGGCCGCTTTCGGCGGCCGGCCGCGACCTCGCTTGATCGGGGCAGCCGCCTCGAGCGGAGCGACGACGAGATCGACGACCCCGTCGTGGACGGCCGTGTGCACGAAACGTCGCCCGTCCGGCGAGGGAAGCGGGGAGAACCCGAACGCGCCCGCGGGCTCACCGTGCTCCCGCAAACCCGCTGTGAGCGTCGTTCGGCTGGCGCCGTCCCGGCTCACCCGGACCACCTGGAACCAGCCGTCGGCATCGGAGACGACGAGCAAGCCACTGCCGTCGGACAGCCAGTGCGCGCCCGACAGCCCAGGACGCGTCGCCCGCCACGATGCGATCCTGGCCGGTCGCCACATCGACGACGGCGACCTGGGAGGTCGACAGGTTGGGCGAGCGCTGCGCGGCAATCGCCAGCGCGGCCCCGTCGGGCGACCAGGCGATCGCCTCGACGTCAAAACCCGGTGGCGTCAGGTGGGCGGACTTCGGCTGGGCGCGGCGTTCGGGCCGGACGGCCGCGACGAGGGATGGGCGCATCGATAAGCCAGACCTGGTCCCAGCCACGCCGGCGGGAGACGAAGAGCCAGGCGACGGCCGTCCGGCGACCAACGTGGGAACCGGTCGCCGGCCGGGTGGTCGGTCACCCGAACGAGGCGCGACCCGTCAGCCTCGATGACCCAGATCGATCGATCCCGGACGAAGGCGAACCGGTTGCCCTCGGGCGACCACTGCGGATCGCTGATCGACTTCTCCGAAGCGGTCACTTGGCGCGGATAACCGCCCCGAAGTGGGAGCGTGAAGAGCTGGCGACTGCCGGCGGCTTCGGCCGTGTAGGCAACCCGCCGACCGTCCGGCGACAGGCGGAACTCACGAGGCGATTCGATCGCCACGATCTGCTCGACCGTGAGGCGGTCGGGAGCCGGCCGACCGACTTGACTGACCCCGGCCGCGTCGGCGACCCGCCCCGGGTTGGGCTGCACCCGGGCCTCCGGCCCCCGCCGGGGTCGCGTTGCGCGACCCCAGTGTCATCGGCCGCTGTGATCCGGCGAGCTCGATCGGCTCGCACGCCCGTCGGGCGCCGCCACCGACGCCTCGAGCTGTTCGCCCGAGCTCGTCCGTCCGCCGGTAGGCTGCCCAGACCGCCTCGGAGAGGACCGTCCGCAGCCGGCCGGACTCGAGCTCGTGGAGCGCCGCCGCGCTCGTCCCCCCGGGCGAGGTCACCATGTTGCGGAGCTCGGCCGGGTGCATCCCCGATTGCTTGGCGAAGACCGTGCTGCCCTCGAGCGTCTCGATCACGAGGTCGTGGGCGACGTGGCGCGGGAATCCGAGGTGGACGGCGGCGTCGATCAGGGCCTCCATCACCAGGAAGACGTAGGTCGGGCCCGGTGCCGCAGACGGCGGTGGCCATGGCCACGAATTGCTCGTCGTCGACCTCGAGCTCGACGCCCCAGGGCGCGCAGGATCGCGCCGCGCCTGCTCGCGCTGCTCGGCCGTGGTGCTCGGGCGTGGCGTACCAGACGGTCATGCCCCGGCCGAGCCGGGCCGGCGTGTTCGGCATGCTGCGCACGATCTGGGGATGGCGCGAGGACGCTGCCGAGCGCGGTCGTGGTGGCGCCGGCGATGACGCTGACAGGACGAGCTGGCCCTCGTCGAGGGCGGGGGCGATCTCGCGCCCGACTCGAGCGAGCATCTGGGGCTTGATGGCCAGCAGGACGACATCGGCGCCGCGGACCGCCTCGGCGTTGCCCGCTACCGTGCGGATGCCGTACTCCCGCTCCAGCTGCTGCCGCCGCTCGGCGCGCGGATGGCTGGCCACGATCTGGGCGGGCTCGACCAGCCGGCCGCGCAGGAGGCCCGCGATCATGGCCTCGGCCATCACGCCCGACCCGACGGTGGCGATCGTGCGCCGTTCCAGGGGAGTCATCGGGCGGAGTATACGGCCGCGGCTGCCGGCCTCCCCGGTCTCACGACACGGGGGTCCAGAGACCGGGTGGGAGGTCCTTCACGAAGCCCTCCGGGTCCATGATCTCCGCCAGGACGGCGATCCCCTCCATGACGCGCGGCCCGGAGCGCCCGAAGTGGCCGGCGCCGTCGAGCGCGAACACCTGGCCCCGGCGAACGGCCTGGAGCTCGCGCCAGAACGGCGGACGGGTGAACGAGCGCCAGGCACGGACGGCGCCATCGACGTGGAGGCCCGGAGGGGCCAGGAGCAGCATCTCCGGATCGACGGCCAGAACGTCCTCCCAGGTTGTCTGGGCCGGGTCGGCATGCTCTCGCCCGAGGAGGTCCCAGCCACCTGCCAGGCGCACCTGTTCGGGGATCCAGCCGCCGACCGCGACCGGTGGATCGAGGCGCTCGAGCCCCACGACGCGCAGCGGCCGATGGCCCTGGTCGCGGCGCCGGAGGACCCGCTCCTGGAGCTCGCCCAGCCGCTCGCGAAGCACCTCCACGAGCCCCACCGCTTCGTCCTCGGCGGCGGCCATCGCACCGACCGTGATGACCGCGTTGAGGATCCCGTCGACGCTGACCGGCTCGAGGGAGACCACGCTCGCATCGGGGGCGAGCCGCCTGACGGCCGTACCCAGCCCTCCCAACCGTTGCCCGCACGCACCGCAGCGCTCCTGGAGGAGGACGAGATCGGGCGCCGCGGCCACGAAGGCGGGCTGGTCGAGGCCCCAGCCGCCGGAGGCACTGCCTACATGGGACGGCCCGGCCCCGGGACCCGAAGCGACTGCCGCCGCCGGTTCGGACACGGCCAGGGCCGCCGACGGGATGCTGACGACCGGCTTCAGCCTCGCCTCAGGCGGGTAGTCGCAGGCATGGCTGACGCCCACGAGCTCATCGTCGAGCCCCAGGGCGAAGACGATCTCGGTGGCGGAAGGCAGGAGCGAGACGATCCGCATCCCAGATCCGGGGTGCCGAGCCGTCGCCGGCCCCGAACGTAGGCGGTCGGATCGGAGCCGCCGGTCAGGCCGGCTTCAGCGCGTCGATCTGTGCTCGGGCAGCGGCCTTGTCGGTGAACCAGACCGCGTTGACCTGCGTGTAGGCGGTCCACTCGGCGGGGAGCGACTCCTCGGGGAAGATCGCGGTCACGGGGCACTCCGGCTCGCAGGCGCCGCAGTCGATGCACTCGTTCGGATCGATGTACAGCGTCCGATCGACGCCTTCATCGAAGTGGATGCAATCGACTGGGCAGACCGAGACGCACGCCTGGTCCATCACGTCGACGCACGGCTCGGCGATCACGTAGGTCATTCGTATCCTCCTCGAGGATCCACCGACTCGGGCAGCTGGACGCAACGACGACGGAGAGGCGGGACGAGCACTCGCCGTCCGCGAGCGTACCACCTCCGGCATTCCAGGGAAGCCTGCTCGGGAGTGCGCCGAAGCCAGCCGGTCGGGCTCGCCGGCAGCTGTTCAGGGAGCGGCCGACGCCAGCTCTCCGCTCCCTGTCGGATCCGTCGCCGCGGCGGCTCCCGGCCGGACCAGGCGGATGGCCGCCTGCATTCCTTGTTGCCAGTGGCCGGGGATGTGGCAGCCGAGGATGAGATCACCCGAAGCCGGCACGGCCCAGAGGACGTCGCGGCGCTCGCCCGAGGCGACCACAACCCGCAGGCCGGCCCGGTCGGGTTGAACGCTCACGAAGGGTGTCGGCCCGGGCGGCGGATCGGCCGCGGCGGCCTCGGCGACCTCCCAGGCCGCCTGGACCACCGGGTCTCCGATGACGACTTCGTGGGTCGCGAGGCCGCCGTTCACGATGTGGAGCAGCACGGTCTCGCCGGGCACGAGGTCCACCACCGACGGCAGGAACAGGTAGTCCTTGGCGATGATGTTGACCTCGCGCGGCGTGTTCGCCGTTCCGGGCGTGATCGGGGGCGTGGGCGGGACGCCGCCGGCGCCGGCGTCGCACGCGGCTGCCATGACGAGGAGCAACGCCAAGACCGCGGTTCGATGGGCGGCGAGCGCCAGCCGCGGCCGCGGCCGCGGCTGCGGCTGCCGTAGGAGTCGATCAATCACCATCTCGGCGACGAAGCTTACGACGGGCCCGGACTACGTGGCGACGCGGATCACCCGGGGCGAGGTGACCGGACGCGCCTGACCTTCCTGGCGTCGAGTAGGCGTCGGTCAGTGCCAGCGCTTGCCGGTCAGGTCATGCAAGACGGGCCCGAGCGGACTCGCCAAAATCGCGATGGCAACCGCGGTGAGTGCCGCGAGCGCGCCGGCCAGGATTCGTTGCATCGTCAACCTCCGAGCCGGCCCCGGCCGGCGTCCTGGCGGCTGACCCATCCGATGAGTGCCCGGTCCTGAAACCGCCCGGTTGCAGTCTCGGACGACGGGCTTATTTCCGACGTATTCGCGGCTTGCCTGCGACACATCAGCGCAGGAGCGGGCGTCGGGCCTACATCGAGGGCACGTGTTCCGGGTCGAGGTAGCGCTCGGGATCGTCGTCGAAGTCGAGCTTGCAGCCCTTGCCGCAGAAGTAGTACTTGACGCCGTTGTACTCGCTGACGTGTACGGCGGTCTCGACCTCGACCTCCATGCCGCACACCCGATCGATCGCCACGGCCATTGTTCGTAGACTCCTCTCGCTCAGGCGGCTTGGGGCGAGCGCCACTCTTCTGGAAGAGGCGTACTCCTGGGGAGTATACGATGACCGCGGGGCTCTCGGCCGGCCGCGCGGCGGCCGTCACCGAAGGCGTCGGCCGTCATCAGAGGCGTCGTAGGATCCGCGAGGACAGCCGCGCCGACCTTCCTCGAGCCGCCAAGGGATCGACCGGTCGGGCAAGCCGTCTTTCGACCCACCGGCCGTAAGAGGAGCTTCGGGTTTGGAGACCTCCACCACCGGTCTTGTCGACATCGCCCGGATCCGGGCCGCGGCAAGGATCCTCGACGGGATCACCCTCCGCACGCCCCTGGTGCCCTTTGGCCGGCTCGAACAACGGCAGTTCCTGAAGGCCGAAATCGCTGCAGCCGATCGGAGCCTTCAAGCTGCGGGGTGCGTACGTGGCCGCGGCAAGCCTGGCGCCGGAGATCAGGGCTCGGGGGCTCATCACGTATTCCAGTGGCAATCACGCCCAGGGGGTTGCGCGAGCTGCCCGCCTGCTGGGCGTCCCGGCGGTCGTGGTGATGCCCGACGACGCGCCGCCGATCAAGCGCGCGCGGGTGGCGGCGGACGGCGCGGAGATCGTCACGGTGGGCCCGGCCAGCGAGGAGCGACGCAAGGCGGCGGAGCGGATCGCGACCGAGCGGGGCCTGTCCATGATCCCCCCCTACGACGACGACCGCATCATCGCGGGCCAGGGAACGGTCGGACTCGAGATCGTCGAGGCGCTCCCGGACGTCGCCG
Organism: uncultured Chloroflexia bacterium; assembly: GCA_963712585.1. Taxonomy (GTDB): domain Bacteria; phylum Chloroflexota; class Limnocylindria; order Limnocylindrales; family CSP1-4; genus CAVQIH01. The sequence continues at coordinate 47,680 of CAVQIH010000011.1, forward strand.
CGGTCCTAGTTCCGGTCGGCGGGGGCGGCCTTGCCAGCGGGGTCGCCGCCGCCCTGAAAGCGCTTCGCCCCGACGTCCGTGTCATCGGGGTCGAGCCCGAACTGGCAGCCGACGCCAGGGACTCGCTGGCGCAGGGCCGGATCGTGGCCTGGCCGGCCGCCCTCGTGTCGCGCACGATCGCCGACGGCACCCGCACCCAGTCCTTGGGAGAGCGCACGTTCGCCCACCTGACCGCACTGCTCGATGCAATGGTGACGGTGAGCGAAGCGGAAATCGTGGCCGGGGTCCGATTGGCGGCCGAGGAGAGCCGCCTCGTCGTCGAGCCCTCGGGTGCGCTGTCGATCGCCGCGCTCCGCTACCGCGCCCCAGAGGCCGGCTTGACCGACCTGGGAGGTCCGATCGTCGCCGTGGTCAGCGGCGGCAATGTGGATCCGGACCGCTACCGGGGGTACCTGGCGACACCGTTGCCGCGCTGACGGTACGCCTCGTCCCGTCCTGCGCGCTCCCGGAGACGATTCCGGGAATCCGTTGCAGGATCGTGACACGGAATCCGGCGTTGCAGGTATCATGTCGCCCGGTTTGTCCCCCGGGCGGACGGGCCGGGGCGCCGTCGCGGCTGGCGACGCTCCGACCTGGCGGGCGCGATGGAAGGAGTCCAGGGACCCCCAATGGCGATCGTCTCGAAGCGACCGCGCTGGCTGGCGCTCGTCTTCGCCCTGCTCGCGGTCGCCTTCCTGGCGAGCGGCTGCTCCGTCCTCCAGCCGCCGTCACCGGCAACCACCCAGGGCTCGGAGATCAAGACCCTCTACGAGATCGTCTTCGTCGTGGCGGTAGTCATCTTCGTCATCGTCGAGGGGTTGATCCTGTGGGCGGTGGTCCGCTACCGGCGGCGGGACGATGAGCTCCCGCCGCAGATCCACGGCCACAACGTCCTCGAGGTGATCTGGACCGCCATCCCGATGGTGATCGTGGCCGCCCTCTTCTTCGTCTCGTGGCAGACCCTCAACACGGTCGACGCCCGCAGCGCCAGCCCCGCGCTCAAGATCGAAGCCGTCGGCTTCCAGTGGCAGTGGCAGTTCAACTACCCGGAGGCCGGGGTCACGGTGATCGGCCTGCCGGACGCTCCCCCGAGATGGTGGTCCCCGTCGGCGAGACCATCCAGCTCACGCTGACCTCGCGTGACGTCATTCACGGCTTCTACGTGCCCGCCTTCCTGTTCAAGCGAGACGTCATTCCCGGCCAGGCCAACGCTTTCGACTTCACCGTGGACGAACCCGGCACCTACACCGGTCAATGCACCCAGTTCTGCGGTCTCTTCCACCACGCCATGACCTTCACCCTCAGGGCGGTCACGCCGGCCGAGTTCGACGCCTGGCTGGCCCAGAAGCAGGCAACACCGGCCCCCTCACCGGCCGCCTCGCCCGCCCCCCCGGGCTCCCCGGCCCCGAGCGGCGCTCCGAGCGAGGTCCCCGCGGGGACGGTCCTGCGGATCACGGCCGCCAACGTCGCCTACGACGTGAGCAGCCTCGAGGTTCCGGCCAACACCCCCTTTGCCATCGAGTTCACCAACAACGACCCGGGCATCCCCCACAACGTCGCCATCCACGGGGACTCCCCGACCGGCCCGGAGCTCTGGCAGGGCGACATCGTGACCGGGGTGACGACCATCACCTATCAGGTGGCGGCCCTGCCGGCGGGCACCTACGGCTTCGTCTGCACCGTCCACCCCAACATGACGGGCACCCTGACGGTCAAGTAGGAGCAGGAATGGCGACGACCGCGCTGACTCCGACGACGGCCCGCTACCGAAGCGGGCTCTACGACTGGCTGACGACCACCGACCACAAGAAGATCGGCATCCTCTACGTCACCAGCTCGTTCATCTTCTTCATCGTCGGGGGTCTGTTCGCGCTCGCCGTGCGCATGGAGCTGGCCCAGCCGGGGCTCCAGTTCATGAACGAGTCGACCTACAACCAGCTGTTCACGATGCACGGGACCCTGATGATCTTCTTGTTCATCATCCCGATGCTCATCGGGTTCGGGAACTACGTCGTGCCGCTCATGATCGGCGCCCCGGACATGGCCTTTCCGCGGATCAACGCGCTCAGCTTCTGGATGCTGCCGCTGGCCGGCGTGATCATGCTGCTTGGCTTCGCGACCGGGGGAACCGCGGCCGAGGGCTGGACGAGCTACAGCCCGATCGCTCAAGACAAGTACTCGCCCGGCGCGGGCACGGACCTCTGGATCGTCTCGCTGATCCTGGTCGGGACGAGCTCGATCCTAGGTTCGATCAACTTCCTCGTCACGATCTTCAAGATGCGGGCGCCCGGGATGACGATGTTCCGGCTCCCGATCCTGGTCTGGACGGTGCTCGTCACGAGCGCCCTGGTCATGCTGGCAACGCCGGTCTTCACGAGCGCCCTGATCATGCTCTTCATCGACCGCAACTACGGCGGCCACTTCTTCGACCCGGCGACCGGCGGCAACGCCATCCTCTGGCAGAACGTCTTCTGGTTCTACTCGCACCCCGCCGTCTACATCATGATCCTGCCGGCCATGGGGATCGTCAGCGAGGTGCTACCCACCTTCAGCCGCAAGCCCCTCTTCGGGTACAAGGCTTTCGTCTTCGCGACCGCCGCGATCGGCGCCCTCGGCTTCAGCGTCTGGGCGCACCACATGTTCACGACCGGCTCGGTCTACCTGCCCTTCTTCTCCTTCATGACGTTCCTGATCGCGGTGCCGACCGGGGTCAAGATGTTCAACTGGATCGCCACCATGTGGCGGGGCAAGATCTCCCTCTCGAGCGCGATGCTGTTCGCGATCGGCTTCCTGACGATGTTCTTGATCGGGGGGATCAACGGTGCCTTCAGTGCCGCGGTGCCCGTCGATTTCGCGATCCACGACACGTATTGGATCATCGCCCACATCCACTACGTTCTCTTCGGTGGGTCCGTCTTCGGAGTTTTCGCCGGGGTCTACTACTGGTTCCCCAAGATGTTCGGGGTCAGGCTCAACGAGACCCTCGGAAAGCTCCAGTTCGTGATCATGATGGTCGGCTTCAACCTGACCTTCTTCCCGATGCACGAGCTGGGACTACTGGGGATGCCGCGGCGGATCGCCGACTACAGCCCCACCGCCGGCTGGAACGACCTCAACCTGGCGGCCACGGCCGGAGGGATCCTGATCGCGCTCTCGATGCTGCCGTTCCTGTGGAACGTCTTCGTCTCGCTGCGGGGCGGCGAGCCGGCGGGTGACGACCCCTGGGAGGCGAACACGCTCGAATGGGCGACCAGCTCACCCCCGCCGCCGTACAACTTCGACCGCCTGCCGCCGATCCGATCCGAGCGACCGGTCTTCGACCTGCGCCACAGCCTGAACGGCGCCGCCGGCGAAACCGGCCATTGACGCCCTCCAGCCGATACGACCCGAGGAACCGACCGACGTGAGCGCATCGACCTCCGCCCTGGCCCCCATCGGCGAGCACGGTCTCGCCGCCGGCCACGCCCGGGAAGGGATCAGCAACCCGATCCTGGGCATGATCCTGTTCATCGCCTCGGAGGTGATGTTCTTCGCGGGCCTCTTCGCCGCCTACTTCAACGTGCGCGCCTCGGCCCCGGTCTGGCCTCCGCTTGACAACGAGCACTTCCACCTCCACGGCGAGATCCTGCTGCCGGCGGTCCTCACCAGCGTGCTCGTGCTCAGCTCCGTGACCTGTCAGTTCGCGGTGTGGGCAATTCGGCGCGGCGATCGACGGGTCATGAACCGGGCGATCGCGATCACCCTCGTGCTCGGAATCACGTTCCTCGTCGGCCAGGCCTACGACTACAGCCAGCTCGGCTTCGGGCTCTCCGACGGGACCTTCGGGACGACGTTCTACACCCTGACCGGCTTCCACGGCGCCCATGTCTTCGCCGGCGCGGTCATGCTCTCGGTGATCCTCTACCGGGGGATGGCCGGCCAATTCTCGGCGCGTCACCATGACGCCGTCGAGGCGACGTCGTTCTACTGGCATTTCGTCGACGTCGTCTGGATCTGCCTGTTCTCGATCCTCTACATCATCTGAGCCCCCGCGGAGCCGACTGACGGAGATCCGAAGGTGACGATCCGACCCCGCGCGACCCTTCTCATCGGGGCCCTCTTCATCGGTATCGCCACGGTCTACTACCTGCTGAGCCGGGAGGCCGGCGGGACTACCATGCTCATCGCCCTCGGTCTCGGGATGACCCTCATGGCCTACGTATTGGTGGCCGGCAGCCCGCGCGAACCCTGATGCAGGAACTCTGGAACACCCTCGTAACCGACTACCTCGGCCGACTGGTCGCCCCCGATTGGGGCGGCCTCATCCCCCTCATCCCGATCGGGCTGGCCGGGATCGTGGGGCTCTACCTGCTCTGGCTCGGGTATCGCTTCGCGGCCGTGGGACCGGCTCAGCGTGGCGGGCGCCCGATCGTCCCGAGGGCGCCGGCCGGAATCCACATGCCCGGCCCGTCGCTCGCGCCCATCTTCGTCGCCGGCGGTGCCGCGATCCTCTTCCTCGGGCTCGCCTTGGGCGGCGCCTGGCCATGGGTCGGGGGCGTCCTGACCCTGGGCGCGCTCCTGTGGTGGGGTCGCGAGGCGATGCACGATTACGACCACCTCGCCGCCGCCGAGCTGCTGCCAGCGGTCGTCGAGAAGGGCCCGCCCGAAGGGATCCACGTTCCCGGACCCTCGGCCCGACCGTTCTTCCTGGCCGTTGCCATGACGGTCCTGTTCCTGGGCCTCGTCTTCAACGTCACGATGGTCATCGCGGGGGTCGTGATGCTCGTCATCGTGGGCATCCAGTGGCTGCGTGACGCGGGCACCGAGTACCGCCAGGCGGTGGAGGGCGACCGGCTCGGACATCTCCCGGCGCTGCCGCGGCCGCGGTTTCCGCGGTTCACCACGTTTGCCTTCGCGGCGATCTTCGTGGCTGCCGCCCTCATCAGCCTCGACATCCTCCCGCCGCGCAACGGGTCTGCCGGGAGCGGCGGCCCGGCCGCGTCGGGGGCACCGTCACCTGGCGGCGGTGGGGCGCCCAGCCCGGCACCCGGCGGGGGTGAGGCAGCGACGCCCCCGACGAGCCCGGCACCGGGAGGGAGCCCCGCCGCGAGGCGGCACCGTCTTCGCCGTCAGGGCCAAGGACCTCGCCTTCGACGTCTCGACCCTCAACGCGCCGGCCGACACGCCGTTCCAGATCGTCTTCACCAACGACGACGCCGGGGTCCCTCACAACGTCGCCATCCACAAGGACTCCCCGACCGGTGTGGAGGTCTGGCGAGGCCAGATCATCACCGGCACGGCGAAGGCGACGTACGATGTGCCGGCGCTTCCGGCAGGCTCCTACGCCTTCGTCTGCTCCGTCCATCCGAACATGATCGGGACGCTCACCGTCCAGTAGCCACAAGAGGGACCCCACGCCCCGCCGCTTCATCCTCTCGCTCGTCGCGGTCGCCCTCCTCACCACCGTCGGCGTGGTCGGCCTGGTCGCCCTGACCCGCCCGTCGGGCGATACCGTGGCCACCCCCGGCGAGCTGAGCATCGGGGGACCTGCCCCCGATCTGCGCCTGGTCGACCTCGACGGCCGGCCCTTCGAGCTCGCGAGCCTCCGAGGGCGACCCGTGGTGCTCAACTTCTGGGCCTCCTGGTGCGTGCCCTGCCGCGAGGAGTTCCCGCTGCTCGAGCAGGCGCTCGCGGCGCATGCCTCGGAGGACCTCGCCGTGGTCGGCGTCCTGTTCAAGGACGACGTCGCTCCCGCTCGGGCCTTCATGGAGCAGATGGGGGTGCGCTGGGTCTCGGTCCAGGATCCCGACGATGTCGCCGCCGGGGTCTACCGGGTCGTTGCCCCGCCGACGACCTTCTTCATCGCTCGCGACGGGACCGTCATGGCCCGTCAGATCGGCGAGCTGCGAGCCGAGGATCTCGAGCGCCAGCTCGCCGCCATCCTGCGGTGAGCGGGCCGCTGGCCACCGCGCCAGCTATCCGCGCCCGGGCGCTTCGCAAGGCCTACGACGGCCGCGACGTCGTCGTGGACCTGGACCTGACGGTCGAGCGCGGCGAGGTCTTCGCGCTGCTCGGGCCTAATGGCGCGGGCAAGACGACGACCGTGGAGATCCTGGAGGGCTACCGGCGCCGCGACGGCGGCGAGGTGGAGGTCCTGGGCCGCGATCCCGCCCGGGACAGCCGGGCGCTTCGTGCACGGGTGGGGCTGATGCTCCAGTCCGGCGGGCTCCAGCCGCAGGTGCGTCCGCGCGAGGTGCTCCACCTCTTCTCGAGCTTCTACGCGGCACCCGAGGACCCCGACGACCTTCTCGAGCGAGTCGGCCTGGCCGAGGTCGCTTCGACCCGCTACCGAGTCCTCTCGGGCGGGCAGCGCCAGCGACTCGGCCTGGCGCTGGCGCTGATCGGCCGCCCCGAGCTGGCCATCCTCGACGAGCCGACGGCCGGCATGGATCCGGCCGCGAAGGTGGCCACCCGCGAGCTCATCGGGGAGTTGCGCGGGCGGGGCACGACGATCCTGCTGACGACGCACGAGCTGAGCGACCTCGAGCGGCTCGCCGACCGCATCGCGATCATCGACCACGGCCGGCTCATCGCCCTCGGGACGAGCGCCGAGCTGACCGCGGCGTCCGCGCCACGTCTACGGTTTCGGCTCGCCCGCATTCTGGGGGACGACGAGCGGGCGGAGCTCGGGCACGCCCTCGGCGGGTCGGTCGAGGTCGACGGCGTCGCGCCGCGCTACCGGTTGGGCGGCGGCGCTCCCGACCCCGGCCGGGTGGCTGCACTCGCGGCGTGGTGCGCTGCACGCGCTCTGCTCCTCGAGGAGCTGCGGACGGCCGGGGGGACCCTCGAGGAGCGCTATCTCGAGCTCGTCGGAGGCCGCGGGTGAGCGCCTCCGACCGGGTCGCCACGGCGGCACCGCTCCACCGGATGGTCTGGGCCCAGGCGGTCATGGAGCTGCGGCTGACTGCTCGGCGCGGCGAGAACCTGCTGGTGACCCTGATCATCCCGCTCGCACTGCTGGTGTTCCTCGGGTCTGTGCCGCTCTTCGGCGAGCCGGCCGAGGGCCGTGCGGGAAGTGTCCTCCCCGGGATTCTCGCCATCGCCGTCATCGCCGCTGGGCTCGTCAACCTCGGCATCTCGACGGCCTACGAGCGTTCCTACGGCGTCCTCAAGCGGCTCGGCGGCACGCCGCTGCCGCGCGGCGGACTGGTGGCCGCCAAGCTCATCGGCATCGCCGTCCTCGAGGCGGTCCAGCTCGTGCTGCTGCTCGGCACCGCCGCGCTGGTCCTCGGCTGGGCCCCCGGCCCTGGCGCCGGCGCTCCAGTGATCGTGGCGGCGCTCCTTCTCGGGACCGGCACCTTTGCCGGACTCGGACTGCTCATGGCCGGGACGCTGCGGGCGGAGGCAACCCTTGCCGGCGCCAACGCGCTCTTCCTGGCGTTCCTGCTCCTCGGCGGCGCCATCGTCCCGATCGAACGCCTGCCGGGCATCCTGAACGACCTGGCGGGCGTCCTCCCGTCGAGCGCGCTGACGGAGGCTTTCCGGATCGGCCTCGGCGCCTCGGCGGCCGACTCGGTCGGTCCGCTGACGACGCTGGCGGTCTGGGCCGCGGCCACGACGCTCCTCGCCGCCCGCACCTTCCGCTGGGAGTAGGAGACGTCGAGGCGCCGCGTCGATCTCGCCGCCTCCGAGGGCACGCTTCGCCCGTCAGGGTCGCCAGCGACACTTTCCCTGGAGCGAGGCGCGGGTGATCACGATTGTGAAGGAGACGACGCCTGCCATGAGCCGTCGACCCAGGAGCAACAGTTGGCAACGCCCTTCCACCAACGTTCTCCGTCGGGACAACCGATGACTTGACTCCACGTCCGGGTCGTGAATGCTGGGGGCGTGGGACTTCGAGATCGGATCATGCGCGCGCTGCGCGGGCGCATGATCCAGCCAGACCAGGCTCCACGCGAGCTGCGCGCTCAACGACGTAGGGCCGGGCGAAAGCGACACAAAGAGACCGGCGCGCCCGCGTGGAAGGCGTCCGATCGGTCCCCGCGGCCTTCGCGTTTGCGGCATCTCGATGATGCCGGGGGACTCGGCATGGGGTATGGCATGCAGCGCTCTATCGTCGAGGACGACGAGGACGAGCCCGAGGACCGCTGAGAGAGCCGCCGAGCCGTCCAGACCAGCCATGCTCACTGCGGCCTACCCACCAGCCCGGTGCAGGACGCGGTCGCCGGAACCTAACCCCGGCCGTATCGCCAGATCACGGCTCGGTTCAACATGCGCGACCCAGGCGGGTTTCACAAACAGGGTCTCAGTCGCGAGTACCCTTGGCCGTCCGGTACGGTCGCCTGGCTGAGCGTGGCCGGAGGCAGGAGCCTCGCGGCGTTAAGAACCTCGGCGTGGGCCTGCCCGAGGAAGCACGAAACCCGGCCGCGGGGCCGGGTTTCAGATTCGGTTCGGCTGGTTGCGGGGGAAGGATTCGAACCTCCGACCTTCGGGTTATGAGCCCGACGAGCTGCCGCTGCTCCACCCCGCGACCTCGCAGTGTATCGATTCGAGGTTGGAGCGTCAAACTCGCGAGCCCGGTTGGCTCCCCCTCGGCTCGCACCCCTGGGGCACTGTGATCCCCAACGAGTGGGTACCATTCGACGAGGATGGCGGGCGCCCACAGCCGAGGCCGACGGACGTCGCACACCCCGCCGCACGTCGGAGAGCATCGATGGATCTCGGGCTTGAGGGGGCGCGGGCACTCGTGGGAGGCGGATCGGGCGGGCTCGGGGGCGCCATCGGCGAGGCACTCGTCCGAGAAGGAGCCAAGGTCGCCCTGGTCGCCCGTCCGTCCGATCGCCTGACAGCCGTCGCGGCCCGGCTGAAGGCCGTCCCCATCGGTGCCGACCTCTCCACCGCCAGCGGCCCGGCCGATGCCGTCGAGGCGACCGTGCGCGAGCTCGGAGGGCTCGACCTGCTGCTCATCAACAGCGGTGGCCCGCCGCCCGGCGACTTCGCCAGCCTCTCCGAGGCCGACTGGGAGCGGGCGATCGACGGGACGCTCCGCAGCGCATTGCGGCTCCTCTGGGCGGCACTGCCCCAGCTTCGGGCGAGCGAGCGGGCCGCGATCCTGGTGATCCTCTCGTCCTCGGTCCGCGAGCCGATCCCGGGGCTCACGACGTCGAACCTGCTCCGGCCAGGGCTGGCCGGCCTCGTCAAGTCGCTCGCCGCGGAGCTTGCCCCCGGCATCCGCATCAACGGGATCGCTCCGGGCCGGGTCGCCACCGACCGGATCGCCCAGCTCGACGCCGCACGCGCGGCGAGCACCGGGGCCTCCGTCGAGGAGGTCCGGCGCCAGACGATCGCGCGGATCCCGCTCGGGCGTTACGGCGAGCCGGCGGAGGTCGGCCGGGTGGCGGCGTTCCTCCTCTCGCCTGCGGCGAGCTACGTCACCGGCTCGATCGTGGCCGTGGACGGGGGGATGATCCGCTCGCTGCCCTGAATGTGGCCGGCGCGGGCCGCCCAGGGCTTCACCCGGGGTATCGCACCGCGCGCATGGGCGATCGGCTCGAACGCGAGCTCCCGCCTGGACCGGTATTCGCCACCCGGATGTTCGGCAGGAGCGTGAGGCACCGGGCCGGCCCGGCATTCGTCACGCGGATGCGCGCGCGGTGGAGCGGACCCTGAGGTGGACGATTATCCGCCACGCGGCTGCAATGCGGACCGAGCCCCGACGAGCATCCGTGTGACGGCTGTTCGTCCCGTTCTGGGCTGGGGCGCCGGGGGCGGCGCGCCACTCGCGTGCGTGGCTTGGTGCGGCCGTGGCGGCCGGCGTCCCTCGTGCTCGCCGATCATCCGCCTGACGGCTACGGATCCCATTCGGACGGGGTGAGACCGGTTCCGCCGTCGGCACACATCTTCTCAGGCGCCGAGACCGGCACTCTCTGCGCGAGCTCGGAGCGCCGCTCGCCACGCTTCGAGCGCGATCGGCCACCAGCGATCGAGTACGGGTTCCGCGCCGTACCACGGACGGCCGGCCAGGTGGCCATGGACGGCATCGTCGAGGATGACCGCCGTCGCCCCTTCGAGCATCGACGCCCAGGCTGGCACGAGCCCGTCGCCGACACGATGGTCCGGGCCGGACTCCTCGACCAACTCGGCGTAGAGCCGATGGGCGACGCGCGCCCGCCCGTCGCCCTCGGGATCGGCCGCGATCGCTCGCGACCCCACCGCCACGTATCCGACCCGTGGCGCGAACCAGGCCCCCGGCAGGTGCTCGTCCGCGAAGGCGGCGGCTCGGACGGCGACCTGATGACCGATCACCCGTCCGTGCGCGACGCGGTGCGGCGTGCCGAGCGTGATCAGCGCCCCGATCCGCTCCGACGCGCCGAGCCGTCGCCCCTCGAACGGCTCGGGCGAGGTCAGCAATCGGCCGACCAGCCCGCCGGCCGAGTGGCCGACCACGAGGATCGGCGCGCCCGCGCTGACCGGCGACGCCGCCGCGAGCGCATTGGCGCGCAGCAGCGCCCGCGCCGAACGCGTCACCAGCGGGCCGAAGCCCCGGACCGCCAGGAGCAGCCAGTCGGGCAGCCAGATCGGGGCGACGACCACCGCTGCCACACCGCGGTCCAGGAGTCGCCGGACGAACCGGTCATAGAGGGGCGGCGAGGTCAAGAAGCCGCCGATGACGAGGACCGTGGGCTGCACCGACTCGACCCGCTCGACCCACGGGCTGCTCACGCCACGTCCCTCGCGTCGAAGGGCTCTCCTGCCCCCCGCTCTGGCGCGCCGCCGCCGCTGTTCAGCGGCACCGTCCGGACCAGGCTCGGATCGACCCCGTCGAGCCGTCGCCGCCCGATCGCGAAGGCGAGGAGCGTCGAGAGGAGGATGACGGTCCCGAAGAAGTAGAAGGGGAACGCGTGGTCGCGAGACCAGAGCTCGCCGGCGACGACGGAGGAGATGACGAATCCGAGCGTCCCCGCGCCCCCGAAGATCCCCTGGGCCGTTGACGACCGACCCGCGGGACTGCCCCACACGACGACCCCGTAGAGGGCCGGACTGAGGAGCGCGAAACCGACGCCCTCGAAGACGACGACCGGGAGCGCGAGCGCCGGCTCTCGTACCAGCGGATAGGTGAAGGCGGCAACCACCACCATGGCCGAGCTGACGGCGAGGAGGACGAACGAACCCTGGCGGTCGGTCAGCTTACCCGCCAGCGGCGAGATCAGCAGGACGGGGATTCCGAAGATGACGAAGCTCACGCCGATGAGATCGAGCCCGGCTCCCAGCGACTGCATGTAGAGGCTCCAGATCACCTCGTAGGTGCCGGATGCGAAGTAGGTCCCCACGTTGAGGACCACAGCGGCCACCAGCATCCGGTTCCAGAGACTCGCCGGCGGGAGATAGACGGTCCGGGTTGCGAGGCCGGCAGCGTCGGAACCGCCAACGTGGGGCAGCGACACGCCCGAGGCGAGCGCGGCGCCCGCCGACGACGTCGAGAGCTCCGCCGACTCCACGCCCGGGATGACCGCCCGTTCGTGAACGTGCGGTTGTTCGCGGATCGTGAGCGCGACCGAGACGCTCGCTACTGCTGCCGCCACCCCCGCGAACACGAAGGCGAAGTCGTAGCTGGAGATCAGCGCCGCGCCCAGGCCGCCGATCGCGGGCCCAGCCAGGAAGCCCGCCATCTGGGCCGCCCCGAACAGCCCGAACGCCTCGCCGCGACGCTCTTCGGGCGTCACGTCGACGAGGTAGCCGCGGGCGGACGGATCGTAGACGGCGGCCGCGATGCCGGCGGCGGCCCGCGCCAAGAAGAACGGCAGCGCCCCGATCCAGAAGAGCGGCAGGACCGCGACCGCGGCGGTGCCGACAAGGCCGCCGACCATCAGGGGCTTGCGGGCAGTCCGGTCGGCCAGCCAGCCGAACGCCGGCTCCGCGACGAGGCGGGCTCCCGGCCAGGCGGCAACGATCAGGCCCAGCGTCGCCGGATCGATCCCCCGCTCCACCATGTACAGAGGCAGCACGGGGAGCAGGGCACCGAACCCGATCCAGAGGATCATCTCGGCGAGGAGGATCGGCAGGATCGGGCGCCAGCGGAGCAGCCAGGCGTCGAGGCGCGCGCGGGGCGCGAGGCGGGTCACAGGAGCACGGCTCACGGGCAGGTGGGGCCTCCATCGTACCCGAGCGCGGGCTCCCTCATCTGTCGGAGCCCGGCCGCCGCGACACGCCGCCGATCCATCGTCCGCATCAGCGCGCCGGCCCCTGTGCCGGCCCTCCTTCGTATGATGCGGGTGTGCCGTCGCTGCTCTCGGCCGCGCTCGTCCTCGCGATCTTCGCCGTCGCGCTGTTGCCGACGAGGCGGCTCTTCCTGGCCGGCTGGACGCCGGCCCGCCTCACGGCCTACCTCGGCCTGCTCGTGGGGCTCGGTGTCCTGGTCGTGCTCTTCCGAGGCGCGATCCGTTACCTGGTGCCGGTCCTGCTGGTCCTGGCCATTGTGCCCTTCCTGACCGCCCCCGCAGGACTCACCCGGTTCATGACCGCGATCGGTCGTCCTCGCCAGGAACGCCGACCGCCGCCTCGAGACGTCACGCCCCGAGGGCTTCCGCCGGCTGGCCCCCCACCGGAGCCGCCTGCGGCGAGCGGGCCAACCGACGACCGGCCGGAGGATGGAGGCTGAGGCGCGCCTCCTCGAGCCCTTACGCGCCGCTTACGTCGCCCCGAAACAGGCCTCACCTGCCGACCTCAGGCTCGGGTCACCTCGATCGGATCGGTCCGATCAACCACCTGAAGCACACCGGAGGTAGCTCACACCGATGCGGATCCCCACTTGGCGCCTCGTGCTCACGGGCAGCGCCATCCTCGTTCTCGGGGTCGTCTCGGTCGGACTCGTCCAGGCCGCACCGCAGGCAGCCACCCAGGCGACTACGGCGGCGCTCGAGCAGCCGGCCACCGACCCCGAACTCGCGGCACTTGCCGCCAACCACCCCATCCTCCGCCGGCTCGCGGCCTGGCGACACCTCGTCCATGGCACGGTCACCTTCGACCGTGGTGACAAGGGCCTGGTCACCGTTCAGTTCGACGGTGGCAGCATCAGCGCCATCGGCAACGACACGATCACGATCGCCGAAACGGGGGGCACGAGCGTGACCGTCCGCACGGACGCCGAGACCCGAGTCCGCAAGGACGGCCGTCCCTCGCAGCTCGACAAGCTCGCGGTGGGCGACACGGTGATCGCCGTCAGCGAGGTCCAGAACGGCCAGGCCAACGCCCTGGCGAAGCTCGTGGTGGTGCCGCGAGCCCCGAGACCGTAACCGCGGCAGCCCGTCCAGCTCCGGCCCCCGAGGCCGGCAGCCAGCTCCAGTAGGCTGCCGATCATCTCCGACGCGGCGCGCCTGACGGCCTGCCGCGTCGGCACGCGAGCCCGGCGCGTTTGCCAAAGCCGGCCCGACTCGTGTACGTTGCCGCCATGCTCCGCCGCTTTGCGGTGGGAGTGAGCTTTGCGGTGGTCTTCGTCGCTGGCACATTCGGCCCGACCGCCGCACCTGTCCAAGCCGCCGAGCAGTGCACCGGCTGGACGAACGAGTTCATCCCCCCGACTGAGATCCGCGTCCTGCGCACCACGGGTCCGAGCGCCGGAACCGTCGAGGTGGCGCCGTTTCGGCGCTACGTCGAGGTCGTGATGGCCGCCGAATGGTCGGCGTCCACGCCCCGGGAGGCACTCCGAGTCGGCGCAATCGCCGCCAAGCAGTACGCCTGGTACCACGCGATGCATTGGCGGGGCAAGTCGGCCGGCGGCGGCTGCTACGACGTGGTCGACAGCTCGCGCGACCAGATCTACGTTCCCGAATTGGACAGCCCGGCCCAGACGCATGTCGAGGCGGTTGCGTCGACCTGGTCGATCAGCCTGCGCAAAGGTGGCCGCTTCTTCTCGACGGGCTATCGCCCGGGTTCGCACGTCGCATGCGCAGAGGACTCGGACGGCTGGCACCTCTTCCAGCACAGCGCCATGAGCTGCGCCCGGGACGGCCTTCTCCTCGAGGAGATCCTGCGACGGGTCTACGGCGGCGATCTGCAGATCGTCCGGCCTGGCGCAAGCGACTTCACGGGTGACGGCCTGGGGGACCTCGCGGTGCTGTTGCCTCAGACCATCGCCTTCGAGCCCAACCCGAACGATCCGACGGCCCCGGTGCCGGCGCCACTGACGACCGTCTCGACTCGCATCTATGCCGGCGCGACGACCCCCGGGCCCGCGCTGACCCTCCTCGCGCCGACTGATCCGCTGGTGCCGGCCACCATCCCCGCCGAGCGTGCGATCGCCGACGTCACGGGCGACGGCGCGGCGGACCTCCTCCACGTGTCCACCGGGCCCAGCGGCGCCCTCCAGGTCATGGTCGCCACCGCCCTCCCGGCGGGCGCAGGGTTCGCTCCCTCCGCGGCCTGGTGGGACGGATCTGTCGACCCCGCGATCCCGCTCGGCTCGAGCGCTCGGCTGGTGGCGGGCGACTTCGATGGCGACGGGCTGGCGGACGTGGCGCTTCTCGTCGGCACGACCGTGCCGCAGGTGGATCCCAGCCAACCGCCGGTGAGCGCCGCGGAGGTCTTCGTGCTGCGCTCAGACGGTCAGCATCTGGGCCCCGCCGCGCTCGCCTGGGGCCCCTGGCCGATCCAACTGGGCGGGGTCACGCCCCTCGCGGCCGACGTCAATGGCGACAGCCGGACCGATCTCGTGCTCCAGATCGATCTGGGAGCACAGGTCCCGCCGGCCGACCCCAGCATGCCGCCCGACCCGACCCAGCCCATTCCGGCCGGGCTCAGCTACGTCGTCGTGAACTCCGATCCCTCGGGGCGTCTCGGCGTCCCGGTCGGTTGGGGCGACCTGCCGGATCTCGCCGGGCAGCCCACATGGACCCTCGTCGCCGACATCGACCGCGACGGCCGCGACGACCTGGTCGTGATCCACCCCAACGGTCCTCTCGGCGTGGAGATGATCGGCCTCGTCTCCAGCGGCCTCGGATTCGAACGGCGAACCCTCTGGAGCGCCGCCAAGGGCTTCCGCTGGACGGCCGCCAAGTTCAGCGCGGCCGACACGAACGGGGATGGCCGAGGTGACGTGGTCGCCCTCTACGACCTGGGCGCGGCCGGCACCAAGTTGATCCAGTTCCGCTCGAACGGAACTGGCCTGCGCCTTGGTCCCAAGGCCACCGATCCCACGCTCGCCTGGGCGGTGGCGATCCCGTACTGATCCTGACCGGGACGGCCGCCGGTCGGCGCGGAGCTGGCCACGCCGCGGCCCCGACCCCCACGTGGGCGCCTCACGCTTCGCCTCGCGCATCGCCGCGAGTCGGCAAAATCGCGGCCCAAGGACGTCCTGCATCGTATGCGAGGCCACGGACGCGACAGCGTCGCCAATCGTGCGTTCGAGCGAGCACGCGTCGGGGTGGAGGCTCGTCCTCCTGCACAGGGGAACCCACGCGGCGGAGGCGCGAACCACTCAGCGGGAGCGAAGCCGCACGCGCTCGCCGGCCCAGCGTTCCATAGCAATGATCCCTGCCATGAGCAGCAGGTTCCGGTTCCGGAGCCGGAGCCTGAGCCGCGCGGAGCCAGCGAGCCAGGGACGGCCGATGGCGACAGCGCGCGCGGCGACAACCCTCGAACACGGGCCAGGCGAAGCCGCCCGGCGGTGGTGAGCCGTCAGGGATTCGAACCCTGGACCGGAGGATTAAAAGTCCCCTGCTCTGCCACTGAGCTAACGGCTCGCGGGCGAGTCTAGCACCGGCTCCCCGGCCGACCGTCCTGTCGCCGCGGGCACCGGTAGGCCTCCGTTCGAGACGCCCGTGACGGAACGGCAGAGCCCCGAACGCTCGTGCGGCGGCAACCCGGGCGCCGGTGCCCGGAGCTAGCGGGTCGGGAGCAGCTCGTCCGAGACGAGCTGGTCGACCGTGACCGGGTTCGGCACGAGGCCGAGCCCGGTCATGAAGTCGAGCGACTCTGCCAGCCGTCCCGATCGATCGCCCCGATTGGCGCGTTCGTCCGGTCGTTCTTCCAGGTCGCGATCGTCGCGCCGAGGATCTGCCGCTGGAGTCGCCGGGTCCTGGCCCGAGGTCGGGCACGGCCGCGAACGTCGCGTCGAGGCCCTTCTGCGGGTCGGCGGCGATCTCGTCCATCGCGCGCAGCGTCGCGGCGGTGAACGCCGCGAGCGCGTCGCGCTTGGCGGTCGAGCGTCGTCGTCGCCGATCGACGAGGCCCGGCCCCGGCAGCGGCACGACGCGTCGCACGGCAGGACGCTCGGCTTCGATCGCCGGCCATGCTCGAGCTGGATCGGCTCGTTGTTGGCGAAGCCGGTGGCGGCGTCGACGGCGCCCTGCTGGAGCGCCGTGCCCTGGCCGAAGTCCGGGATACTGGACGAGCTCGACGTCGTCCGGCGTCAGGCCGGCCGACTCGAGCAGCGCCTGGAGCATGATCCACGACGTGCCGTACGTGCCGGGGATGCCGATCCTCTTGCCCTTGAGGTCGGCCGCGGTCGCTGATCCCGGACGACCGCCTTGGCGAACACGACGGACGGGAACTGTCGCCGTAGATCGTCGCGGTGTAGACGACCGGGATGCCCTGGCTGACCGCCGGGATGACCGACGTGCCGTCGCCGCAGCCGATGTCGACCGCGCCCTGCCCGAGGAGCGTGATGAGGTCGGGGTCGATCTTGTTCTGGAGCGTGACGTCGAGGCCGGCGTCGCGGTAGTAGCCGGCCTGCTCGGCGAGGTAGAACTGGGCGAACTGGACGCTCGGGATGTAGCCCAGGCCGACGGTCAGCGGCGTTACCGTCGGCCGGTCGGCTGGCCGAGGCATCGGGGCCGGTCGAGGCCGGCGGTAGCCGCCCGTCGTCGCCGACGGTGCTCCGGTCGCGCCCGCGAGCCCGCGCGCCGCCGGACGAGCAGGCGGCCGCGAGCAGCGCGACGAGCACGGCGAGGGCAACGGCGACGAGACCGGGGCGGCGGGCAGGCACGGATCGCCTCCAGAGTGGGCCGGGGACGTCCGGGCGGCCGGGCTCACCGGTCGCCGACCAGGCGGCGCTCGACGAGGACCATGACGAGGTAGAGGCGCGACCCCGATGCAGGCCGAGCGTCACCAGGGTCGCGAACATGAGCGGGATGTCGAACAGGCTGCCGCGGGCGATGTTGATGAGCACGCCGAGGCCCTGCTCGCCGCCGGCCCACTCGCCGACGATCGCGCCGATGACGGCGAGCGTGACGCCGACGCGCATGCCGCCGAGGATCGCCGGCAGGGCGGCCGGGATCTCGACCCGGCTCACGATCTGCCAGCTCGTCGGCCCGGAAGCTGCGCGCCATCTCGAGCAGCCGCGGGTCGACCGAGCGGATGCCGACCATCGTCGCGATCGCGACCGGGAAGAAGACGATGAGCGTGGTGATGACGAGCTTGCTCACGCAGGCCCGGTCCCGAACCACAGCACGATGAGCGGGGCGAGGGCGAGGATCGGGGTCGCCTGGGCGGCGACGAGGTAGGGCGAAGCGAGCCGCTCGGCGAGCGGCGAGCGGGCGAGCAGCGATGCCCGGCGACGAGCGCGAGCGCGGCGCCGAGCGCGAAGCCGAGGAGGATCTCGACGAGCGTCGTCGCGACGTGCGGCCACATCGTGCCGTCGGCCCAGGCCGTGACGAACCGCTCGGCGACGGTGCCCGGGCCGGGCAGGATGAACGACGGGTAGCCGCCGACGACGACGATCGCCTGCCAGGCGACGACGAACACGACGAGGCTGGCGGCGACCGGCCAGGCACGCCGAGCAGGCGTGCGACGGCGGCGCCCCGTCGGCCGGACTCCGACGTCGGGCGCGCTCACGCCTCGTCGTCCGGGCGGAACGGGTCGAACCAGGCCGGCCGATCGCGGCCGAGGTCGGTCGGTCGGCGCTGGGCGCCGGCGCGCGGATCGCGCGCGAGCGGCAGCGGCCAGCGACGGCGGTCCGTCGTCTCGATCGCGACGGCGTCGTCGGTCGTGTCGACGAGGTGGGCGCGGATCTCGGCCGCGACCGCCGACACGATCGCGGAGTCGAGGTCGGCGACGCGCCGCGGCCGCGGCAGCTCGACCGGCACCGTCGGCCACGACGCGGCCCGGCCGCGGGCGACAGGACGACGACCCGGTCGGCGAGGAAGATCGCCTCGGGGATGCTGTGGGTGACGAGCGACGATCGTCGTGCCCGGTCCGCTCCCAGAGCCGCAGCAGCTCGCGCGTTGAACCGCTCGCGGGTGAGCGCGTCGAGGGCGCTGAACGGCTCGTCGAGGAGCAGGACCGCCGGCTCGAGCGCGAGCGCCCGGGCGATCGCGACGCGCTGGCGCGTGCCGCCCGACAGGGTGGACGGCCGGCGCGCGGCGAACTCGCGCAGGCCGACGAGCCCGAGCAGGTCGTCGGCGCGCGCCGCCTGGCGCTCCGCCGACCAGCCGGCGAGCTCGAGCGGGAAGCGGACGTTCGCCTCGGCGCGTGCGCCAGGCGAGCAGCCGCGGCTCCTGGAAGACGAGGCCGACCCGCGGGTCCGGGCCCGGTCACCGGCGATCGCCGTCGATCGTCACGCGAGCCGCCGTCCGGCGCGATCAGGCCCGGCGATGACGCGCAGGAGCGTGCTCTTGCCGCAGCCGTTGGGACCGATCAGCGCGACGACCTCGCGCGGGTCGGACGTCGAGGTCGATCCCGTCGAGGACGTGGTCGGTGCGCGCGCCGCGGAACGTGAGCGAGACGCCGTCGACGAGACGCCGGCGCCGGGCGCCGGGACCGGCCGGCGCGGGCGCGGCGGGTCGTGGCGCCTCTGGTCGCGGTCATCGCCGTCGTCACCGTGCACCTCCGTCGCAGCACTCGGGGCACGGCGGTGCGACGGCGCGCGTCCACGACGCGGGACGCACCGGCCACGGCCTTCTTCCATCCGGACTGTACCGTCGGCTCCGGTCGGCGCGGCATCGCTGCCGTCGCCTCGGATCTGCTGCGCCCCGCGAGCTCTGCCGCCGAGCCGCTCGTGGGCTCGTCCCGCGTCGCGCGGGACCCTACCACCGGTCGGGAATTGCACCCTGCCCCGAAGGCTCGCGCGGAGTCTACCACGCGCGCTGGGCGGGACATGACGGCGATCGGCGGCAGCGCCGGCGGGCACTCCCCCGGCCCCCAATGGCGCCGATCAGCCGGGCGTCGGCGAGTCGGCCGTAGAGACCGCGACCGCCGGGTAGAGGTCGCGGTAGACGCCGAACAAGCGCGTCGTAGATCCGACGCCTGCGGCCGGATCGGGCTCGACTCGGCGCTCGACGCCGACGTCATCGTCCGCACGCCCGCCGCGAGGCTCGGCACGAGCCGTCGCCGGCGGCGGCGAGGATCGCCGCACCCAGCACCGCCGTCTCGCTCGACCGCGGGCACCGCGACCGGCACGCCGAGGACGTCGGCCTTGATCCGCGCCCAGAGTGTCGCCCGGGCGCGCCGGCCCGGCCAGCCGCAGCTCGCCGACCGGGACGCCGGCCGCGACGATCGGCTCGGCGACGTGGCGCAGCGCGAACGCGGCGCCCTCGAGGACCGCCCGGGCGAGGTGCGCCGCGCCCGTGCGCGAGGGTCAGGCCGAAGAACACGCCACGCGCGGCCTCGTCGAAGATGGGCGCCCGCTCGCCGGCGAGGTACGGGCAGGAACACGAGCCCGTCGGCGCCGGGCGGCGCACGCGGCCGCCTCGGCCAGCAGCTCGTCCGTCGACCAGCGACCGCCGAACACGCGATCGCGCAGCCAGTCGACCGGCGCCGCCGAGCGGTCGCCATCGCCCGCCGACGACCCACCGCCCGGGGAGCGGCGCCGGTGCGACGAACGGCCGGGAAGCTCGACCGACCGGTCGGCGTAGATCGCGATCCCACCCGACGTGCCGCCGGTGTCGACGGCGTCGCCCGGCCGGCGCAGCCCGCCGCCGATGCATGACTCGCCGTCCCGTCGTTGACGCCGGCGACGACCGGGATCCCCGGCCGCAGGCCGAGCACCGCGGCCGCTTCCGGCCGAAGCTCGCCGAGCCGCGAACCGACGGCGACCGGCGCCGGGACGAGATCGGGCTCCAGCCCGGCCGCCCGGAGGACGTCCGGCCCGATCGGCGACTCGTGCGCCTGGAGCGAGGTCGCGGCCTCGTCCGCTCAGCCACAGCCCGAGCGCGTCCCATGCCGACAGCAGCCAGCGCGTCCGACCGAGCGAGGCCGGCTCGTGCGAGGCCAGCCAGGCCATCTTCGGCAGCAGACCGAAGCCACCGCTGCCCGTCGCGCGCCGGTCCTGCCAGGTGATCGCCGGCCGGACCGCGTTGCCGGCCTCGTCGACCGCCACGAGCGTCGGCCCCTGGCCAACGCCGGCAATCGCGGCGACCGTGGCGCCGCGCGAGCCCAGCGCCCGGACGCACTCGCCGAGCGCGCGCCACCAGTCCGCCGGCGCCTGCTCGGCCCGGCCGGAGGAGTCGGTACTCATCGGGTACGGCGAGCGGGTGAGCCCGAGCGGCCGCCCGGCCAGGTCGAACAGCCCTGCCTTCGCCTCGCTCGTCCCGAGGTCGAGGCCGAGGACCAGCTCGCTCAACGTGATCTCCCCTCGTTCGGGCGCCGTTGCCCACGTCTCAGGTCGCTCGTAGACCTCGGGATTGATGGGGGTGGGCAGCCGCTCGCCGCGCAACCCGGCGAGGGTTGGTGGCGTTCATCTCGGCCATCTTCCCACGGCCGCGGTGGGGACGCTCGGTGCGACCATCGTCGGAAATCCTCCGGAGATGACTCCGGCGGGGGCGCCTATGGGGGGAACAGGCGCCCCGCGCCGGTGGGGAGATGCGCTCGGTCAGGCCGTGACGGGCCGGCAGCCTCGAGGCCTGGCCAACGCTCGGCACGCCAGGGATGATAGCCGCCAGGCCCCGGGTCACGCCGGCCGAAGGGCGATCGGCCTCCCCGCTACCGCCGCTCGGCTGACTCCACGAGGTTTCGCAAGCGGGCCAGCCGCTGCTCGCGCTCATGCGCGAACCGCTCGATGCCGTCCAGGATGTGCCGAGCCGACAGGTGCGCCTCGTCGATGACCTCGTCGACCGAGCCACCGGTGCGCCAGCGGTCGTCCCAGTCGGAGGCCAGCGAGTACTCGGCCGCCAGCGGCCCGTCGACCCAATCGCGCATCAGCCGGAACGCCCGATTGGTGATGGCCATGGAATCCCAGCGGTCGGCTTCGTCGATGGTGGCAGCCCGGTAGGCGGCGCCCTGGAGCCGGAAGAGCTGCGGGCTGACCGCAGCCACGACCTTGACGTTGAGACCGGCTCGATCGAGCTCGGGCAGGACCTTGACGAGATTGGAGGTCGAGGTCGTCCCCTGGACGAACACGGTGCCCATCTGCGGGAGGCCGGCCCGGAACGGGCGCATGACGTAGGCGCCCGCGGGCGGCTTCGAAATGCGACGGGCATACCGAGCGCGGCCCGGTCGGGAATGTCGATCGGCGGGCGGGTCAGGTGCAGGGCCACGATCGGGGCCGCCTGCGCCAGCGCTGCCCCGAGGACGACCGGCACCTCGTTGTGTTCCCAGGGATGGAGGTCGATGACCTGTCCCTCGGGGAACAGCTGCGTCACGCCCGGTCTCGAAGATCCCGAAGTGGGTGCGCGAATCCTCGGCCGTCTCGGGACCCGAGTGGCCGGCCACCCAGATCACCTTGCCGACCCTGCAGCTCGCAGTCCTGGGCGAGCTGGCTGAAGAGGCGCATCGGACCGTACTTGAGGTAGCTGAACGAGCCGTACGTGGAGCAGGCGCTCCAGAAGCCGTTGAACGCGGCGAAGGGGTCGTCGGCGAAGTTGACGGCAGCCAGGCCGACGCTGATGCCCGGCGTTGGTGAACTCGGTGATCTCCTGGGGCAGGACGACGCCGCGCGGGTTGGTGTCACGCTCGTACCAGCCCCAGCCCGCAAGCCCGCCGTAGTCCTTGCCGAAGCCGGCGATGTTCGTCGAATCGGCCAGGTCGGCCGAGCAGACGATGAAGAGCGGACGCCCGTACTCCTGCTTGGCGAACGCGTTCACCCAGGCGCCCCAGCTCGCCAGGGCGGCCCGGTTCGGCTTGCGCTCACCCGGCTTGGCGACAGAGCGAGTCGGGATAGGACCGGAAGTCGGTCAGTCGGTGGTCCTCGAAGATCGTGGCTCCGGGTCCGCCGAGGTTGAAGGTCGGGATCGAGTCCGGAACCTGGCGCGGCCAGCTCGAGGAGGCGATCGGAGAGGTAGGTCGACGAGCGCCCGGTCGCGACGCAGGACGCCCATCGCGATCCGCAGGTTGGCCGCGGCCTGGCTGGCGCAGGGCCGCGGGATCGGAAGGCGCCGGCTCGTCGACGCCCTCGTAGACCACCCCGTACTTCGCCATGAAGGACCGCGCGGACCGCCCAGAACTCGGGCGCGTTCAGCGGGTGGGGAGACCCGTGGCTCTTGGCGTCGTACTTGCCGTAGCCGCGCCCCTTGCGGGTCTTGAACCAGGCCATCGTCGGGACCCGGTCCGGGTTCTCGCCTCGCGCGGCCTCGAGCACGACCCGGGTGACCGGCGCCCAGGCCATTCCGAGCTCGGTGCCCGATGACACGCCAGCCGTACGGGCGCGAACCAGTCCTCGGGCGTGCCGTGGACGACCGAGGAGGCGGGCCGGTCGTCGATCCCGAAGTCGTTCCAGTCGACCAGGAAGACGAGGTTCGAGAGGCCGAGCCCCCAGGCCGAGTTCTTCGTCTCGTGGCGGCGCCGGGGGTCAGGCCGCCCTCGCCCTCGACGACGAAGACCTTGACATCGTCGGCGCCGGCCAGCTTGAGCGCGAGCGCCTCGCCGGCGGCCGGCGGCATGCCGTGGCCGGACGGGCCCGTGTTGAACTTGAGGAAGAGGGTCTTGCCTTCCATCTCGGCGTGGCCGGGCAGGCCGCCCCGGCGCCGCAAGCCCGAGCAGGTCCTCCCAGGTGAGCGCCCACCGCCCGCCATCGGGGAACGCGAAGGCGGGTCTCCGATCGCAGGTCGTGACGCGCCCGCAGCGACTCGTTGAGGACAGCCAGGGTGGCGTAGACGAGCGGGAACGGTGTGGCCGGCCGACAGGACGAAGCGGTCCGCGAAGGGCCGCCACGGTCGGCGGAGGTCCCAGCGCATGGCGCCCGAGAGGAGGGTCGCGACGGAGCAGGTGGACCTTCGACCGGGAGCCGCCCGGATGGCCGCTCTGGCGGTAGTTGAGCGAGAGGTCGATCAGCTCGTCGACGAGGTCCTTGACGACCTCCCAGCGCTCGAACGAGGCCTCCGACTCGGCGTAGAGCCGATCGACCGGATGGGTGCCGGTGGAACGTGGGCCGGTCCCGGCCGTCTGGCTCATGCCCTGGCTCCTGCCAGCGGCTCGATGACCGTCCGCATCGACTCGAGCGCTCGGCGATGTTCTCGCGGCAGTTGGCGTAGCTCAGGCGGATGTGGCCGATGCCCACGCTCCCGAACGCCGTGCCGGCGAGGGTCGAGACACCGGCCTCGTAGAGCAGCAGGTCGGCGAGCTCGGCTCCCGTCTGACCGGTCGCCCGAGATGTCGGGGAACACGTAGAAGGCACCCGAGGGTCGCAGGCAGCGGACGCCCGGAATGGCGTTGAGGCCATCGACGATGAGGTCGCGGCGCGCCCGGAACTCCGCCACCATCGCCTCGACCTGCGTCCTGCGGTCCGGTCAGGGCCTCCACCGCACCGACCTGGGCGAACGTCGTGGCGCAGCTGATCGTGTTGATGATCAGCCGGCCGAAGCCGAGACGAGCCAGCTTCGGGCACGATCGCGTAGCCGAGACGCCAGCCGGTCATGGCGTAGGTCTTGGAGAAGCCGTCGAGGACGATCGTCCGCTCCGCCATGCCGGGCAGGGTGGCGATCGAGACGTGCTCGCCCTCGTAGAGGATGCGTCCGTAGATCTCGTCGGCGAGCACGACCAGGTCGTGCTCGAGGGCGATCGCGGCGATCCGCTCGAGGTCTCCCCGGGTGAGGACCCCGCCGGTGGGTTGGCCGGTGAGTTGATGACGATCATCCTGGTCCGGGGCGTCACCAGCGAGGCGAGCTCGTCGGGGTCGAGCCGGAAGTCGTTCTCCTGGCGGATGCGGGACGGGCACCGGCGTACCGCCCACGAAGCGCGTCATCGATTCGTAGATCGGGAAGCCGGGGTCCGGGTAGATGACCTCGTCGCCGGGGTCGATCAGGGCGAGGATCGCGTAGTACATGACGCGCTTGCCGCCGACGGTCACGAAGACGCGCTCGGGGGCGACCGGGAAGTCCTTGCGGGCGGTCGCGTCGAGCGGCGATCGCAGCTCGCAACTCGGGGATGCCCGGCGAAGGGGGCGTAGTGGGTCCGCCCGGCGTCGAGGGCGCGCTTGGCCGCCTCCCGGACGTTGGCCGGCGTGTCGAAGTCGGGCTCCCCGATCTCCAGGTGGATGACACTCCGGCCGGTCGCCTCCAGCGCTCGGGCGCGAGCGGCGGCCTCGAACGCGGTCTCAGTGCCGATCTGCTCCATTCGCGCGGCCAGTCGCATGCGAGGTCCCTCCGCGGGTAGCAGTTTCTCCGTCGAGCGGGCCGAACGGCGCGCCGACACGGCGACCGTCGTCACCGAGCCGACGATGGAGCGACCGACCGGTAACGTCAAGTTCGTCTTTCTTAAGTGATCGTTAAGTGGGACTACAATGTTCGGCGGCCGTACGCGTTCACGAGGGAGTCACCGTCATGCTCAGCGTCTGGCGTCTGCAGCTGCTACGCGAGGTGGCACGGCGGGGCACGATCGCGGCCGCGGCCAACGCCATGAACCTGACGCCGTCCGCGGTCTCCCAGCAGCTGGCCGCCCTCGAGCGCGAGGTGGGGACCGACCTGCTCGAGAGGGTCGGCCGATCGGTTCGGCTGACCGACGCCGGCTGGCTGGCGGTGCGTCACGCGGACGCCATCGTGACCGCCATCGCGACAGCCGAGGCGGAGATGGCGACGATCCGGCGCGTCGTGACCGGTGACTTCCGGATTGCTGCGTTCCCGACGGCGGCCCGGGCCCTGATGCCGCCGGTGATGGCCTCGCTGAGCCGGCTGTACCCCGCACTCAGGCTGGCCCTCCGCGATCTCGAGGTCAACGAGAGCCTGGCGGCCCTGCGGCTCGGCGAGATCGACGTGGCGATCATCGACGAGTACGACGGCGTCGACGCCGATCGGGACCCGGCCACGGAGCGCCACGACGTGCTCCGCGATCCCATCTACCTGGCGCTCCCGCTCGGCCATCGCCTGGCCCATGGCGCGGTCACCCTGGCCGATCTGCGCGACGAGTACTGGATCATGGACGCCGAGAACAGCCACCTCTTCCAGACTGCGCTGCGCGCCTGTCGGGCGAGTGGCTTTGACCCCCACATCCGGTCGCACTGCAAGGACTTCGGGGTGATCGTGGCCCTGGTCGAGGCCGGTCTGGGGGTTGCCATGCTGCCCGGACTGGCACTCCACGACCGGACCGTCCGGGCCGTCATCCGGCCCACCGACCCGCCCCTCGTCCGGAGCGTCGCCGCCGCCATCAGCCCCGAGCGGCGGGCGCATCCGGCCGTCGCCACCACGCTCTCCGAGCTCGACCGCTTCGGGAGGACGTATCGGCCGGGGCCCCGGCGAGCCCACGGACGGAGCGTCCCTCGGCGTGATCGCGCCCCCGGTGACGGTCGGCAGCGGTCTGCCTAGAATTGCTTCGATGACCAGCTTCTACGACATCGACCGGGCGAACGCGGCGCTGCCCGAGGTTCGCGAGGTGCTCGAGCTGCTGCGATCCCAGCGGACCGAGCTGGTGCGCCGGCGAGACGAGCTACGGTTCGCAGAGGCCGATCCCGCGGCAGTCGAGGACCGTCGGCTCGCGGCAGCCCGGATCCAGGCGATCATCGACCAGATGCAGGCGTCGGTCGAGCGGCTTGACGCTCAGGGCATCCTGCTGCGCGACATCCAGAGCGGTCTGATCGACTTCCCGGCTCTCGCCAGCGGCCGCCAGATCTGCCTCTGCTGGCGCCTTGGCGAGGATCGCGTCGAGTGGTGGCACGAGCTCTCCTCCGGCTACGCCGGCCGCAGGCGGCTGGCCGATCTCGCCTGAGGCGCTTGTGAGCTCGGACGGCCGGATCCTCGACGGTGGGCGGTCGAAAGCCTACCGGCCGCTCGCTGAGGCGGAGCGGCGGCGGGCCTTCGAAGGGGCCCTCGCCGCGTACGACAGGGGCGACTTCTTTGCTGCCCACGAGCTGCTCGAACCTGCCTGGATGGGGTCGGCAGACGTGCGGGAGCGGAGCCTGTGCCAGGGTCTCATCAAGCTCGCGGCCGGTTACGTCCACGCGGTCCGAGGGAACCCGCTCGGCATGCGCAAGAACCTCGTGGGAGCGCGCGAACGGCTGGCTCGGGCGGCCGGCGGCGGCTCGACGGGCGGCGTGGGTGAGTCCGGCGATCAGGGCGGCACCGCCGGAGCGATTGACCTCGCGGCCCTCCTCGACGCGATCGATGACCGGATCTCCCGGCTGATCGCGCTCGAGCAGGGCGGCCTGGAGGCGCCGGCGCTTCTGGTCTTGCTACCGCCCCCGAGCGTGCAGCGGATCCCGATCCCGCCGCGGTAGCCACGACTGGTCGGTCTAGCCCGCGTGACGCCGCCGACGGACGTAGCGCTCGAAGAGCTCCCGCGTTCGTTGCTTGTGGGCGAACGCCCAGCCGATCAGCAGGAGCAGGACGAAGTTGCCGGTGGCCACGCCTGCTGCGGCCAGGTACGCGAGCTGCTGGCCGACTTCGCCGCCGATCCCGAGCGCCGGGATGGTCGCCCCGAACAGGCCGAGCTGGAAGTACGGCGGCTTTGGCGCCAAGTTCGTGCGGGCCGAGGCTGTGGTGACGCCGTCGGCGCTGCGGCCCCCGATGAGGAAGGCGTGCGAGCCGCTCGTGATAGCCACCGATTCCGACCAGCTGAGCGCGGCCGGCAGGTCCGTCTGCGGGAGGTGATTCCAGCTGGGGATGGTGCCGTCCGGTCCGGGCACCGCCCAGAACAGCTGCCCGCCGCCGCCGGCGCCATCGGTCCCACCGACATAGTAGAGCGAACCGTTGGCCGTGAAGCCGGTGGCGCCGGCTCGCGGGATCGGCAGGTTCGTGACCCCCTGCCCCACGCCCCACTGGTGGAGCGTCCCGAGGTCGTCCTTGCCGGTGCCGATCAGGCCCAGCAACACGACCGGGGTTGGGCCCGTCGCGTCCGAGCCGCCCCAGACGAAGACGTTGGTGCCCTGGAGCGTGCCCGACGCGCCCGTCCGCGGCTGGGGCAGGCCGGCGTTGGCCGTCCAGGCCGTCAGGGCTCCCTTCGTGTCGGTCTTGGACCTCCAGACCGAGGTCGTCGGCCCCCCGGCGTCCGAGCCGCCGATCAGGAACAGGCCGTCGCCGGCCAGGACGACCGTGGCCCCCGAGCGAGGCGCGGGCAGCTTGAGGGCATCCGCGGTGGTCCACTGAGTGATCGCTCCGGTGGCCGTATCGGGCGTGCCCACGAACACCGTGTCGGTCGGGGCGCCGGCAGCGTCCTGGCCGCCGATCACGTAGACGGCGCCGGCGAAGAAGATGGCGGCCGGCCGCAGGCGAGGAGCCGGCAACGGCGCCCCGAGGGTCCACTCCGAGTGGTTGCCATCGCTGCGCACCTGCGTTTCGAAGACGGTATCGACGGTCGCGGAGCCGTCGGTGCCTCCCAGGTAGAGGAAGCGGACTCCGGACTGGACGATCGCGCCGTCCGCTCTCGGCGCGGGCAGGGCGAGCTCCGAGGGGGAGGGCTCCCAGGCGAGGACCGAGCCGGCGGGCGCCGGACACGGCAGATCGCCGTTCGAGGGCGGGCAGAGGTTGATCGGCGAGACGACGTTGATCCCAAGGTCGATGGTCGGGAAGATCGTGAAGTAGAGGGCGCGATCGGGCAGGTAGCCCATGAGCAGGATGATCGTCGTGAACCAGAAGAACGCCTTGACCGACGCCCAGGTCCACCCGCCCGCGTCGAGCAGCCCGAAGAGGACTCGCCTGCGAGTCACGCTGCCTGCGCCGAGCGCCTGCTCCGCCATCGTCCCTCCGTCCGTGCTGCGATCCGCTGGGCGGATCGCTCCTACTTGACCGTCAGGGTGCCCGTCATGTTGGGGTGGACGGTGCAGACGAAGCCGTAGGTGCCCGCCGGCAGGGCCGCCACCTGGTAGGTGATGCGTCGTCACCCCGGTCACGATGTCGCCCTGCCAGAGCTCCGGGCCGGTCGGGGAGTCCCCGTGGATGGCGACGTTGTGGGGGATGCCCGGGTCGTTGTTGGTGAACTCGATGGCAAAGGGGGTGTCGGCCGGAACCTCGAGGCTGCTCACGTCGTAGGCGACGTTGGCGGCCGTGATCCGCAGGACCGTCCCCGCGGGGACCTCGCTCGGAGCGCCGCTCGGGGCCGGGGAGCCCGAGGGGGCGGGGGTCGCCCCGCCCGTGAAGGCGTCCTTCCAGCAGGCGGGCACGGCAGTCGCGTCGGGTGCCAGGTGAAGTTGGGATCTCGCCAGCCCTGCTGCTCGACGGTCGCCCCGGTCACGGGATCCTTGGCCTCCCAGGTGACGGTGTTGGGGGCGCGCAGGAAGGCGATGATCTCGTCGATCTGCTCGTAGTTGAGCGGCCCGCCGTTGGTGTCGGACCAGATCGGCATGAGGCTGTTCGCGTCACCGCACACGTAGCGGCCGCCGACTGTCAGGACGTTGTGGAGGTACTGGGTCGTAAGGTGGGCGAACAGCTTCGCCTGATCGTTGAGGACCGGCCCGATCCCGCCCTGGCCTTGCTGGCCGTGGCAGCGCGCGCAGTTCGCCTGATAGAGGTTGTAGCCTCGCTCGACCGCGGTGACCTGCTGATCCTGGCTCGTCTTCGCCAGGCGGCTCGAATCGGCCACCCCGGGCACGCCGACCTCGTAGAAGTAGTAGGCGATCACGAAGACCGCGACGACCGTGACCAGCAGGAAGGCGATCCAGCGAGCGTTCGCACTCTGGCGGACGATCGTCGCCGCTCGCTCGCTGGTCAGGCCGAATCGACGCGCGCTCGGCGGGCTGGACAGCCGCTCGACCGGGAGGCGCCTCGGGGCGCGTCGGCGGGCAGCCGCTGCTCGGGGTCGCGTCCGGGTTGGTCGGTCATCGGGGTCCCCTCGGCAGCGATCGTCACGTGCGCTCAGATGCAGCCCGTGGGGCTCTTCGGCGGGATCAGCCCCGGCTGGCCCAGGCGACCGGCAGCGGGCCCAGGGTGATCCGGCTGGTGTCGAGGGTGAGCACGCCTTTCTCGTCGACGGAGATGGCGAAGCGGTCCATGCTTCGCGGCGCCGGGCCCAGCTCCTTCACCTTCGTCCCAAGCCGGTCGTAGCGGGACCCATGACAGGGGCACTCCAACCAGAAGCTCTTGAGGCACGGGTTCGGCTTGCACCCCAGGTGCGGGCAGCGCTGGTAGAGGGCGCGGACGTTGAGCGACGTGCCGTCGCCGGTCCTGTCGTCACCGGCGATGAACTCCTGGCGGCTGGGGTCGACGAGCATGATGAAGGCCCTGGCATCCTGGTAGTAGGCCGGAAAGCCCTCGCTCGATCGGGCAGGATGCTGTTGGCGTTCTTGATGTCCTTGAGGGTGCCGATGACAACCTTGCCCCCGAAACCGCCGGCGAGGTTCGGCCACAGGAAGCCGATCGTACCCGGCGGCGACCTCGAGCAGCCAGAGGCCCACGCCGGCGCCGAGCGAGGTGCGCAGCAGCCGCCGGCGGGAGATCCCCTGGACCTGCTCGTGGCGGAGCGCCTTGAGGGCCTCCGAGGTGAGGGCCTGCGGCTTCGAGGCGGGCTCGACGTGGTAGTTGCTCATCCGAACGCAGTCATCCTTGTCGCTGCTGGCTCAGAGGCTGAAATGAAGGCCCGGAGACCCACGGCAGCGTGAACGCGTAGCCGGGGCCGCGGAAGAAGATGCCCACGAAGGTCAGGATGAGCCCGAGGGCGCAGAAGAGGGTGAACAGGATGACCGCGGTCTTTCGATCCGAGGGCCGGAAGGCGAGCACGTTGCCGCGGTCGACGTACGGGATCAGGGCCGCCCCGACCAGCACGAAGATCGGGCTGATCGCTCCGGCGACCGTGGGATGGAAGTAGGCCAGCAGCTCCTGGAGACCCAGGAAGTACCACGGCGCCTTGGCCACCTCCGGGCGTCACGTTGCCGTTGGCGAGCTCCTCGAGCGGGGCGTTCACGAAGAGGCCCATCATCAGGAGGAAGACGCTCATCATGGCCGCCGCCAGGAACTCGATCGCCAGCAGGTGCGGCCAGGTCATGACCGTGTCGTCGGGTTCCTTCTGGACCCGGACGACGGCGTCCTGCTTGACCAGGGCGAGCAGGCGGTACGGCCGCGCCGACATCGGCACGCGCTGCTTGTCGATCTCCGTGCGCCGGGCGGGGTCGACCGGCTGGACGACGCGACGCTCGGGCGTGGCCTTGGTGTCTGTCATCGCTGGTCCGGCCGCTCGCGCTCACAGCGGACCGCTGATCCCGCCGTCCTTCCGGATCCGCCAGAAGTGGACGGCCAGGAAGATCGCCGCGACGAGCGGGAAGACCATGATGTGGAGGACGTAGAAGCGCAGCAGCGTGTTCTGGCCGACCTCGAGGCCGCCCAGGAGCAGGAACTTGGACGGCGTGTTGAAGAGCGGCGCGTAGCCGGCCATGTTCGTGCCGATCGTGATCGCCCAGTAGGCGATCTGGTCCCACGGCAGCAGGTAGCCGGTGAAGCTCAGCATGATCGTCAGGAAGAGCAGGACCACGCCCGACGACCCAGTTGAACTCGCGCGGCGGCTTGTACGCGCCGTGATAGAAGACCCGCATCATGTGCAGGAAGACGAAGAAGACCATCAGGTGGGCGGCCCAGCGGTGGATGTTGCGGGTGAGCAGCCCGAACGGCACCTCGGCCTGGATCTGGAGGATGTTCGAGTAGGCCTGCGTCGCCGACGGCACGTAGAAGAACATCAGGTAGACGCCGGTGACGGTCAGGACCAGGAAGAGGAAGAACGTCAGCCCGCCCAGGCAGAAGGTGTAGGCGAACTTCACCGCGTGCTGGCGGACCCGCACCGGGTGGAGGTGCAGGAAGACGTTGTTCATCACCGCGTACGCCCGCGACCGCTCGTCGTTGGGGTACGGCTGGCGGAACACCGAGCGCCAGACGGCGCTCCGGCGGATGCTCTGGTCGACCCGCTCCAGGAAGCTCACCTGGTTCCTCCTGCCACACCGGGAGTCCCGGCCAGTTGGGCGTCCCGGTACGACTCCTTGTAGAGCCTGCCGTCGCTCGAGATCTCCTGGAGCTCGAACCGCTCCATCGTAATGGCGTCGAAGGGGCACCGCTGTACGCACAAAGCGCAGCGAATGCAGCGCTCCTCATCGAGGATCATCGCGCGCGCCGTTCGACCAGCCGTAGGCGTCCTCGATCTCGGGCAGCGTTCCCTCGGTCTTGAGCTGGTTGACGTCGACCATGTGGATGACGCCCTCGGGGCAGACGTCGGCGCAGGCCCCGCAGAGGACGCAGCGGAACGGATCGAACCAGATGTTGTAGTTGCACATCAGGCAGCGAGTCGCCTCGGCGACCGCCTGAGTGGCGTCGTATCCGATCTCGACCGGTGTGGTGAAGTTCTCGGCCGGGTCGGCCGAGGCCATCCGATCGGCGAGCGGCGCCATGGGGACGTGCTGGCGCGGCAGGATGTCGTAGAACTCCGGCATCTCGTGACGCCAGGAGCTGGTCACCTTCACGTTCGCCTGGACGCTTACCGCCATGTGCCCGGCAAGGTATCGATCGATCGCATAGGCGCACTTCTTGCCATGCCCGGCTGCCTCGATGAGCGTCGTCGGGCCGGTCACGAAATCGCCGCAGGCAAAGACGCCGCGGACGTTGGTGGCATAGGTCGCGGGGTCGACCTTGACCCGGCCGCGAGCGATTTCAAAGCTCGACTCGACCGGCAGGAAGGTGAGATCGGCCGCTTGCGAGACGGCCGGGATGATGGTGTCCGCCTTGACCACGAACTCCGAGCCCGGGATCGGGACCGGCGAGCGGCGCCCCGAGGCATCGGGCTCGCCGAGCTTGTTGCGGATGAAGCGCACGCCGGCGACGTGGCCGTCCTCGCCGAGGATCTCGATCGGGCTCGCCAGGAACTCCATCCGCACGCCTTCGCGCTCCGTCTCGCCGAGCTCTTCCTCGTCGACGACGAGCTCGGAACGAGTTCGCCGGTAGGCGATGGTGACGTTCTCGGCGCCATGACGGAGGCTGGTCCGCGAGCAGTCCATGGCGGTGTAGCCGCCGCCGATCACGACCACGTCCTGGCCGACCTCGAGCGGCTCGCCGAGATTGGCCCGCTTCATGAAATCGACCCCGTACTGGACTCCTTCGAGCTCCGCGCCCGGGACGTCGAGAGCGACCGCGTCCATCGCCCCCGCGGTGATGGCGACCGCGTCGTATCGGCCGTGCAGATCCTCGAAGGTGATGTCCACGCCGATCCGGGTGTTGTAGACGAAGCTGACGCCCAGGCGCTCGATGAGCCGGACGTCCATCTCGATCGCCTCGCGGGGCAGGCGGAAGGCCGGGACACCGATGAGCATCGTCCCGCCGGCGAAGGGCAGGGCGTCGTAGACCGTGACCTGGTAGCCCTTGGTGGCGAGCTCGCGGGCGACGGAGAGCCCGGCGGGGCCGGCCCCGACGACGGCGACCCGCTCGGGCCGAGCCGGAATCTGGGGCATCGCGTCGGGAATCCCCGAAGCCTCGTGCCACTCCACCAGGAAGCGCTTCATTGCCCGAATCGAGAGCGGCCGATCGATGTCACCGCGCCGGCAGGCCCGCTCGCACGGCGCGGAGCAGACGTAGGCGCACATGGCAGCCACGGGGTTCGGCTCACGCGAGAGGAGGTAGCCCTCCTCGAAGCGACCCTCGGCGGCGAGGTTCAGGTAGCCCCGGCAGTTTGTCCCAACCGGGCATGCTTCCTGACACTCGATGTTGCATTGGAGCCAGGACGCGTCGACCGGTTGAACGAGGAATTCCTGGTTGGGGTCGATGGCCACAGGAAACCGTGCCTCTTCTGGGGTACGGACTCGGGCTCGGGCGGCAGCGGCGGGAATTTACCATTGGCCGCCGACGGCTGCACAACGCGTTCCAGAGACGATACCAGCCGTCCCGCCTGAGGTGACGAGCGTCCGGCGAGACAGGGCGGCCGCGGGTCCCGACGCTCCGGCGCGACCCGCGGCATTGACGCCCGGGGGACCGGCCCTCTACGCTGGTCGCGGGCTGATCGCATGCGTCCGATCCGAACGCAGGAGGACACGTGAGCGCGAGCGAGCTCGCGACGCTAGCCGTCGGACTCGTGCTCGGGCTGGCCGGCGGGGCCGTCGCCGTCCGGATCCTTCGGGCACGGTCGGGCGGGCGAGCCGACTGGCGGGTCAGGGTCGTCCCGGGCGAAGCCGGACAGCCCGCCGCCGCGGCCGGCTCCGGTCCCTCGATCGGCTCGAGGGGCACGCCTGCCGTACCGCCTGGCGCTCCCCCCGACGTGCTCGAGGCAATTCGAATCGCGACCGGTCGCGATCCCAACCTCGACGCCCTGCTCGGCGGGGCGGAGGCCGCCCCCTCGTCGGCACCTACTCGAGACCTTCCGGAACCGGTCGGAGTCGGCGCCGGCCGGTCCCTCGTCGCCCAGGCACGGGCCAGTGATGGGCAGACCCCGGCTGGCCCGCCCGAAGCAGGCTTGTCCTCACCCGGCAGCCCGACGCCGCCCGGAGCGGCGGGCGGTGAGGGTCGAGGTGGTGAGAGCGGCGGCTCGGCGGCGGGCGGCTCGGCGGCGGGCGGCTCGGCGGCGGGCCCCCCCGCCAGCGAGCCCTGCGCGGCCGAAGAACGGCTGGTCGTGGATCGCTGCGGGTTGGCCGAGGAGTTGCGCGGGGCCCATGAACGGGCGCTCGGCGAGCTGCGCGCAGTCCAGCAGGCCTACGACGACCATGTCGCCCGCGCCGAGGAGGCCACGGCCATTGCGGACCCACGGGCCAATCGAAGAGCGAAGGACGCCGCCCAGGTCGCGTTCCGGCATGCGCGCGCTGCGGCGGCGGACCAGGCCCAGGTCGAAGTGGCCGCCAGTGACTGGCTGGCCGAGATCAACCAAATCAACGTCGCCTCGCGCGAGGCGAAGCTGCGGGTCGCGCGGGAGCGGGCCGCAGCGACGAGGATCGTGGTCGCCATCGAGCGCCTGACTGCCGAAGCCGACGCGGCCCGCATCCGCTTCGGCGTCCAGGAGGCTTGCCAACAGGCCCGCGAGCAGCTCGCAGCGTGCCGTGAGGCCGCCGTCTACCGCGAGCGCGGCGGGCGGTCGTGGGCCGTGCTGCCGCCCGCCCACCGCCGCCCCGACCCTGGTGGAGGAGGGCGAACTCGCGGCGGCAACCGAGCGCGGGGCCGAGCCGCCGATCGTCCGCCTGTTGCGAGGCGATACTGCCACGCTCGAGACCATGGCAGCCGCCCTGGGTGGAGGCGATCCCGAGTCGAGCGCCCGCTGGCGCGATCGGATCGTCGGGCTGATCGACGCCATCGTGGGGCGCGCCATCGAGGAGTGCGCCCTGGTCTTCCCCGCAGAGCATTCGCTGTGGGGTGCCTTCACGCCGGAGCAGAACCGTGACGTCGCCCTCGCCCTCGCGGCGCTCGGGTATCGCTACGACGGCGCCGGTGGCTTCCAGGACGATCGGGTTCCGAGCCGGCGGGACCTCTCCCTTGCCATGGGCTACGCGGGTATCGACCCCATGCGGATCCGGGTCTGGCCGACCGAGACGGAGATGCCAGGCATCCTCCGCGACGTCGCCGTCGACGCCGGGGACTTCCTGGCCGGTGCGGCAGGCGGCTTGACGCTCGGCGAGATGGTCGCCTGCTCGGCCGTCGAGCCGAGGCGCTCACGGACGTGTGGAACGGATGGGGGCGGATTCGCCCGCTCCTGCTCCAGGTTCCCTGACCGAGCTCCTGGCCGCGGGGGAGGTCACTCCGCGGCGTCGGCCTCCTCGTCCTCGTCGATGATCACCAGCCTGAGCGCCTCGGCGTAGGCCGCGCCAATCGCCTGGCCCTCTTCGGCCGCCCAGGATTGAATACGGTCGGCCAGCTGATCGGGGTGATGGATCTGGCTGGCATGAGCACGCAAGGCCTCGATCTTGCGGGTAGACGTCGCGGAAACGTCGATCCAGGCGTCCGCCCGATCGGTCCAGAAGAGGTAGAGGCGGCGCACCCGGTGGGGGCCAGGCCGTTGCGAGCCAGGGCCGGGAAGGCCATCGGGTTGCGGGCGGCGGGATAGACCGCATCGACGGCCGCCAGTCCGGCGGCCCGATGGTCGGCATGGTTGACGCCGCCACCGCGGTGGAAGATCTGCTCGGGGTCGTGGGTCAGCACCGCGTCGGGCCGGAACGTCGCGGATCTCGCGGACGAGCATGCTCGCGGAGCGGTTAGCTCGTTCGCCAGAGCGCGCCGTCGGGCTGATGGAGGAAGGAGACCCCCGCATACCCGACGATCTCGGCCGCGGCGCCGCTGCTCGCCTCGCGGACAGCGGTCAGCTCGCAGCGGATCGAGGTCGGGATCCTCACCGCCCTGGTCGCCGCTCGTGCAGCACACGAGCCAGCCGGTCGAGCCTTCGTCGATCCAGCGGGCGGCCGTCGCGGCCGGTCCGAACTCCGCATCATCGGGGTGAGCGGTCACCACCATGAAGCGCTCCGGGCGCCAGGAATGAGGCTCGGCTGGCCGCTCGCTCACCATCTCCTCCGCGCTTGGTTCGGCGTCCGTCCAGGCCCGTCCGGCAGGCCATCCGCGCGTATCCGTCGGCCGCGGGGCGCTTGACGGAACCGACGACAGCCCTTTTGCGAGGGGTTATCATGTCGCGCGAGGCTTCGCTCGTCTCCCCCCACGGGCGAAGCCTCCTCTCGTGCCCCGGGTGTCACGCGCGAAGTCTGGCCTGCTCCTGATCGAGGGCAGCAAGCACCTCGGCCGCGTGACCTTCGGCCTTGACCTGCGGCCATGCCCGGACGATCCGCCCGTCGGGGCCGATGAGGAAGGTCGCCCGCTGGATCCGCATGAAGGTCCGGCCGTCCTTCTGGCGCTCGACCCAGGTGCCATAGGACTCCGCGACGGCGTGGTCGACGTCCGAGAGCAGCGGGAAGTTGAGGCCGAACTTGGACACGAAGCGGGCCTTGCTATCGGCGCCATCGGGGCTGACGCCCCAGACGGCTGCTCCGCGGGCGGCGATCTCGTCGTCGGCGTCGCGGAACCCGCAGGCCTCGATCGTGCAGTTGGGCGTGTCGTCCTCGGGGTAGAAGTAGAGCACGGTCCAGCGGCCGCGCTGGTTCGCCAAGTCATGGACGGTGCCGTCGGCGTCGGGAAGGGCGACCGCGGGGGCGAGGTCGCCGGGCTCGGGCATGCTCACCGGATCAGCGTAGCAGCCATGGCGGCGACGAGCGCGCCGAGGCCCCCGGCGAGGACCGCCGCGTCGGCAGGACCCCAGCGGACGAGCCGAAAGGCGGTGCGGGGACCGCTTCCGAAGGCCCGAGCATCCATCGAGAGGGCCAGGCGGCTGCCGTGGCGAATGGCAAGGACCAGCAGGCCCACGAGAAGACGCGGATGCCAGCCGGCCCGCAGCCCCCGGATCCGGCGGGCTTGGCGGAGCGTGATCAGATCGTCGGCGAAGCGGGGGATCGCCTGGAACGCCGCGAGAGCCCCATAGCCGAATCGGGCGGGTATGCGGGCCTGCTGGACCAGCGAGTCCACCAGGCCGGTTGCCGTCGTGGTCAGGCCGAACACGACCCCAACCGAGGCAATCGCCAGCACCCGAAGCGCGATGGCCGCGCCGCCGAGTAGAGCCGGCTCGGTCAGCCGAACCGGCCCAAAGCGCATCATTTCAGCCGAGGTGGGATCGGCGTTGGCGGCAGCGAAGAGGGCGTTGAACAGGCCGATCCCGAGGGCGGCCGTCCAGAGCGGGGCCAGCCGCGCCGCGAAGCGACCCGTCGGGATGCGACCGAGGAGGTGCCCGGCGAGCAACGCGGCGCCGATCAGGGTGAGCGGGGCCCGGGCATCGACGGTCAACGCGAGGGCCAGCAGCCAGACCACCGCGACGGCCAGCTTGAGGACGGGGCTGGCGCGGCCGAACAGGCTCGTCCGCTGCGCCTCGCGAACCTGCAGCAGATCGATCATCGCGCCCGGCCTGCGCGGCGCTCGCGGGGACGGCGACCGCCGTGTCGCGCCCCGGCCAGACGCCCGCCGGATATCGCGATCGTGCGCTCCGCGAAGTCTCGAACGAAGCGCTGATCGTGCGTCGCCGCCACGATGGCCGTCCCCTCCGCGACGCGCTCGCGGAGGATGGCAAGCAGGCCCTCATAGCCGAGCCGGTCCTGCCCGAACGTCGGCTCGTCGAGCACGAGCAGGCGCGGCCGTCGCACGAGCGTGCAGGCGAGAGAGAGCCGTCGCTGCTCACCTCCCGACAGGGCGTAGGGGCTGCGATCGCGCGAAGCGTTCGAGCGGCAGGCCGAGCTCGGCCATCAGCCCGGCGGCAGCCGATCGCTCGCCGGATCGGAGCCCCATCGCCACCTCGTCGGCGACTCGATCGGCCAGGAACTGCTGCTCCGGGTCCTGGAAGAGGTAGCCGGCCCGGCGCGCCAGCTCCGCCGGCGGGCAAGCCGGTCGGGCTCGGAGCCCTCGAGGAGGACCGACCCGGCGTCGGGCCGCAGCAGGCCGACGAGGAGGCGTCCGAGCGTCGACTTGCCGCTGCCGTTCGGCCCGACGAGGGCGATCCGCTCGCCCTCGCCGATCGTCAGGTCGATGCCGCCAAGGACACCGGCCTGCGCGCCTCGTAGCCGAAGGTGAGCCCGGCGGCTCTGACCAACGGCCCGTGGTCCGGCGACCCTCGGCGGAGGTCACCCGGGGCGTGCTGCGAGTGGGCCGCCCGGTCGGCCGGCGCCACCAGCCGTCGTTCCAGCTCCTCGGGCAGCCAGATCCCCGCCGCGACCAGTCGCGGGCCGGATCGCGCTCGAGAACCTCGTCGGGCGTGCCGAGATCGAGCGGCCCGTCTGGCCCCAGCGCCAGGACCCGGTCGGCCATTGCCCAGGCCAGCTCGACGCGGTGCTCGATGAGGACGATCGTGGTGCGGCGCCGGCGGTGGAGCTCGTGGAGACGCGCCGCAAACGCCAGCGCACCGCCGGGATCCAGGTTCGCGGTGGGCTCGTCGAGGACGAGGATCGCCGGATCCGGCGCCAGGGCGCCGGCCAGGGCAAGGCGCTGCTGCTCGCCGCCCGACAGCCGGGTCGTGCGACGGGCCTCGAACCCCTCGAGTCCGACCCCTCCGAGCGCCTCCGGGACGCCGAGCCAGCATCGCCGTCCGCGGCCAGGCCCGGTTCTCGAGGCCGAAGGCGACGTCGTCGTCGACGCGCTCCATGACGATCTGGCTGGCCGGATCTTGGAAGACGACCCCGACCTCGGCCGCGAACGCCGCCGGGGGAGCTCGCGTCGTCTCCAGCCCCGACACGCGCAGGGAGCCCGACCAGGTCCCCGAGCACTCGCGCGGTACGAGGCCGGCGATCGCCAGGGCCAGCGTGCTCTTGCCCGAGCCGGACGGGCCGAGCACGAGAAGACACTCTCCGGGGTCGAGCGCGAAGGTGACATCCCTCAGGGCAGGCTCGGGTTGGCCCTCGTAGGCGGAATCCGACGCCCCGGGCGACGATCGAGCCTGCCGGGTCGCGCGTCCCGCTCAGCTCGGGAAGCCCCGCAGCACGCCGGCCTGACGCAACGAGCGGACCAGGAGGACCGAGCCGCCGGCCACGATCACGACCGCCGAGATCCCCATCAGCACCCCGCGCGCCAGCTGGAGCTCGGTGCTGACGGTCGCGTAGTAGAGCGCCCAATCGTGGATCCAGGCTGCGGCGGCGCTGGCGACGGCCGCCAGGCCCAGGACCGGCAGCGAATAGCCGCGGTAGAGCGTGAAGGCGAAGACGAGCTCCGCCGCGGCGCCCTGGACGAAGCCGGACAGGAGCGTGTCGGGGCCCCACTGGCTGCCGATCAGGGTCGAGACCCCGGCGGCGACCATTTCCGTGAACAGCGCCGCGCCGGGCTTGCGGACGACGAGCGGGGCGAGGACAGCCGGAACCAGCCAGACAGCGTAGAGCAGGTCGCGGGCAACCGGGAAGACAGTGTTCAGCGGTTCGAAGGCCGGCCAGGCCAGGTTCCAGGCCCAGAAGACGACCCCGAAGGCGACCCCGATCACCGCGGCCACCACGATGTCGAGCGTTCGCCAGCGCGTCTCGGGCAGGGTTGCGAGGGACCCTGGTCCCGATCGTGCTGCCGGAGCCTGGGTGGCGTTCATGGCGTACCTCCTTCGCCACGCTCGGTGGCGCTCGTCTCGACGATCAGCAAGAACCCTCGGCGGACGACGAGGAGGGCGTCCGCCGCCAGGCGCACATTGGAGAGGCCGCGGGCCGGCCCGAACGGCAGCGGCTCGTCGCGGAGCGGGTAGCGCAGTCCGCTGGTGGTCACGCCGACGACGCCGTCCCCGACCGGCAGGAGGGAGACGAGGTCGCCGGGGGTTCCGGCAAGCCCGAGGCGGACCGGCGCGCCATCGGGTCCGGGGGCGCGAACCAGGCGGACCCGGGTCGTCGCGTCGAGCAGCTCGAGGGCGTGCACGCCCTCGGGATCGAGGCCGAGGAGCCCCACGTTTGCCAGGGCGTGATCGAACCGGCGGCCGCCGAGTGCCCCAACGATGGTGACGGCCTCGGCGCCCCGTTGCAGCGCCGCGAGGACGGCGAGCTCGGTGTCCGATTCGTCCTTGGCCGCGTCGACGAGCTCGACGGGCACACCCTCGCCGCGCAGGCGCGCCAGGGCGGCGGGCGCGATCGAATCGGCGTCGCCCACCACCAGGTCGGGGCGCAGGCCCAGATTCCGTTCGGCCTTCACCGCCCCGCCGTCGGCGGCGATGACGAAGGCCAGGTCGTCGGCCCAGCCAGGCCACCTCGCGTCGAGCTCGGCTCGGTCCGGCACCTCGCCGGCGGCGACGACGAGGGCGTGCGTCCGAGAGATCAAGAAACCTCCGTCTGGAGGCAGGACGGAGGTTCGGATGGACTCCCTTCGCCGGCATGACCCGGATCAGGTTCCTAGGGTCTGCGGGATTGCCCGCACTCTCAGCGTCGTCCGACGCTCCCCTGTCCCGCTCTTCGATTGGCTCCTGGCGGACGGGCCCCGAGGAGGGCTGCCGTCCGGCCTCGAGTCTACACCGCCTCCCGGCCCGGCGCGACGGCCCGCCCTCGTCGCCCGCGCACGGCAGGGCTGGCTGCCAGAACCCCGGTGGCCCACTCGACGACCGAGTCGGCGACTTCGTCGGCACCCGCCGCCCGCAGCTCGGCGGGGGTCGCCAGGAAGGAGCGGATCCCGACCGCGCGTGCTCCCACCGCAGCCGCCATGCGCATGTCGTCCAGGGCGTCACCGAGGTAAGCGCTCGACGCGGGTCGATCAGCTCGCTCGAGCCCGGCCAGTGCCAGGACGAGCGGCGCCGGATCCGGTTTGCCGGGCACCTCGTCATCACCGAAGACGCGGACCTCGAGCAGCTCCTCCAGGTCGTGGCGCCGGAGCTGGGGTTCGACGTGCTCGCGATGACCCGCCGTGACCAGGCCGAGGCGGTAGCCCGCGCCGGCAAGGACGGGCGAGCGCCTCCCGGGTCCCCGGGAACAGGTCGGCCTCGTAGCCGCGGAAGGCGCGGGTCCAGAGCCGGCCGGCCTCTTCGACGCGGTCGGCGGGAATCCCGGCCCGCTCGTAGGTGAGGCGCCAGTCGGGCACGAACTGGCGGCGAAACCGCTCGCGGTCGGCCGGGAGTCCGAAGTGCTCCATGACCGCCACGTGGGCCAGGTAGAGGTGCTCGAGGGTGTCGATGAGGGTGCCGTCCCAGTCGAAGAGGATCGTGTCCACGACCCCGATGGTAGACTGCCGGGCGTGTCCGAGCCCGTCCCGAACGCGGCCATCCAGCGAGTCATCGAGGCGGCGGCGCGCAAGGGCGTCAAGCTCACCATCACCGTCTTCGACGAGTCGACGCATACGGCCGAAGAGGCCGCGTCAGCCGTCGGCGCTGAGATCGGCCAGATCGTGAAGTCGCTGATCTTCGTCGCCCCCGGCGACGACGCCGGGCTCGTTCCCATCCTCTGCCTGGTCTCCGGCCCGAACCGGGTCGACCTCGCGCGCCTGGCCGCGGTCGTCGGCGAGCCCGAGATCCGCCGGGCCAACGCCCGCGAGGCCAACGACCTCAGCGGCTTCGTCATCGGCGGGATCCCTCCGATCGGCCACCGGCGCCCGATCCGGGCGGTGATGGACCCCGACCTCGGCCGCTACGAGCTCGTGTGGGCGGCCGCCGGGACCCCCAACGCGGTCTTCCCGGTGCCTCCGGCCACGCTGCGCACGCTCGCCAACGCGGTGGTCGCTCCGATCGCGGAGGCCCGGCCAGTGCCGCCGAGGGAGGCGCCGGCGCGCGACGCGACATCGCTCGAGGACCGCTCGCCGGGGTCGGCCACCGCGACCGCAGATTGACCGGCGAGCCGCGCCACGCGTCGGTGGCCTATCCCGGCGGGCTGAGGGCACGGTATCGCTGGGCCGGCAGTGGCCAGGCGGCCGCCGTATTCGCCCTCTCTGAGGCCGGCGGCCAGCTCGTCGACCATGGCCGGCTCGCCGGGCCCGAGCCGGATCGACTCTGTCGCGCCGAGCTCCGCGTCGAGGGACCCACCGGCACCTGGATGGCTCGCCTCGCCTCGCCCATCTACGACGAACCGTCAGCCGTGCTCTGGGACACCGCCGGCCAGCTCGTCGTCAAGTACGGGTTCTTGGCCTATGGGTTCGCGGCACGCAGCGGGGCCCTCATGTGGTCGCACCGTTCCGGCACACCGCTGGTGGCGGTTCTGGCGTCGTCACGCCTCGACCACGTCCTGGTCCAGAGCGAGATCGACACCCTGGCCCTCGAGGCGGCCGGCACGGTCCTCTGGCGAGTCGCTCACTCGGACGTGGTGAGCGATGCGCGCCTCATCGGCGGCCGGCTGGTCCTGACCAGCTACGGCGGTGCCATCGCGACGCTCGATCCGAACACGGGACGGCCGGTCGGCTGATCCTGCCCGCGAGGCCATCGGCAGGGCCGTCCTCGGCGGTGGAAAGGCGGTGGACAAACGCAGGTGGCGCCGCCGCGTGTACGCAGAATTCGGTGGATAAGCGGGGTTGACCAGGGTCCCGGCGGCCGCTAGCGTGGATGTCAGCCCGGAGGGGCCATGCGAGCGCTAGCGGCGGCGATGACATCAACGCCCACGCCTCGTGAGGGTTCCTCCGGGCTCTCGTTTGGGCAGCGCTCCCGGCCGGCCCCTTTGCTAGGATCGCCCGGTGGTCCCACTGCTCGTCACCGCGGCTGGTGTCCTCTCCATCGCCGCCGGCGTGCTCGTGCTGCGGTCGTTCGGGCCTCGATATCGGGTCGGGCGACTGTTGGCGACCGCCCCGAGGGCGAGCATCGGCAAGGCCCTCGACCTCGCCGCGACCGGCGCGGAGTCGTACGTCCGGCTCGAGGGACGGATCGACGCGGAGGCGGAGTTCCACGACGAGCACGCCCGCCCGCTCGTGTTCCGGCGCGCCCGCCTGGAAGTGCGCCGAGGCGGCCGTTGGCAGGTGGTGAACGAGGATCGGCGGAGCGTCCCCTTCGTCATCGCTGAAGGTACCAATTCGATCGCCGTCGACGACGAGGCGCTCGACGTCGGCCTCGTCGTCCTGGCGCGCGAAATCCCGGGGGCGGCCGGCGACGTCCCCGACCTGTTGCCCCCCGCTACGGCCCCGCACACCCCGGTTCGAGCGCGGATCGAGCAGCTCTCGTCGGTCGAGCATGTGACCGTGCTGGGTGTCCCGCACCGGGGCTCCGATGGCGCCGCCGTCATCGGACCTGGGCGCGGGCGGCCGCTAGTCGTCTCGGCCCTCGAACGGGACGAGGCGATGCGCGTCCTGGCCGAGGGCGATCGCCGACGCGCCATCGCCGCGACGGTCCTGCTCATCGGCGGCGCGGCGCTCGCGGCGGTCGGGTCGGTGGCCGCGCTGGTCACGGGACTCGGCTAGGCTGCGGCGATGACCGAGATCCGGACGGTCCGCCCACGGAGAGTTGCGCCGGCCGGCCGCCGGGGGCTCCTCGCTGGGCTGGTCGTGGCGCTGGTGATCGCCGGCTGGTCGGGGCTCGACGCAGCGGTCCTCGGTCCCGGCACGCTGTCCGGCGGGCCCGCGATCGTGGCGGCGGCATCACCGGCCCCGTCATCGGAGATCCGCGGCGACCCGCGCTCCAGCGGCCAAGGCGCAGGCCTCGCCGGCGCCCCCCTGCTGGCGGTCGCGGCGGTCATCGGGCTGGGGGTTCTGGCAGCCGGCGCCACCGTCGTCTACGTTCGGCTGACGCGCGATCGCGGCGACCTGGCGTGAACGGAGCACACCGCAGAGCGAGCACGCGGCTCGTCATCGCTTGCCTGGCCTGCACCGTCGGGCTGATCGCCTGCGGATCGCCCGCCGCGGCTGCGCGACCGGGGACCGCGGAAACGTCCTCCCGGGCTGGCCTTGGGATCGGGCCCGATGGGACCGCCACCTCCCACGTCCTCGCCGGCAGTGGGCCCGGGGCGTCCTCGGCCGCCTCCGGCCCGCGCCCCGCCCGCGCCGCGGCCCCCACGTCGGCCAGCGGCTTCAAAGTCCGCGACACGGTCGTACCGATGGCCTTCCCGCTGCCGGCCTCGGCACATTACCGCTACGGTGACGGCTGGCGAGCCCCGCGTGACGGCGTCGTCTACGCGTACAACCTGATTCGCGGACGGACGCCCGTGGGCACGCTTCTCCGTGCCCACGACGGCCAGGATCTCCTGGTCCCCAACGGAACCCTGGTCGTCTCGCCCTTCGATGGCGTGGTAATCGACCCGGCGCAACGCTGGAAGCCCTGGAGCCCGGGCCGCTACGGAACGGTGGTCGCCATCGAGAGCAACGAGCCGGCCAGTCACGGTTACGTTGCCCTCCTCGTTCACCTCTCGAAGATGACGGTGCGACCGGGCGACACCGTCAAGCGAGGTCAGGCGATCGGCCGCACCGGCCAGACGGGCAACGCGCGAGGCACCGCGCCCCACCTCCACTTCGAGATCCGGGCGCCATTCAAGCTCCGCTACGGGTACGGGGGGCTTATCCGGTACCTGGACGTCTTCGATCCGGTGCCCTCGCTCCGCGCCGCCGACCCCCGCCAGCCCTGATAGAGCCGGGGTGGCGCCGGCCCACCTGACCCGCGTCGGAACGACCGGTACGTTCGGGCTATTGGCAAGAAGTGTGAGCTTGATAGGCTGCCCGAACCGAGTTCACAGATCCTCCACGGAGAGCTGACCACGGTCCTCCTAGATCGCCCTGTCGACGCGACACTGTCGGTGACCAAGGCGGCCCGCCTGCTGGGGGTGCATCCCAACACGGTCCGAGCCTGGAGCGACCAGGGTCGCCTGCGCTACTACCGGATCAACCCCCGCGGCGACCGGCGTTATCGGCTCGGCGACCTCCAGC
Organism: uncultured Chloroflexia bacterium; assembly: GCA_963712585.1. GTDB lineage: Bacteria > Chloroflexota > Limnocylindria > Limnocylindrales > CSP1-4 > CAVQIH01. Next base: position 92,232 of record CAVQIH010000011.1, read on the forward strand.
GCTTCCTGGCCGCGGCCGAAACCGGACCGTTCATCCGGCCGGTGGCGGCGGGCTCGCTGGCGACCGGACCCCGTGTCGCGGGCGTGGCGCCGCGCGAGGCGCTCAGGAGCCAGGCCGGCCGGCCGATCCCAGCCGCCAAGCGCCCAGTCCTCACCTGGCTGGACGGTGGCGCCGATGCGACCCGGGTTGAGCAGGGCCGCCCGGATCTCGAGGTCCTGGCCTCGATGACCGCGGTCGGGACCTCCGGCCTCGACCTCGACACCCTCCTGGTTCGGGCAGTCGGACTGTTGCACGAACGGTGCGGGTTCCCCTTCGTTGCCGTCTGGGAGCGCCACCCAGACCGCTTCATCCCCAGGGCGCATGGCGGAATCGAGGAGCCGATCCCGACACTGCCCCTCGGGGCGGGCCTGCTGAGCCGGGCGCTCGGCCCATCGGGACAGGCGATCGAGCACCTTCCCTCCGATGACGCCGACTGGCTTCCGGCCGGCGTGGACCTCACCGGCCGCCTGGCGGTGGCTATCCCCCCGGACGGGGAGCCGTGGGGGGCGCTCGTGATCGGCGGCGACGAGCGTGTCCCCGTGAGCGCCGAAGATCTCGGTTTCGCTCGCGCGGTGGCGGCGCTAATGGGAGAATCCGTTCGGTTCGGAGCGCTCCTCGAAGGGGCCCAGCGCGGGCGCCAGCAGGCCGAGGCACTACGCCGGATCGCCGCCGACATCGGCGGCAAGCTCGACCTGGACCAGATCCTGAACGGGATCGTTGAGCACGCCCTCGTCCTGTTCGGGGCGCAGCGAGCCGGGTTCTTCCTTCAGCTCACCAGCGGCAAGCTGGAGCCACGCGCCTCGCGGGGCCTCTCCGGGCGCTACCTGGACTCGGTCCACGGCTTCCCGATCCCCTCGCTCCCGGCCGAAGCGGCCGTGGCTCGCCGTCCCCTGTACTCAGTTCACTACCGAGACGACCCGCGCGGCCGGAGCGACCGAGCCACCGTCGTGCAGGAAGGGTTCGACACGCTCTGCTCCGCCCCCCTCCTGGACGGGGACGAGCTCCTGGGATTGCTGAACCTCTATCACGACGAGGCCCACGAATGGTCCCCCGAGGAGCTCGACACCCTGGCGGCGCTCGCCTCGCAGGCCAGCGTCGCCATCAAGAACGCCCGCAACTACGCCCAGATGGCGACCTGGGCCGCGCAGCTCCAGTCGATCCAGCAGCTCGGCACGCGCCTCGACTCGCCTGACCAGCGTGCGCGAGATCGGCCAGGCGATCGTGCAGCGAGCTCAGCCAGCTCATCGACTACCACAACGTGCGGGTCTACCGGCTCGTCGGCGACGAGGACCTCGTCGCCGGTCGCCTTGCAGGGCGAGATCGGCGAGTACGTCGACGAGACGCCGGACCAGCTCGGCTCAAGGTCGGCCAGGGCATCACCGGCTGGGTCGCGCTCCACGGCGTCGCCCAGTACCTGCCCGACGCGAACGCGATCCGCGCACTCAGACGATCCCCGGCACGGAGGACGATCTCCCCGAGTCGATGCTCGTCGCGCCGATGATGTACGAGGACCAGGTCCTCGGCGTCCTCGTCCTCTCGCAAGCTCGGCCTCACCAGTTCAGCCGAGGACGACCTGCGTCTGCTCGTGATCTACGGCTCGCTTCGCCGCGCAGGCCATGGCCAATGCCGACGCGACCGAGCAGCTCCGCGACCAGTCCGCGGCGCTCGAGCGGCCGCGCTGCGCAGCCAGCGGGAGCTGCTGCGCATCACCGAGTCGATCCTCTCCACGCTCGACCCGACGAGCCGTCCTGGAGCATGATCACCGACCGCCTCGGCGGCGCTGGTCGAGGTCGACAACGATCGCCATCGACGTGCTCGACCGCACGACGCGGGCGAGCTGCGCCCGTTGATCGGCCACGGGCGTCGACGCCGACGACTACCTGGAGCCGAGCGGCAGCGCGGCGACGAAGGCGTCGCGAGCTGGGTCGTCCGCCACGGCGAAGCCGCAACTGGTGCTCGACGAGCTGGTCGATCCGCGGGTTCAGCACTTCGACTCCAGCGGCGCCGATCGCGGGCAGCATGATCGTCGTCCCGCTGCGCGGCCGGGACGGCGCGATCGGCGTGCGTCTGACGGTCGAGCGGCTGGGCGCCGAGCATCGTCTCGACGATGAGGAGTTCGAGCTCGTCCAGCTGTTCGCCGCGCAGGCCTCCATCGCCCTCCAGAACGCGGAGCTCCATCGCGCCGTCGAGGTCCGCGCCCAGACCGACGGCCTGACCGGGTTGCTCAACCACGGCACCTTCCAGGAGGCCGCTCGCAGCGCGCCGTCGGCGCGCGGCGACCGGTTCAGCCTGCTGATGCTCGACCTCGACGACTTCCGCGACGTACAACGACACGCCCTGGCCACCAGGCGGGCGACGAGCTGCTGCAGCGGATCGCCGCCGCGATCGTGCGCGGCCGGCCGCGAGTAGCGACCGGTCTTCCGCTACGGCGGCGACGAGTTCGCGATGCTCCTCCCCGCGTACCGAGGCAGCCGGGGCGCTGCTGGTGGCAGCACGCCTGCGGGACGCCCTCCGCGAGGCTACGCGGGCAGGCTCGGCGGGCCGAGCGAGGCGTCCTTGACCTGCGTCCATCGGCGTGGCCACCTTCCCGGCCGACGGCGCCGACGGCGGCCGCGGTGCTCCTGGCGGCCGATCGCGCCTGCTACGTGGCCAAGCGCACCGGGCGGGACCGGACTCGCCACCGCCGCCGAAGGGCTCGGCTCGCCGGGCGAGTTCGTGCTGCAGGCGCCGACGCCGGTCGACCGCCGCCCCGGTCGCCGCCTCCTGACCGCGGCGCCCGGCTTCGGCTCGGCCTCGGACCCGCGGGGCGAGCGCCGGCCCCGGACCGCCCATCTGCCCCGGACCGTTGAACCGCCTCGATGCAAGCGGCGACCGCGGCCTCGATCCGCGCATCGTGGTGACCGTGCAGGCGGCCCGCCAGGCCGCCGACCCGACGTCGCCGAGCGCAAGAACCGCGCTATATCGCGGAGCCTCGCGTCGCCCGGCGGCGCGCCGGTGCCTGCTCGACGCGCTCGAGCACGGCGTGCGGAGCGTGCGGCGGCCTTCGCGACCATGGACGGACTGCTGCTGAGCGGCGGGGCCGACCTCGACCCGCGCTCGGTACGGCCGGCCGAGCCGAGGCGATCGCGCGACGTCGAGCCGGACCGCGATGCCCTGGAGGCGGCCAGGCCTGGGCAGCCGCGCGGCCGGAAGGGCGTGCCCGTGCTCGGCATCTGCCGCGGCTTCCAGGCCCTCAACGTCTTCCTGGGGGGGAGCCTGCTGCAGGACGTCGACGGCCACGCGCGGCGCCCCGTGCGGCTACGGGCCCGGCCAGACGTCACCCGATTCGCGTCTGCGGCCGGGTACCCGTCTCGCTCGCATCCTCTTCCCGACCGAACTCCGAGCGGCGGCGTCGTGTCCGGTCAACAGCGTACCACCACCAGGCGGTCCGCCCGGCCGACCTCGCGCCGGGCCTCGTCGTTGCCAGGCGTCGCCAGAGCCCGGCCGGCGAGCTCGTCGAGGCGTTCGAGGCCGCCGACCGCGACGCCTTCATCATCGGGGTGCAGTGCCATCCCGAGCGAACCGAGTCGACGCCCGCCGGCGTTCGACCGTCTGTGGCGGTTCTTCGTCGACGCCGCCGCGGACCGGCCCGGCGCAGCCGGAGCCAACGGCGGCGGGCGCCCAGAGGGGCCCCGCTAGAGCCGCCCGGCCTCGATGATGCGCTGCGAGGAACTGGCGCGTCCGCTCCTCACGCGGCGCGCTCGGAAGATCGCTCGGGCGGCCCCTCCTCGAGGATCCGCCGTCGTCGAGGAAGCAGACGCGGTCGGCGATGTCGCGCGCGAAGCCCATCTCGTGGGTCGCGATGACCATCGTCATGCCGCCTGCGGCGAGCTCTCGGATGACGTGCCAGGACCTCGGCCACGAGCTCGGGGTCGAGCGCGCTGGTCACCTCGTCGAGGAGCAGCAGGTCGGGCTGCATCGCGAGCGCCCGGACGATCGCGACCCGCTGCTGCTGGCCGCCGGAGAGCCGATCGGGGTACTCGGCGGCCTTGTCGGCGAGTCCGAAGCGTCGCGAGCAGCGCCGAGCGCCTCGGCCTCGGCCTCGGCCGGCCGCGAGCTTCAGCGACCTTGCGCGGGCGCGAGCGTGACGTTGTCGAGGACGCGCATGTGCGGGAAGAGGTTGAAGGCCTGGAAGACGATCCCGATCTCGGCGCCGGATCCGGTCGACGTCAGCACCGCGGCCGTGATGTCCTCGCCCTCGATGGAGATCCGCCCGGCGTCGATCGGCTCGAGGAGGTTGATGCATCGCAGCAGCGTCGACTTGCCCGACCCGGACGCCCCGATCAGGCAGACGACCTCGTGCTCGCGCGACCTCCAGGTCGATCCCCCGCAGCACCTCGAGGCTCCCGAACGACTTGCGCAGCCCCTCGAGGAGCGCAAGGTCGCCGCCGCTGACCGCCTGGATGCTCATCGCGCAGCCGCCAGCAGGCGCCTGCGATCGCGCGCGACGAGCCAGTCGGTGAGCCGCGCCAGTGGAATCGTGATGACGAGGAAGACGAGCGCGGTGGCCAGGTACGGCGTGAAGTTGAAGATTGCCGGACTGCTTGATCTGCGACTGGCGGAAGATCTCGACGACGCCGATGTAGCGAGACGAGCGACGGTGTCCTTCTGGAGGCCGATGAAGTCGTTGAGGAGCGGCGGGATCACCCGCCGCACGGCCTGCGGGAGGACCACGTAGCGAAGGGCCTGCGAGCGCGACAGGCCTAGCGAGCGGGCGGCCGCCTCCTGGCTCGGGTGGACAGAATTCGATGCCGGCCCGGTAGACCTCCGAGACGTACGCCGAGTAGATGAGGGTGAGACGAGACGACCGCGTAGAAGAAGGCGTCGATCGGGATGCCCGCCAATCCCAGACCGGGGATCCCGAGGCCGAGGATGTAGATGATCAGGACGCCCGGCAGGGCTCGAAAGACGTCCACGTAGACCGTGGCCAGGAGGCGCACCGGGAAGAAGACCGGGCCGGGCAGGCTGCGGAGGACGGCGATCAGCAGGCCGAGGACGAGGATGAAGACCTCGCTGATCAGGAAGAGCTGGATGTTGACCCAGAACGACCCGACGATCGCGGGGAGCGACTTGGCAAAGACCGCGCCGTTGAAGAACGAGCGCTGGACGGCCGGCCAGCCGGGCGCGTTCGTCACGATCCAGGCGAGGCCCCCGAAGAAGACGACGGTGCTGACCAGCGCGATGGTCGTCGAACGGACGGCGCCCCGGCGGGCCCGGTCGTGGACGAGCGACGGCCCGCTCGAGTCTTGGAGATGGATGCGATCTCCGGAATCGAGCGGGCCGCGCGGAGCGTAGGCCATGGGCTATGCCCCCTACCGGCGAACCCGGCTCAGGGCTGGAAGACCGGCGCGCTGGCCTTGTCGGAGAGCCACTCCTTGGTGATCGCGTCGAGCGTCCCATCGGCCTTGAGAGCGGCGATCGCCGCGTTCACGCACGGCGTGAGCGGGCTGTCCTTGCCGAGCACTAGGCTGAAATGCTCGGCGTCGGCGCCCGCCGGCGGAGCGAACTGGCCGACGATCACCCCGTTCTCCACCTGAACGGCAGTCACGAAGAAGGCAGTTGGAAGGTCGACGACGAGGCCGTCGATCTGCTTGTTCTGGAGAGCCGTGATCGCGGCGTCGTTCGAGTCGTACACCGCGGGTTCCTTGGCCGGGGCGATCGTGTTCACGATCGTGTTGTAGCTCGTCGTTCCGACCTGGGCACCGAACTTGTAAGCCTTGAGGTCGGTGATCGTCTTCGCGGCGGCGATCGGGCTGTCCTTGAGAGCCACGACCGCCTGGTTCACCACGTAGTAGCCGTCGGTCAGGTCGGCCGTCTGGGCGCGCTCAGGCAGGTACGAGACCTGGTTGATGTCGAAGTCGAAGGTCTTAGGCCCGGGGGCGTAGGAGTTGTCGAACTTGACGACGACCCAGCTGACCTGGTCCGCGGTGAAGCCGAGCTTCTCGGCGACGGCGTAGGCGACCGCGCTCTCGAACCCCTGGCCGTCCGTGGGATCGCCGACGAAGTCACCCGAATCCCACGGTGGCGTGTTGCCGCCATCCCGCGGCTCGAAATACGGCGGATAGGCGGGGTTGTCCGTCCCGATGGTGAGCTTGCCGGGGGTGACGAGCGCGAGGTTGGCGGGCGCGCAGGCATCGGGGGTGGGGGTCGGAGTCGGAGCTTCGGTGGGGGGAGCCGTCGGCGCCGCGGTCGGGGCTGCGGTCGGGACGGCGGTCGGCGCCGGCGTGGGTGACGTGCCGGACGTGCAGGCGGCGACCATGAGCACCGCGGCTAAGGCGATCGCGGCCGGACGGAACAGCGACTTCATCTGGTGGCTCCTCCTCGAAAAGCGAAAGGCCGCAGATCCTCCTGGATCCGCGGCCCGGGACCGACCTGCGACCCCGCTTCGACCGGCTCCTGCCTGGTCGCGCGACGCCTCAGGCCCCGTCCTTTGGACGGCGGGGCCGCCGGCACCGACACATCGACCAGGACGCGTTCGTGTGGGTCATCGCCGCGCAGTGTGCGGCATGAGGCAGGCAGCCCGCAACCACCCAGGCCGGCCCCTGCACCTCGACTAGCCTCGCCGGAGGACGACGGGCTGATCCTCCGCCAGCGCCAACCGCCCGGCGGCCGAACCCTGATTCTCGGCCAGGCAGAGCTGACCGAACGAATCCTCGTACACCAGGAGGCTGCCCTTCGCGACCCGTCCGAACGCGACGGCCCAGGTCGCCACCAGAACCCGGGGCGCATTGTCGCTTCCCGTCAGCTCCACGAGGAGGGGCGTGCCTTCACTGATTTCGCCCAGGCCCGCTCGGAGCTCGTGAAGTCCGCCGGCAAGCTTGGCGTTGCCGTAGCCGTCGACGTCGACGACCGTCGTCTCCAGCCGACCCTCGCTCGCGACCGGCCGGGGAATCGTCAGCCCGACCAGGTCGCCGAGAGGCACGGCCTGCCCCAGCCGTTCAAACGGCACGCCGGCGGCGAGGTGGGCGGCGACCGGCGCAAAGATGTCTCGGCCATGGAAGCTCGCGCTGACCGGAGCACGGTGGTAGGCGGGATCGTCGAGGACGCGGGCCTCGATCGCGCCCCCGAGCCGGTCGGCGGCGACCAGGAGCAGCCCGTTGTCCGGCCCGACCAGGGCGTCGCCACGGGCGACCCGGACGGCGATCGGTCGTCGGTCCGTGCCCACCCCCGGATCGACGACTGCCAGATGGACGCCTACGGGGAGATACGGCACGGCGGCCGCGAGGGCGAGCGCGCCGGCGCGGACAGCAAAGGGTCGGACCCTCCGGCTGATCTCCAAGACTCGCGCCTCCGGGCAGATGGAGACGATCACCCCGATACAGATCGCGGCGAACGGATCGCGATCGCCGAAGTCGGTCAGGAGCGATACGAACGGACGGCCCATGTGGGCTGATCGTAGCGCGCCACTTGCGGGGCGCGCGGGAGAGCGGGGTGAGCGCTCCCGGAATGCCGAAGCGACGCCCGGAGGAGTACAGGCGTCGCTTCGGAGCGATGACTGCGAGAGCGGGGAGGAGGGAGAACCGCCCTCGCGGCCGGCGTATTCGAGCGTTGGGGAAGAGACCTGGACCCTCTTCCGTCCGTTGTGACGCACGGGCGCAGCCTGGCGTGACGCGAGCAGCAGACGAACTCCGCGGCAGACTCGACTAGACTCGCCCCGTGCGTGTCCGGACCTTCGAGCTTCGTCTGCTCGCCGTCGTTCTGACCGCCCTCTGGGCCCTGGCCTGCGCCGTCGTCATCCTGGGCTACTCGCCGGGCGGACCGATCGATCGCCTGGTCGGCCTGGCCGCCGCCGGCCCGGCGCTGGTGGCCGCGACGGCGATTGCCTGGCCACCCGTCGTGCGTGATGCAAGAGCCCAGGCCCTCATCGGTTGGCTGGCCCTCGGCGCAGCCCTCCTGCTCATCCCGTCGACCGCCGACCTGCTGGGCCAGCTCCTCGCACGCGGTCCGCAAACGCTGCTGCCGTCCCTCGAAGCCGTCTACACGCTGCTGCTCGCCCTCCTGGCCACGAGCCTCTTCGCCGGGCTCGGGATCGCTCGCCGGATCCTGGGCAGCGGGTCGATGCGGAATCGCCGCCTCGTGCTCGGGCTGGCGCTGGCCCTCGGGATGACCGCGGGGAGCGCGGTTGCCTTCGGAAGTGCCGCACTCGCCAACGACTTCGCCCTGCGCGACCGGCCGGCCAGCTCGTCTCGTTTCGGGCCGACGGACCCCGACGCGTCCCTGCCGCCCTGCGATGGTCCGCTCGGGGCGGGGTCGACGGCCGAGGTCACGCTCGCGCTGAGTGGCGAAATCGACCTCCGCTCCATCGGCGACGTCCACCTATCCGGGATCCGCAGCGGAGAGGACTTCCGTTGGACCGCCGAGGTTGCCACACAGCGAGCCCTGGGTCAGTACGGGGCGGCCCGACTCGGCACTCGCAGCTGGACGCGCGATCCGCGTCAGGCGTGGGCCCCGACGACCTCCAGCCTGGCCACGCTCACCGTCGACCGCCAGGCCATCGCGGCCGCCCTCTCGGAGGAGAACCGGATCGCCGGCGAGGACCGCGGCCTCGCGTACATCGAGGGCGCGCGCGCGCGCCACTGTCGGATTGCCGTGGATGGGACGATCTTCCGATCCGCCTTTCCTGAGGTCGCCTGGCTCGTCGGCGACGAGTCGCTCCGCCACTGGCGCGGGGAGCTCGACTACTGGATCTTCGGAGACCAGGCGGTCGGTCGCCTCGAGGGCTGGGTGAACGGGGAGACCGGCGCCCTCCACCCGGGTGGTCTGCTGGCCACCGTCCGCGTTGTCATGACGGCGACCGATCGCGGCCAGCGGGTCGAGATCGGCCCACCGGGGCCCTGAATCGCCAGCGAGGGAGCCGCGTGGACGAGCGCGACCGTTTGTCGGCCAAGCAAGACCGCCTGGCACGCTTCTACCGTGTCCTTCGCCACCTCCAGGCGCACCCCGAAGGCGTGCGGGTCGCAGACGTGGCCCGGGCAGTCGGCGTGTCGAGGCGGACGGCGTATCGCGACCTCGAGGACCTCGACCTGGAGCTCGGGCTGCCGGTGTGGAACGAAGCCGGCCGCTGGGGCGTCGACCCGTCGGCCTACCTGCCACCGCTCTCATTCACCCTCCATGAGGCGATGGCGGTCTTCCTCTCGGCGCGGCTGATGGCCAAGTTCGCCGACGAGTACGACCCCGAGCTCGCCGGCGCGTTCCAGAAGCTCGCCGCCGTGCTCCCCGCGACGCTCGGTCAGCACGTGGCGCGCACGCTCGACGTGATGGCCCGACGGCCGGTGGACGAGCGGCTCCTGCGGCACGTCCACCTGCTGACCCGAGCGTGGGCGGAGCGGCTGGTGGTGAGCCTCGCCTATGACGCCGGAACCTACGATCCCTCGCGAGCGATTCGGACGGCTCGCGTCCGGCCCTACCTGATCGAGCCGTCGGCCAGCACCCACGCCCTCTACCTGATCGGCTGGGACGAGGAACGCGGCGCGGTTCGAACCTACCGGGTGGAGCGGATTCGCGATGTCGCTCTCACCCCGGAGCGCTTCGAACCGCCGGCCGACGGCATCCTCGAGGCCCAGCTCGAGCGGGCCTGGGGCATCATCGCCGACCAGGGCGAGGTCGAGGTCGCCGTTCGATTTAGCCCCCGAGTGGCGGCCCGGGTCCTCGAGACGACGTGGCATCCGAGCCAGCGGATCGAAACCGCCGGGGACGGCTCGTTGACGTGGCGGGCGACGGTGTCGGGGATCGTCGAGGTCAGGCTCTGGATCCTCGGCTGGGGCGCCGACGCCGAGGTTCTCGCGCCGCCCGAGCTGCGCGACGATATCGCGGCGACGTATCGGGCGGGATCGAAGCTCTACGGCTCCGGCTGACCGACGGTGCGCCCGCGCACGGTCGGTCCCGCCTGGGTACCATAACCGGCGCAGCGCTCCGGCTGCGGACGGTGTCCGGGGCGTGTGGCGGCGCGGGGGACGGCTCGCCCCACGGAGGGTACCCATCGGATGGCTCACCGACGCCGGACTGTGCCGCTCGCCGCGCTCGCCCTTCTGGTCGTGATCGGGTTCGGCTTCGCCACACCGGCCGTGGGCCGGGCCGCGGATTCGGCTTCGGTTACCGCTGCAACTCGCTCACTCCTGGTCTCGTGGCTCAATCGGGACCGCGCGGCGGCCGGCCTGCGGCCGCTTCGCCTGGACACCCCGTCCAACCAGATCGCCTTCGAGCGGGCCGGCAACATCGCCGGGTCGGGCACGTTCAGCCACGCCGCTGCAGGCCCGGATCTACTCCAGATGTTCGCCGCGCGCGGAGCCCAGGCCTACCAGGTCGGGGAGACCCTCGGCTGGTCGAACGCCCGGGGCACGGCGGCGGCGGCCATGATCTACGAGCTCTGGCACGGAAGCCCGGAGCACTGGCGCCTGCTCATGAGCGACAGGTACAACTACGTCGGCGTCGGCGCCGCGGACGGCGCCGGGCGGCTCTATGTCTCGCTGGTGCTGGCCGAGTCGAACGACCGCACTCAACCCGGAGCCACGGTGGTCAAAGCCCGCCGTGACGGCGCGACGATCGACTTTGCCTGGTCGGGCTACGACCCTCAGCTCCAGACGCACACCGCCGGCCTGCGCGACTTCGAGGTCCAGTACCGGGTCGATGGAGGCCCCTGGCGGACCATCCGCTCGGCCACCGGATCGACCGCCCTGGTCCTGCGCGCCCGAGCTGCCGGCCATCGCTACGGATTGAGGATCCGCGCGAGAGACCGGAACGGTAACCTCTCAGCGTGGAGCGCTCCGAGCACGGTGAGGATCCCCTGAGCGACCGGCTCGCCGCGGGCTTCGCCGCGGTCAACCTGATCAGTGATCCGATCCACGGCTACATCGAGCTGACCAAGCGCCTGTCATCCGAACGCGCACGGGCGCTCGGCCTGCTCGACGAGCACGCCGCCGAGGACGACCTGCTCGACACGGCCTGGCTCCAGCGGCTGCGCCGGATCAGCCAGCTCCAGAGCTCGCGCTGGGTCTTCCCGACCGCCGAGCACAGCCGGTTCACCCATGGCCTCGGCGTGATGCACGAAGCCGGGCTCTGGGGTCACCAGCTGTTTCCGAGTCTTCGTCGCTCGCTGCTCGCCGCCGAGCCGGACCGCCGGCCCCCATCCGAGGGCCTCGTGGTGGAGACCCTGCGGATCGCCGGCCTCCTCCACGACGTCGGCCACGGTCCGTTCGCCCACTTCTTCGACGACCACGTCCTGGTCGGCTTCGAGGCTCCGACCGATCCCCGACGGCAGGCCAAGCGACTCACCCACGAGGACCTCTCGCAGCTCATCATCGAACGGGAGTTGGGCGACCTGATCCGGGGCCTGCGCCGGGCGCCGGGCGAGCGGGCCGAGCGTTCGGCATTCGCCGACGGCGAGGTGATCAACCCCGCCTGGATCGCCTTCCTGGTCTCCAAGCCGGCCCTCGCCGACCCCGAGATGCCCCGCTGGGTCCGCCTCCTCCAGCCGCTCCTGTCGGGCGTCTTCACGGTCGACAACCTCGACTACGTGCGCCGCGACGCCTACCTGACGGGCGTGGCGATCGGCCCCGTCGATGCGGAACGGCTCCGTCGCTACTGCTTCATCGGGCCACGGGGGCTGACCCTCTACGAGCCCGGCATCGGCGCCCTGGAGATGTTCCTGACCGCCCGGCTGTTCATGTACCAGCAGGTCTACTTCCACCGTGCGGTACGGGCCATCGACCTCGACCTGGCCGAAGTCTTCGGCCCGAGCGTGCGGGCGCTCGCCGGTGAGAGTTCGCCGGCCGAGGCACTCTGGGCCTACGCCGACCTCGACGAGTACGCCCTCCTTCACCAGGCCGCGCTTTGGGCTCGAGGCGAACTGCTCTCCGCCGACCCGCGGCCGGGTGACGGCACGATCAGCCCGGCCCAGGCCGACGTGTGGCGAGCGATCCTCCTTCGGCGGCCGCGCTGGCGGGCGGAGGCCGAGATCCGCGCGGAGTACGAGGAAGGGGATTGGCCCGCGGCGGCGGTGGCCTCGCTCGGCGATCCGCGCCCCGGCGAGGTGGCCATCGACCTAGCGGTGGTCGACGCCCGGCCGGCCGACGCGACGGCCACCGATTCGCTCCTGGCCATCGAAGGGCGGGAAGGGGCACCAGCTCCGCCGCTCAGTCGGGCACTGGCCCGCACATCGCCGACGATGCGTCCATGGTTGACCACCGTCTCTTCGCCGGCGCCGCAGAGAACGGCGATGCCGGCGCCCTTGATAAGGCCGGAGTTCTCCAGCCGGCACGACGTGTCGGGGTTCGACAAGCCGTCCCGCTCGATGATGTTGATCTCGACGGCTGCGGAATCGCCATTCTTCGACAGGATGACGCCCGACCTGCTGTTTTGAACCAGCGCGTCGTCGCCGGTCACCACCACGCCGGCGGCCCGGAACGGCCCGAACGGCTCGCCGTCGAACTCGCCGCCATTGGCGACGATCCGGCCGCTGTTTGTGAGCTGATTGTCGGTGCCGCAGAGGACGACGCCGGCCGCGCCGTCGCCGTGCGTCTCGACCAAGCCGCTATTCCTGATGACGCCGCTCTCGGCAGGGATGAAGCCAAGGAAGCCACCGATCTGAGGAACGCTGGTCAGACCCAGCGAGAGGCCAAACCAAGGTTGCCGTCGGTCGTGACGTGGCCGGCGTTATTAATCTCAAGATCGACGCCGACGACGTCGAACAGCACAACGCCGAGCGCCTTGATGCCGGCGGAGAAGTCGCCATGGGCTTCGATGCGGCCGAAGTTGCTGACCCGGTGGCCGTCGCCAAAGGCCGCCATGCCGGCGTTTCCTCGCCATCGATATGGATTGTGCCTTTGTTGGTGAGGCTCGTATTCGCTTCCACGCCTTCGAGGCCCACATTGTTGTTGGCGTCAATCCGGATGGCGCCGAAATTGACAGCGCTTGCCTCTTCACCACGGACGAATAGGGCTGAGTTATCGTCGCCACCCAGGTTCACCCGGCCTGCATTGACGACGCGCGAACCGGCGCCCTCAACGGCGATGACGGACGACCCGGTGGCTGCGCTGTCGACCACCCCGAAATTGACGACCACGCCGTTCGCGCCGATCCCGGCCAAACCGGAGGAGCCGTCCCCATCGACGTGAACGCGGCCGAAGTTAGCGATCTTGAACCGATCGCCTTCGGCGGTGATGCCCTCCGCGAAGATCTCGTCGTCGTCCACATTGGGATCGGGATCGAGCAGATCCCCATGGGTCTCGACCCGGCCAAAATTCACGATCCGAGCGTCATCGCCCTGGACCAGAATTCCAGCAGCCCCCAAGCCGCTGGTTTCGACCCGGCCGAAATTGCGGACCGATACCCCGTCCGCCCCACCGAAGATGCCGTTCGCAAGATCGCCCGATGTCTTCAAGTGCCCGAAATTGAAGACCCGTTCCCCCGGCGTCGTGGTCGTCAATGCGTCTTCATCGAGTCCGGAAGTCGTTTTGTCGGCAAAGTTCACGATCGTCATACGGGCCTCCCATGGGTTCGCGCCCGGCGGGCAGTGTCGCGGCTGACACCCGTCCTCCTTCGGAGGACAGTCAGTTCCACCCTACGCGCGCTGCAGTTGCGGCGCGTGGGAGCGACCACCCAATTTTCGATTTAGGGCTACCTAGTTTTCGCGAGATCCCGCGTCTCGGCGGCGGGCAGCAGCCAGGGCTCGCTGCGCAGGCGCAGCATGACGTCCATCCGGTTGGCGGCGTTGAGCTTGCCGAGGAGGGCGGAGACATGATGCTCGACCGTGCGCGGCGAGCGCACCAGGCGCCGGGCGATCTCCCGGTTGCCGATGCCTTCGGCGATCAGGCCGAGGATCTCCAGCTCGCGCTGGGTCAGGCCGAGCGGATGGCCGCGCGCGGAATGTAGGGCCCGCGGCGCGCCTTCGGCAGCTGGCCGGCGACGCCGAGGCGGCGCGCCATCCGGCGCGCCAGCATGGCGGCGGCGCGCGCCTCGATCGCCTCGAACATCGACGACGGCGCTGATCAACGCTGCGCCGGCCCCGGCTCCGCCCACCTGCATCAGGGCGAGCGCCGCTTCATAGGGCAGACCCAGGCGCGACCATTCCTCCGCGGCGGCGAGCGGATCGCCGCGCAGTTCGGCCGCCCGCGGCGCGGCCGGCCCGTTCCAGCGGCAGCGGACGGCGGCATCTTCATCCCGCTCCGCCGCCACCAGGTTGCGAGCTTCGCCCAGTTCCCAGGGATCGAAGTTGTCGAGCCGCATGGCCGCGAGCTCGGTCGAGCTGCTCGTGGCAGGCGCTCGGATCCTCGGCGAGCCAGGCAGCCTCGGCCAGCGCCAGGCGCGCTGGCGCAGATATTCTGCGGCTCGCCGGTCGCGAGCCCTTCCTTCAGCGCCTGTTCCAGCAAGGCCGGGCCGTCGCGGTTCGCCGAGGCGCACGCGCACCCGGCCGAGCACGGTCAGGGCCGGCAGGCGCATCACCAGCGTCAGACGCTCCAGCCGCATGACCCCGCGCGCGATCGTCTCGGCCTCGCGCAGCCGGCCTTGCTCCATGCGAAGCTGCGCCTGCCGGCCCACCAGATAGTGCGGTCCAGGCATCGAGATCGTGCCGGGTGTCGAAGGCGATGCCTTCGGCCAGGATCCGCTCCGCCAGCGCGAAGTCCTTGAAGATCACCGCATACTCGGCAAAGTTGGTGTAGGCGCGGGCCGCGTGCTCGTGAAAGCCGTGCTCCAGCGCCAGCGCCAGGCTTTCCTCCATCCGCTCGCGGCCGCCCGGCCGTCCGGAGAGCAGCAGCGCGGTGCCGACATTGTTCAGGGCATGGACGCGGGTTTCGGTCTCGCCCATCTGTTCCGCCAGCGCGATCGCCCGCAGGCCCCAGTCGATCGCTTCGTCGATGCGGTCATGCAGCATGTGCAGCTGCGAGCGCGTGCTGTAGGCCATCGCCAGCTCCGGCCCCGGCGGCAGGCCCTCCAGCTCGCGCACCGCCTCGTCGGCATAGTCGTTCGCCTTCGCGCTTCGCCGCGGTACCAGTGCAGCCGCGACAGCCAGCGCAGGTTGAGGCCGACCTTGTCCAGCCGCCCCAGCTCGCGCCAAAGCGCGATGGCGCGCTGCCGCGCCTCGATCACCGGGTCGTCGATGCGCAGCGCCAGCCCGGCCTCATAGGCCCAGTCCTCATAGAGTTGCGCGGCTAGTGCACTCGGCGCCTGCGTCGACATAGCGCAACGCCGTCGCCAGGTGTGCGGCGGCCTGCTGATGCGCGCCCAGGCGCGCCGCCTGCGCCGCCGCACTCGGCGCCAGGTCGAGAACGCGCGTCCCGTCGTCGGCGCCGGCGGCGTGGTGCACCCGGCGCGACAGCGACGCATTCGCCTGGTCTACGGGAACTTCGGCCATCGCCGCCTCGACCCGCGCATGCAGCGCCCGCTGGGCGGCCGGACTCAATCGATCGAGCGTCGCCTGCCGCGCGAGTTCATGGCGGAATCGGACGGCGCCCTGCTCGTCCCGTTGCAGCATGCCGCGGGCAACGCAGCTGTCCACCGAAGCATCCGCCTCTGCGCCGAGGAGCGCGCGCAGCAGCCAGCGTTCGACGCTCCCGGGCACGATGCAGATCACCTCCAGCACCTCGCGCTCGGCCTTCGCCAGGCGCGCAAAGCGGGACCACACCGCATCGCGAATGGACGGCGGAACCTGCACGGGCATGGCGTCATTGCCGGCCAGGAGCTCGGTGACGAAGAAGGGGTTTCCCGCGGTTATCCGGTGCAGATCGGAGCCGGAGCGGCCCGATTGTTGCGCCAGCATGACAACGCCCTCGGGCGACAGCGGCTGCAACGCGATGCGCGTGGTCGCGGCCGACGGCAGGTCGCCGAGCACCTGGGTCAGCGGATGGTCGACGCCGATCTCATCGCTGCGCAGGGTCAGCACCAGCATGGCGCGAAGCAGGGAGACGCGGCGCCCCAGATACTTGACCAGATCCAGTGTCGCATTGTCGGCCCAATGCACGTCCTCGAACACCAGGACCGTGGTCTTGGCCGCGTCCTGGAGCGAATTCAAGAGCATGGGAAAGAGCCGCTCAGGCGCTGCCGTCTTCGTCCAGGAGCGCGGTCACGCGCGGATCGAGCATCGGCGCCATGTCCTGCAGGGGACCCAGCGGGCGCGGCGTGAACAGGGCCTCGCATCCGCCCCACAGCACCCGGTATTTGCCGCTGATATGCTGGGCAAACTCGCCGCAGCAGAGAGGTCTTGCCGATCCCCGCCTCCCCGCCGAGGATCACGGTGCTGCCGTGGCCGGCCGCGGCGCGGCGCGCCGCGCTCAGCAAGGACTCGAGCGGTTCATCTCGTTCAATCAGCACGGGAAATTGTCCCCTCGCCACCCACCCATAGCATGAACACACGAAACCGATGAATTCTTTCCCGCCAATTCCACGACCGTAGGATGTAGGATCGCGCTTGATCCTCTCGCGATGGCGTCGACTGGTCTTGGCATATTGCGCATAAGCGGACCGACCGGGTGTGCGCTTATTGCCAAGGTTGGAAGGCGTCTGTAGGCTTGCCCCAGAAGGGCCCGGCTGGCTTTTCCGGATGGACAGCGCGGGCTCCATGGGTGGATCGGGAAGCAGCCATGGGTGCGCCCGCCAAGCCGATCAGCTCCATCAAGACCTGGCGCGACGTCGTCGGCCGGCGCCTGCTGAACCTCGATTTCAATCCCGTTTCCGACGAAGAGTTCTGGGCGGAGGTCGAGCCGATCGCCGGACCCTTGCGGACGGCGAAGGTTTCGCAGAGCGGGGGCCGCAGCTTTCGCGATCAGGAGCTGGTGCGCGACGGCGACGATGTCTTTTCGCTCGCCGTCTGCCGCCGCAGCCGCATCAGCGTGACGCAGCGGGGGCGGGAGATCGTCCTCAGGCCCGGCGACGCCGCGTTCCTGCGGACGTCCGAGACCGGCAGCCTCGCTTCCGCAGAGCCCTTCACTCATTGTTCGATCATGTTTCCCGCGGCGGAGCTGCTCCGATACGCCCCGGACGCGGACCAGTGGGTCATGCGCCATATTCCCGCCGGGACCGAAGCATTGCGACTGCTGATGGCCTATGTCGCTTTCGTCGGAAAGCAGCCTCTCCAAGACCCCGACACCCAGAGCATGGTGCGCCGGCATCTGTTCGATGCCGCAACCCTGCTCGGCGCCGGCACCGGCTGCGCCGTCGATCAGGCTGCCGATTCCTTGCAGGCGATGCGATTGCGCGCCGCGCTCGACGTCATCGCCAAGCGGTACTGGGAACCGGCTCTGAGCGTCGCCGACGTGGCGGCCAGCGTCGGCATCTCGCCGCGATACCTCCAACGGCTGTTCGAATGTGCCGGACGATCCTTCACTCGCCACCTGAGCGAATTGCGGTTGCGGAAAGCGCATCAGCTCCTGCGCCACGTCGACGGCAGCGCGTGGCGCATCACCGACATCGCACTCGAAGTAGGGATTCTCGGACATCTCCCATTTCAATCGCTCGTTCCGCCGCCTGTTCGGTGAGACGCCCACCGCTGTCCGCTCCCGCGTAGAGAAGCCACACTGACCGGCTCCATCGCGATCTCCTTGTTCTCTTGTTCTTGGCGGTTGGTGGGCGCGAAGCCGAGGCAGCATTGCGTCCCTCGCTACCTGCTTCCGTTGTAAGGTCGGCCCGTTTGCTGCTGCCGTTAAACTTCCGTAAAATCCGGTTTCACGGCGGCAGCAGGGATGGCGTCACGTCGGATGGCCCAGATCGAGCCGGTGAAATTGCGGGTTCGCATGCTGGGCAGCTTCGAGCTGCGCGCCGGAAACGGCAGCGTCGTGACGCCCCGCAGCGGGAAGGCCAAGGCCCTGCTGGCCTGCCTCGCGCTTGCCGCCGGCAAGCCTTGGCCGCGTCGGAAACTGATGGGTCTCTTGTGGAGCGACCGCGGCACGGAGCAGGCGCGCGCCAGCCTGCGCACGGCCCTGGCGGAGTTGCACCGCGCTCTCGGCGAGCCGTCGCCCTTGATCGCCGATAAGGAGGCCGTCGCCCTCGATCCCGCCGCCATCGCAGCCGATGCCGTCGATTTCGAACGCCTGGCCGGCGCAGGCGGCCTGGCCGAAGCTTGCGCGCTCTATGGCGGCGCCCTGTTCGACGGCGTCACCGTCAGCGATCCCGCCTTCGGCAAGTGGTTGGCGGCGGAACGCCAACGCCTGCAGGCGATTTTTAGCCGCGCCCTTGGCGACCAGATGGAGCGCACCTGGCGCGATGGCGACCGCGACGCCGCCGAGGAGGCGGCACAGCGGCTGTTGCAGCAGGACTCGCTGTGCGAGCCGGCCTGCCGCACGCTCATGCAAATCCTGGCCGACCGTGGCCAGCGTTCGCAGGCCTTCAAGATTTATGAAGGACTGAGGGAGCGGCTGCACCAGCAGAAGGCCGAGCCCGAGCCGGCGACCGTCGAAGTCTATGAGCGCGTCAGGCAGCGCACGGCGGTTGTCGCCGCGACGGCGCCGTCGGGCGCGGCGGGGGACAAGCCGTCGATCGCAGTGCTCCCATTCCTCGATCTCGGTGGCGGTCCCGCGCAGACGCATTTCTGTGACGGCGTGAGCGAGGACATCATCACCGAGCTGTCGCGGTTTCCGACCCTGCAGGTGATCGCCCGCAATTCGTCGTTCCGCTATAGAGGCGAGGCGTCGATCTCGAGCGACGTCTGCCGCGAGCTGGGCGTGCGCTTGTGGTCGAGGGCAGCGTACGGCGCATCGGCGAGCATGTCCGCATCAGCGCCCGGCTGATCGAGGCAGTCAGCGGCAA